>NZ_JAKEEB010000024.1 GCF_021462825.1 Streptomyces glomeratus | reverse complement strand
CCCGTCGGCGTGTCTGCGCGCCGAGGACGGGACCGCGGCCCGCACCGGCCGCGGTCCCGTCCTCTCATGCGGTACCGGCTAGGAGGCGTCCAGCACCGTACCGGTGACCACGGGCCCGTTCTGCGGTCCGTCGGTGCCGTCGGTCAGCTGCAGGCGAACGGACTCCGTGGGTTCGGCCACCGCGTCCCCGATCGTGGGCACGGCCACTTCGGTGCTGAGCTGCCCGGGCGGCACCTCCGTCCACACGGACAACTGCTCGACCCGGGACAGCGGCCGCTCCGGGTCCGGGTCCTTACCGGAGTTGGCGAGCAGCCACTGCGGATCGACGTCCTTGGTGGACAGTTCGGGGCTGCCGGAGACCGGCAGCACGTCGAACACCGCGGGTATCTGCGTGTCGGCCGGTGCGGACAGCGTGACCCGCCACTTCAGGCTCTGCCCCTCGGTGACCTTGTCGGCCAGGGGAGTCATGGTGATCGTCGGCATCGGGTCGTCGTTCTCCACCGTCACTCCGCCACGGTGCGAACCGACCACGGATCCCCTGACCGCCTTCACGAAGACGTCGTGCTCCACGCCGTAGCCGAAGCGGGTGTTGCCCGTCACCTGCACCGGTACGTCGATGCCGCCGGTGCCGGGCCGCACGGTCACCAGCCGGGTCGTGGCCCTTCCGGTGACGGGGTCGGCGACATACAACCGCACCTGGCCGCTGCCGTGACCGGAGACCCGGACCGGTACGTGGTAGGTGCGGGTTCCGGAGTTCCCTTCCTTGACGTTCAGCCGGCCGAGGTCGACGCGGGCCAGGGGGGCCGGCCGTACCTCGGGAGTGCCGGGCCGCCAGCCCCATGCGTCCATCAGCCATGCCCGGCCGCTGCGGTTGCGCGGTGTCAGCTCAAGGGTGCCGATCCGGCGCAGGTCCACTCCGGCCCGGGCCGCGGCCGTGAGCGGCACACGCACCTCCCGGGCCCAGTACGAGGCGGTCCGGTCCGTTCCGGGCAGACCGTCGACGCGGACACGGCCCAGCGTCGCCCGGTGCCCCGAGGCGTCGGCGACGGCGACGTCCAGCTGTGTCCCGGTGCTGCCGGGCGGCACGATCACACGCAGGGACAGTGCCTTGGCGCCGTCGAGCGACACCGGCCGCGCATTCCGTACCCGTACCGCGGAACCCGGCGCCGACCAGGCCAGCATCACCGCCCGGCGCCCCGCCTCCTTGTCGGTCTCCCACCGGACAAAGTGCGGCGACGCGCCGGGGGTGGCGGAGTCCAGGCAGGCGGTCGCCCGGTCCGGGTCCACGGCGGCGCACAGCCGGCCTCCGTGCACGGTGACCGAGGTGTCCGGAAGGAAGGCTCCGGTGCGGCGCGCGCCCACCGCGTGCGTCAGCACGCGCGCCGGGTCCGCCGACGGCGCCCGCAGGTTCGAGCCGTCCAGGAGGGGACGCGCCCGGTCGTCGCCCGCGACGAACAGCCGGGCCGCCGCCGCGATGTACGTGGCACCCGCCTTCTGCTGCTGCGCCGCGGTCAGCCGGGTCGCGGTGCCCGGTGAGCACACCCGGTCCCGCTGGTCGCCGGAGAAGAAGTCGTCCTCGGCCGGCGCCTGGGCCTGCCCGGGAGTCCACTCGCTGTTGAAGAAGTTGTGGTCGGCGCCCACCACGTACACGGCGCTGTGCAGGGCGGTACCGCGGCTGACCCCACGGGTGCCGTCCACGTACACCTCGCCCTGCAGATCGGACACGTCGCCGTCGCAGCCCGGCAGGATCGTCGCCGACGGCACGTCCGCGACCGGGTTCTGCCCGAAGATCGTCGGACCGATGAGGACGGTGCCGCGGATGCGCCAGCGCACCGGGCCCCGGTAGCCGTCCTGCCCGGCGGGCGGCGCGTCCAGGCTGTCCATGGCGGCGCGGTTGACGCCCTCGCCGCCCCGTGAGTGCCCCACGAGCAGGACACGGGACAGATCGGCGCGCGGCGCCCGGCGCACCGCCGCCGGCGCCGTGCCGGGGTGGGCCGCCCAGTCCGCCCAGCGGGCGAGGTGGAGGCGTACGAGCGAGGAACGGGCCTGCGCTCCGCCGTCCTCCGCGGCGAAGTCCTGCCCGTTGATTCCGTTGGCGGAGACGGACACGGTCACATACCCCTGGGAGGCCAGGAGTTTCTGGTCCCGCAGATAGCCCCGGTAGCTCGGCACGGGGCGGGCGCCGGCCGGGCACGGCCATGCGCCGGTCGCCTCGTTCCCGGCGTAGCAGGTGGAGTGACGACCGTGCAGGAACAGCGCGAGGGGGCGGTGGCCGGTGGCTCCGGTCGGCGCCACGACCACGGCCTTCATCTCCACGGGCGCCGGGAAGCCCGGCAGCCGTACGGAGGGGAGGGTGTACTCGCCGGTGACGGTGCGGTACCGGCCCGGGGTGCCGGGGTCGACGGGGTTCGCCGGCAGCGCGGCCGGCGCCCCGCCCGCCGAATCGTCCGCCGGTATTCGGGAGGCGCCGTCCCTCGCGTCGAGCCGGCGGCCCCCTGCCCGCACTTCGAGGTGTGTCAGGGAGTCGGGGCGCGCATGGCCGAGCGCGAGCCGGAACGTATGCCCGTCCTGGGCGGCTCTCGGCAGACCGAGCAGACGGTCTCCGGCGTAGAACTCGACGCGGGCGTTCCCCATGGGCACGCGTGCGTCGGACCGCCACACCAGCTGACGGCGGGTGCCTTCGCCGGTGATCCGCCAGCGGGGAGGCAGCGTGTCGCCGGTGTCGGCCGAGGTGGCTAACGGTCTTTGCTGATGGGGCTGTTGGGCCTGGGCCGCCGCTGTCGGCGCTCCCATCACCGCGAGTACCGCCGCTGCGGTCGCCCATGTGCGCCGGGCACGGATCACAGTGTTCTCCTCCTCCGGATCGCCGGGTCTCCCCGGGAAGCCACGTCGCATCGGAGGACGGCAAGGGTGACCCGTGCGTTGCCTGTGAAGGACCGGCACTCATGAGTTGTGCAACAGCGGTGCATTTCTCGCGCCTGAGGTGGCACCCAGGCTGTCATGGGACGGATGGCACGACGCATGCGGGCCCTGCGGGGTGATCTGCAGGCCGGGGCACATGCGGTACGACAGGCGGCCGCGGCACCCGGCCGGGAGCGGGATCTTGCAGCGCAGGCGGTGAAGGCGGCGCTGGCCGCATGGGTGGCGTGGGCGGTGGCGGGCTGGTGGCTCAAGGCGCCGGTGGCGTTCGTGGCGCCATGGGTTGCGGTCGTCCTGGTGGAGTCCACCGTGTACCGGTCGATCGCCCACGGCCTGCAACAGCTGGCGGCGATCGCCACCGGCACCGTCATCGCCACCGCGGTAGCGCTGGCCCTGGACGACACCATGGTGGCGATGGCGCTGGTCCTGCCCACCGCCGTGCTGCTGGGCAACTGGCAGCGTCTGGGGAGCCAGGGGATCTACGCAGCGACGGGCGCGCTGTTCGTCCTCACCAGTTCCCCGGTCACGGTCGCCACCTCGGCGGCCCGGATGGCCGAGGCGCTCTTCGGGGCCGCGGTCGGGATCGCGGTCAACGCGCTGATCCGGCCCCCGGTGTATCTGCGCGACAGCCGCGCCGCGCTCCGGGACGCCGCCGACGAGGCGCATCACATCCTGCGGGATGTGGCCCGGGCCCTGGCCGGGAGCCGGTGGGACACCGAGGAGGCCGCGGCCCGGCACGAAAGGGCCCTGCGCCTGCAACGCCTGGTCGACCAGGCGCGCGCGGCGCTCGTCTGGAGCAGGGAGAGCCTGCGGATCAACCTGCGCCGGCGCCCCCGTGTCACCGCGCCGGGCAAGGAGTACGACGACGCCATCGTGGTGCTGGACCACGCTGCCGTGCACACCGCCGAGGTGACGCGGACCGTCCTGAAGGTGGCGGGGGACGAATCCCCGCAGGCCCGGCCGCATCCGCAACTCGCCGAGCGGTACGCGGAGTTTCTGCGGCGGACCGCCGAGGCGGTCCGGCTCTACGGTCTGATGCGGTTCGGCCACCGCTGCGAGCGGGATTTCCAGGATGCAGTGCGGGAGTTGCGGGAAACGCTCGACGGACTCCGCCACCGGCTGCACGGCTCGGCGCCGGAGGATCCCGACCTTCTGGCGACCTACGGGACCTTGCTGGCCCAGGCCCACCGCCTGTCCGACCAGCTCGCCGCCGCGGCGGCCCCGTGATCCGGAGTCGCCTGCCCGGATCGCGGCCGGCCGGCACATCCGCAGGAGCCGACGCCGGCGACCGTGGGACATGCCGTCATGTGACGGGGCGACGGGCCTTGTTCACCACCTCGGGCGCCCGCAGGAACCCGGAGAGTCACGGCGCGGAGCCGGCCGACTTGGCGGCCTGGAGTACGAGACCGGTGACGGCGTCGGGGTGGGAGATCATGGCCACGTGGGAGGAGTCGATCTCCACTGTGTGCGAACCCGCGCGGCGCGCCTCGAAACGCTCCTGGGCCGGATTGATGGTCCGGTCCTGCTTCGCGACGAGGGCCCAGGACGGAAGGGTACGCCAGGCCGCCACTTCGGCCTTCTCGGAGAAGGCGGCCGTGCTCACGGGCCGCTGGGTCGCGGCCAGCACTCTCGCCGTGCGCTCCGGCAGGTCGGCGGCGAAGATCCGGTGCAGCTTGTCCGGCTGAAGGTAGAGGTCGGTGCCGGTCACTCCCCCACCGGCCCGGAACGGAACGGACCGTGTCGCGCCGGCCAGCTCGGTCGGGAACCGGCCGGCCAGCGACATGGCGGTCTCACCCTTGTCCGGCATCAGGGCCGACACGTACACCAGCGACTTCACCCGGCTGTTCCCGGCCGCGGCGGTGCTGATCACCGCACCGCCGTACGAGTGACCCACCAGCACGATCGGCCCCTTGATGCCGTCCAGCACCGAGGCGATGTAAGTGGCGTCGTTGTACAGCCCGCGCAGCGGATTGGCCGGGGCGACGACGGGGTAGCCCTGGCGTTCCAGCCGTTCGACGACCCCGTTCCAGCTGGAGGCGTCCGCGAACGCCCCGTGCACCAGGACGATCGTGGGTTTGGTGCCGGGGGCGGTGTCGGCCGCCTCGGCGGGGGCCGCCCAGACGGCGCACACGGCCAGGGCAGACCCGGCCGCGGTGACCTGCACGCCGCGTATGCGGCGCCGTATGCCGTGGATCGCAGATGCTCTCATGCCCTTCTCGCTTTGCTCGGGGTCCTTGTGACCCGAGTGTTCACCCATCCGGGGCGGCCGGCCCGGCCGCATGAGCCGATCGGGTCACAGGGGGCCGTCGGAGTGACGGAGCCGCACTGCGCCCCGCCCCGGCGTGCCGTTGTGACGGGGCACGGCCAGGTCCGGTCAGGACGGCGGGGGCGGCCGGCGCCACAGGATGGTGCCCACCACGGCGACGAGGAGGGTGTCGCAGCCCGTGAAGACCAGGCCGGCATCGCGGACTCCGAGGGTCACGGCCAGGGCTCCAACGCCGACGACGGGCAGCGAGATGCCCACGTACGCGACGACGAAGAAGGCGGAGATGGTGGCGCCCCGGTGAGCGTCGGGCGCCGCGGAGCTGACCGCGGTCAGTCCCGCCCGGAACGCCAGACCCTGCCCCACGCCGCCGGTCACGGCCCCCACGAGGAGCACCGGCAGCGACGCCAGCAGCAGCGAGGCTCCGACGAGGAGGAGACCGGCGACGAGCACCAGACAGCCGAGCGGCAGCGCCGTGCGCGTCCCGACGCGCCCCAGAAGCAGTTGCCCGCAGGTCGAGGCGCAGAACACGGAGAAGACGACGGCTCCGACCACCGCCAGATTGCGCTCGCCGAGCGTCTGGCCGAGGAAGGCCGGGGCGACCGCGGTGAACAGGCCGAGCAGCGAGAATCCGGCGAAGGCCGCGAGGGAGCAAGGTGCGAACACTCCGCGCACTTCGGGCGGGACCTTCATGCCCTGCGGTCGCAGTGGGGGGCGGGGGCCGGCGCGGCGCACGGTCTCGGGCAGCAGAAGGACGACCACGGCAGCGCCCAGCAGAAGCAGCAGATGGACGAGGAAAGGCAGCCTGAGCGGCCAGGGCGCGTACTCGGCGAGTGCACCGGAGACGAGGGGACCGAGTCCGAGGCCGCCCATGTTGGCCGCGGTCGCCGCGAAACCGGCGCGTGCGCTTCGCTCGGGAGGTGCCAGGTCCAGGACGGCCGCGGTCCCGGTGCCGCTCAGCAGGCCCGCGGAGAACCCCGACAGAACCCGGCCCGCGTACAGCAGCGGCAGTCCGACCTCGCAGAGGAAGCACACGGCGCTGAGCGCGGCCAGTGCGAGCGCGCACAGCAGCACCGGGCGCCGCCCCAGCACGTCGGAGAAGTCGCCGGCCACCAGCAGGGCGGTGATGACGCCCACCGCGTAGACGGCGAAGACCACGGTGACGATCAGTTCCGAGAACCCGATCTGCCGGCGGTACAACCCGTACAGCGGAGTCGGCAGGGTGGTGCCCAGCATGCCGACGGCGAAGACGCCCGCCGCGGCCGCGTACCCCGGCCGGCGGGCCGGTCGACGGCGTTCGGTGTCGCGACTGATCACGTCTCACCATAGGCACCCGGCCCGGCGGGGCGCGGGCCGGAAGGCCGGGCACGGGCTGTGGCCGCGCGGTCTCCGGGCGGTCCGGACGCCCGATGGGAGGGGGCCGGACGGGTGACGGCTTTTCGGGTGACGCCCGCACCGGGCCCGGCACGACATCGCCCCCGCCGCCCGGGCGTAAACACCGTGTCGTGCGGGGCAGTTGGGCAGCGTCATACCCCCGAGCGCCGTCCCGCGGCTGCGAACAGCACGCCGTCGAGCACGTCCGGGTGGGCCCGGACGTGCTAAGCGAGGGCTATGAGACAGTCCCGAATCGCGGCATGTGTGTCCTCGCTCCTCCTCTCCGCCGCCTGCGCCCTCACGGGTACCGCCGCGGCGCAGGCAGCCCCGCAAGCAGCGGCCACCGGCTACGTGGCCCTCGGGGACTCCTACTCCTCGGGGGTCGGAGCCGGCAACTACCTGGCCGGCAGCGGCGGCTGCCTGCGCAGCAGTCGGGCGTATCCCGCCCTGTGGGCCGCATCCCATCCACGGTCGTCGTTCAGCTTCACCGCGTGCAACGGCGCCCGCACGAGTGATGTCATGGACCATCAGCTCGGCCCGCTCGGCTCGCGCACCGGCCTGGTCAGCGTCACCGTCGGGGGCAGCGACTCGGGCTTCGGCCACGTCGTGACGACCTGCGTGCTGCGGGGCACCAACGCCTGCCTGTCCGCGGTGGCCGAGGCGCGCACCTACATGGACGGCACCCTCCCGCACGATCTGGACCGTCTCTACTCGACCATCAGAAGGAAGGCCCCGGCCGCCCATGTGGTGATCCTCGGCTATCCCCACCTGTACAAGCTCCACGGCACCTGTGCGGGCGGCATCACCGACGCCTCACGGTCCGCCCTGAACAGCGCCGTCGACCACCTCAACACCGTGACCGCGAAGCGCGCCGCCGACCATGGGTACACATTCGCCGACGTAGGCGCCGCCTTCAGGGGTCACGAGATCTGCTCGCCCAGCCCCTGGATGCGCAGCGTCAACCTGCTGGCGCCCGTCGAGTCGTACCATCCCACCTCACTCGGGCAGTCCCGCGGCTACCTTCCCGTCTTCGCGCGCACAGCCTGACGGACGCCACCGGCGGGCGCGGCCGGGACGGAGAACCCACGACGTCACAGCGGGACGGACGTCGCGTCGGACCGTCCTGACCCGCCCTCTGGCGAACGCGCGTAGACCTCGGGCACCATCTCCGTGCACCACCTGCACAGCCGATCCCACAGGATGCACGGCCCCACCGCAGGAAGGTCCCCGCATGAAGATGCGCTCCGCCCTCACGGCCCTCGCACTCACCGTCGCACCCGGGCTGGCCGTACTCGGCGGCTCCGGCGACGCGCTCGCCGCCCAGGACGGCGCCCAGGCCGTCACCGTCACCAAGATCTCTCACGCCACGGCCACCTCGATGTTCCGCCAGGTCGGCATCACCTGGTCGTCCTCCGGCAACTGCTCCGACCGCAACAATCCGACCTGTACGTCCTTCGAGCAGCTCAACCTCGCCACGGCCCAGGGCGCCCAGACCCTCAAGCGTGCCTCCGGCTGCGCGCTGAACATCACCGGAGGCACCGAGGCCGGCCATGCCGCCGGCACGTACTCGCACTGGAACGGCTACAAACTCGATTACGGCAAGAACACCTGCATCACCAACTACATCAAGGGCTCTTTCACCTACATCGGCCTGCGGGGCGACGGCGCACCCCAGTACCGGTCCGGTTCCGGCAACATCTACGCCGACGAGGGCAGTCACTGGGACGTCCTCTACTACAACTGCGGAGGCTGCTGACGTCCGTCGGCGGCAGGGCAGACGGAGAACCCCGCTCCCGGTACGGGGAGCGGGGTTCCGTCGAGCGCCGGGCAGGCCTTGCACCTGCATCTCCCCGCAGGAAGCGGGGCGTCTTTCCTTGGACCACCAACGCATGGCACAGCACCGGTTGCCGGGCGGCCTGTTCGAGGTCGAGCATATCCCACACGCATCCGGCGGCGCACATCGAGGCCGGACGGGAGCTCCGCTCTCCGGACCGGCTCCCGCCCCCGGCCGTCTTCACACTCCCCCCACTTCTTCAACACCCCCTACTTACCTGACACTTACGCGTTGGGTAGGCTCCTCGCGCTCATCGGCACCATCGAGGGGGGATTCCTCATGCGCATACGCTCTGTGCTGGCCGCTGCCGCCACTGCCGGGACGCTCGTCGCCGTCGCCGCCGTTCCGGCGCAGGCCACCGAGTACTCGTCGGCCCTGAAACTCAAGGGCGTTCAGTACGACGCGCCCGGGCGGGACTCCAACAGCTGCTCCCGGGGCAACACGAAGGACGAGTACCTGACGATCAAGAACTACTCCCGCGGCACGACGGTCAACCTCAAGGGGTACGTGGTCAAGGACGCCGCCGGCAACCGTTTCACCTTCCCCGCCAACCACTACCTCGAGCCGGGCGACTACGTGAAGCTGCGCGGAGGCCACGGCACGGACTCCGACTCCGGGAACGTCGTCTACCGCCAGAACTGCAACTTCATCTGGAACAACGACAAGGACACCATCTACCTGTACAAGCCCTCCGGCAGCCGTGCCGACGTCCACTCCTACACCAAGTCCGGCTCGGACCGCGACGGCAACGGCTACATCTCCTTCCACGGCTGACGTCCCGTCACACAACGGCCGCCGTCCGGCACCTCCCCATGTGGTGCCGACGGCCTTTCGGCGCGGGGCCCTCCGGGGTCCCGCGCCGCAGGTCACGGAGCCGGGGGCAGATGCAGGTGCCGCAGGTCGTCCGGCAGCGGGCCCGCGGGCCGGAACACGGGTGCCGCTTCCCCGTCGGCAGCCGTCGCGGGCGCGTCGGTGAGCCGCATCCGCTCCCTCAGCCGCCCGTAGAAGTTCGCGGGGGCCAGCCTGACCAGGCGCAGGGGCCGTGGGGCCGCGGCCACCCCGATCCAGTCGCCGGGCTCGAGGATGCCGCGCGACTGCCCGTCCACGCTGACCGCCGCCCGTCCGGAGTGGGGCAGCACCCGCAGGGCGATCGGCTCGTCCACGTTGGCGATCACCGTGCGGTTGAAGGCCATGTGCGGGGCGACGGGGGTGAAGATCAGGGCCCGCATCCGGGGGGAGAGCACCGGTCCCCCCGCGGCGAAGCTGTAGGCGGTGGAGCCGGTCGGGGTGGCGAGGATGACGCCGTCGGCCGAGTACGAGGCCAGCAGCCGGCCCGAGATGTAGACCCCCACACCGACCTGCCGATCCCGCGCCAGTTTCTCCACCACGACGTCGTTCAGGGCGTTGACGTCCAGCGGAATGCCCCAGGAGCCGTCCTCCTCCGCCTTCGCCCGCGGCTGCGGCTGGGGCGGCGGGAGGGCCGGGCCGCGCCCGTAGCAAAGGGTCTGCTCCATCCCGACGGGTATCTCCAGCAGCCTGGAGGACCGCAGCATCAGCATCATGCGTTCCTCGCACTCGGATCTCCCGGCCTGGACCGCGTCCAGCGCCTGCGCCACTTCGGTGACCGGGGTCTCGGTCAGGAAACCGACCCTGCCCACGTCGACGCCCAGCACCATGGCGTCGTTCTGGGCGGCGATGCGCGCACCCCGCAGGAAGGTGCCGTCCCCGCCAAGCGTCACGATGAGCTCCGGACCGCCCGCCGCCTGCACTTCCTCACGGGCGTGGCGGCGGCCTCCCCCGTCCTGCCACACGTCGATGTCGACGCACCCGATGGCGTGCCGGGCGCACCATTCCCGTACGGTTCGCGCCCCGGCCACCGCCTGTGGACGGCCCCCGTGCACGACGAGTCCCAGCCGGCTGATGGTCATGACACCACCTCCCGGCCGCCACACCCGCGGCAGGCCGGAGGCGATGGTCATGGCTTCCGGCGAAGCCTGCCGGGGGAAGGCGGCCCGCCCCACCATCGTCCCGCAGCGCACGCCACGCCTCCTCCCGCGCGGCGGGCCGGACGCCTCCGCGGGACGCGTCCGCACCGAGAACCTCTCCTCCGCTCCGTTTGCCGGGGGCCGACGACGAAACCCGAAGGATCTGTCCGGCACAGCCGCACCCGCACCAAGGGAGTGCCGCGTATGCAGCCCGTGACCAAAGGCCTGCCGGCCGGGGCGGTCGGCACCGTCGCACTGAGCCTGGCCACCTACGGCGACATGCTGCTTCGAGGGCGGCCGTCCAGCGACATGCCGGCCCAGGTCGCCGATCGCCTCGCCGACCGCACCGGCGCCGGACTGGGCGAGGGGGAAGCGAAGTCCAACCGTGAGCAAGCCGTCGGCGCCGTGCTCGGATACGTCACCGGCCTGGGCGTCGGATGCGCGTACGGGCTGCGGCGGCGCCTGGGCGGCCCGCCCTCGCCCTGGACGGCCGGGCCGCTGCCCGGCGCGGCCGCCATGGCGGGCAGCGACCTCCCGGCCTTCGCTCTGAAGGTGACCGATCCGGCCTCCTGGGACCTGACGTCCTGGGCGTCGGACGTGGTACCGCATCTGGTGTACGGCTTCACCACCGCTTCGGTGTACGAGGCACTGCGCTGACGGCCGCCACCCGGGGCAGCCGCCACCCGGGGCATACGGCCTCACGGCGCCCCGCCGCCGTGAGGCCGTAGCCGCTGGTTGAGGCTCTGCGGACGTACAGTGAAGACAGTGCCGGCTTTCGCACAGCCGCTCCCCTCGGCTTGGGGTGCCTGTGGGAGCCGCGGGCCGCAAGGAGCGAGGCATGATCCATTCCGCCGACATCCGTGAATGGCGCAACCGCGACGTGGTGGACCCCAAAGGGCGCAGGATCGGGGCGCTGGAAGCGGTCTACGTGGACACCACCACCGACGCGCCGTCCATGGCCACCGTCCGTACCGGGCTGCCGACCCGGCAGCGGCTCGTCTTCGTCCCCCTCGACGAGGCGACCCTCGGTCCGGGCTACGTCAAGGTGGCGCATTCGAGGGGGCTGGTGAGGAAGGCGCCGTCCATCGGCGTGGACGACATCCTGCCGGCCGAGCGTGAAGCCGAGATCTTCCAGCACTACGACAAGGCCTACCAGCCCGGGGCAGAGCGCGGACGCCGCCTCGCGCGGGGCTGACTGCCGTGACGCCGGCCTGCCCCGGCGCCGACGCGCCCCGGCGCGGAGACGCCCGACGGCCGACCGGCACGTTGCCCGCCGCGGCGACCCGTCATCCGCACCACCGGCCGGAGGATGTGTTCATCCATGGTGTTCTTCCTGTTGCTGATCCTCGTGGCGATCATCCTCGGGCTCATCGGAGCGGTGGTCAAGGGGCTCACCTACCTCCTGATCATCGGAATCGTGATCTTCGTGTTGAACCTGGTGCTGTGGGGCGTGCGCTTGTCCCGCCGCTCGCATCGGCGACGCGTGCGCTAGGCCACCACTCGTATGGGCGACACGGCTCGGTCGCGTGCCCGCCGGTAGGCGGCGTGCGTTCCCGGACGCGGATTCCGGGCTGTCAGCCACTGGCTGGGAGACCGGCGGACCTGCACGGCCACAGGAGCGGGAAACGCCGCCGTGCCCATCCCCGGTCAGGTAACCCCGCGGTGTCCGCCGACCACGGCACCCGGCCCGTGGCGAGTCCGTGGTCGCCGGCATCCGCGACCGGGGCGGCAAAGCCGACTTCGTAGCGGCCGATCTGGGTGAGCCGGAGTCGGTACGGCAACTGGCCGGGGAGGCCGTGGGCCTGGGCGGCGGCTCGGTGGACATCCTGGTCAACAACGCGGGCATCTTTCCCTTCAGCCAGACGGAGCAGACAACGCAGGGCGACATGGACGCCGTCTACGGGCTGAACGTGATGGCCCCGTACCAGCTGGTGGCCGCCCTGGCCCCGGCGATGGCCGAACGCGGGCGCGGAGCGATCGTGAACGTCAGGACCGTGGCCGCCGCGCGGGGCTTCGCGGGATTGGGTCTGTACGGGTCCAGCAAGGCGGCGCTGGACCTGCTGACCAAGGCGTGGGCCGCCGAGTTCGGCCCGCGTGGGGTCCGGATCAACGGGTGGCGCCCGGCCCGACGCGTACGGAGGGCACCGCCGGCCTGGGCGACGACCTCGACGCCCTCGCCGCGGATGCGCCAGCCGGGCGGCCGGCCGAACCCCGGGAGAACCCCGGGAGAACCCCGGGAGATCGCCTACCTGGCCAGCGACGCCGCGAGTTATGTCCAGGGTGCGGTGCTCGCCGTGGACGGCGGCCTCACGGCCGTCTGAGGTGCCGGCTCGGCTGTCGGCGCGCGCACCGCACCCGCGTCCCCGCCGCACAGCCGGGCGGGCAAGGGACGGCGAAACGGGACCGGCCCCTCCTCCGCGCGAGACGGAGAGGGGCCGGGTGCCTTGCCGGCGAGGCGGCCGGGCGTCGGCGACGTGCGACCGGCCGGCGCAACGGATAGCTCGCCTCGGCCGTCCGAGCGCCGACTCCGATCCGGTTCAGCGCTCCTCGCGGAAGAGGACGTGCCGGCCGGCCACCGGGTCGTACTTGCGCAGCACCAGCCGGTCGGGGTGGTGCTGTCGGTTCTTGCGCGTCACATAGGTGACGCCGGTGCCGGCCGTCGACTTCAGCCTGACGACCGGGCGCGCGGTGCTGCGTGCCATGAGTTCTCCTTTCACTCACATCCGCGACCTTGACTCGCGCATGTCAGCCACGTGGCGGTAACAGCTGGTTCCGCCCTCGCATTCCCTGCGCACGCGCCGGCGCCGCGACGGTGACGGGCGGCGGGGTGTATGTCCGACCACCGCCGGGGCATCCGGTTTCGGGGAGGTCGAGATGGACACAAGTGCGATGACGCAGGTCGGCCGGGTACGGGCCCGGCGCGCGGCCAAGGGCTCGCTGACGCGGAGTGCCGCCCGGGCGGGGCTGACCGCACGCGGAGTGATCTACCTGCTGGTCGGCTTCCTGGCCCTGCGGATCGCCTTCGGCGACGGCGGGCAGCAGGCCGACCGCAGCGGGGCCGTCGCCGAGATCGCGGCCGAGCCGTTCGGTGCCGTTCTCCTGTGGGCCCTGGGCATCGGGCTCGCCGGGATGGCGCTGTGGCGGCTGTCCGAGGCGCTGTTCGGGTCGGCCGGGCCGGACGGCCGCAAGGCGACGAAGCGCCTGCAGGCCGTCGTCCGGTCCGTGTTCTACGCATGCGTCGCCTACTCGGTGCTGTCGTTCGCCGCGGGCTCCGGCGACGGGGGCCGCTCCAGCGACGAGCAGTCCCGGGATGTCACGGCCAAAGCGCTCGGGATGCCGGCCGGACAGTGGATAGTCGGCGCCGCCGCGGTCGGCATCGTCGTGGCGGGCGTGTGGGTCGGCGTCCGGGCCGTTCGCCGCGACTTCCACGACAAGCTCGAGTCCGGCGGGATGTCTGCGCGGGTCCGTCGGCTGGTGGACGTCACCGGCGTCGGCGGAGGCGCGGCACGAGGGGTGGTCTTCGCCGCGGCGGGGGGCTTCGCGGTGCGCGCGGCCGTCGACTACCGGCCCGACCGGGCCAAGGGACTGGACGACACGCTCCGCTCCTTTGCAGACACGCCGTTCGGGCCGTGGCTGCTGGTGCTGGTCGCCGCCGGGCTCGCACTGTTCGGCCTGTTCTCCTTCGCCCTGGCCCGCTGGCGCAGGGTCTGAGCGCCCGCGCCCGGACCTGGAGCGCAGGTCCACGAGACCGGGCTCACCAACGGTTACCCTCGGTGACTACCGTCGAGAGGAGCGGCGATGGAGGACCACGGGGAACCGGAGGGCAGCCCGGGACGCGAGATCCGGATCGCGGTGGTGGCGCTGGTGGCCGCGTCCGGTGCGGTGGAGACCATCTCGTTCACCGCGCTCGACCATGTCTTCGCCGGTGTCATGACCAGCAACCTCGCCCTGCTGGGAATGGCCATCGGCCGCGCCGGAGGCACGGGCACCGTCTCCGCTCTGCTGGCCCTGGCGGGCTTCGGCGCGGGCGCCGGGCTGGTCGCCTGGGTGACCCACGGCCGGACGGGCTTCGCCACACACTGGCCTCCACGGGTGATGTACTGCCTGATCGGCGAGGCCGCGCTTCTCGCGGTGGGAGCGGGCGTCTGGGCGGCCTCGGGCGGCGCACCTGACGGGGTGACCCAGGACGCCCTTCAGGCCGGGGCCGCGGTGGCCATGGGCGCACAGGCAGCGGCGATGGTGGCCGCCGGACGGGCCGCCGCTCCCACCACCTATCTGACCGGAACGCTGGCCACATACATCGTGCACGGCGTCGGCAGGGGGCGACCGGACCGATGGGTGCCCGCCCGGCTCGGAGCCCTCATCGCCGGCGCCGCGGCCGCCATGGCGTTGCGCCGGGCGGCGCCCTCGTGGGCCGGGGCGCTTCCCTTCGTGCTCGTCGTGGCCGCCGTTCTGACCGCGATTCGGCCCCTGCGCGTGCGCCGGTCGGCAACGGACGGACAGCGGGCGTAGCCGGCACCTGGCGCAGGCGACACCTGGCGGCCCGGCCGCGTCACGGTCGACCATCACCGGCCGCTGCCACCGCCCGTCACAGTGCCGTGGGGCCGTGCGCTGCCAGGGCCTCCAGGGCCACCACGGCCTCGCCCCTGTACAGCAGGTACGTCAGCGTCGGGGGCTTTCGGTGCACGGCCGTCACTCAGGGGCGCCGGAAAGCCGGGGGCGGGGGAAGGACTCCAGGGCTCCCGCGAGTCCGGTGGAATCGGTGCCGATCTTCCGGTAGGCGGAGGAGAGCAGCTGCCGCACGCCTTGTTCGGTGAGCCGGAGTTCCTTGGCGACCACCGCCACCGAGTGGCTTCGGGCCGTCATTTCGGCGGCCCTTCGTTCCTGGGCGGTGAGTGTGTCCGTCTGCGCGTACCGCAGGGGCAGTGGTCGCAGCCCGGCCGCGGAGAGTTCCTCCCTCGCCCGGGCCGCCAGCCCATCGGCGCCGCAGTGGACGGCGGCTTCCAGACCCCGGTACAGCCGGTCCGCGGCCTGGTGGGGCTGTCCGTTCCGGAACAGTGCGGCGCCCTGGCCGACCAGCGCACGGGCCAGCTCGTAGGAGGCGGGTGAGCACTCCAGGTGGGCGACGGCCTGGGCATACGGCTCGAGCGCGGCCGCTCCGGCCGCCGTCTCGGCCTGGATGCGCAGGGCTTGGCCGATGACGGACGGCGCGCCGAACTCCCGTGCCCGTCCGACGGCGTCCCGGGCCAGGCGGGCGGCCCGCTCGGGGGCGGTGGGGGCGAGCGCGGAGGCCAGGTCCAGCAGCCACGGGCACCACGCCGGATTGCGCCAGCCTCGTGACTCCAGCCACTCCCCCACGGCATGCAGCAGATGCGCCGCCTCACCGTGTCGTCCCTCCGCCAGAAGCAGTTCGGCGTACACCGTTCGCGGGTCGGGGTAGATGACGGCGTTGGGAACGACCTCGCCGTAGCGGTGCGTGTCGGCGAGCCGGCGCGCCTCGGCGGTCCGCCCGCGTGCCAGCAGGATCTGGAGGAGGATGCCGACCGCGAACCACTGGGCGGGCACCCCCTCGTCCACCCGGTCGGCGATACGCAGGCCCTCCCGGACCAGTTCCTCCGCCTCGGCCAGGCAGCCGCGGCGGAGGCGGATATAGCCGAACAGGGTCTGGCCCAGCGCGAGATGGGAGCCGCGCCAGCCCTTCGCCTCGCACTCGGCGATGCCCCGGGTGAACAGCTCCTCGGCCCGTCGTGGCTGGTCGCAGTACATGAACGTCAGTGCGACGGAGACGGGGACCTCGAAGCCCCGGTTCTCGTCGGTCCAGCTCAGTCCGCCGCGCAGGGCCTCCTCGGCATACCTGAGCACGGTCTCCCTCGGCTCGCCACGCTGCAGAGCGTCCCAGGACCGCAGGCCCAGGATGTAGCGCTCCTCCAGACCGCGGCCGGTCAGGCGCCGGGCCAGCCGTGCGAGGCGGCGCGAACGGGCGGAGGAGTCGGGTTCGTCGGCACGGCACGAGCTCCACTGGAAATGGTCGGCCAGCATCCGCAGTCGGGTGCGGGGATGGGGAGCCAGCCGCGCCTCCTTCTCGGCCACGGACGCGGCCTCGGCCACCCGGTCCGTATGGGCCAGTGCCTGGGTCAGCCGGTAGACGAGGGAGGCGCGCAGCTCGTCGGGGATCACGGGTTCCGTGAGCGCCTGGCGCAGATAGCCGACCGTGGCGGTGGGTTCGATCAGGAAGGTGGAGCAGGCGAGTTCGTAGAGCAGGGCGGCGCGCTTCTCGGGGGCGGGCGGCTCCCGCAGGGCCCGGGTCAGCACACGCCGGGCGGCCTCCGGAGCGCCCGCCCGCAGATATTCACGGGCGGCCTCACGCAGGCATTCGACCGCCTCGGCGTTGCCTTCGCACGGAACCTCCAGCAGATGCCGGGCCGCGGCCGTGGCCCCGAGGCCCGCCGTGCGGATGGCCTCGGCGGCCGCGTTGTGCAGTCCGACCCGCAGGGCCGGGGGGATGGCCCGGTGGACGGCCGTGGCGATCAGTGGGTGGACGAACTCGAGGTTGTCCCCGGTCCCGCGACCGTCCGCCAGGATCCGGGCGGTGCGCAGTTTCTCGGTCGCCTCGGCGGCCTGCTCGCTGCCGACCACCGCGATGGCGGCGGCGAGTTCCTGGGAGATGGAGGTGCCCAGTACGGCGGCGGCCCAGGCGAAGCGGACGGTGGGGGTGCCCAGGCGCTGGAGGCGTTCGACCAGCCCGGATCCCTTGACCGCCGAGGCGAGCTCCCGCAGGAGGGGCACGTCACGCTCCGTACCCCTCACCCGTCGCTCGCCGAGACGTATGGCCAGCTCCACCGTCTCGAACGGGCTTCCGTCGGTGATGGCCCAGCACTCTTTGCAGAACGCGTCCTCGGCTTCCTCGCCCAGTTCCCGCCGGACGATGCGTGCGACACCGTCGGCGGTCAGCGGCGCCAGCGAGTAGGGACGGTTCCCGTGCCGTTCGGCAAGCGAGCGGAAGCCGGACGCCGTGGGCGGCAGTTCGTCGGGCCGGTAGGCGACGACGATCAGCAGGGGGAGGTCGTCCGCCCGTGGTGCGAAGGAGGCGAGCCAGCCCAGGGACTCCTCGTCGGCCCAGTGCATGTCGTCCAGGAGCAGAACGAGGGGCGCCCGGCGCACCGCCAGGCGCGTCATGACCCAGTCGAGGCCGTCGCGCACTCCGGTCGGATCCGGCACATGGGCGGCGTCCTGCGCCTCGATACCGAGGGCGGCGGCGACGATGTCGTACCAACCGCCCAGCAGCTCTCGGCGCTTCGGCTCGTCCATCGCCGCCAGGACGGGTTGCAGGAGCTGGCGGACCACGCGGAACGCCATGCCCTTCTCGTTCTCGCCGCCCTGGCCCGACAGCACCGTGCACCCCCGTGCCACGGCTCGGGCGCGCGCTTCGGCAAGGAGTGTCGTCTTGCCCAGTCCGGCCGATCCGGTGAAGGCGAGCAGTCCGCCCGGTCGTCCCGGGGACCCTCCGTCGGCGGCGTCGCGGAGACCCGAGAACGCGGAGTCGAGGCCGTGGAGTTCCCGATGGCGCTCGAGCAGGGCCCGGCGTTCGATGACCGGATACGAGGTTGCGTCCACCATGTGCTGCTTCCTGCCGTCAGCTTGGGAAGTCAGCGTCGAGCGTACGCCCAGGTGGACGCGCGGTAGAGGCTTTGGGGAGTCCTTATCTCTGGAAAGAGTGAATCGCCCTGTGCGGTGTTTTGCCCTTCCGTATCCCGGGTAAAGCGGGTGAACCCGCTGCCGTGCATGGAGCTTGTCGGCCCATCACTTGGGCTCACGTGGAAGGAAGAGCCGCCGATACGGGACGCACCGCTTATATCAGTGGACCGGCGGGCACAGCCGATGTGTCCGCATAGCGTGGAACACTGCGCGACCAGTAATAGCAGCCGCGAATCCAGCCCGCCATGCCTGCCACATAGGCGATGCCCAGGGGACTCAACTCCGGCTCGGTCTCCTGGGAGAGCCGCTCGAACTCGGTGATCGTGCCGTTGATCCGCCGCACGGCCAGCATGACGCCCTCCTGCACGGAGCAGCGGTACTCCCGGCGGTAGGCGAGGGCCAGGTTGATCATTCCGCCGATGCGTTGCTCCTTCACCGCGGAGAACAGGTCCGGTATCCATACGGCCGCGTCGGCCGACAGCCGGCGCAGACGCCGTACGGCGGGGTGGTCGAGTTCCCGGGGCGCCAGCTCACCGTGCAACGCGGCCTCGCACAGGGGGTAGAACGGCTCGACGCCCGCGGTGAGCGAGCGGATCGACGCGCACAGACCGGTGCCCAGCCGTACGGGATCGGACTGGGCGACGGCCTCGTACAGCAGTCCGTGGACGTACTCCCGGCCCGCCCATGCCCATCGCGCGGCCTGGTCGGGGGTGCAGCGCTCCCTGACCTGGCGCTGAAGATCGGCGAGTGCGGCCCCGAGCGGAGTGCTGGGCCGTCCTCCGTCGCGGAGGATGCCGATGCTCTCGCAAAGCATCGGCATCAGCCGGCTCGGCCGCCGGCCGACCTCTTCCGCCCGGTCGTCGAAGACGAACTGGTAGGCGATCTGATTGGCCATGATCTGGAGGAGTTCCGGGTCCATCGTGGGGCCGTTGTAGGAGGCGAGTTCGGCGGGCCGGGTATGGGCGACCATCGCCGCCGCCGACGGGTCGTCGGTCAGTCCGTATGCGTGTAACCAGTTCTCGACGCCGGCCGCCGCCTCGTGCTCATGCGGATTGCTGAGAAAGGGAAAGGGCATGTAGAGCTCGGCCTCGATCAGGTCCTTCAGACTTGCGGCCGGTATCCGGGGGTGCGATGCGGCCGCGCCGCCCTCGTGTGCCGTGGTCACCGTTGTCACCTTCTTCCCGAAGTGCCGTGGGCGGCGGGTCACCGTTGCCCGGGTTGCGGGGGGGGTTGGTTGCTCTGGTCCCTGGAGACCTGCGGGACGGGCGCGCGTTCCCCTCAGGGTGCGGGAGTCGAGCGCGCCGCGTGCGCGGGGCATCCGTCCTGGGCGCGGGTGCCTGGCGTCGGCGGTTCGGCGAGCGGTGCCCGGGGGCGTGGTTGACAGATCATCTTCAGCGCCCTGGGCCCGAGGGTGGCGGCCGGGCGCGGTTGTTCGGCGTGTCCGGGCAGCGGCCGCAGACGCCAGCGGCCTGCGATCACCGCGACGGCCAGCGTGGCCTCCGCCAGGGCGAACGTGTCACCGATGCATTTGCGGCTGCCCGCCGCGAAGGGCAGCATCGCGCCGTGCCGGGCGACCGCGGCGGGCCCCGGCAGCCAGCGATCCGGGAGAAACCGGTCCGGTTCGGCGAAGGACGCGGGATCGTGGTGCAGAAGGTAAGGGCTGTACAGGACGGTGGTGCCCTGAGGGATCCGCACCCCGGCGAGTTCCGTGTCCCTGGTGGTGACCCGGGTGAACAACCAGCCGGGCGGATACGTCCGCAGGGTCTCGGCGACGACGGAGCGGGTGTACAGCAGACGCGGAAGGTCCGCCATCCCGGGCCGCCGCCCTCCGGCGAGCACCGTGTCGACCTCCGAGTGCAGTCGCCGCTCGGCCTCAGGATGCCCGGGCAGCAGCGCGAACAGCGAGCCCAGGCACATGGCCGTGCTCTCGACTCCGGTGAGCAGAAGGGTGATCAGCTGGTCGTGTATCTCCTGTGCGCCGACCGCCGACGCCGAACCGTGGTCCTTCTCGGCCTCCAGCAGGGTTCCCAGCAGGTCGTCGCGATGACGGCTGCGCCGGCGCTCGTCGACGACCGAGTCGATGATCGCGTGCAGCCGGTCGAACGCCCGCCGATAGCGGCGGTTCGCGGGGGTCGGAATGCGGAACAGGGGGGCGACGGGCACGACGGTACGGATGAACAGGCCCCTGACCAGGGCGGCGAGGCAGTCCCGCACCTCGGCGACGGTCGCCGCGTCCAGCGAGTCCGAGAAGAGGACGCGGCTGGTCACCCGGGTGGTCAGGCCCAGCATGGCCGCGCTGACATCGGCCCTCTCCCCCGGTCGCCACGCTCGGGACACCGCCTCCGCTTCCTCCACCATGACCTGGGTGTAGCCGGCGATGCGGGAGGGATGGAAGGTGGGCTGGATCAGCCTGCGCTGCCGTCGGTGTTCGTCGTGGGACGAGGTGACTAGGCTGTTGCCCATCAACGGCCGGAGTCTGTCGTACTGCGGGCCGCCCTTGTCGAAGGTGCGCGCGTCCATGAGGACGCGGTGGGCCAGTTCCGGGTGGCACACCAGCCAGGCGCGCTGGGGGCCGAGACGTATCTCGACCAGATCCCCGTGTGCGGGCAGGGAATTCAGAAAGGCCAGCGGTCGGCGGAACAGGGGGATGGCGTGGCCCACGAGGGGGAATATGCCTGGCGCAACGCCACTCTTCCAGGCTCGCTCCTGCGTGGGTATGGATCCGCTCATGGAATACCACCTGCCTCAATCAGCACATGGAAGTCGGAGAAACGTTCCACCGACGTGGCACTTGCGTCGTTTCCTGCCCAGTGCAACCTCTCTCGGCGTCCGGATTCCTCGTTCCAAGGGGGCGCATGGAGGCACAAAGAAGCATGCGGCAAGCGCAGTTACGGCATGGCCGTTGCCGAACGCCCCCGATTGCTGCCGATTACCGTGGATTCCTACGCACCGTGCAGGCGCGTGGCGGCCGGGCCGATGACGCCGGGGCCGAACCTGTCGCGGACACGGTCCACCGCCTCTTCCGCGAGCAGGCGGGACGCACGCGCGGGGTCGAGGCTCAGCTGCTCGGCGACCCCGTCGGCGTCGACGAGGTCGTCACCCCTGAGCACCAGCCCGGTCAGGCGCCCGCGCTGCAGTCCCGCGGCGTCGATCAGCCGGTACGCCGTCACCCGCAGGTCGTCGTCGTGCGCGGACGCCTCCGGCAGCCGCCGGGTCTTGTCCCAGCGGGAGCCGCCGACGAACCGCAGGGTCAGCGTCAGGGCCCGGGCCGCCTGCCCTCTGTGGCGCAGCAGATGCCCCAGCTGTACGACCAGGTCGAGCAGGGCGGCTCGGACCTCGGCTCCGTCCAGGGCGTGGCCGGGGAAGACTCGGCTGACGGCGGCGGAGGCGGGAAGGGCCCGGGGGGCCACGGGGCGCGGGTCGATGCCGTGGGCCCGTTCGACGGCCAGGCGCCCGTTGCGGCCGCCCAGCAGCCGCTGCACCGTGGCCGGAGGCACGGCGGCGAGCAGGCCGACGCAGTGGATGCCGTAGTCACGCAGGGCCTCGGCCTGGCGGGGGCCGATGCCGTGGAGGGCTTCCACCGGCAGGGGGCCCAGCCATGCGGTGACGTCTGCGGCATCCACGGCGAGGACCCCTCCGGGCGGGGCGACCAGGCCGGAGGCGGTGGCCGCCACGGTGATCGACGGACCGATCCCCACCCGCACGTCGACACCGAGCCGGGAGAGCGTGCGCAGGCGCAGCACCTCCCCCAGCCCGCGGGGGTCGGTTCCGTGATAGCGCAGCGCCCCCTTCAGCTCCACCAGAGCGGCGGAGGGAGGCAGGGCCTGGACGACCGGGGAGAGATCCGCGAGCTGCTCCAGGACCTGGCGGTAGATCTCTTCGGGCAGACCGTCGGGGCAGCGCACATGCATCACCGTCGAGGTGCCGCCTGTGGTCGCGCTCGCCGTCATGGGACCCACCTCCCCACCCCAGGATATCGAACGTAAATTCGAGCACGCGAGCGCGACCGCTTCCCGACGAGCGCCGACATCGGCGCCGCCACGAGGAGGCCGAGGCCCGGGACGCAGGTGGTGGCATGCCTGGTCGCCGAGGGAATCGTGCGCGACGAGCGGACGGACGAGATGCCCGGCAAGCCGCTCAACTCGCCGGAGCCGCGGCGGGACGACGTCACGGAGTGGCCGGCGCAGGGCGGCTGCGACTGGCCGGCCGTCGTCACGGGACGCACCGTCTGCCGGGACTCCCTCGGGTCCGGCAACTCCCCCGTCCGCCCGCACCGTTCGGCACCGGCGACCACCGCGACGGAGGCCGTGCTCTTCGCCTTCGCCCACCTCGGCTTTCGGCTACGGCACGCCCCCGGCCTCACGACGGCCGAGCATGCGGCGCCCGGGTCATGCCGCGAGGGCGTGACCGGGGTGCAGCACCACCTTGGTGCAGCCCTCGACCCGCTTGTCGAACTTCTCGTAGGCCCGTGGCGCCTGGTCGAGCGGCAGTTCATCGGAGACCACGAAGCCGGGTTTGGCGCGTCCGGCCATGATCATGTCGCGCAGCTGGCGGTTGTACTGCTTGACGTTGCACTGACCGGTGCTCATCCGCTGACCCTTTTGGAACATCTTGCCGATGGAGACCAGCAGCCGGCCGTGCTTGGCGTGTTCGTCGGGTCCGCCCGGGTCGGAGGGCACGTACAGGCCCGGCACACCGAGCAGGCCGGTCGGCCGTACGGTCTCGACGAGCGCGTTGAGGACGGCGCCGGGATCCTCGTGACTGGCGTCGTGCGCCTGGGCCTGGTAGCCGACGGCGTCGACGCCCTTGTCGGTCCCCTTGCCGTTCGTCTGCTCCTTGATCTGCTCGGCCGGGTCGCCCTTGGTGAAATCGATGGGGATGGCTCCGATCTGCTCCGCCTTGGCGAGCCGCTCGGGCACCCGGTCGACGGAGAACACCATCGACGCACCGCGCAGCAGAGCGGAGTAGGCGGCCATCAGCCCCACCGGTCCGGCACCGAAGACGGCGACGCTGTCGCCGGTCGACACCTGGGCGAGTTCGCATCCGTGGTAACCGGTCGGGAAGATGTCGGCGAGCAGGACGAAATCGTTCTCGAAGTCGCGTCCGGGCGGCAGGCTCAGACAGTTGAAGTCGGCGAAGGGCACGCGCAGCCGCTCCGCCTGACCGCCCTTGTACGGGCCCATCGCCACGTATCCGTAGGCCGCTCCCGCGAAGCCCGGATTGACGGTCAGACAGAAACCCGTCTTGCCGGCAAGGCAGTTCTTGCAGAAACCGCAGGCGACGTTGAAGGGCATCACGACACGGTCGCCCTGTGACAGGGAGACCACGCCACTGCCGAACTCCTCGACTATGCCGAGGTTCTCGTGGCCGAAGACGATGCCCGACTCCGCGTCCGTGCGGCCCTCGTACATATGCAGATCCGAGCCGCAGATCGCGGTCGACGTGACACGGACGATCACATCGTTCGGATGCTCGATCTGCGGATCGTCGACTTCCCGCACCGCCACGCTGAAAGGCTTCTCGTAGACGACGGCTTTCACCTGGTCACCTCCGCGTCGCACGCCGGATGACGGCGGCGGCAGTCGGGTCGCTGCCGAAGCACACGGAAGAGCGCGGGCCGCCGGACCGTGCCGTGGCCTCTCGGCGCTCTGTTCTCACCGCCGGGCTACTTCCAGGTAACGCCCGTGCGGCAACGGCCGCAACCCACACCGCAGGCGCCCCCGCCCGCTGCACGGCCCCCGGGATCCCATACGGCCGAGGTCTCGGATCGGCGCCCGTTCACGCCTTCCCGGGCGCGGTTCACGACCTCTGCGGCGTCGGCTCCTGGGCACCGGGACCCGATCCGTTCCGCCATCCCGGTGCGGCGTCCCAGGTTCCGCCGGCGGCCAGGGCGCTCGCCAGCCCGACGCTGCCCGCCCCGATGAGCGCCACGCCGACCGCTTCGGGCAGCACCCGGATGCCCAGGGCGATGCGCTCCTCGAAGAGCACCCAGCCCAGGGCCACACTGGTCAGTGCGTCCCCCAGGGTGAGGGCCGGCTGGGAGAACGTCAGGGAGCCGGCCCGCAACGCGCTCTGCAGCAGCAGAAAGCCGACCGTTCCGGCGGCGATCCCGGCGTAGAGCGGCCAGTGCGTCAGCACCGCGCCGTCTCCGTGCCCGAGCTGTCCCATGACCTCCTTCATGAGCGCGGCCGTGGCGGCGAAGGACACGGCCGACGCCAGCCCGAGCAGGACGGCCCGTGGCGCGCCGATCACCGCAAGGGCCGCCGACAGGAGCACCGCCACGATGCACAGCACCGCCCCTCCCGTCGCCGGCCATCGGCCCGGTACGACCGTGGTCCGCCCGGCGGTGGGCGCGGCCGCTCCCAGGAAGAGCGCGAGACCGAGGACGAGTGCCGCGAACGCCAGCCAGGTACGGCGGTTGGGACGCCGGTGGAAGACCGCACTGCCGACCGCGAGGGTGAACAGCAGTTCGCTGGCCAACAGGGGCTGGACGAGGGACAGGCTGCCGACGGCCAGCGCGGAGGCCTGCAGCACGGTCGACAACGCGAGCAGGCCGGTTCCCGCCAGCCAGTACGGCCGGCGCAGCACATGGGCGAGCCAGCGGACGGCCTGTCGCATCCCACGGCCGCCTTCGGCCTCGTCCGTCGCCGCCCTCCGCTGCAGAACGGAGGCCGTGGCGTTGGAGAGCGCGGTGAGCAGAGCGAGTACGACGGTGAGGACGCCCACCCGGCACTCACCCGAACCTGGCGGCAAGCCGCCGGTACACGCCCGGCGCGGCTCCTCGCACCCGGGCGGGCAGCCGCAGCCAGCCGGGAACGTAGATCTCGTCGCGGCCGCGGACCACGGCGCGCCAGACGGCGTCCGCGACACGCTCGGCCGGCACCGGCCTGGGTCTCGACCGCCGGTACGGCACGCCCCGGCGGTCGAAGAACGGGGTGTCCACCACTCCCGGGATGACCAGGCTGACCCCCACGCCGGTCCCCCGCACCTCGTACCGCAGGGCGTCGGCGAAGGTGGCCAGGGCCCCCTTGGCGGCGGAGTAGACGGCCTCGCCGCGGACACCGACGGTGCCGGCGAAGGAGCCGATGATCACCACGCGTCCGGAGCCGGCTTCCACCATGTGCGGGAGCAGATGCCGTACCAGGCGCATCGTGGCGAGCACATCGACCTCGATCACCTCGGCGATGGCGGACGGGGGCATGGTCGTGAAATCACCCGCCCAGCCGATACCCGCTCCGGCCACCAGCAGGTCCACTCGGCCGACACGTTCGAGTGTGAACTCGGCCAGCCGCCGGTCGGTGCCGGGCCGGGTGAGGTCCGCGGGGAAGACGGCGGCCGGTGCCTGGGCGGCGACACGCGTGAGACGTGGCACGTCACGGCCGTTCAGGACCAGCCTCCAGCCACCCTCCGCGGTCAGCCGACGGACCACGGCGGCACCGATACCGGAGGACGCGCCGGTCACGAGCGCCGTGCCCCCCTGGACCGGTGGGTCTTCGGGGCCCCGACGTCCCGGGCGAGCGGTCTGGCCGGGCCCGGCCGTGGGCAGGTCGGGGGGCGATCCAGCGCGGGAGGGAGCATGGGACATGGCGGCTGACCTCGGCTGCGACGGCGAAACCGGATGGGCGGACGGGACGCTGGTGCTCCCGGGTCGGGGCGGAAGGGAGACGGACACTCGCCCGCCCCGCCCCGGAGCTGGGAACGCGTGGACATGTAGGGAAGAGCACGGAAAGGGACAATCGGTACCGATGCCAGTATTTTTCCCTGCTCGGCGACGGCAGGCGACGCGAACGGCTGCCGCCGCTCCCCCGGCGGCCGGTGAGCGGCGCGGTCCATGAGCGCGTCCAGGCGGGTGCTGATCATCAGCGCCAGCATGGGATCCGGGCACGACACGGTAGCGGCGGAACTCGTGCGCCGCGCCCGCGAGTACGGCCATCAGGCCCAGGTCGTGGACGTCCTGGGCCTGCTGCCGTACGGCCTGGGTGCCGGGTTGCGAAGCTTCTACCGGTCCTCGGTACGGCACTTCCCCTGGGCGTACGCCGCCTTGTACCGCGCTTTTCTGCGGCGCGGGACCGGTCACCGGCCCAGCGGCGTGCCGCTGGCCCGCCTGGCCGGGGACCACCTACGGGACCTCGCGGAGCGCACCGGGGCGGACGTGGTCGTCCCCGTCTTCCATCTCGCCGCGCAGCTCACCGGCCACCTCAGGTCCCGGGGGCTGCTGTCGGTGCCGAGCGCCGTCCTGGTGATCGACTTCGCCGTTCACCGGCAATGGCTCCATCCGGGGAACGACACCTACTTCTGCCTGACGGACGACGCCGCACGGGAGGTGCGCCAGGACATCGGCGTGCCCGCCGAGGCGCCCGGCGCGGTGGTCGCGCCCGAGTTCCTGTCCCCGGCGCCGGGAGCGGCCCAGTGGTCCGAGCGGTTCGCCCGGCATGCCCCGGGCCGCCCGTCCGTCCTGCTCTCCGCGGGCGCCTGGGGGGTGGGCTCGCACCTTGCCGCGACCGCCGAGCTGCTGACCGCGGGTGGCTTCCTGCCCGTGGCGCTGTGCGGCCGGAACGAACGGCTGCGCCGCGAGCTGGCCGACGTGCCGGGCACGGTGGCGCTGGGCTGGGTGTCCGACATGCCGGGCCTCTTGCGTGCGGCCGGTGCCCTGGTGGACAACGCCGCCGGTCAGACCGCCGTTCAGGCCCTGGCCTCGGGACTGCCGGTTGTGGGGTACCGCCCTCTGCCCGGACACGGCGCAGACGGCGTACGGCGGATGGCCGCACTCGGCCTCTCGGAGCTCGCGGCGGACGGGGCCGGGCTGCTCGGTTCACTCGACCGGCTCACACCGGCCGGCCCCGACCGGGAACACAGAACGGCACAAGGACACACGCTGTTCCGTGACGACGTCCTCATCCGGGTGCTCGGACTGTGCGGTACGTCCGCCGCTTGAGCGCCGGGTCAGCTCATCGACGAGCGCGGTTGGCGAGGCCGATGGTCAGACCCATTGCGGCCATCCCCAGCAGGAGCGTCACCGCACCGACCACGCAGTTGTTCCAGAGGACGCCTGCCCGTGCGCCGTGGGAGGCGGTGACCACCCAGGGCGAGATCAGCAGCCAGACCCCGAGTGGCGCGACAAGCCATGCCATTCGGAGCATCCGTTCCGGAACCATGGCCAGGCCGACCCCTATCAGGGCGACGGTGAGGCCGACGATCAGGTTGTTGACAGTGAGATTGGGCTCGGCACCCGAAAAGTGCACGACCCAGGGTGATATCGCGGCGTAGACGCCCGCCAGCAGGATCAGACCCTCGATGATGATCGCCTTGCCGGAAGCCGCTCGCTCGAGTCGCTCCCGCATCTCGGCCATCTCGGGGTGCAGGCCCATCTCACTGGAGTGCTGCGGATACGACATCGCTGCCGTCTCCTCTCCACGAGTTCTCTCATGCTCTCTGCCCTTGTACGAGATTCCCCCATTTGGTGGGTTTACGCGACTTTCGAAGTCTTTGCCGAGACGAGAGCGATACATCCCTATCAGGGCCACCCGACGCTCTAGGGTGTAACGCGCCGGTCAGCGGCCGCGCAGACCGGAACCCCGGCCCGATTCCGGCGGGCCGGGGTTCTCGTTCTGCGGTACGGCGCGAGTGACGTGTCACTTGCCGTGGTTGTTGTTGTTGTAGTCGTTGTCGTTGTCGTTGTCGTGGTCGTTGTCTTCCTTGTTGTGCTCGAAGCGGTGCACGACACGGAAGCTGGCCACGACGCCGTTCCGGACCCTCACGCCGCCACGGACGCGACGGGGGACCAGGCCGTTGCTGGAGCTGTGGGGGCCGACCGTGGCGATGGGAGCACCGTTGTCGCAGGTCGCACCGTTGAAGACCTCGACGGTCTCCTTGCTGTCGTTGCGGACGTTGAGGCTGTTCGCCCCAAGGCCGCTGACGACCACGATGCAGCCCTGGTCGTGGGCGTTGTACTCCCGCTCGTTGACGTAGATCTTCTTCTCGTAGTTCTTCTTGTGGTCGTTGTCGTTGTTGTCGTGGTCGTGGTCGTAACCCTCGTTGCCCTTGCCGTTGTCGTTGTTGTTGTTGTTATTTCCGTTGTTGCCCTGAAGCCCGGACGAGACGGCAGCGGCCTGGGCCGGCTCGGAAGCGGCGGAAGCGTACGTGATGCCGGTGGCCACCAGGGCCGCGCCGGCCGCGACGGCCGCGGTAACAGCGATGGAACGCGTTGCCATGTCACTTCTCCTGTTCTCAGACACGTCGGCTGTGAACCGATGCGTGATCGAAAGTACAGATCCGACCGACTCGTGTCATACGAGACATACCGACAATATGAGGAAGAATCCGATTGGAGTAATGGTGTCGTTGACGCCCCGTCATCCCGGGGCTCGGACGGCACCGCCCGCCTGCCGACCGACCGGCAGGGCGCGACACACCCGCGCCGCGGCACTGATGTGGGGTCAACTAGCTGGAATCAGACGTGCGTTGGCTTCGGACGGGCCGTCAGGCGGGACCTTCGCCGACGAGTTCCCGTGTCACGTCTCCCCGCGACGGCGGCGGTGGCAGTCCGCCAGGCCGTGCTCAGGGCGCGGATCCGTGTGCGGCGGTCGTCGGCCGTGCGAAGCCGGTCGCGGTCTGCCGTTCGGCCGCCTTCCGGTGGCGGCTCCCCCCGGCCGACGGCTTGCTGGTGCCAGGGTCCGCCGCAGAGGAAGTGAGCGCGCATGCAGACGACGGGGCCGGCACAGCGGGGACTGCAGACCCCACGAGCCGCCGGGCTGGCAGGGGTCGTCTTCGCGCTCCTGCTTGCGGCGGTCATCGTGCTGATCCGGCTGGGCATTCCCGAGGGCTCCCACGCGCCCGCCCCTGAGGCATCGGCCGATTCCGTGCGGCAGGGCGCGGTTCGAGCGGCGCTCGCGCTCGTGCCCTTCGCCGGGATCTTCTTCCTGTGGTTCGTCGGCGTCGTACGGACCCATGTCGGGGCGGCCGAGGACAAGTTCCTCGCCACCGTGTTCCTCGGCAGCGGGCTCATCTTCGTGGCGACGCTGTTCGAGGCCGCCGCGACCGCCACGGCCGTGCTGGACACCACTTCCCCGTCCGGTGGCGCTCCCGGAGGGCCCACCTGGGACTTCGGCCGCCACTTCGCGTACACGCTGATGACCGGGTACGCGATGCGGATGGCGGCGGTCTGCACGTCCTCCCTGTCGGCGATCGCCTACCGCGTCGGGGTGCTGCCGCGATGGCTGGCCCTGCTGGGCTTCCTGACCGCCCTGACGCTGCTTTTCGTCTCGGCCGCCGTTCCCTGGTCCGAGCTGGTGTTCCCGGCCTGGTCGCTGCTCGTCAGCATTCACATCTTGACGGTGAGCGGCCGCAGCCGGCCCGGCGTCGCGGCGGCGGCACACTGAGAGGGCGCGTGGAATCACGCCGCCATCGCCGGTCGCTCCGTCGGCGCGACCTGCGGGCGCCGACCCGGCCGCCCCCTCGGCACGCCGTGACAAGCACCGGCCCCGGTCGCCCCCGCACACCGTCACAAGCACCGGCCCCGGTCGCCCCCGCACACCGTCACAAGCACCGGCCCCGGTCGCCCCCGATTGCCCCCGCAGCCACCGGCCCGTGTCACCCCCCTCGGCACGCCCCCACCAGCACCGGCCCCGGTCACTCCTTCGGCGCGCCCCCGCGCGCGGGGGTCCCGCCCCGTCTTCGATGCTGGGCCTGGGGAGAGGACCGCCGTCCGGGGGTGCCCGCGGAGCATGAGGCGCCCAGCGGACCTGCCGCCGGAAGGGGCGCAGTGGTGATGAGGCTTGTCGTCGATCTCAACAGATGCCAGGGATACGCGCAGTGTGCCTTCCTCGCACCGGATGTCTTCGCCATGCACGGCGAGGAGTCGCTGGTCTACAACCCACGCCCCGACGACGAGCAGCGGGAGCAGGTGACGCGTGCCGTGGCGGCCTGTCCCGTGCAGGCGATCACGGCCGAGGGACTGGACGACGCGGCCGATCCGCCGGCCTGGGCGTGCCAGGAGGCGTCCCATGACTGCTGACGACCATCTGGCATGGCTACGGTGCGAGGGACGGATCGTGATCGTGGGTGCCTCGCTGGCGGGCCTGCGGGCGGCCGAGACACTGCGCGCCGAGGGCTTCACCGGCTCACTGACCATGATCGGCGACGAGCCGTACGAGCCGTACGACCGGCCGCCGCTGTCGAAGGCGGTCCTGCTGGGCAAGGCCTCCGCACGCCACACCGCGCTGCCGCGGCGCCGGGACGTCGACGCCAAGTGGCGCCTGGGCGTCGCGGCGACCGGCCTCGACCTGTCGGCCCAGCGGGTGCGGCTGGCGGACGAGGACGAGGTGGAGTACGACCGGCTGCTGATCGCCACCGGCGTACGCGCCCGGCCCTGGCCCAAGGAGGCGGAGGCCCAGCTGGACGGCGTGTTCGTACTGCGGACCCGGGACGACGCGGTCGGGCTTGAGCAGCGGCTGAGGGCCTCGCCCCGCCGTGTGCTCGTCATCGGCGCCGGTTTCACCGGTTCGGAGATCGCCTCCGCCTGCCGCGAGCAGGGCATCGCGGTCACGGTGGCCGAGCGCGGAGGCGCGCCCCTGGTGGGCGCCCTCGGCGGTGTCATCGGCGCGGTGGCGGCGGTACTGCACCGCGAGAACGGCGTCGACCTGCGCACCGGCGTCACGGTCACCGCCCTGGAGGGCGACCCGGCGGGCCGGGTGCGGTCCGCCCATCTCTCCGACGGCGCCGTCATCGAGACGGACGTGGTGGTGGTCGCGCTCGGCGCGACCCGCAACACCGAGTGGCTGACCGGGTCGGGGCTCGGCGCGGGTCCCCGGGGCATCGCCTGCGACGCCGGCTGCCGCGCCTTCGACTTCCGGGGCATCGTCACGGACGACGTCTATGTCGCCGGGGATGTCGCTCGGTCGCCGCACCCGCTGTTCGGCTACCAGTTCCTGTCCCTCGAGCACTGGGGCAACGCCGTCAGCCAGGCCGAGGTCGCCGCGCACAACATGATCAGTGCCAGCGCCGACCGGCGCCCGCACATGTGGGTGCCCGCCTTCTGGTCGTCGCAGTTCGGCGTGAACATCAAGTCGGTCGGCGTGCCCCCCATGGGCGAGGAGATCATGATCACGCAGGGGTCGCTCGCCGAGCGCCGCTTCGTCGGGGTCTACGGCTACCAGGGACGGGTCATCGCCGCCGTGAGCTTCGACAACACACGGTGGCTGGATTTCTACCAGAGGCAGATCGAGACGGCCGCGCCCTTCCCGGTGGAGTCGCCGACCGTCGACCGCCGTCCCGAGGGCCGGCGGCCGATCCCCTCCGACTTCCCCGACCCGTCCCTGCCGAGCCACGGCCCGACCGTGACCCTCAGCGGCTACTCCCCGGCCGACCGGCGGCTGGTCTTCAGCCCGGCCCGCCGCTGACCGGCGGACCTCACGCCCTGGACTTCACGAGCCAAGGACCCCTCATGACGCACCATTCGCTCCTGCGCCAGATCACCGACTACGCCAATCGCGCCAATCCGTACCCGCTGTACAAGGAGCTTCACAACACCCCGGTGCTGCACGAGGAGGACGGCGGCCCCTACCTGGTGAGCTCCTACTGGGACATCCTCAGCCTGCTCCACGACCCGAGGATCAGCTCCGACGCCGCCAATCTCGCTGCCGCGGGCGCCGACGAGATGGGCGGAGTGGCGGAGACGGGACTGCCACCGAGCTTCATCCGGCAGGACCCGCCGGAGCACGACCGGCTGCGGCGGATCGCCAACCGCCCCTTCGGCCCCCCGCACAGCCCACGCAAGATCGACTCGATGCGCGGCGAGCTCGCCGGGATCGTCTCCGGCCTGATCGACGGCTTCGGTCAGGCCCGGCAGATCGATGTGGTCGACCAGTTCGCTTACCCCTTCCCGGTGACCGTGATCTGCCGACTGCTCGGCGTGCCGCGCGAGGACGAGCCGCGCTTCCACACCTGGGTCGAACCCATCGTCGCGGGCCTCGACCCGGACACCGGGAAGGACGACGCCGAGCGCCGGCGGGGGGCGCAGGAGGCGCGTATGCAGCTGGGCATGTACCTGGCCCAGCTGGTGGAGCAGCGGAGCAAGGAACCCACCGGGGACATGCTGTCCGAGCTGGTGACCAGTCACGGCCCGGACGGCCCCATGACGACGATGGAGGTGCTCAGCACCGCGGTGCTGCTGCTGATCGCGGGGCACGAGACGACCGTCAATCTGATCACCAACGGGATGCTCACCCTGCTGCGCCACCCCGAGTACCTCGAGAGGCTGCGCAACGACCCCGGGCTGGTCGTCGGCATCGTGGAGGAGCTGCTGCGCTACGAGCCGCCGGTGCAGCTCGTGCCGCAACGGACGTGCATCGCGGACATCGAGGTACGCGGCACCACCATTCCCAAGGGCTCGAAGATCTGGCTCGTGCTGGCCGCGGGCAATCGGGACCCCGAGCGCTTCACCGACCCCGACCGGTTCGACCCCGACCGCAAAGACATTCAGCACCTGGGCTTCGGCAGCGGCATCCACAGCTGTTTCGGCGCACCACTGGCGCGGCTGGAGGCCCAGATCGCCCTGTCCGAACTGGCTCGCCGCCTCGACAACCCCCGCCTGGTGAAGGACCCTCCGCCCTACCGCCAGAACGCGGTGCTGCGCGGCCCGCGCCATCTGCTCGTCGATTTCGACGCTCTGCGTCCTTGAGCGGACGGGGTCCGGGTCACGAACCACCGCGCGGCGTCCCTGGGACCGGCCGCCCGCAGACACCGCGGCGCCCAGGCCGCGCACAGACGCCTGGGCGCCGCGGATCCACGGTCTCAGCCTGTCGCACCGGGGTCACCGGGGCGGATGCGTCCACGCCAGGCTCCGGATGCGCGCCCTTGCTGTTCGACGAACTCCTTGAAGCGTCGCAGGTCCCCCTTGATCCGCCGGTCGATGATCCCCAGCGTGTCCGCGGTCTTCTCCGCGGCGCCGCCGGGCTCGACGTCCATCGCGAGTTCCACCCGGGTGTGCGTGTCGTCGACGCGCTGGAAGCGGACCGTGCCCTTCTGCTGCGTGTCGCCGCTGATGGTGCGCCAGGTGATCCGCTCGTCGGGGAGCTGGTCGACGATCTCGGTGTCGAACTCCCGGCGTATGCCGCCGATCTTGGTGGTCCAGTGATTGTGGCGGTCGTCGAGCTGCCTGACCTCCTCGACGCCCTCCATGAAGTTCGGGAACTCCTCGAACTGGGTCCACTGGTTGTAGGCGGTACGGACGGGGACCTCGACCTCGACCGTTTCCTTGACCGTGCTCATCTGCGCCTCCTTCTCGGCTGATCGACTGCGGACGGGCCGTCGGCCCGCCGCCTGAGTCCGGCACATGGCGGCGAGTACCCAGCAGGGACGGGTTTACGGCCGGGACCGGCCGTGCACGCCCACCCGGTGGCCGGGCGACCGATGGCGAGGCAGGGTGGTAGGCATGGGATTCCGGCAAGGGGTCGTCGCCGGGGTACGGCAGTCGTGGCAGTCGAGCCATGCGCTGCTGCTGTTTCCCATCGCACTCATCGTGGCGATCACGGTGGTGGACATCCACTCCCCCGAGAGCATCCACCTGGGACCCGCGCTGGTGATCGCGCCCGCGCTCACCCCTTCGTTCGCCGGCCCCCGGCTGACCGGCCTGGTCGGGGCGCTGGCGGTGGGCGCGCAGGTCCTCATCGCCGTACTGCACGGCGGGCTGTCCACGACCAACCACATCGTGCAGATCCTCACCCTGTTCGTGCTGTCGTTGATCACCGTGGTCTACTGCGCCTTCCGGGACCGGCGACGTGCGCAGCTGGCCCAGGTCCGGTCGGTGGCCGAGGCCGCACAGCACGTCCTGCTGTGGCCGCTGCCGGAACGCATCGGCCCCCTGACGGTGGCCTGCCTCTACCTGGCGGCCGAGGACGAGGCGCAGATCGGCGGTGACCTCTACGCCGCCACCCAGGCCGACAGCAGGGTGCGTGTCATGATCGGCGACGTCCGCGGCAAGGGCCTCTCCGCCATCGGTGAGGCCGCCCTGCTGCTCGGCGCCTTCCGAGAGGCGGGCCACCGGCAGACGTCCCTGCTGGAGCTGGCCGCCACCCTGGAGCAGAGCGTGACCCGCTATCTGGCCGACTTCGAGCCGCCGGAGGAGTCGGGCGAACGCTTCGCCACCGCCCTGCTGATGGAGATCCCCGACAGGGACCCCGTCACCCGCATGACCAGCTGCGGGCACCCTCCGCCGCTGCTGCTCAGCCCCGGTCACGTGGTCACCGTCCCGAGCGTGCACCCCGCCCCGCCGATGGGAATCGGCTCGGCACACGCGGAGGACTACCACCTGGACGTGTTCTCCTTCGAGCCGGGCGACACCCTGCTGCTGTACACGGACGGCGTCATCGAGGCCCGGGACGTCGACGGCCGCTTCTATCCGCTCGCGGACCGTGCGGCGGAGTGGACCGAGGAGAGCCCGGAGTCGCTGCTGCACCGGCTACGGCGTGACCTCCTCGCCCACACGGGCGGACACCTCGACGACGATGCCGCGCTCATCGCGCTCCACCGCACCCCGAGCGAAGACCACGCCCGTCCGCACCCGCGGATCATTCATGCCGACGGGTTCCGTCACCGGCCCGGGAGCCTGCCGCAGGACACCGGCTGACGGAACCCGCCGCATCCGCGGTCCCCTCATATACCCGAAAGGCCGTCGGCCCGCGCGGTCAGTCCTTCAGGGCGAGCTTGCACGCGATGACCAGCAGGCCGATCACGAGGTTGATCGCCGCGGCGACGACCACGAGGCGCCAGGAGGCACCGGCATGGCGCGCGCCGGCCGCCGACCAGCCCACCTGCCCGGCCACGGCGACGGCGAGCGACAGCCAGACCCCGCCCCGCACGTCCAGACCCAGCAGCGGGCTGACGGCGACGGCGGCAGCCGGCGGGACGGCTGCCTTGACGATCGGCCACTCGTCACGGCACACATGCAGGACGGTCCGGCGGTCCAGACTCGGCTGCGCCAGGCGTGCGCCGAACAACTGGGCGTGCACATGCGCGACCCAGAACACCACGCCTGTGCTCATCAGCAGCGCCACCAATTCCGCCCGCGGCAAAGGGCCGTTGGTCCCGGCGCCCACCACCACCGAGGCGGCGAGCAGAGAGCCGTAGACACCGCCGGTGTAGTCGGCCCGGGCCCGGCGCCCGGCGAGGCGTGCACGGCCTTCGGAGTCGTCCGCCTTGGACGTGCGTCGCATGGGGATGACCTTCCTGATCGCTCCGCCTCATCATGCCGGGCCAGGGCGCCGCCCACCGTCATCGGCGCGGCGCCCGGATGGCTCGCACTCGCCTCCGGCCGGAAACCGGCGTCGGGTGGAGGCACGGACCGGGAAAGAGGGAAGCTCCACTGGAACGCCAAGACGAAATTCACACATAGGTATCGGACATTTCGCGCTTCAATCTTCACGCCAGGCACACAAGTTGGCTAGGTTGACGCATGGGCCACGCAACTGCCTCCGGCGAACCGCGCCGGGTTGCACGGCCTCCGCCGAATCCGGTGCACCCCGAGTGCAGCCGGAACCGGGGACCCAACCGACCACGGGGTGAATCGGTCCAACTGCCCGGCGGGGCAGGGGCCGTAGGGCACGCCTTCCGGATCCGTCCGCCCGAACCCGACAGCTAACCCGGTAGGCGGAGCACGGAAGGAGTACGACCCCATGGCGCCGGAGCGAACCCCGGGCCCCGGAGGCTTCGGCCTTCCCGGCATGCGCAGGTTCACCGAGGACGACGGGCCGAGCCGCGACGAGGTCCAGCAGCGGATCCACAACCTGTACGACCGCGCGGAGACCGACAGCGGAACCTTCAATGCGACGCGCGCGGCGGCGACGGGGATGCGGAGAGGCGCCAACGCGGTGTTCGGCGGGGAGCGGCGCCGTGCCGATCCGGTCCTCGACGACGTGGCCAAGCAGTGGTTCGAGGCGGCACGCCTGAGGATGGGTCCGACCGTTCCGGCCGCGTTGCCCGCCGACAGAATGCCGGATGGCCCGGCGGCTGCCCGGTCCTCGGCCTCGGCGAAGCGTCCGGGGAGCGACCTCGTGCGCCGTGAGCTGGGGATGGCCGACCGGCCCGTGCGCGAACTGACCGCCGGACCGGCCGCGGGCCCGGTGGCGGAACTGACGGCCGTTCCCGTGGCGGAACTGACGGCCGGCCCCGCGGCGGAACGGACCGGGGCTCCCGTGGCGGAACTGACCGCCGGCCCTGTGGCCGCGCTGCCGGCGGTCCCCGAGAAGCGCCTGGAGACGTCCAGGGCTCTGCCCGCACCGGTCGCCGGGCCCGGGCCGTCCACGCCGGGGACCGCCAAGGAGCGCAATCAGCGGAAGCTCGCCGCGGCCCGTGACCTGCTGGCGCGGCACATCGCACGGCACGCCACGCCACTCCCGGCGATCGAGTCCCGGCCCGCCGAGGACACCTGGCGCACGGGGGAGGGGCAGCTCGGCCGTGCGGTCGAGGAGCCGTGGCAGCAGCAGCTCCCCGCCGCCGAACCGCTGCTCACCGCGCTCCCATCGCTCCCCACCGCCGAACCACTCCTGACCGCGCCCTTGCCGCTCCCCACCACCGAACCGCTGCTCACCGCGCTCCCGTCGCTCCCCACCACCGAACCGCTCCTGACCACCGAACCGCTCCTGACCGCGCCCCCGCCGCCCCTCACCACCGAACTGTTCGGCACCGATGCCATGCCCGGTGCCGGGGGCCTCCTTCGCACCGGTGGGATGCAGGAGCCGGGGTATGACACCAAGGCCGCGAAGGCGGTGGCCTTCGCCCGTGCGCAGATCGGGCGGCCCAGTCTCTGGGGCGCAGCCGGACCGGACTCGTACGACGCCGCCGGTCTGACCCAGGCCGCCTGGAAGGCCGCCGGGGTGACCCTTCCTCGTACGGCCCGCGATCAGGCGGGCGTCGGCACGGTGATCCCCCTCGCCCACATCCAGGCCGGTGACCTCGTCTTCTTCAACCAGGACGCCGGCCACGTCGGCCTGTGCACCGGCGGCGGCACGATGATCCACGCGCCGGGCCCGGGCGCCTTGATACGCGAGGAGTCGGTCTTCTACGCCGGGGAGGCGGCGATCCACAGCGCGATACGTCCCGCGTGACCCGTCGGCGGCAGCCCCGTTCCAGCAGTCGCCGTACCGGTCGCCCGGGCCGCTCACCAGGGCGTTCGGGCGAATCCGCCGCCTCGGTCGGCATTGCGGCAGGCGGCTTCGCGTAGGAGCGTAGGGGATGTGAAGAGCCTCGGCGCCCATCGATCACACCGGAAAGGGGAGCGGCGGGGCTGGCTGAGCGGCGCGCCGCCCCCTTGGTGGGTGAAGGTGCTGCCCGTGCTCATGCTGGTGGTCGTCGGCGTCGTCAGCCTGGCCGCACCCTCGCCGATAGACATCGGTTTCCTCCTCGGAGCCATCCCGCCGCTGGCCGTCCTTTCCTACGGCCCCGCGACCACCGCCCTTCTCGGCGCGCTGGTCGTCGGAATTCAGCACACCCGCGCCTTCCACCTGGACCACCCGGGCAGCGTGGACCTGCTCACCATCATCTTCGTCTCCGTACTGAGCGTCTTCGTGTCGTATGTCCGCAGCCAGCGCGACGCCCAGCTGGACATGGAACGCACGGTGGCCGAGGCGGCCCAGAACGCACTGGTCCCCCCGCTGCCCGAGCGGGTCGGCCCGATCCGCTGCACCGGCCTGTACCGGGCGGCCCAGCGCGGGACGCTCGTCGGCGGAGACTTCTTCGATGTACGGGAGGGTCCGACCGGGATACGGGCGGTCATGGGCGATGTGCAGGGGCATGGGCTGTCGGCGGTCGCGACCGTCTCCTCCCTGCTCGGGGCCTTCCGGGAGGCGGTGCTCGACCAGCCCGACCTGCCGTCGGTCGCGGCCCGCCTGGACCGCAGGCTGCTCGTGGACTCGGGGGACTCCCGGCTCGCGGAACTGTTCGCGACGGCGGTGCTGCTGGAGTTCACCCGCGATGCCCGGTGGGTACGGATCATCGCCTGCGGCAGCCCGGCGCCGGTGCTGCTCCACGACGGCAAGGCCACCGAGGTCCAGGTGTCGTCCGGTACGCCCCTCGGGATCGGGCTGGGTGAACAGGACCCGTACGACGAGGTCACCTGGCCGCTCGAACGGGGCGACCGGCTGTTCCTGGCCTCGGACGGCATCTGGGAGGCGCGGGACGCGGCCGGGACGTTCTACCCGCTGGTCGACCGGCTCCCCCAGTTCGCCGACGACGATCCCGCCGGGACGACCCAGCGGGTGTGGGACGACCTGGTGCGCTTCTGCGGCACCGTCCGCGACGACGCCACCATGCTCCTGCTCACCCCGGAGCCGGTTGCCGGCCGGTGAGCTGTGGCGCTTGGAGCGACCCGCCGAGTGCAGCCTCCGGCTCGGCACATAAGCCGGCTTTATGGGGTCATAGGGCGGACCCGCGTACCTGGTTAGGGTTGCCTTAGTTTAGTGTTTCCGACGAGCTGTCCGTCACCGCTCGAAGGGAACCTCATCATGCCGCGCCGCCTGCGGGTAGCCATCGTAGGAGCCGGCCCCGCCGGGATCTACGCCGCCGACGCCCTGCTGAAGTCCGAGGTGGCCGCCGAGCCCGGTGTGTCCATCGACATCTTCGAGCGGATGCCGGCCCCGTTCGGGCTCATACGCTACGGCGTCGCCCCCGACCACCCGCGGATCAAGGGCATCGTCACGGCTCTTCACCAGGTGCTCGACAAGCCGCAGATCCGACTGTTCGGCAACGTCGACTACCCGTCCGACATCAGCCTGGACGATCTGCGCACGTTCTACGACGCCGTGATCTTCTCCACGGGCGCGACGGCCGACCGGGCCCTGGACATACCCGGCATCGGCCTCGACGGCTCCTACGGCGCGGCCGACTTCGTCTCCTGGTACGACGGACATCCGGACGTGCCGCGGACCTGGCCCCTCTCGGCGGAGAAGGTCGCCGTCCTGGGCGTCGGCAATGTCGCTCTCGATGTGGCCCGCATCCTGGCCAAGACCGCGGACGAGCTGCTGCCCACCGAGATCCCGCCGAACGTCTACGACGGCCTCAAGGCCAACAAGGCCCTCGAGATCCATGTCTTCGGCCGCCGTGGCCCGGCGCAGGCGAAGTTCAGCCCGATGGAGCTGCGGGAGCTGGATCACTCCCCCAGCATCGAGGTCATCGTCGACCCGGAGGACATCGACTACGACGAGGGCTCGATCGCCACGCGACGGGGCAACAAGCAGGCGGACATGGTCGCCAAGACGCTGGAGAACTGGGCCATCCGCGACGTCGGCGACCGGCCGCACAAGCTGTTCCTGCACTTCTTCGAGTCGCCCGTCGAGATCATCGGCGAGGACGGCAGGGTCGTCGGCCTGCGCACCGAGCGCACGGCCCTCGACGGCACCGGCAATGTCCAGGGCACCGGGACCTACCGGGACTGGGACGTGACGGCGGTCTACCGTGCCGTGGGATATCTGTCCGACCCTCTGCCCAAGCTGCCCTGGGACCTCGAGTCGGGCACGGTGCCGGACCGGGGCGGGCGGGTCGTCGAGGAGAGCGGCGAGCATCTGCGGTCCACCTATGTCACCGGCTGGATCCGGCGCGGTCCCGTGGGCCTGATCGGCCACACCAAGGGTGACGCCAACGAGACGGTGGCCAATCTGCTGGTCGACCACGCGAACGGACGGCTGCACACGCCGGCCTCGCCCGCACCCGAGGCGGTGGACGCGTTCCTGGCCGAGCGGAACATCCGCTTCACCACCTGGAAGGGCTGGTACCGCCTCGACGCCGCGGAGAAGGCGCTCGGCGCGCCGCAGGGCCGTGAGCGCGTGAAGATCGTCGAGCGCGAGGACATGCTCCGGGAGAGCGGCGCCTGAGCGCAGAAGGCCGCCCCGCCGTGGCGGTGTGCACCGGGGCGGGGCGGCGGACCCGCCTGCCGGGACGTCCCGGCAGGCGGCCTCGGTGCGGGCGTGTCAGGGGTGGGCGACCAGGTTCGCCACGTCCAAGACGCGAGTCAAGAAGTGAACTGAGGGAGTGTCAAGTACTTGGTCCGGACCACCGGTTGGCTTCCGGGAATCGCCGGCCGGCGCCCGCCGCTCACGGACGCCGACCGGATCCGTCAGGCGTTCGGGTCGAACCCGATACCGGGCGGCTCGGCCTTCGCCAGATGGGCGGCGAAGCTGTCGTCCCTCAAGCCGAAGTGGGCGCTCCCGAAGTCGGCCTGACTCAGCTTGTCACGCACCCCCGCGGGGTAGCCGTTCCAGCCCACGAGCGCCGGGAACTGCCAGGTGTGACGGTGGTTCTCCGGCGGTTCGTCGTTGCTGTTCGCGGGGCGGAAACAGTGGGTGCCGATGCCGTCCTTGTGATAGACGATCTTGGGGTGCGTCCCGTCCCAGCGGATCCGGTCGCGGCCGTAGACATCGAAGTCGCCGTGCGCCGATGTCGAGACATATTGAGCCTGGTTGTTCTGTACCCACACCACCACATGCTCCCAGTCGTGGCGGTGGCCGCCGAGGCTGATGCCGGGCACCGCCTGGTCCTTCTCGAAGTAGAGGGCGTACATGATGGCGCACCAGCCGTGGTTGCACTTGTAACGGCTGTAGCCGTTGGTGTTGTCGAGGTCCGAAGCGTCGTGGCAGCTGCCGTTGAGCGCCCCGGTGGGCTTGAGGCCACCGTTCAGGGTGCCGTCGGGGCCGATGGCGGGCGTCGGGTAGCAGCCGTCCGTGTCGTAGTCGTAGGCCGGCTGGAAGGTCTGCTCCAGATCGTCCGCGTCGGCGGGCAGAGCTCTGGGCGGGGCGGCCAGCGCGATGCCGGGGAAGGCGACGACCAGCGCGACGGCGCTGCCGACGACGAACGACACACTGCGGAATCCGGAGCCCTTCTTGGCTTTCAACTGCGTCCTCCTCGTGGACTGCGGCAGTGGGCGGGTGAAATCCAGGGTTGACATGCCCAGAACAACACAGCGGAACCCTTGCCGGGCGGCGAACAGTGTTCGACCGCACCCGGCAGGACCGGTCGAGGAGGGGAGGTCGAAGGCAGCGGTCGCGGGGCCCGGTGCGGCCGGAACACACTTCCGTCACGCCCGCGCAACGATCACCTGCGACAATCGAACGTGTTCCGGGCGTATGCCGGGAACATCCCGGACCTCGGAGGAGCTCTGTGCCGCCGACCTCGACACCACTGGCGAAGCTGGGCTTTCTGACCATCGGCCTGTTCGACGAGGCCGATCCCCGCCGTGGGCACGAGTCGACGCTGAAGCTCATCGAGTTGGGCGAGCGGCTCGGCTTCGACAGTGCCTGGGTGCGCCACCGTCATCTGCAGTACGGGATCTCCTCACCCGTCGCGGTGCTCGCGGCCGCCTCCCAGCGCACCAGCCAGATCGGCCTGGGCACGGCGGTCATCCCGCTGGGCTGGGAGAATCCGCTGCGGCTGGCCGAGGATCTGGCGACCGTCGACGTGCTCTCAGGGGGGCGGCTCAACCCGGGGATCAGTGTGGGGCCGCCGATGCACTACGACCATGTGAAGCAGGCGCTCCACCCGCACACCGCCGACCTCGAGGACTTCGGTTACGAACGCGTGCAGCGGCTGCTGGACTTCGTCCGCGGAAAGCCCGCCACCGACTTCAGCGGTGTGCGGGGCTTCGAGGTGTTCTCCGAGCGGGTGCAGCCCTTCTCCCCCGGTCTCGGCAGGCGCATGTGGTACGGCGGCGGGAGCCTGCGCTCCGCCCGGTGGGCGGGCGAGCACGGGATGAACCTGCTGACCAGCAGCGTCGTCAAGGCGGAGGAGTCGGAGGACTTCGCGGAGGTGCAGCTCTCCCACATCCGCGCGTTCCGCGCCCACCACCCCGACGGCGACCGCGCCCGCGTCTCGCAGGGGCTCGTCGTCGTCCCCACCGACAGCGCCTCGCCCGAACAGCGCGCCAGGTACGAGGCATACGCGGCCCAGCGGCTCCCTCGCACGGCGGCGCCGCAGGGTCCGGCGCGGATGCTGTTCGCCCCGGACATCGTCGGGCCGTCCGAGCGGATTGCCGAACAGCTGTACGCGCATGCCGCGTTCCGGGAGGTGAACGAGGTGGCGTTCGCGCTGCCGTTCACCTTCGAGCACGAGGACTACGTGCAGATCGTGACCGACATCGCGACCCGGCTGGGCCCGGCGCTCGGCTGGCGGCCGACCGGCTGAGCGCAGGTCCCCGAGCCGCCGGGGGCCGTGGACCTCCGCGGGGCCGTGGATCCCGGTGATCTTCCGCGCGGGCCCCGGACGGGTGATGCTTGGCCCGTGAGCTCCGCTTCCACGACCGACGGAGGCCGTATGACGACGGACAGGGGTACGGGGATCTCGGTGAGGCCCGTCGCCGGGCACATCGGCGCCGAGATCAGCGGGGTCGATCTGGCGGGCGACCTCGACGACGCGGCCGTGGCCGCGATCCGGTCGGCCCTGCTGCGCTGGAAGGCGGTGTTCTTCCGGGACCAGAAACTGGACCACGCCGCGCACATCGCGCTCGCACGGCGGTTCGGCGACCCCGTCGTCCTGGGCAGACGCGGCAGCGCCTCACCAGCGGACTTCCCCGAGGTCGAGACGACGGCGGACCGACTGGAGCTGGGCGGCCGCTACGGCATGGACCACGACGAGTGGCTGCGGCGCAGGCGTCACTCGCTGCTGCGGGGCTGGCACTGCGACCACGGTGCCCGCGTCGATCCACCCGCGGCGACGATCCTGCGGGCCGAGACCGTACCGCCGTACGGCGGCGACACCCAGTGGTCGAATCTGGCGGCCGCGTACGCGGGCCTTTCCGAGCCCCTACGGCGCTTCGTCGACGGTCTGCGCGCCGAGCACCGGCTGGGCGTCGGCTACCAGGCGCGGCCCGCCGACGACGCGTACCTGCGTCATCTGCTGGACCACCAGGTGGCCACCGAGCACCCTCTCGTCCGGGTGCACCCCGAGACCGGCGAGCGGCTGCTTTTCGTCAACGGCTACTACGTCGAGCAGATCCGCGGGCTCTCGCGCGCCGAGAGCGGGCATGTGCTCCAGATGCTCCTGGAACAGGCCACCCGCCCGGAGTACACGGTCCGGTTCCGCTGGGAGCCCGGCAGCGTCGCCTTCTGGGACAACCGGGCCACCATCCATCTCGCTCCCGGCGATCTCGTCGTCCCCGAGCACCCCAGGATCATGCACCGGGTGATGCTCACGGGTGACGTCCCGGTGGGCCCGGACGGCCGGCCCTCGGAACCCGTCACCGGTACGGAGCCCGGCCGCTGGTGAGCCCGCCCTGCCTCGACGGGGCGGGCCGCGCGGTTCGGCGTCGGTTCCTTGCCGGTTCCCCTAACGTCGGGCGGCAACCTGGGCTAGATTCGAGCCCCGCCGACCCCGCACCCGTCGGCGGCGTGGCAGGAAGGCTCGGAAACGGCGCATGCGCGACTTCGGGAACGCCCGGGCGGCCGCCCCGGCGACGGCGTCAGGACCGGTCATGTCGGGAGGGCTCGTCGACAGTGTCTTCGACCGGGCCAACCAGGACCCCGGCCTGCCGGCGATCGCCCGCCGCCTGGGTCCGGCGGGCACGGCCTGGACCCGGATGACGGCGGGCGAACTCCGTGACGAAGTGGTCGCTCTGGCCAAGGGACTCATCGCCTCGGGCATCCGCCCCGGCAACCGCGTGGCCGTCATGGCGCGCACCCGCTACGAGTGGACCCTGTTCAGCTGCGCGCTGTGGGCGATCGGGGCCGAGGTCGTGCCGATCTACCCGACGTCCTCGCACGAACAGGTCGAGTGGATCCTCAAGGACGCGGGCTGCGTCGCGGTGGTCGTCGAGGACGAGCCGGGCATCATGACCGTCGGGTCGGTCTGCGCCTCCCTGCCCCGGCTGCGGCACGTCTGGCAACTGGACGCGGGCGCGCTGGAGGCTCTGGTGCAGAAGGGCCGTCCGGTGCCGGCCACGACCGTCGACTCGCTCCGCCGGATCGTGCTGCCGGACTCCACCGCGGTCGTCGCCTACACCTCCGGCACGACCGGCCGTCCCCGCGGCTGCGCCCTCAGCCACCGCAATCTGGCCAGCCCCTGCGACACGCTGCTGGAGGGCTGGGGGCACACCGGCGCACCGCCCGGCGAGCAGCCCGCCGTCCTCGCCTTCCTGCCGTTCTCCCATGTGTACGGTCTGATGATCCAGGGGCTGTGCCTGCGGGGCGGACTGCTCATGGGCCATGAGCCCGACCTGAACGCGGACGCCCTGGCGTCGTCCTTCCAGACCTTCCGCCCCACGTATCTGTACGCGGTCCCGTTCGTCTTCGAGAAGCTGTACAAGAATTTCCTGCGCGCGGCCCAGCAGGCGGGCCGCGGCGCGCTGTTCGAGCGGGCCGTGCGCACGGCGCAGGACTACGCCCTGGCTCTCGAGCGGCAGCGGATGGGGGCCGGGCACGGCCCCGGCATCGATCTGAGGCTTCAGCACGCCCTGTACGGCAAGGCGGTGTACCGGAAGCTGCGTGCCGCACTGGGCGGCCGGGTATGCGGAGCCGCCTCCGGCGGATCACCGCTGAACCGCGAACTCGCCCTGTTCTACGCAGGTATCGGGATCCCCGTCCACGACGGGTACGGACTGACCGAGACGGGCGGAGGCATCACCGCACAGCCCGTCGGGCGGGAGAAGACCGGCACCGTCGGGCGCCCGCTGCCGGGCGTCGAGGTACGGGTGGCCGACGACGGGGAGATCCTGGTGCGCGGGCCGTCGGTGTTCCAGGGGTATGTCAACGACGATCCGGGCACCCATATGGCGCTGCGCGACGGCTGGCTGGCCACGGGGGATCTCGGGCACCTGGACCCCGAGGGGTATCTGTCCATCACGGGCCGCAAGAAGGAGATCATCGTCACCAGCGGCGGCAAGAGCGTGGCTCCGGCGGCCCTGGAGGAGCGGCTGCGGGCGCATCCGCTCATTCACCAGGCGGTGGTCGTGGGCGACAACCGGCCCTGTGTGGGTGCCCTCATCACCCTGGATCCCGAGTTCGTGGCGCACTGGCGCGGTGGGCTGTTCGCGCAGGACGAGGTGCCGGGCCGGGAGGCACGGGAGGAGAACGCGCTGCGGCAGGAGATCACGCGGGCGGTGGCCGCGGCCAACGCCACGGTCTCCCGGTTGGAGTCGATCCGGGTCTTCCGCGTCCTGCCGGAGCCCTTCGACGTCGCGAGCGGACTGCTGACCCCGTCGATGAAGCTGCGCAGGGACGAGGTCACCCGCCGGTACGCGGTGGAGATCGACGCCATGTACCAGTCCTCGTCCCGCGTTCCCCGGGAACGGAGGACGGAGGAGCTGCCTACCTGGGACGACTCCGACGACGTGTTCCGGCGGGTGAGGTGAGCGGGCGTCGCGTTCCCCGTGTCCCGGGTGCGAGTCCCCGGCCCGCCCCCGCGCCTGGGGCCGGGACCGGGACCGGGACAGCGTTCGCCGGCCGGGTCTCCGGCCGGAGCACGCCCGGACGTCGCCGGCCGATCCCCGGGCCGAGCCGGTCGAGGTCCCCGGGCCGAGCCGGGCGAGGTCCCCGCGTCACGGCCCGGATTTCTCGGCACCCGTAGCCGCGTGCGGGCCCCGGCGCGGTGTCCGGGACCGGGCCGCGCGCGGCCGGTGCGGTGCCCGCCCCGGAACCGGGTGGCCGTCCGGATGCGCGTGCGGGGCGATGCGGCGCATTCTTGCTGTGTTACCGACCCGACGGCCCGGGACGAGGGCAGACCGATGCAAGGGAGCGCCGAGAGCGCGGACAGCGCGCCCGGGACGGCCGCTGTGCTCACCGGCGCCGTGGCGGACGCGATCCATGCCGCCGGCGGCCTGGTGGGCGGCGTGTACCTGCGCTCGAGCACGCCAGGGGTACTGCGTCTGGCCGTGCTCGCCGGGCTGCCCGCGCCCCTGTTCCGGCCCTGGTCACGGCTGCACATGGACCGGCCGTTCCCCGTCGCGGACGCCTTCCGGCTCGGTGTCCCGGTGGTCCTCAACGACGCCACCGAGACGATGCGGCGGTACCCCCAGCTGGCGGCGGGACTGCCGTTCCGCTTCGGTTCGGTGTACGTGCCCGTGGTGCGCGGTACGACGACCTACGGCGTCCTCATGGTGCTGCGCCCCTCGGAGCAGGAAGCCCTCGAGGGCCTGCCGGACCTGGACCGGATGACGGCGACCGCGGAGCGCCTCGCCGAGGCCCTCGGTGCCCTCGAGAAGGCCGGGGATCCCGTGGTGTGGGACGGTCCCCCGCAGTGCGTGCGCCCCCCGGCCGTCACACGGCTGCGGGGCCGTATCGGGCACTTCGTCTGGGACCCGGCCAAGGCGACGGTGACCGGGGACGACACCTTCCGCGACCTGACGGGGGGCGCCGTGGAGGACCTCGCCGGGTCGCCCGAGGCGCTTGCCGAGGCGGTGTCCCCGGACGACTCGTATCTGGTGCTCACGGCACTGCGCGGGACCGCCGCGGGCTGCCCGCCGCGCCGCCCGCTGCGGGCGCGGGCCAAGGACGGCGGACAACGGCTGCTGGAGTTCTGGGCCGAGACCTCGGGGCCGGAGCCGCACCGGGTCGGCGGCCTCGTGGTCGATCCGGGACCGGGTCCGGCGGCACAGGGAGCCACGGACCTGCTGCCCGACGGTGTGTTCGCCTTCGACCGGATGGGCCTGATCACCTACGCCAACCCGCGGGCCGCCGACCTGCTCGGCCGCCCGGCCCAGGAGCTGGTCGGCCGGCACCTCTGGTACGCCCTGCCGTGGCTGGACCGGCCCGCCTACGAGGACCACCTGCGGGCGGCTCTGCTGGCCCCGGAGCCCGTGCACTTCCAGGTCCGCCGCCCCACTGAGGGCACCGAAGGGGAGAACGAAGGCGATTGGCTCACCCTGTCGGTGTATCCGGGCGCGGATGTCCTGACCTGCCGGGTGGTACCGCTCGGTCACACCGCGGAGGCGCCCTCACTGGCCGAGACATCCGTCCCGACGGCGGATGCGCTGAACGCATGGGACGCGCCGGCACCGGTGTACCGCCCCATCATCCTCGCCATCGCCCTGTCCGAGGCCGTGACCGCGCGCCAGGTCTCCGAAGTGGTGATGCGGGAGCTGCTGCCCGTGTTCGGCGGGCGCCGGCTGGCCATCTACCTGCTCCAGGAACGGCATCTGTACCTCGCCTGGGAGACGGGCTTCCCGCCCAGGTTCCTGTCGCAGTTCGAGGGCGTGGGGCTGGACGCCAAACTGCCGGGGGTGGAGACCCTCACCACGGGCCGCCCCCTGTTCTTCGAGTCGATGCAGCAGCTGGCTGCGGCCTATCCGGGCATCCCGCTGGACACCACCGAGGGCTCCCGGGCCTTCCTGCCGTTGATCGCCTCCGGGCGGCCGGTCGGCTCCTGCATCCTCGGCTTCGAGCGGCCCCGCTCCTTCAGCGCCGAGGAGCGCACGGTGCTCACCGCCCTGGCCGGGCTGATCGCCCAGGCCCTGGAGCGGGCACAGCGCTACGACTCCGAGGCCGCCCTCGCGCGCGGTCTTCAGGAGGCCCTGCTGCCGCACCGGCTGTCCACCCACCCGCAGGTGGAGACGGCGGGCTGCTATCTGCCCGGAACCCAGGGCATGGACGTGGGCGGCGACTGGTACGACGTCATCGAGGCGGGCGACGGGCTGGCCCTGGTCATCGGCGACGTCCAGGGGCACGGGGTGCAGGCCGCGGCCACCATGGGACAACTGCGCAGCGCCGTCCGGGCCTTCGCGTTCGGCGACCACGCCCCGCACCAGGTGATGAGCGGCACCAACCGGTTGCTGATCGACCTCGACCCGGGCCAGTTCGCCAGCTGCTGCTACGTACGGCTGGACCCGGTCACGGGACACGCCCGGGCCGCGCGGGCCGGGCATCCGCTGCCCCTGCTGCGCCACCCGGACGGCCGTACCGACGTCCTGGACCTGCCCGGTGGACTGGTGCTGGGGGTGGACCCCCAGGCCCGCTACCCGGTGACCCATCTGCGGCTGGAACCCGGTGCCGTGCTCGCCCTGTACACCGACGGCCTGGTGGAACGGCCGGGTGCCGACATCGACGACGGGGTCGAAGCGCTGCGCGCCGCACTGTCCAGCGTGAAGTACGGCACCGGCGGCCGGGGCAGCCTTTCCCTGACGGGCATCGCGGACCGGCTCATCGAACCGGCCCGGCGCACGGCGGACCGCCCGGACGACATCGCGGTCCTCCTCGCGACACGCCTCCACGGCACGGAAGGCATCGACGACGTCGACGACGTCGGTGCCCTCTAGCGCGGCCGCTGCCCGGTGCCGAGGGACGCGCTCGCCGTGCTCGTGGTGCGGCTGCACGTTTCGGCACGAGGGTCCGCCACGTGGTAATGCCCCGCGCAGGCGGCCGGACGCCGCCGGGACGGTGTTGTCAGCAGGCTCGGCCGGTCCGCCGTCGGCCGGTTGTCGAGAGGCAGGAGACCCCCATGACCGCCACACGTGGCACGTCCCTGGACATCCCCACCCGGGACGGCACGGCCGACGCCTACCTGGTCCACCCGGACGACCGGAGCCCCCACCCCGCGGTCCTGCTGTACATGGACGCCTTCGGACTGCGCCCCCGGCTGAAGGCGATGGCCGACCGCCTGGCCCGGAACGGCTACACCGTGCTCGTCCCCAATCTCTTCTACCGGCACGGGCGTGCGCCCCTGGTGGAGCTGCCCGACCTCATCGACACGTCCGAGCGGCCGGACCTCTTCCGGCAGATCATGCCGTTCATGCGGGCACTGACCCCGCAGGCCGCCGAACGCGATGCCGACGCCTATCTGCGCCGGCTCGCCGACTGCCCGGAGGCCGCCGATGGTCCGGTAGGCGTCACCGGCTACTGCATGGGTGCCCGGCTGGCGCTGCGCACCGCCGGCACCCACCCGGACCGGGTCGCCGCCGTGGCCGGCTTCCACGGCGGGCGACTGGCCACCGACTCCCCCGACAGCCCGCATCTGGTGGCCGGACGCGTCACCGCGGAGGCCTACTTCGGCCACGCGGACCGGGACCCTTCGCTGCCGCCGGAGCAGATCGAGCGGCTCGAAAAGGCACTGACGGAGGCAGGGGTGCGCCATCGGTGCGAGGTCTATCCGGGCGCCCGGCACGGCTTCACCCAGGCCGACACCTCCGCCTACGGCGCCGAGGCGGCGGAACGCCACTGGACGGAACTCCTCGCCCTCCTGGACCGCGCCCTTTAGCGGCGGAGCGGGACGACCGCCGCGGCGAGCGGGCACGACCGCCGCGGCGAGGGGTCAGGCGGCGGGCGGGACGACCGCGACCGGGCAGGGCGCGTGGTGCAGCAACGCGTGCGCCACCGAGCCGATGCGCGGTCCCACGGGCAGACCGGTGTGCCGTCCCACGACCACGAGCTGGGCGCCGGCCGCCGCGGACAGCAGGACCTCGCCCGCGCTGCCCATCTCCACGTGCTCGGTCACCGGCACGTCCGGGAACCGTTCGCGCCAGGGCCGCAGCGCCCCCTCGAGTGCCTTCCGCTCGTACGGTTCCATACCGCCGGCCTCGTCGAGCAGCTTCAACGAGCCGGGGCTGTAGGCGAACACGGGCGGCAGGCTCCAGGCCCGGACGACCCGCACGGCCGCTCCCCGGGCCGCGGCGGTCGCGAAGGCGAACCCGAGCGCGGCCGCGCCGTCCTCCGGGTCCCCGTGCTGGCCCACGACGATCTCCCGGCCTGCCGCCTCGGGGGCCGCCCGGTCGTCCGCTCGCACGAGCACCACCGGTCCGGCGGACTCGGCGATCACCTGCCGGCCCACCGAGCCCAGCAGGAAGCCCACCAGGGCGCCGTGGCCGCGCGAGCCCAGCACCAGCAGCTCCGCCTCGGCCGCCTCCGCGACCAGGGTGTCCACGGGGCCGCCCTCAGGGGCCTCGGCGGTCACCGTCAGCCGAGGGTGCCGCTCGGCGATCGTGCGCCGGGCCTCCGTGAGGAGCTGCCGCGCCCACTCGTCCTGGGCCTCCCGGTCTGCGCTGGGGGCGAGGTCGTAGGAGTGCCACTGCCAGGCGTGCACGATCCGCAGCGGCAGGTCGCGGCGTACGGCCTCCCGGGCCGCCCAGGCCGCCGCGGCGACGCTCTCCGGTGATCCGTCCACTCCCACGGTGACGGGGCGGGTCATACGGCTGCCTCCTCGTGCGCGCTCCGGCGATCAACGCTACCGGCTCCGAGGCCCCCGCTTCCGAAGCGAAACCGGGCGATCGAACATACGATGGGCGGGACGCCGAAGAGTTTCGGGGTGGGAGACTTTATGGCACAGGCTGCCAGCGCAGCTGCACGGACCGTCATCCTGACCGTGGACGACGACCCCGGGGTGTCGCGTGCCGTGGCCCGCGATCTGCGCCGCCGGTACGGCGAGTCGTACCGCATCGTGCGGGCCGAGTCCGGCGAGAGCGCGCTGGAGGCGCTGCGGGAGCTGAAGCTGCGCGGCGACCTGGTGGCCGTGATCATGGCCGACTACCGGATGCCGGAGATGAACGGCATCGAGTTCCTGGAACAGGCCCTGGACGTCTATCCCGGCGCCCGGCGGGTGCTGCTGACGGCGTACGCGGACACCGGCGCGGCCATCGACGCCATCAACATCATCGACCTCGACCACTACCTCCTCAAGCCGTGGGATCCGCCGGAGGAGAAGCTCTACCCGGTCCTGGACGACCTGCTCGAGGCATGGCGGACCTCCGACTACCGGCCGGTTCCCACCACCAAGGTGGTGGGGCACCGGTGGTCGGCGCAGTCCTCGAAGGTACGGGAGTTCCTGGCCCGCAACCAGGTGCCCTACCGCTGGTACTCGGTCGACACGCCGGAGGGCGGGCGGCTGCTGGCGGCGGCGGGACAGGACGGGGAGCGGCTGCCGCTCGTCGTCACCTCGGACGGCACCGCGCTGGTGGCACCGGAGGACTCGGAGCTCGCGGCACATGTGGGGCTGGCGACGACGCCGACCGCGGAGTTCTACGACCTCGTGGTGATCGGCGGTGGGCCCGCCGGGCTCGGGGCCGCGGTGTACGGGGCGTCGGAGGGACTGCGGACGCTTCTGGTGGAGCGGTCCGCGACCGGCGGCCAGGCCGGGCAGAGCTCCCGCATCGAGAACTATCTCGGCTTCCCCGACGGCGTGTCGGGCGCGCAGCTGACCGACCGGGCGCGACGGCAGGCCAAGAAGTTCGGCGCGGAGATCCTCACCGCACGGGAGGTGTCCGCCCTGGAGGTCAACGGGGCCGCGCGGATCGTGCGGTTCTCGGACGGGCCCGCGATCGCCGCGCACAGCGTGATCCTGGCGACCGGTGTGTCGTACCGGCAGCTCGCTGCCCCCGGGCTGCTGAAACTGACGGGGTGCGGGGTCTTCTACGGCTCCGCGCTGACGGAGGCTCCGGCCTGTTCCGGCATGGACGTGTTCATCGTCGGCGGCGCCAACTCCGCGGGTCAGGCGGCGATGTACCTGTCGCGGAACGCCAAGTCGGTCACCCTGCTGGTGCGGGGCGAGTCGCTGTCTGCGTCGATGTCGCACTATCTGGTCCAGCAGATCGCCGAGGCACCCAACATCGTCGTGCGCACCCGCACCGTGGTGGAGGAGGCGCACGGCTCCGACCGTCTGGAGCAGCTGACGCTGCGCGACGTGGCCACCGGAGAGACCGAACTCGTCGACGCCCAGTGGCTGTTCGTGTTCATCGGGGCGGCTCCGCTCACGGACTGGCTGGAGGGGACCGTGCTGCGCGACGAACACGGATTCATCCTCACCGGCCCCGACATGACCTGCGACGGGCAGCCGCCGCCGGACTGGGAACTGGACCGGCCCCCGTACCACCTGGAGACCAATGTCCCCGGCGTGTTCGTGGCGGGTGACGCGCGCGCCGAGTCCGCCAAGCGGGTCGCCTCCGCGGTGGGCGAGGGGGCGATGGCGGTGATGCTCGTCCACCGGTATCTGGAGCAGTCATGAACCCACAGCCCGGGGAGCGGCCGTGAGCGGGAAGCCGATGACCTGCGACCAGGCGGAGCTGAGGACGCTCTTCCTGTTCGAGAAGCTGAGCGAGGACCAGTTGGCGCGGCTGTGCCGGGAAGGCCGGGTGGAGCTGTTCGAGCCGGGGCCGGTGTACACCGAGGGCGAGCCCGCCACCTGCTTCTTCGTTCTGCTGCACGGCACGGTGGTGCTCTCGCGCCGCGTCGGCACCGACGACGTGGAGATCAGCCGGACCTCGCAGCGCGGTGTGTACGCGGGCGCCTTCCAGGCGTACCTCGGCGACCGGGCCCGGGCGGCCCAGTACAACGGGTCGATGCGGGTCACCGAGCCCTCGCGGTTCTTCGTCCTGCCCGCCGAGACGTTCGCCGCGGTCATGCGGGACTGGTTCCCGATGGCGGTGCATCTGCTGGAGGGATTGTTCTTCGGCAGCAAGAACACCCAGCAGGTCATCAACCAGCGGGAGCGGCTGCTGGCGCTGGGTTCCCTGTCGGCGGGTCTCACGCACGAGCTGAACAACCCGGCGGCGGCGGCCGTGCGCGCCACCTCGGCGCTGCGCGAGCGGGTGGCCGGGATGCGGCACAAGCTCGGGGTGATCGCGGCCGGACGGTACGAGCCGAACACGCTGCGGGCGCTGGTGGACATCCAGGAACGGACGGCGGAACAGGTGGCGAAGGCCGTCCCGCTCAGCCCTCTGGAGGCGTCCGACCGCGAGGACGCACTCGGCGACTGGCTGGACGACCACGGCATCCAGAGCGCCTGGCAGCTCGCGCCGACCTTCGTGCAGGCGGGCCTCGACACCGACTGGCTGGACCGGATCGCGGCGGCCGTCGACGAGGGGACCCTGGAAGGCGCGCTCCGCTGGCTCAACTACACGGTCGAGACCGAGCTGCTCATGAACGAGATCGAGGACTCCACGACCCGGGTCTCCACCCTCGTGAACGCGGCGCGGCAGTACTCGCAGCTCGACCGGGCGCCGTACCAGGTGGCCGACGTGCACGAACTCCTCGACAGCACCCTGATGATGCTTTCCGGCAAGATCGGCAACCGGATCACCGTGGTCAAGGACTACGACCGCACCCTGCCGAGCGTTCCGGCCTACCCCGGTGAGCTGAACCAGGTGTGGACGAACCTCATCGACAACGCGGTGTCGGCGATGGAAGACGGGGGCGGGGAGGGAACGCTGACCGTGCGGACGGCGCTCGACCGGGACCGGTTGCTGGTCGAGTTCCGCGACACGGGTCCCGGCGTGCCGCAGGAGATCCGGAACCGCATCTTCGACCCGTTCTTCACCACCAAGCCGGTGGGCCAGGGCACCGGGCTCGGTCTGGACATCTCCTGGCGCATCGTCGTCAACAAGCATCACGGCAGTCTGGAGGTCCACTCGGAGCCGGGGGACACACGGTTCCAGGTGTGGCTGCCCCTCACGGCCGCGGAGTCCGACCTCCCGCCGCAGGACTCCGCGGCACGACCCGGTTCCGAGACACCAGTGGAGGCATCATGACCACAGCGAGCGGAATCGACCCCAGCGTCCCGCCGAGCGGCTCGGGCTGCGTGGAGTGCGACGAGGCGGGCGGGTGGTGGTTCCATCTGCGGCGCTGCGCGCAGTGCGGGCACATCGGCTGTTGTGACGACTCCCCCGCCAAGCACGCGACCGCCCACCACCGTGCCACCGGGCATCCGCTGATCCGCAGTTTCGAGCCGGGTGAGGAGTGGTTCTGGGACTACACCACCTCCGAGTTGTACGAGTCCGGACCCGAGCTGGCTGAGCCGGTCTGCCACCCCCTCGACCAGCCGGTGCCGGGGCCCGCGGGGCGGGTTCCGGCTAACTGGCCGGACGCGCTCGGCTAGGCGCGGACCGTCTGACGGCCCGTCGGCGGCTTCGGGTCCGGGGCTGCGGCGGTACGGATGTGACGGGTTTCCCGGCTGATGACCATGAACACGGAATGTGTCCGGTGCGGCGGCACGGTGGCGCCCGACGGTGTCTGTCGGCACTGCGGCGCGCCACAGCCGGCGTTCCGCGGGCATGTGGAGATCACGGTGGGCGGCGACGCGGCGGGCGTCAGCGACCGGGGCCACCGGCGGGAGGTCAACGCGGACGCGCTGACGCTGGCCGCCACCGGGGTGTGGACGGTCGGGGTGGTCTGTGACGGGGTGTCCCCGGCACCGCGCCCGGAGCGTGCGGCCCGGGTCGCCGCCAAAGCCGGGGCGGCGGCCCTGATCGCACGGTTGCGGGAAGGGGAGGTGCCGGAGGTGGCGCTCGCCGAGGCTGCCGGACGTGCGGGCCGGGCGGTGAGCGCGCTGGCCGCCGCGCGGGACGGCGCGCCCGCCTGCACGTTCGTCGCGGGTGTCGCCGGTCCGGAGGGGATCTGGAGCGCCTGGGTGGGCGACAGCAGGGCCTACTGGCTGCCCGGCGAGGGGCCGGGCCTGCTGATGTCCGAGGACGACACGGGTGAACGCGACGCCCTCACCGCCTGGCTGGGCGCCGACGCGGGGCCGGTGAGCGCACGGGTGCGGGGGCACCGGCCCCGGGTGCCCGGCCGACTGCTGCTGTGCACGGACGGCCTGTGGCGGCATCTCCCGGACGCCGACGGGCTGCTGACGGTGCTCGGGCGGCAGAAGCCGGATGTGCTGGCCGATGCGCGCGCACTGGTGAGCCGGGCCCTGGACGCGGGCGGTGAGGACAATGTCACCGCCGCGGTCATCCGCGTGCCGCCTGCCTCTCTCGGCTGCTGACAGCCGCTGTCCGGGAGGCGGACGGGCAAGGGTGTGCGGGTTCAGCGGCGGATGCCGCGGGGCGCCCGGTTGCGGCGCAGCGGGCCGCCGTGCAGGGGTGTCGTGTGCCAGCGGACCGTGAAGGTGCCGGCGTCGGGGGTGTCCGCGTCGAGGGTGGCGGTCACGGTCAGGCGGTGCGGTGTCTCCAGGAACAGGACGTCGAGACGCAGGGTGTCCGGGCTGGTCCAGCCGCCGCTCACGGCCGTGGGGACCGGTCCGTCGTCGACGCTCCAGCCGGAGCGGGGAAGACGGAGGACCAGGCGGTCGTCGCCCTCCACGAGGGTCACCGTCCAGCCGTCGTCCGGGCGGCAGACCTCGACCGCCGTCAGGCCCGGCTGGGCGGCACAGCGCCCGCCCCGGGGGGTGAGGCGGGCCCCTGACCAGTGCCCGGATTCCGCCGGGGGCGCCGGGTCGGCGGCGACCGGGGGCAGGGCGAGCCGGTCGAGCCGGTGCTGGAGGGCCTTGTCCTCGTCGTCGCGGCCCGTCAGCGGGGCGGGCCCGAACGCGGGCAGCAGATGGCGCCACATCGCGTCCAGCAGCTTCTGCATCTGCTCGGTCGCCGCGGTGGTGGCGATCACGGCGTCGTGCCGCGGCAGGACGACGCAGAACTGGCCGTACGCCCCGTCGCCGCGGTATCCGTACCGCGACGTCCAGAACTGGAAGCCGTAGCCCTGCTGCCAGTCGGACCGGGCGCCCTCGGGCGTGCCGTCGGCGGTGGAGATGTGCGGGCGCGTCGCCTCGGCGACCCAGGAGGAGGGCAGCAGGCGCCTGCCCTCCCAGACGCCGTCCCGAAGGTACAGCAGGCCCAGCCGGGCGATGGCGTCCGTGGTGGCGTGCAGTCCGCTGAAGCCGAGGTCACGGCCGCGCGGATGCTGGAGCCAGGCGACCTCCCCGATGCCGAGTGGATCGAGGATCCTCGGGCGCAGATACTCGGTGAGCGACTGGCCCGAACGGCGCTGGACGATCGCGGCCAGCGTGTAGGTCGCGGGCTGGTTGTACGCGAAGACGGTGCCGGGATCCCGGTCCGGCGGGATCAGCAGGAAGCCGCGCACGGGTTCGGCCCGGTCGATTCCGAACGCCCTGTCGTTGGTCTCCGCGAGGTGCCCGCTCGCCATGGAGGCGAGGTGCCGGACCAGCATGGCGCGGCTGCGCGGATCGGTGATCTCGGGCGCGAACTCCGGGAAGTACGAGATCACGGGTGCGTCGAGGTCGATGAGCCCCTCGGCGAGGGCCACTCCGGCGGCCGTCGAGGTGAAGCTCTTGCTGAGCGAGTACAGCAGGTGGAGGCGGTCGGCGGCGTACGGCGCCCACCAGCCGGAGGCCACCAGGCGGCCGTGACGGAGGATCATGAGGCTGTGCGGCTCGATGTCGGGTGCCGCCTCGACCACGTCGAGGAACGCCTGGACCCCGCGGGCGTCGACTCCTTGCTCGGCGGGTGTGCTGACGGGCAACGGACGGGCGCTCATCCGGCGGGCCTCCTGGCGGTCGCGGGTGGTGGGGCACGGCTGAGGTTCGCGGTTGGCTGTATCCGCCATCCTTCCGGTCCGGGGCCGGGCATGTCCATGATCCCGTCGGAAAGGGATCCCCAGGGAAGGTGGTCCCGCTGTCCGGTTTTCGTGTGCGCCGACCGGGAACTCGCGCACATATGGTGCACATCGGATACACGATGATGACGGAACAGGCGGGCCCGCGTGAGCTGGTCGACCATGTGGTGCGGGCCGAGGAGGCCGGCTTCGACTTCTCCGTGACCTCGGACCACTACTTCCCGTGGCTGCGGGAGCAGGGGCACTCGCCGTACGCATGGTGTGTGCTGGGCGCCGCCGCGCAGGCCACCTCGAGGATCCCGCTGATGACGTATGTGACCTGCCCCAGCGTGCGCTACCACCCGGCGGTGGTGGCCCAGAAGGCCGCCACCATGCAACTGCTGTCGCAGGGCAGGTTCCGGCTGGGCCTCGGTTCCGGCGAGAACCTCAACGAGCATGTGGTCGGCCGTGGTTGGCCGTCGGCCGAGGTGCGTCACGAGATGCTGGAAGAGGCGGTCGGCATCATCCGCGACCTGTTCGGCGGCGGCCATGTAAGCCACCGCGGCAGGCACTTCGGCGTGGACTCGGCCCGGCTGTGGGACCTGCCGGACGAGCCGCCGCCGATCGGCATCGCCGTGTCCGGCGAGCGGTCCTGCGCCCTGGCAGGCCGCCTCGCCGACCTCGTCATCGCCACCGAGCCGAAGCGGGATCTGCTCGACTCCTTCGACCGGCACGGCGGCAAGGGCAAGCCCCGGGTGGGGCAGCTGCCGGTCTGCTACGACCGGGACCGGCACGCCGCCGTACGGCGGGCGCACGAGCAGTTCCGCTGGTTCGGCGGCGGCTGGAAGGTCAACTCCGAGCTGCCGCACCCGGATTCCTTCGCCTCGGCCACGCAGTACGTCCGGCCCGAGGACGTCGCCTCCTCGATCCCGTGCGGCGACGATCCGGCGGACTTCGCCGAGGCAGTACGCCCCTACGCCGAGGCCGGGTTCACGGAGATCGCGCTGGTGCAGGTCGGCGGTGACAGCCAGAGCGAGTTCATCGACTGGTCGGCCAAGGAGCTGCTGCCCGCGCTGCGGGAGGCCCTGCACTGATCCGGGCAACGGGGGCGCGCCCGGGCCGGGTTGACGGTACGCCGCCATAATGAGCGGATGATCGACTCCTCCCCCACCGCCCTGCCCTCCTCCGAGCCGCGCGCGCCCGTCGTCATCGTCGGCGCGGGCCCGGCCGGGCTGACTCTTGCGAACGTCCTGCGGGACGCCTCCGTCGGCTGTGTCGTCCTGGAGGCCGAGAGCCGGGACTTCATCGAGCAGCGGCCCCGGGCCGGCTTCCTGGAGGAGTGGGCGGTGCGGGCACTGGAGCGGCACGGGCTCGCCGAGGGCCTGCTGGAGCGGGCGCCGACACACAGCACCTGCGAGTTCCGTGTCGACGGCGAACGCCACCGGTTCCCCTACACGGAGATCTCCGGCCACCACCACTTCGTGTACCCCCAGCCGCTGCTCGTCACCGACCTGGTGCGGGAGTACGCGGACGTCAAAGGCGGTGACATCCGCTTCGAGGTGCGCGACGTGGAGCTGCACGACATCGGCACCGAGCGGCCGTCGGTGTCGTACACCGATCCGGACTCGGGCGTACGCCGCCGGATCGACTGCGATGTCGTCGCAGGCTGCGACGGCGCCCGCGGGGTGAGCCGGGCCGCGCTGCCGCCGGGGCGCACCCACCTCTCGCGGCTCGACTACGGGGTCGGCTGGCTGGCGCTGCTCGCCGAGGCGCCACCGTCGTCCGACTGCGTCGTCTTCGGGGTCCATCCCCGTGGTTTCGCCGCGCACATGGCCCGCGGTCCGCAGGTCACCCGCTACTACCTCCAGTGCCCGCCCGGCGACGACCCGCAGAACTGGCCGGACGAACGCGTCTGGTCCGAGCTGCACACGCGGCTGTCCGCGGCGGGGGCGGCGCCGCTGACCGAGGGCCGGCTGATCGAGAAGCGGGTCCTCGACATGCACAACTACGTGGTGCAGCCGATGGCGTACGGGAGGCTGTTCCTCGCGGGCGACGCCGCCCACCTCGTCGCCCCGATCGCGGCGAAGGGCATGAACCTCGCCCTGCACGACGCGCTGCTGCTCGCCGATGCACTGGTCGCCTACCACCGCACGGGCGAGACCGGCGGACTGCGCGGCTACTCGGCGGCCTGTCTGCGACGGGTATGGGAGTACCAGGAGTTCTCGGAGTGGTTCGCCGAGCTGCTGCACGGTCCCTCGTCCGGCGATCCGTTCCGCGCGGGCAACGCGTCGGCCCGGCTGCGGCGGCTGTTCCACTCGCCCGCCGCGGCGGCCGCGTTCGCGGAGTCGTACATCGGCTCGACCGCGGTTGGTAACCCTCGGTAACTTACCGACCGGTAGTCCCCGGGACGCATTTTCGCACGTGTGAGCGTATGCGCGGGCTGCGCACACACGCCGGACGAAATCCTGTGCGGAGAAATCGCCTTCCTTTGAACACCCACCGTCACGTCCGCCGTACATCCGGGAAACGGGAGAGTCCGGTGCGCAGCGAGGGATGACGATGGACCAGGGGCAGGTCTCCACCAGGGAGTTGATCGCCGGACGGTACCGGACGCTCGAGGTCGTCCACCAGGAGGAGGGACGTACCGTCGCTCTGGCCGAGGACCTGGAGTTCGGGCGGCCGGTCACGCTCGTCGGGTCGCGGCTCGCTCTGTTGCGTCCCGAGGCCGGCGCGCGCCGCACGGTGACCCGGATCCTGCGCGAGTCGGAGGCCATGCAACTGCTGTGCCCGGCCGGGGTCGCCACCGTCCTCGACGCGGTCGAGGACAACGGTGTCCTGTGGACCGTGACGGAACGGATAGAGGGCACACCGCTGGGCGAGCTGCTGGCCCGCGGCCCCCTCAACTACGTCCGGGCGGCCCGGATCGGCCTCGGCATTCTGGACGTGCTGGAGGCCGCCCACCGCAGGGGCGTGACCCACGGCGACCTCAGCCCCGGTCAGGTGTTCGTGCGGGAGGACGGCAGCGTCGTGGTGACCGGGTTCGGACTGATCGGCGCGTCCGTGACCCAGCGGATCAGCGCACCGTCGTACGCCGCCCCGGAACAGGCCCGCGGGTCCACCGCCGGTCCGGAGGCCGACCAGTGGGCGCTGGGCGCGCTTCTGTACGCGATGACGGAGGGCCGTCCGCCGTTCAAGGACCGGGGGCCCGCCGAGGCGACGCTGCGGGCGGTCGACCGGTTGCCGCTGCGCTCACCGGTGAACGCCGGCCCGCTCGCCCCGGCCGTGACGGGGCTGCTGCGCCGGGACGCCCTGGAGCGGGTTCCGGAGCCGGTGGTGCGTGCCTCCCTGATGCGCATCCTGAACGACGACGTGGAAACCCCCGCTCCCCAGACGCTGACACCACGCTTCGGCAGTGCGTGGCTGGTGGCGCACCGGGCGGGACGGGTCTGGAGCAGTCCGGCCGTGCGCCGGTCGGTACTGGCGGGGGCGGTTCTGGTGGTCGCCGCCTCGTCGGTCGCCGTCCTCGTCACGGCGGGCCGGCCCGGCGGCACGCCTTCGGCCGGTGCGCAGCCGTCCCGTTCCGGCGCGCCCTCCGCGTCGGCGGCCCCGACCGGCGACAGCGCCGACCGCGGAACCAGCCCTCCGGCGACGGGCGGGACGGCGACCCCCTCCCCGTCGGGCGCTTCCGGCGATGCGAATGGCGGCTTCAACCGCCTGGTCGCCCCCGAGGGCTTCTCCGTCGACCTGCCGCGGGGGTGGAAGCGCCTGCGCACGTACCAGGCGGCCCAGGACACCTACAGAGTGACCTTCGGTGCGAGCGGGGATCCGCGCACGCTGACGGTCACCGAAGGCGTACGTCTCGGCCAGGACCCGGTCGCGGTCTGGCGGGACCTGGAGCCGTCCCTCCGGAGCGCCTACGGCGACTACGCCCGCGTGGGCACCATCCGAGCCGTGACATACCAGGGTTACCAGGGCGCCGACATGGTGTGGCTGTCCACGGTGGACGGCGTCCGGGTGCGCACCTTCGGCCGCGGCTTCCTCACCGGAGGCGGCCGCGGCTTCTCCCTGCGCTGGACGACTCCGGCCGCCGACGCGGACAGCGCCGCCGACCGGCAGGCCCTGGACGTGATCCTGCGATCCTTCCGCCCGACGGAGCGGTGACGGCGCGCCCGGTCCGTCGTCCCGGGGCTTGGTGTGCCCACTCCTGCGCCCCGGCGGCGCGGATCACCGGCGGCTCTCCGGAAGGCGGCGGTCCGGCGTCCGCCGAGCCAGCCACAGGGCGACCGCCTCGGCGATCGGCTGCCCCGTCTCCAGTTCGATGAAGCCGAACTGCCCGCCCTGGTTGCACTCCAGGAACCACCACAGCCCCTCCTCGTCCTCGGCGAAGTCGAAGGCCGCGTAGGCGAGTCCGGACAGCGTGAGGTACTCGTGCACCGACTTCACGACGCGCTCCGGCACCGCCGTGGCCTCCCAGTGGTACCCGGTGTCGCCGTACCGGCCGTCGATCTGTCCCGGCGCGGCCCTCTTGCGCGCGCCGAACAGCCGGGTGCCGACACAGGTCAGCCGGATGTCGGCGCGCTTGGGGACATAGCGCTGGAGCAGGGCGGGACCCGCCGCCACGGCCGAGAAGTCGGTGTCGGGTCCGATGAGCGTGGTGGGCAGCGCGAGCCCGGGATCGTCCGGCGGCGGCCCAGAGGCCGACTTCACGACCACGTCCCGGTACTCCTCGGCGAACTGCTGGGCGACGCGCGGGGCGGTGGTGATGACGGTGGGCGGCACGGCGAAGCCGCTGAGATGGGCGATCCGCAACTGCCACGGCTTGTAGCGGGCCTGGTCGGCGTTGCGGGGGTGGTTCATCCAACGGGTCGAGGCCGAGTAGAGCATGCCGTACAGGGCCTGCCGGGTCTCGGCGGTCAGCCACGCGGAGGCCTCCGCGGCGTGCGCCGCGGGCTCACCCGGCCTGCGCACCCACACCGAGCGCAGACCGGCCATGCTCAGGACGTGCCCGTTGACCGAGAGATGGCCGTCGAAGTCGCCGTGGGCGTAGTCGGCGGACAGCACCGCCTTGCCGGGGAGATCGGCGGGATCCAGGCGCATCACGGGAACGCCCCGCTCCTGTAGCTGGGCCACCACCATGTCGGCGGTCACGTCCTGCTCGGACGTGAGGATGAGGACCGTCATCCGGGTAGGGCCGTCAGTCGTCGAAGTGCGTCTGGGAGCCGGCGGTGGACGTCGTCGTACCGGCCGCGTGGAGCAGCGCCCGGTCACTCACGGCGAGACGGCCGTCGGGCAGCACGTTCAACTGCCGGGACGCGTCGTAGTGGTAAGGCGTCACCACAGCCGGAACCCGTTGGGGGACGGCGTAGTTGAGGGTGAACGGTCGCACGGAAAACCTCCACGGTACAAAGTTGCCTCTTCACAACTTTTAACGTCCCTCGCCCGTAAGGAATTCATCACTTTCCGCCACATCAGGGTGAAGGTCATCACATTGTCGGGACCGGGACGTTGACTCCAGGGGCAGTCCCCGGCACGCCGGATGCGCGCTGTCAGTGCACTCGGCAACAATGCGGGTAAAGATCATCGCGACCGGGGCGGGAGGACCGCCCGCCCGTGCCCCCGAAAGGCTGACCCACCATGACGCGCCCTCGGCTCAGTGTCCGTGCTGCCGAAGTGCTGCGCCTGATCATGGACCAGCGCCTGCCGGTCTTCCTCACCGTGCATGCCGACGGGCGCCGCCGGTACGGCTGTTGGCAGTCCGGCGGCCGTCATACGGCACTGCCCACCGACGAGTGCGACGCGCTGCTCGTGGCCGGGCGGATCGTGCTCGGCGATCCCGTGGTGGACCGGGCCAAGACCACCTACCGGGTACGGGCCGCGGCGCGGGGCACGATCCGCGCCGGCCGCTCCGCCTTGACCGCCTGACGACCGCCCGGCGAGGACGGCCCGGCGGCTGCTCCGGCCTCGAGGGCCCGGCCGCTCGCCGGCTGACGACCGGTCCGCCGGGCGGCCCCTACCAGCGGTGCTCCACCTGAGCCTTGATCCGCCGGTCGTACAGGTCCCCGATCGCGTCGAGTGTCTCCCGGGACAGCGGGGGCAGCTTGGCGACCGCCGCGTTGGCGCGGGCCTGATCCACCGAACGGGCGCCGGGGATCACCGTGGTCACGCCGGGCTGCTGAATGATCCAGGCGAGCGCCGTCTGGGCCGGGGTGAAGCCCTCGGGGGCGAGCGCGGCGAACTCCGCCGCCGCCTCCACGCCCGTGTCGTAGTCCACGCCGGAGAAGGTCTCGCCCTGGTCGAAGGCCTCCCCGTGGCGGTTGAAGGAGCGGTGGTCGTTCGCGGCGAAGACCGTGTCCTTGGTGTACTTCCCCGACAGCAGGCCGGAGGCGAGCGGCACCCGGGCGATGATGCCGACACCCGCCTCCAGCGCGGCCGGGAGCACCTCGCCCAGCGGCTTCATCCGGAACGGGTTGAGGATGATCTGCACGCTCGCCACATTCGGGCGGGCGATCGCGGTGAGCGCCTCGGCGCACGTCTCGACGCTCACGCCGTACGCGGCGACCCGGCCCTCCTCGACCAGCGTGTCGAGGGCGTCGTACACCTCGTCGGAGGAGTAGACGGGTGTCGGCGGGCAGTGAAGCTGCACCAGGTCGATACAGTCGACGCCCAGGTTGCGCCGGGAACGGTCGTTCCAGACACGGAAGTTGTCCAGGACGTAGTTCTGCGGGATCTGCTCGACGCGGCGCCCCATCTTGGTCGCCACCAGCACGTGCAGGTCGGGCCTGCCCAGCAGGCAGGCGGCGATGGCCTGCTCGCTGCGCCCGTCGCCGTACACGTCGGCGGTGTCGAAGAACGTCACGCCCGACTCGGCGGCCGCCTCCAGCACGTCGTGGGCGTCCTTGTCGTCGACGTCGCCCCAGTCCGCTCCCAGTTGCCAGGTGCCGAGGCCGATGACCGACGCATGCTGCCCCGACCTGCGGAATTCTCGCTCTTCCATGCGGCCAGTGTGTCATCCGGGCCCGCCGGAGCACGGCACGCCCGTCCTGCGCGCCGCGCACACTAGATTGTGGGGCGACGACCGAGGAGACGCCCATGCCCGCACGCCCCCGCCTGCTGTACGTGACCGACCTGGCCTACCCGGCGCGGGGGCGGCGCTACTGCGACGAGGACATCGAGCTGTCGTCCCGGTTGCGCGCGGACTTCGACATCGCCCTGTGCCATCCGCTGGACGCGGCCGCGCTCATGGACGGCTTCGACGCCGTCGTCGTGCGCAACAGCGGACCGGTGCTCCACTACCAGGAGGCCTACGACGCCTTCCGCGCCCGGGCCGCCGCGCACGGCACCCGGGTGTACAACCCGCTGACCGGGCGGGCCGACATGGCCGGCAAGCGGTATCTGCTCGAGCTGACCGCGGCCGGATTCCCGGTGATCCCCACCGTGGACCGCCCCGAGGACCTCGGCCGGCTGCCAGAGGCGGCCCGGTACGCCGTCAAGCCGAAGGCGGGGGCTGACTCCATAGGCCTGGACTTCGTGCCCCGCCCCCGGCTGGCGGAGGTCACCTGGGGCGACCTCCTGGTCCAGCCGCGCATCGACTTCCGCTACGAGGTCTCGTTCTACTACGTCGACGACGCCTTCCAGTACGCGCTGCACGCCCCGGACCCCGAGCGGCGCTGGGTCCTCGAACCCTACGAGCCCACGGACGCCGATCTGGCCTTCGCCCGGCGCTTCATCGACTGGAACACCCTCGACCACGGCATCCAGCGCGTGGACGCCTGCCGCACCCGGGACGGGGACCTGCTGCTGGTCGAGCTGGAGGACCTCAACCCCTATCTGTCCCTCGACCTGGTACCCGGCCGGACCCGCGACGCCTTCGTCGCCGCGCTGAAGGCCTCCCTCCACCGGTACCTGGAGAGCGCGGGAGCGGTGCGTCCCGGCGCGGCTTCCCTGCGCTGAGCACGGCTCGCCCTCCCGGCTCAGCAGCCCAGCAGCCGCCGGAGCCAGCGGATCCGGGCCGCCCGGGCCTCCCGGGAGAGCGCGGCCTGCGGCGCGAGCCCGTCGAACCCGTGGAACCCTCCCGGCCAGACATGGAGTTCGGCGCGGCCGCCCGCCTGCCAGATCCGGGTGGCGTAGGCGACGTCCTCGTCCCGGAAGGTCTCCGCGGAGCCGACGTCGATGAAGGCGGGCGGGAGCCCGGACAGTTCGGTGGCCCGCGCCGGTGCGGCATACGGCGGCACGTCCGGACCGCCGCGCGCGTCGCCGAGCAGCGCGCCCCAGCCGGTCTCGTTCGCGGTACGGTCCCACATGCCGCGTCCGGCCATCTGCCGGGCGGAGACCGAGTCGTTGCGGTCGTCCAGCATCGGGCACAGCAGCATCTGCCCGAACAGGGCCGGGCCGCCGCGGTCCCTGGCGAGCAGGGCGAGTGCCGCGGTCAGGCCCCCGCCGGCGCTGCTGCCGGCGATGACGATCCGCTGCGGGTCGATACCGAGTTCCTCCGCGTTCCCGGCGATCCACCTCAGGCCCGCGTAGCAGTCCTCGACCGGGGCCGGGTGCGGGTGCTCGGGGGCCAGCCGGTAGTCCACCGAGACCACCGCCAGCCCCAGTTCCCCGGCCCAGTCGAGTGCTTCGTCCACGCCCGCCCGGTTGTTGCCGAGGATCATCCCGCCGCCGTGGATGCAGTAGACGGCCGGCAGCGGGCGGCTCGCGCCCGTCGGCCGGCAGACGAGCAGGGACACGTCCGGGGCTCCGGCCGGCCCCGGTACCGCGCGCTCCTCGACCTCGAAGGTGCCGTCACGGCTCAGGTCCTCGTCCGAGGGCGGTTCCACGAGGGCGCCCGCCCGCATCTCCGGGATCGCCTCGGGCAGGAACCCCGGCGACAGCCGCCCGGCGATCGGTTCCAGAGCGGCCGCCAGCTCCGGGTCGAAGGGCGGCGGCGGGGGGACCGTCCCGTCGTCCTCGGTTGCCGGGGAGGTCGTGGGCTCGGTGCTCATGGCTGCTCCTCGGTCACAAGAACGAGAGGGCGCGCAGGGCCGCGCCCTCTCCGTGTCGTCGGTGCGACGGTTCCGCAAACGCCGGTCAGGCGGTGACTCAGGCCGGCCTGCGGCTCTCCAGCTGGAGCTCGACCTCCACCTCCTGGTCGCCGGCCACCGTGCCCAGCTGCTGCACGACGAACGTTTCGTCCAGGGCGCGGCGCAGGCGTTCCACCGCCCGGGGTTCGCCCTGGACCTCGGCCTTCACCGGGCCGGACAGGGACGGTGGCGACGGCGTCGCCGGGGACTCGGCGGGAGACGCCGAGGTGTCGAACCGGCCGGTCCACATCGTGGGCCGGGACCCGGAGGTCTCGTGCGGTATGTCCTCGGCGCAGCGGTCGGATCCGAAATGCCGGCACAGTTCGGCGAACAGGCTCCCGGCGTCCCTCGCCGAGCAGTCGCTGACCACCACCTCGACCTCGGGTGTGTGCGCTTGGGGCGAGTTCACTGCCGCTCCTCTCCTTGGTGGGCCGACGCGTCCTTCGTGGCCGGACGCGGGTACCCCCTCCCCCGGCTCCCCATGCACGACGGTACGGCCGAAGCGACGCGTGCGCCTGTCGGGAGCCGGCCCTGATTGTGCGCCGTAAGGGCCCTGGTCAGCGCCGTCGGTGAGCTATGTTGAAGGCCTACGGACATGAAGGAGGCGGTCCGGTGTCATCGCCGCAGCAGACACGCGCACAGGCGTCTGCGATCACTGCGGGCAAGACGGCCCCGGAAGTGGGAGCCAGCCCGACGTCCCAGCTCAGAGAGTTGTTCGACGGTCCGCGACTGTCCCCTGGACATCGCCGGATCGCCCAGTACCTGATCGAGCACATCACCGAGGCCGCGTTCCTGTCCATCACGGACCTGGCCGAGCGGGTGGGCGTCAGCCAGCCCTCGGTGACGCGTTTCGCCGCGGCCGTCGGTTTCAGCGGCTATCCGGCACTGCGGGAGAAGCTGCAGGCCATCGCGCTGAGCAGCCTGGGCAGTCCGGGCACCCTGGCGGAGCAGCGCAGCAACGAGCTGCAGGCCGCCGTGGACGCGGAGATCGAGAACCTGGAGAACCTGCGCCGGGACTTCGCGGACCCGGACCAGGTCATCCGCGTGGGGCGGGCACTGTCGGAGTCGACGCCGCTGACCGTGATGGGCCTGCGCATCTCCGGTTCCCTCGCCGAGTACTTCGCGTACGGGGCGCGCCGGGTCCACCCCGATGTACGGCTGGTGACCCGGGGCGGCACCGTCGCCTATGACGCGCTGCTCCAGTCACGGGAGGCCGGCGGTACCTGGGTGCTGGCGTTCGGGATGCCCCGGCACGCCCAGGAGAGCCTGACCGCGGTACGGGTGGCGCGCAGTGCGGGGCTCAAGGTCGCCCTGATCACCGATCTGGTCCTGGGACCGCTGGCCGACGAGGCCGATGTCGTATTCGCCACCGGCACCGGCTCGCGCCTGGTCTTCGACTCGTACGCCGCCCCCGGCCTGATGGCCGCCGCCCTTCTACAGGCCATGACCGACGCCGATCCGGAGCGGACGCAGGCCCGCCTCGAGGAGTACGAGCAGATCGCCGACCAGCATCAGTTCTTCCTCAAGGACTGAGGCGACGGCGCCGCCGGTCCCGGTACGTTGCAAGTCGGTCGTACGGAAACCGTCCCTCCACCCGTACAAGATGGGACTTTTCGCATCAAACCGCGAATGAATTTTTCCATGTCCTTGCGTACCTGCCGGTATATATAAATACTGCTCGCGGATCGTGCCCCGGGCTTCCCCTCCCGGGCACGCCGTACGGACAACCAGTGCCGTCCGCTCCTACCCACGGGCGCCGGATGTCCGGCCGGGACCCGCTTGCGCGGGCGTCCATGGTGGCGGCTCCGGCCCTCCCCTAGACCGGAGCCGCCCCCAAGTTGCCGCACACCCTGAGCCGACGTGACCCGGAAGCGAAGACCATGGCCTTGACGACGTACTCGCCGATCAGCTCGGACTGGCCGTGCCAGGTCAAAACACCCGGCAGCTACGACTGGGAGCGATCGGCCGTCAAATGGCTGCGCGAACTGGTCCCTGCCCGCTATGCCAGCTACCCGGCCCTGATCCGCCACCCGGTCCTGCTCGCCCGGCATGCGCAGATCCAGGTGCAGCAGGAGGTGCGGGTAGCCCGGACCGCGCTGCAGACGGCCCGGTCCGAGCTGCCGCGGCTGGGCCTGCCCGAGTCGGTCATCGAGCACACCATCAGGCTGTACGCCGCCGAGGTGATGCAGCTCCAGCACATCGCGCGCAGTGTGCGCGCGGTCACCCAGGCCCTGGTCGGGAACAGCGCCTCGCGCACCCACTGACCGCGGCGCACACGCCCCGCCCGCCGCGGCCGTCCGGGTCAGGCGGCCCGCCACGGGCACTGTGCGCCGCGAAGCCGGGCATCCGTAGGAGAGGACGACTCCTACGGATGCCAGGAGCTGTGCATGGACTCCACGAGCTGGACCGTGATCGCCGTCGTCGCGGTTCTCGCGGCGGCGCTGCTCGGCGTGGCGCTCGCGCTGCTGCTGCGGCTGGTCCGCGCGCGCCGCGACCTGCGCCGTGCCGGGCTTCCGACGGGACCACGCTGGGTGTTCTGGGGCGCGGTCCTGTATCTGGTGCTGCCGACCGACCTGCTCCCCGATCCCGTCTATCTCGACGACATCGCCGTCCTGCTGCTGGCCCTGAGGTCGGTGCGGGCCGCCGTGCCGGTGCGGGAACCCCAGCGCGGTGACAGCGCGTTGTCCGACTGACGGGCGGCGGTCCACTCGACCGCCCGCGGCGGCGGCAGCGGCAGCGGCACGGGCGCACGGGCGGGATGAGCGAGCTGGTTCCCGGGCAATCCGCCTCTGCCGGACGGCACCCTGTCCGGGACTTCGGGGTGGAGGTGACCCGGGAAGCACCCTCGACGCCTCCACCGGAGCCGGAGCCGGAGCCTGCCCACGCCCCCGCCTCCGACGGTTTCCTCGCCTTCCTCAACGCCGTCCGTACCGAGGCCGGTTGCCCGGCCGTGACGCTCGGCCCACGCCTCTCCGCGGCGGCGCGGGCCCACTCCTCCGGTATGGCCGCCCGGGACGCGCCGGCTTCGGCGGGCGCGGACGGCACCTCCGTGCACCAGCGGATCACCGCATGCGGGTACGCGTTGAACCGGCGTTCACCGAGGCCGGATGGGCCTGCGTCGCGGACCGGCGCTCGGGCGACCCGTACCGGACGGCGCTGTGGGCCCGGCCCTTCACCCCGGCCGGGCCGGCGCGGACGGTGACGGAGGTGCTCGCCCTGACCAACGCCGAGCGGGCCGGGGCCGGTCTGCCCGCGCTCGCCGCCGACCCTCCGCTCGCGGCGGCGGCCCAGGCGCACAGCGCCGGCATGGTGGCGCGCGCCCTCCACCCCCACACCTCGCCCGACGGTCGTGAGCCCTGGGACCGTGTGGCGGCCGCGGGCTCCCGCCGCCGGGGGCGGGAGAGAACATCGCCTGCGGACAGCTGGGGCCCGCCTTCTCCCACCTGGGGGTCGGTTTCGCGGGCGGCGGCCGGGCCCGGCTCCTACTGGACACACTTGTTCGGCGGCTGACGCCCCGAGTTCCTCACACTCCCCGGCGACTTTTCCCGCGTGGGTGCAACCCGCCCGCCGGTACGGCGCGTAGAGATGGTGCCGGCGCCTTTTCCGGGCGCGGTCCGTGCCGCAAACCGGCACCGGGAGAAGAAAACTGGGAGAGAAGAGCTGATGGTCTCAGCAACGGTGGGCAAGGGCACGGCGCTCGGCGCGGTCCTGCTGTCCCTCCTGGCGGTCCCCGCGCAGGCCGCCACCACGACGGCCACCCCCGGCCACACCACCAGGGCGGCCACGGCCGGGAAACTGCCGGCGCCCGACATGGCCCGGCTGGACAGCGTGTTGCGCACGGCGCTGGCACAGGGCGCCCCGGGCGCGATGGCGCGCGTCGACGACAACGGCACGGTGCGCACGGCGGCCGAGGGTGTCGCCGACCGGTCCACGGGCCGAGGCATCAGCACCGTCGACCGCTTCCGGATCGGCAGCGTCACCAAGAGCTTCTCCACGGTCGTCCTGCTGCAACTCGTCGACCAGGGCAAGCTGAACCTCGACGCCTCGGTGAACTCGTACCTGCCGGGGCTGCTGCCCGACGACCGGATCACGGTGCGTCATGTGCTCAGCCACCGGAGCGGCCTGTACGACTACACCAACGACATGTTCGCGCAGACCGTGCCGGGCTTCGAGGCGGTGCGCAACAAGGTGTTCTCCTACCGGGAACTGGTGAAGCTGTCGCTGGCGAAGCCGCTCACCAATGCGCCGGGGGCGGCGTACTCGTACTCGAACACCAACTTCGTCGTCGCCGGCATGCTCATCGAGAAGCTGACGGGGCACTCCGTGCGGACGGAGTACCTCGCGCGGATCATCAAGCCGCTGGGGCTGCTGGACACGTTCTACGTCCACCCGGACACCGCGATCCCAGGGCGGCACACGAACGGCTACCTCACGCCCGACCAGGCCGGTGCGGCTCTCGTGGACTCCACCGAGCAGACCGTGTCCTGGGCGCAGAGCGCGGGGGCGATGATCTCCAGCACCCGCGATCTGAACACCTTCTTCTCGGCGCTGATGCGGGGCAAGCTGCTCTCCCCGGCGCGGTTGGCGCAGATGAAGCAGTGGCAGCCGGTCAACAGCACCCAGGGCTACGGTCTCGGGCTGCGCCGCAGAGACCTGTCGTGCGGCATCTCGGTGGTGGGTCACACCGGCACCGTCCAGGGGTACTACACCTACGCGTTCACCTCGCAGGACGGCAGGCGCAGCGTCACGGCGCTCGCGAACACCTCGAACAACGCATCGGTCCTCGGCACGATGGCCCGCACGCTGGAAGCCGCCTTCTGCGGCGCGCAGTCGACCACGCCCGGCACCCGTGGGCCGGCTCCGGCCGAGCGGCACGAGGACATCGCCCCGTCCGTCACCCGCGACTGAAGCACTCCGGCGCGGCCGGGGTCCGTCCCCGGCCGCGTCCTTGGGACGGCGCCCGGCCGGGCGGGGGCCCCGGACGTGCACCGGCGACAGCTGTCATCCCCGGTGACCCCGGTGCCGCCGTCATCCGTCCTTTCCGGGTCGGTGGTTCGGCCGCCGGTGCAAGGGCTGGTCCGGGGCCGGGCGGGGCTTGACGGGCGGGATGTCGCGGGTGTGCGCCTTCTCCGCGTCGAGGGTCAGCGGTTCACCGTGGTGATGGATCGTCAGCGGCCCGCCTCCCAGCAGGGTGTACGTGGCCGCCGTACGGCCGATCTCCACCCGCAGTCGGCAGCCCCGCAGTTCGAGGGTGAAGGCCAGCCGGCCGAACTGCTCCGGCAGGCGTGGCGCGAACGCGATCCGCTCCCCGTGGTGGCGCATGCCGCCGAAGCCCGCCACCAGCGCCATCCAGGTTCCGGCCAGGGACGCGATGTGCAGGCCGTCGCGGGTGTTGTGCTCCAGGTCCTGCAGATCCATCAGCGCGGCCTCGTGCAGATAGTCGTAGGCGAGGCGCAGATGGCCCGTCTCCGCCGCGATGACCGCCTGGCAGCACGCGGACAGGGACGAGTCCCGCACGGTGAGCGGCTCGTAGTAGGCGAAGTTGCGCGCCTTGTGCTCCGCATCGAAGTGGGGGCTGCACGTGTACATCGCAAGGACCAGGTCCGCCTGCTTGACCACCTGCTTGCGGTACAGGTCGAAGTACGGGAAGTGCAGCAGCAGCGGATACTGGTCGGGGCGCGTCGAGGCGAAGTCCCAGCGCTGGTAGCGGGTGAACCCGGCGTGCTGCTCGTGGACGCCCAGTTCGTCGTTGTACGGGAGGTGCATCGCCTCCGCGGCGTCCCGCCAGGCCGCGCTCTCCTCCTCGTCGACGCCCAGCTCGGCGGCCCGGCGCGGATGACGCTCGACGGCGTCGACCGCTGCCAGCAGGTTCGCACGGGCCATCAGGTTGGTGTAGGTGTTGTCGTCGGCGACCGCGCTGTACTCGTCCGGGCCGGTCACCCCGTCGATGTGGAACGTGCCGTGGTGATCGTGGTGACCGAGCGACCTCCACAACCGGGCCGTCTCCACCAGCAGTTCCACGCCGGTGTCGCGTTCGAAGTGCTCGTCGCCGGTGGCGGAGGTGTACCGGACCACCGCATCGGCGATGTCGGCGTTCACATGGAACGCGGCGGTGCCCGCCGGCCAGTACGCCGAGCCCTCCGACCCGTCGATGGTCCGCCAGGGGAACGCGGCGCCGCGCAGGCCGAGTTGCACGGCCCGCTCCCTGGCCGCGGGCAGGGTGTTCTGCCGCCACCGCAGCGCTTCGGCGACCGCGCCGGGCGAGGTGTAGGTGAGCAGGGGCAGAACGAACATCTCGGTGTCCCAGAAGGCGTGACCGTCGTACCCGGAGCCGGTCAGCCCCTTGGCGGGGATCGCCCGCTGTTCGGCGCGGGCACCGGCCTGGAGCACGTGGAAGAGCGCGAAGCGGACGGCCTGCTGGATCTGCTCGTCGCCGTCGATCTCGACGTCGGAACGCGCCCAGAAATCATCCAGGTGGCCGCGCTGTTCGGCGAGGAGTCCGGACCAGCCCACGCTGGTGGCGGCGGCCAGCGCCGCGTCCACCTGGTCGCTGATCGCGGGCAGCGAGCGGGTGCCCGACCAGCCGTACGAGACGAACTTCTCCACGCGCAGCCGTTCCCCCGGCTCCAGCGCGGAGGCGATGGTGAGACGGGCGAGGTGCTCGGTCGCCTCGCTCTCGGTGGTGGTCGGGTCGGGTCCGCTGACGAGGTGGTCGGCGGCGGCGCCGACCCTGAGGCCGCTCCTGCGGGTTCGGTGCACCAGTCGCAGCCGGCCGTCCTTCGCGAACTGCTCCTCCGCCTCCAGCGGCGACTCCAGGACCACGGCGGCCCGCGGATCGCCGTTGCGGCCCGGCAGTTGCTCGTTGGCGACCAGCTCCGACTGCACCACGACCCGGGCCGGTCCGTCGACGGCCTCCACCTCGTAGGCGACCGCGGCGATCGCGCGCTGGGTGAAGGAGACGAGCCGTGTGGAGCGCACCCGGACCGTGATGCCGGCGGGCGATGTCCACTCGCAGGTCCGGGTGAGCGTGCCGGCCCGGAGGTCGAGGACGCGTTCGTGGGAGCGCAGCCGGCCGTAGCGCAGGTCGAAGGGCTCGTCGTCCACGAGCAGACGGATGATCTTTCCGTTGGTGATGTTGATAACGGTCTGCCCCGATTCCGGGTAGCCGTACCCCGCCTCCGCGTAGGGCAGCGGGTGCAGTTCGTGGACGCCGTTGAGGTAGGAGCCCGGCAGTCCGTGCGGCTCCCCCTCGTCGAGGTTGCCGCGCCAGCCGATGTGCCCGTTGGACAGTGCGAACACCGATTCGCTCTGTGGCAGGACGTCCGGATGGAGCCCGCGCTCGCGCAGCACCCAGGGTTCGACGGTGTACGACGTCTGCGTGATCACGAGCGCTCTCCCAGTTCCGCGAGATCCCGTACGACGACATCGGCGCCGTGGGCCCGTAGCGCGTCCGCCTGGCCGACGCGGTCCACTCCGACGACGAACCCGAAGTGCCCCGAACGCCCGGCGTCCATGCCCGCCAGCGCGTCCTCGAAGACGGCCGCGGCCTTCGCCTCGACGCCGAGGTCCCGGGCGGCGGCGAGGAAGGTGTCGGGGTGCGGCTTGCCCGGCAGATGCCGCTCGGCGGCCACGATCCCGTCGATACGCACGTCGAAGAGGTCCTCGGCGCCGATCGAGCGCAGCACATCGCGGCAGTTGGCGCTGGAGGAGACGACGGCCGTGCGCAGCCCGGCGGCGCGCGCGGCCTCGATGTAGCGGATGGTGCCGTCGTACGCCTCGACCCCACGGGTGCGGATCAGTTCCAGCAGCAGTTCGTTCTTGCGGTTGCCCAGGCCGTGGACGGTATCGCGGCCGGCCGGGTCGTCGGGGGCGCCCTCGGGCAGTCGGATGCCACGGGAGGCGAGGAAGGTGCGGACGCCGTCGGCGCGGGGGCGCCCGTCGACGTACTCGTCGTAGTCGGCGACCTCGTCGAACGGGCGGAAGGACTCCCCGTCCCGTCGGCGCAGAAAATCGTCGAACGTCTGTTTCCACGCGGCCGCGTGGACGACGGCGGTCTTGGTGATGACCCCGTCGAGGTCGAAGAGGCAGGCCTGGATGCCGTCCGGAAGACCGAGCTCTGTCATAGGAGCCACCTTCCCCCATGAGCGCTGCCCAAGGGGTGGCGAAAGCCACATTCCGCCGGGCACACACCCGCGGTCGGCGCACCGGAGCGGCCCGCTCCGGCCACGAGCAGGCCGCTTCCCCGGCGCCGGGGGCTTGCCGGTCTCCCCCTCTCGCGCCGCCGTGCGCACCGGTGGTCCAATGGCGTGACCCGGCCCGCCGCACGAGCGGGCTCCCCACCACCCGGCAGCGAGCGCGGACACCAGACCCATGACTTTCGACGACCTCCTGAAGCGGGCCGCCTCCCTGGGACGTCCCGGTCGCCGTGCGATCCTCGGCATCACGGGAAGCCCCGGGGCGGGCAAGACCACGCTCGCCGAGCGTCTGGTCCGCGAACTGAACGGCGACGGGCCGCCGTGGGTGGCGCACGTCCCGATGGACGGCTTCCACCTGGCGGACGTCGAGCTGGAACGCCTGGGCCGCCGCGAGCGCAAGGGCGCCCCGGACACGTTCGACCCGGCCGGCTACGCCGCGCTGCTGCGGCGGCTGCGCGAGGAGGCGGACGGCGAGACCGTGTATGCGCCGGGCTTCGAAAGGGTGTTGGAACAGCCGGTCGCGGGAGCGATCCCGGTGCCGCCGTCGGCGCGCCTCGTGGTGACGGAGGGCAACTACCTGCTGCTGGAGTCGGGCGCCTGGGCGCGGGTCCGGCCGCTGCTGGACGATGTCTGGTTCTGCGAGATCGCCGAGCGGGAACGCGTGCGGCGGCTGGTGGCGCGCCACGAGGAGTTCGGCAAGGACCACGCGAGCGCGGTGGCGTGGGTGGGGGGCACGGACCAGCGCAACGCGGACCTGGTGGCGGCGACCCGGGACCGCGCGGACCTGGTGGTGCCGGATGACGCGCTGCCGGCACCGTACGCGCCGCGGGCCGGGATGCCCGCGGCCCGGCCGTGAGTCGCCGTCATGGCCTGGGCGTCACCTTGTCGTCGGCTCGCATGCCTCCCGGGCGACCCCGGCGGGGACGGCGCCCTGTGGCCTCCGAGGCGTCCGGCGGATCGTGCGGCGGCCCACGCCGGTGACGGGCGTGTCGTGCGAGGGGGGCACGACACGCCCGTACCTCCGGAGCGGACACGGGAGCGTACGGCTCAGGGTGAGCGGCCGCCGTACGTCTGCCCGTGCCCGCCGCCGCACCCGCTACAGCGTGGTGCGGGACTCGAGGCTGCGGCGGGTGTCGTTGCCGTAGACGCCGGTCTCGTCGCCGCTGACGCCGTACCAGAGCTGGAAGCGGGCGACCGCCGCGGCGAGCGTGGCGTCGTAGCGGCCGTCGGTGGATCCGTTCTTGTAGATGTCGGGGATGCGCAGCAGGCGTTCCTGCAACTGGGCCACCTCGGGCCCTTTGTCGCCCTCGCGCAGGGTCCCGGGCCCGTCGGGGTCGGTGTTCTGCTGCCGGGCGGAGGCGCCGGCGGCCGGGGCGGCGGGGGCACCGGTGGCGGGCGGCCGGGCCGGCGGGGGCACCGGACCGCCCAGGGCGCTGTCGTCTCCCGGGCCCGGCAGGAGGAGCGCGGCGCCGAAGCCGATGAGGGCGGCCGCGGTCACCCCGACGGTGAGGGCCGCGCGGCGCAGGGTGAGTCCGTCGTCGACGGGCCGTTGCCGGTCCCGTGTTGCCCGGGGTGTGTGGCGGGGGGACGCCGGCACCGGGGGCAGTTCCTCCGTGGCGTCCGCGGCGGGCGTCGGCTCCACATGGACGACGATGGGTTCGTAGGCGGGCTCCGGTGGGCGCGTGTCCTCCTCGCGAAGCTGTCTGACGAGTTCGGCCAGCGCCTCGGTGCGGCGGCGGCGCGTCACATACGTGGGTTCCAGCACCGGGCGCCGCACCGGCTGGACCTGCTCGGGCGGTGTCGACACACTGCTCTCCTTCCGTCACCGCGGCGTTGGCCCATCCCCGGTGAGTGATACGTGGACGCATGCCGACCGGTTCAACGCTGCACCACACTCCCCACAGGCGACGGACACGGCCCGGACCCGGCCCGGGGCGGGCGCGCCCCCTCGCCACTCATACCCCCTAGGGGTATAGTTCGCCCGTTCCGTCACCTCCAGGGAGAGGCCGCCGCATGTGGCATGCGATCGGGCACGCGCTGTCCATCACCGGGGCGATGTCCTGGGAGATCACCTGGGCACTGATCCTCGGTTTCACTCTGTCCGCGGTGGTGCAGGCGGTGGTGCGCCGTTCGACGGTCGTACGACTGCTCGGTGACGACCGGCCTCGTACGCTCGCCCTCGCCTCGGGGCTGGGCGCGGCCTCGTCCTCGTGCTCGTACGCGGCGGTCGCCCTGGCGCGGTCCCTGTTCCGCAAGGGCGCCGACTTCACGGCGGCGATGGCCTTCGAGATCGCCTCCACCAATCTCGTGGTCGAACTGGGCGTCATTCTCGCCCTGTTGATGGGCTGGCAGTTCACGCTCGCGGAGTTCGTCGGCGGACCCGTGATGATCGTCGTCCTCGCGCTGCTCTTCCGCATCCTGCTGCGCGAACGGCTGTTGCGCCGGGCCCGTGAGCAGGCCGAGCGGGGTCTGGCGGGGTCGATGGAGGGACATGCGGCGATGGACATGTCGGTGGGCGGCGAGGAGGGCTTCCTGCGCCGGCTGCTCTCCCGCCAGGGTTTCACCTCCGTGTCGCACATCTTCGTCATGGAGTGGGCGGCGATCCTCCGGGACCTGGTCGCCGGTCTGCTCATCGCGGGCGCGATCGCCGCCTGGGTGCCGGAAGACTTCTGGCGCTCGTTCTTCCTGACCGGTCATCCGCTCACGGCCAGGCTGATCGGACCGCTCGTCGGGCCGCTCGTGGCGATCGTGAGCTTCGTGTGCTCGATCGGCAACGTGCCGCTCGCGGTGGTGCTGTGGAAGGGCGGCATCAGCTTCGGCGGGGTGATCGCCTTCATCTACGCGGACCTGCTGATCCTGCCCATCCTGAACATCTACCGGAAGTACTACGGGGCACGCATGGCCGCGTTCCTCCTGGCCACCTTCTACGCGGCGACGGTGGTCGCCGGGTACGCGGTGGAGTTCCTCTTCGGAGGGCTCGGGCTGATTCCCGACCAGGCCGGCGCCGGAATCCCCGAGGAAGGCGTCACCTGGAACTACACCACCTGGCTCAACATCGCGTTCCTGCTGCTGACCGCCGCCCTGCTCGTACGCTTTCTGCGCACCGGCGGCCTCGCGATGCTGCGCATGATGGGCGGCGCGCCCGACCACGACGGGCATACCGAGCACGCCGGGGCGCATGAAGGCCACCATTGAGCAGGGAGGGTGACGGGGCGATGAGACGACAGGCGTCCACCGAAGAGGACTGGACCTCGCAGGCGGATCCCGTTCTGGCGCTGGCGCAGAAGGACTTGGTGTTCTACGGGCGGCAGCGGGACCGGGCCAGGCGGGAGCACTACATCACGGAGATCGGCGCCCTGGTCGCCACGTCCTCCACGGTCGTGGCGGCGGGACTGCACGCGCCGGCGTGGCTGACGGCGCTCATCGCCGGCACCGCCGTCTTCTTCACGGGGATGCGCCAGTTGTTCAACCCCGCCCCGCGCTGGGTGCTCGCGTCCCAGTCGCGGGAGACCCTGCGCCGGTCCATCGACCGCTATCTGCTGCTCCCTCCGGCCGAACGTGACACCGCGGCACGGGCGGCACTGCACGCGGCGATCGAGGATGTCGGAGCGAACGAACTCCGCGAGTGGTCGGAGGCACAGCACCAGCGCGCGGCACCGCCCGTGCCGGGAGCGCAGGGCTGACGAGCCGTCGTCCCACGCGGTACGGTCCCAAGGTCACCGACGTGAACGTCACGATCGACGACGCGCACGTCTTCGGCTCCACGACGTGGAGCACGCCCGGCCCCTTCCACGCCCGAGTTCCAGGAGTCGTCGATGGCCGTTCGCCGTGTCGTGCCGAATCTGCGGCCGCGATCCCTGCCGGAGAGCCGGGAGTTCTACGGTCTGCTGGGCTTCGAGGAGGTGATGAACCACGGTTGGATCACCACGCTCGCCTCCCCGTCCAGCCCGATGGCACAGGTCAGCCTGACGACCGGCGACAGGACGGCACCGGTCACGCCCGACCTGAGCGTCGAGGTCGACGATGTGGACGCGGTCTACGCGGTCGTACGGGACAGCGGCGCGGAGATCGTGCATCCCCTGCAGGACGAGGAGTGGGGGGTGCGCCGCTTCTTCGTCCGGGATCCCGACGGCAGGGTGGTCAATGTGCTGAGCCATCGCTGACGCCCGACACCGGCGTCACCCGGATGCCGACCGTGCCCTCCTCACCCCGGCGCAGCCGGCTGCCGAGGAGGGTGAGGCGGCCCAGGATGCCGTACTTGCGGGCGATGAGCCGCCGGTACCGGGCGGTGGTGGCCCGGTCGCAGATCTCGGCGGTGGCGGGGACCTGGTCGCCGGTCGGATTGCCGCGCAGGTCGCAGGGGCCGACCAGGACGTCGGAGCGGGCCCGGATCCGCTTCACCTTCCAGGAGTCCGCGGCCGTCCAGACGCCGAGGCCGTCGCCGTCCGGCACCACCCATACCGGAGTGGCGACCGGGGTGCCGTTCTTGCGGTGGCTGGTGACCAACAGGTACTTGCCCGTGCCGAGCCGGTCCAGTGAGATCGCGTCCATGGGCGCAGTCTAGGCATGGACGCGCCGGGCGCCGGTACGGACGTACGCCCGTACCGGCGCCCGGGTGTGCGGGAGCGAGCGTCAGGACAACTGACCGTTGTAGTCGGGCAGCTTGAAGGTGCGCTCGGCGTGGCCGCCGACCAGGTCGGAGGTGTTGTTGCCGACGTTCGCGATGATCGTGTAGCCCTGGGCCTCGATCGCCGCGCGCTTGCTCGTCTTGTAGGCGCTGACCTCGTCGAAGAGGTCCGGCAGATCCCGCACGTACAGACCGTCGACCGGGTACCCCACGGCCTTGAGGTTCCACTGGGTCTCGGCCTCGATGATGCCGGGGCGCGCGGTGACGAAGAAGACGGAAACCCCACGGGACTTCGCGTACTTCGCCAGCTGCAGGGAGGGCTGGACCGCCGGGGTCGGCAGCTGGTACCAGTGGTGGAAGTCGGTCTCCAGCGTGGTGTTGTCGATGTCGAACACGATCGCGAGCTTCTGCCCGGCCGTGTTCGCGGTGCGCTGCGCGACATACGGCAGCGCCTGGTCGATGACCGCCTTCACATCCGCCTGCCAGGTGGCGTAGTCGACGCCCGAAGCCTGTGCGGCGGCCACGCTCGCGGTGGTCTCGGCCGGAGCCGCGGCCGCGGTCTGCGCTGCGGTGACCGTGCCGCCGATGCCCAGCGCCACGACCGCCGAGACCGCGCCGATCCGGCGCCCAACACCCCGTCTTGTCATGCCCGTCCCTTCCCTTGTCCACTCACATCGGTGCGGCGACGGCGTGCCTCGACCGTCGCCGCGTTGGACATGCTCACGTCCAAGCATGGACGTAAGGCGGCCGAAAAGTTACCTGTCGGTATACAGTTACTCGCGAGTAGCTCCGGATGGCACAGCGGAACGATCGCGTCCGGCTTTCGTCCGGCGCCGGGCCGGCATGGCGGAATCCCCCCGTTGCGTGGTGCGCCGCAGCCGCACCACCATGACGTTCATGGGGGACGTGGGGGACGTGTCGCCGTACGAAGCCGAAGACGCCGCCGGCTTCGTGGAGTCGTTGCGGCGGCTCAAGGAGCGTTCGGGGCTCACGTATCGCGAACTGGAGGACCGGGCGGCCCGTAACGGCGAGATGCTGGCGCGCAGCACGCTGGCCGACCTGCTCCGACGGGCTAGCCTGCCGCGCCCCGACCTGCTGGCCGCATTCGTCCGGGCGTGCGGGGACGGGGAGCGGGTCGGCGCCTGGCTGGACGCGAGGGACCGCATCGCCACGGACGTCACCGTCATGCCCGCGGCGGACCCGGGCCCGGGATCCGCCACGGCGCCGCCGGCTCCACCGCGAGCGGAAGGATCCGCGACCTCGCGCCCGCGCCGCACCGGGCGCCGTGCGAAGAGGCTCGCGGCCTTGCACGTGGTCCCGCTGCTCGCCCTGGCGGCCTGGGGGCTGCTTCCGGGCGGCTCCGGCGGTTCCGGCGCACCGGCTGCTTCGGCGACCGCCTCCCGGCCCGTGGTGGACGGCTGGGTCACCATCCGGCCCACCCGAACGCCCACCCTCTGCCTGACCGACGGTCGTGACCGCGACGGCGCCTACGCGAACGCCGTCGCCGTGCAACTCCCCTGCGCCCGGACAACGGTGCCGCGCACCTATCTGGAACCCGCCGGAGAAGGCCTGTACCGCATCCAGTGGCATCACCCCCGGGAGGGCAGAGGGTGTCTGACGGTGATGAGTGCGGGACCGGTGAAGGGCATGCTCGAGCCCCGCGACGACTGCGCCCGGGCAACCCTGTTCCGTCTCGAGCCGGCCGCCGCCGACAGCAGCGCGGGCTACCGGCTTCGCGTGGCCCGCGGTGGCCGCTGCATCGGCATCGTCCACGACGACACGACACAAGGGGCCGAGGCGGCCGAGGAACCGTGCACCGGCGGGGACGACCAGCGGTTTCTCGTCCGGACGGACTGATCGTCCCGGACTGCCCACGGGCGGGGCGGTTGGCCGGGCCCCGTGTGCGGGATGATCCTCCTGGCGGTACGAGGCAGGGGGCGAGACAGTGACCCGGGATCGTGACAGTGGTGTCCGCACCGAGGCGGCCATAGCGCCGCGGGAAGTGGCCTGCGACGAGTCCGGCTCGGACGGCGAGAACCTCACGAGCGGCAACACCGACGTCTTCGCGCACGCCAGCGTGCATCTCCCCCTCGCCGCGGCCGCAGGTCACGTCCAGGAGATCCGCGACCGGATCCGTTCCCCCGCGGAGGAGTACAAGGCGACCCATCTGCTCCGGGACAAGCACCGGTCGGTGCTCGAGTGGCTGCTCGGCGCCTCCGGGCCGCTGTACGGGCACGCCCATGTGCTGCTTGTGGAGAAGTCGTTCTTCGTGGTGGAACGGGTGGTGGACCTGCTGCTGGGCGACCCGGCGCCCGCGCTCCCGCTCTTCCGCGCGGGTGGTGACCGGTTCGGGGACGAACAGTGGCGGCGCTTTTTGGCAGCCTCCAACGACCTGGTGCGCGCGAGGAGCAACGGGGAGCCCGACGCGCCCGTCGAGGCGTTCTTCCGCACGGTCGACGCGATGCGCCGGGCACGCCCCCACGACGACCTGGGCGAGGTCCTGGCACTGCTGGGACGCTCCCGTGAGCGGGCGCTGGCCCACCGGGCCCGGATCACCCGCAGCCCCTCGGTCGTGCCCGTGCTCAACCCCCTGGTGCCGGCGATCGTGCGGACCGCGGCGTACTGGGGCGGGGGCGGGCACCCCGTCTCGCTCGTGCACGACGAGCAGAATGTGCTCACCGCCCCGCGCATCGCCTGGCTCACGGAGACGACCAGGATCGTCGGGTTCCGGCTGGTCGACTCGCGGCGCGACGCGCGCGTACAGCTCGCCGACTTCCTCGCCGGGACCGCACGGAAGATCGCCTCGGACGAGCTGAACGGACGGGGCGACCCGGTGCTCACGTCGCTGCTGCGGCCCTATGTGGGCGGAGACTCCCTGTGGGGCGACGAACGCAGTGGCGCGCTGCTGATGAAGACCCTCGACCGCGCCAACGCCGTGATCACCGGCTTCGGTTGGTGAACGCGGCGGGGCGGGCGCACGTATGGAGTGAGGGCGCTCGACGAGATGAGCGCCCAGCGGTGGTGACGCCGTGCCGTTCGGGGTTCGGAGCCAGGGATGAGGCATGCACGACGACGGATCGTCCGGCGTGGGGCGCGCGCAGCGGCCCTCGGCGGGGTGCTCCTGGGAGGTCTGATGGTCACCCAGGCCCTGGCGAGCGAACCGTCCGGCGCACAGGCCCCCGGCGGAACGTCCGCGCGGGCCGCCTCCCGGCCGGGTCCCGATCTCGTGTCACGACTCGGCTCCTCGCGCACGGCGGGCAGCTGGGTCGCCGACGACGGCACATCCGTCGTCGCCGTGACCGACAGCGCCGCGGCCGCCGAGGTGAAGGCGGCCGGGGCACGGCCCAAGATGGTGCGGCACAGCATGGACCAGCTCAAGTCGGCCACGCGCAGCCTGCGTTCCGCCCCGAAGGTTCCGGGCACCGCATGGGTCGTGGACTACCGCACCAACGAGGTGGTGGTCGAAGGGGACAGAACCGTCTCCGCGTCCGACTGGTCGCGGATGACGAAACTGGCCGCGGGTATCGGGGACTTCGTGCGGATGGAACGCACCCAGGGGAGGTTCACCACCCGGGTGAACGGCGCCCAGCCCGTCTTCTCGACCGGTGGCCGCTGTTCGGCGGGCTACAACGTGACGAACGGGCAGAGCGAGTTCATCCTCACCGCCGGTCACTGCGGGCCCGGCGGCACGCTCTGGTTCTCGGACAACACTGGGCGGACACAGCTGGGCCGGACGGTGTCGTCGGAGTTCCCCGGAAACGGCGACTTCTCGCTCATCCGGTACGAGAACGGCCAGCAGACGCCCGGTGACAACGTCGTGGCGATCGGCGGCGGGCGCGGGGTGCGCATCACGGCGGCCGGGGACCCGGTCGTCGGCGAGAAGGTCTTCCGCAGCGGCAGCACGAGCGGACTGCACGACGGCGAGGTCACCGCGCTGGGCGCGACGGTGAACTACCCGGAGGGCACGGTCACCGGCCTCATCCAGACCACGGTCTGTGCGGAACCGGGTGACAGCGGCGGTCCGTTGTTCTCCGAGGGCATCGCGCTCGGGGTGACGTCGGGCGGCAGCGGGGACTGCCAGTCGGGCGGTACGACGTTCTTCCAGCCGCTGACGAACGCGATGGCCGCGCTAGGAGTCCGGCTGACCGGGCAGCCGCGGGGGTCGGCCGGTGCGGCCTCGGGCACCTCCGCCGCCCCGTCCGCCTCGGCCTCCGCCGGCGCGGCGATCGCGCCCGGATCGTCTGCGCCGGGGGCCGCGGCACCCGGCGCGGTCCAGCAGATGGGAGGCGCGGACGCCACCGGCGGCTTCCTCTCCCGGCTGACCGACCCGCGGAACATCGGGCCCGGCCTGCTGGTCATCGCGGGCAGCCTGGTGGCCCTGGTGGCCACGCGCTACATCCGCACGGAACAGGAGCGCAACGCCTATCGCCGGGCCTACTCGGGCACCTGGGGCTGACGGTGCCGGGGGCCGGGCGGGGCGGTCACGCCGCTGTCGTGGAGGACGGGGAGGAAGCCACCGCCCATTCCATGACGAGCCGCTGGTACTCCCGCCGCTGCTCCAGGCTCAGCGTCCCGCCGCTCCGGAACCACAGTGCCCGGATCTCCTCGTTGACCTCGTCGGCGGAGCGTTCCGCTGCGGGTTCGGGAGTGGTGGACATGCCGTGAAGCATACGAGGCCAGACGTGAAGGCGCCGTGAGTAATCCGGCGCCTTCGGGCATTTCGGACCGTGAAGCTGCTCACTTCTCAGGTGCCCGGCTTGCGGCCGTACACGAACACGTCGTCACCGGTCTTCAGCAGCGACCAGTACTTCTTGGCGTCGGTCGTGGTCATGTTGACGCAGCCGTGCGATCCCGGCGGGTTCCACATGCTCAGACCCACCGAGTGGAAGGCCTGCCCGCCGTCGAAGAACTGACTGTAGGGCATGGGCACGTGATAGACGCTCGAGACGTGGTCGATGTGCCGCCAGTAGATCTTCTTCAGGCCGGTGCGGGTCTCGTAACCGTCGCGGCCGGTGCGGACCGGCACCGGGCCGTAGACGAGGCGGCCGCCGTCCTGGATCCAGCTGAGCTGGAGCGTGAGATTGACGCAGGCGATGCGGCCCTTGTTGACGGGGCACTTACCGTCCCTGTCGGGCTTGTTGCCGACGGCCTTCTGCTTGTTCATGAGGTCCATCACGCCCCATGTGACGGGACCCGCGAAGCCGATGGCGGGGGTGATGCCGTGCCTGTTCTGGAAGGCCTGGATCACCTTGCAGTCGGCGGCCGACTGCCTGCCGTCGACGGGCCGGCCGAGGAACTTCTCGACCTGCTTCTGGTACGGCCCTGTCTGCGTGGTGCAGCTCGCGGCCTGCGCGGGCGCGGTGCCGAGCGCCAGTGTGAGCGGCGCCACCAGCCCGGTGATGCCCAGCGCCACGGCTCCCCGTCTGCGTATCTCCCTCATGACCGGCCTCCCCTATCGCGTGTCGTGCGGCCTCTGTCAACTAGACCGGCGCACGGTCGTGTCGGTTGTGAGGATGGCCACTCTGTGACGAAACGGTGAACTTGCCCGGTCGGCCCGACGTGGTCGCTGCCGCACTCCGGCCCTTCATGCTAAACGGACGGCACCGGTGCAGAGCTGTCGGTCGGGTCACAGATCGGTGGCCGGCACGTGCACCACGATGCGGGCCCCGGGGGCGTTGTCCTCGATGTCGACGCGGCCGTTATGGGCGGCGACGATGTCGTGCACGATCGCCAGGCCGAGGCCGCTTCCCCCGGTGTCCCGGGCGCGGGCCCCGTCCAGGCGCGTGAAGCGGTCGAAGACACGGCGGCGGTCGGCGGCCGGGATACCCGGCCCGTCGTCCGCGACGACCAGACAGGCGGTGCCGTCACGGACGCGCAGGCTGACGTCGATCCGGTCGACGGCGTACCGGATGGAGTTGTCGAGCAGATTGCGCACGACACGGGCGAGGGCGTCCTCGTCGCCGTACACGCGGGCCGCACCGACGGCGTGCCGGTCGATGAGGAGGGGGGTGTGCAGCCGGGCGTGGCAGACCTCGTCGAAGACGATCTCGTCCAGGTCGACGGGGCGTTTGCGCAGCTTGGGCCGGGCGTCGAGGCGGGCCAGCCGCAGCAGGTCGTCGACGAGCCGGGACAGCCTCTCGCTTTCCTCGATCAGGGCGGGGCCGCGGGTCTCCCAGGCCGCCGAACCGGGGTGCCTCACCGCCACTTCCAGCTGGGTGTGCAGGCTGCTCAGGGGGCTGCGCAGCTCGTGCGCGGCGTCCGCGACGAACTGCCGCTGCTGCCGGGTGGCGACGTCGAGCCGGGCAAGCAGGTCGTTGAGGGTGCGGGCCAGCCTGCCGAGGGCGTCCTCGGCAGGGGGCACGTCCAGGCGGCGGCCGAGGTCACAGGTGGTGATCTCGGCGGTCTGGCCGCGCAGCGCGTCCACGGGGCGCAGCGCCCGGCCGGTCAGCAGCCAGACGACGGCGGTGAGCAGGGCGACGGCCGGCGGCACGGCGATGGCCAGGCCCGCGGTGAGCGCCGCCAGGTTGCGGTCCACGGGGGCGGTCGGGACGGCGACGTACACGGTCCGCGGCTGCCCGTCGGTCCGGGCGGGCATGGCCACCGCACGCCAGGTTTCGGCCCCGTCCAGGGGCACGTCGTGCACGGTGTGGACCTGCGGGGCGGCGGAGGTGGAAGGGGCGAAGGTGAACAACCGGCGCTCGTCCGCCACATTCGCCGAGCTGGACCGGACCGCGCCCGCGCCGTCGACGACCTGGACCGCGGTGTCGCCTTCGCCGGACAGCGGCAGGATGCGGGGCAGGTCGCCGTCCTCCTGGTTCGCGGCGATGACCTGGGCCTGCTGGAACGCGGTCTGGTCGAGTCCGCTGACGAGGCTGGCGCGCAGCCAGACGACCAGCAGTGACGCCGCGCCGACGAGAGCGGCCGCGATCATCAGGGCCGCCGCGGCGGTCAGCTTCAGACGCAGCGAGCGGCGGGCCCACCACTCGGGGACGGGGACGCGCACGCGGTCATCTCCCGGCGCCGTGGAGCCGGTACCCCGCCCCACGGACCGTCTCGATCGTCCGGCGGCCGAACGGCGCGTCGATCTTGCGGCGCAGATAGCCGACGTAGACCTCGACGACGTTGGTGTCGCCGTCGAAGTTCTCCTCCCACACGTGGTCGAGGATGTCGGTCTTGCTGACCACTTCGTCGGGGTGCCGGAGCAGGAATTCCAGCAGGGTGAACTCACGCGCTGTCAGCGGGATTTCGCGGCCCGCGCGGTGGCAGCGCCGCCGTGCGGGGTCCAGGGCGAGGTCCCCGGCCGCGAGCACCGCGGGCCGGGCGGGGGCACCACGGCGCAACAGCGCCCGCAGATGGGCGACCAGCACCACATAGGAGAAGGGCTTGCTCAGGTAGTCGTCCGCGCCGAGGTCGAGGGCGTCCGCCTCGTCGTACTCGCCGTCCTTCGCGGTGAGGATGAGCACAGGCGCCCACACACGGGCCGCGCGCAGCCGCTTGAGGACCTCGTACCCGGACAGGCCGGGCAGCATGAGATCCAGGACGATCGCGTCGTACGGCTCGTGCACGGCCCGCCAGAGGCCGTCCACGCCGTCGTACGAGGCATCGGTGACGAAGCCCTCCTCGGCGAGCCCATCAGCAATCGCCGCGGCGAGTCCTCTTTCGTCCTCGATCACCAGCACTCGCATCTCCGACCTCGTCTCCACCCTACGAAGGCATCGCCGCCTCTGCGCGTCGAAACGGGCCCTGCGCCGGTGCGGGGCACCTTCGGCCGCCGTCCTCTCAGCGTCCTCTCAGCGGCTTCGGCGCAGGCTGGGGTGGTTGGGAGAAAAGGGCATCCTTGCCCCTCAGACGAAGGAGAAGACGATGACGATCGTCCGACGCAGGGTCGCAATGGTCGCCGGAACGATGCTGTTGGCCGGTGTGGCGGGCAGCGGAGTCGCAATGGCGAGCACCCCGGCTGCGGCGCCGCCCTCCGTCCAGACCCCCACCCACCAGAGCGGCTGGGTGCACGATGACGACGACGACTGGGGTGACTACTACGCCTACCACAGCGGTCTCGTCAACGACGACGATGACGACTGGGGTGACTACTACTAGGGGTAGTGAACGTAGCTACCACGGTAGTGACCGCAGCCGGTCAGGCCGCCTGGTGCCGGTCCGTGCCCTCCGGGGCCGGGCCGGCTCTGACGTGCCGGCCCGGCCCCGGGCGCAAGGCGTGGCTCAGGCGGCCCTGCGCGCCCGCCCCCGATGGGCGCGCACGATCTCCGCGTAGCGGTGTCCGCTGCCCTTGATGGTGCGGACCTGGGTGCGGTAGTCCACGTGGACGAGGCCGAAGCGCTTGGCGTAGCCGTAGGCCCACTCGAAGTTGTCGAGCAGCGACCAGGCGAAGTAGCCGGCGAGGGGGGCACCCTTGCGTGCCGCCGAGGCGCAGGCGGCGAGGTGCCGCACGAGGTATTCCTGGCGCTCGGGGTCGTCGACGGTGCCGTCGGGGCGTACCACATCGGGGAAGGCGGAGCCGTTCTCGGTGATGTACAGCCGGCGTGCGCCGTAGTCGTCGGTGAGGCGCAGCAGCAGCGTCTCGATGCCGGTCGGGTCGACCTCCCAGTCCATGCCGGTGCGCGGTACGCCCGGGCGGCGCACGGAACGGGCGCGGGGGGCCGGGCCGTCCGGGTCGTCGGCAACGGTGGCCGGGAAGTAGTAGTTCAGGCCGAGCCAGTCCAAGTCCGCGGCGATCGTCTCCAGGTCTCCCGGGCGCTCGGGGAGTTCGACTCCGTAGACGTCCCGCATGTCGGCCGGGAAGCCCCGGCCGTGGACCGGGTCCAGCCACCAGCGGTTGACGTGGCCGTCGTGGCGGCGGGCCGCCGCCACGTCCTCGGGACGGTCGGTCGCGGCGAAGACGGTGGAGAGGTTGTTGACGATGCCGACCTTGGCGTTCGGCGCCGCGGCGCGGATCGCACGGGTGGCGAGGCCATGGCCGAGCAGCAGGTGGTAGGAGGCGCGGACCGCGGCGGTCAGGTCGGTGGCACCGGGGGCCATCTTCCCCTCGAGGTGGCCGATCCAGGCCGAGCACGAGGGCTCGTTGAGGGTGGCCCAGTGGGTGACGCGGTCGCCCAGGCGTTCGGCGACGTCCGACGCGTACGCGGCGAAGTGCTCGGCCGTGTCCCGCTCGGGCCAGCCGCCGCGGTCCTGGAGCACCTGCGGCAGATCCCAGTGGTAGAGGGTGACCGACGGGGTGATGCCCGCCTCCAGCAGACCGTCGACCAGCGCGTCGTAGAACGCCAGGCCCTTGGGGTTCACCGGTCCGTCGCCGCCGGGAACCACCCGGGGCCAGGCGATGGACAGTCGATAGGCGTTGGTGCCCAGCTGCTTCATCAGCGCGATGTCCTCCCGCCAGCGGTGGTAGTGGTCGCAGGCGACATCGCCGTGGTCGTCGTTGTCGATCTTTCCGGGGGTGTGGGAGAAGGTGTCCCAGATCGACGGCGAGCGGCCGTCCTCGTCGACGGCTCCCTCGATCTGGTACGCCGATGTGGCCGTACCCCACAGGAAGTCGTGCGGGAGCGCGGCGAGGTCGATGCGTTCGGACACGGAAGCCCTCTCGTGAATAGGGGGGTTGGTCACTTCACGGCTCCGGCGGTGAGCCCGGTGACGAGATAGCGCTGCAGCAGAAGGAAGCCCGCGACCACGGGAACACTGACGACCAGCGAGGCGGCCATGATCTGGTTCCAGTACACGTCGTAGAGCGTGGAGTAGCCCTGGAGCCCGACGGCGAGGGTGCGGGTGGTGTCGCTGGTCATCACGGAGGCGAAGAGCACCTCGCCCCACGCGGTCATGAAGGCGTAGACGGCCACCGCGACGATGCCGGGCACGGCCGCGGGCACCACGATCCGAAGCAGCGCACCGAGCGGTCCGCAGCCGTCCACCAGCGCCGCCTCGTCCAGATCCCGCGGCACCGAGTCGAAGTACCCGATGAGCATCCAGATCGAGAACGGCAGCGAGAAGGTGAGGTAGGTCAGGATCAGCCCGCCGCGGGACCCGAACAGGGCGATGCCGGTGGCGTTGCCGATGTTGACGTAGAGCAGGAACAGCGGGAGCAGGAAGAGGATGCCGGGGAACATCTGCGTGGACAGCACGGTGACGGTGAACACGCGCTTGCCGCGAAAGTCGTGGCGGCTCACCGCGTAGGCCGCGAAGATCGCGATCAGCACCGAGCAGATCGTCGCCGCGCCCGCCACGATGAGCGAGTTCACGAAGTACCGCGCGAGCGGGACCGTCGACCAGATGTCGATGTAGGGGCGGATCGTCAGTCCGCTCGGCAGCCAGCGGAACTTCCCCGAGACGTCGGCGAGCGGCTTCAGGGAGCTGGAGGCCATGACGTAGACCGGCACCAGTACGAACCCGGTCAGCAGGGTCAGGAAGACGCGCCGGGACCACAGGAAGGAACGCGGCGGGGCCATCGGGGATCTAGGCATCGGCGGCCCTCCGTCCGCGCGAGGTGGCGGCGAGGTACACGCCCGTCACGACCAGCAGGAAGAGCAGCATCAGTACGGACATGGCGGAGCCGGTGCCGAAGTTCCAGGTGACGAACGACGCCTGGTAGATGTGGACCGAGATGAGGTCCGCGGCCTGCGGGGCCGCCCTGCCGAAGAGCACGTACGGCGTGTTGAAGTCGTTGAACGTCCACAGGAACAGCACCAGGATCAGCACCTGGTTGACGGACCGCAGCGACGGCAGGGTGATGCGGCGGATCTGCTGCCACATGCCGGCGCCGTCGAGTGCGGCCGCCTCGTACAGTTCGCGGGGGATGTGCTGCAGTCCGGCCATGACGATGAGGAAGGCGAACGGCCAGCCCTTCCAGACCGACACGGTGAGCAGGGCGACGAAGCTGTTGTCGCCGATCAGCCAGAAGGACGGCTTGCCGGTGAGGTGCAGCTGGTCGTGCAGGACATGGTTCACCAGGCCGTTGTCGTGCTGGAACATGAACACCCAGGTGATGACGGCCGCGTAGACGGGCAGCGCGTACGGCACCAGGAACAGCGCGCGCAGCAGGCCCCGGCCGCGGAACGTGTCCTGCATGTAGACGGCGGCGGTGGTGCCGATGAGCCAGCACAGCGCGACCGACAGCAGGGTGAAGCCGACGGTGACGAGGAAGGAGTGCAGCAGTGCGTCGCCGACAGGGGCGTCGAAGTCCACGGAGACGCGGTAGTTGCCGAGACCGGTCCAGGGGGCGGTGCCCCAGTCCCGGATGTAGAACTGTGTGAGCTCCTTGAAGCTCATCACGATGCCGATCACCATCGGCACCAGATGGACCAGGAGTTCGAGGAGCAGGGCGGGCAGGAGCAGCAGATACGGCAGTCCGATGCGCTGGATCCGCCCGGTGCGGCGCGGGCCGCGCGCCGCACCGGGGGAGCTCTTGGACACGGTCCGTCCGTCGGCCGCCGCGGTGACAGTGGTCGTCATGACGGTGTCCGTGCTCACTTCGTCGGCATCTGCTGCTGGGCCTTCTGCAGCTTCGCCTTCACCGACTCGGTGGTGACCGCGCGTCCCGCGGCGGCGTCGGCGAACAGCTCCTTCACGGCGGTGCCGACCGTGGTCTCGAACTGGGACTCGTCCGCGACCTGCGGCAGCGCGGTGGCGCTCCGGGCGAGGGTTTCCTTCAGGACCGCGTTCGCCGGGGTGTTGAAGGCGGGGTCCGCCTGTGCGGAGCCGACCGGCGGGATGGAGGTGTACGCCTTGTTGAGGATCTTCTGCTCCTCGTCGCCGGTCATGAACTTCACGAACTTGGTGGCGCCGTCCGGGTTGTGGGTGTTCTTGAAGACGGCCAGGTTGATACCGGCGACCATGGAGTCGACCTGGGTGCCGGCTCCGGGGGTGCCGGACTGTACGGGCACCGGCGCGATGCCGTACTGGTCCTCGCTCATGCCCTGCGACTTCAGGTTGGCGGAGGCGGACTGCCACAGCAGCATCGCCGTCTTGCCCTTGGCGAAGTCGCTCACGGACTGGTTCTGCGCGTACTCGGCGTTGCCGGCCGGGATCGCCTTGTCCTTGGCCATCAGGTCGACGTACTGCTTGACCGCGGCGACCACACCGTCGTTCGTGAAGTCGGGCTTGCCGTCGGCGGTGAAGAAGTCGGCGCCGTGCTGCTTGCCGAAGACGAAGACGTGGTGGATGTTCTCCGAGACGTTGGAGCCCTCGGCGCCGAGGACCTGCTTGCCCTTCTGCTGGATCCTCCTGCCGTCGGCGACCAGCTCCTCCCAGGTGGCGGGCGGCTTGGAGATGCCCGCGTCGGCGAAGATCCTCTTGTTGTAGTAGAGCGCGTAGGCCATCGAGTAGAGCGGCACGGCGGCGGGGTCCTCGCCCTGGACACCGGTCGAGCCGAGCGCGGAGTCGACGAACCGGTCCTTGCCGCCGATCTTGTCGAAGTTCTTGGCGTCCCAGGGCAGCAGAGCACCGGTGGCCTGAAGTGAGGCGCTCCAGGTGTTGCCGATGTTCAGGACGTCGGGGCCCTGACCGGAGGTGGTGGCGGTGAGGATCCGGTTCAGCAGGTCCGACCAGGGCACGACCTCCAGCTTCACCTTGATGCCGGTCTGCTTCTCGAACTTGTCGAGTTCGGGCTGGAGGACCTTCTTGTCGACCTCGATGCTGGCGCCCTGGTTGGAAGCCCAGTATGTGAGCGTCTTCGGGGAGTCGCCGGCTGCTCCGCCCGTCTGCGAACCGCCGCCGCAGGCCGAGGCCGCAAGGGCGAGTGACATGGTGACGGCGCCTATGGCCGCGGCTCGGATGCTGCGCATGGCTCCTGATGTCCCTTTCAGGAAGTCGAGAACGCCCGGGAGGGCTCCGCCAGCGGCACCGCTTTCGGCTCCCGAAGATCCTCACGGCTTAATTTAGGACGTGAGTTAAACCTCAAGAGCGCGATGCGTCAAGGGGTTTGACGACGACCCGCACAACGGCCCGCGCCCCGGCGCGCCCGCAGGCGCCGCCTCTCAGCGCTCCAGGAGGTCGAAGAGTTCCTCCCAGCGGCGGGTGACCACCTCCGGGGCGAAGCGCCGCACGTTCTGCCGTGCCCGCTCCCCTATCGTGTCGCGCAGATTCTCATCGGCCATCAGCCGTACGAGCTGACGTGCGAGTTCGCCGGTGTTGCCGTGCCGGGCCAGCAGGCCGTCCTCTCCGTTCCGGATGATCTCGCGCACCCCCGGGGAGCAGTCGAACGCGGCACAAGGCACGCCGCAGGCCATCGCCTCCAGGAGCGCCAGCGGAAAGCCCTCGCCCCGGGAGGACTGCACGAACACCGACGACCGTGCGAGCGCCCCGGTCACGTCGTCGGTCTGTCCCGCCCACTCGACCGAGTCGTCCAGTGCGAGTTCCGTGCACTGCCGGCGCAGCGCGGCCTCCTGGTCGCCCGCACCGTAGATGCGCAGGATCCAGCCGGGTTGCCGTGGCGCCGCCTCGGCCCATGCGTCGAGCAGCAGGTCGACGCCCTTCTCATGGCTGAGCCGGCCGATGCAGGCCACCGCCTTCTCCGTGCGCGGCGAGGGGGCGGCCGGCATCACCGGCAGCGGGTTCGGCAGGAAACCGACGTTGTTGAGGCCCTGCCCCACCCAGAGGTCGGCGTCCTCCTGGGTGAGGACCAGCAGCCGGTCCACGTCCTTGTAGTACCTCCGCACGCGCTCGAAGCGCGAGGAGCGCCTGGACGCCTCGAAGGATTCGTGGCTCATGCCGACGACCGGATGTCCCGCGGTGTCCGCGAGCGCCACCCACTCCATCGCCCACACCTGGGTCACGATGATCACGGCACCCGGCCGCGCGGCGCGGAACAAGCGCGACAGGCGCTCCGCGGCGGCCCGTCTGTCCGCTTCGCGCCTTCGTACCGCCGGGGCGATGCCGCCGAGCGGAAGGTGCGGCTCCCGGCGGCCCCGCGGTCGGCGGTCGTAGAGGGTCAGCGTCTCGAACGGCGGATGCGTGCCGAGGTCCATCGGCACCTCGGGCGGGGCGATCCCGATGATCCGGACCCGGTGGCCGCGCTCCGCGAACAGCCGGGCCATATGGGCCTGCCAGCGGCCCACGCCGCCCAGTTCGTTGACCTCGTTGGCCACGAAGAAGATCTCACGCTGCGTCATCGGGCCTCTCCCGTGGGTCCGAAGAAACGGTCCACGATGCGAGCCGCCGCGTCCCCGCGGTCGTACTCGCCGTACTTGTCCACGAACTCCTTGAGCTGCGCCTCGTAGTGGGCGCCCACGGCCGGAAGGTCGGACAGCGCGGCCAGGAGTTCGTCCTCCGTGCGGGCGACCGGGCCGGGGGCCTCCTTTAGGAGGTCGACATAGGTGCCGCGTGCGTCCCGGGAGTACTCCTCCCAGTCGTAGACGTAGAAGACGAGCGGCCTGCGCAGCAGGGCATAGTCGAACATCACCGACGAGTAGTCGGTGACGAGGGCGTCGGCGAGCAGCAGGAGCGGGGTGATGTCCCCCTCGCCCGTCACGTCGATCACACGGCCCGCTACCGACGGGGGAAGGGTGACCCGGTTCAGGTAGTGGGAGCGGACCAGGAGCGTGTACCGGTCCCCGAAGCGGTCGGCGAACCGCTGCACGTCGAAGGGGAGGCGGAAGGCCTGTACGCCGCCTCCGGCACCGGCCCGGAACGTGGGCGCGTACAGCACCACGCGGCGGTCCGGGCCGATGCCCAGGCGCTCGGCGAGCCGGCGTGCGGAGGGGTCGGGCACCCGGGGGTCGCGGGCCGCCCGTACCAGGGCGTCGTTGCGTGGATAGCCGGTGCGCAGCAGCTTCTCCTCGGGGATGCGATAGGCCCGGGCGAGCGTGCGCACGTCGTGCTCACTGCGGACCACGAAGTGGTCGAAGCGGTCCAGCGCCTCCTGGTAGGCGCGCTGTTCCTGCTCGGACATCACCCGGTAGCCCGGCTCGTCGAAACCCATCTTCTTCAGGGCCGAGCCGTGCCAGGTCTGGATGTAGGTGGTCTCCGGACGTTTGGCCAGCCGGAGCGGGAACCCCTGGTTGTCGATCCAGAACTCGGCCTGGGCCAGCGCCCTGAGGTAGCGCCAGGACCAGCGGCGGACGAGTTCGGCGTCGTCGGGGAATCCGTCGGGCCGCTCCCCCGCGTAGGACCAGATGGCGGTGACGGGCAGCCGGCGACGGCGCAGCTCCTCGTAGAGAGCCCTCGGGCTGTCGCTGTACTGCTTGCCGAGGTGGCTCTCGAAGACGACGGTGCCCCGGCGGACCGGGAGCAGCCGCAGCATGCGGTGGTAGACCTGGACCTTGCGCGTCCCGGAGGCCAGGTCCCGCTTGACGGCCCGGAGCGTGCGGTAGGCGCCCTTGACGGTCCTGGCGGTGGAGCCGTGCAGATGACGGTCCACCAGGGCGCGGCCGTGCCGGGCCGCCGCGCCGTGCTGGGCCAGCCGGAAGGCCAGGTGGCCCTTGGCGGAGACCTCTGGCGCGAGGCGGTCGGCCATGAGCCGGCTGAGCCGGGGGCGCACACGGACGGCGGCGGCGCTCTCCAGGTCGACGTTGCCGGCCGTGATCCGGCTGGTGGTGCGTCTGCCGTCCGCCCTCAGATGCAGCCGGACGTCCCACACCTCGTCGACGACGCCCAGCGGCCGGAAGCGGCCGGACAGCGGGACCGACGCCTGCCAGACGAGGGTGTCGCCCTCGTGCCGGAGCGTCCGCACCGGGAAGCGGAATGTCTGCAGGCTGCGGCGGCGGGCGCGGAACTCCAGCTCGGCGGTGAGCCGTGCGTCCGCGGGGACGGCGTGCAGCGGATTGACCACCGCGCCCTCGAGGAGCACCAGGTCGCCGCGTACGGCGTACCCGGTCAGCACATTGCGCAGGAACATCCTCTCCAGCGGCCGGCCGTGATGGCCGAGGGCGGTGACGTCCATGACCTCGCGGGCCCCGGGGTCGTCCAGGTACCGGTCGCACCAGTAGACGCGGCCGTCGCGCTCGGCGAGCGGCGCGGAGATCTTGTCGTGGTTGATCAGGGTGTCGACGGCCGGCATCAGGTTGTCCCAGTCCTCCCGCATCAGCAGGTAGGCGCAGATGGCCTGCACCCGGTCCAGCCGGGCGTACGCGGCCTGAGGGAAGTCCTGGAGGTAGCCGCGGGCCAGTTCCGCGAAGCGGTGCCGGTAGGCGTCGTCGAGGAACGGCAGTTCGCGCAGGTAGAGGACGAGGTCGTGCTTGAGGAACTTGATGTCCTTGTGCAGTTTCAGCTCGTCCAGGCCACGCCGGTTGAGCAGGGCGTCGATACGGCGGTGGATCTCCAGCCGGTCGGTGAAGTTGTTGATCTCGTGGCGCCGGTTGCTGATGGACTTGGTCGTGGACTTCTGTTCCACGTGCCAGTGGTACACCGTGTGGGGGATCAGGGTGATCCGCCCGGCCGCGAGGTAGGCCTGCGCCGAGAACAGCAGGTCCTCGTAGTGGATGCCGCGCGGAAAGGCGAGCCCGTTCTCGACGAGGAAGGCGCGCCGGTAGCACTTGTTGGTCGACAGGGTGTCGAAGACGAAGAGGTCGGGCAGTTCGGCGATGGACTCGACGGTGCGCGTGCACCGGTAGAGCCAGGGGTACCAGGGCACCCGTTTGCCGTGCCTGCTGTCGGTGTACACCCGGACGCAGCGTCCCGAGACCAGATCGGCGCCGGTGCGTTCGGCCGCCTCCAGCAGGTTGCGGCAGGCATTGCGCTCGAGCGTGTCGTCGCTGTCCAGGAACATGACATAGCGTCCGCGCGCCTCGGCCAGGCCCTGGTTGCGGGGCTCTCCGCAGCCGCCGCTGTTCTCGGGCAGCCGCAGTGCCCTTACCCGGCCGGGGTGGCCGGCGGCGAGTGACCGCGCCACCTCGTACGACCCGTCGGTGGAGCAGTCGTCGGCGATGACGACCTCCACGTTGCGCAGCGTCTGGTCGAGCACCGAGCGTACGGCGGTCGTCAGGCGCGGGGCGTCGTTGTAGACGATGACGACGACGCTGATGTCCGGGTCCGCCCCGCCCGGCTCGGGTCTGTCGATCGACACGGCCACCTCTCGTCTCGGCTTGCGGCTCTCCGGACGGCCGACCCGTCACCGCCAAACGGCTCGGCGGCGCCCGTGGAGTCGTCCCGCGGACAGGGTGGGCCCGGGGCCGGCACTGGGTCCGCGACCCCACGAGCTGTGGGGTCGCGGCGCGCGACTGATGGCGACGGGGGCCGGTGCCCCTGCGCTCTTCCCACGCTACGTGACGGCCCGCCGGGAGGGCGGCGACCGCCGTCCGCCGGGCGTGTGGCGGACGGCTGTCACGCACGGTGCGGCCCTGCGTCGCGGGTCCATGTCCGGCAGGGGCCGGGCGGGAAGTGGGAACGGGAACCGTCGCCGGTCCGCGCGCGTTCACCGGGCATGGCGATCATCCACCACACCACCATGGTGCCCACCAAGCTGGAGCTCCTCACGTCCTGGCTGCCCGCTCAGCCCTGGTATCGCGGTGCGGACCGTGAGCCGGCGCTGTCCAGGACCGGAGGGTTCCGGCTGGACGACCCGCGGGGCGAGGTCGGGATCGAGTTCATGGTGGTCACCGACCGGTCCGGCGACCGGCCCGTCGCGTACCACGTGCCACTCAGTTACCGGGGCGCTCCCCTGAAGGGAGCGGACCAGGCCCTCATCGGGACCTCCGAACACGGGGTGCTGGGGCAGCGGTGGATCTACGACGGCACTCACGACCCGGTGCTGGTCGCCCAGTTGCTGGCCCTTCTGCAAGGCCACGCCGAACCGCAGGCGCAGAGCCGCAGCGACACGCCCGACCAGTCCGTCACCGTCCGGTTCGACGGCACCGCGATCGCCACCGCAGTCGCCTCGACGACCGTGACCAGCGGTTCCCACGACACCCGCCTCACCGTGGAAACCACCGGGTCCGGATCCGCCCGGAAGCTGGCCATCCAGGTCATGCGCGTTCTGGAGCCGGACGGCGCCTCCCCGGCGGAGGCGACGGGACATGTCAGCGCGGGCTGGCGTTCCCCCGAGGGCGGCGAACAACGCGCCGTGTTCGCCGCGCTGCGGGAAACCTCTGCCTAGGCCCCTGCCGAGCGGCTTCCCACGGAGGGCCCTGGGCGCTGTCGGCGACGGGGCGCGCACACGGCTCCCCCTTCGTGGTCGCCGGTCCGGTCCCCGCGCCGTGGGGACCGGACCTTGCGGCAGGGCCGGCCGGCGTCGCCGGTCAGTTCCCGGTGGTCGCCGAGGACGCGGGTGCGCCGAGGAACTCCTCCCAGCCGCCGAGCGGCGACTGTCCCGGTGCCAGGGCGCGCAGCTTCCTGAGCACCGCCGGGTCCTGGGCCTCGAGCCATTCCACCAGTTGCCGGAAGGACACCATGCGCACCTCGTCGTACTTGGCGATCCGCTCGATCGCCTCCTCCACGGCGTCCATGTAGATACCGCCGTTCCAGCGCTCGAAGTGGTTGCCTATGAAGAAGGGGGCACGGTTGGTCTCGTAGGCGCGCCGGAAGCCCGCCAGGTAGGTGTCCCGTGCCTGGGCGCGCCAGGTGTCGTACCGGGTGCGGTCGCCGAGGGGGCTGCCGCCGGACTGATTGGCCATCATGTTGTAGTCCATCGACAGCACCTGGAAGGAGTGCCCGGAGAACGGGATGGACTGGAGGGGGAAGTCCCAGATCCGTCCGCCCTGCACCTTTGCGGGCCAGATCTGCAGTCCCCCGGATGAGCTGGCGTCGTACTTCCAGCCGAGTGCGGCCGCGGTGGGCAGCAGGCTCGCCTGGCCCTCCAGGCAGGGGGTGCGGCCGCCGATCAGTTCTTTGCGGTAGTCGAAGGGCAGCGGGTCGAGGTCCGTGAAGCCGGTGTTCGTCTTCCACTCGGTGACGAAGTGGACGGCCTGCTCGATCTCGCTCCTCCACTCGGCGGACGACCAGCGGCGCACCCCGTCGGCGCCGCAGAAGTGGCCGTTGAAGTGGGTGCCTATCTCATGGCCCTCCAGCCATGCGGCGCGCACCTGCTGGAGCGTGGCGTGGATGTGCCGGTCGGCCAGGTAGCCGATCGCGGAGGCCCCGACCGGGTGCTGCGGCGGACGGTAGAGGTGCTTCTTGGACTCGGGCAGCGTGTAGATGCCGCTGAGGAAGAAGGTCATCGACGCGCCGTGGTCGGCCGCGACCTTCCGGAAGCGGGAGAACAGCCCGTTGCTGAGTTCGCCCGCGCCGTCCCAGGAGAACACCACGAACTGCGGCGGACGGCTGCCGGTTTTCAGCCGCTCGGCCTTGGGCTGGTGCGGCTGGGCCCCGGTGTCGGCGGTGGAGCCGTCGCCTATGAGCTTCAGGGGCCGGGCCTGTTCCGTGGCCGAGCCGTGCGCGGGACCCTCGCCGCCCGCGCCCCAGCCGCCCGAGCAGGCGGACAGCGCGCCGAGTGCGCCCGCCGTCGCACCCGCGGTCAGCACACGCCTGCGTGAGATGCCGTTCATCTTCGTCCCCGGTTTCCTCGTCGCGGCTCCCTGAAGGAGCCTTGGTGCGGTGTCGGTCGAACGGGTTCGATGGAGGGGAACGGCGGAAAGATCGGGGCGCCCGCCACGTGTTGCCGCTCTGTGACAAACGCGACGGTGACATGACGAACCCCGCTGTCCGGCGGGCGGGCAGCGGGGCCGGGGGACGGGGCTCAGGCGCCGGTGCCGGCCTGGAAGACCGTCAGGAACGAGGCGGAGGAGTTGCCGGACACGGGCACCGGGCCGCCCCGCCATGTCACCTTCAGGGAGGCGCGCTCGTCCGGCGGGGTGATGAGGATCGCCGCGGGTGTGGCCGATTTGGCGCCGCTGACCTGGGGGTTGGAGAACGACAGGCCCGCCCAGGCGCTCCTGCCCGGCGCGAGCGTGACCTTGGAGGGGTGGCCGGAGCTGCGCTTGGGGTCGGGACCCAGCTGCTTGCCGGAGGCGTCGACGAAGGCGGCGCCCGGGTAGCCGTCGATCGTGCAGGTCCGGCCCGAACGGTTGGTGAGGACGAGCGGGAAGTTCTCCTGCCCGGCGCCGGGGTTGTTGGGGCCGACGGACGCGCGGAGTTCAGAGGTGTGGCAGCGGCTGCCGCTCGTGGTGCCGCCTCCGGTGGAGGCCGCGGAGGTGGTGGAGCCGGAACCACTCGATCCGGTGGCGGCGGTGCTGTCCGTCCCCGTCGCCTCCGAGGCCTCGCTCGCGTGGTCGCCGGAGGCCGGCTGGGCCGTCCCGGGCAGCTTCTGCGGAGTGCCGGAGGTGGCGTGGTCGTTGCCGCAGGCGGTGAGCAGGCTCAGCGCGGCGACCGCGCCCAGCACGGACACCACGCGTCGCGCCGTCGGAAAGGGGGCAGTGCCGTCGTGGTCCGGGCCCGTTGTGCCGCGCCGGAAGGTCACCATGTCCATGCTCCTCGAAACTGACCGCCCGGGCCGGGCGGGTGCGGACGGTGCCGTGTGCCCCGTCACTCCTGTGCGATGCGCGCTCGCGGGGAAAGGTTCGCGCTGTTTTCGCGGGTTGTGCGGTGGCTGACGGCCGTGCCGTGACGGCGGTCAGCCGGTGACCCGCACCGAGTCCAGTATCCGGTCCGTGCGGTCGCTTCCACCGACCTGACGCAGCTGTACGTACACCCGGGTGGCGCCGGTGCCGTCGGCCGGGGTGAGGGCCGCCTCCGTGACGGAGCCCTCGCCGCCGTCGCAGTCGTTCCAGGTACGTATGCGTCCCTGCCAGGCCGCGCCGTGGTAGTCGCGACTGCCCTCGTAGCGGCATCCGTTGTGGGCGAGCGCGCGCACCCTGGCGGCGAGGTCACCGTGTTCGCTCAGGCCGATGAAGGCGCCGTTCACTTCGGTGCCGAGGTCCTGCCAGTGCGAGAGGTCGTCGGCGACGGCGAGGGCGGGCTCCTGACCGGTCGGCAGACCCAGCGCCTTCGGGTCCCAGCCGGCGTCGCGCAGCTGGCGGGCCCAGGCCGCGGGCACGGCGGCCTCGATCCGCCCGGTGGTGTCCTGGACCGTCACATCCCCCGCAGCGGTCCGGCCGAGCAGCACAATGGTGGTGAGCGCGGCGCCGCCGGCGACGGCCGCGGCGGCCAGCGCGAGGAGCGCCGTGCCGTGTCGGCGGCGGGTCCGTCCGGGGTCCCGGGCCGGGGATGTGCCGGTGGGCCGCCCGGGGTCGTCGGCGAGCCGGTCGAGGGCGTCGGCGAAGACGTCCGCGGTCGGCCAGCGACGCTCCCGGTCGGGCTCCATGGCCCGCAGCAGCGCCCGCCGCACCTCGGACGGCAGGTCGGGGCGGAGCCGGTCCGGGGGCCGCACCTTGCCGGGCGGTGCGGGAACCGTGCCGGTGAGGAGGTGGTAGCCGAGGGCACCGAGGCTGTAGACGTCCGCGCGGGCGTCGATGCCCGTTCCGGGTTCGGTCTGCTCGGGCGGAGCGTACCCGGCGGAGCCCGCGGCCATGGTCAGTCCGGAGGCCTGCGCCAGGCTCTTGGCCAGGCCGAGGTCCGCGAGCAGCAGCCGGATGGAGCCGTCGGGCGCGGTCCGCAGCAGGACGTTGGAGGGCTTGATGTCCCGGTGCACGATGCCGGCCTCGTGCAGGGCGGCCGCGGCCCGGGCGGCGGACGCGGTCAGGCGCAGGGCCTCGGCGACCGGGAGCGGACCGTCGGTGAGCCGGTCGGCGAGGGTGCCCCCGTCGGCGTACTCCATGACGAAGTAGGGCCTGCCGTCGGGGAGCTCACCGATGTCGTAGACCTGGACGACCCGGCTGGAACCGGCCCGGCGCAGCAGGCGTGCCTCCGACAGGAAGCGCTCCCGGACATCGAGCCGGTGGGCCCAGTTCTCGGCGAGCACCTTCACCGCGACGGGCGCCTCGAGGGCGTCGTCGTGGGCGAGCCAGACGGTGCCGAACGCGCCGCCGCCCAGGCGGCGTTCGAGGCGGTAGCGATCGATCCGCTCCAGGGAGTGCATGGGACTATCATGCCTGGTCGGACATCGACATCGAGGGGAGCTCCCAGTGGGGGATGCCGCGGACACCGAGGAGCTCGCTCGGCGCGCGGCGGCGGGTGACGCAGCCGCCCTGGACGCGCTGCTCCAGCACCTGAGGCCGGAGGTCGTGCGGCGCTGTGGACGGTTCCTGCCGTGCCGGGAGGACGCCGAGGAAGCGGCGCAGGACGTGCTGTTGCAGGTGGCGCGGAAGATCTCCACGTTCGAGGGCCGCAGTCGCTTCAGCACATGGCTGTACACCGTGGTCGCCAACTGCGCCCGGCAGAAGTACCGGGAGCTGAAGCGCCGGGCCGTCGAGCAGCCCGGGACCATCGACGCGGCCGAGCATGTGGATCCGCGGACGACCAGTGTCATCGCCGGGTCCCGCGTCGACCTGCTGGAGGCCCTGGAGCGGCTGGAACGCGAGCATCCGCATCTGGTGGCGCCGCTGGTCTACCGGGACATCTGCCAGCTGGAGTACGCGGAGGTCGCCGAACGTGTCGGGGTCCCGCTGGGCACGCTGAAGTCCCGTCTGCACGAGGCACGCAGGCAGGTCAGGCCCTGGCTGGCCGGCGGTCCGTGAGGGCCCCGGGGGCGGTACGGAGGACCCGTGCCGCCCCTCCCCTGTCATCGTCCTTGTCAGTGACCGCTGATGGGGTGCGGCCGGTACGGCTCCTGAAGCGCCTCGATCTCCTTGTCGGTGAGGTGGACGTCGAGCGCGGCCACCGCGTCGTCGATGTGGTGCGGTTTGGTCACGCCGACGACGGGCGCGGCGACCGTGCTCCGGTGCAGCAGCCAGGCGAGGGCGACGCGGGCGCGCGCGGTGCCCCGCTCGGCAGCGACCGCGGCCACCGCCTCGACGACGGCCCGGTCGCCCTCCTGGTAGAGCCGCTTGCCGAACTCGTCGGTGCGGCTGCGCTCGCTGCTGTCGTCCCAGTCGCGGGTCAGGCGCCCGCGGGCCAGCGGGCTCCAGGGCAGGACCCCGACGCCCTGGTCCGCGCACAGGGGCAGCATCTCGCGTTCCTCTTCGCGGTAGAGGAGGTTGTAGTGGTTCTGCATCGACACGAACCGCGTCCAGCCGCCGAGCCGGGCCGTGTACTGGGCCTTGGAGAACTGCCAGGCGTACATCGAACTGGCACCGATGTAACGGGCCTTGCCGGCCTTGACCACGTCGTGCAGGGCCTCCATCGTCTCCTCGACGGGAGTGGCGGGGTCCCAGCGGTGGATCTGGTAGAGGTCGACGTAGTCGGTGCCGAGACGGCGCAGGCTGTGATCGATCTCCGTCATGATCGCCTTGCGGGACAGGCCGCCGCCGTTGGGCCCGGACCGCATCCGGCCGTGCACCTTCGTCGCCAGCACGATCTCGTCGCGGCGGGCGTACTCGGCGAGCGCACGGCCGACGATCTCCTCGCTGGTGCCGTCCGAGTAGACGTTCGCGGTGTCGAAGAAGTTGATGCCGGCGTCGAGCGCACGGCGGATCAGGGGGCGGGACGCCTCCTCGTCGAGGCTCCATGTGTGGGTGCCACGGTCGGGAAGGCCGAAACTCATACAGCCCAGGCAGATCCGGGACACGTCAAGACCGGTCGAACCGAGCTTCACGTACTCCATGCCACTCCTGCTTTCCCTCGGGGGCGGGGCCGGGCGCCGCGGACCACCGGACACGACCGCACGCGGCCGGCCCTTCCGCGGCGCCTCCGGCCCCGACGACGGTGATCTCTGCCCACCCTAAGTGCCGTGCGGCGAGGACGGGGTGGTCCCGGCGGCCCGCACCCGCCCCGCGCCCGAGGATGTGGGACCGGGCGCCGGTGCGGCCGCCGCGGTGGTGGTGGTCCGGCGCGCCGTCGTGTCAGTGGCCGCGCGCGATCCACTCGTCGAGGTGGGGGGCCTCGGCCCCGATGGTCGTCGTCTCCCCGTGTCCCGTGCGGACCACCGTGTCGGGCGGGAGGGTAAGCAGCCGGTCGCGGATCGACTCGATGATCGTCGGAAAGTGGGAGTACGAGCGTCCGGTGGCCCCTGGGCCGCCCCGGAAGAGGGTGTCGCCGGTGAAGACCGTGCCGAGGCCCGCGTCGTAGAGGCAGACCGCGCCGGGCGCGTGGCCCGGGGTGTGCAGCACCGTCAGATCGGTGCCGGCCGTCTCGATCACCAGGCCGTCGTCCAGCCAGCGGTCGGGCAGGCGGTCCGGGTGGGTCGTCTTCCACATCGGCAGGTCGTCCGGGTGGAGCCAGATCACGGCGCCGGTGCGCTCGGCGAGGGCGGGGGCGGCGTCGATGTGGTCGTTGTGGGCGTGTGTGCACACGATCGCACGCAGCCGGCGGTCGCCGACCGCTTCGGCGATCGCGTCGGCGTCGTGGGCGGCGTCGATGACGATGGCCTCTCGGTCGTCGCCGACGATCCACACGTTGTTGTCGACCTCCCATGTTCCGCCGTCGAGGGAGAAGGTGCCGGAGGTGACCAGGTGGTCGATGCGGGCGGCCATCACAGCACCACCACCGAGCGCAGCACGTCGCCGTAGAGCATCCGTTCGAAGGCCTTGTCGATCTCGTCGAGAGCGATGGTCTCGGTCACGAACTTGTCCAGCGGGAGGCGTCCCTGCAGGTGCAGGTCGATGAGCATGGGGAAGTCCCGGGAGGGCAGGCAGTCCCCGTACCAGGACGACTTGAGCGCCCCGCCGCGCGCGAAGACGTCGAGGAACGGCAGTTCCAGCTTCATCTCGGGGGTGGGGACCCCGACGAGCACGACGGTGCCGGCGAGGTCGCGGGCGTAGAACGCCTGCTTGTACGTCTCCGGGCGGCCGACCGCCTCGATGACGACGTCGCTGCCGAAGCCGCCGGTCAGCTCGCGGATCGCCTCGACCGGGTCGCTCTCACGGGAGTTGACGGTGTGGGTTGCGCCCAGTTCCTTCGCGGTGGCGAGCTTGCGGTCGTCGATGTCCACCGCGATGATCTTCTCCGCGCCCGCGAGATGTGATCCGGCGATGGCCGCGCCGCCGACGCCGCCGCAGCCGATCACCGCCACGGAGTCGCCGCGGCCGACGTTCCCGGTGTTGATGGCGGCGCCGAGCCCGGCCATCACCCCGCAGCCCAGCAGCCCCGCCACGGCCGGGGAGACGGACGGGTCCACCTTGGTGCACTGTCCGGACGCCACCAGCGTCTTCTCCGCGAAGGCGCCGATGCCGAGGGCCGGGGAGAGTTCCCGGCCGGTCGCGGCGAGGGTCATCCTCTGCCGGGCGTTGTGCGTGTCGAAGCAGTACCAGGGCCGTCCGCGCCGGCAGGCACGGCACGTGCCGCACACCGCCCGCCAGTTGAGGATCACGAAGTCGCCGGGCGCGACGTCCGTGACGCCCTCGCCGACCGACTCGACGACGCCCGCCGCCTCGTGGCCGAGCAGGAACGGGAAGTCGTCGCTGATGCCGCCCTGCCCGTAGTGCAGATCGGTGTGGCAGACCCCACACGCCTGGATGCATACGACCGCCTCCCCAGGCCCCGGATCCGGTACGACGATCGTCTCGACCCGCACCGGCTCGTCCTTGCCCGGGGCGATCACGCCGCTTACTTCCTGCGCCATGGTGCTGCTGCCTTCCGTCGGTGGTGCGGGCGCCGTACGCCCGGCGTGGGCCACCGCGGCCCACACCCGTGATCCTTGCGCGGCGGGCACACCATCTGCACGTATCCGCGCGGCGGAAGTGGGATCGGCTGGGCCCGCGGCCCGCGTGCACGTGTGCGGGGATGACCGTCGCACGGCGGACGTAGGCTGAACGCCCGCACTGCGCAAGGGACACCTTCACACTCCGCGAGGAGCGCTGTGAGCATCACCGATTCGGACCCTACGGAACGTTCGGAAGGAACGGCACCGGACCCGGCCCCCGTGCCTCCCGCCTGGCGGCTGCTCCTCGGATACGTGCGACCGCACCGGTGGGCGTTGTGCGCGGGTGCGCTGCTCGCGCTCGTCACCGGGGCCACCGGTCTGCTGTTGCCGCTCGTGGCGCGCGGGCTGATCGACGACCTGGCGCACGACCGGCCGGTCACCGGGGCGCTGCTCGGCATGTCCGGGCTCGTGCTCGCCAACGCGGCGGTGGGCGGGCTGGGTTCCTACGTGCTGCGGCGCACCGCCGAGTCGGTGGTTCTCGGTGCGCGGCGCGCCCTGTCGTCGTATCTGCTGCGCCTGCGGATATCCGCCGTGGACCGCACCGAGCCCGGCGATCTGATGGCCCGGATCACCTCCGACACCACGCTGCTGCGGGAGGTGACCACGGACTCCCTGGTCGGTCTGGGCACGGGAGGGCTGACGCTGATCGCGACGGTGGTGATGATGGGCCTGGTCGATGCGGTGCTGCTGGGCGTCACACTCGCCGTGGTCCTGGGCGCGGGCACCGTGCTCGGGGTCATCGTGCCGCGCATCAACCGGGCCAGCCGGCAGGCCCAGGACGCGGTGGGCGCGATGGGCGCGTCGCTGGAGCGGATCCTCGGCGCACTGCGCACGGTCAAGGCGTCGGGTGCGGAGCGCCGCGAGGAGGAGGCCGTCCACGCGGCGGCCGAGGAGTCGTGGAGGCAGAGCGTGCGGGCCGCCAAGTGGACGGCGGCCGCGGGGAACACGGCGGGCCTCGCGATGCAGATCGCCTTCATCACGGTGCTGGCGGTGGGCGGGGCGCGGGTGGCGACCGGGGCGATCGACGTGGGCACCCTGGTCGCGTTCCTGCTGTACGTCTTCTATCTGATGTCGCCGATCCAGGAGGTCGTCGGCGCCGTCACCCAGTACCAGACGGGCTCCGCCGCGCTCGCCCGGATCCAGGAGGCGCTGCGGCTGCCCGCCGAACCGCCCGCGCGGCCCGCGCCGTTGCCGTCGCCCGGTGCGCGGCCGGCCGCGATCGCCTTCGAGGATGTGCGCTTCCGGTACGCCGACGACCTGCCGTATGTGCACCACGGTGTGACCTTCGCGGTGCCGGCTCGGGGGATGACCGCCTTCGTCGGCCCCTCGGGCGCGGGCAAGACGACCGTGTTCTCGCTGATCGAGCGGTTCTACGACCCGGAGTCCGGCACCATCACGCTCGACGGCCGTGACGTGGCCGAGTGGGAGTTGTCCGAACTGCGGTCCGCCATCGGCTATGTGGAGCAGGACGCGCCGGTGCTCTCCGGGTCGATGCGGGACAACCTGCTGCTCGGCAATCCGGAGGCGCAGGACGCCGAGGTGGCGCGTGTGCTGAAGACGACGCGGCTGGACGCTCTGGTGGAGCGGCTCCCCCGGGGGCTCGACACGCTGGTCGGGCATCGCGGGACCAAGTTGTCCGGCGGGGAGCGTCAGCGTGTCGCGATCGCCCGCGCGTTGTTGCGCCGCCCGCGTCTGCTGCTCCTGGACGAGGCGACCTCACAGCTCGACGCGGTCAACGAGGCGGCGCTGCGGGACACGGTCGCGGATGTGGCGCGGTCGACGACGGTCCTTGTGGTCGCTCACCGGCTGTCCACCGTGACGACGGCCGACCGGATCGTCGTCATGGACGCGGGCCGGGTGCGGGCGGTCGGCACTCATCGTGACCTGGTGACCGGGGACCCCCTGTATGCCGAACTGGCCGCGACCCAGTTCCTCGCGGCGGCCGGCTGAGGGCGCCGGGTCGGGCCTCACGGCGTGCGCGGCGAGGATCGCTTCGGCAGCCGGCCGTAAAAGGGGCGTGCCGTCGTCTCACGCCGCCGCCGGGTGGGGCCAGCCGTGGTCGGCCAGCCTTCCGACCTGGTATCCCCGTTGCTCACAGGTGTCGAGAACGAGCGGTAGCGCGCCCAGCGCCGATCGCCAGGCGCCCGGGGCGGAGGTGCAGTCGGAGTCGTGCAGCAGGATCGTCCCGCCGCCGTCGAGGTCGGCTGTGACCGTGCGGTGGACGGACTCGGGTGTGGCCCGGGCGGTCCAGTCCTCGCCCCAGCAGGTCCACAGCACCGGGGTGAGTCCGAGGCGGCGGGCGGCCAGGTGGGCGGCGGCCGACATGATGCCGTAGGGAGGCCGGAACAGCAGCGGCTGCCGCCCCGTGATCCCGGCGACGGTGTCCCGGGCGCGGGCGAAGTCGTCGTAGGTCGCGCGTGGTCCGCGCAGCAGCAGGGGACGGTGCAGCCAGCCGTGGACGCCGATCTCGTGGCCCGCCGCGGCGATCTCCCGGACCAGCCCCGGAGAGCGGTCCGCCTGGCTGCCGAGCAGGAAGAAGGTGGCGTGCACGCCGCGGTGGGCGAGCAGCCGCAGGAACAGCGGGGTGGACACGGGGTCGGGGCCGTCGTCGAACGTGAGGGCGACATGGCAGACCCGTCCGCGGCCGCACAGGCGGGGCATGACGCGGTTGCGGAGCGGTCCGAAGGTGGAGACGACGGGCGCGACATGGGCGGCGGCGAGGGCGGGCAGCGCGGCACGGGCGGCCGCGCGGATCAGGCGTGCGGCCGTCATGAGGGGCGTCCTTGCTGATGGGGCCTTGTGGTGATCACGAATGGTGTCCCTCCGGTCGGGGGCCGTGGCCCGGTGCGAGGTCGTCCGGGTCCAGGCCCTGCCCGATGCCCCACGCAGCACACACCACGGCAGTGGTCCGGTGATGGCGGCGAGCCGGCGGACCGGTGTCCAGGATGGCAGCCCCGGGCCGTGGATCCGCGCAGTCCCGGCCGCGGAGCCGCCGTCCGGGTCGGCGGCTTCGGCCGGGAGGCCGCCGGGGACCTTCGCCCGGGAGAGCTGGGGTCACCGCATCCAGGCGCTGTACGACAGCACGTCACCGGCCTTGAGACCGTACTGGGGGTCGGCTTTCGTGGCGGTGCTCTCCAGGCCGAGTACCGCGCCGCTGGCGGGATCCAGGACCAGCATCCCCTGGCCGGCGTGCGCGCTGTCGTCGTACACGTACGCCTGTCCCCGACGGCCCAGCCGGTCGGTGACCGCGCCCACCGGGCGCAGGCCCTTGGCGTCGGCGAGGACACGCACGAGGGCGGCGTTCTCCCGTGATCCGAGCGTCCAATTGTCGAGCAACCGGGAGACCGCGTCGACCAGTCCGGGTGTGCTCATCGTGGTGGTGGTGTCGATCTCCTCCAGATAGGCGCGCAGGGCCGCGGCCGTGTGCGGGGGCCGCGCCTGGGGCGGGGCGTCGCTCCAGCTCGGCCAGTACGTCTTCCGGCTGAGGACATGGCCGTCCTCGACCGTGCGCGGCGTTCCGTCGGCGTCGGCGATGACGGGCTTGCCCGGCTGCCGCGGGTCGGTGGCCACGACGAGTTCGGTGTGGCTGCCGTCGGCCTGCCAGCGGACGACCCGCTCCTCGGGCAGTGTGATCGGCGGACGGGATCCGGGCCCGCTGCTCAGGCCGAGGCTCCAGGTCTGCGCATGGGTGCCCCGGCGCAGCGGCAGCGAGCCGTGGGCCGCGACGGCCCGTTCGGCGAGTTCCGTCAGGGGGACGGGAGCGGAGCCGGCCCGCACGGTCAGAGGACGGGGCGCGGCCACGGCGGGAGCGGTGGTGGGACCGGACAGCAGCAGCGCGGCGGCGACGGCGGCGACGGCGGTGGCCGCGGTGAGGGACCAGGCCCAGCGCCGTACGTGCCGGGCAGGGCGCGCGGGTGTGCCGCTGTGCAGCAGGCGGCGCAGCCGGCGCTCGGCCTCGTGGCCCAGGGGGCCGTCCTGGTAACGGAGGTCCGAGGCGGGCACGGGATCGGCGAGACGCAGCAGCGTGAGGTCGTCGGGCACGGCCGGATCCGTCCGTGTGTCGTGTCCGTCAGCCATGGTCGTGCTCCTTCGGAGTGCCGCGCCGGGGTGCCACGGCGCGGGCCGGTGGGGTCGGGATACCACGCGGGGGTGCGGGGGCACCGGGCGGTGCGGTCGGGGTACCGCGGGGAGGCGCTACGGCGCCGGGCGACGCGGCCGGGGCATCGGGCGGGGGCGCTTGGGGGCCGGACGCCGCCGTCGAGGTGCCGCGACCGGTGGGGGCGGCGTCCGGGGCACCGTCGTCGGGGACGCCGCCGGGTATCGCGGTGACCCGCATCCGGTCGATCTGCGCTCTCAGGCGTCTCCGCGCACGGTGCAGGCGCATCGCCGCCGCGCGACTGCCGCAGCCGAGCGCGACGGCGACCTCGTCGATCGCGAGTTCCTCCCAGGCCGTCAGCCGCAGGACCTCCCGGTCGGCCGGGGACAGCCGGGCCAGTGCCTCGTGCACCCAGCCGCCGGGGGTGTCCGCGTCGGGGCTCGCCACGATCTGCCGTCCGTGCGCGCTCTCGTCGTTGCCGAGCCGGTCGAGGAGCCGCCGGCGGCGGCCGTGGCCGCGTACGGTGTTGGCCAGGCAGTTGCGCGCCACCCCGTACAGCCAGGGCAGCGGGGAGGCGGGCAGGTCGGACCGGCGCCGCCAGGCCACGGTGAACACATCGGCCACCACTTCCTCGACGTCGCCGGTGCCGCCGTCGAGCCGTCGCGCGACATAGCGGCTGACCGCCCAGTAGTGCTCGCGATAGGCAGCGGCGAAGATCTCGTCGTCGCTCATGTTCCGTTGGTGTCCGGCAGTTCCGGGAACGTCACACCCTCCCGTGTGACGCTCGTCGCGTTTTCCGGGTGTGAGCGCCCGAGCGGAGGCGGACACAGGCGGGGCATGGAGAGCAACACTGTCATGCCGCGTCCGGCACCTCCCACCGCGGCCGCACGCCGTCCGGGGGCCGCCGCGGTCAGGTGGCTGACCACCACCGACCACAAGACCATCGGCACTCTGTATCTGGTCACGTCGTTCGCGTTCTTCTGCATCGGCGGGGTGATGGCCCTGCTGATGCGGGCGGAACTCGCCCGGCCGGGCCTGCAGATCATGTCGAACGAGCAGTTCAACCAGGCGTTCACGATGCACGGCACGATCATGCTGCTGATGTTCGCGACGCCGCTGTTCGCCGGTTTCGCGAACTGGATCATGCCGCTGCAGATCGGCGCGCCCGACGTGGCGTTCCCGCGGCTGAACATGTTCGCCTACTGGCTCTACCTGCTGGGTTCACTGATCGCCGTGGGCGGATTCCTCACCCCGCAAGGGGCCGCCGACTTCGGCTGGTTCGCGTATGCGCCGCTGTCGGACGCGGTCCGCTCGCCGGGCGCCGGCGCGGATATGTGGATCATGGGTCTGGCACTCTCGGGGTTCGGCACGATCCTCGGCTCGGTCAACTTCATCACCACCATCGTCTGCATGCGCGCGCCCGGCATGACTATGTTCCGTATGCCGATCTTCGTGTGGAACGTGCTGCTGACCGGTGTGCTCGTCCTGCTGGCCTTCCCGGTCCTCGC
>NZ_JAKEEB010000023.1 GCF_021462825.1 Streptomyces glomeratus | reverse complement strand
CCCGCCGGCGCCCCCCCGGGGGCCGGGGGGGGGGGGGGGGGGGGGGGGGCCCCCCCCGGCCCGGCGCCGCTCCTCGCTACCAGAGTTCCGCGGCGTGGTCAGAGGGCCACGCCGAGCAGCGCGTCCACGGCACGCGAGACCACACCGGGAGCGCCCGTGTCCGTGCCGCCGGTCTCCTGCTGGAGGCCGGCCCAGCGGTCGACCGCTGCGAGTGCGGCCGGGGCGTCCAGGTCGTTCGCGAGGGCCTCGCGGATCTCCTCGACGAGGGCCTCCGCGGGCGGGCCGTCGGGCCGGGACACGGCGGCGCGCCAGCGGTCGAGCCGTGCCACGGCGTCCTGGAGCACCTGGCCGGTCCACTCCCAGTCGGACCGGTAGTGGTGGGCGTGCAGCGCGAGCCGGATCGCGCCGGGATCGACGCCGTCCCGCCTGAGCCGGGAGACGAAGACCAGGTTGCCCTTGGATTTGGACATCTTCTGGCCGTCCAGGGCCACCATGCCGGCGTGGACATAGGCCTTGGCCATCGGGAACTCGCCGGTCAGCACCTGGGCGTGGGAGGCGCCCATCTCGTGGTGCGGGAAGGCGAGGTCGGAGCCGCCGCCCTGCACGTCGAAGCCCATGCCCAGGTGGTCCAGCGCGATGGCCACGCACTCGATGTGCCAGCCCGGCCGGCCGGGGCCCAGCGATCCGCCGTCCCAGCGGGGCTCGCCGTCACGGGCGGCCATCCAGAGCATCGGGTCGAGCGGGTTCTTCTTGCCCGGACGGTCCGGGTCGCCGCCGCGTTCCGCGGACAGCAGGCGCATGGCGGCGGCGTCCAGCCGGGACACCTTGCCGAAGTTGGGGTCGGACTCCACGGAGAAGTAGATGTCCCCGTCGAGTTCGTAGGCGGCGCCCAGGTCGCGCAGGCGCTCGATGAGCGGCACGATCCCGGGTATCGCCTCCACCGCGCCTATGTAGTGCCGTGGGGGAAGCATCCGCAGCGCGGTCATGTCCTCGCGGAACAGGGCGGTCTCCCGTTCGGCGAGACCCACCCAGTCGAGACCGTCGCGCTGGGCGCGCTCCAGGAGGGGGTCGTCGACGTCGGTGACGTTCTGGACGTAGTGCACCTGCCGCTTGGTGTCCAGCCACACGCGCTGGACGAGGTCGAACGCGTTGTAGGTCGCCGCGTGACCCATGTGGGTCGCGTCGTACGGGGTGATGCCGCAGACGTAGATGCGGGCGACGGGACCGGGGTCGAGGGTGACCGGACCGCCGGTCGCGGTGTCGTGGATCCTCAGGTCGCGGCCCTGACCAGGCAGGGCGGGGACCTCGGAAGCGGGCCAGGCATGCATGCCCTGAGCCTAACCGGCCCGAAGTTCCGTATACGAACCGGACCGGGCGGGATGGCCGGGCAGGCCCTCTTGCGCGAAACCCGGCGATGTGCAGGGTCGGCCGGCTCGTCCGGCGTGCGTCAGCCGGGCCCCGGCGGCCGGCGCTTGCCGGGTCCCCGGGGCGGCCACCGCTCGTGGCTCACACCGGCGGCCAGGGGATCGCCGGCCATTCCCCGGTCGGCTCGGGATGCCTCCCCGAGACCAGCAGCGCCTCCACCCGCGCGCGCACGGCCGCGAGCTCCGCCGGGGTGATCAGCCCGGCCAGCCGCACGGCCAGTGCCGCGCCCTCCTGCAGGGCCTCCTCGAGCCCCTTGAGCGCCTCGACCGCCTCCCCGGTCAGCGGCTCCCCCGCCCACCCCCACAGCAGCGTGCGCAGCTTGTTCTCGGTGTGGAAGGTGACCCCGTGGTCGATGCCGTACAGGCGCCCACCGGCCCCGGGCAGCAGATGGCCGCCCTTGCGGTCGGCGTTGTTGATGACCGCGTCGAGGACGGCCAGGCGCCGCAGCCGGTCGTCGTCGGCGTGCACCAGCAGGGCCGTCCTCCCCTCGCCGACGTCCGCCAGTCCGATCGCCTTCCAGCCGGGCTCGGGCTCCTCCGCGTCCACCAGCGCGAGCAGCTCGCCGTCGGGCACGGTCTCGACCCACAGCTGGCACATGCCCTCTCCGTAGGGCCCTTCACGCAGCACGGTGGGCGGCACCAGCCCCCAGCCGGTCGCCTCGGACACCTCGTAGGCGGCGACCTCTCGCTGGGCCAGCGTGCCGTCGGGGAAGTCCCACAGGGGGCGCTCCCCGGCGACGGGCTTGTAGATACAGGCGGCTTCCCGCCCGTCGTAGGAGACCGTGCAGTACAGCGCCGCGTTGGACGCGTCGCGGATGCGTCCGCGTACGGTCAGCTCGCCCTCGGCGAGCAGGTCGGCCGTGGTCACGCTCCGCGGCGGTATCCGTTCTGGCGCGGACATACATGTCCTTCCGGGTCGAGCGGGAGGCTGCACAGCGGGCACGGCGGCCGCCCGGCGTTGACGACGTCGAGGGCGCGCTTGGCGAAAGCCCTGGCCTGCGCGCCGGTGAGCCGGACCCGGAGCATCGGCGGACCGTTCTCCTCGTCCTGGAGCAGCCGCTCCTCGGCCTCGGCGAGGTCCTCCTCGGAGTCGGCGTCCAGTTCGACGAGGGCCTGGGCCTCGACGATCATGCGCTGCTCCTCGCCGTCCCAGGCCAGGGCCATCGTGCCGACGCGGAACTCCTCCTCGATCGGGGTGTCCAGCGGAGCCGTGTCGGCGATCTCCGCGGGGGCCACGGCGGGGACGGCGGCACTGCCGCCGCTGCGCCGCACGACCTCGTCCAGCAGCTCGTCCATGCGCTCGGCGAGCGCCGCGACCTGGGTCTTCTCCAGGGCCACGCTGGTCACCCGGGGTCCGGCAGTGGCCTGCAGGAAGAAAGTACGGCGCCCGGGCAGCCCGACCGTACCGGCCACGAAGCGGTCCGGGGGGTCGTAGAGGAACACCTGACGGGACACGTCCTGTCTCCATTGGATCGGGACCGGACCGGCTGACCGCGCCGGCCCGTTCCGGTTGCTGACAACTACTGCGCTGGTGCGACCGCTTCACCCTACTGCGGCCGACGATCACGGTGCGCCCGCACCGCCCCCGACCGTGGCGTCCGGACCGGAGGGTTCCGCACGGGGTACGAGGGAGGCGAAATCCCCGGTGTCCCCGAGGCGAACGAGAAATGGCCGCAGCCGGGTGTAACGGATCGCGGTGATGGAACACGGTTCCACGGAGATCCGTTGGAAGAGGTCCAGATGAAGTCCGAGTGCGTCCGCGACAAGCGATTTGATGATGTCACCGTGAGAACACATGAGGTACACCGCGTCGGCGCCGTGGTCCCGCTCCACGCGCGCGTTCCACTCCCGCACCGCTTCCGCGGCCCGGGTCTGCATGGCCCGCATCGACTCGCCGCCCGGGAAGGCCGCCGCCGACGGGTGGGCCTGGACCACCTCCATCAACGGCTCGTCCTTCAGCTCGGCGAGCTTGCGGCCGGACCAGTCGCCGTAATGGCACTCGCCGATGCGCTCGTCGGTGTGGGCGCGCAGCCCCGGACGGGCGTCGAGCAGCGGCTGGACGGTCTCCTGGCAGCGCTGAAGGGGGCTCGCGACGACCTCGGCGATCGGCACCTCGGCGAGCCGGCCCGGCAGGGCCGCGGCCTGCGCGGTGCCGCGCTCGTCGAGGGCGACGCCGGGCGTCCAGCCGGCGAGGAGTCCCGCGGTGTTGGCGGTGGAGCGTCCGTGCCGGACGAGGATCAACGTGGGCATGCCGTCCAGCGTACGGGGACGCCTCCCGGCCCGGGCCGGGGCAACGGTGACGGCCGGGCGCACGCGGGCGGAAGGGGCAGACAGGCCCCCGTATGCGGGTGGGACCGGCGAACGGGAGAATGCTCCCCGTGATCGTCGACTGCGCCATATATCGCGACGGGCGCCGGACGGAGGGGCCCGAGGACCTCTCCGACGCGCTTCAGGAGGCACGCGCCGCGGGGGACACCTTCTTGTGGATCGGCCTGTACGAGCCGACGGAGAAAGAGTTCGACCTGGTGACGGAGGAGTTCGGGCTTCATCCGCTGGCCGTGGAGGACGCCTTGAAGGCGCACCAGCGGCCCAAGCTGGAGGTGTACGAGGACGCGCTGTTCATGGTGTTCAAGCCGGTGTCGTACGAGCCTCACAGCGACACCGTCAGTACCGGCGAGTTGATGGTCTTCCTCGGCGACTCCTTCGTGGTCACCGTGCGCCACGGCGAGGACATGCCGCTCGGTTCCATCCGCCGTCATCTGGAGGAGCAGCCGGAGATGCTGCGGCACGGGCCGACGGGGGTGCTGTACTCCATCGCGGACTCCGTCGTCGATCACTACCTGGAAGTGGCGACCGAACTGGGGACCGACCTGGAGGAGCTGGAGGCGGAGGTCTTCTCGCCGTCGTCCGGGGGTTCCCGGCACACGGCGTCGCGGATCTACACCTTCAAGCGGCAGGTCCTGGAGTTCCGGCGGGCGACGCTCCCGCTGGCGCCGCCGCTGGCCCGGCTGGCGGGGCAGGGGATGGTCGGTGCGGCGGTGCCGTTCGTTCAGGAGAAGTCGCGGCCCTTCTTCCGGGACGTCCTCGACCATCTGACCCGGGTGAACGAGTCCGTGGAGGCCCTGGACCGGCTGGTGTCCGACGTGCTGTCGGCGCATCTGGCCCAGATGAGCGTCCGGCAGAACGACGACATGCGGAAGATCTCGGCGTGGGCGGCGATGGCCGCGGTTCCGACGATGATCGCGGGGATCTACGGCATGAACTTCGACCACATGCCGGAGCTGCACTGGGTGGCGGCGTACCCGGCGGTGATCCTGGTGATGGCGGCCCTGGAGGTTCTGCTGTACCGGTTGTTCAAGCGGCGGGGCTGGATGTAGCGCCCGCGGCGCCGCCCAGGGCGTCGCGGAGTTCCGGCGTCCTCAGCGACACCATGCGGCGCCACCCGCTGGCGCGCTCGTAGCAGTACGTCGCGTGGATGGCGGCCGCGAGCAGGGCGGACTTGGCCTTCGGCCAGCGCAGGATCCGCCCCATGCGGGCCATCACGGCGAGGCTGACGTCCCGGTGGACACGGATCTCGGCCAGCGCGCACTCGCGCAGCGTCCGCCGGACGGCGTGGCCGTGTCCGGCGCGCACGAGACGCAGCAGCTCCTCGTGGCAGTAGGCGAGGTGGCTGTCCTCGTCCCTGGAGATCATCCGGATCGCGCGGCCCACCTCGGGGTGGTCGCCGAAGTGCCTGCACAGCAGCTCCATCTGCTCGGAGGCACGCTGCTCGGTGACCCTGCTGTGGGCCAGATAGGTGACGATGTCCTCCACGGTCAGCGTCCGGTCGCCTTTCAGCCTCTCGTGGGCTAGCCCGATGCCGTGCTTCTCCAGGAGCATCGTGTAGTCCGTCTCGGGAGGTACCCGGACGGGCTCGAGTCCGCGCTTGCTCAGCAGCGCGCGGAAGATACGCCCGTGTTTGTCCTCGTCGGCGCCGTGCCTGCTGATCCTGGGCGCGAGCCGGCGCTCTTCGGCCGGCACGAGTGCGGCGATGCGGCCGTTCTCCCAGCCGCCCTGGGACTCACCGCCGGCGGCTATGGAGCAGAAGAGCCGGAACGACTCGTCGTTGTCGAAGATCTCCTGGAACAGGCTCTTGACCGAAAGCATCACTGACGCCTCTCTGCAGGGGTCCGCAAAGAACGAGTCAAGTGGGGCGCCAGAGGTGCGGCAACACGTATGGGGGGAGGACTCGGCCGAACGAAGGACGCCCGGGCCCGGGCCCGGGCGTAACCGGGGGCCCGCCGAAGCGTTGTTCCCCGTGACGGCCGTGGCGGGGAGGACCCCCGAGCCCCCACCACGGCCGTGGAGACCTCTGTGTGAAGCCCCCTCCGGGGAGATCCCTTGGCCGGTTACGCGAGCCCGGCTCGCTCCATGGCGTCGGATCCCGCCCGGAGGGAGGCGATCCGCTCCTCCAGGGTGAAGCCCGCGGGAGCCAGCGTGAGCGTGGTGACGCCGGCCTCGGCGTAGGCCTTCATCCGGTCGGCGATGCGGTCCACGGAACCCAGGAGGGTGGTCCGGTCGATCAGCTCGTGCGGGACGGCGGCCGCGGCGCCCTCCTTGTCGCCGGACAGGTACTTGTCCTGGATCTCGGCGGCGGCCTTCTCGTACCCCATGCGCTGGGCGAGCTGGTTGTAGAAGTTCTGCTGGCGGCTGCCCATGCCGCCGACGTAGAGGGCGGTGTAGGGGCGGAAGGTGTCGGCGAGGGCCGTCACGTCCTTGTCGTCACCGACCGAGAGCGGGAGCGTGGGGCAGACGTCGAAGCCGTCGAGGGTCTTGCCCGCCTTCTCGCGTCCGGCGCGCAGATACCGGATCGCGGTCTCCTCGAGGTGGTCGGCCGAGGGGAAGATGAGCAGGGCCCCGTCGGCGATCTCACCGGTCTGCTCCAGGTTCTTGGGGCCGATCGCGGCGATGTAGAGCGGGATGTGCTCGCGCTGCGGGTGCACGGTGAGCTTGATCGGCTTACCGGGGCCGCCGGGCAGCGGGAGGGTCCAGTGCTCGCCCTCGTACGACAGCCGCTCCCGCGTCATCGCCCTGCGTACGATCTCCACGTACTCCCGGGTGCGGGACAGCGGCTTGTCGAACTTGACGCCGTACCAGCCCTCGGAGACCTGCGGCCCGGACACGCCGAGGCCGAGGCGGAAGCGGCCGCCGGAGAGCGAGTCGAGGGTGGCGGCCGTCATCGCGGTCATCGCGGGCTGGCGGGCCGGGATCTGGAAGATCGCGGAGCCGACGTCGATGCGCTCGGTCTGGGCGGCGACCCAGGAGAGCACGGTGGCCGCGTCGGAGCCGTAGGCCTCGGCGGCCCAGCACACCGCGTAGCCGAGCCGGTCGGCCTCCTGGGCCACGGCGAGGTTGTCCGCGTCCATTCCGGCGCCCCAGTAGCCGAGGTTGATCCCGAGCTGCATGGCCGATTCCCCTTACCGATCAGTAACGTCCCTTGTGCGCAGACCTTAGCGCGGAGTGCGCCCGGAGGGCAGAGCGGCGCCCGGCGGTGGGGCGCGTCGTGGCGGGAGCCGGGGTGCGCGCGGCGACGCTTCCGGGCACGGGGCGCCGGTCCTCCTCGTGGAGCGCGTGGAGGGCGGGGCAAGCGGAATCACCGCGGGGACTGGGGAAATCGGTTGTCCACAGGCCCCCACGCGGCCAGTTCCGGCCAGTAATGTCGGCGTCCATGGAGCAGAGGCATCTCGGCCGTACCGGCCTTCGTGTGTCCCGCATCGGACTCGGCACCCTGACATGGGGGCGGGACACGGACGAGCACGACGCCGCGGAGCAGTTGAAGGTGTTCTGGGAGGCGGGCGGAACCCTCGTCGACACGGCGGACGTGTACGGGGACGGGGAGGCCGAGTATCTGCTCGGACGGCTGATGGACGGTCTCGTCCCGCGCCGGGACCTGGTCGTCTCGACGAAGGCGGGGAGCGTGCCCGACCCCGACCGTCGTTTCGACGGCTCACGCGGCCATCTGCTCGCCGCGCTGGACGCCTCGCTCGCCCGCCTCGGCACGGACCATGTCGACGTGTGGCACCTCCATGCCTTCGACCCGTACACCCCCCTGGAGGAGACCCTGGGGGCGCTCGACCTGGCCGTCTCCAGTGGCCGGGCACGGTATGCGGGCCTGTCCAACTTCTGCGGCTGGCAGCTCGCGAAGGCGGCGACATGGCAGCTGACGGCGCCGGGGGTCCGGACCCGGATCGCCAGCACGCAGATGGAGTACTCGCTGCTCCAGCGGGGCGTGGAGCGCGAGGTGCTGCCGGCCGCCCTGGACCTGGGCGTCGGGCTGCTGCCGTCCTCTCCCCTGGGCCGGGGGGTGCTCACCGGCAAGTACCGTCATGCGACGCCGCCCGACTCGCGCGGGGCGTCGGAGCACATGGCCCCCTTCGTCGCGCCCTACCTCGACGACACGGCGAGCAGCATCGTGGACGCGGTGCAGACGGCCGCCGACGGGCTCTCCGCGACACCGCTCCAGGTGGCGCTCGCCTGGGTCCGCGACCGGCCGGGGGTCGTCGCGCCGATCGTCGGTGCGCGCAACGCACAGCAGCTCACGGCGGCGTTGTCAGTGGAGACGCTTAGTCTTCCTGACGAGATCTGCCGGGCGCTGGACGATGTGTCGGCCCCGGTGCACCGCTATCCCGATCACGACTGGAGCACGCTGTGAGCACGGACCCGGAAACCACGGAGACGGCCTCCCCTCCGGGGGAACCGGCCGACGAGGCCGGGACCGGGGCGGGCGAAGCCACGGCCGCCGGCGCGGGCGGTTCGGCGGTGGGCGCGGACGACGGCGCCAGTGGGGCGGCCGGGGTGGACGACCGTGACGGTGACAGGGCCGACGCGGGTGACCGTGACGGTGATACGGCCGACGCGGACGACGGCGGCAGTGGTGCGGCCGACGCGGGTGACCGTAACAGTGAAGCGGCCGACGCAGGTGACCGTGACAGTGATGCGGCCGACGCGGACGACGGCGGCAGTGGTGCGGCCGGCGCGGACGACGGCGACGGTGGCTCGTCCCAGAGGTCGGAGGCCGAGGCCGAGCTGGCCGCCCAGCGGTTGGAGCGGGAACGGATCGAGCGGCGCAAGGCGGAGAAGAAGGGGCCGATCGAGGCCGGCGGGAAGCTCAGCGGGAAGGCCGCCGACCTGCTCGCGGCCGTGCGGGCCGTGGAGAGCGGCGCGAAGCCGGTGCCCAGTGCCTTCAGCGAGCCGGCTCCCGCCCCGCGCCGTCCCACCCCCGAGCCCGTGCGGCGCACCCGGCCCGAGGCACCCCCGGCGGCCCCGGCGGCCCCCGACGCGGAGGCCGTCTCGGCCGTTCGGGCCGTGCTGGCCGAGGGCGGTGCGCCCGAAGCCCTGGCGCCCCAGGCCGCCGCGGCCCTCGGCGAAGGCGTGGACGCGCGTCTGCGGGCGGACCCCTGGCTGCTGCTGCGGGTCCCCGGGGTGCGGCCCGAGCAGGCGGACGGGTTCGCCCGGGCCCTGCTCGGCGCCGAGTGCCGGCCGGACGACGAGCGGCGGGCGCGCGCGGTGACGGTCTGGCTGCTGGAGCAGGCGGCCGTGGCCGGACACACGGCGCTGGAGCTCCCCGCTCTTCACGCCGCGCTGGCGCAGCGCTCGGTGCCGGACCCGGAGACGGCGGTGCGCAGCACGATCGCCGAGGGTGAGGCTCTCGTGTTCCAGGACGCGCTGGAGACCGACACCCGGGGCGGTGACGAGGACGGCGAGGACCGGCCGGTCCGCGCGCTGATCGGCCTGGAGCGGTATGCGCTCGCGGAGGAGAGCCTCGCCGACGGACTGGCCCGGCTGGTCGGCTCCGCGCCGAAGGAGGGCGGCTCAGCCGAGGACTGGGAGCGGGCGGCCGGCTCGGCGCAGGGCTCGGCGGCGGAGCTGATCCGCGCGGCCGCGGGTCACGGACTGGTGCTGCACACCGGCGGGGAAGCCTCCCGCGTCGAGCCGGCCACGCTGCTGCGCGAGGCGCACCGGCTCGGTGCGCGCGCCTGGGCCGCCACGCACGGCCCGGCCGGACGGGAGGCGTTCGCCGCGCTGCTCGCACGGCTCGGCCCGACGGACGCCCCGGAGCAACAGGCGCACGCGCCGCTCGCCACGGTGGCGGGTCTGCTGTCCGGAGCCGAAGGCCCCGGGCGGGACGCCGACGGTGCGCTGGACCTGGACCTGCTCATCGTGCTGGACGCGCCCCAGCTGGACGTCGAGGCGGCGGCGCTGCTCGTCGAGTCGCTGCCGGACGGGGCCCGCCTGGTGCTCAGCGGTGACCCGAACGTGCTGTGGTCGGCCGGGCCCGGACGGGTGTTCGCCGATCTGCTCGCCGCCCGTGTGTGCCCGCAGATCGTCTCCCGGACCCCCGATCCCGGGCCGCTCGGCGAGTTGGTCTCCGCGATCGGTTTCGGTGAGCTTCCGCAGGTCGACGCGCCCGGCAAGGAGGTGGTGATCGTGCCGGTCCGGGACGCCGGCGAGGCCGTGCACCGGACCGTTCAGCTGGTCGCGGACTCGGTGCCGCGCGCGATCGGCGTTCCCTCCGAGGAGACGCAGGTGATCACACCGGGGCACGGTGGCGCGGCCGGCACGCGGGCGCTGAACGCGGCCCTCAAGGAGCGGCTGAACCCTGGTCCCGGCCGCTTCGGCGGCTTCGACCCGGGGGACAGGATCGTCTACTCCCCCGTGCCGGGTCGTGCGCTCCCGGGCCGCGTGGTGACGGCGGACGCGGAGGGCCTGCATCTGGAGTGCGCCGGCACCGCCGTGGTCGTACCCAGGGAGCGGGTGGAGCAGTCCGTGCGTCACGGCTGGGCGCTGACCGCGCACCAGGCGGTGGGGCTGCGCTGGCCCGCGGCCGTGGTGGTGCTGCCCGGCGACGCCGCTCAGTCCCTGAGCCGGCCCTGGGTGTACACGGCCTTCGGCCGGGCGGTCCGCCATCTGTCCGTGGTGCACGGAGTGGAGCAGGCCCTGCCGCGGGCCGTGGCCGAGGTCCCGGCCAGGCCACGGACCACCCGCCTGGCCGTACTGCTCCGGCCTCAGGTGCCGGCGGCCGAGGAATGAGGGGCCGGGTGGCGGTGCCGTAGGGCCTTCGGCCGTACGGCACCGCCACCCTTCCCCGCCTGGTATGACCTAGCGTTCGGCGTCCAGCGGCTCCAGGTCCTCGTCGTCGTCCAGCCCGCCGCGCAGCTCCGGACCGAGGCCGAGGTCCTCCTCCACATCGTCGTCGTCCGGCTCGTCGTCGAAGACCGAGCTGACGTCGAAGCGGCAGACGACCCGCTGCGGATCGACCTGCTCGAAGGGCGTCTCCAGCCATTCCCCCGGCTCCGCCGGTTCGTCGGCGGCCGTCACCCACAGGGTGGAGTCCCCCTCCTCCAGGCCGAAGTCCTTGTGCCGGGAGGCGATCTCATCCGGTTCGAATTCGCCGAAGAGCACACCGAGCGCGCCGTGGACGGTGCCGGCAGACGACTCCGGCGTGCCTTCCTCGTCCGCGTCCTCCACGCGCCGCGCCTGCGCCAGCAGCCGCTGCGGCTCGGCCACCGCGTAGTCCCGGCGGATCAGCACGCTCAGCGCGTTCGGTTCCTCGGGGCCCGTGTACGGCGGAAGTGCGTCCTCCGCGCCGGGGATCTCGAAAGGCGTGACCTCGTCGTAGCGGTCGTAAAGCAGTTCGTCGTACTCCTCGGCCGCCGCGGCCAGCTCGTTGAACGCCTCGTAGACGGCCGGGTCGTCCTCACCCGTCCGGCGCTCGACCGCGGCCAGGTGGCGGTCGAGCGCGGTCTTGACCGCCTCGGCGGCGGCACGTACCTCGGCAGCGGTGGGCTGCGCAGCATCAGACATAGTGCAGACGCTATCCGTACCGGGCCCCAGCCCGCACAATAGATGCGATGCCGGAATACGAATTTGTCGACGTGTACGTGCCGCGCGGGGTCTCCCGCAAGGACGCAACACGTCTGCTGACGGACCATGCCGAGTACGGACACTGGGAGCTGGACCGACTTAGCCTGCTGCGGGACGGCAGCCGCAGGGTGCGGTTGCGCCGGCGGATCATCCGCCAGGTGCGTGCCACGTGGTGAAGTGAAGGCGGCTGAAACGGACCGGGCCCCGCGTCTGCGGGGCCCGGTCCGTTTCAGGTGCGCCATGGGGGAAGAGCGCCGTGTTTCGATGCGCTGTGCCGCGCCTCGTCCACCGCGGGCGACGCCTGTCGCCGCCTGCGCATGCCCTGCGACGGTCGGCGCTCTCCCCCTTGTGTCCGGCGCCTTACGCCCTCGCGCGTGCCCTGCGGTAGAGCAGCGCGCCGCCGAGCAGGGCACCTGCGCTCGCCGGTGCCAGCAGGCCGAGCGGCAGGTCACTGCCGGTGTGGGCGAGCTGGGCGCTGCCCGCGGGCCGGGTGAGGGAGACCCCGCCGGGGTGGCTGACGTGCTGGGAGCCACCGCCGCCCGGGTGATGGGACGTGCCGGGGTGCCCCGGCTGACCGGGGTGTCCCGGCGTGCCGGGCGTGCTGCCGCCCCCGCCGGGGGGCGTCGTACCGCCACCGCCGGGAGGCGTGGTGCCACCGCCGCCCGGAGGGGGCTGGTGACCGCCGCCGGGCGGGGTCGTCGGGTGACCGCCGCCGGTGTTGGCGCAGTGGTCGCCCAGCGCGCCGTTGCCGATTCCGACCACGTTCACGCTGTTGCCGCAGACGTTGACCGGCACGTCCACCGGCACCTGGACGGTGTTGCCGGAGCCGACGCCGGGCGAGCCACCGGTGTGACCGCCCGCGTGGGAGCCGCCGCCGGTGTGCGCGCCGCCGGTGTTGGCGCACGCGTTGCCCGCCGCCGGGTTGAGCAGCCCGATCACGTTAACGGTGTTTCCGCAGACGTTCACCGGGACGTGCACGGGAACCTGGACGGTGTTGCCGGACAGCACACCGGGCGAGCCCGCGGCCGATCCGTTCGCACCCGAGTCGGCGTGCGCATAGCCGCCGGTGACAGCGAGGACGCCGGCCGCCGCCGCCACGGTCATCAGGCCCTTGCGGGTGACCTGTCGCATTGCTGATTTCCCTGCCTTCGACCTTGTCGTGAACCTTCTTGAGCTCGCCCGCGGGCGAGCGGGGACGCGCAGGAACCGGTCGGCCCCGGAGCGCATGGCACGCACTCCGGGGCCGACGGGCCCCGGCCCTCGCGGGGTGAGGCCCCTCACGGGGTGGGGCACAACGTCACTTGTTGATGCAGGTGTTGCCGAAGGCGGGGTTCAGCAGCCCGATCACGGAGATCGTGTTACCGCAGACGTTCACCGGGACGTGCACCGGAACCTGGATGACGTTGCCGGACACAACGCCCGGGGAGTGCACGGCGGCACCCTGGGCACCGGCATCGGCGGCAGCCAGACCCGCGCTCGCGAGAACCAGACCACCGGTGGCGGCCGCAGCAGCGACGACCTTCTTGATCATTCTTCCTCCTTGCTTGGCAAAAGCGATCCAAGCCTCGGACCGCACTCCATGTAACGAGGAGGGAGTAATGGAGCTACGAGCTTATGGTCGCATTCACCCGTCCCGGTCGGCGCCCGTACGCGCTGGCGATTACTGCAGTCTCGTTTCAGCACGCAAACCGGGACGGAATCAAGGGCGTTGGGAGGGCGCTCAGGACGCGTCGATGAACCGGTCCAGGACACGCACGCCGAACTTCAGGGCGTCCACCGGGACCCGCTCGTCGACGCCGTGGAACATGCCCGCGAAGTCCAGCTCCGGGGGCAGCTTCAGGGGCACGAACCCGAAGCCGCGAATGCCCAGTTCGTCGAAGGACTTGGCGTCCGTGCCGGCGGAGAGCATGTACGGGATCGCCTTCGCCGCCGGGTCCTCGGCCTGCAGCGCGGACTGCATCGCCTCCACGAGCGCCCCGTCGAAGGTCGTCTCGACGGCCTTGTCGGAGTGCACGTCCTCCCGCCGCACACGGGGCCCGAGGATCCGGTCGAGGTCGGCGAGGAACTCCTCCTCGAAGCCGGGCAGGAAGCGCCCGTCGACATGGGCCGTGGCCTCACCCGGGATGACGTTCACCTTGTAACCGGCGTTCAGCATCGTGGGATTGGCCGTGTTGCTCAGGCTCGCGCCGATGAGCTTCGCGAGGCCCCCGAGCTTGGCGAGGGTCGACTGCATGTCCTCGGGGTCGAGTTCGGTGCCGAGCGCGTCGCCGAGTTCGTCGAGGAAGGCCCTGGTGGTCTTGGTGACCCGCACGGGAAACGTGTGCCGCCCGAGCCGCGCGACGGCCTCGGAGAGCTCGGTGATCGCGTGGTCCCGGTGGATCATCGACCCGTGCCCCGCCGTGCCGGCCACGGTGAGCTTCATCCAGTGCATGCCCTTCTCGGCCGTCTGGATCAGGTACAGCCGCCGCTGCTCGTTCACGGTGAACGAGAAGCCGCCCACCTCGCTGATCGCCTCGGTGACGCCCTCGAAGAGGCCGGGATGGTGGTCGACGAGGTACCGGGCGCCGTAGGTGCCGCCGGCCTCCTCGTCCGCGAGGAACGCGAGGACGAGGTCGCGCGGCGGCCTGCGCCCGCTGCGCAGCCGGTCCCGGACGACGGCCAGCGTCATGGCGTCCATGTCCTTCATGTCGACCGCGCCGCGCCCCCACACGCACCCGTCGGCGATCTCTCCGGAGAAGGGATGGTGCGTCCAGTCCTGCGCGTTGGCCGGGACCACGTCGGTGTGGCCGTGGATCAGCAGCGCGGGCCGCGAGGGGTCCTCGCCCTCGATACGGGCCACCGTGGAGGCACGGCCCTTGTGCGACTCGAAGATCTGCGGTTCGAGCCCCACCTCGGCCAGCTTCTCGGCGACGTACTCGGCGGCCCTGCGCTCGCCGGGGCCGGAGTGGTCGCCGTAGTTGCTGGTGTCGATCTGGATCAACTCACGGCAGAGGTCCACAACCTCGTCCTCGCCGGTGACGCTCCTGGCCGTGCCGGTGTCGGTCACGCTGTCTCCTCCCACTGTCACGCTGCCGCTGGTGCCCCTCATCCTCTCTCCGACCCCCGCCCCGCCCCAAGGCGCTGCCCGGTCCGTCACGCACCGTTCACGGCCGGACGGGGTGTGATCGAACGCCCCCGAAAGCCTGGTAATGTTTCCTTCGTCGCCGCGGGAGACCCCGCACGGCAGACACCTTGTCCGGGTGGCGGAATGGCAGACGCGCTAGCTTGAGGTGCTAGTGCCCTTTATCGGGCGTGGGGGTTCAAGTCCCCCCTCGGACACTTGGAGCGGACGGTGCCGATGGGCGCCGTCCGCTTGTGCGTGCCTAGACTCTGAGATGTGGCCCGGCCAAACGACGAGGTCGAGGCGCTCCTTCAGGAGTACGCGGACCTCATCGCGATCACGGGAGGCGACGCGTTCAAGGCGCGCGCCTACGAGAAGGCCGCGCGTGCCATCGGCGGATACCCCGACGACATCTCCCGGCTGGACGCCGACGGGCTGCGCGAGATACCGAACGTGGGCCGGTCGATCGCCGAGAAGGTGCTCGAGTATCTGCGCACCGGCACCGTCTCCGCGGTCGAGGAGCGCCGGGCCCGGATCCCCGCCGGGGTGCGGGAGCTGATCACCATCCCCACCCTCGGCCCGAAGAAGGCCATGCGGCTCTACGAGGACCTGCACATCGCGTCGGTGAGCGAACTGACCGCCGCGATCGAGGCGGACGCCCTGCACGATCTGAAGGGCTTCGGCGCGAAGACGCAGGAGAACATCCTGCACGGCATCGCCCTGCTCCAGCAGGCGGGCTCCCGCATCCCGCTGCACCTGGCCGCCGACACCGCCGAGGAGATCGTCGCCGAGCTCTCGGACGTGACCGGGTGCAAGCGCTGCACCTACGCCGGGTCCCTGCGCCGTATGAAGGAGACCGTCGGGGACATCGACGTCCTGGTCGCGGCGAAACGGTCCGCCCCCTTCATGGACGCCCTCCGTGCGCTGCCGTCCACCGCCGAGGTGATCGCGCACGGCGCGAAGAAGACGTCGATCCGCACCACCAAGGGCGTCCAGGTCGATCTGCGGGTCCTGCCGCCGGACTCGTGGGGGGCCGGACTGCAGTACTTCACCGGGGCGAAGGCGCACAACATCCGCACCCGCACCATCGCGGTGCGGCAGGGGCTGAAACTGTCCGAATACGGCCTGTTCGACGCGGACAGCGGCCAGTCGCTCGCCTCCCGTTCGGAGGAGGAGGTCTACGCGCGGCTCGGCCTGCCGTGGATCCCCCCGACGCTGCGGGAGGACCGCGGGGAGATCGAGGCGGCGCTGCGCGGCGAGTTGCCCGAGGTGGTGACCGAGCGGAGCGTACGCGGCGATCTGCACACCCACACCGACCTCACCGACGGCCTCGCGTCACTGGAGACGATGGTGGAGGCCGCCGCCGCGCGCGGCTATGCGTACTACGCGGTCACCGACCACGCGCCCAACCTGTACATGCAGCGCATGACGGACGAGAAGATGCTCGCCCAGCGGGAGCGGGTGCGGGCGCTGGACGGCGCCCACCACGGGATGCGGCTGCTGCACGGCACCGAGCTGAACATCGGCCCCGAGGGGGAGGTGGACTGGCCCGACGACTTCCTCGCGGGCTTCGACCTCTGTGTGGCCTCCCTGCACTCCCACTTCGACCTGGACCGGAAGGCGATGACCAGGCGGCTGGTGCGGGCGTGCGAGAACCCGTACGTCAATGTGCTCGGCCATCCGACGACCCGTCTGATCGGCAAGCGGCCGGGGGTCGACGCCGACTGGGACGAGGTCTTCGCGGTCTGCGCCCGCACCGGTACCGCGCTGGAGGTCAACGCCCAGCCCGACCGGCTCGACCTGTGCGACGAGGACATTCTGCGGGCCCGGGAACAGGGCGCGAAGTTCGCCGTGAACACCGACGCCCACTCCGTCCCGCACCTCGCCCAACTGCGCTACGGCGTCGGCACCGCGCAACGGGGCTGGCTCACCCCGGACGACGTCATCAACACCTGGCCGCTGCGCCGGCTGCGCCGGTTCCTCGCGAAGGGCAGGACGGCATGAGGCTGGGCCGCGTTTGCCGTACGGCGGACCGGAGACCCGGGAGAGGGCGGGTACCCGTGGGACGCGGCAGGTAAGGCGGTGCGGAAGTGACGGAGAACGGCATGGGGGACGAGGTCTACCAGCCCCAGGGCGAGGAGGACGTGGTCGAGGACATCGGCCCGCTCGAATCGGAGGACACCCTCGACGACCGCGGGACGGAGCCGTTGGACGAGGGGTACTCCCCGCCGGAGAGGCCGCTTGCGGTGGACGAGCCGGGCACCACCGCGGCCGAGCAGCGCGAGGGCGAGACGCTGGACCAGCGGCTGGCCCGGGAGGTACCCGAGGCGACAGGGCCGGAGGGCGACGGGATCGGGGACGTGCCGGGCGGCGAGGGCGAACCCGTCGACGAGGAGGTCGGCGGCCCCGATGCGGGGCGGCTCGTCGCCCCGGACGAGGGCGCCCATCCCGACACGGAGGCCGCACTCGTCGCGGACGACGCCGGCATCGACGGAGGCGCCCGCGGAGCCGAGGAGGCCGCCGTGCACGTGATCTCGGAGGACGAGGAGGAAGAGAGCGGATAGCCGCCGACGCCTCCGGCGCACGGGGCCGCATGGCCACGAGACCGGATCGTCAGCATGCGTGGACCGGTTCCGGTGGCCGGAACGTCCCGTGCCCTACGGGGCTGCTTCGCTGTCGGGGCGGTGGGGAGCGGTTACTTCCGCGCGGGCGGGGAGCGGAATCTCAGCGTGTTGTCGGGGTCGAGGTCGATGTGGGTGCCGAGAGGGCGGCTGCAGGTGTCGAGGGCGGCTCGCAGCCATGCGGCGTCCTGGGCCGAGGCGTGTTCCAGCCGCATTCTGCGCGACTGCAGGGGCACCATCCGGACACCGGTCAGGCCGCCGGTGTCCGGCTCGACCGAGACCAGGTACAGCAGCCGCAGGTCGTCCCGGTACCGCTCGTAGCCGCCTATGCCCTCGTAGTCGTCGACGAGGTCGCCGCAGCCGTAGAGGACGAGCCTGTCCCGGTACGCCTCCAGGGGGCGCGGGTGGTGCGAGGAGTGACCGTGCACGATGTCCACGCCCGCGTCGACGAGTGCGTGCGCGAAGCGGATCTGGGCGCGCGAGATGTCGTAGCCCCAGTTGGAGCCCCAGTGGACGGAGGCGACGGCGAGGTCACCGGGGCGTTTCACGCGCCGCAGCCGCTCGGCGAACGCGGCAGCGGAGGTCATCGTGGGCCCCGGAAGGAGGTCGACACCTGACCGGTCCTCGGTGGCGGCCCAGTGCTCGGGGATCCCGCTGGAGGGCATGCCGAAGGAGAAGACCAGCACCCGGCCGCCGCCGCGCAGCGGCACGACCGCCGGCCGGCGGGCCGAAGCCGCGTCGGGACCCGCCCCCGCCGTGCGCAGCCCCGCGCCCGCCAGGGCGTCGAGGGTCTCGGCCAGGCCGCGGCGGCCGAAGTCGAGCACATGGTTGTTGGCCAGGACGCAGACATCGGGGCGGGCCGCCGCCAGACAGGGCAGGTTGGCGGGGGTCATCCGGTAGTGGACGCCCTTGCCGGGCGCGAAGTCGTCGTGGCGGGTGACCGAGGTCTCCAGATTGATCACCCGGACCTCGGGTGCGGCGGCCTCCAGGACCGCCAGGGCCTCGCCCCAGGGCCTGCGGAAGCCCGCCCGGGGAACCGGCCCGTTCACCGCCTCGGCCAGGGCCACGTAGTCCCGGGCGTCACGGACGTAACCCTCCCGCAGCTCCGGGTCACCGGGGTGCGGAAGGATCTGATCGACGCCCCGGCCGAGCATGACGTCACCGCCGAGGAACAGCGTGACCACGCCCTCGTCCACCCTCCCACGCTAAAGCCGTCGTACGCCCGGTGCGAGAGGCCCCGTGGGGCCCCGGTGCCTAGAGTGCTTGCCGGGGTCGCCGGGGTGCTACACGTGAGCGGGGGCCATGTGGTCGGTGAACCAGTCGCGGGCCAGGTCGGTCACCACCTCCAGGGTGCCGGGCTCCTCGAACAGGTGAGTGGCGCCGGGGACGATGGCGAGGTGGTTCTCGCAGCGCAGCCGGGCCTGTGCCTGCCGGTTGAGGTCGAGTACGGTCGGGTCGGCGCCGCCGACGATGAGCAGCGTGGGCGCGGACACCGCGGGCAACCGGGGCCCGGCGAGGTCGGGGCGGCCGCCCCGGGAGACCACCGCGGCGATGCGGGCCTCGGGCTCCGCCGCGGCCCACAGGGCGGCGGCGGCGCCGGTGCTGGCGCCGAAGTACCCGATGGCGAGCGTTTCGAATCCGGGCTGTGCGCGCAGCCAGCTGGTGGCGTCGGCCAGCCGTCGGGCCAGCAGGCCGGTGTCGAAGACATTGGCCCGGTCCTGCTCCTCCTCCTCGGTGAGCAGGTCGAACAGCAGGGTGCCGAGGCCGGCCCGATTCAGGCCCGTGGCCACGAACTGGTTGCGCGGACTGTGCCGGCTGCTGCCGCTGCCGTGCGCGAACAGCACGACCCCGGGCGCGTCCTCCGGCGCGGTGAGCTGCCCTCTGAGGCGTACGGCGCCGGCGGTCACCTCCAGCTCCGTCTCGGAGGACCCGGTTTCGGTGCTGCCCCCGGCGGAGCGTCCCGCGGCCTGCCTCAGGCAGTCGGCGACCTCCTCGTCGTCGGTCTGGGCGAAGTCCGCGTAGAACTGGCCGATCGCGAAGAAGTCCCGCGGCGTCGCCACGGACACCAGTTCGTCGGCCTCCCCGCCCAGCCGCTCGGTCCAGTCGCTCGGGGCGACGGGGACCGCCAGCACGATCCGCTCGGCACCGCGGGCCCGGGCGATCCGGCAGGCCGCCCGTGCGGTCGACCCGGTGGCCACACCGTCGTCGACCACGACCACGGTCCGGCCCTGGAGGGTGACGGGCTCGCACTCACCGCGGTAGCGCCGGGCGCGCTGCTCGAGGACGATCCGTTCGTGCTCCTCGACCCGGGCGAGATCCTCCGGGGGGACGCGTGCCTCACGCACCACCGCGTCGTTGATGACACGTACGCCGTCCTCGCCGATCGCCCCCATCCCCAGTTCCGGCTGGAAGGGCACGCCGAGCTTGCGGACCAGGCAGACATCGAGCGGCGCGCCGATCGCCTGGGCGACCTCGAACGCCACCGGGACCCCTCCCCTGGGGAGGCCCAGCACGACCGCGTCCCGGTGCCTGAGGTGCTCCAGGCGGGCGCCCAGTTGCCGGCCCGCGTCCTGGCGATCCATGAAGATCACGGCTCGGCCTCCTCACTCCCGGGGCAGCCACAGTGGGGCGGGTGGAGCCTCCTCCGGCGCTCCGGCCTCCTCGATGTCGCCGGCGGCGGCGCGCAGCAGCTTCCGGCCCAGCGCGACCAGCGCCCGCCCGGCCGCCAGTTCGTCGCCGATCTCGGGCACCTCCGGGTCGTAGGGGTTGCGGTGTGCCGCGGCGCAGCTCTCCATCAGGTTGTCACCGGTGTCCAGGACGACCCTGGCCGTGGTGGCGGGGTCGTGCTCGGAGAGGTAGAGGCGCAGGCTCCACTCCTTGGCGGTGGGAGGCCGGCTGCGGGCGGCTCGGGTCATCGTCATCTTCCGTCCCTCCTCACACCGGTGCGCCGCGGCGCCGCACACGGCGCACGGCCTTCTTCCACTGTGACTCCGATGGAGCGGGTGCGCACGCAAGGGAGGCCGAAACTCCGGCTGCCCGGCAGGCCGTCACGCCGGTCCGTCCGCCCGCCGCGCGGGGTGCCGCGCCGGACCCGGCAGAATGGCGGTCATGACCACGCGTTCCTGCCCGTGCGGGCTGTCCGAGGCGTACGAGAAGTGCTGCGGCCCTTTCCACTCGGGTGCCGTGGCCGCGCCGACCGCCGAGGCGCTCATGCGGTCCCGGTACAGCGCGTTCGTGCAGAGGGACACGGGGTATCTGCTGCGGACCTGGCATCCGCGCACCCGTCCCGCGCGGCTCGACCTCGATCCCGGGATGCGCTGGACGGGGCTGGAGGTCCTGGAGACGACGGGCGGGTCCGCGTTCCACTCGACGGGAACGGTGACCTTCCGCGCCTCCTACCGCGGCGGCACGCTGCACGAACGCAGCCGGTTCGAACGGGTGGACGGGGCATGGGTGTACGTCGACGGGGACTTCCTCGACTGACGCGCGCGGCGGCGGACGGCCGACGGGGGCGGACGGCCGACGGGGGCGGACGGCCGACGGGGGGGCGGACGGCCGACAGGGCGGCGGACGGCCGCTACGGCGCGAGGATGTCCAGCTCGTGCAGCGCGCCGACGGTGATCTCGCGGGTCAGATGTTCCGCGCGGGCCGCGTCCCCTTCCCTTACCGCCTCCGCAACCTGGACGTGCAGGGTGACCGCGGCCGGGTCGGGGTCCTCGAACATCACGTCGTGGTGGGTGCGGCCCGAGAGGACCTCCGCGACCACGTCGCCCAGGCGGGCGAACATCTCGTTGCCGGACGCGTCCAGGATCGTCCGGTGGAAGGCCATGTCGTGGATCAGGTAGCCCTCGAGCTGGTGGCCGCGTGAGTTGGCGACCATGCCCAGTGCGCACTCGGTGAGGCGGGCGCACTGCTCGGGCGTGGCGTTGCGGGCGGCCAGGCCGGCGGCCACGGGTTCGATCGCCGAGCGCAGCACGGTCAGTGAGCGCAGCTGGTGCGGGCGGTCGGCGCCGGCCAGGCGCCACCGGATGACCTGGGGGTCGTAGACGTTCCACTCGGCCTTGGGGCGGACCGTCACCCCCACCCGGCGGCGGGATTCCACCAGGTGCATCGACTCCAGGACCCGGACCGCCTCGCGCATCACGGATCTGGAGACCTCGAAGTGCTGGGCGAGTTCGTCGGTGCGCAGGACGCTGCCCGGCGGGTACTCGCCCGCAGTGATCGCTGGGCCGAGGGTGTCCAGTACACGGCCGTGCAGTCCCCGGCCCGGAGTGGTCATGCACTCAGCGTACGAGGTGGGTCACACGAAGAAAAAGTCAGACTTATTCGTCACAGAGTCTTGAATTCGTCGTACCTAATCGGTTTCAGTGACGTCGACATCAGATGTCGACGAAGACAGCGAGAGCACGATGCAGCAAGTGCGTACCCCCCACGTCGTCGTGGTCATGGGCGTCGCGGGCACCGGCAAGACCACGGTCGGTCCCCTGCTCGCGGCCCGGCTCGGCGTTCCGTACGCCGAGGGCGACGACTTCCACCCCCCGGCCAACATCGCCAAGATGTCGGCGGGCGTCCCGCTCACGGACGAGGACCGGTGGCCCTGGCTGGACGCCATCGGCGCCTGGGCGCAGGGGCGGGCGGGACTCGGCGGGGTGGTCAGCAGCTCGGCGCTGAAGCGTGCGTACCGCGACCGGCTGCGGGCCTCGGCTCCCGGCATCGTCTTCGTGCACCTCACGGGCGACCGCAAGCTCATCGAGGACCGGATGGCGCACCGGCAGGGGCACTTCATGCCCACCGCGCTGCTGGACTCCCAGTTCGCCACGCTCCAGCCGCTGGAGCCGGACGAGGCGGGAGTGGCGGTGGACGTCTCGGGCAGCCCCGAGAAGATCACCGCCCGCGCCATGGACGCCCTGCGCGATCTCGAGCGGTCCTCCGCCCAGCCCTCGCAGTAACCCCCGGCCCTCGCGCCGCCGCCGCTTCCCCTAGGCACGCGGCCCGAGGGCCCTCCCCACCAGAAACCGAGAGTTCCTCTCCTCACCCAAGGGACACCCGTGACCAGACTCAGCGTCGAGATGCTGGCAGCGGACACCGTCGAGCCGATCACCTCGGCGGGCCACGCTCAACTGGGCATTGCGGCGGCGGCGAGCATCGCCGTCATCGTGCTGCTCATCACCAAGTTCAAGCTCCACGCCTTCCTGGCCCTGACCATCGGCTCGCTCGCGCTCGGAGCGTTCGCCGGGGCACCGCTCGACAAGGCCATCACCAGCTTCACCACCGGGCTCGGCTCGACCGTCGCCGGTGTGGGCGTCCTGATCGCGCTCGGCGCGATCCTCGGCAAACTGCTCGCCGACTCCGGGGGCGCGGACCAGATCGTCGACACGATCCTCGCCCGGGCCAAGGGCCGTGCGATGCCGTGGGCGATGGTGCTGATCGCCTCGGTGATCGGTCTGCCGCTGTTCTTCGAGGTCGGCATCGTGCTGCTGATCCCGGTCGTGCTGATGGTCGCCAGGCGCGGCAGTTACTCGCTGATGCGGATCGGTGTCCCGGCGCTCGCGGGCCTGTCCGTGATGCACGGTCTGATTCCGCCGCACCCGGGGCCGTTGGTCGCCATCGACGCCGTCAAGGCCAACCTCGGCGTGACGTTGGCGCTCGGTGTGCTGGTCGCCGTCCCGACGGTGATCATCGCCGGCCCGCTGTTCTCGAAGGTCGCGGCCCGCTGGGTGGACGCCCCGGTTCCGGAGCGGATGCTCCCACCGCGCGCCTCGGAGGAGTTGGAGAGGCGTCCCGGCTTCGGCGCCACGCTGGCCACCGTGCTGCTCCCGGTCGTCCTGATGCTGTCCAAGGCCCTGGTCGACATCGTCGTGGACGACCCGGCGAAGATGGTGCAGCGGGTCTTCGACGTGATCGGCTCTCCGCTGATCGCCCTGCTCGCCGCCGTGATCGTCGGCATCTTCACGCTGGGCCGCCCGGCCGGGTTCAGCAAGGAGCGGATCACGCGGACCGTCGAGAAGGGGCTCGCCCCCATCGCGGGCATCCTGCTCATCGTGGGGGCCGGCGGCGGGTTCAAGCAGACGCTGATCGACTGCGGTGTGGGCCGGATGATCCTGGACATATCCAGGGACTGGTCGATCCCCGCCCTGCTGCTGGCCTGGCTGATCGCGGTGGCGATCCGGCTCGCGACGGGTTCCGCGACCGTGGCGACCGTCTCGGCGGCGGGTCTGGTCGCGCCGCTCGCGGCCGACATGTCGACCACCCACGCGGCCCTGCTGGTCCTGGCCATCGGTGCCGGCTCGCTGTTCTTCAGCCATGTCAACGACGCCGGCTTCTGGCTGGTGAAGGAGTACTTCGGACTGAGCGTCGGACAGACCGTCAAGACCTGGTCCGTCATGGAGACGATCATCTCGGTGGTGGCCGGCTCCCTGGTGCTCCTGCTGTCCCTCGTGATCTAGGAGTACGGCGATGACGGCGGCCCGCCTAGTCCCCGAAGCCGGGCGGCAGCGTGGACCGGCTCCGGTCCACGGCCCAGGCGAACACCGGCTCCGCCGCCGGTACCGGCACCGCCGTGCAGCCTTCCGGGACTGACTGCAGCGGGTGCCCCACCAGCGAGTCCACGATGTCACGGGCGGCGATCAGGTCGTCGATCGCCGCCGTGATCCGCGCCCGCTCCCCGGCGAGCCCGTCGAGGAGTTCGGGGCACGTGCCGGCCACGACGACGCTCTCGTCGTCGGCGCACGGCACGATCTCCGGGATGACGGACTTGCCCCTGTTCCTCGTGGTAGCGCAGGGCGCGGGGGCTCGCGCCGGTGTGGCGCGAGAGTTCACCGATCCTCATGGGCCGAGTGCAGCAGGGACTTGACTCTCACGTCGATGTCAATGCCTGGCGTCGCGGCATGACGACATCGACGACTCGGCCATCCGTTTCCGTCCTCGGCATGGGCCCCATGGGCCGTGCCCTCGCCTCCGCCTTCCTGACGGACGGCCACCCGCTGACGGTGTGGAACCGCACCCCCGGCCGGGCCGGCGACCTCCCCGGCTGGGGCGCCACCGTCGCCTCCTCGGCCGAGGACGCCGTACGCACCGGGGAGCCTGATCGTTCGTATGCCCCATGGACTACGACGCCGTACGGGCCGTGCTTGGCCGCGGTTCTCTACAGCGGTGCGCGGGGCGCGGCGCCGCGCACGCCTTCGCCCCGCCTCCGCGGAGGGCGTCGCCCCCGGGGAGCCGGCACCGTTCGCCGCCGGGATCAGCGGCTTCCTGTCCGAGATGATCCCCCGGTGGGCCGAGCAGCTGCGGACCGGCCGCCTCCCCGGGGGAGCGCTCCACGGTCGCCTCGGCCGCGGCCACACTGGCCCGGCTCGTCGGGACCGCCGACCGGGCCGTGGCCGAGGGGCACGGTTCGGACGGGCTCGCCCGGCTCGTGACGGCCGTCGCGGCTACGGGCGCCACAGCGGGTGTTCCCGGTCCGCCCATTCGCGGCTGACCAGGCCCGTGCGCAGGCCCCTGCGGGACTCCGGGTCGCCCAGGGCCATGCCGATGTGGCCGGCCAGGACCACGCCGATGGTCAGGGCGAGCCAGTCGTGGACGAAGGTCGCCGATGTCCGCCACTTCAGCGGGGTGAGGTGGGTGAACCACATCAGCAGTCCCGTGCCCAGCATCACCAGCGTGGCGCCCGCGATCCAGGCCGCGTACGTCTTCTGGCCCGCGTTGAACTTCGCCGCGGGGCGGGACTTCCGACGGTGGTCGCGGCGCAGGGCCGCGCGCAGCCAGATCCGGTCGTGCGGCCCCCAGCGGTTGAGGTGGCCGAGATCCGCGCGAAAGGCCCGGGAGGCCAGGCCCATCAGGACGGGGACCGGGAGCAGCACGCCCGCCACCTCGTGGATCCTGACCACCAGTTCGCGGCGGCCGACCAGTTCCGCGAAGGCCGGGATGTAGAGGCAGGCCGCGGTGACCACGCAGACGCCCATCAGCGCGGCCGTCGTGCGGTGGACCCAGCGCTCCGCGCGCGTGAAGCGGTGTACCCGGGCCGGAGCGGCGACGGGATGCCCTGCGTCAACTCGTGGGGGCATCGTCCCGTCCGTTCGACCGGCCGACCCACGCGTCCACGTCGTAGCCGCGCTCCTCCCAGAACCCGGGGCGCACGTCCCGGGTGACGGTGATGCCGGAGAGCCACTTCGCGGACTTGTAGAAGTACATGGGGGCGACATAGAGGCGGACCGGGCCGCCGTGCTCGTGGCTCACCGGCTTGTCCTGCATCTTCAGCGCCACCAGGACGTCGCTGCGGCGCGCCTGGTCGAGGGTGAGGCTCTCGGTGTACGCCCCGTCGAAGCAGCTGAAGCGGACGGCGCCGGCGGAGGAGCGGACGCCCGCGGCCTCCAGCAGCGTGGCGAGCCGTACCCCTTCGAAGGGTGTCTTCGGCACCCGCCAGCCCGTGACGCACTGGACGTCGTGCACGAGCCGGGTCTGAGGCAGGGCCCGCAGGTCGGCGAGCGTATAGGTCTTCGGGTGGTCGACCAGGCCGTCGACGGTGAGGCGGTAGTCGGTCTCGTCCCGGTGCGGAACGGACGCCGTCACGGAGTAGTAGCGAAAACCGCCACCGTTGGGCAGCAGACCGGTCAGGCCCGTCGGGTCCTTGCCGGAAACGCTGCCGAGAAAGGCTTCCAGGCCGCGCTGGAGCGTGGGCGCGGCGACGACGCCGAGCGCGCCGAGACCCAGGGTCCCCAGCAGGACCCGGCGGCCGATCGGGGCGCCGGTCGCGGTGGGCTCCGGTGCTCCCCGGTCCGCGGGCTCCGGTGCGTCCCGCTCTTCGGGTCGTTCAGGGTTCACAGAGTGATTCGAACACCCTCCGGCCCCTCGGGGCCAGGGGCAACGGGTGCCCGTCAGGATTCCGTAACCACTTCTCACCGGGTTCTCGGGAGCCCGGCCTCCCGCTACCCGAGCGCCTTCGCCGCCGCGCGTCCGGCCGTGCGCCCCGAGAACAGGCAGCCGCCGAGGAACGTGCCCTCCAGGGAGCGGTAGCCGTGCACCCCGCCCCCGCCGAAGCCCGCCGCCTCCCCGGCCGCGTAGACCCCCGCGAGCGGGTCGCCGCCCTCGGTCAGCACCCGCGAGGAGAGATCGGTCTCCAGGCCGCCGAGCGTCTTGCGGGTGAGGATGTTCAGGCGCACCGCGATGAGGGGACCCGCGCCGGGGTCCAGGATGCGGTGCGGGGCGGCCGTGCGGATCAGCCGGTCGCCGAGGAAGCGGCGGGCCCCGCGGATCGCGGTCACCTGGAGGTCCTTGGTGAACGGGTTCAGGATCTCCCGGTCCCGGGCGACGATCTCGCGGCGCAGCTCGGCCTCGTCGATGAGCGGCTCCTCGGTGAGCGCGTTCATACCGCGCACCAGCGCTCCCAGGTCCTTCTCCACGACGAAGTCGACACCGTGGTCCATGAACGCCCTGACCGGCCCGGGCACGTCCGCGCGGGCCCGTCCGATCACGTCCCGGACCGACTTGCCGGTGAGGTCGGGGTTCTGCTCGGAGCCGGAGAGAGCGAACTCCTTGCCGATGATCTTCCGGTCGAGCACGAACCATGTGTGGTCGTACCCGGTCCGCATGATGTGCTCGAGGGTGCCGAGGGTGTCGAAGCCGGGGAAGAGCGGTACGGGCAGTCGCCGGCCACGGGCGTCGAACCAGAGGGAGGACGGGCCCGGCAGGATGCGGATGCCGTGGTTCTCCCAGACGGGGTTCCAGTTGTGGAGGCCCTCGGTGTAGTGCCACATACGGTCGCGGTTGATCAGCCGGCCGCCGCTCTCCTCCACGATGCCGAGCATCTTCCCGTCGACGTGCGCGGGCACGCCCGAGACCATCCGCTGCGGCGGCGCGCCGAGACGCTTGGGCCAGTTGGCCCGCACCAGGTCGTGATTGCCGCCGATGCCCCCGCTGGTGACGATCACCGCCTGGGCCCTGAACTCGAAGGCGCCGGCGACGGTGCGGCTGCTGGCTTCGCCCCGCTGCACGTCCGAGGGCTCCAGGACCTCACCGGTGACGGTGTCGACGGTGCCCGCGCTGCGTGCGAGCCCGGTGACCCGGTGACGGAACCTCAGCTGGACGACACCGCGCGCGACGCCGGCCCGGACGCGGCGTACGAACGGTGCGATCAGTCCGGGGCCGGTCCCCCAGGTGATGTGGAAGCGGGGGACGGAGTTGCCGTGGCCGGTGGCGTCGTATCCGCCGCGCTCGGCCCAGCCGACCACCGGGAAGAAGCGGACGCCCTGCCGGTGCAGCCAGGCCCGCTTCTCGCCGGCCGCGAAGTCGACGTACGCCTCCGCCCATCTGCGCGGCCAGTGGTCCTCGGGGCGGTCGAAGGCGGCGGTGCCCATCCAGTCCTGGAGGGCCAGGGCGTGGCTGTCCTTGATCCGCAGCCGGCGCTGCTCCGGCGAGTCGACGAAGAAGAGGCCGCCGAAGGACCAGAACGCCTGGCCGCCCATCGACTGTTCGGGCTCCTGGTCCAGCAGGATCACCTTCCGGCCGGCGTCCACCAGTTCCGCGGTCGCGGTGAGCCCGGCGAGGCCTGCCCCGATCACGATGACATCAGCGTCGTAGGCCATGGGCCTGTTCCTCTCGCCGTGGCTACCGGTCGGTATGCCGTGACCGACGGGTCAGATCCTTCGGCAGGAGGAGTAACGGCGTCAACCGCCTGTTCCCGGGTACTCGCCGTGCCTGTGTTCGAGCGTCGGACGTCGTGGGCGGGCGGGGCCTGTCGGGAACCGGTCAACCACGGGCGGGGCACAGTCCGGGGCGTTACAGTCGGCGTGATACGCCTCCCGTGACCCCGTTGAATCATCGAGGTACAGCGTGTCGGTACTGGTTCTGGCCCTCGCCGTGAGCGCGGCCTTCTGCCTGGGCACCGGATTCGTGCTGCAGCAGAACGCCGCACAGCACGCGCCGCTCAGCGACTTCCTCTCCCCCCGGCTGCTGCTGGACCTGGTGAAGATGCCTCGCTGGCTCGGCGGCATCGGCCTGATGGTGGTCGGCATGGGACTCAGCGCCGTCGCGCTGGCCCACGGGGAGATCTCCCTGGTCGAGCCGCTGGTCGCCACGAACCTGCTGTTCGCGCTGGCCGAGTCCCGCCGGCAGACCAGACAGCCGCTGGGCCGTCAGGGATGGGCCGGGCTCGCGCTGCTCGCCGGCGGCGTCACGGCGTTCATCGTGGCGGGGCGGCCGAGGGCGGGCGTCGCGGTCACGGATCCGGTACGGCACTGGGTGATCATCGGCGTGATGGTCGGTCTGGCGCTGCTGCTGACGACATATGCGAAGAAGTCGCGGCTGATCATCGGGCCGGTGCTGCTGGGGCTGGCGGCGGGGCTGCTGTACGGGGTGCAGGACGCGCTCACCCGGGTGAGCGGGCAGCGGCTCACGGCGGGCGGCTGGACGGAGTTCATCACGGGCTGGCAGCCCTACGGTGTGCTGGTGCTCGGGGTGACGGGGCTGATCCTGGTGCAGAGCGCGTTCGAGACGGCGCCGCTGCGGATGTCCCTGCCGGCGCTGACCGCCGCCCAGCCGCTGGCCGGGATCGTGTGCGGGGTGGGCTTCCTCGGGGACCGGCTGCGCACCGACACCGGCGCGCTGGCCTGGGAGACGGCGGGACTGGCGGGAATCGTCTTCGGCATCGTTCTGCTGGGCCTGCACCCGGCCATGCCCAGGGGGGCGGCGGAGCCGGAACGGGAACGGGACCTCCAGGCGGGGTGAGGCACGCGGCCCCGTGCGCGGAGGGGGCGTGCGGCGACGGGCCGTAGCGTGCGGGCGACGGGCCCGTAAGCCTGCGGGCGGGGCGCACGGTGCCGGGCGGGGCTGGTTGGATGGGTGCATGAGTGCCGCCGACGAGCTCCTCGACATCGTGGACGAGAACGACAGGGTCATCGGGCAGTCGCCGCGCGGCGAGGCATACGCGCGCGGGCTGCGCCACCGGTGTGTGTTCATCCAGGCACGGGACGGCGAGGGCCGGCTGTTCGTGCACCGCCGCACTGCCACCAAGCTGGTCTTCCCGTCCCTGTACGACATGTTCGTCGGCGGGGTCGTCGGCGCGGGCGAGTCCTACGACGACGCCGCCCTGCGGGAGGCGGAGGAGGAACTCGGCGTCAGCGGTCTGCCCCGGCCCGAACCGCTGTTCACGTTCCTGTACGACGACGACGCCGGCCGGAGCTGGTGGTCCTCGGTCTACCAGGTCCGCTGCGACCTGCCCGTCAGCCCGCAGGCCGAGGAGGTCGCCTGGTACGCCTTCCTGCCGGAGGAGGAGGTGGACCGCCGGCTGTCCGACTGGGAATGGGTCCCGGACGGTCTGGCCGCGTACCGGCGCCTCAAGGAGTACCGCCGGGCCACGGCCTGAAACCCCCGCCCGGGCCGTACCGCGGGCGCACCGCCGAACCCCCTGATGACGGACCGGTAAGGTCCTGTCGTGAGCGAATTCGTACGGAACCTCCGGCTGTGGTTCGCGCCCCAGGAGATCCGGCAGGAGGGCCGTACGCCCGACTACCGCTTCTCGCTCGCCAACGAGCGCACCTTTCTGGCCTGGCTGCGCACCGCGCTGGCGCTGATCGGCGGGGGTTTCGCAGTGGACCAGTTCCTGCCGGACCTGCGCTGGGCCTGGCGGGCCGGTCTCGCCCTGGGGCTGCTGGGCGCCGGGGTCCTGTGCTCGTTGCGCGCCATCAACCACTGGGTGCGCTGCGAGCGGGCCATGCGGCGCGGCGACGACCTTCCCGCGTCGCGTTTCCCGGCGCTGCTGAGCATCGCCGTCGCCGTGGTGGCGGTCGCGATGGTCGTGATCGTCGTCGTCGGCTGGGAAGGATGAAGGTCCCGGCCCCGGAGCGCGACCCGGGCCTCCAGCCGGAGCGCACCCGGCTCGCCTGGCGCCGCACCACCCTGTCGATCACCGTGGCCGCCGTTCTGGCCGCGAAGACCGCGCTGCACGACAGGACGGCGGCCGGCTTCACCGCGGTCACCCTGTGCGGCCTGTTCTGGCTCGGCTTCCTGGCCCTCGCCCACCTCCGCATCCGTGCCCTGGCCACCACGCAGACCGGCCTCGCCCCACGGCTGCGGACCCGTCACGCCGCCGCCGCGACCCTCTGCACGGCCGCCCTCGCCGTGTGCGCGGTCGCACTGGTGTTCTGAGGGTACGGACGGGCATTTCGAGCGCACGACGGGCTCCGAGCGCGCGCCGGGGTTCCGGGCCCGCTCGGGGCGCTTACACGGCATGCCTGTCGAGCGAGTCGAGATTGCCCCTTTTGGTACTGTTCGTCCGGCCGGTATCTCCTCCCCGCCGATTGCCCCTCCCGTCAGCCCGAACCGCCCTTCGCACGACACCTTCGAAGGTGAGCGCCATGAGCATCCAGCACGCGGAACACACAGGACACCCTCACAGCCACGGCCCGGCCTGCGGACACGACGCCGTACCGCACGGGGATCACGTCGACTACGCCCACGACGGCCATCTGCACCGTGAGCACGGCGGCCATTGGGACGAGTGCGAGGCCGGGGTGCATGTCACCCACGAGGGACACGAGCACCAGCACGGCAACGGCTGCGGTCACCGGGCGGTCCCGCACGGCGACCACGTCGACTATCTGCACGACGGCCACCGGCACGCCGGGCACGAGGGACACTGGGACGACCACTGAGGACTCCGAGGCCGCACGGGGAACCCCCTGCTTCCGCGGGCTCGTCGCCGGCTGGCAGGCTTGGTCACCGGTTGACGACGACTCAGGGGGTCCCATGGCCGCGGCGGAACCGTACACGGTCGCACTTGCCGACGACGTACACGCCTATGTACAGCCGGACGGCGGATGGTGTCTGAACAACGCCGGGTTCGTGGTGGACGGGACCACGACCCTGCTCGTCGACACCGCGGCGACCGAGCGCCGCACACGCGCCCTGGCCGCCGCGGTCGCGGCCACGGGGGCGGCCGCGCCGCGGTTCGTCGTCAACACCCACCACCACGGCGACCACACCTACGGCAACGGCCACTTCGCACCGTCCGCGACGATCGTCTCGCACACCGACTGCCGACGGGAGGCGCTCGCCAGCGGGCACAACCTGCCGCTGGTGTGGCCCGGGATCGACTACGGGGACATCCGCATCCAGGGCGCCGACCTGACGTACACCGGCCGGACGACGATGCATGTCGGCGGGATCGACGCGGAGATCATCCACCCCGGCGTCGCACACACCGTCGGGGACTCCGTGGTGTGGCTGCCGCACCGCCGGGTGCTGTTCGCCGGTGACCTGGTCTTCCAGGGCGGTACGCCGTTCCTTCTGATGGGTTCGCTCAGCGGCTCACTGCGCGCCCTCGACGTGCTGCGCGACCTGGGTGCCGAGACGGTGGTGCCGGGCCACGGCGCGATCACCGACCCGTCGGAGTTCGACCGCACCGAGCGCTATCTGCGGTTCGTCGCGGAGGTGGCGCAGGAGAACCACGCGGCGGGGCGTACACCGCTTCAGGCCGCACAGGCGACCGACCTCGGGGAGTTCGCACAGTGGCGCGAGAGCGAGCGGCTGGTGGCCAATCTGCACCGCGCCTACGCCGAGCTGGACGGCCGCCCGGAGGGTGCACCCCTGGACCTGCTGCCCGCCTTCCATGACATGGCGGTCATGAACGGTGGGGAGATGGTGGCCAGTCACGCATGAGGACAGGCGGCGCGTCGCCGCCATGACGCCACCCACCCCGCCCCGTCGGCGCCACGGAGAGCCCGTGGCGCCGATCACGTTGGCGCCACCCACTGGACGACATACCGACCGGTCGGCATCATGATGCTGGTCCCGTTTCCGCGCTTGTAGGAGCAATGATGAGCCCAGACCACCCGCCGGGTCTCGATCTCGACCGGCTGCACGGCCTGCTCGACACCGAGCGGCCCGGCCTGGTGAACGGTCCCCTGACCGGCCGGCTGATCGAGGGCGGGCGGTCCAACCTCACCTACGCCGTCTCGGACGGCACGGCCCGGTGGGTCGTACGACGTCCGCCGCTCGGGCACGTCCTGGCCACCGCGCACGACATGAAGCGCGAGCACCGGGTGATCAGTGCGCTGCACCCGACGGCCGTGCCGGTACCGCGCCCGGTGCTGCTGTGCGAGGACGACTCCGTCCTGGGCGCCCCCTTCTACGTGATGGACTTCGTCGAGGGCACCCCCTACCGCACCGCCGAGCAACTCGCCCCGCTCGGCCCGCAGCGGACCCGGGACGCGATCCTCGGGCTGGTGGACACCCTGGTCGAGCTGCACGCGGTGGACCCCGTCGAGGTGGGGCTCGCCGACTTCGGCCGGCCCGAGGGCTTCCTGGACCGGCAGCTGCGCCGCTGGGGCAAGCAGCTGGACGCCTCCCGCAACCGTGAGCTGCCCGGCATCGACGAGCTGCACGCCGCGCTCGGCCGCGCGCTGCCCGTCTCGCCCCGGGCCACCGTGATCCACGGCGACTACCGCCTGGACAACGTGCTGCTCGGCGAGGACGACCGGATCGCCGCCATCCTGGACTGGGAGATGTCCACGCTCGGCGACCCGCTCACCGACGTCGGCCTGCTGGTGATGTACAGCGTGCCCCTGCGGCTGCCGGACTCCCCCATCTCCACCACCGCCATCGCCGAGGGACACCCGGACCCGGCCGAGCTGATCGAGCGGTACGCCGCCCGCTCGGGACGCGACCTCACCGCCGTCTCCTGGTACACGGCGTTCGCCTGGTTCAAGCTGGCCGTGATCCTCGAGGGCATCCACTACCGCTACACCCTCGGCCAGACGGTCGGGCGGGGCTTCGACCGCATCGGCGAACTGGTGCCCGTGTTCATCGAGCACGGCCTGACCACCCTCCAGGAAGGCTGAACCGTCATGGACTTCGCGTTCGACGCGCGCACCGAGGAGCTGCGCGCCAAGCTGCTCGCCTTCATGGACGAGCACGTCTATCCGGCGGAGGCCGTCGCCGAGGAGCAGCGGGCGGGGCTGGCCTCCCCATGGGACACCCCCGCGATCGTCGAGGAGCTGAAGGCCGAGGCCCGCCGCCAGGGCCTGTGGAACCTGTTCCTGCCCGACACCGAGCACGGCGCCGGGCTCACCAACCTCCAGTACGCGCCGCTCGCCGAGATCACCGGCCGCTCCCCGCAGCTCGCGCCCACCGCGCTGAACTGCGCGGCGCCCGACACCGGCAATATGGAGGTGCTCGCCCAGTTCGGTGACGAGCGGCAGAAGAAGCAGTGGCTGGAGCCGCTGCTCGCCGGGGAGATCCGGTCGGCGTTCGCGATGACCGAGCCCGAGGTGGCCTCCTCGGACGCCACCAACATCACCACGCACATCGAGCGCGACGGCGACGAGTACGTCATCACCGGCCGCAAGTGGTACATCTCCGGGGCGATGAACCCGGACTGCAAGATCTTCATCGTGATGGGCAAGACGGACCCGGACGGGGCCGACATCCGCCGTCAGCAGTCGATGGTGCTCGTGCCGCGCGACACGCCCGGCGTGCACGTCAAGCGGGCGATGAAGGTGTACGGCTACGAGGACCACTACCACGGCGGTCACGCCGAGGTCGTCTTCGACCACGCGCGCGTGCCGGTGTCGAACCTGATCGGTGAGGAGGGCGGAGGCTTCGCCATCGCCCAGGCCCGCCTCGGTCCGGGCCGCATCCACCACTGCATGCGGCTGATCGGCATGGCCGAGCGGGCGATCGAGCTGATGTGCGTCAGGGCCGTCTCCCGAAACGCCTTCGGCAAGGCGCTGGCCCAGCAGGGCGTGGTGCAGGGGTGGATCGCCGATGCGCGTGTGGCCGTGGAGCAACTGCGGCTGCTGGTCCTGAAGACGGCGTGGATGATGGACACGGTCGGCAACAGGGGCGCCCACACCGAGATCCAGGCCATCAAGATCGCCACCCCGCGCACGGTCGTCGACATCATCGACAAGGCGGTCCAGCTGCACGGCGCGGGCGGGGTGAGCCAGGACTTCCCGCTGGCCGAACTGTGGGCGGCGGCCCGGACCCTGCGGCTCGCGGACGGGCCGGACGAGGTGCACCAGCGGTCCCTGGCCCGCCGGGAGCTGAAGAAGTACCTCTGAGACGCGGGTGCGGGGGCGGCCATCGAGACGGCCGCCCCCGCATGCGTTCGGGCTCAGGGCCGCAGCGCCCGCAGCAGCAGGTCGGCGAGATGGTCGGCGACCTGCTGGGGGGTGAGCGGCCCGTCCGGGCGGTACCACGTCGACAGGTGGTGCACCGAGCCGAAGTGGTAGTCGACCACCAGGTCGGCGGGGGTGGCGGTGGAGAACACGCCCTCCCTCTGGCCCTCCTCGATCAGCGCACGGAAGCGTTCGTGGTACCGGCGCCGCTCCGCGCGCACCTGCTTGTTCTTCTCCGGGCTCAGGTGGTGCATGGACCGGAAGAAGATCATCGCGTCGTCGAGGTTCTCGATCGTGGTGACGACGACGTCCGCGGCCGCACCCCGCAGCCGCTTTTCGACCGGCTCGTCGGCGTCCGCGAAGGCGTCGAGGCGCTCCTGCTGGATGCGCAGCACCCGTGCGTACACCTCGTGCAGCAGATCGTCCTTGGAACCGAAGTAGTGGTAGAGCGCACCCTTGGTGACGCCGGCCGCCTCGACGATCTCCTGCACGGACGTGCGGTCGTACCCCTGGTCGGCGAAGAGCCGGGTGGCGGCGGCCAGGAGCCGCTGCGGGACGGGTGTACCGTCACCGTCCGTCGTTCTGGGCACTGCCGCCACCTGCCTTTCCTGGATGCTCTACTGGCTGATCTGCGATCGGGAACGCAGTTCCCGACGAAGAATCTTCCCACTCGCCGTTTTCGGCAGATCGGGGAGGATCTCCACCTGGCGCGGGTACTTGTAGGCTGCAAGTCTCTCCTTGCAGTACGCGGCCAGCGCGTCCGGGTCCGTCTCGGTGCCCGTGCGGAGGCTGATGTACGCCTTGACGGTCTCCCCGCGGTAGCCGTCGGGCACCCCGACGACGGCCGCCTCGCGCACCGCCGGATGGGTGTAGAGGACGTCCTCCACCTCGCGCGGCCACACCTTGAAGCCGGACGCGTTGATCATGTCCTTCTTCCGGTCGACGACGTACAGCCAGCCGCGCGCGTCCATGAATCCGATGTCCCCGGTGCGCAGTTCGCCGTCCGGGAAGGTCTCGGCGGTGGCGTCGGGCCGTCCCCAGTAGCCGGGCACCACCTGCGGGCCCCGGACGACGATCTCGCCCTGCTCACCGAACGGTACCTCCTGCCCCTCGTCGTCGACGATGCGGACGACCGTGTCGGGGCCCGGCACGCCGACGGCGAGCGTCCCGGAGACGGGGTCCACGGGCGCCTCCCGGCCGGGCGGCACGGAGGCGCAGGGCGCGGTGCACTCGGTGAGGCCGTAGCCGTTGCGGATGTACGGCCCGAAGCCGTCCCGGAACTTCTCCACCAGGGCGGGTGGCAGCGGGGCTCCACCGGAGGAGATCACCTTGAAGGAGGAGAAGTGGCCCGGGGTGACGGACGGGTGCGCGGCCAGTGCCATGAAGGCCGTCGACGGGCCGACGGTGTAGTGGGGCCGGTGCTCGGCGAAGGCGTCGAGGACGACGCCCGCCTCGAAGCGGTAGGCGAGGACGAGCGTCCCTCCGCTGGTGAGACAGGCCACCAGTTCGCACACCATGCCGGTGATGTGGAACAGGGGCGCCAGGGCGAAGTAGACCGGTGAGTCGGGCAGGCCCAGTCCGGTCCGCTGCCGCTCGGCGTTGTACATGACGTTGCCGTGGGTGTTGACGGCGCCCTTGGGGGTGCCGCTGGTGCCCGAGGTGTAGCTGATCAGTGCGATGTCCGAGGGCGCCGGGTCGCGGCCCTCCGGCGCCGGGTGGCCCTGCCGGGCGACGGCCACGAGGTCGTCCGCATCGGCGGCCGGTTCCGCACGCTCGAAGTTCATCACCCGCGCGTCGCCCCGGGTCTGCAGATCCAGCTCGCAGGCGGTGAGCACGATACGGACCGGCGAGCCGGCTGCCGTGTCCCGCAGATACGCCTCCCACGCGCGGTCGGCGCACACCAGGGCGCTCACCTCGGCGTCCTTGAGGATGTGGGCGACCTCGCCCGACTTGTACATCGGGTTGACGGGCACGACGGTCGCGCCCGCCTTCCAGGCCCCCAGCAGGGCGATCACGAAGTGCGGGGAGTTCTGCAGCAGGATCGCGACCCGGTCCCCGCGCTCGAGGCCCCGGGCGGCCAGGTGCCCGGCGACCGAGTCGGTGAGGTCGTCCAGTTCGGCGTAGCCGAGGCGCCCGTCGAAGTAGGCGAGGGCCGTACGGTCCCCCGGGACCGTGCGCAGGGCGTGCACCAGGGAGTCGGCGGGGTGGACGGGCATGCGCTGGGCTTCGCTGAGCAGGGAGAGCCAGGGCTTCGCGGCGTATCGGGACGGGCTCACCGGGCGGACTCCCACTTCTGCTGGAGATGGTTCATGTTCGTCAGCCAGCGATCCGGCTCGGTGGCGCGCGCCTGATAGTACGCGGCGACGTCCGGGTGCGGCAGGATCAGGAAGCGGTTCTCCTCGATGCCCTTGATGAGCGCGTCGGCGACGTCGGAGGGGTCGATCGCGGTCGGTGCGAGCACCAGTTCACCGGCGCTTCCGGACGCGGTCAGCATGTCGGTGCGGACGCCCTGGGGGCAGATCGCGTGCACCTTGAGGCCGCGGTGGCGGTAGGTCAGCGAGAGCCACTCGGCGAAGGCGTACGCCCCGTGCTTGGTGACGCTGTACGGGGCGGCACCGATCATGGTGAGCAGTCCGGCGGCCGAGACCGTGGAGACGAAGCGGCCCTCGCCGCGCTCCAGCCAGGCGGGCAGCAGGGCGCGGGCGGCGCGGACGTGCGCCATGACGTTCACGTCCCAGGCCCGCTCCCACACCTCCTCGTCGGCCGCCTCGGTGCCGCCCGAGCCGAGGCCCGCGTTGGCGCAGTAGACGTCGACCGTGCCGCCGAGGGCGTCCCGCGCCTCGGTCACGATCGCGGAGGCGTCCCCGGGGACCGCGATGCCGCCGATCTCGTCGGCCACGGCCTTGGCCCGTTCGGCGTCCAGGTCGTTGACGACGACCCTCGCCCCCTCGGCGGCGAAGCGGCGGGCCAGCGCGGCCCCGATGCCGCCTCCCGCCCCGGTGACCACCACTCCCGCATCCTGCACGGCTTCCACCATCGGTCTCCTTCGACGCGACGCCACGCGACTCGGCTCTGCCGCGGTCGGCTCTGCTGCGAGCGCCAGACTAACCAGTCGGTATGTAACGAGGGAAGAGCCCTCTCCGATGGAGCGTGCGCATGACAGATCCGTCGATCACGGAGGTCACCGCATGAGGCTGTCCCGACGAGGGCTGCTCACCGCGACCACGGCGACGGCCGTCTCGCTGTCGGCGCCCACAGCGTCCGCCACCTCAGTCACCCAGGTCACGTCTGTCTCATCGGTCACGTCAGCCTCCGGCGACGAGCGCGGCAGGCGTCTGCGCACCGGTTTCGAGCGGCTGGCGGCGGACGGCTATGCGCTCCTGGACGGCCGACGGGTCGGGGTGGTCACCAATCCGACCGGTGTGACCCGGGACCTGCGCCACATCGTCGACGTGATGCACGCCGACCCGCGGGTGAACCTGGTCGCGGTCTTCGGCCCCGAGCACGGCTTCCGGGGCACCGCGCAGGCCGGCGGCTCCGAGGGGCGCTACGACGATCCGGCGACCGGACTTCCCGTGTACGACACCTACGGCAAGAGCGGGCAGGCGCTCGCGGACGTCTTCACGGCGTCCGGCGTCGACAGCGTCGTCTTCGACGTCCAGGACGTCGGCGCCCGCTTCTACACCTACATCTGGACCCTCTACGACTGCATGGAGGCCGCCCGGCTGGCGGGTAAACGGTTCATGGTCCTGGACCGGCCCAATCCCGTGACCGGGCGGTCCGCCCAGGGACCGGTCCTGCACAGGGAGTTCGCCAGTTTCGTGGGACGGCAGCCGGTCTCCCAGGCGCACGGGATGACGGTGGCGGAGCTGGCGCTGCTGTTCAACGGGGAGTTCCTGAGCGCGCCCGTCCCGCTCGACACCGTCCTGATGACGGGCTGGAGGCGGTCGGACTTCTACGATGTCTCCGGTCTGCCCTGGGTGCCGCCGAGCCCCAACATGCCGACCCCCGACACCGCGCTGGTCTACTCCGGAACCTGTCTGTTCGAGGGCACCGGTCTCTCGGAGGGGCGGGGCACCACCCGGCCCTTCGAACTGCTGGGCGCGGAGGGGATCGACGGGCGGTGGGCGGCCGAGGCCGAGCGCCTTGGCCTGCCCGGGGTGCACTTCAGGGAGGCGTACTTCACGCCCACCTTCTCCAAGTTCCAGGGGAAGACCGTCGGCGGCGTGCAGATCCATGTGCACGACCGGGACGCGTACGACCCCGTCCGCACCGGGATCGCGCTGCTCGTGACCGCCAGGAAGGTGTGGAGCGGCTTCGCCTGGCGCCCCGACGCCTGGATCGACAGACTGACGGGGTCCGCCCGGGTACGCACCATGATCGACGCGGGCGCGACCGCCGACGAGGTGGTGGCCGCCTGGCAGGGCGAGCTGCACGCTTTCCGGCGGGTCCGTGAGAGGTACCTTGTGTACGCATGAGTCGTGACGTATGGCCAAGTTCCCCCAGCAGCGGGACTATGCGGACACAGCGCACTCGGCCTCGGCGCAAGGGGGTCCCTCATGGCGGTACCGGCGATCGGCGTGAATCCCTACTGGGAGCTGACCTTCGACGCGGACGGAGACGTGGACGGCCCCGAGCGGGACCGTCTGCTCGCGGACGTGACCCGGCGCGGAGTGCGGGACCTGCTGGTCTTCGCGCACGGCTGGAACAACGAGCGCTCCGGCGCGACCCGCCTCTACGGCCGCTTCTTCGCGCCCATGCCCTCACTCGCGCCGAAGGCCCGCCTGGGCTATGCCGGCGTGATCTGGCCGTCGATGATGTTCGCCGACGAACCGGTCCCCGATTTCCCGCACTCGGCCGTGGCGGGCGTTCCCGCGGGCGCCCGGCCGGGGCTGGACGAGAGCAGCCGGCAGGCGCTGGTGAAGGCCTTCCCCGGCCGCACCGACGAGGTGGAAGGGCTGGCCCGGCTGCTGGACCTTCGCCCGGACGACGGCCCCTCGCTGCAGGAGTTCGGCCGGCTCGTACGGCGGCTGGTGGAGGTGGATCCGCAGGGACCGCAGGCCGGGTGTGCCGCGGACACGGGGTGGGACGGGCCGTCCGGGAACGGTCCCGCGATGCTGTCGGAGGACATGACGCGGGTGTGCCGGTACTTCGCACGGGCGCTGGAGCAGGTGGAGTCGGCGGCGGCTGCGAGCGCGGAGGGGTTCTCGTGGACGCCGAAGGATCTGTGGGACGGGGCCCGTGAGGTGTTGCGGCAGGCCACGTACTACGCGATGAAGAGGCGCGCGGGCACGGTCGGGGAGCGCGGGCTCGGGCCGGTGATCGGGCGGCTGGCACAGACGGCACCGGGCGTGCGCGTCCATCTCGTCGGCCACAGTTTCGGCGGGCGGCTGGTGTCGTTCGCGCTGCGGGGGCTGCCGGACGGCGCGCGCACGGTGAAGTCCGTGACGCTGCTCCAAGGAGCCTTCTCCCACTACGCGTTCGCGGCCCGCCTTCCCGACGACCCGCGCTCCGGTGGCGTCCTGCACGAATACCGCGACCGTGTCGACGGGCCCCTGGTGTGCTGCTACTCCCACTTCGACTCGGCGCTCGGCACCCTGTATCCGCTGGCGTCGCGGATGGCCGGGGACGATCGCTCGCTGGCCGACGGTCCCACGGAGGGCTTCGACATCGGCCGGTTCCTCGGGCCCAGGTGGGGCGCCATGGGGCACGACGGTGTGCAGGCGGTGGACGGTACCCGGGGTCTCGCGCTCACCGAGGCGCTGCGTGGGCTGCCGGCGACGGGCTGTGTGAACGTCGACGCGTCCGCCGTGGTCTGCCGGGGCGGACCGCCCTCCGGCGCGCACAGCGACATCCTGCACCGGGAACTGGCGCAGCTGGTGCTGGCGGCGGGCCGTGTGGTCTGACCCGCCGCCGCTTTCGGCCTAGCGGTGCGAGGTGTACTCCACCACCTGCTGGAACGTCGGCCGGTTCTGCCAGCTGATCCTGCCGTGCTTGATGCCGCCGAGAGCGCGCTGGACGATCGAGTCGGCGCACCACTGATCACCGGCCGAGCACTGGTCGTCGCCGGGGTACACCTGGGACGCCGTCAGTCCGGCGGCCTGCTTGAGAGTGCCGATCAGGATGTCCCGGCAGGCGCTCAGGCTGCCGCCGCCGCAGTACTTCTGCGCCAACGGGCCCTGTACCGGCTCCCCCAGCACCGCCCGGATGTCCTTGTCGACATAGCTCCACCAGCCGTACTGGAAGGAGCTTCCGGCGTGTGAGCCGGTCGGGCCGTGCGCGGCCGACGGGGACTCGTCGACCGGCAGGTTGCCGGCGAAGGCCGTGTACAGGTCGCTGCCGAGGCCCGGTTCGAATTCGGCCTTGACCAGCAGCGGCCACCAGGCGTCGAGAATGCGGATCGCGTCGGCGTCGGCGTAGGTCTTCGAGCCGGACGAGGTCTCGGTGCGCCGCGCGCCCGCCGACACCCACGCGGACAGCTTGCCCACCGCCGCCGCGGCCGTGGGGTCCGTGACCGCCGAGCTGTTCACGACCCTCAGCAGTCCGGGCAGCACGTCCTCGGCCCGCAGATCGGCGAGCGCCGCGTCCGCCATCGCCTCGACCAGCGCGGAGCGGGTCACCCCGCCCGCCGCCACCAGCCTCTTCACCCGGTCCTCCAGCAGATTGCCGCGGTGGACCGGCCCCTCGCCCCAGGGAGCGGCCGCGTAGTCCCTGGCCTGCTTGTTGTTCCAGGAGATGTAGTAGTCCTGGTCGACGGAGTTCGGGTGCTGGGACGGTGGGGTGTAGTCCGCCGTGTTCGTCGCCGGGTCCCAGTTGCGCCATTCGTACGGTGCCTGCGCCCACACCGGGAAGTCGGCGTCGACGCCGTTCGCGCGCACCGGGTTGTCGCCGCTGTTGTAGTACGCGGTGTGCTGGGAGTCCGCGTAGAACCAGTTGAATGTGTAGTTGATGTGCTGCACCGCGCTCTGGAAGTCCTGCGGGCCCTTGACGTAGCCGGGGTCGTTCAGCATCTGGAAGCCGATGATCGAGTCGGCCTCGTGCAGGTAGGAGGAGCGCAGGGTGGTGTAGGCGACCTTCCTGCCGCCGGCGGTCGCGCGGTACTCGACGGGGCCGTACTTCGTCCGCCAGACCCGCATGGTGTACGAGCCGGCCGCGGTTCCGTCGGCGACGGTCGGGGACCAGGCGTTCTTCTGCTCGACCTTGTCCATGGCGGTGCAGGTGCCGTGGTACAGGTAGTGGTAGTCGTCCTGGCACAGCTCGACGGCGTAGGTGTCGATGATGTCCTGGCCGGAGGTCGTGGCGCTCCACGAGTAGTCCTGGCCGCGGCCCAGTTCGACGTACATGCTCAGGCCCGCGAAGGAGGCGCCGCGGGCGCTGATGCCCGGCCCCTGGATCTCCTGGAGCATCAGCAGCTGGGGCGCGAAGTAGCCGGTCTGCGGGCCGAAGACGGCGATCGGGTGGCCGCTCGGGGTGTACTTGCCGCTGACCACGAGGGCGTTGGACATACCGCGCCGGGCGGAGGACAGGGCCGTGGTGGCCGCGCTCTTCGAGGCTCTCTCGGCGCCGGCGGTGGCCCCGCTGCCGGTGCGGTCGTAGACGAGCGGCTCCTGGGTCACGGAACCGGCGTCGGGCAGTGCCGCGCCCTGCGGGCTGCCGGGCTTCGACGCGTAAGGGAAGCTCTCCCCGTTGTGGACGGTGAGCACGGCCTCGGGATCGTTGCGCTCGCGGAAGGACTCCCAGACCTTGGTGCCCTGCTCCACGCCGTACCTGGACTGGGCCGCGAGCAGGGAGATGGCGTTGCCGACCTCGCCGCCACCGCCCGAGCCGAACAGGGCGCCGATCACGGAGGCGAGCGCGACCATGTCGGTGACCTTGAAGTGCTCGATGGTGCCGGCGTTGGTGATGGCGTCCTTGTGGCCGGTCAGGACGTACTCGCCGGGGAAGTAGCGGCCGCTGTCGGAGGCGTCGATGTAGGCGTTGACACCTGCGAGATAGGCGTTGACGTCGTCGAGGGCCTGCCTGCCGCGGTCGCCGGCGGCGGCCACCGCGTGGTCGATCTGGGCCTGGAGATCGGCCTCGGTGTAGGGCGCGTTGCGCCAGAACTGCTGTTCAAGCCCCTGGTTGGCGGCCGCGCCGCCGGCGAAGGAGGTCAGCCGGCCGCGTCCGACGTGCCGGAAGACGTCCATCAGCCACAGCCGGTCCTCGGCCGCCGCATACCCGGCACCGAACTCCGTGCCGTAGCGGGTGATGCCGGTGATGTGCGGGACGCCCGTCTTCCTGTCGCGGACGATCGTCACGTCGCTGCGGCCCGCGGGCTTCTCGGTGGACGCGACCTGACCGGACGGAACCCCGAACGACGCGTCGTTGAAGAAGGTGTTGATCTGGGCGTCGGTGAGCGCGGAGTAGCCCTTGGCCAGGTCGGCGTACGGACCCAGTTGGTCCTCGGCGTGGCCGGGCTGGGTACCGAAGGCCTGGTTGAGCAGGATCTGGGCGAGGGTGGCGTTGCCGTTCTCGCCGGGCGGAAGGATGTCCGAACACCGGCCGCCGCAGTAGTCGCCGGCGGCCGCGGCACCTAAGGCCGCCGTGCCGTCGTCGGCCGCCGCGGAGATTGGCGACAAAAGACCGCCCACGAGGACGCATATCGCGGCGGCCCCGAGGAACTTCGGAAAACTGCGGGGAGTTCTCAGTCTGTCGAGGACGTTGCGTGGGGCGCGCTGTGGCATGACAGCTCCTCCCGACGATGGGGTCCCCCTGCTCGAGCGGAGACGAGAGCTGGGGGGCGGGCGGCCGTTACCGCCGGTATCCCCCGCGATTGAAGATGAACAAGCGTCAACTTTCAATAGTTCGGCAGTCGACTTGGGGAGGTCATCGAAAAAGGATGGAGCCGAATCGGTTGTCGATACGTCTATTCGGCGACGTCCGAACGACGACGCCGAGGTAACCGAAGTACAGGTGCAGGTGTGACGGAGGTGCAGGGCGATGGCCGGTTTCCGGAGTCTGGCGAGACAGGTACGAGACCCCAGGTGCGATCTGGCGCTACGGCGTTACTCACTGCGCAAGTGCCTGGAGAAGTTCGCCCCTTACGGGCATCGGGCGACCTGGGACCATCTGTGCTCCCGGGCCGGGTTCGGTCCCGAGGACCGCTCCCCCGATCCGGCGCGGCTCGTGGCCGCGCTGGAGGAGTTGGAGGAGGCCCGGTCCGTGTGGCTCGCCTATGAGGCCGAGTTCACGCAGCGTCGCAGGAAGGAGAAGCACGACGGGCTGCGCAGGCCGGGCAGTGTCGACGACTGGCACCGGCTGACCTGGGGCGGTTTCGGTGTCGCCTGGTGCGACGACCCGCGGGTGCACCCCGGTGAACCGCTGGCCGAGGTGTTGCGCCGGCTCATCGCCGCACTGGAGCGCGAACCGGGCGCGGCCTGCCCGGTGTGCGCCGGCGAACGCCTCGTATGGAGGTACGACCTGGCCCATGAGCCGTCCTCGGGCCCGGTCTGCACGGACTGCGGCATCGTGGTGCCGGTGCCCGTGCTGACGCCCGGGGCGCTGGCGGAGGCCCGGCGCGCACGGCTGCTGGTGTCGGCCTGACCAAAGCGCCCGAGGGCGCGGGGGTGCGCCGGGGATGCCGCACCCCCAATCGAGACCCGGGCCGGCCGTCGGCACGCCGGCGTGCCGTGCGGACACCGGGGCTCTGCCGAGCGCCCGTCCGGTGACGGAGGGGCCGGTTCAGGACGAACGGTCCCAGCGCCGCTCCTGCGGCAGGGCGAGAAGCGCGGCCCGGTCGGTCAGGTCGGCCTCGCCCGGGGCGCACAGGCGATCGCAAGCCCGCGGGGCGAACCACGACTGGAGTTCCGCCACCGCCGTGTTCTCCGCTGCCTGCAGCCAGGAGAAGGGCGAGTCGTCGGCGAGGAGATCGTCGAGCCGGCTGTCCGCGCAGCCCACGAGGTGCGCCTCGGCGACGGGGAGCCGCAGCCGGCGCTCGGGGAAGGGCGTCACAGACCCCGCGATGGCGGCACAGGTCTCGAAGACCTCGTCCACCGGATACGACGGCCGCGGCGTGGCAGGACGTCCTCCCACCAGGCGTACAGGAACGCCTCGATGGCGGCTGCCTGCTGGGCGGGCAGGAACGCCAGTCCACCCGGCTCAGCCCGTGCGCTCCCCAACCGACACCCTCGAGACTGCCGTCCGCCATCGCGCGCGCCGCGCGGCAGCAATCGGTGCATCGCGGCGGCGTGGTCGTCGAAGTGTCCGGGAGCCTCGAAGACGGACATACCCGGCGTCGCCGCCGGACGGAGAGGCAGACGCTACCAGCCGCAAATCCGCTGGCTCCATCCCTTTGCCCCTGGGGACAGTGGGGGGCGATGAAACACAGCCGAGGAACCTTGAGGAGCCCCGATGTCGACGCTGCGCGTCACCGCCGAAGTGCTGACCGTCCATGAGCATCCCAACGCCGACGCACTCGAACTGGCCCAGGTGGGCCTGTACCGGTCCGTCATCGCCAAGGGCCAGTACCGCACCGGTGACACCGCCGTCTACATCCCCGAGCAGTCCGTGCTCCCGGCGGCCCTGATCGAGGAGCTGGGGCTGACCGGACGGCTCGCGGGCAGCACGTCCGACCGGGTCAAGGCGGTCCGGCTGCGCGGCGAGCTCTCGCAGGGCATCGTCTGCCGCCCCAGGGCGCTGGCGGACGTCGACCTCGCGCGGGCCGCGGCGGAGGGCACCGACTTCGCGGAGGTGCTCGGCATCACCAAGTGGGTGCCGCCGATCCCGCCCACCATGAGCGGCGAGGTGGAGTCCGCGCCCGGTCTGATGCCCTGGGTGGACATCGGTAATCTCCAGCGCTATCCGGACATCTTCGCGCCGGGGGAGCCCGTAGTCCTGACGGAGAAGCTGCACGGTTCGGCGTGCCTGCTGACGTATGTCGCGGACGAGGACCGGGTGTACGTCTCCTCGAAGGGCTTCGCCGCCAAGTCCCTGGCGCTGAGGGAGGATCCGCGCAATCTGTACTGGCGGGCGGTGTGCGGTCACGGCGTCCCCGAGGCCGCGGCCCGGCTCGCCGAGCGGCTCGGCGCGCGCCGGGTGGGGATCTTCGGCGAGGTCTACGGCGCGGGCGTCCAGGATCTGACATACGGCGCCGACGGGCGGCGCGACACCCTGGGGTACGCCGTCTTCGACGTGTCCGCGGAGATCGACGGCACGCCCCGCTGGCTGGATGCCGTGGCCTTGCTCGCCGGGGAACTGCCGCTGGTGCCGAGGCTGTACGAGGGGCCGTATGACCTCGCGCGGGTGCTGGAGTGCGCCACGGGGCGGGAGACGGTGTCGGGGCGGGGGATACATCTGCGTGAGGGTGTGGTGATCCGGCCGGTCACCGAGCGGTACAGCCCGGTGACCGAGGGCAGGGCGATCGCCAAGGCGGTCAGTCCGGCGTATCTGACCCGGAAGGGCGGCACGGAGTACGAGTGAGCGCGGGCCGGGGGCCGTCGAGCGGCGGGCCCCGGCGGCCTCCGCGGGTCCGGGACCCTTTTCCCCGGCCATGTCCGGGCCCGGTCCGTTGACACGGATCCCGCGGGCGACCATGCTAAGCAGTTGCTTAGGCATGCTGACTTCATCACGCGAGAGGCCGGGAACATGGCAGAGCCGAGGATCTTCACGTCCGCCGACGAACTGAAGGCGGCGGTGGGCGAGCAGCTGGGGTACACCGACTGGCTGGAGATCGACCAGAAGCGGATCGACCTGTTCGCGGACGCCACGGGTGACCACCAGTGGATCCACGTCGACCCCGAGAAGGCGGCCTCGGGCCCCTTCGGCACGACCATCGCGCACGGCTATCTCACCCTGTCGCTGATCCCGCTCTTCGGACCGCAGCTGATCACGGTCGAGGGCGTGAAGATGGGTGTCAACTACGGGACCAACAAGGTCCGATTCCCCGCGCCCGTACCGGTCGGCTCCCGGGTGCGCGCCACCGCGACGATCAGCGCCGTGGAGGATGTGCCGGGCGGGGTGCAGCTGGTGATGGCCTTCACCCTGGAGCGCGAGGGCGGCGACAAGCCGGTGTGCGTGGCCGAGTCGGTCGCGCGCTACTACCTCTGAGCGGGCCGGCCGGTCACCGCCCCCCGAGCGGGCCGGGCGGCTACTTGCCCGCCCCGACCATCCGCAGCACGAGGTCGGCGTAGAGCGTGCCGACCTCCTCGGGGGTGCGGGGGCCGTCCAGATTGAACCAGCGGGCCACGTCGATGCACAGGGAGAGCACGGCCAGCGTCGTGCCGCGCACGTCCAGCACGTCGAACTCGCCGGTCGCCAGTCCGTCCTCGATGATCCCCCGCACCTCGGCGTCGACCTCGTGCCGCAGGGCCAGGATCTCGGCGCGGGCCTCCGGGCCGAGCGAGTCCAGTTCGTACTGCACGACCCGGGCGGTGGTGCGCCCCCCGGCGTGCCAGCGGACGAAGGAGCTCACGGCGTCGGCGAGCCGCTCGGTCGCGGAACCCTCCCGCCGGGCCGCCGTCCGCAGGATCTCCAGGGCCTTCTCGTGCCCGATCCGGCTGATGCGGTGGAGCAGCTCTTCCTTGGTCTTGTAGTGGATGTAGAGGGCGGCCGGGCTCATGCCCGCGCGGCCCGCGATGTCGCGGGTGGTGGTCGCGTGGTAGCCACGCTCGGCGAAGGCCTCCACGGCAGCCAGGAGCAGCCGCCTGGCCGCGTCCGGGGTGACCTCGGCCCACGGCGCCTCGCCGCCGCCCGTCTCCTCCGCCGTAGTCATCGCTCTCTCGCCCCTCTCACCGGCCGGAGTAACACCATACCGCCGAAGGTGAGCGAGCGCTTAGCACGCCCTCGGAATGAAGACACGGTCAGAAGGCCGAAACACCCGTCAGGTCGCGCCCGATGACGAGCTTCTGGATCTGGCTCGTGCCTTCGTAGAGGGTCATCACCCGGGCGTCGCGCAGGAGCTTGCCCGCCGGGTACTCGTCGATATAGCCGTAGCCGCCGAAGACCTGGAGGGCGTTGTTGGCGGCCCGGACGGCCGCCTCGGAGGCGAAGAGCTTGGCCTTGGAGGACTCGACGGCGAAGGGCAGCCCGCGGTCGATCAGATCGGCGACCCGCCAGGTCAGCAGCCGCGCCGCGTCCACGTCGACGGCGATGTCGCTGAGGAGTTCCTGGACCAGCTGGTGGTGGGCGATGGAGCGGCCGAACTGCTCGCGCTCGCCGGCGTAGCGAACGGCCGCCTCCAGGGCGGCCCTCGCGATGCCGACACAGCCCGCCGCGACCGACATCCGTCCCTTCGCGAGCGCGGACATGGCGATCGAGAAGCCCTTGCCCTCGGGACCCAGCATCGCGGAGGCCGGCACCCTCACGTCCTCGAGGACCAGCTCGGCGGTGGCCTGGCCGCGCAGACCGAGCTTGCCGTGGATCGGGCGGCGGGTGAGGCCGGGAGTGTCGGCCGGCACGAGGAAGGCGGAGACGCCCCGATGGCCCGGGGCGTCCGTGGAGCGCGCGAACAGGAGCACGACATCGGCCCAGGTGCCGTTGGTGATGAACATCTTGGTGCCGTTGACGACATAGTCGTCGCCGTCCCGGACCGCCCTTGTGGTGAGATTGCCGGCGTCGGATCCGGTGCCCGGTTCGGTGAGGCCGAAGCAGCCGACGTACGCGCCCGAGGTGAGCCCCGGCAGCCACTGCCGCTTCTGCTCCTCGCTGCCCCAGGCGGCGACGGTCTTGGCGACGAGACCGAGGGAGACCGAGACGATGCCGCGCACGGACGAGTCGCCGCGGCCCAGTTCCTCGGTCACCAGGCAGTACGCGAGGTGGTCGCCGCCCGAACCGCCGTACTCCTCGTCGATGGTGAGTCCGAGAAAGCCGAGCCGGCCCAGCTTCTCGACGATCGCCCGGTCGACCTCCTCGGCCCGGTCCCAGGCGACGACGTGCGGGGCGACCTCACGGGCCACGAAGTCCTCGGCCAGCCGCCGCACGGCGGCCTGCTCCTCACTGAGCTCCAGATTCACGACGCGTCACCCCAAGGGAAGGTCCGGGAGGCGCGGGAGGGGCTCCCGGAGGGTCTTCGAAGTCCGCACCCTTAAATTAGCACTGCTAGTTTCAAGGTGCAGCCCTACTATGTGCGCCATGGCCCGACCGCGCAAGCCCCTCCTGAGCACCGACCGCATCGTCGTCACGGCGCGGGCACTGGTGGACGCGGAGGGCCTCGCGGCCGTCTCCACGCGCCGTCTCGCCGCCGAACTCGGGGTGAGCGGGCCCTCCCTCTACAACCACTTCCGCACCAAGGACGAGATCCTGGAGGCGGTGGCAGACTCGGTGAGCGCACAGGTCGACCTGTCGATGTTCGAGGACGGCCGGCCCTGGCGGAGGGCGCTGCACGACTGGGCGGTCTCCTACCGGACCGCCCTGCGCGCCCATCCGAACATCGTGCCGGTCCTGGCGCGCGGGCCCGGCCGCCGCCCGGCCGCGCTGCGTCTTGCGGACGCCGTCTACGGCGCGATGGTCGACGCGGGCTGGCCGCCCGCGCAGGCCACCTCCATCGGCGCGCTGATGCGCTACTTCGTCATGGGCTCCGCGCTCGGCTCGTTCGCGGGCGGTTTCGTGGACGACGCCGCGGCGTACGATCCCGCCGACTACCCGCACCTCGGCCAGGCCCACCGGCTCGCCGAGCGGCAGGAGAAGATCGACGAACGGGCCTTCGAGACCGGGCTCACCGCACTGCTGGACGGGCTGGAGCACCAGTACCGGCAGATCGCGCCGACCGCGTAGCCCAGAGCCCCCCCGGCCCGGCACCCCTCCCCGCCCCGCCGCGGAGTTCCTAGAACACCACCAGCGCCCGACCTCCCCTGCCCGCGAGCATGGTGTCGAACGCCGCCGGGATGCCCTCCAGGGCGATGCGTTCCGTCACCAGCGTCCCGAGGTCCAGCCGGCCGGAGCGCACGTGCTCGGCCAGGACCGGCAGGTCCTCGGCCGGGTTCGTGTTGCCGTAGACACAGCCCGACAGGGTGCGGCCCCAGTGGAAGATCTCCAGGGCGTTGAAGGTGACCTGCTGGTCCTTGCCGCCGATGCCGACGACCGTCGTACGGCCGCCGCGGCGCGTGGCGTCCCAGGCCGCCCGGATGGTGACCGCGCGGCCCACGCACTCCACCGCCACGTCGACACCCTGCTTGTCCGTGAGAGCGCGGATCTCGCGCGGGGTGGTGTCGGAGGCGAGCAGGTAGTCGGTGGCGCCCGCCCGCCGGGCCAGCTCCTCCTTGGCGGGGGACAGGTCCACCGCGACGATCCGCTCCGCGCCCGCGATCCGGGCCGCCTGAAGGGCCGCGAGGCCTACCCCGCCGACGCCGAACACCGCCACCGTCTCCCCCGGCCGCACCCGGGCCGCATGGTGCACGGCCCCGTACCCGGTGAGAACGGCACAGCCCAGCAGGGCCGCGTCGGTCAGCGGCACTCCCTCCGGGGCCGGCAGCACACAGGAGGCCGCCACCACCGTCTCCTCGGCGAAGGCGGCCACGTTGAGACCGGGGTGGAGATCGGTCCCGTCGTCCGTGCGACGGGCGTGGACGTCCCCGGAGCCGGTCAGCGCGTTCGCACACAGCCACACCTCACCCCGCTCACAGGCGGGGCAACTGCCGCAGGAAGGCGCCCAGTTGAGGACGACACCGTCGCCCGGCGCGACATGGGTGACGCCCTCGCCTACGGACACCACCGTCCCCGCGCCCTCATGTCCGAGGACCGCGGGCACCGGCACCCGCATGGTTCCGTTGGTCAGCGACAGGTCGGAGTGGCACACCCCGGCGGCGGCCAGCCGGACGCGGACCCGGCCGGGGCCCGGTTGCGGCAGCTCGATGCCGGTGATCTCCAGCGGGGCACCGACGGCGGGCAGCACAGCGGCACGGACCATCTCGCTCAGCCTTCCTGGAACTGCAGGGATTTGGTCTGGAGGTATTCGGCGAGCCCGTGCGCACCCAGCTCGCGGCCCACCCCCGACTGCTTGTAGCCGCCGAAGGGGGCCAGGGGGTTGAAGCGTCCGCCGTTGATGTCGACCTGACCGGTCTCCATCCTCCGCGCGAATGCGGCGGCCTCCGCGTCGTCGCCCGCCCAGACGGCGCCGGCGAGTCCGTAGACCGTACCGTTGGCGATCCGCAGGGCGTCCTCCTCGTCCTCGTAGCGCAGGATCGACAGCACCGGGCCGAAGATCTCCTCCTGCGCGATCGTCATCTCCGGGGTGACGTCGGCGAAGACGGTGGGCCTCACATAGAAGCCGCGTTCGCGCGGGGCGTCCGCGCCGCCCGCGACCAGGCGTGCGCCCTCCGCCATGCCCTGGTCGATGTAACCGCGCACCCGAGCCTGCTGCTTGGCGCTCACCAGCGGGCCGATGCGGTCGCCGTACTTGTCCGCGGCCGCGGCCGCCAGCCCGACCGCCTCCTCGTACCGGTCCCGGTGCACCAGCATCCGCGTCCAGGCGCTGCATGTCTGGCCGGAGTTGGCCATCACGTTCGCGACGCCGACGTTCACCGCCCTGGCGAGGTCGGCACTCGGCAGGATGACGTTCGCCGACTTGCCGCCCAGTTCCAGGGCGACCTTCTTCACGGCCGCTCCGGCCGTCGCTCCGATCAGCCGGCCCACCGCCGTGGATCCGGTGAACGAGACCAGGTCGACGCCCTCGTGCCCGGCGAGCGCCTGGCCCGCGACCGGTCCGAGGCCGGTGACGAGCTGGAACACCCCGGCCGGTACGCCCGCCTCGTGCACCGCCTCCGCGAACAGCCGGGCCGTCAGCGGGGTGTCCTCGGCGGGCTTGAGGACGACGGTGCAGCCCGCCGCGAGCGCGGGGGCGACCTTGGCGACGATCTGATGGAGGGGGTAGTTCCAGGGGGTGATGGCGCCCACGACTCCGACCGGCTCGTGGTGCACGATGGAGTTGCCGACCTTCTCCTCGAAGGCGTGGGTGGCGGCCAGTTCGGCGTACGAGCCCGCCACCGCGATCGGCAGGCCCACCTGCACGGTCCGGGAGAACGACGGCGGCGACCCCAGCTCCGCCGTGACGGTCTCGGCGATCTCCTCCTGGCGGGCGAGGAGCACGTCCCTCAGGGCGGTCAGGCGCGCGGCCCGCTCGGCGGGCGGGGTGGCGGCCCACGCGGGGAGGGCGGCTCGGGCGGCACGGACGGCGGCGTCGACGTCCTCGGCGGTGCCCGCCGGGACCCGGGCGATGACCTGCTCGTCCGCCGGGTTCACGACGTCGATGGCGTCCGGGCCCGAAGCGGGGCGCCAGGCGCCGTCGATGTACATGCCGTCATGTGCCTTCATCGTCGTCCTCCCGGGCGGGGCCGTGTCGTCCGAGCCCCAAACTAGCGTCGTTAGTTTTGCCGCGCCAGCGGCTCCCCGGGGCGCCGACGGGGCCGGCGCCGGGATCTCCGGCCGCTCGCAAGGCGCGGCCCCGGGTGACGCGCCGTCGCGGGAAGGCCGGATGTCGCCGACATCAGCGTGGTGCGCCGAGCGGCAGAAGCTCGACGGGCACCCCGTTGAGCACCGCGTTGCCCGACAGCGGGTCGAGCAGGCTGCCGTCGAGGAGCTGGTTGACGTTGACACCGGGGTCGAGGGCGGCGTGGCTCATCCGGGTGCCGGGCCGGTCGTGGCCCCAGCCGTGCGGCAGGCTCACGACCCCGCGCCGTACGCTGTCGGTGATCTCGACGGGTGCGGTCACCGCTCCCCCGGCGCCCTTGACCCGTATGGGCGCGCCCTCGACGAGCCCGAGCCGCTCCGCGTCCTCGGGGTGGACGTGCAGGGTGCAGCGGTTGGAACCGCCGGTGAGCGCGGGCACGTTGTGCAGCCAGCTGTTGTTGGACCGCAGATGGCGCCGTCCGACGAGCACGAGCCCGGCGGCGCGCTCGCCCAGCGCCTGCCTGAGGCGCGGCAGATCGCCCGCGATCGGGTCCGGCAGCAGCTCGACCTTGCCGCTCACGGTCTTCAGCGGCTGCGGCAGACGGGGCTGGAGCGGGCCGAGGTCGATGCCGTGCGGATGGGCGAGCAGCTTCCGGAGGCTGAGCCCGTCGGGCCGGGCCCCGAATCCGTCGCCGTACGGGCCGAGGCGCAGCATCATGTCCAGCCGCCGCTCGGCTCCGCCGTCCCCGGAGAGCTGCATGGCCAGTTCACGCGGGTCGCGTCCGTGGACGGGCGAGTGGGCCTCGGTGACGGCCTTGCCCAGGGTCTGGTCGATGACCAGGGCGTCCACAGCGGCCGGCTCGGCGCCGTGCATGCCTGTCGCGGCGAGGACCAGCCGGGCGAGAATCTCGGTCTCCGCCATGCGGCCGGGCTCCAGGGGAACGACGGCCCGGGTGTAGCGCACCTGGTTGCGCACGGCGAGGGAGTTGAAGGCGAAGTCGAAGTGCGGTGCCTGGGACGGCGGGGGTGGCGGCAGCACGACATGCGCATGGCGCGAGGTCTCGTTGAGGTACGGGTCGACGCTGACCATGAAGTCGAGCGAGCCGAGCGCCTTGTCGAGGCGGTCGCCGTCAGGCGCGGAGAGCACGGGGTTGGCGGCGATCGCGATGACGGCGCGTACCGGGCTGCCCTCGTCGGTGGCGGTGTCGATCTCCTCCGCGAGCGCGGACATCGGCAGTTCGCCCTTGGCCTCGGGGTGCCGCCGTACCCGTGAGTGCCAGCGGCCGAGCCGGAATCCGTGGCCGGGCCCGGCGGGCCGGGGGGTCTTGTCGGTGGCCGACAGCGGGAAGAGCGCGCCGCCGGGCCGGTCGAGGTTGCCGGTGAGGATGTTGAGCACGTCGACCAGCCAGCTGGCGAGGGTGCCGTGCGGCACGGTGCAGCTGCCGATGCGGCCGTAGACGGCGGCGGTGGGCGCGGCGGCCAGCTCCCGGGCCAGGGCGCGGACGGTGTCCGCGTCGACGTCGCAGGCCGCGGCGACGGCCTCGGGCGCGAAGTCCCGGACGGCGGCGGCCACGTCCTGGACTCCCTGCACATGCGGGGCGAGATGCCCCAGGTCGACGAGGCCCTCCTCGAAGAGGACGTATGTCATCGCCGCGAGCAGCAGGGCGTCGGTGCCGGGCCGGACGGCGACGTGGCGGTCGGCGAGCCGGGCGGTGCGGGTGCGGCGCGGGTCGATCACGGTGAGGGTGCCGCCGCGGGCCTTGAGCGCCTTGAGCCTGCCGGGGAAGTCGGGGGCGGTGCACAGACTGCCGTTGGACTCCAGGGGGTTGGCGCCGATGAGCAGCAGGTGGTCGGTGCGGTCGAGATCGGGCACGGGGATGGCGCCCGCGTCCCCGTACAGCAGTCCGCTGGAGACGTGCTTGGGCATCTGGTCGAGGGTGGACGCCGTGAACAGGCTGTGGGTGCCGAGGCCGGCCAGCAGGACGGGCGGGTAGAGGCCGCCGGCCACGGTGTGCACGTTGGGGTTGCCGAGGACGACGCCGACGGCGTGCGGTCCGTACCGCTCGACGATCGGCCGCAGCCCGGCGGCGACGGCGTCGAACGCCTCCTCCCAGGTGGCCTCGCGCAGTTCACCGTCCCGGCGCACGAGCGGTGCGCGCAGCCGGTCGGGGTCGGCGTCGGCGGCTCCGAAGGAGGCGCCCTTGGGGCAGATGAAGCCCTTGCTGAACACATCGTCCCGGTCGCCGCGGGCGCCGGTGACCCGGGTGCCGTCGACGGTGAGCGTCAGCCCGCAGGTGGCCTCGCAGAGGGGGCATATGCGCAGAGCGGTGCGGGACACGGGTCCTCCCGAGGTGGCGGCGGTGGCGCACGAACGGCCCGAGCATACCGACCGGTATGGACGGTGGGGAGGGGTGGCGGGACACGGGCCGGCCTCAGTCCAGCACCCGCTCCAGGTAGGCCCGCAGGAGCGCGCGCGCCTCCGTGATGATGCTCTCGTCACCCTCGGGGTCCACACGGAAGGCCAGATGGACCAGGGTGTCGGCCGTCTCCACCGCGACCAGGAACACCCGCCGCAGATCCTCGTCCGGCGCACGGTCGAGATACGCCGACAGGAGGTCCGAGAGCCGGTCCGCGACGCGGTGGTTGGGTTCGGCGTACCGGGCGCCGACCGGGATCTGGTTGCCGAAGTCGACGAGGGAGAAACCGGGTGCCGTGCGCTTCATGTCGAGGTACTCGTCGAGCACCGCGTCCATGGCCGCGCGCCAGCCACCCTCGCCGCCCGCGTCGGCGAGTCTGCGGGTGACGCGCTCGGTGTAGCGCTCCAGGTTGCGTTCGGCGAGGGCGTCGGCCATCGCCCGCTTGTTGCCGAAGAAGCGGTACACGGACCCGATCGGCACACCCGCGCGCAGGGCCACGGCCCGGGTGCTCAGGGCGTCGTAGCCGACCTCGTCGAGCAGGTCGGCGCAGGCGTCGAGGATCCTGGTCAGTCGTTCCGCGCTACGGCGCTGGACGGGCGCGCGGCGCAGCGATGTCGCGTGGGGCACGGGCTTCATGATGCCTCTCCGCCGGGAGCGGGTGAACCTCGCCCGTCTGTACGGACATCGGTGGCCCCGGCGCTCATCCGCGCCGGGGCACCACCGCGAGCGCGGCGAGCGGTCCACGCCCGGACGCCGGGCCGGGGGGCGCGGCGCAACCGACCGCCCTCACGCGCCCCGCTCCCTCTCGCAGGCCCGCTTCCGCTCACAGGCCCCACTGCGTTCACCGGCCGCGCTTCCGCTCACAGGCCCCGCTACGTTCACGCGCCCCGCTTCCGCTCACACGCCCCTTCCCCCTTGCGCACCCGACCCTCGAATCCTACGGTGATACATAGGAATCCGTTGCAAGGGAGCGTGGATGAACGGGGACATCAGGAAGATCGCGGAGGGGCTGTCGTATCTCTCCGGTTTCGGCAACGAGCACAGCTCGGAGGCGGTCCCGGGCGCGCTGCCCGAGGGCCGCAACTCCCCGCAGCGCGCCCCGCTCGGGCTGTATGCGGAGCAGCTGAGCGGTACGGCGTTCACCGAGCCCAGGGCGCACAACCGCCGTTCGTGGCTGTACCGCATCCGCCCCTCGGCGGCCCACCCGGCGTTCACCCGAGCCGACAACGGCACACTCCGCTCGGCCCCCTTCACGGAGACGGTGCCGGACCCCAACCGGCTGCGCTGGAGCCCGCTGCCCGAGCCGGCCGCGGGCACGGACTTCCTCGCGGGACTGTGGACCCTCGGCGGCAACGGCGACGCCACCCAGCGAAGCGGTATGGCCGTGCACCTGTATCACGCCAACGCCTCCATGGACCGTGTCTTCAGCAACGCCGACGGTGAACTGCTGATCGTGCCGGAGCGCGGCGGGCTGCTGCTGCGCACCGAGTTCGGAATGCTGCGCGTGGAGCCCGCCGAGGTGGCGCTGATCCCGCGCGGCGTCCGCTTCCGCGTGGAGCTGCTCGACACCGACTCCGGCAACGGGCAGAGCCCGGCCGCCCGCGGCTACGTCTGCGAGAACTACGGCGCCCCCTTCCGGCTGCCCGACCTCGGCCCGATCGGCGCCAACGGCCTGGCGAACGTTCGCGACTTCCGGGCACCGGTCGCCGCGTACGAGGACGTCGAGGGGCCCGTCGAGGTGGTGAACAAGTTCTGCGGCAACCTCTGGACGGCCGTCTACGACCACTCACCGCTGGATGTCGTCGCCTGGCACGGAAACCATGTGCCCTACGTCTATGACCTCCGCCGGTTCAATGTGATCGGCTCCATCAGCTACGACCACCCCGACCCCTCGATCTTCACGGTGCTGACCTCGCCGAGCGACACCCCCGGACTGGCGGGCGTCGACTTCGTGGTCTTCGCGCCGCGCTGGCTGGTGGGCGAGAACACCTTCCGGCCGCCGTACTTCCACCGGAACGTGATGAGCGAGTACATGGGGCTCGTCGAGGGCGCCTACGACGCGAAGGCGGAGGGCTTCGTGCCGGGCGGGGGATCGCTGCACAACATGATGTCGGCGCACGGCCCCGACCGGGAGACGTTCGAGAAGGCGAGCGCGGCCGAGTTGCGGCCGCACAAGGTCGACGACGGGCTGGCGTTCATGTTCGAGACCCGCTGGCCGGTGACCCTGACCCCGCACGCGGCCCGCGCCGAGCACCTGCAGCACGGCTACGACGACGTGTGGCAGGGCCTCGAACGCCACTACCGCCCGTTGCACTGAGCGCCGCCGACCGGTACGGATAGCCCGTGACCTCCTTTGCCCCCGACTCGATCGTTCTGAACCGCAAGCTGCCGCTCTGGTACCAGGTGTCGCAGTCGCTGCGCGCCTCGATACTCGGCCGCTCGCCCCGGGATCCGCTGCGCCTGCCCACCGAGGAGCAGCTGGCGGGGCACTACGGGGTGAGCGTGCTGACCATGCGCCAGGCGCTGAAGGAGCTGGAGGACGAGGGGCTGATCAGCCGCCACCGCCGGCGCGGCACGTTCATCGAGCCCAGCGCGAGGAGGGGCGCCCCCGTGCGCCTGCTGGGCTCGGTGGACGCGATCGTGGCCCAGCAGTCCGGCATGACGACCGAACTGCTGGACCGGGGCACGGCGCCGGTCCCGGCCGAAGTCGCCGAGCACTTCCCGGATCTGACCGAGGTGGCGACCTATCACCGGCTGCGCAGCGACGAGAAGACGGGCGAGCCGACCAACCACGCGCGCAACTACGTCCGTCCCGAGCTTGCGGAACGCATCGAGGCCGAGGACCTGGTCCGCTGGCCGATGACCAAGGTGCTGCGGGACGTGGTCGGCGCGGACATCAGCCGCATCACGGACACGGTCCAGGCACGGCTCGCGGACCCGGAGACGGCCCAGTTGCTGAACGTCCCGCTGCTCAGCCCGATCCTGCACTACACGGGTGTCACCTACGACACCTCCGGGCGGCCCCTCGACGTGGCGGTGATCCACTACCGGGGGGACCGCTTCTCCTTCACGGTCACCCTCGAGGCCACCTGAGCACGTCGTACGATGCCCGGCGTGACGCACGACGACGCTCCGCTGCTCGCGGACCTCATGCCGTGGTCCGTCGCACCTTTGCGGCCGGGCCGCGCCTGGCCGTCGGCGCCCGACGCGGCCTGTCTGAAGGCGCGCTGGGACGCCCTGGTGAAGGCCGAAGGCCCCGTTCGCGAGGCGCTGTTCGAACCGACGCGCTCCCGCACCCTGCACTCGGCGGTCGGACAGCTGCCGGGTCAGTCCAGCGGCACGGAGAAGCTGGCGCGGGCCGCCGGCCCCTGCCCGGAGCCGGTACGCGCCCTGGTGGCGCCCTTCGACGAGCAGTGGCTGATCCCCGACCACCGCCTCATCGACACGGCCCGGCCCGAGCTGTGGCGGGTCGCCGACGACCACCAGATCTTCGTCGTGGAGAGCGCCGCGGACTCGGGCGGCCCCGTCCTGCTCGCGACGTCCCTGCTGCCGCTCGTCCGTCCCGGTCTCATCCGCCCGTTGTACCGCCGGCCCGGCGGCGCCGAGCCCAACCTGGCGCCCGGTCTGCTGGAGCACCTGAGCGTTCGCCTGGGCCTGAAGCCGACCCCGGCGGACATGCTCGCCTGGACCATGGCGGTCGCATGTCCCGGCCCCGGCGGACTCGCCGTCCCCCTCACCGAGAGCCCCGAAGCCTGGTCGCGCGGCGTGGAACTGGGCCGCCGCATGCTGTGGCTGATGCGCCGCGACGGCGAACGCCCCAAACTGCCGGGCGGCCGCCGCCCGTACGTCCGCGCCCCGCTGCCCGCCCGGCCCCTCACCCTGCTCTACGACCCCGACGAGGAAACCCTCCACATCGACGAGGGGCGCATCTCCCCGGTGCCACCTGAGGCCTGGGAGTTCGAGGCGGGCGGGGCCCGGGTCCTGGAGCAGTGGTTCGCGGCCCGTACCGCTCAGGGGCAGCCGGGCACACTCACGGCGATCCGCCCCGCGACCTGGCCGCAGGCCTGGACGTCGGAGCTGCTGGAACTGATCACGGTCCTGGCCCTGCTCACCGAGGTAGGGCCGTCGCGTGAGGCGTTGACGCCGGGTGCACCCGTCACGGCCGAGGACCTGCGCGCGGCGGGCGTCCTGCCGGTCCCGGGCACGGCCCGCCGTCCCGCCTCCGTGCTCGATCACCACGAGGAGGGCCCCGAGGGGCAGTTCGCGTTGCTCTAGTTCCGGTCCCCGGGCTCGAAGGCGTCGAGCACGCGTTCCACGATCCGCTGGAACACCTCGTCCAGATCGACCGGTCCGGCGCCCTCCGTCAGGGCGGCGGCCAGGCGCGGGTAGGCACCGCTCGCGAGCTGTCCGCCGAGGTAGGCCATGCGGACCGCCTGCTCCTGCTCCGCCGACCACGGCAGGGAGCGGGCCCGCTCGGCGGTGGCCAGCTCATTGGAGACGGCCGTCGTCACCACGCCGTTCACCATCGCGATGAGCTCCAGCTTGGCGGCGGCGGGCGCCGGCAGCGGGTCCAGGCAGGCCAGGCAGTGCTCGAGGTAGCGCAGCGCCTGGGGGCTGAAGCCGTAGTGGCCGGAGATCATGCGCGGCAGCCAGGGGTGGCGGTGCATGAGGGCCCGGGTCTGGTGGGCCAGGCGCAGCATGTCCGCGCGCCAGTCCCCCGAGGGCTCCCACAGCTCGTGCTCGCCCCCCACGGCGTCCATCATCAGCTCGTACAGGTCCTCCTTGCGGGGGACGTAGTTGTACAGCGACATCGTGCCGCAGCCCAGCTCGGCCGCCACGCGCCGCATGGACACCGCGTCCAGTCCCTCGGCGTCCGCGATGCGCACCGCGGCGGCCGCGATGTCGGCGCGGGTGTGCGCCGGTCTCGGCCCTCGGCCCGTGCGCTCGGGGCGCGCCCAGATCACATGGGGTTCGGCCGCTCGGCCCGCCATCCGTCATCACCTCGCCCACCATCGTAGTTACGTACGCCGTACGTAGTGCGCTATGGTCGACCCATGACTACTACGTACGCTGTACTTAGTGAGGGCCTGAAGAAGCGCTTCGGCGATGTGCACGCCCTGCGCGGACTGGACCTCGCGGTCGCACAGGGCACGGTCTGCGGGCTCCTCGGACCGAACGGGGCGGGCAAGACCACGGCGGTACGCCTGCTGACCACGCTGCTGCACCCGGACGCCGGCTCGGCGCGGGTGGCGGGGCACGACCTGCTGCGGGAGCCCGCGGCGGTACGCCGCAGGATCGGGGTCACCGGGCAGGACACCTCGGTGGACGGGGACCTCACCGGGCGGCAGAACCTCCGGCTGTTCGCCCGGCTGCACCGGGTCCGGGACGCGTCGGCGCGCGCCGACGAGCTGCTGGAACGGTTCGGGCTGGCGGAGGCGGCCGACCGGCCCGCGTCCGGCTACTCGGGCGGGATGCGGCGGCGGCTGGACCTGGCGGCGAGCCTGGTGCGCCGGCCCGACGTGCTCTTCCTGGACGAGCCCACGACGGGCCTCGACCCGGCCAGCCGGAACCGGATTTGGGACACGGTGCGCCACCTCACCGAAGAGGGCACGACGGTCGTGCTCACCACGCAGTATCTGGAGGAGGCCGACCAGCTCGCCGACACGATCGCCCTGGTGGACCGCGGACGTGTGGCGCACACGGGTTCGCCGCCCGAACTCAAGGCGCTCATCGGGGCGTATGCGGAGGTCGTCGTCACGGATGCGGACGTCATGGTGAAGGCGGCGGGCGTCCTCGACCGGCTCACCGGCGCCGAACCGGCGCTCGACCGCGACCGCAAGGCGGTGGGCGCCGTCACCCGCGACCCGACCCTCACCCTGCCGCGACTGGTGCGCGAACTGGACTCGGCGGGCGTGCCGTTGCTCGACGCGAGCATCAGGCCGCCGACCCTGGACGACGTCTTCCTCCGCCTCACCGGCAGCAAGGAGTTGGTGGCATGAGCACGTTGGCGTACGACGGCACGGCGATGCTGGGGCGGCAGCTCAAGCGGATCCGCAACAACCCCGGCCTGGTGGTCCTGACCCAGACCATGCCGATCACCATGCTGCTCTTCTTCGGCTACGTCTTCGGCAGCGCGGTGGCGATGCCCGGCGAGCGGTACCGCTCCTTCCTCGTCCCCGGGCTGCTGGCGGCCACGGCCGCGGGCGGTCTGACCACCGGAATGCTCCAGGCCTCCCAGGACGCGCACCGGGGTGTGATGGACCGCCTGCGCACGCTGCCGGTCAGCCGGGCGGCCGTACCGCTCGGGCAGGCGGTGGCCGACCTCGTCGTCACGGCCGCCGGCACCGTGCCGTTGCTGCTGGTCGGGCTGGCGGTGGGCTGGCGCATCGAGGGGTCCGCGGCGCAGACGGCGGGCGCGCTCGGCCTGCTGCTGCTGTTCCGGTTCGCCTGTACCTGGGCCGGCATCCTGCTCGGGATGCTGCCCCGCAACGAGGAGGCGGCCGGGCAGCTGGCCAGCACCACCTTCGTGCTGCCGCTGCTGTCCAACGCGTACATCCCCGCCGACGGCATGCCGGGCTGGCTGCGCACCCTCGTCGAGTGGAACCCGATCAGCGCGGTCGCCACGGCCCTGCGCTCCCTCTTCTCCCCCAGGCTCTCGGCCTCGCTCGAGCAGGGAGGTGCCGCCATCGCCCGCGTCCCGAGCCATGCCGCCTGGCCGGTGGCCCACCCGGTCGCCGGGTCGCTGGCCTGGTGCGCGGTGCTGATCGCGGTGTTCGCACCGTCGGCCGTCCGCCGGTACGCGCGTCCCCGGTGACGAGCTGCTGACAAGGCCCTGCGCCGCAGGTGATGATCCAGCCCATGGATCGTCTGCCCCTGCCCCCCGAGGGCCCGCCCCTGCCTCTGCCCCTGGAGGGCATCACCGTCGTCGCCGTCGAGCAGGCCGTCTCGGCCCCCTTCGCCACCCGCCAGCTCGCCGATCTCGGCGCCCGGGTGATCAAGGTCGAGCGGGTCGACGGCGGCGACTTCGCCCGCGGCTACGACACCGCCGCCCGCGGTCTGGCCTCGCACTTCGTGTGGTGCAACCGCGGCAAGGAGTCGATCGCCCTGGATCTGAAGGATCCGCGGGGCCGGGACGTGGTACGGCGGCTGGTCGCGGACGCCGACGTGTTCGTGCAGAACCTGGCCCAGGGGGCCGCGGCCCGGCTCGGCCTGGACGCGGCCACCCTGTGCGCGGCGCATCCGCGGCTGGTGGCCGTGGACATCTCGGGCTACGGGGCGTCCGGTCCGTACGCGGACAAGCGGGCGTACGACATGCTGGTGCAGTGCGAGGCGGGGCTGGTGTCGGTCACGGGGACGCCCGAGCAGCCCGTCAAGGCGGGCATTCCGGCGGCCGACATCGCGGCGGCCATGTACGCGTTCTCCGGCGTGCTCGCGGCGCTCGTCCGGCGGGGCACGACGGGACGCGGCGGCCCGGTGGAGATCTCCATGCTGGAGGCGCTGGCGGAGTGGTTGGGCCATCCGCTGCACCACACGATGCACGACGGCACCCCACCGGCGCGCACGGGTCTGGCGCACGCCGTCATCGCCCCCTACGACGCCTATCCGACGGCGGACGGCGGACGGGTGCTGCTGTCCGTGCAGAACGACCGGGAGTGGCGGCGGCTGGCCGAGCAGGTGCTCGGGCGGCCGGAGCTGGGGGACGACCCGGCGTACGCCACGAACGCGGCGCGGGTCGCCCACCGGGACCGCACGGACGCGCTCGTCGCCAAGGCGCTGGGCGCCCTGGACGCCGACGAGGCGATGGCCCGGCTGGAGCGGGCGGGCATCGCGTGCGCGCGCCTGAGAGACCTGCGGGAGCTGGCCGGGCATCCGCAGCTGGCGGCTCGGGAGCGGTGGCGGGAGGTGGGGACACCGGTGGGGACGCTCAGGGCACTGCTGCCGCCGATCACGCTGCCGGGCGGGAACGAGGCACGGATGGGGGACGTGCCCGCGCTCGGGGAGCACACCGAGACGCTGCTGCGTGCCGTGGGGATGACGGACGACGAGATCGCAACATTGCGCCGGGACGGTGTGGCGGCCTGAGCGCGGGCTCTGGGCGCCCGCGTCGCGGGCGCCGTGAGGAACGCCGGTGGCCGCTCAGCGCCCGCCGAACAGCGAACGGCGCAGGCGGCGCAGCGGCGCGAAGAGTGAAACCTTGCTCACCCGTGCACCCCTACCGCTGCGCTCGTGCGCGGCGCCACGTGCGGTCAGCTCACGCATCAGGGACGTCGCCTCGGCCGTCTCGCACTGCGGCACGGCAGGGCCTGCCAGCACCGAGAGATGGCGGTCGAGGCGCGAACTGGTCGCGCTGCTCCCGCAGGTGATCGCAGGGACCCTCGCCCTGCTGCGCACTGTTATCTGTTCCATGTCACTCCCCACCCGTACGAGTCCACCCGGCCCGGGCAGGCTAACCCTATCGCTCCCTCGAGGCATGCGGGTATCACGCCCACAGGATTCACCTTCTCCGTAAGGCGGTTGACGGCTACCCTCCGAATCCGACGGATTGCAGGGCGAGTTGAACAACCGGCTGGCCGGTGGGCTGTACTGAGCCCCCGTCGGGTTCCACGGTTACGGCGAGTGACGTCGCCGCCTTGCTCAGACCGCTCGCGACCAGGGGCGTGTCGTCGCGGAACAGCCCGAGGGAGCGCGGTTGTGCGTTGGGGCGCATCTGCCAGAGCTGATGCACACGCCCGCTCGGCGGCGCATCGAGTCCGCTGAGGGTGACGACGGCACGCCCCTCGGAGGCGGAGGCGATTACTCCGATTCCCCGGCCCCTTGCGTCACGGTCGCTGGTCGCGCGGGCGTCGGGAGCGGCGAGAACGTGGGCGATCTCACGTGCCTGTGCGCGCTCGGCGTCCAGTCTGTCCTGCGTCTGCGTCGCCTGCACCGCGAAGAGCGCGGCGACGACGAGGGCCGCCGCGGCCGTCGCGGTGGCGAACGGGGCGAAGAGGGGCCGCATCCGAGGCGCACGGACGCGTGCGGGGGGCGGGGCGGCTCCCCAGACATGCGGCGGCAGATGCGGTGCGCGGGCCCGGGGCGCGTCGTACGCGGGCTCGGGCGCCGAGTCCTGGGGGGTGTTCCGCACGGCGGTCAGAACGCGGTTGCGCAGGCCGGGCGGTGCGAGGGCGGTCGTGGACCAGGCGAGGCGCACGGCGTCCTCGGACAGGGCCCGCACCTCGGCGGCGCAGCGCTCGCAGCCGGCCAGATGCCTCTCGAAGCGCACGCGCTCGGCGGGCTCCAGGGCGTCGAGGGCGTAGGGCGCGGCCAGGGAGTGCAGGTCCTCGCGGCGCAGCAGGCGGTCGAGGATGCTCATGCGACTCCTCCCAGGCATTCGCGCAGCCGGGTGAGTCCGTCGCGCATCCGCGTCTTGACCGTGCCGAGCGGCAGTGAGAGCCGCTCGGCGACCTCACGGTACGTGTAGCCGTCGTAGTAGGCGAGTGTGACGGACTGGCGCTGCAGAGCGGTGAGGCGGTCCAGGCAGCGGCGCACCCACTCCCGCTCCAGGCCGGCCTCCACCTCCTCGGCGACGTGGTCGAAGGCGGGGTGGTGGGCGCGCCGGGCCTCGCGCTGCTCGCGCTCGCCCGCGGCACGGGCGCTGCGGACCCGGTCGACGGCACGGCGGTGGGCGAGGGTGAGGATCCACGAGAGGGCGCTGCCGCGGCCGGGGTCGAACCGCGGGGCGGAGCGCCACAGTTCGAGCAGCACCTCCTGCGCCACCTCCTCCGACTGCGCCGGGTCCCTGACGACCCTGCGCACCAGGCCGAACACCGGCCCGGACACCAGTCCGTAGAGCTCCTCGAAGGCCTTCTGGTCACCTCCGGCCACAAGGACCAGAAGTTCGTCCGCCTCCACCCGTAACCCCCTCTCCGCCGCCGTGCACGGCTTGCTTGCGTCACTGTGGCACGCGCTGCGCCCACCCGGTTCGGAGGGGATACGGATCAGCGAGGCGAAAACGCGGGTCGAGCAGGCACGAAAAGATTTTTCGGGTTCCACCAATCCGCCTCGGGGGCCGCTCCGAATCCCGGTGCGTCAGGCAAGTTGGCACGGAGGACGGACGGCATGACACCTATCTCCAGGAGCGGCGCGGGGCGCAGGAGCATCGCGACCCTCATCTGTGGTGCGCTGGCCGCCGGCGGGCTCGCAGCCGCCGGCGTGACCGCGCTGGAACCGGGGGCGGCCTCCGCCTCCTCCCACCGGGAGGCTCCGCTCATCTCGGGGCAACCGCAGTACGACAACACCGACCTGTATGCGTTCGTGAGCCCGGACAAGCCGGACACGACGACGGTCATCGCGAACTTCGTGCCGTTCGAGGAGCCGGCGGGCGGCCCGAACTTCTACACGTTCGCGGACGACGCGCAGTACGACATCCACGTCGACAACAACGGTGACGCGCAGAGCGAGCTGATCTTCCGCTACACGTTCAAGACGCACGTCAAGAACAAGAACACGTTCCTCTACAACACGGGTCCGGTCGACAGCATCGACGACCCGGACCTCAACGTCACGCAGACGTACGACATCGACCTCATCAAGCTGCACAAGCAGAAGCTGGTCTCCAAGACGAAACTCGCGGACAACGTGCCGGTCGCCCCTTCGAACGTCGGCAAGGCGTCCATGCCGGACTACGGCAAGCTGCGCAACCAGGCCGTCTACAAGCTCACGGGCGGCGCCACGACGTTCGCCGGTCAGGCGGACGACCCCTTCTTCGCGGATCTGCGCGTCTTCGACCTGCTGTACGGCGGGAACCTCTCGGAGGTCGGCAACGACACGCTCAAGGGCTACAACGTCAACTCCCTCGCGCTTCAGGTGCCCAACGACTACATCCGCGAGTCGGCGCACCAGCCGGTCGTCGGCATCTGGTCGACGGTCCAGCGCAAGGACGCCAAGGGTGACTGGTCGCAGGTCTCGCGTCTGGGCAACCCGCTGGTCAACGAGGTCGTCAACCCCCAGAAGGACAAGGACAAGTTCAACGCGTCCTCACCGTGGGACGACGCGCAGTTCCTCAAGAACGTGACCAACCCGGAGCTGCCGAAGCTCATCGAGGCGATCTACAAGATCAAGGCGCCGGCGGAGCCGCGCAACGACCTGGTCGACGTCTTCCTGAAGGGCGTCAAGGGCCTCAACCAGCCGCCGAACGTGCGGCCGTCGGAGGAGCTGCGGCTCAACACCTCGATCAAGCCCGCCGCCTCCCCGAAGCGGCTCGGTGTGCTCGACGGCGACAACGCGGGCTTCCCGAACGGGCGCCGGCTCACCGACGACGTGATCGACGAGGCGCTCCAGGTGGTGGAGGGCGAACTGGTGGGCTCGAAGAACGATCTGGGCGACGCGGTCGACGCGAACGACCAGAAGTTCGAGCACTCCTTCCCGTACCTGGCCCAGCCCACCTCGGGCTCGCGCGGTCCACTGGCGAAGGGCACCGGCAACAACGTGCGCAACCAGCTGGGTGACGGGCTGATGCCGACCGGTGCCGGCGGCCCGGACACCACGCTGGTCGCGTCCTCCGCGGCGGCCGGTGCGGCCGGCGTCCTGCTGGTGGGCACGGCGCTGCTGTGGTGGCGCCGGCGCTCCCGCCACCGGGCGTACTGACCCGCCCGCCGGACGGGACCGGCCCCTCGGTCCCGTCCCCCTCGACCGGCGCGGCCCGTACCCACCCATCCCCCACGGCGCGGGCCGCGCCGCTCTGCTTTCGACAACGACCGTTTCCGACCGGGAGATTGAGGAGAGGGCATGTCCCCGCGTACGAACCAGAGCGCGCCGGAGAGCGGGCACGAAGGCCGGCCGGAGGCCGAGCCGACGCCAGCGACGCTCCGCGCGGCGGAGACCACGCCCGAGGAGGGCGCCACGAGCGGAGCGGACGGCGCGTCGGGTGGTCCCGTGGCCGGCTCCGCCGAGCCCGTCGGCGGAGGTGACCGGTTGGCAGCCCTGCGGAGGTTCTCCGCGGCCGGGCGGCGGTGGCGGTCCGTGCAGCTCGGTCTCTGTGCCGCCTCTTTGGCCGTCGCGCTGACCGCGGGCGCCGTCGTCTTCGGCGCCGTACGGGACACCGGCCGTACCGCCCCGGTGGCGTCCACGTCCGGCGCGCTCTCTCCCGCACTACTCGCCGGCGGTGACCTCGACGGGAGCATCCGGTCCCTGCAAGCCCATCTCCGCGCTCAGCCGCGTGACTTCGGCGGCTGGTCGACCCTGGGCCTGGCCTACGTCGAACAGGCGCGCACCAAGGGGGATCCCTCCCGCTATCCGCAGGCACAGCGCGCGCTGGACCGTGCCCTGGCACTGCGCCCGGACAACGACGCCGCGCTCGCCGGCCGCGCCGCCCTCGCCGCGGCCCGCCATGACTTCACCGGTGCCCTGACGTACGCGGACCGCGCCCTGAAGCAGAACCCGTACAGCGAGCGCGCGCTGTCCTCCCGTATCGACGCGCTCGTCGAACTCGGCCGCTACACCGACGCGTCCAAGGCCGCCGACCTGGCCGACGCGCGCCGCCCGGGCGTACCCGTCTTCACCCGTTACGCCTACGTCCACGAACTGCGCGGCGACGTGCGGTCCGCCCGCCGGGTCCTGGAACAGGCGCTGAGCACGGCCACAAGCCGTGGCGACATCGCCTACGTGGCCACCGCGCTCGGCCAGCTCGCCTGGAACCAGGGGCAGTACAAGACCGCCCTCGGCCACTACGCGCGCGCCCTGGCCGCCGACGAGAACTACCTTCCCGCGCTCGAGGGCCGGGCCCGCGCCCAGGCGGCCCAGGGTGACACCGCCGACGCGATCCGGGGCATGGAGCAGGTCGTCGACCGCTATCCGCTCCCCCAGCCGCTCGTGGAACTCGGCGAACTGTACGAGGCACGCGGCAAGGAGGGCGACCGGGCCAAGGCCCGCGACCAGTACGCCCTGGTCGACGCGTGGGTCTCGCTGGCCCGTGCCAACGGCGTCGACGCCGACCTCGACACCGCCCTGGCCGCCGCCGACCACGGCGACCACGAGGCCGCGCTCAAGGCCGCCCGCGCCGAGTGGGCGCGCCGCCACACCGTGCACACCGCGGATGCCCTCGCCTGGGCCCTGCACATGAGCGGCCGTGACCGGGAGGCCCTCCCCTACGCCCGGCAGGCCACGGCCACCGGTTACCGCAACGCTGTCTTCCTCTACCACCGCGGAACGATCGAGCGGGCCCTGGGCCGAACGGACCAGGCCCGCGCCTCGCTCGCCTCGGCCCTGCGCCTCAACCCCGGCTTCTCCCCCGTGGGCGCTCGTGAGGCCCGCAAGGCCCTGGAGGCGACGAAGTGAACCTGCGCCGCGTCGCCGCCTCGGGCGCCGCCGCCCTCACGGCCGCCTGCGCGCTCGTCATGGTGCCCGCCGGCTCCGCGAGCGCCCACCCGCTCGGCAACTTCACCGTCAACCGGTACGACGGCCTGGTCGCCGCTCCCGGACGGCTGCGCATCGACCATGTGGAGGACCTCGCCGAGATCCCGGCCACCCAGGCCGGGCCGGACCTCGAGAAGCTCGGCCTGACCGAGTGGGCCCGGCAACGGTGCGCGAAGGCCGCGGAGGGCAGCACCGTCACCGTGGACGGACACACGGTCCCGCTGGCCGTCGGCACCAGCCGGGCACAACTGCGGCCCGGCCAGGCGGGCCTGCACACCCTGCGCGTGGAGTGCGGTCTGCGGGCGCCCCTGCCCCGGAGGGACGGCGTGGCCCTCGGCTTCCACAGCGCGGGCGCGGCCACCGGCCCCGGCTGGCGGGAGATCACCGCGCGCGGTGACCGTATGACGCTCACCGCGTCCGACGTGCCGAAGACGTCCGTGTCCCGGGAGCTGACCGACTACCCCAAGGATCTGCTCTCGTCGCCGTCCGACACCGTAACGGCCTCGGTGCGCATGCGCCCGGGCGGTCCGGCCCTCGCCGACGACCGGCGGGACGCCCCCGGAGCCGCCGTGCTGCCGCGCGGTGCCGACCGGTGGACCCGGGCACTGGACAACCTCGTCGCGGGGCACCACCTCACCGTCGGTTTCGCCGCGCTCGCGCTGGTCGTCGCGGTCGGCCTCGGGGCGATGCACGCGCTGGCCCCGGGCCACGGCAAAACCCTGATGGCCGCCACCGCGGCGGCCCGCGGCGGCCGGGCGAAGCTCCGGGACGTGCTGCCCCTGGCCGCTTCCGTGACGGTCACCCACACCCTGGGGGTGGTCGCCCTGGGCCTGCTGGTCACGGCGGGTTCGGCGGCGGCACCGTCGGTGATCGCCTGGCTGGGCCTGGCCAGCGGGATCCTGGTCACCCTGGCGGGCGCGTCGCTGGTCCGACGGGCCTGGCGCAACCGGATCCCCGCGCACGGCCGTGCACACGGGCACGCGCCCGGCGGCCACTCACACGGGCACGCACATGCGGACCACGCACACGCGGACGACGCACACGGGGACCCCGTACACGGGGACCACGCGCACGGAGGTCACACCCGCTCGGACCATCCGCACGAGCACGGGCACGAACACCCGCACGACCACGACCACGAGCACGACCACGAGCACGACCACGACCACGAGCACCCGCACGCCCACTCCCACGGCGTCCCCCACTCCCACGGCGGCTTCACCCACACCCATCCCACCGCGCCCACCCTGCGCGGCACCATCCTCCTCGGCTTCGCCGGCGGGCTGGTTCCCAGTCCCTCCGCCGTGGTGGTCCTCGTCGGCGCCGCCGCGCTCGGAAAGGCCTGGTTCGGGCTGCTGCTGGTCGTCGCCTACGGCGTCGGACTGGCCCTGACGCTGACCGCGGCCGGGGTCGCGGTGGTCAAGCTGGGCAGCGGGATGAACCGCGTCCTCGACCGGCGTCCTGGCTGGACCCGCGGCCCGGCCGCCGCGCTGGTGCGCAGGACCGCGCCCCTGGGGTCGGCGTTCGTCGTCGTGGTCCTCGGGGCCGGACTGGTGTTCAAGGGGGCGGCATCCGCACTCGGTTGAGCTACTTTTGGGGAGAAATCACGCGGAGTGCATACGTCGCGCGGATGCGAATGGGGGACGCCCGTGTCCGAAGAACCGGGCCATGAACGTGTGATCGCGGGACGCTACCGTCTGCTGTCCCCCCTCGGCGAGGGCGGCATGGGGACGGTGTGGCGGGCCCATGACGAGGTCCTGCACCGCGAGGTCGCCGTCAAGGAGGTGCGCGCCCCCGCCGGGCTCCCGTCGGCCGAGGTGGAGCGCATGTACACCAGGCTGGAGCGCGAGGCCTGGGCCGCGGCCCGGGTGGCGAACCGCAACGTGGTGACGGTCTACGACGTGGCCCACCAGGACGGCCGCCCGTGGATCGTGATGGAGTTGATCCGCGGCATCGCACTGTCGGACCTGCTGGACGCGGAGGGCCCGCTCTCCCCGCAGCGGGCCGCGCACATCGGTGCCGAGGTCCTCGCCGCCCTGCGCGCCGCGCACGCGGCCGGGGTGCTGCACCGCGACGTCAAACCGGGCAATGTGCTGCTGGCCGACGACGGCCGGGTGGTCCTCACCGACTTCGGCATCGCCACGGTCGAGGGCAGCTCGGCGCTGACCATGACCGGGGAGGTCATCGGCTCACCCGAGTTCCTCGCCCCGGAGCGGGCGCTGGGGCGCACACCTGGACCGGAGTCCGATCTGTGGTCGCTGGGCGTGCTGCTGTACGCGGCGGTCGAGGGCAACTCCCCGTTCCGTCAGAACACTCCGCTGAGCACGCTGCGGGCGGTCGTCGACGAGGAGTTGCCGCCGCCGCGCCGGGCCGGTGCGCTGGCCCCGGTGATCGAAGGCTTGCTGCGCAAGGACCCATCCGAGCGCATCCCTGCCGAGCAGGCCGAACAGGATCTGCGGATCGTCGGCGCGGGCGGCACCGCGCGCGCGGGCGCCCCCGCCCCCTCCTACGCGCCGACGGTCCCGGCCTTCCCGGTCGGGTCCCCCACTCCGCCGCTGCCCACGCCCGCCCCCGGTGGCGTGACGCAGCCCGCGTACCCGGCCCGGTCCGGGCCGCCGCCGCGGCGCCGCGGTGCCGCCGTGGCCTTGGTCGCGGGTCTGGCCGCGCTCGCGCTCGCCCTGGCGGGACTGACGTACGCGCTGGTGCACCGGAACGACGGCAGCGGCGGCGCCGGCCGTACGAGCAGCGGTGCTTCCCGCGGCGACACCGTGGGCGGCGGGGCTTCGAGCGGTTCCGGGAGGAGCACGGAATCGGGCCCGGCGCCCTCCGGCGGGTCCTCGGCCGGAGGCGGAGGCGGGGACGGAGGCGAGGGCGGCCGTACGGCGAGCCCGTCCGTCCCGTACGTGCGGGTCACGGTCGCCGGGGCGCACACCGACTACTCCGGTGCCTGTCCGCCGCCGGACTCCGCGGCGCCCACGTTCACGGCCACGTTCACGGTCGGCAACGTCCCGGTCGACGTGTCCTACCGCTGGGTCACCGCGACGGGGGAGGTGTCGGACCCGGGCTGGAAGACGCTGTCCTTCCCCGAGGGCGGCGGAAAAACCAAGCAGCGGCAGGTCGTCGTCACGACGTACGACCCGGGCGGTTCGGTGCACAACGCGATCGGTGTGGAGGTGCGCTCTCCGGTGGAGGTCAGGTCCAACACCGTGCCGTTCTCGGTGACGTGTGAGACGGAGACCCCGTCGTACGGGGCCTCCCCCTCGAGTTCGTAACCGTTCAGGCCGCGCCGTTCATCACGGGCAGATAGCCGCCGGACTGGCCGGCCGCGGTGGGGTGGTAGGACTGGCCGATGTTCAGCCAGTCGAGGCTGTGCAGCCAGGAGTCACCCGAGCAGATCTCGTGGCCGCTGAAGGTGGTGCGCACGTCGCCGAAGGAGAAACCGTGGTCGGCGGCGCGCTTGGCGATCGCGGCGTCGATGTGGTCGGCGGCGCCGTTGATCGCGGAACGCTTGGTCTCGGACAGTCCGACGCAGCTGGTGCCGAGCTTGTAGAAGCGGGGGTAGCCCAGCACGACCACATGCGCCGAGGGGGCCTTGGCGCGGATCGCCGAGTAGACGGCGTCCAGTTGGCCGGGCAGGGTCGTGTCGACATATGCCTTTGCCGTCGCGATCCGCGAGAGACAGGCGCTGTCGGACTGGAGCACACAGGTCGTCATGACGTCGGAGAAGCCCGCGTCGTTGCCGCCGATGGTGAGGGACACAAGGCTCGTGGCCGAGTTGAGGGTGCCGAGCTGGTTGCTCAGGACATCGGTCGTCTTGGCGCCCGAGCAGGCCAGGAAGCTGAAGGAAGCGGGGGCGTGAGCGGCCTGCCACAGGTACGGGTAGGCGTTCGTGCTGCGGTTGCAACTGCCGCTGGAGCTGATGTAGCTGCCGGCGCCGACGCCGGAGGAGTAGGAGTCACCGAGGGCCACGTAGCCACCGGTCGCGGCGAGCGGTGACGCCTGCGCCGCGGCGGCCCCGGTGAGGACCAGGCCGACGGCGAGGAGGAGCGAAGTCACGTACGCCGCAAATCGGGAACGTCTCATGGAACCTCCTTTAACAGGATCTGCCACAACGGTGGTAGCAGCTACGCGAGTTGACTGGAAGTGTCCATGCCAAGACCCTTTTCGGTATTCATTCGGATCGGCCCAGATGTTCACCCCCGCCCCGTTGCGCGGTTACGGCACGCGCATGACCTGTCCGTTCGGCTTTCGGACGACGGCGCCAAGAGGCCAGGCCCCCTGGCGAACACATGTTTACGGGGGCTGAGAACCCGTGCGCCCCGCCTCCGCATCTTGACGGCCCCCTCCCGGCTGCGCGACATTGAAGCCCGGCATCCGGCGCTTCGGGGGGCAAAGTCGCCAATGCAGACCTTACGCATCAAGCCACCTCCGTCCGGCGGGGACGGGGGGCCGGGACAGGATCCGGGGAGGGGCCTGTTCCCACTGCTCGTCGGCGTGGCCGTCGCCGTTGCGGGGGTCGGTGCGATCCTCGCGCTGAGCGACTCGGGTTCGCCGCTGCGCGGCCCGTTCACGTTGTTCTTCCTGCTCGCAGCGCCGTCGACGGCGGTCGGCGCCGCTCTGCGGGGGCTGGATCCCTGGCCCCGCGCGCTGGTGTCCGTGGCGGGAGCGATCGCGATCGACCTTCTGGTTGCCCAAGGCATGTTGGCGGTCCACCGGTGGTCGGTCACCGGCGGGATCCTCGCGGTGACCGTGATCAGCTCCCTCGTTCTCCTGCTGGTACCGGTACGGCGGCAGCGCCGCCGCACGGCGAGAAGACGGGCCTGACGACGTGGACATCAGGGTGTACCGCCCCGGCGAACTGAGCGCCGCCGACCGGGCGGCATGGACGGCTTTGCAGTCGAAGGCCCATCTGAACGGCTCGCCCGAGCTGGCGAACCCGTTCCTGTCACCGGAGTTCACGCTCGCCGTGGGCCGGACGAGACGCGGCGTCCGGATCGCGGTGGCGTACGAGGACGGCGAGCCCGCCGCCTTCTTCCCGTTCCAGAGAACGACCGCCGGGGTCGGACGGGCCGTGGGCCTCGGCGTCTCGGACTGCCAGGGCCTGGTACACCGGCCCGGCTTCGCCTGGGACGCACACGAACTGCTGCGGGCCTGCGGGCTCGCCGTCTGGGAGTTCGACCACCTCGTGGAAGGCCAGGAGCCGTTCGAGGCGGGGGCCTCCGGCACCTTCCCGTCCCCGGTCATGGACGTCGACCAAGGGTACGAAGTCTATCTGAGCCGCCTGCGCGCCCAGTCGCCGAAGTTCACCCGTACGACGCTCGCCAAGGAGCGCAAGCTGGGACGGGACACCGGCCGGATGCGCTACGTCCACGACGAGCGCGACCCGGCGGCCCTGCGGACGCTGATGGCCTGGAAGTCCGCGCAGTACCGCAGGACCGGGCGCAGCGACCGCTTCGCGCACCCCTGGATCAACCAGCTGGTGCACCAGCTCTTCCACACCCGTTCCGAGCCGTTCGCCGGGATCCTCTCGGTGCTCTACGCGGACGACCGGCCCGTCGCGGCGCACTTCGGACTGCGCACCGAGCGGGTGCTGGCCTGCTGGTTCCCGGCCTACGACCCGGAATTCTCGAAGTACTCGCCCGGACTGATCCTGCATCTGAGGATGGCCGAGGCGGCCGCGGCCGACGGCATCGCCTATCTGGATCTCGGGCGGGGCCAGAAGGAATACAAGGACTCCCTGAAGACACGGGAACTTTCCGTGTCGGAAGGGTGGGTGACGCGCCGTCACCCAGTCGCGTTCGGACACAGGGCGCGCCGCGCCCCGGTCCGGGCACTGCGCAATGCGGTGCTGTCGCGGCCGGAACTCTTCGAGCCGGCCGACCGGATCCTGAAACGGATGGGGAAAATTCGTTCGAGGGGCTGAATTGACGACCATATCAGCGAAAACGGGGGACACGTCCCTGGTCTTGCCATAAAGTCGCAATCGTCAATACCGTCGTACATCAACCCGCATCGGTCCATCATCCAGCGGATCCAGGGGAGGGCTCAGGTACCGCGATGGTTCCGGCGCGGGGCGCGGTAGGGGGGTGCCGTGCTCGGCGACCACGGTCGCGCGAGTCGTGCCGCGCGGTCGGCTGCCGTTTTCCCGGCAGACGGCCAGCTTTGCCAGCTCACCCGGCATGCACGGAGATCCATTTCGGCATGCCGTGAGTGAGAACCCCCCTTTCGAACCGGACACACAGCGGGACCGTCCAGGGGCGGACGGTCCACCGGACGAGAGGGACCAGACTCATGAGTTCTGTACTGCGCCCGGCAATTTCGGGCCAAGATCCGTTAACACCGGGAAAGTACCGGCCCATCTCCTCTCACCTGGCCATTGCACCGCCGGTGAGTGTGGTGATCCCCGCCATGAATGAGGCGGAGAATCTCCCGTACGTCTTCAAGACCCTTCCCGACTGGATCCACGAAGTGGTTCTCGTGGACGGCAATTCCACCGACAACACGGTGGAGGTCGCGCGCGAGCTGTGGCCGGAGGTGAAGGTCGTCGAGCAGCGGGGCAAAGGGAAGGGCGACGCTCTGATCACCGGGTTCGGGGCCTGCACCGGCGACATCATCGTCATGGTCGACGCGGACGGCTCGGCCGACGGCCAGGAGATCGTCAGCTATGTCTCCGCCCTGGTGTCCGGCGCCGACTTCGCGAAAGGCTCGCGGTTCGCGAACGGCGGCGGCACCTCGGACATGACACCGATCCGCAAGCTGGGCAACCGGGTGCTGTGCGCCATCGTCAACGCCAAGTTCGGCGCCCGCTACACCGACCTCTGCTACGGATACAACGCGTTCTGGCGGCACTGCCTCGACAAGATCGACCTCGACTGCACGGGCTTCGAGGTCGAGACCCTGATGAACATCCGGGTGGTCAAGGCCGGCCTGAGGGTGCAGGAGATACCCAGCCACGAGTACCTCCGCATCCACGGCGCCAGCAACCTGCGTGCGGTGCGCGACGGGTTCCGGGTGCTGAAGGTGATCCTGAAGGAGCGCTCCAACCGGCGCGCCCTGCGCCGCCGACCGCACGCGATGGCACTCAACTCGGGTCAGGGAGAGATGTCTTGAACGACCCCGACATCTCCGTGGTGATCTGCGTCTACACCGAGGACCGCTGGGAGGACATCCTCGCGGCGGTCGCCTCGGTGCGGGCGCAGTCCCTGCCGGCGCGCGAGACGCTGCTGGTCGTGGACCACAACGAGACCCTGCTGGACCGGCTGGGCCGGGAGTACAAGGAGGTCGAGGAGGTCCGGGTGCTCGCCAACGCGGGCCCCCGCGGCCTGTCCGCCGGCCGCAACACCGGGATCACCGCCTCGCACGGGCAGATCATCGCCTTCCTCGACGACGACGCCGTGGCCGAACGCGACTGGCTGAGGTACTTCGCGTCGGGGTACGAGGACCCTCGGGTGATGGCCGTCGGCGGCCGCACGATGCCCATCTGGGCGTCGGGCCGCCGCCCTGCGTGGTTCCCGGAGGAGTTCGACTGGGTGGTGGGGTGCACCTACAAGGGGCTGCCGCCCGGCCGGGTCCGGGTGCGCAACGTCCTCGGCGGCAACGCCTCCTTCCGCCGCACGGCCTTCGAGGCGGCGGGCGGCTTCGCCACCGGCATCGGACGCGACGGCGACAAGCGCCCGCTGGGCTGCGAGGAGACGGAGCTGTGCATCCGCCTCAGCCGGGCCCGGCCCGACGCGATCCTGCTCATCGACGACCGGGCGGTCATCCACCATCGGGTGCCCGCGCCACGCGAGCACTTCGCCTACTTCCGTACCCGCACCTACGCCGAGGGGCTCTCCAAGGCGCTCGTGGCCCGCAGCGTCGGCTCCGGCAAGGGGCTGGAGTCGGAGCGCCGCTACACCACCCGGGTACTGCCCGCCGGGGTGGTCCGCGGACTGCGCGACGCCCTGCTGGCCCGTCCCGGCGGCGCGGGCCGGGCCGGCGCGATCGTCGCCGGGGTCGTCTCGGCGGCGGGCGGATATGTGCTGGGGAGCGTCCGGGCGCGCCGGGGCGGCGTCGCGTTCTCCGTCGTGGACCTCCCCGGCGGTTCGCAGGAGGCCGCATGAGCGACCAGACCGTGCCCATCCTCATGTACCACTCGGTCGCGACTGCGCCCAACGAGGCGACGCGCGCCCTGTCGGTGGCGCCGGAGGCCTTCGCGGAGCAGATGGCGATGCTCGCGGACCTGAAGTTCACGCCCGTGAGCACGGCCGACCTCGCCCGGAGCTGGCGGGAGGGTGCGCCCCTGCCCGAGCGGCCCGTCCTCATCACCTTCGACGACGGCTACGAGGGCGTGCACCGGCACGCCCTGCCCGTACTCGCCGGGCACGGCTTCGCATCCACCCTGTTCGTCTCGACCGGGTGGATCAGGGGCGCCCACGACACCGGCGGCGGCCTCGACACCATGCTTGGCTGGGACCAGGTCCGCGAGCTCGCGGGCGCCGGAGTCGAGATCGGCGGGCACAGCCACACGCACCCGCAGCTCGACCGGCTCCCCGACGACGCGCTGCGGTTCGAGCTGGTGCACTGCGCGGAGATCATCACCGATGAGCTGGGTACCCGCCCGGTCTCGTTCGCGTACCCGTACGGCTACTCCAGCCGGCGGGTGCGCCGCACGGTGCGCGAGACGGGCTACCGCCAGTCGCTCGCCGTCGGCAACGGTCTCGCGCGGCGCCGCCAGGGACCGTACGCGCTGCAACGGGTCACCGTGCGCCGCAACACGGACGCCGAGGAGTTCGAACGGCTCGTCCAAGGCCGCGCGATCGTCCGCAACTTCGCCAGGGACCGCGCCCTGACCAAGGGGTACGCCGTGGTCCGTAGAACACGACAGGCTTGCCGGAAGGCCATCCGTTCCCGTGTCTGACACGACGACCACAGCCCAGGACCCCGAGACCCAGACCGCGCCACCGGAACGGTCCGGCCGCCGCCTGCGCCTGCCCGGAAGCGGCGGGGGCGGCGGCGGCCAGCTGTTCCGCAACGCCTATGCGCTGATGCTGAACACCGGTATCTCTGCGGTGCTCGGCCTCGGCTACTGGCTGGTCGCGGCCCGCTACTACTCCGATGCCGCGGTCGGCCAGGGATCGGCGGCGATCGCCGCGATGAAGCTCCTCGCCGGGCTCACCGCGGTGACGCTGACCGGTGCCCTGGCCCGCTTCATACCGGTCTCCGGGCGCGCCACGGGGCGTCTCATCCTCCGTACCTACGCGGGCAGTTCGATCGTCGTGGCCCTGGCCGCGGGGGTCTTCCTGCTGACCCTGAACGTGTGGGGGCGGTCGTACGACTTCCTGCACGGGCCGGGCCCCGCGCTGGTGTTCGTCGTGGCGGTCGTCGCCTGGAACCTGCTCACCCTCCAGGACGGCGTGCTGACCGGGCTGCGCAGCGCGCTGTGGGTGCCGGTGGGCAACACCGTGTTCTCCGCGGTGAAACTGGTGCTGCTCGTCGGGGTCGCGGCCGCCATCCCCATGATGGGCGTCTTCGTCTCCTGGGTCGCCGCCATCGCCACCTCCGTACTGCCGCTCGGCTGGATGGTGTTCCGGCGTCTGGTGCCCCGGCACATCGAGGCGACCGAGGACCACGCCAGCCCGCCGTCGCTGAGGGAGATCGGCCGCTTCCTTGCGGGCGACTACACCGGCTCCCTGTTCTCGCTCGCGGTGGTCTACCTGGTCCCGGTGATCGTGGCCTCCCAGGTCGGCGCCGCGGAAAACGCGTACTTCTACATCACCACCACCATCGGCGGCACGACCAACCTGCTCGCCATCAACATGGGCGCCTCGCTCACCGTCGAGGGCTCGCACGACCCGGCGCGGCTCGCCGCCAACACCCGGGCGGCGCTGAGGCGCATGGCCCGGATCATGCTGCCCGTGTGCGGGCTGCTGTTCCTCGGCGCGCCCGTCATCCTGCACGTCTTCGGCGACGGCTACGCCCACGCGGCGACTCCGCTGCTGCGCTGGTTCGCGGTCGGGGCGCTGCTGCGGGTCGTCATGGAGACGTACTTCGCGGTGCTGCGCGCCCAGAGCCGCACGCTGGGACTCGCCTGTCTGCAGGGGCTGCTCTGCGTGCTCGTGCTCGGCCTGACCGTGCTGCTGCTGCCCCGCATGGGGCTCACCGGCGCCGGCGTCGCGGAGATCTCCAGCCTCATGGTGATCGTGGCGATCGCCGCACCGAAGCTCTACCGGATCCTGCGCGCCGCGCCCGCCGACGCCGTGCCCGAGGACGCGGCACCGGACGGGGACCTCGCCGACCTGGGGGCGCCCGAGGTCCCCACGCCGAGGACCGGCCCGTCCTGGGCGAAGAAGCTCGACGCCGACACGCTCGCGCTCGGCATCCACGTCGACTTCGACCATCAGGAGCGCCGGCCCGACGTCCGCCCCGGTCCGGGCACGCCGCCCACCGGGACGCCCGCCGCGCCCGGGGACCACGACCGGACGACGTGGTCGCTGAGGCTGCCGCAGCCGGACCGTCCGGTGGGCCTGCCCGGCTCCACGGCACGCATCCGAAAGGCCCCGGAGGAGCCGCGGCCCACAGACGACCCGCACTCCTCCGGCTCTCCCGGCGGGGCGCTCCGGCCGCGGGCGACCCGGTCCGGGCTGCTGCTCGGCGCCCTGCTGGTCGCGGCACTGCTGCTGTACTGGGTGCCCGCGCTGTCCATGGACGACGGCTCCCTCGCACACATGGGCGGCCTGGGACTGATCTCGGTCCTGCCGCTGCCGACCCTGGCCGGAGCCGCGCTGCTGGCCGTGGTCTTCGCCGGCCTGCTGTGGCGCGGCCGTGAGCACAGGGGCCTGCTGCTGGCCACCCTGCTCGCGACGGTCGTCTCCCTGCACGCGCTGCCCGCCGTGATCGAGACCGAGCCGCGCTTCGCGACGGCCTGGCAGCACCTCGGGTTCCTCGACTACATCGACCGCACCGGATCCGCCGTGCCGGACCTGGACGCGCGCTGGAGCTGGCCGGGCTTCTTCGCGGTGGCCGCGTTCGTCGCGAAGGCCTGCGGGGTCACCGACCTCACCGAGGTCATCCGCTGGTGGCCGACGGTCATCCAGCTGCTCTACCTGGCGCCGATGCTGCTGCTGGTGCGGTCACTGCGGGCGAGCTGGCGCGCCAAGTGGACCGGCATCTGGATCTTCGTGCTCAGCGGCTGGGTCGGCCAGGACTACTTCTCCCCGCAGGGCTTCACCTATCTGCTCTACCTGGTCTTCGTGGCGATCCTGCTGGTGTGGTTCCGCGCGCCACGGGTGATCTGGGCCAAGGCCCGCCCCGGCGAGGCGGAGGTCGAACCGGCCGGCCGTGGGCAACGGGCGGTGCTGCTCATGGTGCTGATCGGCCTGTACGCGGCGAGCGTCCCGGCCCACCAGCTCACCCCGTTCGTCATGCTGGGCGTGCTCGCCGCGCTCGTCCTGGCCGGCCGCTCCGAGCTGCGCGGGCTGCCGATCCTGTTCGCGGTGCTGGTGGCGTTCTGGGTCGGCTTCATGGCCGAGCCGTACTGGTCCGGGCACTTCGACGAGCTGTTCGGCGGGGTCGGCGGCGTCGGCAGCAATGTGTCGACGTCCGTCTCCGGGCGCATCCAGGGCGGCGACCCGACCCACAAGCTCGTGCTGTACACGCGCGTCCTGCTGGCCGGGGCCGTGCTGACCTTCGCGTGCTGGGGCTGGTGGCGGCGGCGCGGGAACAAGTACCGCGAGCGGTCGCTGCTCGTGCTGACCTTCGTGCCGTTCCTGGGTTTCGGCATGCAGTCCTACGGCGGCGAGATGGCGCTGCGCGTCTTCATGTTCGCGGTGCCGGGCGCGGCCCTGCTGGCCGGGCTCGCCCTCTTCCCGCGCACCGGCGCGACGGCCGCGGAGCGGGACAAGGACCGGCCCGGCCTCGCCTCGCTCGCCGCCCTCCTCGCGGGCCTGCTCCTGATGGGCGGCTTCCTCGTGGCTCGCTGGGGCAACGAGTCCTTCGAGCGGATCCGCCCGGGCGAGGTCGCGGCGATGGACTACGTCTACGCCCATGACAACCCGACCGTGCGGCTGCTGTGGCTGAGCAACGACACGGTCGACAACGTGACGCCGGCGATGCCGTGGGGCGCCCGGGACATGGAGAAGGTGCAGTACGTGCCGACCCTGGCGCCGGTCGATCCGGTCCTGGTGTCGGGCCTGGTCAAGTCGCTCAAGGACGCCGGCCCGAACTCGTACCTCGTGATCCACGCCAGCCAGGTGACGTACCTCCGGATGGACGTGGGCTACTCGGCGACCTGGGAGTCACGGCTCATCAGGAACCTGGACGGCCGCCGGGAGCTGAAGAAGGTCCTCGTCAACGACGACGTGACGATGTACACGCTGCGCGAGCAGCCCGCGGGCCCGGTCGCGAAGCCGCATCCGGGGCCGATCGGCCCGCGGGTGACCTGGACGCCGTGGTCGGTGGTCGGGGGGCTCGCGGCTGTGGCGCTGGTCCTGATGCTGACGGCGCGCGAGGTCGTACGGGTCGCGATGCCGCCGAGTGTGCGTCAACTGCGCCTGCTGCAGAGCAGTTTCTGGTTCTCCCTGCCCCTGCTGGCGGTGCTGCTGGCCTCGCTGGTGCAGCGGTTCCTGACCATGGGGAAGGGCTGAGCGCCGGACCGGGGGCGACGGGCCTACGAGGTGGAGCGGCTCACCGCTGGAGCCACTTCACCTCGTACGCCTTCATGTCGAACCGCTTGCCGTCGACCTGGGCGCTGATTCCGCGGCCCAGGGTGTTCACCACGAGGACGACCTTGTCGGTGGCGAGGACGCGGACGTTGGGGACGTCGTCCTGGGCGACCGGCACCGTCCGGTACGTCGTGCCCGGCGGGAACGCCTCGCCGAACCGGGAGACCAGGTTGTACATGGGCAGTTCCCTGCCGCCGCCCGCGGTGTCGGTCGGCGTCCACAGGCAGCCCGCGCAGTCGGTGCCCTTCCGCTCCTCGGGGTTCCAGTAGAAGCCCGAGGAGGCGCCGCCCTTGACCAGGGCGATCATGCCGGCGGCCTGGACGGCGACGCGGTGGTCCTCGGTCCAGCCGTCCCGGTCGTCGTTGCCGTCGGCGGGCTCGACGTAGTACTCGGCCCACCACAGCGGCAGATCACGGGTCTGCTTCCGCACCCAGGCACCGACGGCGGTGAGCTTGTCGGTGGCGGCGAACTCGTTCGGCAGCAGGTCGTCGTCCTTGGTGTAGCTGGAGCCGTCCACGACCACGAAGTCGGCGCCCGCCTTGTGCTGGTTCCAGTAGGAGAAGGCGTCCAGGACCCGCTGGTCCATGGCGCCCCAGGCACCGCGCAGGGTGGTGGAGGCGTCCTGCTTCTGCCGTGGGTCGACGCTGTCCATGACGAGGTACGGGCCCCCCACCATGATCTCGGGGTTGACCTGCTTGAGCGCCTTGTAGACCAGGTTGTACAGCTCGGTGTAGCCCTCGTAGTCCCAGCGGGCCTCGGAGTCGTTCCAGAAGCCCTTGAACTCGTTCCAGACGATGAAGTGGCGCACGTCCGGGTAGCGCTTGGCGACGGTCGCCGCGAGGGCCGCGAAGTCCTTGTAGTGGCCGGGCGTCGGCGCGGTCTCCAGAGCGGCCCGGCTCCAGTCGGTGACGCCGACGCCCGCCCTGCCGCCCTTCATCCAGTCCGGGGCGCAGCACAGGGTGACGACCGGGGTGCCGCCCGACTTGCGGACGAAGTCGATGCGGCGGTCCATCTCCTCGAAGTCGTAACGGCCCTTCACCGGCTCGGGATTGCCCGCGCCCCAGCCCATGATGTGCTGGTTCTGCGGCAGAGCCGTCCCGGAGAGCAGCCCCTCGACGCGCGCGGTCGCCGCGCCGCTGCCCTCGTCGGCGCTGTACTGGGTGTGCGTGAAGCCCCAGCCGACGTCCGGTCCCGTCGACGCGGGCGGGGTGCCGGGCGTGCCGTGCACCTTGTCTCCGTCGCGCGTGGTGCCCGTGATGCTCGCGCCGTTGCCGGGCAGGGTGCTGATCAGGGTCACCACCAGGGCCAGAGCGGCCGCCCCCATACCGAGCAGAGCGGTGAGACGCCACCGCCCCGCCCCCGAATTCCACTCATGACGTCCCATCATGGGCCACAGTAACGGCCTGGATCGGGCCAGGGGCAGACTTTGTCGTTCAACAGCCCGGTAACAGGACGTACCGGATGCACCGGGAGCACGACGCAGACCCGACACACCCGGCGCACTTCGGAAACCGGGTGCACGGGAGGGTCCCGTGACGGATCATGTTCGGCATGCCCGCGAACCCACACGATGCTCTGCCGATCCGGCTCAACGTCGATGACAGCGACTCGCCGTCCGACGTCGTCGACGCGCTGTTCCTCGGCCGTTTCGCGACGGGCGAGCAGCCGTATTCGCACGCGGCGAACATCGACCGCGTACGCTCCGGGGCCTCGCTCCTGCCGCCGGACGCCCGGTTGCTGCGCATCGCCCGCGACGACGACCGCAGCGCGACTCTCGCGGAGGGCGACGGCTGGACACTGCTGGTCTCCCGCTGGAACCGCGGCGCGGACGTCACGGTGACGGCCACCAGCGCCGAGCTGGCGGAACAGGTGCTGAAGCAGGCCACGGACGGCGCGGCGGACGAGCCGGAGCCGCAGCCGGAGAACGTGACGATGGGCTTCTGGTACGTGTCGCCCAGGCGCGGTCCGCACCGTACGACACGGCAGATCGCGGCGGGCACCTGGGAGGAGGTCCGCGCCAACTACACGGCACCGGTGGCGGACGCCATGGACCGGCTGATGAAGACGACACCGGAGGACATCGCGGGCCGGCTGCTGCTGCTCCACGGCCCGCCGGGCACGGGCAAGACGTCGGCGCTGCGGACGCTGGCCCGCTCCTGGCGTGACTGGTGCCAGGTGGACTGTGTCCTGGATCCGGAGCGGCTCTTCAGCGATGTCGGGTATCTGATGGACATCGCGATCGGCGAGGAGGACGCGGCGGGCAAGGGCCGCTGGCGGCTGCTCCTGCTGGAAGACTGCGACGAACTGATCCGCGGCGAGGCCAAGCACACCGCGGGCCAGGCACTGTCCCGTCTGCTGAACCTGACGGACGGACTGCTGGGACAGGGCAGGAACGTCCTGGTGGGTGTCACGACCAACGAGGACCTGGAGAGGCTGCACCCGGCCGTCGTACGCCCCGGCCGCTGTCTGGCCCGCATCGAGGTCGGTCCGCTGACCCGCACGGAGGCGGTGGGCTGGCTCGGCCGGGAGGACGGCGTGGGCCGCGACGGCGCGACCCTCGCGGAGCTGTACGCGCTGCGGCGGGGGACGTCACCGGCGTCCGTGCCCGACCAGCGGGCGGGGGCGGACTCGGGGCTGTACCTGTAGCCAGTACCGGTGGAAGCCGCCGGCCGGTGCTTTGATGGATGTATGACCCTGTTCGTCGGCACGTCGGGGTGGCAGTACAAGGACTGGCGCGATGTCCTGTACCCCGCCGGCGTGCCCATGCGGCTGTGGCTGGAGGAGTACGCGACAGGCTTCGCCACCGTCGAGATCAACAACGCGTTCTACCGGCTGCCGTCCAGGGAGACCTTCGAGAGCTGGCGCGAGCGGGTGCCACCCGACTTCGTGGTGGCGGTCAAGGCCAGTCGCTATCTGACCCACATCAAACGGCTGAAGGAACCCGAGGAGCCGGTGCACCGCCTGATGAGCCACGCGACGGGGCTCGGTGACCGGCTCGGCCCGGTCCTGCTCCAGCTCCCGCCCACCCTGCGCGCCGACCCGGCGCTCCTGGACGACTGCCTGGCCTGCTTTCCGGCCGGCACCCGGGTCGCGGTGGAGCCGCGCCACGCATCGTGGTGGACCCCGCAGGTGCGCGGGGTGCTCGAGGCCCGGGGCGCGGCGCTGTGCTGGGCCGACGTGCTCTCCCGCCCGGTCACCCCGCTGTGGCGGACCGCCGACTGGGGCTACCTCCGCTTCCACGCGGGCCGCGCCCGGCCGTGGCCGCGCTACGGCCGGCGGTCCCTGACGTCCTGGGTCCACCGCATCGCCGAGGCCTGGCCCGACGACCGGGACGGACGGGACATCCACGTCTACTTCAACAACGACCCGTACGCGGCCGCGGTCCTGGACGCGACGGCCTTCGCCCGCGTGGCGTCGGCGGCCGGCCTGACGGTGACCCGCACGCCGCACCGCCTCCCGGCGGCGGCCGGACCTCAGTCGCCGTAGGCCGCCCGCAGGGCGTCCCGGACCGCGGCCAGCGCTTCCCGCTCGCCCAGGCCCAGCCGTCGTACCCGCTCGGCGTAGGCGGAGGCGGCTGCCGCGGCCTCCCGCTCCGCGGCGGAACCGGCGGCGGCCACGAACGTTCCGTTGCGCCCCCGTGTCTCGATCACCCCGTCCGCCTCCAGCGCCCGGTACGCCTTGGCGACCGTGTTCGCCGCGAGTCCGAGGGACTCGGCGAGCCCCCGCACGGTGGGCAGCCGGTAGCCCACCGGCAGCACCCCCGACCTGGCCTGCTCGGAGATCTGCGCCCGTACCTGCTCGTACGGCGGTGCGCTCCCGTCAATGTGGATCTTCAAGGTCACGGGCCGATTCTTCCGCACGCGCCGGAAAATGGGAGGCATCCCCCGCGCCCACCCGCATACCGTGCGCCCTTGTGACAGTGAGCGAGAACCCGGCCGAGCCCGCGGCCCACGTGGAGGTCGTCCTGGTCAAGGCGGGCCGTACGAAGATCCGTTACCCCGCCGGGCTGCTCCGCGACGACGGCAACCGGATCGTCGTACGGGCCCCCTGGGCCGGCGACGGCGTCCGTGACTTCGGCTTCGTGCGGTTCGAGCCCGGTGACGTCTTCACCGAGTACTACTGGCGCGACCGGTGGTACGCGGTGAAGGAGGTGCGCGACGGGCGGGGTGCCCTGAAGGGGTGGTACTGCGACATCACCCGCCCGGCCGCCCGCTCCGGCGGCGAACTGGTCGTCGAGGACCTCGACCTGGACCTGTGGCGCTCCGCGGACGGCGCGACCGTGCTCCGCCTCGACGAGGACGAGTTCGCGGCGAGCGGCCTCGGGAAAACGGACCCGGCGGCCGCCGCGGCCGCCGTCCAAGCCCTGGACACCCTCGAACTCCTCGCCCGCAAAGGCGGCTTCGAGACGCTGCTGGCGTGAGCCGGGACCCGGTCAGGGCACCGCCACCACCGCGTACCGTTCGTCGTCCACCTCCTTGCCCCACAGCCGCGCGTCGTCGGAAAGCCGTTCGACGCGCACGTCCCGGGCGAGGGGCGCAAGCAGCGCGGTCAGCCGCTCGGCGGGTATCCCGACCGGGCTGGTGGTCCCCCACACCCCCTCGACCAGCACCAGCCGTCCCCCGGGGCGCAGTAGTCCCCGCCAGTGCCGCAGGGCACGGCCGGGGTCGGGCAGCGCCCACAGCACATGGCGGACCAGGACGGCGTCGAAGAGCCGATCAGGCACCGGCGGGGCCGCGGCGTCGCCGACGAGGAACACGGCGTCACGCCCCGACAACTTCGCCCGCGCGAGGGCGACCATGGCCGGCGACAGGTCCACACCCGTCACCCGATGACCCCGCTCGGCCGCCAGGAGCGACAGGCTGCCCGTACCGCACCCGAGGTCGAGCACGTCACCGGGCCGGGGCGGCAGCCACTCCCCCATCCGGGCCGCCCAGGCACCGCGCACCAGGGGATCGCGCAGTCCGTGGTCCGGCTCGTCGTCGAAGTCCGCGGCCGCCCGGTCCCAGTCCACGGAGGCTCCTGGTGCTGCCGAGGTTTCGGATGCCCGGTTACTGGCCATGTTCCTGGTCATGTCCCTGGTCATACGGCCAGGGTGACAGCCGCCACTGACAGCCGATTGGTGACAGCCGCCACAGACAGACCGCGATCGATGAGGAAACCTCGCCGGAAACGTCTACCTCCGCCCCTACGCGGAACCCGGTAGGCACAAGGAGGCCCCCATGCGCCGAGTAACCGTGCACAAGCCCCTGAAGAGGACCGAATCCCGCCGGGTGCGGGAGGAGGCCGACGACCGTCCCACGGAGCGCCCGGAAGTCCGGAAGGACATCGCCCGCCTCTGGTGGCCGGACGCCTGAGTGCCGCCCCGGTTCTCCGCATGGGGCAGGTGGCCGGAGCCCGCGTCTCGCGGCCTTCCCCCAGCCGCCTGAGCGCAGGGGGCGACAACACTACTCACGGCGCGGGGGCGCTGCTGCCGGGCTGGGGCGGGCACGGACACGATCTTTCCCCTGGCCATGCTCGACCCCAGCCCGGGCAGGCCACCGGCCAAAGATCGCGCCAACGCCCGCGTGGTCGGGCTGAGCCTCGGGGTGATCCTGATCGAGCGACGACGTCAGTCGACCGGCGGCGGCAGGACGCCGCGCTGACTGTGCGGCAGCAATCCGTCGAACACGGCAGCGAGTTCGGTGATGGTCGGCCGGTTGTCGGGATCGGGCTCAAGGCAGACATCGATCGCGGCGGCGAGACTGGGTGGCAGGCGCCGACGGGTTCCGACCGATGGGGCCCGTTCCTCGAGCTGCGGATACCGGTCGTCCTCGGCGGGGCCGTCCTCCGACGGCCAGTCGTCGCTGCCGGCCACCGACCCTTCGTCCGCATCCTCGCTCTCGTCGTAGGTCTCCCCATCGTCGAACGGGATGTCGCCGGTGGCGGCCTCGTACATCGTGATGCCGATCCCCCAGACGTCTGCAGCGGCGGTGAGCGTCCCGCCGCGTGCCTGTTCGGGGGCCAGGTAGCAGAAGGTGCCGAGTCCGGGGCAGGCGTGGCCGGGTGGGCGTGCGACGCTCAGGTCGAGCAGGACCGCACGCCGGCTGCCGACCACGACGTTGGACGGCTTGATGTCCAGGTGCAGCAGGCCCTGACCGTGCAGGTAACGCACAGCCGAGCACAGGTGCAGGCCGAGGACGGCGAGGTCGTTGGCGGCCAGCCGGCGGCGCCGACGGCGGATGAGGTGCGACAGCGTCTCCCCGGTCAGCGTCTCCAGGACCACGACCGGCTCCGGGCCCTCGACCGTCTCGTACGCGCGGACCAGGTGGGGATGGGTGAACGTCTGGAGCCAGCGGCCCTCCTGCACGAGCCGGTCGTGCAGCCGCTGCTCGTGCCTCCGGTCCGGTCGCAGCACCTTCACCACGCACCGGCACTCCCGTTCCTTGCTCCAGGCGTCGTACAGGTCCAGCCAGCCGGTGCGCGCCAGGTGTGCGAGCACTTCGTAGCGGGGGATCACCGTCGCTCCGGCCGTCAGCGGCGGCGGGAGCGGCGCCTTGGTGCGGGTCATGGCAGAACCTCCAGGGCAGGCGCGCCACTCACCGGCCCGTGCTCGTGCAGCCGGTAGAGCCGCGCGTAGGCGGTGCTTCGTGCGAGCAGTTCCTCGTGTGTGCCGTGCTCGGCGGCATGCCCCTGCTCGAGCACCACGATCCGGGTGGCGTCGCGCACGGTGAGGAGGTTGTGGGAGATGATGATCGTCGTGCGGCCGCTCATCAGCCGGCGCAACGGTTCGAGGATCCGCCATCCCGACTCGGTGTCCAGGCCCGTGGTCGGTTCGTCGAGAAGGAGCACGGGGGCGTCCCGGATCATCGCGCGGGCGATCGCCAGGCGCTGCCGCTGTCCGCCGGAGAGCAGCCGGCCGCTGTGGCCCACCACGGTGTCGTAGCCTTCCGGCAGTCGGAGGATGAACTCGTGCGCGTCTGCGGCGAGGGCGGCCGCGACGATCTCCCGCTCGCCGGCCCCCGGTCGACCGTAGGCGATGTTGTCCCGGACTGTGCCGTGGAAGACGAGGGTCTCCTGGAGCACCGCGGCGATGTTGTTGCGCAGGTCGGCGAGGTGCACGTCGCGAAGGTCGAGCCCGTCGAGCCGGACGGACCCGCGCTGCGGGTCGTAGAAGCGCAGCAGCAGCTTGGCAGCGGTCGACTTTCCGGCGCCGCTCGCCCCGACCAGCGCGAGTGTCTCACCGGGTGCTACCTGGAACGAGATGTCCGACAGCGCGGGCCGGGTGGCTCCCGGGTAGCGGAAGCCGACGTCGTCGAACTCCACGCCGCCGCGGGCACGCCGGAGCCGCCGAGGGACGGCGGCCTGGCGGACCTGGGGTCGTTGGTCGAGTAGCTCGATGATCCGCTCTGCCGAGGCAGATGCCGAATAGAAGGTGTTACTGAGCCGGGAGATGCCGCGGATCGGGCTGTAGAGCTTGCTCAGCAGGGCCAGGAAGACCATCAGCCCGCCCAAGGTGAGCCGACCCCGCGTCAGCTCCCATGTGCCCAGGCCCATCACCACCAGGGCACCGCCCAGCTCGATGAGGTCGACCACCGGACCGAACAGGGCGCGAATCCGTGTCGAGATCATGGCCGCGCGGAACCTGCCGAGGTTCTCGCGCTGGAACCGGCCGTACCCCCACCTCTGGCGGTTGTATGCCTGCACGAGCGAGATGTTGCCGAGCACCTCCTCGGCGATCGCACTGATCGAACCGCTGCGCCGGCGCCGCTCACGTGAGGCGGCCTTGATCCGCCGGGAGAAGCGCTGTGCCGTGAACCAGAACATCGGCGTGATGACGAGGGCCAGGAGGGTCAGATCCCAGCGCAGGTAGAAGAGGATGCCGAGGAAGATGCCGAGCCGCATGACGTGTGAGATCGCGTCCACCATGCCGGAGAGCATGAATGTCTCGACCGCGTCGACGTCGCCGGTCAACCGGGACAGCACATCGCCCAGCCGCTGCCGTTCGAAGAAGCCGAGCGAGAGGCCCTGCAGGTGCCGGAATACATCGGACCGAAGGGTCAGCAGGAAACGTTCGCTGACCCAAGCGGAGATCACTTCGTCAGCGAACGTCAAGACGCCGGAAAAGAGGGCGAAACCAACGTACGCGAGGGCGATCGGAAAGAAGAGGTGAAGGTTACGCGGGACGAGCACATCGTCGACCAGGACCTTGAAGATGAGGATCTCGGCCGCGTCGATGACCGGCCCCATCACGATAAAGGCGAGGATCAGCACGAACCAGTGCCGAGCGCCACGGGTGTAGGGCCAAAAGCGCCGGAACACATCCCTGAGCGGAACCGCCGGCGCGGCGGCGACGATCGCATCGGAGTGCTCGGCGGCAGGCAGCAGCCTTCGAAGGGCCGACCGTACGGCGGGCATCGCTGTCATCTTGCGGATTCCCTGATCCGGCGGCTCTCCGCCCGAAGAAGAACTGGGCCCACACCCAGCATCCTGATCACCTTTCCCAATGAAGACGACCATGGTCGGGTGCGAATCCCGACCATGGTCAGTAAGACACATTCAATCAGCCGCGCTAGTGGCGTGAGTGCCGCGAGTGCCGCGAGTGCCGCGAATGCCGACGACGGTGGTGCGTGCTCTTGCTGCTCTTCTTCCTGCCACTTTCCTCAGTACGGAGCGCGGGTGCCACGAGGCCAAGTACGGCCATGGTGTTCTCCTTTCGTTGCCGCTTCCTGCCATGATCTTCGAGCGGGGTTCCGGACCCCGCAAGCTGAGCACTCCCAATTGGGTAAGTACCACGGCCCCGGCGTCGTTCCGCCTTGTCTGGACGGGTGATGGCTGGTCAGACCGGTGCTGATGGCGAGGTTGCGTGGACGGCGTACTCGCACTGAACGTCACCCGAAGAGCTTCCGTGGACCGCGTGCGCGTCCAGATGGCGTAGACGCTGCCAATCGGCCCAGCAGCGGCTCGGGCGACCGCGAAGCCATGTAGCTCATCGAAGGAGGCGAGGAACGCCTCCAGCACATCCGACGCTGCGGCCGTGATCTCGAAAGGGACGGCGATGCCTCTCGGGAGCAGGTGATACGGGCCTCCCAACCCTCCTTCCTCAGCCCTCAGTTAGCCCTGCCTTAACGCGACCATAAGGATCTCCAACACCCGCCACCCACAGGCGATTTCACGATTTCCTGCGGCTAGCTTGCTGAGCGCCCCCCACGGGACACGTCCCCGCACCCGGAGCGCTCGGAGGAGTTCCGCATGTCCGTACGCCGCAGAATCGCCGTTGTCACCGCCGTCGGTGTCCTACCGCTCGTGCCGGTGGGACCGTTCGAGGTGCCCGCGGCCGCGCACGGGTCGATGGGAAACCCGGTCAGCCGGGTGGCGCAGTGCTACGCGGAGGGGCCCGAGAGCCCGAGGTCGGCCGCGTGCGGGGCGGCGGTCGCGGCCGGCGGCACACAGGCCCTCTACGACTGGAACGGCGTGCGCATCGGCGACGCGAACGGGCGGCACCGGGCGCTGATCGCGGACGGCAGGCTGTGCAGCGCGGGCAACTCCGAGTTCACCGGGCTCGACCTGCCCCGCACCGACTGGCCGGCGACCGGGGTGCACAGCGGCCCGTACACCTTCCGGTACCGGGTGACCGCCCCGCACAAGGGCACGTTCACGGTGTACCTGACCAAGCCCGGCTACGATCCGTCGAAGCCGCTCGCCTGGGCAGACCTGGATCTTGCGCATCCGGTCGCCACGGCCACCGACCCGGTCGCCTCGGGCGGGTTCTACACGTTCTCCGGCAGCCTCCCGCGGCGCTCCGGCAGGCAGTTGCTGTACGCGATCTGGCAGCGCTCGGACAGCCCGGAGGCGTTCTACTCCTGCTCGGACGTCGTCTTCGGCGGCTCGGGCGCCGCCGGAACGGGGAAGGGTACGGCGCCGCTTCCGTCCGCATCGGCGCCCTCCGAGCGGCAGATCGAGGCCGGGGCGGGCAAGTCGGCGGTCGGGCATCACGGTCACGGCGGTGACGGGGTGGATACGCCGGCGGCGTCGGCCCCCGAACGCACAGCCCAGGTCGAGCGGAAGGCGTCACCCTCGGCGGCGGCCGGGAGGAGCGACACGGCGGTGAACGGCGCCGAGGGCACCGCGCAGCAGCTCGCCGAGACCGGTGGCGGCGCCTCCACCTCGTATCAGGCGATCGGCGGCGCGGGCGCGTTGGCCCTCGGGGCGGCGGCCCTGTTCGCTTCGGTGCGCCGGCGCGCCTCACGCGGGGCCCGGCGCGGGCGCTGAGGTTCCGGGGCCTGTCCGGCGGCTCAGGTCGGACAGGTCCCGGGAGACGGCCGCAGCGGCTGGGGACGGCTGCGGACGTCTTGCGAGGGTGGTCGGGGTCAGCTGAACACCGAGGCGCAGGTGGTGGCGGTGGCGTGCGCCGGGTCGAGGGCGTTCGCCACCTCGTGGAAGGCGATCCGGTCGGTCAACGCGATCAGCACGTGCTCGGAGAGGTCGAGGCCGCACAGGTCCTGCAACAGGACGTTGTGGACATCGGATCCGCTCAGGAACTGGGACCTGTACGGGGTGGCCACCTCGTCGTACTTGGTGGCGATGACCGTGTAGTGCACGCCGGGCACGGTGTCGCCTCCGGCGTTGAGCTTGGTGATGAACTCGGAGCCGGCCACCTGGTCGGCGAGTCCCGGCGTGGCCTTGGAGAGCAGGTCCGCGGCGCCGGGGAAGTAGGGCAGCAGGTTGGCGAGTCCGTCCAGGGTGGTGCCGTGGTTGTCGGGCGCGATGCCGACGAGTGCGTTCACCTTGGCGGCGCCGCCGAGGAACTTGAGGTAGTAGCGGGGCATCATTCCGCCCTGCGAGTGCCCGACGATGTCGGCCTTGGCGGCGCCGGTCGCGGCCAGCACCTTGTCGACGAACGTCTGGAGCTGCTCGGCGGACGAGGCGATGGGACCGAGCCCGTAGAAGAGGGGGACGCCCGGCAGCTGGCCGTAGTCGAGGGAGAAGACGCAGTAGCCGCGGCTCTCCAGATAGGGCGCGAGGGCCAGCCAGTTGTCCACGGAGTTCCCCAGAGTCCCGTGGACGAGGACGACGGGGCGGGGGTGGGCGGCGGACGGCTTGCAGGAGTAGTCGTTCCAGCCGCTGCTCGGGGCGGTTGCGGCGTCGGCGGTGGCGGTGGCGGTGGGAACGACGGCGACCGCTGCGGCCAGCAGCAGTGCGGCCAGCGGTCTGAACGCTCGTTTCCAGGGCAGCATCGGGTGATCTCCTTGCGGCTCAAGGGAGGTACGACGGCCTTACGCCCTGTGATCCGGATCACGGGATGCTGTTCACCCGTCAAGTTACGGACCAGTAGTGGAAGTGTGAAGTTACGCGTCAGTAAAAACTTTCGATGGCGGCCGATGGCGGCTGCGGCTTCTGGTAATGCACCGAGCGCGTGTGAGGACTCATCACCATGCGGGTTTGACCGGCCCCGCGGGTGCGATCTGCCCCAACTGACGCTGGAGCGAACGAATTCCGGGCTCCCCGAGCAGCTCCGCCCACGGCCGCACGGCCTCCGCCGCGGCCTCCTCCGCCGCCCGGGTGCAGGCCCGGCCCTGCTCGGTCAGCACGATCAGCCGGGCGCGCGCGTCCCCGGGATGCGGCCGCCGTTCGGCGTAACCCTTGCGCACGATCTCGTCCACGAGCTGACTTGCCGCCTGCTTGGTGACCCCGAGGTGGGCGGCGAGCTCGGTGACCGTCGCGCCGCCCGCGGAGAGCCGGGCGAACGCGAAGCCGTGCGCGGGTCGCAACCCCTCGAAACCCCTGGCGACGACGCCGTCATGGATGCGCTGGGTCAGCTCGGCCGCGACGGCGAGCAGGGCGGCGGAAAGGCCCATGGCCTCGGAGTTCTGCACGGAGGCATTGAAACACCCTTGACGAGAAGGTCAAGTGGCTTGACCATGGTTGGGTAAGTAGTCAACCCACTTGACCATCTGCCGGGAGGCACCCCATGCCCGTGGTCCGTTCGTCCCAAGCCGTCGCACACGAGATGCACGGCGCGCGATTCGTCTCGTACGCCACTCCCCTGACGGGCAGCAAGGAGCTGTGCGCGTGGCGGGGGGAGATCCCTGCGGGCACCAAGGCGCCCGCCCACACCGTCAACCGGGAGGAGATCTTCCATCTGCTGCACGGCGAGCTGCTGATCACGGTCGACGGCCGCACCGACCGCGTCTTCGCGGGCGACACGGTGATCGTCAACCCCGGGGCGACCCTCACCGTCGAGAACCCGACCGACCACACCGCGGTCTCCTGGGTCACCACCTCCCACGGTCTCGAGGCGGAGCTGGCCGACGGCACGCGTATCACCCCGCCGTGGGCCAACTGACGCCCGCGGCACAGGACTAAGGCGTGTTTCGGGTTGTGGTCAAAAGGTGGCCCCGGTGATTGGTCACAACCCGAAACGCGCACCCGGGCCGGCGGAACACGCAGCGATGGCCTTTCCGGCGACCGGGTCGGAGATGCCGTCGGCGAGTTCCGACTCGGTCACCCCGGGGAAGACGAGATCACAGCCCGAAATCCCCCTAGGCGGCGAGCGACCCCGGGATCACCGCGCGCGGGCCGAACCTGGCTCGCGCGCGGTCCGCCACCTCCTCCAGGCGGCGCACCTTCTCGTCCACGGGGTCGAAGGTGAGCTGGTGGGTCGCGTGGTCGGCGGGGATCAGGCCCTCGGCGCGCAGGGCGATCGCGCGGACCCGGGCGCGTTGCAGTCCGAGCGCCTCGTACATGCGGTACGCCTCCGCGGTGAGCGCCGCCGAGTGCGCGGTCGGTTCGGCGAGGGTACGGCTGCGGGTCGTCGAGGAGCGGTCGGCGTAGCGCACGGTGAGGGTGAGCGTGCGGGACACACGCTCCAGATTGCGCAGCCGGGTGCCGAGTTCCTCGGCGGCCGACAGCAGGGCGCGCCGGTGCCGGTCGGGGTCCAGTTCGTCGTGGGTGAAGGGGCGTTCCGCGGCGAGAGAGGAGGACACGGCGTTGGGCACGACCCGGCCGCGGTCGATGCCGTTCGCCCTCTCGTGCAGTTCACGGCCGGCCCGGAGACCGACCAGCCGCTGCACCGTGGACAGGGGCGCGGCAGCGACCTTGCCGACGGTGTCGAGGCCGTACTCGCACAGGGTACGGGCGGTGACCCCGCCGACCCCGGGCAGCGCCCTGACCGGCAGTCCGTCGAGGAACTCCCGAACGGCGCCGGGCGCTTCGGGTACCACGCGGACCGTGCCGGGCGTCGCCTCGCGCAGGGCCATACGGGCCAGCATGGGCCCGGGTCCCGCCCCGATCGCGCAGTCCACACCGTGGTGGGCGAGGGCCCGTACCCGGATCAGCGCGGCCAGTTCGACGGCGTCCCGCCCGAAGTACCGCTCGGCGCCCCGCAGATCGGCGAGCGCCCCGTCGGGTGGCAGTGCCTCGACGACGGGAGTGAACTCCTCGAGGAGCCCGAGCAGCCCCGGCAGGGCCGCCTCGTACATCACCGGCAGCTGGAAACGTACGCAGAGGATGGTCATCCCGCACTCCCCGGACTCTGATGCCACAACTTCTTTCCACCCGCAGGGCCCTCGCCCGCGGGTCGCAGATCGGCCCAGGGGTTCATCTCGTACCCCGTGGACATCCGGATGCGGCGGCCCTTCGCCGCGTCGCCGCCCTCGTGCTCCGGCTGTGGGACGGGCTCCGCCAGCCGGGCCGCCACCACGTCGAGGCCGCCTTCGGCGCGCAGTTCGGCCAGTTCGGCGAGGTTCCAGGCGGCGGAGCCCACCACGCTGAGGCTGCGCGGTCCCCGTCGCTGCACCACCCCGCGCACCAGCAGCAGCCAGGAGTGGAAGACGGTGTGGGCGCAGGCGTCGTGGGAGTCGTCGAAGAAGGCGAGGTCGACCAGGCCCGTGCCGTCGTCGAGCGTGGTGAAGATGACCCGCTTGCCGGAACGGATCGGCGGGGTCTGGGTGGCCGCCTTGGCCCCCGCGACCAGCACCGTCTCGCCGTGCCGGGCCGAGCGCAGCCGGCGGGCCGGCACCACGCCCAGCTCGTCCAGGAAGGCTCGGTGGTCGTCCATCAGATTGCGCGAGGCGTCCATGGACAGTACGCCCAGCTCGGCGCTGAGCCGCTCTGCCGGGGAGAGGTCGGGCAGCCCGGCGGAGGCCGTCCGCCGTCCGCCCGCCAGAGGGAGCTGGCCGCCTCCCCCGCCCCGGGCGCCCCGGTGCAGTTCGGTCAGGTGCAGTTGCAGATCGCGGCGGTTGGCGCCGAACGGGTCCAGCGCGCCGACCTGCGCCAGCCGCTGGGCGACGGGACGGCTCGGCCGGGCACGCTCCCAGAAGTCGAGCAGGGAGGAGTACGGCTGCCCGGCCTCGATCCGCTTCGCCTCACCCTCGCTGATGCCGTGCACATCGCGGAGGGCGAGCCGGAGCCCCCACCGCTCGGCGGAACCCTTTGTTCCAGACATCAGTTCGATACGGTGGGCGGCTCCCGACTTGTTCACGTCCAGCGGCAGGATCGGCACCCCGCGCCGCCGCGCGTCCGCCAGCAGCAGCCGCTTCGGGTACATCCCGGGGTCGTGCGTGAGCAGGCCCGCGTAGAAGGCGGCCGGGTGATGGGCCTTCAGCCACGCCGACTGGTACGTCGGTACGGCGAAGGCGACCGCGTGCGCCTTGCAGAAGCCGTACGAGCCGAAGGCCTCGACGATCTCCCAGGTGCGCTGAATCGTTTCCGCGTCGTACCCGTTCGCCGCCGCCTGCTGGGCGAACCAGACCCGGATCCGCCCCTGCGACTCCGCGTCGGACAGCCCGCGCCGCACCCGGTCCGCCTCGTCGCGCCCACAACCGGTCATGATGTCCAGGATGTGGATGACCTGCTCGTGGAAGACGACGACGCCGTAGGTCTCCTTCAGCGGTTCCTCCAGGTCGGGGTGCGGATAGCGGACGGGCGCCCGCCCGTGGCGCGCCTCGATGAACGGCCGCACCATGTCGGCCGCGACCGGACCGGGCCGGAACAGCGAGATGTCGACGACCAGGTCGTGGAAGCCGGCCGGCTGAAGCCGTCCGACCAGGTCCCGCTGGCCCGGCGACTCGATCTGGAAGCAGCCCAGGGTCTCGGTGGAGCGGATGAGGTGGTACGTCGCCGGGTCGCCCGGCGCCAGGGCGTCCAGGTCGATCCGCTCCCCCGAGGCCCGCTCCACCTCCGCGACCGCGTGCGCCATGGCGGACTGCATCCGCACCCCGAGCACATCGAGCTTGAGCAGCCCCAGCTCCTCGACGTCGTCCTTGTCGAACTGGGACATGGGAAAGCCCTCACCGCTGGTCGGCATGACCGGCGTACGGGCCAGGAGGGAGGCGTCGGAGAGCAGCACTCCGCACGGGTGCATGGCGACTCCGCGGGGCAGCGCGTCCAGGGCCTCGACCAGCTCCCACAGCCGGCCGTACTTGTGCCCCTCGTGCCGGAGCTCCCCCGCCAGCCGCCCGAGCTCGGGCAGTTCCTTCAGCGCCGCGCGGGCGTCGCGGGCGCGGATGTGCGGGAAGGACTTGGCGATGCGGTCGATGTCGGCGGGGTCCATGGACAGGGCCGCGCCCACGTCGCGGATCGCATGGCGGACGCGGTACGTCTCCGGCATCGCGACCGTCGCGACCCGCTCGGTGCCGAACCGGTCGATGATCGCGCGGTAGACCTCGAGGCGGCGGGCGGACTCCACGTCGATGTCGATGTCGGGCAGGGCCAGGCGGCGCTTGGACAGGAAGCGCTCCATCAGCAGCCCGTGCTCGACCGGGTCGGCGTGCGCGATGCCGAGCAGGTGGTTGACGAGGGAGCCCGCGCCGGAGCCGCGCGCGGCGACCCGGATGCCCATCTTCCGGACGTCGTCCACGACCTGGGCGACCGTGAGGAAGTAGGACGCGAAGCCGTGGTGGGCGATGATGTCCAGTTCGTCGTGCATCCGCTCCCAGTAGGCGCGCCGGGTGTCGTAGCCGCGCAGCACCATGCCCGCCGCCGCCCGGGAGGCGAGCGCGCGCTGGGCGGTGCGGTGGCCGGCGCCGACGAGGTGCGGCTCGGGGAAGTGCACCGTGCCGATGCCGAGGTCGTCCTCGGGGTCCACCAGGCACTCGGCGGCCGTCGCCCGGGTCTGCTCCAGCAGGCGGTGGGCGGTGTCGCGGCGGTAGCCGGCGGCCTCGACCACCCGCTCGGCGGCCGTCAGCATGGCCGGCGCGTCCTTGAGCCAGGCTTCACCGGAGTCCAGCTCCTTGGTGGGGTCGATGGGGACGAGCCGGCGGGCGGCGTCCAGGACGTCGGCGACCGGGCCGAGCCCGGGGTCGGCGTACCGGACGGCGTTGCTGAGCACAGGGCGGACGCCCTGCTCGACGGCGAAGCCGACGGTGCGGGCCGCCAGGCGCAGGGAGCCGGGGCCGGTGCCGGCGCGGCCGTGCCAGACGGCCTCCAGGCGCAGGGCGTCGCCGTAGACCTCCCGCCAGGGCGCGAGAAGCCTGGCCGCGCGGTCCGGGCGCCCCGCGGCGAGGGCGCGGCCCACGTCGGACTCGGGGCCGAGCAGGACGGTCAGACCGCCGGCGTGGTTGTCGGTCCAGGACAGCAGGGTGGTGCCCGACGGGGGTCCCCCCTGCTGATGGGGGTCCCCCCGCTCGAGCGAAGTCGAGAGGGGGGGAGGAGCCGAGAGCTTGGGCGAGGTATGGGCGGCGGTGACCAGCCGGCACAGGTCGGCCCAGCCGCGGGCGCCGTCCCGGGCGAGGAAGACCGCGCGCGGTGTCGACTCGTCGATGAAGGCACCGCCGCGCACCGGAGTGCGGCGCCGGTCCCGCCGTACGGGCTCCGCGGCCTGCACCGCCAGTTCCACGCCGAACAGGGGACGGACCCCGGCCTTCGCGCAGGCCTTGGCGAACCGGACCGCGCCCGCGAGGGTGTCCCGGTCGGTGAGTGCGAGGGCGTCCATGCCCTGCTCACCGGCGCGCTCGGCCAGCCGCTCCGGGTGCGAGGCGCCGTAGCGCAGGGAGAACCCGGAGGCGGTGTGCAGATGCGTGAAGCCCGGCATCCGCACCTCCCGTAGCCGTGAGCCCCGTCAGTGGCTCTCGAACGTCCGTTCCCATCTACCCCACCCCCACCATAGACCAATTTTCGAACTAGCGTGCGACATCCGCACGCCCCCACCTCACCTGCGCAAACGCCGGATGATCAGCCGCGACACATCGAACAGTCCCGCCCCTCACAGGCGGGGCGGGACTGTCAGGGAACCGGGCGGTCGGCCCGTCAGCCGATCCGGGTACCCGTCGCCGAGAGCGCCTCGGTGACCGGCTGGAAGAAGGTCTGGCCTCCCGAGGTGCAGTCGCCGCTGCCGCCGGAGGTGAGGCCGATCGCGGCGTCGCCGTCGAAGAGCGCGCCGCCGCTGTCACCGGGCTCGGCGCAGACGTCGGTCTGGATCAGACCGCTGACCGTGCCCTCCGAGTAGTTCACGGTGGCGTCCAGACCGGTGACCGTGCCCGAGTGGACCTGGGTCGTCGAGCCGCTGCGGGTCACCTTCTCGCCGACGGTCGCCTCGGCCGCCTTGGTGATCGTCTGCGTGGAACCGTTGTAGAGGTCGACCGCGCTGGGGTGGTCGACGTCCGCGGTGTACTTGACCAGGCCGAAGTCGTTGCCCGGGAAGCTGGACTGCGCGTTCTGGCCGATCGCCTTGCCGCTGGAGTCCGACCAGCTGGAGATCGAGTGGGTGCAGTGTCCGGCGGTCAGGAAGTACGGCTGGCCGTCCTTGACCACGTTGAAGCCGAGCGAGCAGCGCCCGCCGGAGCCGGCGATGGCGTCGCCGCCCGCCACGAAGGGCTCGAAGGTGCCCTGTGAGCGCCTGAGCTCGGCCTTCTCGCCGAGCCCGTCGACGACGTGGGCGAGGCGCGCCCACTCCTGCTTGGACACGGTCCGGTCGGCCGTGACGACGACCTTGTTGGTCCTGGGATCGGTGGCCCAGGACGTCCCGGGGAGCGCCGCGTCCTTCTGGAGCGTGGTGCGGGCGCCGGCGAGCTCGGCCAGGGAGTTCCGGACGACTCTCGCCCGGGCGCCGGCCGCCTGGGCGGACTTCGCGGCCGACTCGTCGAGCACATTGACGACAAGCTGCTGCGTCTTCGCGTCGTAATACGTTCCGGCCGCGTCGGCACCCAGGTCCTCGCCGAGCGTCGAGGCGAGCTTTCCGGCCGCGACGGCAGAGAGGGTGCGGGGCGCTCCGGTCTGCGAGGTCTCGCTCGCGTTCGCATTCTGGAAGGTCACGCCCGCGGCGATCAGTGCGGCGACGGCCGCGCCGGCCAGGACGGCCCGGCGCCCGGGTATACGTCGGTGCTTCAACTTACGTCCTCCTGTGGGGGGTCGGCCGTGGGGATGATGGGGATCGCCGCGACCGGAAGGCGTACGGGCACGGAGGCGGCGCACCACAGAAGCCACGTCCGCACCCACCGTGCGGCGCCCACTATTCCGAGGGCCCCGGGGAGCACACAAGGTCGACTTCAGGACGCGCACACGCCAACGGACGTGCGCCCCCGGGCTCGTGACCCGCCCCTTGTGTCTCCGCCCCTGGTTCCCACTGCAAATGCCGAGCGAGGGTTATCCCTGTGCCGCCCATGAGGTCTAGTCCTGTCTGGATTCATCCCCTTCGGACCTGGGCTCCAAAGGACAGGAGAGGAAGGAGCGTTGCTCCCGCACCGATGCAAAAGGGAGCCCCCGCACACACGTCTCGTGTGCGGGGGCTCCCCTGCCGTCGGCTCCGGATGGTGCGGAGGTGCCGGTGCGGCGGGATCAGTAGACGTGGACCCCGTAGGCGCTGAGGGCCTCGGTCACCGGCTGGAAGAACGTCGTGCCGCCGGAGGTGCAGTCGCCGCTGCCGCCGGAGGTCAGACCGTAGGCGGTGGAGCCGCCGTACAGCGGGCCGCCGGAGTCACCGGGCTCGGCGCAGACCGTGGTCTGGATGAGGCCGTAGACGATGTCGCCGCCGCCGTAGTTGACCGTCGCGTTGAGCGCGGTGACACGGCCGCTGTGCGTACCGGTCGTGGAGCCGCGGCGGTAGACGGTCGTGCCGACGGAGGGCGTGGCCGCACGGGTGATGTCCTGGCTGCCCACGGTGCCCGGCTTGGTCACCGAGCTGTTGGTGTAGCGCACGATGCCGTAGTCGTTGCCGGGGAAGCTGGAGCCGGCCGTGGTGCCGAGCGTGGTGGTGTGGGAGGAGTTCGACCACCAGGTGCCCGCCCCGTCGGTGCAGTGCCCGGCGGTCAGGAAGTAGTAGTTGCCGCTGGAGTCCTGGACGTTGAAGCCGAGCGAGCAGCGCCAGCTACTCGCATAGATGGCGTCGCCGCCGGAGATCAGCTTGTTGAACTTGCCCGGGGTGTGCTTGATGGTGAGGGCGCCCGCGTTGCCGCCGGCCTCCTTCTTGATCTTCGCGATCTCGGCCTTGGAGACCGTGCTGTCGACGGTGACGACGACGCGGTTCGTCGCGGGGTCGACGGCCCAGGCGGTACCAGGCACATCGGACTTGAGCACCGAGTCGCTCGCCCTGCTGAGCTGGTTCGCACTGAAGGTGTGTGCGTCGCTCGCGTTCGCGCTGGGGACGGCGAACGCGGCAGCGGCCAGGAGACCGGTGGCCACGGCGATCAGCCGGGTCCGTCTCGCGATACCGCTCGTGGGGTTGGTGCGCTTGATCCTCACTTGTCGTTCCCTCCAAGGGAAGTCGGGGGCCCACGTGGGGATGGGGCCCGTGAGGCGCAGCCGGGGGCAGACCCGCCCGGATAGCGGGCATGCCGTGCCCCTGACAAGCGCTGGGGGGAGTATTCGGCCGCGTGGCCGATCGGCGCAAGGGTGCCTTTCGGCCGTACAGCCTTCAACTTACCGACGGTTCCGGAGGGTGTGGGAGATTCCGCGGAATTTCGCTACAGCAGGGTGCGCTCCCCCGCCTCGATCGCGATGCCCAGCGTGTTGCCCGGCGGGGGAAAGGGGCAGATGAAGTGGTCCGCGAAGGCGCACGGAGGAAGCAGGGAGCGGTTGAAGTCCACCGTCGTACGCCCTTCGGCATCGGGCGCCGGCGGCCGCAGGAACCTGAAGCGGTAGCTGCTGTCCCCGCTGGTGGCGTCGGCGAAGACGGCCCACAGCGAGCCGTCCTCCTCGACCGAGACCTGAAGGGTGAGGTCCTGCCCGTCGAGCGTGAAGGCCAGCACACCGCCGAGCCCGAGGCCGCGGTGACGCCCGTCGGCGTTCTCCACGCGTACGGTGCGGTGCTCTGCGTACGGGGTGAAGTGCCCCTCGACGGACCAGCGCGGATCGTGGGGCGTGGCGTCGATGCCCCGGAAGGCCAGGCGCCCGGGGGCGCCGGGGTCGTACTCGCGCAGGCCCCAGACGCCTTCGCGGACGAGGACGACCAGGCGGCGCTGCCCCGCCGCGACGCGGGCCCCGGTCACGGGGCCGGGGTCGGCGCCGAGACTGATCCTGCCGCTGAAGGGCCTGCCGTCGACGGTCAGGCCGTCGATCTCGGTTGCCGTCAGCACCACCGCTTCCTCATCGGCCGTCCAGTTCCCGGGGATGGCCGGAATTCGACCATCCGGATAGTCCTCCAGCCAGTAGGTGCCGGTCAGCGCGAGCGGCCCGTAGGGCTCCGACACCTGCTCGGTACGGTGCTCGTGCCACTGCTTCCACTCGTCGGATGCGTCCGTCGTCATGTGATCAACCCTTCCACAGCGGATCCACCGGCCCGAGATTCGAGCGCAGCGTGGTTCCCGTGTATTCCGTGCGGAAGACGCCGCGCTTCCGGAGCAACGGCGCGCCGGGCCCGTGAAGTCGTCGAGTCCGCCCGGGACGAGAGGGGGCCGAGGACGAACCCTTCGGCCGCGTCCGTCCGGACGAACAAGTCCGTCTCCGCGGCGACGGCCCCTCCGGGGGGCGGCAAACGACCAGGAAGGTGCGGAACCGGCCTCCGTGCGGTGGCAGCGCGGTCGGGCCGTTGACGGGTGGGTCGCTCCAGGTCACGGCTCGGTACGACGAGCGTGCGGTGGAAGCCGTCGACGACACGGCCGTGATGTCACGCGACTCCGCCGAAGCCCGCCTCGTACGGGTCGATGCCGCCCGGCGACCCCGCGGCGCCGCGGCGCAGCACCGCCTGCTCGACGGCCAGTTCGTAGGCGACGCGCTGCACCCGGTCGAACGCCTCCGCGACCTGGAGCACTTCGGGTGCGGCCCGGACGGGCACGGCGAGCGGTGCGGGCGGTGGCGTCCGGCCCGGGGTGCCGTGCTGCACCGCGTCGAGCGTCCGCGCCAGCCGTGCGCCGGCCACCTCCCGCGCCTGCTCGGCCAGGACGTCGAGCGGAGTGGAGACGGAACGTACGCAGTCCAGGGCGAGGCGGCCGAGCGCGGCGACCGTCCCGACCGCGAACAGCACGAACAGCAGCAGGTCGCGCAAGGCCGCGCCTTGCAGCCCGGCGGCACGGTCCTCGATGTCCCGGCCGAGCGAGATCTGCACCGCGCGCAGGCCGTCGAGGGTGGAGGTCATGGACTGCCGGCAGGACACGGGCGGCACCGTGCGCGGGCCGAGGCGTCCGCCGCCCCGCACCGCGGCGCTCTCGTAGGCGAGCGAGCGCCGGGCGTCCGGGGTGCCGAGCGCCGCGTCGAGCCGCCGCCGCTCGGCCCCGGTGGCCGAGCGCGGAAAGCTCTCCAGGGCGGCCAGCCTGCCCGCCCGGATCTGCAGAAAGCGGATGTAGTCGTCGGCGCGGAACCGTCCGGCGGCCACCGAGCCGAGCACGATGGCGTGCTCCTCGGCGGTGAACTCCTTGGCGCTGCCGAGGATACGGAGCGCCTGGTAGGCGGCGCGCAGCCGGCCGTCGTGCACGTCGTCGAGGCCGAGCCCGAGCCGGTCGAGGACCGTGATGGCGGCGGTGAAGCCGTCGAAGGCCTCCTGAACCGTCCCGGTGCCGTCGTCGGCGTGCCGGCGGATCGCCCCGAGGGCGTCGAGCCGCCGCAGGGACGCGCGCACGGCGGCGGCGACGGCGTCGTCGCGGCCCCTGAGCGCCTCCTCGAGCCGGGCGCGGGCGGTGTCGGTGGCCCTGCGCCGCGCGGGCAGCCCGGCGCGGAACTGCCGTACGCCGCCGAGATATCCGGTGGTCAGCCCACGCTCCTTCTGCAGTGCGTGGACGAACCCCTGGAGCGTGACGGAGAGCCGGGCGTTCACCGCGGTGACGGCCGCGTTGCGGTACGCCGAGAACTGCTCCGCGGCGGCCGCACCGAGCAGGGCGAGCAGCACGGCCAGGGCGAGGACGAGGATCCTCAGCACCCTGGCACGGATGGTGACGTGCACGGACGGTTCAACGACCCCGCGGCGCTACGGTCACCACATCATGTGCTTGTTTTACGTGGCGGAAACACTATTTCCTCAGTTACAGCCGCAGTCGCATACAGCCGCAGTCGCATTCCTCAGTTACAGCCGCAGTCGCATCCGTCGCAGCAGCAATCGCATCCGTCACAGCCGCTGCAGCACTCGCCGCAGCACTCGCATCCGTCGCAGCAGTCACCGCAGTCCTGGCACGCCGCCTTCTTGCGCTCCCGGGTCCACGGATCCTCATGGCTGCCGCAGCACAACTGGCAGGTGCAGGCGAGCCCCAGCCACACGGCGCAGCCGGCGATCAGCCCCCGTCGCCGGGGCGGCTGCGGGGGCGGCGGGCCGGCCGGGCCGCCGGGGGTGTACGGGCCCGGCGGCCCGCCCGGTGTGTACGTGCCGGAGGGCGGCGGGCCGTACGGTCCGGGCGTGTGCGAGCAGGAGGTGGTGCCGAACGCGCGGTCCACGGAGGTCCGGAGCTCGTGGGCGAGCAGGGCGTGCGCGAGCCGCCCGTCCGTGAACTCGACGTCGCGCAGCGCGAGCCGTATCCCGTGCAGCGCGTCGTCGGCGAGGCGGCGGGCCTCCTTCAGGGAGGTGCCGGTGGCGGTCAGCGGGTTCCAGGCGCCTGACGCCGCGTCGGCCTCCCGGTCCTCCACGGCGTCCAGCAGATGGGCGAGCCGCCCGAAGAGCCGCCCCGCCTCGGCCAGCGGTTCGGCGTTGCCGGGGCGCCCGGCCAGAACGGCCGTGTACGCGAAGGCGGCGGCGGTGGCGGTCTCGGTCGGCTCGGTGACGGTCAGGACCGGGGTGCCGGGCCCGGCGAGCGCCTCGATGCCGGTCTGCCGGTCCACGGCGTCCACGAGGACGGCGGTGTCGAACCCGATTCCGGAGCCGGTACGGGCACCGGCCCTGTCCCAGCTCTCCGCGACCCGGCGCGCCGCGAACGCGACGGGCCGGCGCGCCAACGGGCCGTCCCCGTCGGCCAGGTGATCGCGCATCTTGGCGGAGGCGAGCACCAGCGAGACGGCGGCCGCGAGACGTGCGCCGTCGCCCCGGGCGACGGAGGCGGTGCGCATCCCGCGCAGCGGACAGGGCCCTGCGGTGCGCCGGCGTCCGGTGGTCGTCTCGGCCTGAGCCTCCGTCAGGACCGAGACGAGCAGCCCGTCGTAGTTGGTGACGAGCCGGGCCAGCTGCCCGTGGTCCCCGCGCAGGGCGAGACACAGACCGCACAGGTGCGCCATCCACTCGGTCCCGAGACTCTCACCGAGCCGGTGCCGGCAGGGCCGGACTATTCCGAACACGACACTCCCCCGTGTCTGGTACGACGTTGAATTGCGGCAGCTTATCTGCCCCCTCGTTCACCCGTACGCACCGCTCGTCACCCATACGCCACCGCAAATAATATTTCACTCACAGTCAGCAGTGGTTTACCGCACGGCCCTTGGGACACGCGGGCTCTCGACGTATTGGCTGTGCACCAGTACCGTCACGAAACCCCCGCGCGGCGTCTATCCCCTTGGCGCCACATCCGCATCATGGACGACCATGGAGTTGCGGAAGGCTTGAAAGACCGCTGTGAGAGGAGGCGTCCATGGGATCGGTACGCAAGGCGAGCGCCTGGCTGGGCCTCGTCGACGACAACGATGACGAGCGTTACTACGACGACGACTACGCCGAGGGACAGGACCAGGGCGATGCCTGGGTGACCGACCCTCGCGTGAAGGTCGCGTCGGACACTGCGGAGGAGAAGGGCCGCCGGATCGGCACGGTCACCCCGGACAGCTTCCGGGATGCCCGGGCCATCGGCGAGCTCTTCCGGGACGGCGTCCCGGTCATCATGAACCTCACGAACATGGAGCCCGCCGACGCCAAGCGTGTGGTGGACTTCGCGGCCGGTCTGATCTTCGGCCTGCGCGGCTCGATCGACCGTGTCGCCAGCCGTGTCTTCCTGCTGACCCCGGCGGACACGGAGATCGTCAGCGGCGAGGCCGCACACCGCCACAGCGGCGGCTTCTTCAACCAGAGCTGAGGCAGGGCCGGTCACCGGCCCGGCCCGCTACGGGCCCGGGTCACCGGAAGGCGTCGAGCCCGGTGAGCGCCTTGCCCAGCACGAGCTGATGCATCTCGACGGTGCCCTCATAGGTGAGCACCGACTCCAGGTTGGTGGCGTGCCGCATCACCGGGTACTCCAGGGAGATCCCGTTGGCGCCGAGGATCGTACGCGCCGTACGGCAGATGTCGATGGCCTCGCGTACGTTGTTGAGCTTGCCGAAGCTGATCTGTTCGGGACGGAGCCGTCCCGCGTCCATACGCCGTCCCAGATGGTGGGCGAGCAGAATGCCCTTGTGCAGTTCGACCGCCATGTCGGCGAGCTTGGCCTGGGTGAGCTGGAACCCGCCGATGGGCCGGCCGAACTGTTCCCTGCTCCTCGCGTACTCGACGGCGGTCTCGAAGCACGAGCGGGCCGCCCCCATCGCCCCCCACACGATGCCGTACCGGGCGTGGGAGAGACAGCCGAGCGGCCCCTTGAGGCCGACGACACCGGGCAGGACGGCGTCGGCGGGCAGACGCACGTCGTCGAGGACGAGCTCACTGGTGACGGAGGCCCGCAGGGACCATTTGTGCCTGATCTCGGGAGCGGAGAAGCCGGGCGTGCCGCTGGGGACGAGGAACCCTCGGATCCCCTCGTCGGTGCGCGCCCAGACGACGGCGACACCGGCGACGGAGCCGTTGGTGATCCACATCTTGCGGCCGTTCAGGATCCAGTCGGAGCCGTCGCGCTTGGCGTGGGTGCGCATCGAGGCGGGGTCGGAGCCGTGGTCGGGCTCGGTGAGCCCGAAGCATCCGATGACCTCGCCGGCGGCCATGCGGGGCAGCCACTGCTGCTTCTGCTCCTCGCTGCCGAACCGGTGCACGGCGTACATGGCGAGGGAGCCCTGGACGGACACGAGCGACCGGATCCCTGAGTCGGCGGCCTCCAGCTCCAGGCAGGCGAGGCCGTACTGCACGGCACTGGCCCCGGCGCAGCCGTAGCCACTGAGCGACATGCCGAGGGCGCCCAGGGAGCCGAGCTCCCTGGCGAGCTCCCTGATCCCGGGGAGCTCTCCCTTCTCGTACCACTCGGCGACGTACGGCAGCACGCGCTCCGCCGCCCAGGTCCGCACCGTGTCGCGGATGGCGAGGTCCTCGGCGTCCAGCAGGTCGTCGATCCCCAGCGGGTCGGCGGGGTCGAAGGGCGGCAACGACGCGGTCATGGGACAGCCTCCGTGACACTGAAAAACTAGCAGCGCTAGCCAGGACTGGTCGGGCCGACGGTACGACGCGCCGGGCCGCACGTCCAGTACCGGGATACCCGGCGCCACGCCGTGCGCACGCCCCGGTCACGCCGAGACGCGGGAGTCCTCGGTCCTGCGCGGTGCCGGTACGAGGGCTTCGCCCGCCGTGGACGGCTGCTCGCAGTGCATGACCCGGGGCAGCCGCACCGCCATCACCGCGCCCAGCATCAGCAGGCCGGCACTGACCAGGAGCGTCACATGCAGGCCGTGGACGAAGGAGTCGCGCGCCGCATGGCGCAGCGCCGCACCCTGGGCTCCGCCCAGGCGGTCCGCCACCTGGTACGCCTCGCCCAGCGAATGGCCGGCGGCCCTGGACTCCGACGCCGGAACCCCCGGCACCGACGACAGGCCGGGTGTGTACGCCGCGTTCATCACGCTGCCCAGCAGGGCGATCCCGATCCCGGCGCCCAGCTGGTACGACGTCTCGCCGATCGCCGCCGCCCCGCCGGACTGCTCCTGCGGCGCCTCGCTCAGCATCGACTCGTAGGCGCCGAACAGAGTCGTCTCCAGCCCGAAGCCGAGCAGCACGAAACCGGACAGCAGAAGTCCGGGGTTGTCGTGGCGGCCCATCAGCGTGAGGGTGAGCACGGCGACGGCCGTCAGGCAGAAGCCGGACGACACCATCAGGCGGGGGCCGAAGCGTTGCAGCATGTGCGAGCCGACCAGGCCGGCCGCCATCGCCGCGAACGTCAGCGGCAACAGCCGCAGTCCCGTCTGGAGCGGCGACAGACCCAGCACGAGTTGCAGATACTGCGCCGCGATCAGTTCGAGGCCGACCAGCGCCAGCATCGCCAGCACGATGCATCCGACCGAGGTGCCGAAGGCCGGGCGGGCGATCATCCGCAGGTCCACCAGCGGGTGTGTGCGGCGCCGCTGCCGGCGTACGAAGGCGGCCAGCAGGCCCGCGCCCGCCAGCAGCGGCAGCAGGGTGTACGGGCCCAGCGGCGGCTGTCCGGCGCCGAGCCGCTTCACCGCGAGCACCAGCGCGAAGAGGCCGCCCGCCGCCATGAGCGCGCCGAGCACGTCCCAGGGGCCGTCGCGGTCGCCCCTCGACTCCGGCAGCAGCAGCCGCCCGACCGGCAGACTGACCAGCATCAGCGGGATGTTGATCAGGAAGACCGAGCCCCACCAGAAGTGCTCGAGCAGGAAGCCGCCCAGCAGCGGCCCGATCGCCGCGCCCACCGCGGCCACCGCACTCCAGATGCCGATCGCCAGCGCCCGCTCGCGCCGGTCGGGGAAGACCTGGCGCAGGATCGACAGGGTGGCCGGCATGATCATCGCGCCGCCCACGCCGAGCAGCGCCCGTGCCGCGATCAGCACCTGAGCGTCCTGCGCGAGGGCCGCCACACCGGAGGCGATGCCGAACAGGCCGTATCCGAGCAGCAGGACGCGTCTGCGGCCGACGCGGTCGCCCAGCGTGCCGAAGAGGATCAGCAGCGAGGCGCAGACGAGCGGGTAGGTGTCGACGATCCAGAGCAGTTCCACCGCACCGGGCTTGAGGTCCTCGGTGACGGCGGGCATCGCGACGTGCAGCACGGTGGCGTCCACGGCGACGAGCAGCAGGCTCACGCAGAGGACGACGAGGACGACCCAGCGGCTCGCACGCGCCCCGGCCGCCCGACGGCGCGACGCAGCGGCGGCCGTGGTCGTCCCGGACATGTAGGTACCTCCCAGATGGTCCCTCGCTCCGGCGGATCCACGGGGTTGGGGACGCCCCCGCGACCGGTGCCGGGAGGAGCGGTATCCCGGAGGACGCAACGAAGCGAGTGAGCCGCAAGCGTACGCGAGTTCCCGGAGGCGACGCGTGGTGGACCTCTCACGTTCCCCTCGGAGAGGGTGTGGCGTGCGCCACCTCCCTCACGGTTTCCCACGTGAGACAAGCGGCTTCGGTTCCCCGCACGGCCGATAATCGGGCGCGTGAACGATCTTGCCCGGCGTACGACGCCGTCCCCCACCGGCGCCGTGCGCCGGGCCGCCCCCGCCCTCGTGGGGTACGTGGCCGTGCGTGCCCTGGGCCTCGTCACGCTCGCCCTGTGGTGCGCGGCACGGGGCACGAGCCCGCACACCCTGCTGGCCGCCCGCTGGGACTCGCTCTGGTACGCCCGGGTCGCCGCCCTCGGCTACGGCTACGAGGTCCGCCTCCCGAACGGCGATGTGCACTCGAGCCTGGCGTTCTTCCCACTGCTGCCCTGGCTGGAACGGTTCGGCGCGGCGGTGACGCCGCTGTCGTACGCCGACGCGGGCCTCACCGTGGCCACGCTCGCCTCGCTCGCCGCGGCCTGGGGGATCTTCGCCGTCGCGGATCATGTGTACGGCCGCCGGACGGGTGTCTGCCTGGTTCTGCTGTGGGCGGCGCTGCCGGTCGGGATCGTGCAGTCGATGGCATACAGCGAGTCCCTCTTCACGGCGCTCGCCGCCTGGTCCTTGTACGCGGTCCTCACCGGCCGCTGGGTGACGGCGGGTGTGCTCGCCTCCCTGGCGGGTCTGACCCGGCCGGTGGGCGCGGCCGTCGTGGCGGCGGTGTGGACGGCGGCGGTCACGTCCCTCCTGCACGACCGCTGCACGCCTCCTGCGGACGGCGTCCCGTGGGTGCGCCGCGCGCTCGGCATGCTGATCGCCCCGCTCGGCGCCGCCGGTTACGTCCTGTGGGTCGGCCGTCGCACGGGCCGGGGCCCCTTCGGTTATCTCGACGTCCAGGCGGGCTGGCACAACGGATTCGACGGCGGCTACGCCTTCGCCCGTTTCATCGCGGGCAAGTTCACCTCCTTCCCCGCCGCCCTGGCCGGCCTGGGACTGATCATCGGTGTGGTCCTGGTCATCTGGCTGTACGTGGTGTGCCTGCGGCAGGGCCAGCCGCTTCCGTTGCTGGTGTACACGGGTGTGGTCACCGCGCTCGCCCTGTGCGCGTCGAGCTACTTCGGCTCGAAACCGCGCTTGCTGCTGCCTGCTTTCCCCCTGCTGCTGCCCCTCGCCCGGGCGCTGGCCCGGGCGCGTCCGTCCAGGTCCGCGGCGGTGCTCGGCGGTGTCGCCGTGGCGTCGGCCGTGTACGGGGCGTTCTGGCTGAACGGCTCCGGTCCGCCGTGATCCGCTCCGCCGGGCACGGTGAGCGGCCGGGTAAATCCGCCCCAGCATTCGGTGAACGAATAGACAAGGGCCACATAACCAAGCCCCTTGCCGCTCAATGGAATTGAAGGACCAACGGCACGCTGATAACAGAATCCTTATAAATAAACCCCCTGTTGAGAGGAATCCCACATCACATCGTCATCACAAACCCGGTGATTCGGCCGGGCCCGCAGCTCACTCGCTGTAACGTCGATTGAGTGCGTACCGAACGAAAGCTGAGCCGTCTGGACCGGGTCTTCGCCCGGTTGGACCGTGAGCCTGAACGACCGGCCCACATTGACGTGCCCCGGATGAGCCGGCACCGAGTGGTTCTCTTCTCGGCGACCCTGGCCTTCTACACGGCGATCGTGTGGGCCGTCGTCGTCTCCTCCTGGCTGGTCCGGCTCGACTGGCAGGTCATGTTCTTCCGGCCGTACCAGCAGTGGCCGCAGATCCACGCGTTTCTCGACTACTACGTGGTGCTGGGCCAGCGCGGCCCCACCGCGGTGATGGTGGCGGCCTGGCTGGGCTGGCGCTCGTGGCGGCAGCACACCCTGCGCCCGCTGCTCACGCTGGGTGCCGCGCTGCTGCTGCTGAACATCACGGTGGGCGCCGCGAAGTACGGAATGGGCCGCCTCGGGCCGCACTACGCGACCGTCATCGGATCGAACGAGATGTGGCGCGGCGGCGATATATTTCCTTCCGGCCACACCGCGAACGCGGTGGTGACCTGGGGCATCCTGGCCTATCTGGCCTCGACGCCGCGGGCCCGGCGCTGGCTGTCCGCGCTCTCCGCGGTGACCTCCCTCGGCGTCGGCCTGACCACGGTCTACCTGGGGACGCACTGGCTGAGCGATGTACTCCTCGGCTGGGCCGCGGGGCTGCTGATCCTGCTGGCGCTGCCCTGGTGCGAGCCGCTGATCGCCCGCGCCGAGACGGCCATCCTCGACCTGCGGGACCGTCGGCGCAGCAGTCGTGCCGTCCCGGTGCCCGCACCGGCCCCCGTGGCCGTGCCCCCGCAGGTCGTCACCCAGCGTACGAAGGTGGACGAGGAGGCGCCGGTCAGGGAGCCGGTGGCCGCCGCCCGCGCGGCCCGGCAGCCGGTCTATCTGGCCCCCGGACCGCACACCACCCGTGCGGAGCGCACCCCGGTCACCCCGGCGGGCAGCCGCCGTCCGGCGCACGCGGACCGGTTGCCGCGCGGCGCCGCCCAGGCCCGGCCGCTGGCAGGCGGCTGAGCACGACCCGCGGGGACCGGTACGCACAGCCTCCCCGCACCACGAAGGCCCCGGCTCGCACCGAGCCGGGGCCTTCGGTCGTCGTCAGCCCTTCCAGCAGCGTCTGACCCTGCCGTCCACGACCTCGAAGTTCAGCCGTCCCACGAGGTACTCCATGGTGATGATCGTGCCCGGCGGCAGGGAGCGGACCGGGTGCCAGCCACGCTCGCGGGCGAGCCGCTCCGCCCGGTGCGCCTCCAGGCCGACGTACGCCTCCGGGGAGTCCTCGGGTTCGGCGTCCGGGGAGGGAATGGGTGCCATGCCGCCACGTTAGGCCGCGGGCTCCCGTCACGGAAGTCCGGCCGTTCGTCCCACGGGCCACTCATCCCTCTCCGGTCACACTTGTGTCACAGAATCACGACACCCGTTTCGCCCCGGCAGCGTCACACGTGCGAGGGATTCCGCATCCGCCACGCCCTTCTTCGAACGCAATTCGGAGCCGGTCGGAGCACGCTCGGAAGGGGTTCGCAATAACCCCGCGGAAAGCGTGGTCCGCAGTTCGCTCCCGGCTCTTTCCATTCGGATTCGGGTAGCGCGCGCACCACCTGACACCGCATAGGAAATGCACGGCTTCGGCACAGAATCCACGCACGCCCCCTGTCGGAGCGTGCACGGGGACGCGCATCATGGCGTGAGCCCGCGCGCGTACCGAGCCGCGGGCCGAGGCAGGCCCGGTACGCGACGAGCGAGGGGGCAGGCGATGGGGACGGACACCGCACAGGCGGCCGGGGCCGCCCTGCGGACGAGGCGGCCGGGACGACTGGTCGTCGACTGGCTGACCACCACCGACCACAAGAAGATCGGCCACCTCTATCTGGTCACGTCCTTCGGCTTCTTCCTGGCCGGCGGGATCATGGCGCTGCTGATGCGCGCCGAACTGGCCCGGCCGGGTCTGCAGATCATGAGCGCCACCCAGTACAACCAGCTGTTCACGTTGCACGGCACGATCATGCTGCTGCTGTTCGCCACCCCCACCTTCGCGGGCTTTGCGAACGAGATCATGCCGCTGCAGATCGGCTCCCCCGATGTGGCGTTCCCCCGGCTGAACATGCTGTCCTACTGGCTGTTCCTCTTCGGCGGGCTGATCGTGCTGGGCTCGCTCCTGACGCCGGACGGCGCCGCCGACTTCGGCTGGTTCGCCTACGCGCCGCTGAACAACCTGAACCACACTCCGGGCATCGGCGCCGACATGTGGATCCTGGGTCTCGCGCTGGCCGGCTTCGGGACGATCCTCGGCGCGGTGAACTTCCTGACGACGATCGTCGGGATGCGCGCGCCGGGCATGACGATGTTCCGGATGCCGATCTTCACCTGGAACACCCTGTTCACCTCGATCCTCATCCTGATGGCGTTCCCCGTGCTGGCCGCGGCGCTGCTGGTGCTGGAGGCGGACCGGCGGTTCGGGTCACAGGTGTTCGAGGCGCCGAACGGCGGCGCACTGCTGTGGCAGCACCTGTTCTGGTTCTTCGGCCATCCCGAGGTCTACATCATCGCGCTGCCGTTCTTCGGGATCATCACGGAGATCATCCCGGTGTTCAGCCGCAAGCCGATCTTCGGCTATCTGACGCTGGTCGGTGCGACGATGGCGATCACGGGTCTGTCCGTGGTCGTCTGGGCGCACCACATGTTCGCGACGGGCGCCGTGCTGCTGCCGTTCTTCTCCTTCCTGTCGTTCCTGATCGCGGTGCCCACGGGCGTGAAGTTCTTCAACTGGAGCGGCACGATGCTCAGGGGCTCGCTGTCCTTCGAGACGCCGATGCTGTGGGCGACCGGCTTCCTGGTGTCGTTCCTGTTCGGCGGGCTGACCGGGGTGATCCTGGCCTCACCGCCGCTGGACTTCCATGTCACCGACTCCTACTTCGTGGTCGCCCACTTCCACTACGTCGTCTTCGGCACCGTCGTCTTCGCGACCTTCGGCGGCTTCTACTTCTGGTGGCCCAAGTTCACCGGGAAGATGCTCGACGAACGGCTGGGCAAGATCCACTTCTGGACGCTGTTCACCGGCTTCCACATCACCTTCCTGGTGCAGCACTGGCTGGGCGCCGAGGGCATGCCGCGCCGGTACGCGGACTATCTGGCCGCCGACGGGTTCACCGCCCTCAACACGGTCTCCACGATCGGGGCGTTCCTGCTAGGGATGTCGACGCTGCCGTTCCTGTACAACGTCTGGCGGACCGCCCGGTACGGCACCAGGGTCGAGGTCGACGACCCCTGGGGCTTCGGCCGCTCCCTGGAGTGGGCGACCTCCTGCCCGCCACCGCGGCACAACTTCGTCACGCTGCCCCGGATCCGCTCCGAGGCCCCGGCGTTCGATATGCACCATCCCCAGTACGCCCCTCGGGTCCCGCAGCCCGAGCCAGAGCGGCATCAAGCCGGTCACGAGCCGACCTGACGGCATCCGTGAGCCCGGCCGGCTCCAGCACCTCGAACGCGAAGCCGGTCATCATGATGTGAACGACCATCACATCGAGACTCGCGGCGCCCGTGCGCAGCAGACAGCTGGTCTCGGTCTCCGCCTCCAGCACCCCGGCGGACGGCGAGATCCGCTCGGCGGCCTCGTGCAACGGCACCAGCAGCCGTACGACGGCCTGTGCGGCGTATGCGCGCGTGGAGACGCCCCGCGAGACGTAGGCCGCCAGGTCGTCCGCCGGTGGTGTGCGCGGTGTGAAGCGGGGACCGTGCGGCGGCTTCGGGGTGATGCGGTCCACGCGGAAGGTGCGCCAGTCCGCCCGTTCGACGTCCCAGGCGACCAGGTACCAGCGCCGCTCGGTGCACACGAGGCGGTGCGGTTCGACCGTGCGGCGGGTGGGGGCGCCACCGTGATCGCGGTACTCGAAGCGCAGCCGCTCCGCATCGCGGCACAGATGGGCGAGTTCCGTGAGGACGGCCGGGTCGGCGGCGGAGGACCGGGGGGCGCGCAGCATCGGCACGGTGAACGCGTTGAGGGCTGCCACCCGACGGCGCAGCCGGTCCGGCAGCACCTGTTCGAGTTTGGCGAGCGCACGTACGGAGGTTTCGCCGATGCCCTCGACACCCTGCCCGGCGGCCGTTCGCAGCCCCACCGCCACGGCCACCGCCTCGTCGTCGTCCAGGAGCAGTGGAGGCAACTGGGCCCCCGCGCCGAGCCGGTAGCCGCCGCCGGTGCCCGGGCCGGCGTTGACGGGGTAGCCCAGCTCGCGCAGCCGGTCCACGTCGCGGCGCACGGTACGGGAGCTGACGCCGAGGCGTTCGGCGAGGTCCGCGCCGGACCACTCGCGGTGGGTCTGGAGCAGGGACAGCAGGCGCAGCAGTCGTGCCGAGGTCTCCAGCATGGTCCGAGTCTGCCAGCCCTCACGGACGGCGGCTCTCCGTAAGGAGACTCGGCCCCCCGCGCTCACGGTCACCGGCAGGTGGCCACTGCGGGGAACCTCCGGCCGTCGAACGCAACGGGGTTCACAGGCCGCGCCCGGCGTCGGCCGGGACGGCGCGGGCCCCGGCGTCGTCTCGGGGACGCCGGGGCCCGGGAGCCGAGCCGGTCAGAGGGCGAGCCGCTGCCCGGGCACGATCAGGTCGGGGTCACCCCCGATGACCGCCTTGTTGCGTGCGTAGAGCCGCTGCCAGCTGGTTCCGTGCCGCTCGGCGATGCCGCTGAGGGTGTCGCCGCTGCGGACGGTGTAGTCGCCGCGGGACGCCCCACGACCGGTGTGTCCGGTCGAGTGCTCCGGCGCCTTCGAAGGCCGCTTCGACGGGGCGGACTCGGTGGTGGCGGACCCGGATGACGGGGACGACGACTGCGAGGAGTGCCTGGCCGCCGTGGCGCCCGAGGCGGCGGGCGCGGTTCCGCTCGCTCCGGCCCGCGCGGAGCAGACGGGCCATGCGCCCCAGCCCTGTGCCTGCTGGACCTTGGTGGCGACGGTGATCTGTGCCTGCCTGGAGGCCTGGTCGGCAGTCGGGGCGTAAGCCGTGCCGCCGTACGCGCGCCAGGTTCCGGCGGAGAACTGCAGTCCCCCGTAGTAGCCGTTGCCGGTGTTGATGTGCCAGTTCCCGCCGCTCTCGCACTGGGCGATGCGGTCCCACACTGCGCCGTCGGCCGCGGCGGCGTCGCCGGTCGCGGCAAGCAGTCCGAGCGGGGCGAGCAGGGCCGCTCCGGCGAGGACCGCCGTCGTACGGGTCGTACGGGTCTTACGGGTGCTATCGGCACATTCAGACATGTAATTCCCTCTCCACATACCCGGGATCCCCCAAGACGGAGCGCGTCGGCCCGCGCATGGAACGCGGTCGTCGCGCACCGCCCCGTCCGCCGGAGGTGGTGCTGCGCGCCGGCTGTGCGGCGCGGCCGGTGGACGTACCCGGGCGGTGCTCGTTGCACACGGCGGAGGAATCTAAGGAGGGTGGCCGCCCGGTATCAACCAACTCCTTGTCATTCCAGGCCAGTTCGACGTTACCGGGGGTATCGACGATTTCCGGCCAACCCTTTCATTCGCTGATTTCAGGATTTTTCGACCACTCGATCTCACTGTCTGTGACTCACCTCACGCAATCAACTGGGCTTCCTCGCCAGTGAGTTAACGCTGAGTAACCAGTTCCGCCCGACCTTTCACCCTGCGCGTCGGATGGTTCGATTCCGTTCTCCCCCGAGCGTGACTCCGGCCACAGATCGCCCGTTGTCTTCTTCATGAGCCGGGGACCGCCGGGCTCATGGGCCGGGAGCCACCCGGCGCCGTCACGCACCGCATCCCGAGGGAGCCACCCGTGCCGCGCATGCTCGACGTCAGCGACGCCGTACGCGCCGAGATCGGCGACGAAGAAGCCGATCGGCTGCTCGCCGGAGAGAACGCCCCGGGCAGTTACGACTGCACCTCCTGCCGCACCCCGGGCGACTCCGAGCAAGAGCGCACCAGCACCGTACTGTTCATCGGCGAGGAGACCGCCGTCCTCGCCTTCGCCCATGCCACCTGCCTGCCCTCCCAGGTCGTCCAGGTCACGGAGGAGCAGTTGCAGGGTGCAGTCCGCTCCTTCACCGCCGACACGGGAGGCGTCCGGAACGCGCCCGAGCAGGCCGTGCTGGGCATCACCAGCGGACTCGTCCTGATCGCCGGGGAACTGCACCCGGCGCTCGTCGTGGAGCCGACCGCGCCCATCATGCGCCCCGGTGGCACCGGAGTCGGCGACGACTTCCTGCCCCTGCTCATCGAGCAGGGCTTCATGCCGCTCACCGAGATCGCCTCGGTGCCGCCCGTGCTGCACGGCTGGTCGGTGCTGCTCGCCATGGGCCAGCTGCACGCGGTGCTGCAGCCCGGTGGCGCTGGCGGGCAGCCGGTCGCCTGGTGGCAGGCGCATCAGCCGCTCCAGGTCACCGAAGGCTGGCGGGCGGCCGCCAACAAGCACCAGCAGGTGCTGATGTTCGCGGCGCCGGTGGGCTCGATCGGCCGCCAGCCGCGGGAGGACCTGCTGCGGGACGCGCTGGACAAGGCGGCCGCGAACGGCAAGCTCGTCGCCGCCGCCCTGCCCCTGGCGGGGACCTGAGGCGCCGGTCCGTCCACCGGGGCGCGGGGGCCCGTGACGGCGTGTCGTTTCCCGTGCCGTCACCTCCCCGCGCCCGAAAGCGGCGCACCGCCCTCATGGGAGATAGACCCTGACGAACCGGACCAATCGACCGCATCCCTTGGGCGGCGGGGTCGTTGGCACCTACGTGCACGCATACGACGTCCCCCGCCGCCAGTCCTATCAGCCGATCTCCCCCGGGCGAGCGGCCCAGGACCCTTCGGCCGGCGCATCGGCCACTCCGATCTACGACGAGCTGTACGCCGAGTACATCCGGGCCTTCCGGGCCTGCCCGGGCGACCGCAGCGGCGAGGAGGAGCTGGGCTTCGTCGCCTTCTCCCTCTCCTCGCACGACACCGGCTCGTACGGGACCGGGACGTACGGCACCGGGACGTACGGCACGGGGGCCTACGGCACCCGCCATGGCACCCCCCAGCACGCCACCGGTCATCTGACGTCACAGCACGGCCAATCGGCCACGACCATCTGGCAGCAGGTGGCACGGCAGGCCAGGGGGATGCACCCCGTCCCGGCGCTGCCGCCGGCACCGCGCCGAGGGCTGTGAGCGACGTGGGGGGGGGGGGGGCCCCCCCCGGGCCCCCCCCCCCCCCCCCCCGGGGGGGGGTTTTAAAAAAAACCCCTTGGCGCGGGTGCCCCCCCCCCCCCCGGAGAGTGTTAGGCGGGGCCCCA
>NZ_JAKEEB010000022.1 GCF_021462825.1 Streptomyces glomeratus | reverse complement strand
CCACCCGCAAACGTCATCGCATCCCACACCACCAGATCCGGACCCCACCCACACGCGAACTCCACCAGATCATCGACGGTGTTCTGCAGGGAGAAGTACTGGAAGATCAGCGAGGTGTGCGCCGTCAGAACGGCCTGGGCGTACTCCGGGGTGAGTTTCTCGGGGCGCCTTTCGGCGATGTCCAGTACCTCCACCCAGCGAGCCCACTCCACTTCCTGGCCGTAGTCGGTCTCGGCCTCCTCGCGCAGCTCGTCCATTTCCCGGAGCTCCGCCTCCAGGTTGAGCGGGCGGCCGATGGGAACCGCTGTGAGCCCGCATCGGGTGATGTCCTCGACGAGGTCGGGCTGGCTGGCGACGACCACTTCGTGACCGGCGGCGCGCAGCGCCCACGCCAGCGGGACGTAGGCGAACATATGGGACTTGGCGGCGAACGTGGTGAACAGAACCCGCATGTTTTCTCCTGGGCTCGGCCGGACTGGAGCGGTGCGGCCGTCACCGTAGGAAGGTGCACTGGAACGGGGCTTGAGCCATAGTCGAGCGGCTTCTCCGAACCGCGTCCGGCCGCCGGACACACCGCCGGGTCGCGTTCCGTATCGCGCGATCACGGCCGGTCACTTGCCGAGCGTGGTCATGGGGAGGAGATCGCGACCGGGCCGGGCGTGCGCCGATCACGGGCAGGGTGCTCACGAACCGACGCGCAGCGGCGAGGGGCGGCCCGGTGTGATCACGGGCCGCCCCTCGCGCTGTCGGTCCGGAGGGGTCCGGCGCCCCGCGGTTCCCCCGTCGCCGCGGCGCGCCCGGGGCGCCATCGATGCGCCGCCCCGACCCCTCCGGTGGGGCCCGCCGCCCCCGTGTCGGCGGGCCCCGTGTGTCGATAATGTGCCCGCATGGCACCGGAGTTGAAGCCTTGCGGCCGGTGTTCAGAGGTTGACTTGAGGGTTGCGTAGATCGTCTACGTCCACCTGCGTAGCCGGTCTATTCGATGTCGTGCTCCGACAGCCCGGGCCAGTCCTCGGGCCCACCGCCCTGCCACTCGACGAGGTCGCTCTCCTCGACCTCGATCCGGTCCAGGTCGACCAGGCGCAGGATCTCGACGACGTCATCGAGGTGGGTGGCGAGCCCGAGGGTCACATCGCCCTCGGTGACCCGCCGCGACCCGTCCAGGGCCGGAGCGTGCACCACGATGTGCGGATGCTGCATTGACTGTTCCATGTCTCAAGGCTCCTGCCGACGGGCCCGATCCGCACCCCGGACGAACGCGGAGCGCCGGACGCGGAAACGGGCCGTGTCCGGCGCTCTCCGTGCCCGTGCGGTAGCCGTCCGGAGTTCATATGGTGGCGGGACCGCGACGGATGCGACGGTTCCGGGTCGCCTCTCCCTCATGTCTGGATGGGGCGCCCGGGACCTTCACCACCGCACTGGCTCGCATTTCCCCGAGTTCTCGGCTTCGAACAGGGGATTCCGCCGCGGTCCTCGCCGGGCCCGCCGTACCGAAGGGCCACCCTCCGGCAGGGGCGCTCGGCGGCGGACCGTGTGCCCCTGCCTGATCGGACGTCAGGTACCGGGCACGGCTGTGGGTCTCGGTAGGGAACGAGGGTTCCGGGTGGCGCCGGCGCCTGGGCGCGACAGGACAGGTGTCGGCGCCGGCACCACCCGGAGGTCTGCGACCCGAGCGCTCAGCTCCGGGTGCCCGAGAGGCGTTCCACGCCCCGGAGCAGGGCCGAATGATCCAGGCCGCCGTCACCCTGCGCGCGCAGCGACGCGACCAGTTGGGCGACCACGGCACCCACGGGCAGGGCGGCGCCCACGGCGCGGGCGGCGTCCGAGACGATGCCCATGTCCTTGTGGTGCAGGTCGATGCGGAAGCCTGGAGCGAAGTCGCGGTTCAGGAAGTTGTCCTTCTTGCGGGCCAGAACGGTCGAGCCCGCCAGACCGCCGCCCAGCACCTCCAGGGCCGCCTTGAGGTCCACCCCGGACCGCTCCAGGAAGACCACGGCCTCGGCGCACGCCTGGATGTTCACGGCGACGATCAGCTGGTTCGCCGCCTTCACGGTCTGCCCCGAACCGTGCGGGCCGCACAGCACGATGGTCCTGCCCAGGACCTCGAACAGCGGCTTCGCCGCCTCGAAGTCGGCCTGCTCGCCGCCGACCATGATGGACAGCACGGCCTCGACGGCGCCGGCCTCACCGCCCGACACCGGCGCGTCCAGGACCCGGATGCCCTTTCGCCGGGCGTTCTCGGCCAGGCCGATCGACGTCTGCGGGGTGATCGACGACATGTCGATCAGCAGGGCGCCGGGCCTGGTGTTCTCCAGGATGCCGCCGGGACCGTACGCGACCGCCTCCACCTGCGGGGACGCGGGCACCATGGTGATGATCACGTCGGCGTCCCGCACGGCCTCGGCGATCGACCCGGCCGCGGTGCCGCCGGCGGCCGCCAGGCGGTCGAGCTTCTCGCGCTCCAGGGTGTATCCGGTGACGTCGTATCCCGCCTTGATCAGATTCTCGGACATGGGGGAGCCCATGATGCCGAGGCCGATCCAGGCGATCGCCGGGCGCGCCGGGCGCGAGGAGTGTGCCAGCGTGTCGCTCATCGGGGTGCCTCTCTCACTGCTGTGCGATGTCGGGGAGTTCAGCGCGCCGCGCGCGGGAGCCAGGCGAAGGACTCGGAACTCGGCCTGTCGCCCGGCTTGTACTCCAGGCCGACCCAGCCCTCGTAACCGGCCTTCTTCAGCCGGTCGAGGAGGTCCTCCAGGGGGAGCGACCCCGTGCCCGGGGCGCCGCGGCCCGGGTTGTCGGCGATCTGGACGTGACCGGTCCTGTCCGCGTACCGCTCGATCGCCGAGGGCAGGTCCTCGGCGTTCATCGACAGGTGGTAGAGGTCCATCAGGAAGCGGGCGTTGCCGAGGCCGGCCGCCCGGTTCACCTTCTCGACGATCCCCACCGCGGCGGCGGCGCTCACCAGCGGGTACAGCGGGGACTCGGGCCGGTTGAGGGCCTCGATCAGGAGGACCGCGCCGATGCGGTCGGCGGCGCGGGCCGCGAGGACCAGGTTCTCCAGGGCGAGCGCATCCTGCTCGGCGGGGTCGACGCCCTCGACCCGGTTGCCGTACAGGGCGTTGAGGGCCTTGCAGCCCAGGGAGGCGGCGAAGCCGGCGGCCACGTCGATGTTGGCGCGGAACCTGTCCGACTCCTCGCCCGGGATCGACAGGGCGCCGCGGTCGGGTCCGGGCAGCCGTCCCGCGTAGAAGTTCAGTCCCGTCAGCTGCACGCCCGCGTCCTCGACGGCCTTCCTCAGGGCGTCGAGCTCGGACTGCCCGGGTGTGGGGGAATCGGTCCAGGGCCACCACAGCTCGACCGCCGCGAAACCCGCTGCGGCGGCGGCCGCGGGGCGCTCCAGGAGCGGGAGTTCCGTGAAGAGGATCGACAGGTTGACGTTGAAGCGCTGGTCTGCGAATCCCATCGGGGGCGGCGCTCCCTTCTGTGGGTGATCCGAGTCGCTTCCGTAATGTGGAATATATCTTCTACTTCATGGAAGGCTGCCGGTGATCGGACCCTACTGTCAAGAGCGCTCACGAAAATGTGCCCCCGCGCGGCCTGCGCGGGGGCACATCGGAGGCGAACGCCGGGATACTCCGGTGACGGTCAGAGGGCGTCGACGGCACTCACCTTCCAGCCCGTGGACGTACGGGCCAGTGTCATCCGCACCCGGTTCAGATCGAGGCGGGACCCCGACACCTGCGTGCTCCGGGTGACCTGATTGACGAACAGCAGCACGACGACCTTGTCCGGTGCGGCCGACACGACGGAGACCGCCGGGGTGCCGCCGCCCGAGGGCGCGGCCACCGTCGCCTTCACCACGCCGTGGTACTTGGCGGCGGTCGGCCCGACCACCGTCTTCGTCGTCCTGAGGTACTGGTCCCGGAAGGCGCCGGTCAGACAGGTACGGGCGCGCGCGAAGTCCCGGTCCAGATGCCGGTAGTCGTACGACAGCACGACCGGAGCCGCCTTGAGTGCCGCCGTGACCGCCTGGCGTCGCGCCTGCTCGGCCTGCTGACCCTGCCGGTACCGCCACCCGAGCACGGCGGCGGTGACCAGGCCCGCCACGAGCACGACGCACAGCACCGCGGTGAGCAGTCTGCGGGCGTCCCGACGCGGAGGAGTGCTCTTTTCGGGGATCTCGGAGGCCTCGGGAGTCCCGGGGGTCCCGGGGATGTCGGGGATCTCGGGGATCTCGGGCTCCGGTGGGTCGTCCCAGCCGTCCGCCGGGGGATCGATGAGCAGGGTGCGCCCGGACGGGGCCTCCTCCGCCGGGCCGGTGGAGGTGGGGGCACCACGCTCGGGGCGCGCCGGCCGCTCGGCGCGCTTGGCCGCCGCGCGGGCGGCCGCGGTCATCGTGCGGCGGGCCGGGGAGCCGGTGCCGCGGATGCGGGAGGTCGGGTTCGCCACGGTGTCTCTCCTCACTGGTGGGTCAGCCCACGAACTCGACGTCGGAGGTCAGCCAGCGGCCGTGCTCGCGCACGAGGTCGAGCTGGAGCCGGTACGTGCGCGACTGTCCCTCGGGAGCCGCGGTGTTGGTCACCTTGCTGTCGGCGACGACCAGGACCCGGGCCGAGTGCGCGTCCGACCGCACGATGCCCGCTTCCAGGATCTGTCCCTCGGACACCGACTTGTTCCGGGCGACGAGCTGGGTCAGCTCCTGGGTCTGCGCGGCGAACTGCTTCCTGAAGTCACCGGTGGCGTCCTTGAGCACGTTTCCGCTGTCGCGGTCGTAGTGCCGGTAGTCGAGCGAGGTGAAGTTCAGCGCCGACTGGCGGGCCGCCGCGAGAATGTCCTGGCGGCCCTGGTCCACCGCTCGCTGGTCCGCCAGCCGGACACCCAGCCAGACCGACAGCGCGCTTGTCATGACCGTCGCGGCGACGAGCGCCGCCGACAGCGCTCTGCGGCGCCCTCTGTTCCCGCGACCGGTCTTCATGCCATCGCTGTTCATGTCATCGCTGTTCATGTCGTCGGTGTTCGTGTCGTTGGTGTTCAAGCCGCCGGTGTTCACGTCATCGGTGGTCACGCCACCGGTATCCATGTCATCGGTGTTCAGGCCATCGGTCCCACGAGCAGCCATTGCCACGACTCCTTTCCGAAGACGGTCTGTTCGCCGCCCGTCGAGCCGATCTCGACGGGCCTTCCGTCCGGGCCGGTCGCGGTGCCGGTCTCCGGGTCGTACGGGGTGACGTACGCGGCCCGGCCGGGCCCGTCCCCACCGGCCGACGCACCAGGCGCGTTCTGGGCTCCGCGCACCGACGTCCTGCCGCCCCGCGGTGCCGTGCACCGCGCCTCGGTGTTCGCCGGACGTGTGCCGGTGTCCGAGGGATCGCGCCGCTGGGTGCCGTAGCCCTGGGTGCAGGGCGCAGGGTCGTCGGCGTTCACGGTGAGCCCGAAGTGGAAGGTTCCGTCCCCGGGGACGACGGTGTAGCTGCCCGCGACGGTGAGCGGGAGGGTGACCAGGGCCTGTTCCACGCCCGGCAGCCGGGCCACCGTGACCTGGCCGCCGCTGATGAGGTTGGCCAGCAGGACCGGCAGGTCCGCTCGCGTGGACTTCAGCAGGGAGTCGAGCTGCTCCGCGGCGGGTGCCCCGTTGCCGATCAACCGGCGCAGATCGCCGTCGTCGGCCTTCAGCTCCCCGGAGAGCGCCGCCAGATCGCGGGAGAACGACTTGATGGCCGAGCCCTTGTCGGCCTGGGTCTTGAGCACCGTCCGCGAGTCCTCGATCAGCGACACGGTCTGCGGCAGGGAGTCGGACGCCGACTCGACGAGCCGGTTGCCGGAGTCGACCAGACGGCTCAGCCCTGGTCCGGTGCCGGAGAACGCCTTGCCCAACTCGTCGACCGTGGTGCGCAGATCGTCCTTGCCGACAGAGTTCACCAGCCGGTCCAGGCTGAGGACGAGGTCGGTGACCGGGAGCGGCACCCGCGTGCGGCCGCGCGGGATCGGGCTCCCGTCGAGCAGATAGGGGCCGCCCGAGTGCCGGGGCTGGAGGTCGACGTACTGCTCGCCGACCGCCGACCGGTTGGCGACCACCGCCAGTGTGTCGGCCGGGATGCGGGGAGCGCCGTCCTCGATCTTCAGCGGCACCGACACCCCGGAGCCGTTCAGCCGCAGTTCGCCGACGCGGCCGACGGGCACCCCGCGATAGGTGACCTCCGCCCCGGGGAAGATGCCCCCCGAGTCGGCGAAATCGGCCGTCACGGTGTAGCCGCCGCCGAGCAGGTCGTCCGTCAGGCCCGTGTACCGGCCGCCCACGTAGGACACGCCCAGCGCGGTGACGGTCGCGAAGGCGAGCAGCTGGGCCTTGACCGTACGTGTGATCACGGCTGTATCCCCTTCAGCATGAGCTCCGCGAGGGCCAGGTCGACCCCCGGCGGGAAGCGGCCCGTATCGCCCAGGGCGGCGTAGCCCGCCGTGCACACCGGCGGGCACAGCACATCGCCCCCGCCCGCGGGCGCCGAGGGCGAGGCGGGGGCGCTCGGCACCTTCGGCAGGCCCGGTGTGCCGGGCGGCGCCGTGGGCAGCGGAATCTTCGGCACGTCCGGCAGCGAGGGAGTGGGGACCGGCTGCTTCCCGGATCCGCCGCCCTTGCCGGGCTTGCCGGGCTTGTCGGTGAGGTTGCCGTAGACGCCCGCCAGATCGAGGTCCGCGGTGATTCTGAGGTTGACGTAGTCGCCCTTGACGGCGTCCGCCGCGTTGCGCGGGAACGGATAGGTCGTCAGCAGCTCCAGGGCGTTGGGCAGGTCGTCGCCGGCCTTGTCCAGCTGCTCCAGGATCGGCCGCAACTGCCTGAGGTCGGCGACCGTGTCGTCTCGCGAGGCGTTGACGACCCTGGTGCCGGTCGTGCCGAGGTTCGACAGGGCCGTGAGCATCTTGGTGAGGTCGCGGCGCTGGTCTGCGAGGACTTTCAGGGCGGGCGGAATGGACTCGACGGCCCCGGCGATCGTCCTCCTCTCCGCCCCCAGCCGCTTGGCCAGCCGGTCGATGCCCTCGAGGGCGCGGACGATGTCGTCGCGCTGCCGGTCGAGGCCGCCGAGGAACGTGTCGAGCTGCTTGAGCAGGGATGCGACCCGGTTCTCGCGTCCCTCCAGGGCCTTGTTCAGCTCCACGGTGATCGTCTTGAGCTGCGCCACGCCGCCGCCGTTGAGAAGCGCGGACAGCGCGGACAGCACCTCCTCGATCTCCGGGTTGCGGCCGCTGCGGGACAGCGGGATCACGGCGCCGTCGCGCAGCCGTCCGACGGCCGTGGTGCCGGCCGGCGCGGACAGCGCCACGTACTTCTCGCCGAGCATGCTGGTCTGCCTGAGGTCGGCGACCGCGTTGGCCGGGAGCTTCACCGAGTCCGCCACGCGCAGTCGTACCCGCGCATGCCAGCCGTCCAGCTCCACCTTCTCGACCGCGCCCACGGTGACGTTGTCGACCTTGACCGCAGACTGCGGCACCAGGTCGAGCACGTCCCTGAACTCGACGGTGACGTGGTAGGCGTGGCCGTCGGCCGCGGCGCCTCCGGGGAGCCGGACGTCGTACCAGCCGTTGACGTCGCATCCGCACAGCAGCAGCGAACCGGCCGCCGTCCACGCGACCACCCGCGCCCTGCGTATCGCGCTCATGCCCGGGCCCCCAGGATTCCGCCGAGCGTCCGGTCGACCGAGCCGGTCCCCGACGGGGCTGCCGGAATCTCCGGCAGCGCGTCGAAGAGCTGCCGCAGTTCCTTGCAGCCGGGGCTCTTGCCGTTGTCGTCCCCGGTCGTCCTCAGCAGGGAACACAGCAGGGACGCGGGGTCCTGCGGGCTCTGCGGGTTGTTGCGGGTGTCGAGGGTGCCGGCGGACGGGTTGTAGGCGTTCTGGAGGTTCGACAGTCCTGTGGGAGCGACGGTCAACAGCTCCTCCAGTGCGGCCCGTTGGGTGACGAGGACCTTGGTGACCTTGCTGAGGTCCTCGACGTTCGAGGTCAGTGCCTTCTTGTTGTTCTTCACGAAGTCGGACACATCGCCGAGCGCCGCGGCCAGGTGCCGCAGCGCCGCCCTCAGGTCCGCGCGCTCCCCGGCGAGCTGCTCCGCCACCCGGGCGAGGCTGTCGTCGAAGGACCGCACGCTCTTGTCGTCGGCCGCCAGCGCGGCCGTGAACACCTGGAGGTTGCGCAGGGTGCCGAACAGGTCGCCCCGCCCGTCGGACAGCGTGGTGACCGCCTGCGAGAGGTCCTCGACCGTCCGGTTGAGGTTCGTGCCCTGGCCCCGGAGGTTGTCCGCGCTCACGCCGAGCAGCCGCGACAGGGCCCCGTCCTTGTTCGCGCCCTTGGGGCCGAGCGCCTCGGCCGTGGTGTGCAGGCTGTCGAAGATCCGGTCCAGTTCCACCGGGACGGCCGTGCGCGACTCGGGGATGACGTCGCCGTCCCGCAGCACCGGGCCCTTGCGGTACACCGGCAGCAGCTGCACATAACGGTCGCTGACCACCGAGGAGTTGATGATCGCGGCCTGTGCGCCCGCGGGGACCCTGCGCCCCTCGTCGTACTCCAGCTCCACCCTCACCCGGTCCCCCTCCGGCGTGATCTTCTCGACCTCGCCGATCCGGACACCGAGGACACGGACGTCCGAGCCGGGATAGATGCCGACGGTGCGCGGGAAATACGCCGTCACGCGTACGGTGCCGGAGCGCGGCCACAGCACGACGGCCAGCGTGGCGGAGACCGCGAGCACGGTGAGCAGTGCCAGGACGCGGACTGTGCGGAAGCGTTCGGTCATCGCGAGCCTCCCGTCCGCGGCACGACCGGAGCGGCGACCATGTTCTGGACGTAGGAGTCGAACCAGCGGCCGTTGCCCAGGGTGTTGGTGAACAGCCGGACGTAGGGCGCGAGCAGTTCGACGCTGCGGTCCAGGCTCGCCTGGTTGCGTTCGAGCATCGTGACGAACGTGTCGAGGTTCCTCAGGGCCGGCCCGATCTCCTTGCGGTTGTCCTCGACCAGACCGGAGAGCTGGATGCCCAGCAGGGCCGAGCTCTTGAGCAGGGCGTGGATCGCCTCGCGCCGCCTGCTGATCTCCTTGAGCAGCTTGTCGCCGTCCTTCACCAGCGCCGAGAAGTCCTCCGTGTGCGTGGCCAGCACCTTGGTGACCCCGTTCGCGTGGTCCAGGAGTTCTTGGAGCGCCTCGTCGCGCGAGGCGATCGTCTTGGAGATCCTCGACAGCCCGCTGATCGACGCCCGCACCTCCGCGGGCGAGTCCTGGAAGGTGGTGGAGAGGGTGTCCAGCGCCTTCGCCAGCCGCTGGGTGTCGATGTCCTCCGATGTGGTCGTCAGGTCGCTGAACGCCTGTACGACGTCGTACGCCGGCACCGTCCGCCGCAGCGGTATCTCGCTGCCCGGCTTCAGCCGGCCGGGACCTTGCGGGGTCAGTGCGAGGTACTTGGCGCCGAGGATCGTCTTGACCCGGATCGCCGCGCCGGTCCGGGTTCCGAAGGCCGGGTCGCCCTTGATCTTGAAGGTCACCTTGACGTGGTCGCCGTCCAGGTCGACGCCGTCGACCTTGCCGACCTTGACCCCGGCGATCCGCACCTCGTCGCCCGGCTTGAGGCCGCCCGCCTCCGAGAAGGCCGCGCTGTAGGTCCGGCCGTCGCCGATCAGCGGCAGGCTGTCGGCGTTGAACGCGGCGACGGTCAGCAGGGCGAGGACGGTGAGGCCGACAGCGCCGGCCACGACCGGGTTCCTGCCCGGACCACCGCCGGCAGACGCCCCCGGGCCCGGTCGCCGCAGCCGGATCCGCGGCAGCCTCGGCGGCAGGATGTGCACCCTGACCAGAGGCTCCGGGCGCCGCGGCCGGGTGCCGGGCCGCAGCAGCCGCGGCTTCGGCAGCCGGGGCAGCCGAGGTGGCAGTACGCGCACCTTGATCAGGGGTTCGGGACGCCGGCTCCGGCGCGGCGCGAAGCGTGTGCTCATCCGCCGCACCTCGCCTGCGCCACGTGCAGCTCCGGGGTGAGCACCTGCTTCGTCCTCGGCAGCACGACGCGGCCGTCGAAGTCGCAGAGGTAGAAGTTGAACCACGAGCCGTAGGACGCCGTCCCCGTCAGCTCGTCGAGCTTGTTCGGCAGCCGCTTCAGGGTGCCCTCCACGGTCTTCTCGTTCCTGTTCAGCGTTCCGGTGAGATCGGTCAGCCCGGCGATGTCGTCCTTCAGCGGCGGACGCGCGTCCTTCAGCAGGCCGGAGGTGGCCGCGGTGAGGTCGCCGATGCCGGCGAGCGATTCCCCGATGGGTTTGCGGTCGGCGGACAGCCCGGAGATCACCCGTCGCAGCTGTGTGATCAGCCCGGAGAACCGGGCGTCCCGCCGGTCGAGCGTCTCCAGCACGGTGTTCAGGTTGTCGATCACCGAGCCGATCAGCCGGTCGCGGTCGGCGAGCGTCGTGGTGAGCGACGCGGTGTGCGCGAGCAGGCTGTTCACCGTGCCGCCCTCGCCTTGGAGGGTCCTGATGATCTCGGTGGCGAGCTGGTTGACGTCGTCCGGGCTGAGCGCGGCGAACAGCGGTTTGAACCCGTTCAGCAGCGCGTTGAGGTCAAGCGCCGGCCGGGTCCGGGACAGCGGGATGGTGCCGCCGGGCCGCAGCCGGGTGCCGTCGCCCGCGCCCTCGGTCAGCGCGATGTACCGCTGTCCGACCAGGTTCCGGTAGCGGACGACCGCGCCGGTGCCGGTGAGCAGCGGGCGGTCGGCGGTCACGGTGAAGGTGACCTCGGCCAGCGTCCGGTCCTTGATGCGGATGTCCTGGACCTGGCCGACCCGTACCCCGGCCACCCGGATGTCGTCGCCCTGCTCCAGCCCCGTGACGTCGCTGAACACCGCGTGGTAGGTGTCCTTCGGCGTCAGCGAGATGTTGACGATGGTGGCGGCGAGCAGAGCCGTCGCCGCGATCGTCACCAGTGCGAAGAGGCTGAACTTGACCAGCGGTGCCGCGGTCCGGCGGGCTGCTGTCGTCCTCATGCGACGCTCACCGCCGTTCCGCGGGCCAGCGGCCCGAACAGCAGGGTCGCGACGGGCGGCACCCGGTCCGCGGGCACGCCCATGACGGGGGCCACCAGCGAGCCGACGGCCCGCTGCTCGGCCCGGGTGGCGGACACATCGACACCTCCGGGCAGTGCGCCGTCCGAACCACCGGACGACGTACCGTCGTTGAGCTTGGGTTTGGGGCCGGGCACCTGCGGATGCGGCAGTCCCCGGCAGTCGGGCCCCGACCGCTCCGCATAGCGCGGCTCCTCGCCGGGCCGGTACGCGCCCTGCGGGCGGACCACCTCGAGGCTGATCCGCATCTCGCCGCCCCGGAACGCGCCCTCGGAAGCCTTCTCCTGCCGGACCAGGCCGTCGAGGAGGCAGGGGTACTCGGGTGAGTAGCGGGCGAACAGCTCCAGCGTGGGGCGGGAGACCCGGCCGAGGGTGATCAGCCGGTCACCGTTCTCGTCGAGGAAGTCCCGCCCGGTGTCCGCGACGGTCGCGGTCGTGTGGAGCGCGGCGGCCAGCCGGTCCCGCTTCTCGACGAGGGTGCGGCTGGTGGTGACGGTATTACGCAGGATGCTCATCAGATCGGGTGCGGCGTCGCCGTAGACCCGGGCGACGTCGGCGAAGCGCGAGATGTCCTCCTCGAGGGAGGGCAGATGCGGGTTGAGGCGGCGTAGATAGGCGTCGACCCGGGTGAGGTTGTCGCCGATCCGGTCGCCGCGGCCCTCCAGCGCGGTGGCGAACGCCGACAGCGCGGCATTGAGTTCACCCGGCTTGACGGTCTGGAGCAGCGGCAGCAGGTCGTTCATCAGCTGCTGGACCTCGATGCCGACCTTCGTGCGGTCCTGGGTGATGACGTCCCCGGCGCGGACGGGGCGGGCCGTGGAGCCGGGTGGTGGCACGAGGTCGACGTACTTCTCGCCGAACAGCGTCTTGGGCAGCAGCCGGGCGTGCACGTCCGACGGGATGGAGGTGACGTACCGCGGCTTCAGCGCGATGTCGAGGGTCGCCTTCGTGCCGTCCGCATGCACCGCGCGGACCTCGCCGACCAGCAGCCCGCGCAGCTTGACGTCGGCGCGTTCATCGAGCTGGTTGCCGAGGCTGTCGGCCTGCAGCGTGATGCGCACGACCGGAGTGAACGCCTGCTGGTAGGCGGCCACCGCGAGCGACAGCAGCAGCGCCAGCAGGGCGATGAAGACGATGCCGTACAGCCTGAGTCTCAGCGCGCGCACCGGCCTCACCCCGCGATCCGGACGGTCGTGTTGGCGCCCCAGATCGCGAGGCTCAGGAAGAAGTCCAGGACGTTGATGGCGACGATCGACGTCCGCACCGCGCGGCCCACCGCGACGCCGACGCCGGCCGGGCCGCCGCTCGCGTGGTATCCGTAGTAGCAGTGCACCAGGATGATCAGGGCGGCGAAGACGATCACCTTGCCGAACGACCAGAACACGTCCACCGGCGGCAGGTACTGGTGGAAGTAGTGGTCGTACGTTCCCGTCGACTGCCCGTAGTAGCCGGTCGTGATGGTACGGGCGGCCAGGTACGACGACAGCAGCCCGATCACGTACAGCGGGATCGCGGCGACGAACCCGGCGATCATCCGGGTCGTCACCAGGAACGGCAACGAGGGGACGCCCATCACCTCGAGCGCGTCGGTCTCCTCGCTGATCCGCATCGCGCCGAGTTGCGCGGTGAACCCGGCCCCCACGGTCGCGGACAGAGCGAGACCGGCCACCAGCGGGGCGATCTCCCGCGTGTTGAAGTACGCCGACAGGAACGCCACGAAGTTGGAGGTGCCGAGCTGGTTGAGGGCCGCGTAGCCCTGGAGGCCGACCTCGGTGCCGGTGAAGAAGGAGAGGAAGGCGATCACGCCGACCGTGCCGCCGACGACGGCGAGCGCGCCGCGGCCGAAGCTCACCTCGGCGAGCAGCCGCAGGATCTCCTTCTTGTAGCGGCGCAGGGTGCGGCCCGTCCACGCCAGCGAGCGTCCGTAGAAGGACAGCTGTGTGCCCAGCTCCTCCAGGGAGCGCAGGGGGCGGTCGAGAAGTCTTTGAGGTCCCATGCACTTAACCCCTCTGCGGGACGACCTGGAAGTACACCGCGGTCATCACGAAGTTCGTCACGAACAGCAACATGAAGGTGATCACCACTGACTGGTTGACCGCGTCGCCGACGCCCTTGGGGCCGCCCTGCGCGTTCAGTCCCTTGTAGGAGGCGACGACCGCGGCGATCGCCCCGAACACCAGCGCCTTCAGCTCGGCCGCCCACAGGTCCGACAGCTGGGCGAGCGTGGTGAAGGAGGCCAGGTACGCGCCGGGTGTGCCGTTCTGGAGGACGACGTTGAAGAAATAGCCGCCCGCCACGCCCACGACCGACACCAGGCCGTTGAGCAGCACCGCCACCACCATCGAGGCCAGCACGCGGGGGACGACGAGCCGGTGGATCGGGTCGATGCCGAGCACCTGCATCGCGTCGATCTCGTCCCGGATCTTTCGCGCCCCGAGGTCGGCACAGATCGCCGTGCCTCCCGCGCCCGCGATGAGCAGCGCGGTGACGATCGGCGAGGCCTCGCGCAGCACCGCGAGGACGGAGGCGGCGCCGGAGAAGGACTGGGCGCCGAGCTGCCGGGTCAGGCTGCCGATCTGCAGCGCGATGACCGCACCGAACGGGATCGAGACCAGAGCCGTGGGCAGGATCGTGACACTCGCGACGAACCACGCCTGCTGGATGAACTCCCGCGCCTGGAAAGGCCGTCGGGGCAGGGCCCGTACGACGTCCAGCGCCATCAGGAACAGATTGCCGGAGTGCCGCAGCGCTCCGGCCGGGGACAGTCTCATGCGCCGGTCACCTCCTTCCGGCGCAGTTCTGCCTCCCGTCCGGCGATCGCCTGCCACCGGGGTGGCCGGGTGATACCGGGTCCAGGCAGCAGGCGTGGAGTGATCTCCCGGCTGCCGGGGGTGTCCGGGTGCGCGCTGTCGCCGAGCTGTGCCAGCTCCTGCTGGACCTGCGCGGCGTCCTTCTCCTCCGCCATGCCGATCGGCCCCTGCATACGGCCGTTCAGGAACTGGCGCACGACGGGCTCGTCGCTGGTCAGCAGCTGCTCGCGGGGCCCGAACATCACCAGCTCGCGCCGGAACAGCAGCCCGATGTTGTCGGGCACCTGGCGGGCGGAGGCGATGTCGTGGGTGACGATCAGGAAGGTCGCGTCGATCTGCGCGTTGAGGTCGACGATGAGCTGGTTCAGATACGCCACGCGCACCGGGTCCAGGCCCGAGTCCGGCTCGTCGAAGAGGATGATCTCCGGATCCAGCACGAGCGCGCGGGCGAGACCGGCCCGTTTGCGCATACCCCCGGAGATCGCGCCGGGAAGTTTCTCCTCGGCGCCGATCAGCCCGACCATGTCCATCTTCTCCAGCACGATCCGCCGGATCTCGCTCTCGGACTTGCGGGTGTGCTCGCGCAGCGGGAAGGCGATGTTGTCGTAGAGGTTCATCGAGCCGAACAGCGCGCCGTCCTGGAACAGCACTCCGAACAGCTTCCGCACCTCGTACAGGTCGTGCTCACGCAGCTTCGTGATGTCCCGGCCCGCGACCTTGACCGAGCCGCGGTCGGGCCTGAGCAGCCCGACGAGCGTCTTGAGGAACACCGACTTGCCCGTCCCCGAGGGGCCGAGCATGACCGATACCTCCCCGGCAGGGAGCGTCAGCGAGACGTCCTGCCAGATGACCTGGTGACCGAAGGACTTGGTCAGCCCTTCCACACAGATCTCGACACCCATCCGGTCCACCCTTCGTCCGCCTCAGCAGCTCGACATCTGCTCTACGGGGAGGGGCGGGGCGTCCGTCGCGCCGGGGACGAGATTTTTTCCGGACGGTCCGGGACTTTTCCCGGACGTGTCGACCGCGGGCTACGGCAGCTTCACCGAAGGCGTGCTCGGAGTGGGCACGGAGTGCGGAACGGACGGTACGGCGCGGACGGCGGGGAGCGAGGGGGCCGGGGGAACCGACGGGAGCGCTGAGGTGACCGGTGTGTCCGGCAGCTCGGGTACGTGGGGCACCTGTGCGGCGAGCCCCGGCTCCGGCAGGTCCGGCAGGGGGGAGACCTCCGGCAGGGAGGGCACGGACAGCGGCAGCACCGGTCCGTCGCCGTGCGACCGGCCTTCCTTCCGTACGGCCGTCGTCGACCTGGTGGCCGAAGGCCGGTGTGCCTCCGAGCCGCGCGCCCGGTCGGTGCTGTCGGGCCGGAGCACGTATGCGCTGGGGGACTGGGCCGGTCGTGGAGCCGGGCCGTGCGGGCTCCCACCCGCGTCGAGCGTCTGCGGCAGGATGAATCCGGCCACCACCAGGGTCGCCGCCGTCGACGTGACGGCCACGGCGTGCGCCTTCCCACCCCCGCGCGGCCGCCCGCGCCCGAGCAGGAACAGCGCGAACCCGAGCGTCCCCGCCAGCGAGGCGCGCAGCGTCCTGCGCGCGCGGGCCAGCAGGGACTCGACGGTCCGGTAGCTCAGCCCCATCCGCACGGCGACCTGGCCGACGTCCAGGTCCTCGGACTTCAGCCGCAGAGCCTCCGCCTGGCGGGCGGGCAGCTCCCCGCTCCGCACGGCCAGCCACTTGGCCTCGGCCCGGTCGCACACCGCCTCCTCGACGGGGACCGGGCCCGGCGCGATCAGTGTGGGGCTGGTGCGCACCTCGGCCTCGCGGTTGACCTGACGGTACCGGTCGACGCACAGCCGCATCGTGACGGTCGTCAGCCAGGCGCCGAGGCGCTCGTCGTCGAGGTCGGGGCGCTCGGCGGCGCGCAGCATCGCCTCGTGCACGGCGTCCTCGGCGTCCTCGAGACTCATCGAGCGGCGCCGGGCCACCTTGAGCAGTTGCTCGCGGTGGCTCCACATCCGCTGCCACCGCTCGTGGGCGGCCGGTATCTGCACAGACACGGCCGCTTCGGTCTCCGTAGGCATGTCCGTAGCCATGAGGGCCCCTTTGCGCTCACCCGCCGGTACCGCACCGCCCGGCGGGTGGCGACATTACCGCCCGGTATCCGCGGTTGTGGAGGGGGAGGAGTCCATTGTTTCCTCTCTGTTGCTGGTCAGCGGGCCGCCGGGCAGCACGCTGCCGGGCAGCCCGACGCCCGGGAGGGTCGGCACGGGCAGCGCCGGCTCCTGAGTCTCCCGCGGCACGACCGTCGTGTGCGAGGGGGTGGGCGAGGGCGTGGCAGGCGCCGCGGACGGTGTGCGGGACGGGCCCTCGGCCGGGCGGCGATGGGACGGCTTCGGTGTGGGCCTCGGTGTGCCCGGCCGGGAGGGATCCGGTCGGGGAGTGGAGACGCCGGGCAGGTCGGGCACCACGCGGTGCCCGTCGAGGAAGTACGTGTACCAGGCCCGGACCGTGCGCAGATAGGCCTCCGAGTGGTTGTAGCCGAGGATCGCCCGGTCCAGGTCGGCCGGGTCGGAGAGGTCGCGTCCGCCGGCGCACAGATAGCGTCCGGCGGCGAGCGCCGCGTCGTAGACGTTGTCCGGGTCGGCCCGTCCGTCGCCGTTGCCGTCCACGCCCCAGCGGGCCCAGGTCGACGGGATGAACTGCATCGGGCCGACCGCGCGGTCGTACATCGCGTCCCCGTCGTACGCACCGCCGTCGGTGTCCGGGACGACGGCGAAGGGGCCGCCGGTCAGCCGGGGCCCGAGGATCGGCGTCACGGTCGTGCCGTCGGCGGTGACCCGGCCGCCCCGCGCCTGTCCGGACTCCACCTGGCCGATCGCGGCCAGCAGCTGCCACTTCAGCCGGCATCCGGGTGCGCTGCGCCCGAGCTCGGCCTCGGCCCGCCGGTACGCGGCGAACACGGTCCGCGGCAGCGCGCCGCCCGTCACCGACGTCGGTGCGTTCCCCTTCGGCTCCCCGGCCGCCCGCCGCAGGGGCGGGAGTTCCGTGCGGTACGGGGTGTCGCCGGACACGCTCGGGCCGTGCTCGGCCGGTGCCGCCCGCCGGGCGGCTCCCGATTCTCCGGCCGAGACCGCCACCGAAGCCTGGGACGCGGTCAGCGCCGCCATCGCCGCCGCCGCGATCGCCGTACCCCTGGCACCTCTCAGTGCCCCTTTGAATGCGCGCACTGCCACCGTGCGGTCCCTCCCTGTGTGAATGCGGTCGTCTGCTCTACGTGGCCGGGCGACCGGTCCGTCGCGGGAAGCGGGGCGGATCGGGGGACGAATTCGGCGAGCCGAGTCGGGGGCGGACTCGGGGGGCGGACTCGGGGGGCTCGGGGGCGGTTTCAGGCGGCCGGGCCGGCGGGCGCGTCCGTTAAGGTCTCACCAAGCGGCCGGGGCGGTCCGGCCCCGGCGGCGGACCTGGCGGAACGCGCGGGTCGGAGCAGATGCCATGGGGGCGCAATGCGATTGAGAGTGGAGTTCACCACCGAACCCTTCGATCTCGACGAGGCCCCCGCGCACGCGCTGGTGGCCCGGGAGGTCGTCGAGGCGGCCGACCTGGACGCCGTGGACGTCGGCCCGTTCGGCAACACCGCGGAGGGCCGGGCCGACGCGGTGCTCACCGCCGTGGACGCGCTGCTGCGGAAAAGCCTGGAGGCCGGTGCCACCCGGATCTCGTTGCAGGTCAACGTGGTCGGGGAGGCCGAGAGATGACCCGGGCGGGGGACGAGCCCTTCATCGCGGCCGTGAAGCCGCTCATCGACGCGATAGGCGGCGAGATACTGCCGCCGGACCAGGCCGGTCCCGACGACGTCGTGCTCGCCTGGGAGGGCGCCGACGTCGTCGCCGTACGGCTGCCGCAGCTCGCCGACTCGCTCGACCACATCCTCGCCGCGATGGAGCGCAAGCGCGGCAAGCCGCTGGCCGAACTGGACCGCAAGGCCAAGCAGGAGGTCGTACGGGCTCTTGAGGCGCGTGGCGCGTTCTCCGTGCGCCATGGCGTCGAGACGGTCGCGAGCGCCCTCGGCGTGAGCCGCTTCACCGTCTACAACTACCTCAACCGCGAAAAGTCCTGACCAGACTCGGCGCGCTCCGTGCGCACCGTGTGCGGCGAGCCGCCGCCCGGCATCCGGGCGGCGGCTTTTGCCACTCCCAAATTTTCAACAAAGTGTTGACGGTGTCCTGGCGGAGGGCGTTAGCTGTTCGCAGCCCGTTCCGCCCCAAGGCCACGGAGGCACTCGTGACGTCGACTTCCACGCCGCCGGGCCTCGTCCGGTTCAACGCCCTCCAGGAGCGCGCGGCCGCCGCCGTCCTCCACGAGGTGTGCGCCTCCACGGCATGGGTCCGGCGGCTGCTCGCCGCACGCCCCTACCGCACCGCCGACGAGCTGTACGCCGCCGGCGACGCGGCCATGACCGAGCTGACCACCGCGGACCTGGAGGAGGCGATGGCCGGCCACCCGCCGATCGGCCGCCCGAAGCCGGGCGACCCCACGTCGGTCCGGGAGCAACGCGGAATGGCCGGCGCCTCCGAGGAGCTCAGGGCGGAGATGCTCGAACTGAACCTGGCGTACCAGGAGAGGTTCGGGCACGTCTTCCTGATCTGTGCGACCGGGAGGACCGCAGAGCAGATGCGCGACGCGGTCAAGGAGCGGCTCGGCAACGCGCCGGAACAGGAACGGGAGATCGTCCGCGCCGAGCTGGGGAAGATCAACCGTATCCGGCTCACCCGACTGCTCCACACCGCCTGAAGAGGTCACCGTATGAGCACCGAGACCACCGCCTCCGTGTCCACGCACATCCTGGACACCAGCGTCGGCCGTCCCGCCCGGGGCGTCGCCGTCCGGCTCTCCGCCCGCCCGGGCCGGGAAGCGGACTGGCAGGCGCTCGGCGGCTCCGCGACCGACGCGGACGGACGGTGCAAGGACCTCCCGGCCCTGCCGGAGGGAACCACCCACGTTCGCCTCGACTTCGCCGTCGAGGCGTACTTCGAAAGGTTCGAGAAGAAGCAAGCCGATGCGCAGCAGGACGCCCCCGCGAATCGGGACAGCGGTACCACCGGAGCGTTCTTCCCGGAGGTGACGGTCACGTTCACCGTCGTGCCGGGCGAGCACTACCACGTACCGCTGCTGCTCACCCCGTTCGGCTACTCCGTTTACCGAGGGAGCTAGCTATATGACCGTCAACTCCCGCCCTGCCCGCCCTGTGGTTCTGGGCCAGAACCAGTACGGCAAGGCCGAGAACCGAGTCGTCAGGATCACGCGGGACGGCGACACCCACCACATCAAGGACCTGAACGTGTCCGTCTCGCTCTCCGGCGACATGGACGAGGTCCACTACTCCGGCTCCAACGCCCATGTCCTGCCGACGGACACCACCAAGAACACGGTGTACGCGTTCGCCAAGGAGCACGGCATCGAGTCCGCCGAGCAGTTCGGCATCCACCTCGCCCGCCACTTCGTGGCGTCGCAGGGACCGATCCACCGGGCCCGCATCCGCATCGAGGAGTACGCCTGGGACCGGATCGAGCACGCGGGGCGGGGCGCGCACTCCTTCGTCCGCAGGGGCCAGGAGACCCGCCTGACGCAGATCACCCACGACGGCTCGTCCTGGGAAGTGGTCTCGGGCCTGAAGGACCTCACCGTGATGAACTCGACCGACTCCGAGTTCTGGGGCTATGTCAAGGACAAGTACACGACACTGCCCGAGGCGTACGACCGCATCCTGGCCACGTCCGTCACCGGCCGCTGGCGCTTCAACTGGAGCGACGACGCCCAGGAGACGCCTGACTGGGACCGGTCCTACGAGGAGACGAAGCAGCACCTGCTCCGAGCCTTCGCCGAGACCTACTCACTGTCGTTGCAGCAGACCCTGTACCAGATGGGCGCGCGCATCATCGAGCACCGCGACGAGATCGACGAGGTCCGCTTCTCGCTCCCGAACAAGCACCATTTCCTGGTGGACCTGGAGCCGTTCGGGCTGAAGAACGACCCCGCAGAGGGAGCCGTGTACTTCGCCGCCGACCGCCCGTACGGCCTGATCGAGGCCACGGTCCTGCGGGACGGCTGTGACGCGCGGATTCCCGTGGACCTCACCAACCTGTGACCCAACGGGGTGCTCCCGCCCCCCGACGGGCGCCTCTTCCTTCGGCACCCGCGGCCCGGGATCCGGCACCGGGCCGCGGCACTCAAACTCCCAGGGTCCTGCCGTGCCCTCTCCACAGAGCGAAAAGGACGAACCATGGCAGCAGCCCAGCGCATCGTCATCGAGAACGGTGCCATCGCGACCGTGGACGCCGACGACACCGAGTACCCCACGGGACATGTCGTCGTCGCCGGCAACCGCATCGAGGCCGTCGGCGCGGGCAAGGCTCCCGAGGGCCTGGAGAACGTCGTACGCCGCATCGACGCGACCGGGCACCTCGTCACCCCCGGACTGATCAACACCCACCACCACTTCTACCAGTGGATCACCCGGGGCCTGGCCACGGACCACAATCTCTTCGACTGGCTCGTCGCGCTGTACCCGACATGGGCACGCATCGACGAGACGATGCTGTACGCGGCGGCGCAGGGATCGCTCGCGATGATGGCCCGCGGCGGTGTCACCACCGCCATGGACCACCACTACGTCTACCCGAAGGACTCCGGCGACCTGTCCGGCGCGCTCGTCCGGGCCGCCCGCGAGACGGGGGTCCGCTTCACTCTCGCCCGCGGCTCCATGGACCGCAGCGAGAAGGACGGCGGCCTGCCGCCGGACTTCGCCGTCGAGACCCTCGAGGGCGCCCTGGCCGCCACCGAGGCCACCATCGACGAGCACCACGACCCCTCCTTCGACGCCATGACCCAGGTCGCCGTGGCGCCCTGCTCGCCCTTCTCCGTCTCGACCGAACTCCTGAGGCAGGGCGCCGAACTGGCGCGGCGCAAGGGAGTGCGACTGCACACCCACGGCTCGGAGACGGTGGAGGAGGAGAAGTTCTGCCACGAGCTGTTCGGGATGGGCCCCACCGACTACTTCGAGTCGACGGGCTGGCTCGGCGAGGACGTATGGATGGCGCACTGCGTCCATATGAACGACGCCGACATCGCCGCGTTCGCCCGTACGAGGACGGGGGTCGCCCACTGTCCGTCGTCCAACGCCCGCCTGGCCGCGGGCATCGCCCGGGTCCCCGACATGCTCGCGGCGGGCGTCCCCGTCGGCCTGGGCGTCGACGGCACGGCCTCCAACGAGTCCGGCGAACTCCACACCGAACTGCGCAACGCGCTCCTGATCAACCGCCTGGGCACGCATCGCGAAGCCGCCCTGAACGCCCGCCAGGCGCTGCGCCTCGGTACCTACGGGGGCGCCCAGGTCCTCGGCCGTGGCGCGGAGATCGGCTCCCTGGAGCCGGGCAAGCTCGCCGACCTCGTGCTGTGGAAGCTCGACACACTGGCCCACGCCTCGATCGCCGACCCGGTGACCGCGCTGGTCTTCGGCGCGGCCGCCCCCGTCACCCTCTCCCTCGTCAACGGCGAACCGGTCGTCGAGAACGGACGTCTGCTGCACGTCGACGAGGACGCCGTCGCCCGCTCCACGCGGGTACAGGCCCAGCGCCTGGCGCGGATCGCCGCGCAGGACTGAGCAGCCGAAGGCTCCGGCCGGGAGGGACGGCTCCCGGCCGGAAGCCGTGGACCGAGCGGGGTCCACGGCAACCGTCCCCGGGGCGCGCAGGGATGTGCGCGCCCCGGGACGGACTCCGTTCGCCCCCTCGAACGGACTCCGTCCCCGGTCCCGCACGACCGACCGCGCACCACCTCCCTGACACCCACGTCACAAGCCGACGTGGAAACCCACGTCACAAGCCGACGTGCCACCGACCGGAGGAGCCGCCGTGTCCGACCACCCAGTCGACGAGAGACTCCCCGCCCTCAAGACGGCGACCAGCGGTCTGCAACAGGTGGCCGCCGTGTACGCGGGAGTCGTCGCCCCGCCCCTGATCGTCGGCACGGCCGTGGGCCTGACCGGCACCGACCTGACCTTCCTCACCGGCGCCTGCCTGTTCACCGCGGGACTGGCCACCCTCCTGCAGACCCTCGGCATCTGGAAGATCGGCGCCCGGCTCCCGTTCGTCAACGGCGTCACCTTCGCCGGGGTGGCCCCCATGCCATGAGGGGGGCATCGCGCCCTGCCCGTGCGCCACTGCGTCGCCACCGCGCGCCTCCGCCGGTCATCCGCGCCGCGGTGACGCCAGCAGGTACCGCTCCCGGGCCCGCGGCCGCGCGTGCTCGCTCACCTGCCAGCCCGCGTTCTCCAGCGTGGCCGCACAGGAGCGCAGTGCCGCGAGGTCCGGCTGGTGCACGGCGACCGCCTCCGGCTGCGGGGTCGCCCGCACCCGGTAGCCGTCCCCCAGGTCCCCGGTCGCGGGCCGGTGCCCGGCCGCCTCGAGGGCCAGTGCGGCGGCCGGGACCAGATGGGTGCGCTCCCAGCCGCACGGGCGGTCCATGGCACCGCCCGGGTTGGTCATCCGACGCAGCTCCAGCAGCCCCTGCCAGGCGCTGTGCACCTCGCGCGCCCGCGCGGGCCCGGTGTCCCCGGACTCCTCACCGCCGACGCGCGCCGCGAACACGCCGGAACCCGCCGCCGGAGCGGGGGCATCCGGCACCGCTTCCTCGGGGGGCGCCTCCCGTATGCGATGACCCGCCGGGGTGAGGAAGTGGTCGTGCGGCGGACGCGGGTGACGGAAGGCCAGCCCCCGCTTCACCAGCGCGGCAAGCTGGGCGTCCGTCCCCCTCAGCCGCCCGGTGACGGGGTCGGCGGCTTCGATCACACGCCGCTGTGCGGCGGTCGGCGGTCGGGTCACGGCGTGCTCCTGCCCGCGGGGGAGGGGACGGACGCTCGTGTCCCCCTCAGTGTTCCTCGGACGGCCCCGCCTCCCCCGCGGAGAGGGACCCATGGGAACAGTACGCGTCGGGTCTGACATTCCAGCCGGCCACCACATGGCGGCGGTGCTCCGTGCTCAGCCGGCTCATCGTCCCCGTGGAGAGCTGGAACAGGGCGCCCGCCGAGGCCGGCAGACCGAGCCGCCGCGCGGTCAGCACCCGCAGGAAATGGCCGTGCGAGACGACGACCACGCTGCCCTCCGCCTCGGCGAGCGCCGCGTCGATCCTGGCGAGCATCCGGTCCGCGCGCGCCCCCACCTCCTCCGGGCCCTCCCCGGGGTGCTCAGGGGGACCGGGCGCGACGCCGTCCGTGAACAGGAACCAGTCCGGCAGTGTCCGTTGGATCTCGACTGTCGTGACGCCCTCGTACCCGCCGTAGTCCCACTCGGACAGGTCCGCGTCGACGCGCGCGCCCCCGATCCCGGCCAGCCGGGCCGTCTCCCGGGCCCGCTGCATCGGGCTGACGAACGCCGATGCGATGTGATGGCGGGCGATCAGCGGAGCCAGCCGGCGCGCCTGTTCCCGGCCGTGCTCGGTCAGCGGGACGTCGGTCCGCCCGGTGTGCCGCCCGGACAACGACCACTCGGTCTCACCGTGCCGGACCAGAATGAGGTCGCCCACGCCGTGCCGCCCTTCCTGTTCCGCCTCTGGGCGCACCGTGCCACACGGCGCCGCCTCCTACTGGCGGTAGCCGCTCAGAAAACGGCCTATCCGCCCGATCGCCGCCTCCAGATCGTCCGCGTGGGGCAGCGTGAGGATGCGGAAGTGGTCGGGGGCGGGCCAGTTGAATCCGGTGCCCTGGACCACCTGGATCTTCTCCCGCAGCAGCAGGTCCAGCACGAACTTCTCGTCGTCGTGGATCTTGTGCACCTTGGGGTCCAGACGCGGGAACGCGTACAGCGCGCCCTTGGGCTTCACACAGCTCACGCCGGGGATCTCGTTGAGCTTCCGCCAGGCGACTTCGCGCTGTTCGTGGAGGCGGCCGCCGGGCGCGGTCAGCTCGCTGATGGACTGCCGGCCGCCGAGCGCGGCCTGGATGGCGTACTGGGCGGGCGCGTTGGCGCACAGCCGCATGGAGGCCAGCATCGTCAGGCCCTCCAGGTAGTTGCGCGCGTGCTGCTTCGGCCCCGTCACGACCAGCCAGCCGGAGCGGAAGCCCGCCACCCGGTAGGTCTTCGACAGCCCGCAGAAGGTGAGGACCACCAGGTCGGGGGCGAGGGCGGCGGCCGAGTGGTGTACGGCGTCGTCGTACAGGATCTGGTCGTAGATCTCGTCCGCGAAGACCATCAGGCCGTGCCGGCGTGCCAGGTCGAGGATGCCCTCGACGATCTCCTTCGGGTAGACCGCGCCCGTCGGGTTGTTGGGATTGATGATCACGACGGCCTTCGTACGGTCCGTGATCTTCGCGGCCATGTCGTCCAGGTCCGGGTACCAGTCGGCCTGTTCGTCGCACAGGTAGTGCACGGCCTTGCCGCCCGCGAGGGTGGTCACGGCCGTCCAGAGGGGGAAGTCCGGTGCGGGGATGAGGATCTCGTCGCCGTCCTCCACCAGCGCCTGCACGGCCATCGAGACCAGCTCGGAGACGCCGTTGCCGAGGAAGACGTCGTCCACTCCGACCTCCAGGCCCTTCGCCTGGTAGCGCTGGGCCACGGCGCGGCGGGCGGAGAGGATGCCGCGCGAGTCCGTGTAGCCGTGCGCCTGCGGCAGCATCCGGATCATGTCCTGGAGGATCTCCTCCGGCGCCTCGAAACCGAAGAGCGCGGGATTGCCGGTGTTCAGGCGCAGCACGCTGTGCCCCGCCTCCTCCAGCGCGTTGGCGTGCTCGATCACCGGGCCGCGGATCTCGTAACAGACCTCACTGAGCTTGCTCGACTGCCGGAACTCCATGCGCCGTTTCCCCTCCGCTATCCGTGTTGCTTGGTTTTACCAAGTAGCGGCTTGGAAAGTCCAACAACATGTCTAGACTGCGTCGCATGTCACCTCGCCGAAGCTACGACCAGTACTGCTCCACGGCCCGGGCCCTCGACGCCGTCGGCGACCGCTGGACCCTTCTGATCGTCCGCGAGCTGCTCGCCGGTCCCCGCCGCTACACGGATCTGCACGCGGACCTGCCGGGCGTGAGCACCGACGTCCTGGCGTCCCGGCTGAAGGACATGGAGCGCGACGGACTGACCACACGGCGCAGACTGCCGCCTCCCGGAGCCGCGTACGTGTACGAACTCACCAGGCAGGGGCGGGAGTTGCTGCCCGTGATCCAGGCGCTCGGGGTGTGGGGAGCGCCCGCGCTGGCGGAACGCAGGCCGACGGACGCGGTGCGTGCGCACTGGTTCGCACTGCCGCTGCTGCGTGCGCTGCCGGGTGAGGGGCTGGTCCAGGTACGGCTCGACGAGGGGGAGTTCCACCTGTGGCTCGGCGCCGAGGACGGTCCGGCGTACGGCGACGGGGCCGCCCCCGAGGAGCCCGATGCCCGGCTCGCCCTCGACGCGGAGACCTGCATCGCCCTCGGCCAGGGCTCCTTGACGCTCCATCAGGCCATCGCCGAGGGGCGCGTCACGGTGTCGGGGGACAGCACGCTCGCCAAGGTGCTGCGCGGGGACTGAATGGGGATGGAACGGGGGTGACTGGGGATGAAACGGGGGTGACTGAGGACGGAAGGGGGACGGAACGAGGCTGAAGGGGGGACGGAACGGAGCTGGAAGGGCTTGGAGGGCGAGGGCCCGCCGAGTCCGCAGGGACGCGGCGGGCCCGCCTGGCGGGCAGCGGGCTTCAGACGCCCGGCGGCACCCGGGAAGGCCGCCCCGAACCGCGCGTCAGCGCATAGCCGCCGATGCCCGCGAGCGCCGCGAGGACGCCGCCGATCGCCGTCCACAGCCAGCGGTCCGACCACCAGCCGGACGTGTCGGGCTTCAGCGAGGAGAGCGTGGGCGCATCCGACGCGGAGTCCGAGGACTTCCGCGCGATCCCCGGCACGAGAGGCTGCCCCAGCGAACCGTCCACCGCCGCCGAACCGCCGATGTCCTTGGAGTCCACCCGGACTTCGGCGTTCACCGGCAGCCCGAGGTCGGCCGTGCCGAGTCCCACGGCGGTCAGACGGACGTAGTACGTGCCCGGCAGCGGGTCGTCGGCCCAGGTCTCCGACCAGGCGCGGACCGTGCGCAGCGTGCAGGCGAGGTCGACGGAGGCCGCGCCCTGGGCGGCGGTGCGCGTCTGCGCCCCGTACTGGCACGCCTGGCGCCGCCGCAGCCCGTCGTACACGTCCAGCTGCCAGGTCTGCGTCCCGCTCCGGGACGAAGAGGGCAGTTTCACCGTCGCCTTCACCGTGGGCCGCTGCCCCGCGTCCGCGGGGAACTGCCAGTACAGGTAGTCGCCCGTGGAGGCGCTCGCCGTGGCCTGCTGCCCCTGCTCGATCTCCGCCGCCGTACGGAACGACGTGCCCGCCGACGTGGGCGCGGCACTGTCACCCGACGGGCTCGCGGACGGCGAGGCGTCGGCGACGGCCGGTGATGCGGCGGCGCCCAGCAGCAGAGCCGCCGCGGTCAACGCTCGTGCAATACGCATCAGTTGGTCCTCCAGACCGCGATCCGCCAGCGCGACAGCCAGCCCCACAGCACACCGGCGAGGAAGCCGGTCAGCACCAGGGCGCCGAGCAGCCACCAGCCGCGTCCCAGACCGAAGGAGGCCACATCGCTCGCCTGGTCGGGACCGTCGACGACGTCGACCGTCAGCTCCAGCGGGAGGCCCGGCGTGGTCTTCACACCGGCCGCCGGGGAGAAGGAGTCGGCGACCTGGAGGCACACCGTCTCGGCGGGCGCGTCCTCGTCGTCGCTCTCGGCCCTCGGGTACCGCAGGCCCGTCGACACGACGTCCGTACGGCCCGAACCGGTCGCCTCACCGCGTACGATCTCCCGTCCGTGCACGGTGACCGCGCGCAGCGTCACCCCGTAGTCGGGGTTCACCTGCCGGTCGTCGGAGACGCTCACCGAGGCGCGCAGCTCCTGACCCGGTTTCACGTCCACACGGTAGAAGCGGTGCTGCCCGAACTCCTCGCGGTCGGTGTACAGGCCCGACTTCAGCGTGGGCGCCGTCGTGCACTGCCCTGTGCCGTCCACGGCGACCGGAGTGACCACCTTGTCCGCCGTGCGGTCCACCAGCTGGTTCACCTTGTGGGAGAGTTCCGCCTTGTGCTGCACCGACGTGTACGTGCCGCCGGTGGCCTCGGCGATGCAGCTCAGCTGCTTGCTCAGCTTGCTGTCCGGCACGAGCCCCAGCGTGTCGATGGTCAGCCCGATCCCCTTGGCCGCTATCTCCCGGGCCACCTCGCACGGGTCGAGCGGGGCGCAGGTGTCCTCGCCGTCGGTGATGAGGACGATACGGCGGGTGCCGTTGCCGCCGTCGAGGTCGTCCGCCGCCTTCAGCAGGGCCGGGCCGATCGGCGTCCAGCCGGTGGGCTGGAGCGTCGCCACGGCCGTCTTGGCGTCGGTCCGGTTCAGCGGCCCCACCGGGTACAGCTGAGCGGTGTCCTTGCAGCCCGTCTTGCGGTCGTTGCCCGGGTAGTTGGCGCCGAGCGTCCGGATGCCGAGCCGCACCTCCTCCGGTGTCGCGTCGAGAACCTCGTTGAAGGCCTGCTTCGCCGCGGCCATCCGCGAGCCGCCGTCGATGTCCCGGGCCCGCATCGAACCGCTGACATCGAGGACGAGATCGACCTTGGGCGCGTCCTGGGCCGTCGTCTCGTCGGCGACGGCCCCGGCCGGGACGGCGATCCCGGCCGCCAGGGCGGCGAGCAGGGCGCAGACCCCCACCGCCAGCCGTTGTCTTGTGATCATCGGCGGATCTTATTGATCAATGGGGGCGCGCTTCAAAACGATCTCGTTGATCTCAGGGGGCGGACTCTTGAACGAGGGGGTTCGGCAGCCGTGTCCACAGGTCCCCGGGACACTCGGGGGACAGCCGCATCAGCGTCAACGCCTTGGCGTGCAGCGGCTCCTCGCGGAGCGCCGTCAGATCGGATGTGACCGGCAGATCCCCTGACACGGCCTCCAGCGCCGTCCCCAGCGCGCGGCCCGCACCCGCCGTGGAGGCCAGTGCGCCCGCGACGAGCGAGGCGAACAGCTTGCGGCGCAGGGCCGTTTCGTCGTCGGTGACGATCCGGCCGGCCACCTCCGGGAGCTTGATGCCGTGCCGGGCCAGCCGGGCCGGGCTCACCCGGATGTCCGCCAGATCGCGGTAGACCAGCCGCCGCGGGGCCCCCGCGGCCGAGAGCACCACCAGCAGGTTCTGGCCGTGCGCCTCCAGCGCCACTCCCAGGTCGAGCATGCGCAGCCCCGCGGTGAGCGCCAGACGGGTGAACGCGGCGAGCCAGCCCGGGGAGGCGGGAAGGCCCGTGACCGGCAGCGCGGCCACCGGGACCACCCACTCGCCCGCCGCCGGGTCCGCGTACGTCTCGGGCGACTCGCGCACCATCGCGGCGAGGTCCGGCGAGTGGGCGCTGAACGCCCCCAGGGTGCGGACGACCCGCAAGAGGCCGCCGGTGCGCTCGGCGACCGACTCCACGAACCGGGAGACGACCAGCGCGGTCTCCACGGACGAGACCGAGATGTCCCGCACGGACGACGTCAGCCGGGTACTGAGCGCGGTCTTCACATGCGGGCCCCCGTCGGGCAGGGCCAGGGTGCGCAGGGACAGCAGCGGATGCGCCAGCGGACCGTCCTTGGCCGGACCCCCGAGCACATGCGCCCTCTGCCAGGGGTGCACCGGCATCAGCGGGCGCTCGCCGTCCCACAGCCAGGACGGCCACTCGCCCCGCATCAGACCGTCGTCCACGGGCACCAGGCCGAGGCGCACCAGGGGCCGGTGCTCGGGCCCGTAGGCGAGCTGCTCGGCGACGGAGAAGCCGGGCCGGGAACGGCAGGCGGGATGGTACGGGTGCCCGTCCACCACCCGCTGTTCCCACGCCCAGCTCGTCGCCGGCTCGGGCACGTCCTGCGGCCGGCCGGCCCGCGACAGCGCCAGCGAGGCCGTGCTGTCGTCGAGCTCGGCGGAGAACGCGGCGCCGTGCGGCACACCGAGGGCCGTGAGCAGTTCCGCCGCACGGTCGTATCCGCGCCCGTCCAGCAGCACCTGGGTGGCGTACGGGGCGGTGGCGTACGGGTCGGCGGGCGGCCCGTGCAGCCGGCGCCCGTCAGCCAGATGAAGGACCAGCCCTTCGCGCGTCGGCTCCCGGCGGACGATCCACGGCAGCGGCTCATGGGCCAGGGACCGCCACAGGCGCGTCAGGACGGCGGCCCGGGCACCGGGAAGCTCGGCCGCATACGCCTCCGACAGATCGGGCCGTACGGCGTCCAGCTCGCGGCTGAGCCGAACCTCGGCGGAAGAGGAAGGGGACACGGGAGGGCTCCTCGGGGACGAGCGTGCATTCGTGGTGCCGGACCACCACAGACATACTGATCTTCAGTGCACCGTACGGAACGAATGGAGCGCGTGGACCGCATGCACCACAGGGACCGCGTCCCCGAGCGCGCCGACGCCTACGCGGCGGCCCCGCTGCTCAACTGCCTGCTCAGGGAGGTGGCGGAGCCCGCGGGCGAGCAGGGCGTCCACCGGCTGCGGGCCGGTGGCCGGCTGCTGCGCGTGCGCGGCGGGCGGCGCCCCCGCGACCCCGAGGTACACGTCGGCGGGGCCTGGCATCCGCTCACCCATGGCGAGCTGGTCAAGCTCATTGCCGAGGAGCTGCGCCGGGCCACCGGCCTGTCCAACGCCGACCTCCCCGAAGAGATGATCGACAGCCGGGACGCGGTGGCCGCGATCCTGGCCGCACGCGCCCGCGCGACACCGCCGAGGGACCTGTATGTGCGCTCCGAGCAGTCCCTGATCACCGGGCACCCCCACCATCCGGCGCCCAAGGCGCGCGGCGGCGGCCCCGTCGCGAGGTGGCTGCCGTACGCCCCCGAGGCCCATGCCTGCTTCCCGCTCACCCTTCTGGGCGTACGCGAGGACACGGTCGTCGAGGAGGGCGACACCAGCGCACTCGACACGCTGGCCGCGGCCCCGCCCGGCTACCGGGTGCTGCCCGCGCACCCCTGGCAGCTGGACCTGGTCGGGGGTCGCCCGGAGATCCGCGCAGCGTTCGAGGACGGGCGCCTCGTGCGGCTCGACGGCGCCCCGCGGACCGTGTGGCCCACGGCCGCGATCCGTACCGTGTACGCCCCTGGCCACGATCACTTCCTCAAGTTCAGCCTGGACGTGCGGATCACCAACGACGTCCGCCGACTGTGGCGCCACGACCTGCTCAACCTGCGCCGCACCGACGCGGCGGCGACGGCCGCGTTCGCCGCGCACAGCGGCCCGGCGGCCTGGCTGAGCGACCGCGGCTACCGTACGGCCGGCTTCGCCTTCGAGGAACTCGCCGTCCTGGTCCGCGACGGTCTGGCCCCCCACCTCCGGCCAGGGGCCACCCCGCTGCTCGCGGCGGCCCTTGTGGAGGGCTTCGACGGCAGCCCGCTCGAGCGGCTCACCGAGCCGGCGGCCTGGTGGACCGAGTATCTGCGCCAGGTCGTGCCCCCGGTCCTGGAGGCGTTCGAGCGCCATGGGGTCGTCCTGGAGGCACATCTGCAGAACACCCTGGTGGCGGTGGACGCCGCGGGGCTTCCCGTGCAGGCGCTGTTCCGGGACGCGGAGGGCGTGAAGCTCCTCACGGAGGTGCCCCGAGCGGCGGGCTGGGAGCGGCTCGTGTACTGCCTGGTCGTCAACAACCTCACGGAGATGGCCGCGCTGCTGGCGGAACGCCACCCCGGCTGGAACCCCTGGCCCGCCGCCCGCGCGGAACTGGCCCGCCACCCCGTCCCCGAGATCCCCGCCCTGCTGGCCTCGCCCACCCTCCCCGGCAAGACGAACCTGCTGCTGCGCTGGACGGGCGCAGACGGCGCGGACGCACGCTACCTGCCCCTGCCGAACCCACTGGCGTGCCGCTGACCGACGCCCGCCGGTGGCTTCCGGGCCGGCGCCGGCCGTCGCCCGCCGGGCCGGTCGGCTCGCCGCCGGCTGGCCTACAGTGGCCCGTGTGCTGCGCGACGTGACTGCTGTTCGATACGTGACCCCGCTGAGGTCCGGCGGCTCCGTGCCGGGGATCGTCGAGGCCGACGACCTCGGGACGTACGTCGTGAAGTTCACCGGCTCCGCGCAGGGCGTGAAGGCGCTGGTCGCCGAGGTGATCGTCGGGGAACTGGCCCGCAGGCTCGGCCTGCGCGTCCCCGAGCTGGTGCTCGCCCACTTCGACCCCGCGATCGCCGCGCACGAGCCGCACCAGGAGGTGCGCGACCTGCTGAACGCCAGCCCCGGTCTGAACCTCGGTATGGACTACCTGCCGGGCGCCCGGGACTTCACCCCCGAGGTCGCGAGGGCCTGCACGGTCGACCCGGTGGAGGCGGGCCGCATCGTCTGGCTCGACGCCCTGACCGTGAACGTCGACCGCACGGTCCACAGCTCCAACCTCATGGTCTGGCCCACCTTCGGCACCGCATCCCCGCGGCTGTGGCTGATCGACCACGGTGCCGCCCTCGTCTTCCACCACCGCTGGGACGCCTCCGCGCCCGAGAAGGCCTACGACTTCCGCCACCACGCCCTCGGTCACTCCGCCCCGGACATGCGGGCCGCCGAGGCGGAACTCGCGCCCCGGGTGACCGAAGAACTGCTGCGCGAGATCACCGAGGAGGTGCCGGACGCCTGGCTGACCGGCGAGCCGGGCTTCTCGACGCCCGGCGAGCTCCGCAACGCCTACGTGGAGTACCTCTCCGCGCGGGCGAAGGCGTCCGAGGCGTGGCTGCCCACCGACTTCCCCACCCGGGAGGAACTCGCCGCCGAGGAGGCCCTGCGCGCGGCACGGACACAGCAAGGCCGGCCGGCCTGGCTCAAGCGGGTCCCCGACCTGCACGGCAAGCCGGCCGCGGAACAGGATTGGTCGGTGCACCTGGGATGACGGACACCCCTGGGGGAGAGCCCCACCGCGTCCAGATCGAGTACTGCACCCAGTGCCGCTGGCTGCCCCGCGCGGCCTGGCTGGCGCAGGAGCTGCTGACGACGTTCGAGACCGAGCTGACGGAACTCGCGCTCAAGCCGGGCAAGGGCGGTGTCTTCGTCGTGCGGGTGAACGACGAGGTGGTCTGGGACCGCCGCGAGCAGGGTTTCCCCGAGCCCACGGCGGTCAAGCGCCTCGTACGCGACCGAGTGGCCCCGGGGAAGCCCCTGGGCCACTCGGAGAGGCCGGCGCAGTGACTCAGCCGGCGAGCTGCTCGTAGGCGGGGAGGGTGAGGAAGTCCGCGTAGTCCTCGTCCAGCGCCACCTTCAGGAACAGGTCGTGGGCCTGCTGCCAGTGGCCGGCCGCGAAGGCTTCCTCTCCGGTCTCGGCCCTGATGTTCGCGAGTTCCTCTGCGGCGACCCTGCGGGCAAGCTCCGGGGTCGCCTTCTCGCCGTTCTCGAACTCGACGCCCGCGTTGATCCACTGCCAGATCTGGGAGCGGGAGATCTCCGCGGTGGCCGCGTCCTCCATGAGGTTGAAGATGGCGACCGCGCCGAGGCCGCGCAACCAGGCCTCGATGTAGCGGATGCCGACCTGGACCGCGTTGACCAGGCCCCCGTACGTCGGCCTGGCGTCCAGGGAGTCGACGGCGATCAGGTCGGCCGCCTTGACGTCGACGTCCTCGCGCAGCCGGTCCTTCTGGTGCGGCCGGTCGCCGAGAACCTTGTCGAAGGACTCCGTCGCGATGGGCACGAGGTCGGGGTGGGCGACCCACGAGCCGTCGAAGCCGTCGGCCGCCTCACGGTCCTTGTCGGCGCGGACCTTCTCGAAGGCGACCCGGTTGACCTCGGGGTCCCTGCGGGAGGGGATGAAGGCCGCCATGCCGCCGATCGCGTGCGCACCGCGCTTGTGACAGGTACGGACGAGGAGTTCGGTGTACGCGCGCATGAACGGCGCCGTCATCGTGACCGCGTTGCGGTCCGGAAGGACGAACTTCGGCCCGCCGTCACGGAAGTTCTTGACGATGGAGAACAGGTAGTCCCAGCGGCCCGCGTTCAACCCGGAGGCGTGGTCGCGGAGTTCGTAGAGGATCTCCTCCATCTCGTACGCCGCCGTGATCGTCTCGATCAGGACGGTGGCGCGGATGGTGCCCTGAGGGATGTCGACGTGGTCCTGGGCGAACACGAAGACGTCGTTCCAGAGGCGGGCCTCCAGGTGCGACTCCGTCTTCGGCAGGTAGAAGTAGGGGCCCTTGCCGAGGTCGAGCAGGCGCTGGGCGTTGTGGAAGAAGTACAGGCCGAAGTCGACGAAGGCACCCGGCACCTGCTCTCCCTCCACCAGGAGGTGACGCTCGTTCAGGTGCCAGCCGCGGGGCCGCATGACGACCGTCGCAAGTTCCTCCGCCGGGCGCAGGGCGTAGGACTTGCCCGTCGCCGGGTCGGTGAAGTCGATGGCCCGGGTGTAGGCGTCGATCAGGTTGAGCTGGCCGAGGACCACGTTCTCCCAGGTGGGAGCGGAGGCGTCCTCGAAGTCCGCTAGCCAGACCTTCGCCCCCGAGTTGAGGGCGTTGATGGTCATCTTGCGGTCGGTGGGGCCGGTGATCTCGACGCGGCGGTCGTCGAGGGCCTCGGGGGCGGGGGCCACCCGCCAGGAGTCGTCCGCGCGGATCGCGGCGGTCTGAGGGAGGAAGTCGAGCGCCGAGGTGCGGGCGATCTCCGCGCGGCGCCGGGCCCGGCGGGCGAGCAGTTCGTCGCGCCGGGGGGTGAACCGGCGGTGCAGCTCGGCCACGAAGGCGAGGGCCGCGTCGGTGAGGACCTCGTCCTGCCGCGGCAGGGGCTCGGCGTCGATGACGACCGGCGACGGCGCTGGTGCGGGCATGAGCTGTCACTTCCTTCGGCGAACTGACGTGTCGGGCGCCGCGGCAGGGGACGGCACCGGATGCCACAGGGGTCGGGGTGCGGCTGACTGCGCCTGCCGGCGGTCAGGCCCTTCTGATCAGTGGATACTAGTTTCCTCATGGTGGAAGTTCAATGATCTGTTGACGTCGAGATTCTCCGCTTCGAGGGAAGGTGGCGCAGCGTGCCACCGTGCTCACTCGAGGTGCGCCAAGTCCTCCTCGGTGTCGATGTCGTAGGGCCGCGCCACGTCCCCGCACTCGACCAGCCGGAGCGCATCCTCGTGCTCCTTCAGATAGGCACGGGCCCCGCGGTCCCCGGTGGCGGACGCCGCGACGCCGGTCCAGTGGGCGGTTCCGAAGAGGACCGGATGGCCCCGGACGCCCCCGTACGCGGCCGCCGCCAGAGAGGACTCGTCCTCGTACGCGGCGAGGACCCGGGCCGCCGCCTCCGGGCCGATGCCGGGCTGGTCGACGAGCGAGACCAGGGCGGCCCATGCGCCCGTCCCGGCGAGCGAGCCGAGTCCGGCGCGCAGCGAGGACCCCATGCCCTGCTCCCAGTCCGGGTTGTCCACCAGGACGCAGCCGGACAGGTCCGCGCGCTCCCGGACGTCCTCGGCCGCCGCCCCGAGGACCACATGGACGCGGCCGCATCCGGCCGCACGCAGGACCCCCACCGCGTACTCCACCAGCGGCCGCCCCCGGTGCACGAGCAGCGCCTTCGGGCGTCCGCCCAGCCGGCGTCCTCCGCCTGCCGCGAGCAGCAGCCCGGCGACCCCGTCTCGACCGCCCTCACTTCGCGTCATATGTCCTGCATACCTGAGCCGCGGCGGCCGCGTGGTACCCAGGACTGAATTTCGGTCCCCATGCTGGCGCCCGGCCCGCCGAGTGGCGTTTACTGGCCATCCCTCGGCGCCCGACCGACGCCATGGGGCGCCGGGCGTCGGTGCGGAGCACCGCACAAAGGCGTGCGAGGGGGGAGCTGTGTTGCGGAGCTTGGGGCAGATGCCGGTGACCGGCAGCGACGAGGATCAGAGGGTGGCCGAACTGCGGACCGCCGTGTCCCGGCTGCGCCGTGAACTCGCCATACTGCCCGCCGAGTTCCCCGACCGGGGCATCGCCGAGGACGAACTGGCGGTGCTCGCCGCGATGGCCGCCGGCGGCGTCCCGGAGATCCCGCGTCTGCGCCGCTCCCTGCTGCTGATCGCGGGCGCGATCGGTTCGGTCAGCGCCCTCGCCAGGGGTCTCGCGGAGGTTCGCAACGCGGTCGAACTGTTCGGGGATCCGCCGCGCGACTGAGCCGGACCGCCACGTGACTGAGCCGGACCGCCACGCGACCGAGCCGGACCGCCGCGCGGCCGGGTCGGCCGCACGGCTGAGTCGAGGGGCGCACAGCCCCGCGGCCGGCCGCGGACGTCCGGCGATCCCCCGCTCCGAGGACCTGTCGTGCGCTCAGCTTCCCGTGCCGGCCAGGGCCTCGGACAGTTCCGCCGCCACCTGCTGCAGCACCGGCACGATCCGCTCCGTCGCCGCGTCCGTGACCCGGCCCGCCGGGCCGGAGATGGAGATCGCCGCGGCGGTCGGGGAGTCGGGTACGGACACCGCGAGGCACCGGACCCCTATCTCCTGCTCGTTGTCGTCGACCGCGTACCCGAGCCGGCGCACCTCCGCCAGCGCCGCGAGGAAGGCGTCCGGCGTGGTGATGGTCTTCTCGGTCGCGGCGGGCATGCCGGTGCGGGCCAGCAGGGCGCGCACCTCGTCGTCCGGCGTGGTGGCGAGCAGCGCCTTGCCGACGCCCGTCGAGTGCGGCAGCACCCGGCGGCCCACCTCGGTGAACATCCGCATCGAGTGCTTGGACGGCACCTGCGCCACGTAGACGATCTCGTCGCCGTCCAGCAGCGCCATGTTCGCGGTCTCGCCGGTCTCCTCCACCAGCTGTGCCAGATAGGGGCGCGCCCAGGTCCCGAGCAGCCGGGAAGCCGACTCGCCGAGCCGGATGAGCCGGGGGCCGAGCGCATAGCGGCGGTTGGTCTGCTGGCGGACGTAACCGCAGGCCACGAGCGTGCGCATCAGGCGGTGGATCGTCGGCAGCGGAAGCCCGCTGCTCGCGGACAGCTCGCTGAGGCCGACCTCGCCGCCCGCGTCCGCCATCCGCTCCAGCAGGTCGAAGGCGCGCTCGAGGGACTGCACCCCACCCGTGGCGGACTTGGCGGGGGCGTCGCTGGCGCTGGACGTCGACGTCGGCACGGCGCGTTCCTTTCGGGGCTGGCGGGAAGGGCAGCAGCCTACCCGGCAGCCGGTTGACTCCCTGCTGGTGCGTGGCTACGTTCTGCTGATTGGAACTCTAATTCCGCCTTGTGGAAGCGTCTAGAGGGGCGGGCCGCCGCGTGTGCCGGATGGCGGTCCACCCTTGACGACGCGGGGGTCGGAGTGAAGACTTCTTCAACAGAACGTTGAATTTCGCTCTGTGGGTGTCCATCCCGTTTCCCGGAAGTGGAACGGCACGGAGGAAGGGGCCCGGGTGTCCGACGCCGAACTGGTGCTGCGCTCGAGACGCGTCATCACTCCCGACGGGACGCGTGCCGCATCCGTCGTGGTCGCCGGGGGCACGATCACGGACGTCCTGCCCCACGACGCGGACGTACCGGCCGGGGCGCGCCTCGAGGACTTCGGCGACGACGTGCTGCTGCCCGGACTGGTCGACACCCACGTGCACGTCAACGACCCGGGCCGCACCGAATGGGAAGGCTTCTGGACGGCCACGCGGGCCGCGGCGGCCGGCGGCATCACCACCCTCGTCGACATGCCGCTCAACTCCCTGCCGCCGACCACGACGGTCGAGCACCTCCGCACGAAGAAGGAGGCCGCGGCCGGGAAGACCCACATCGACGTCGGCTTCTGGGGCGGCGCGCTGCCCGGCAACGTGGAGGACCTGCGGCCGCTGCACGATGCGGGCGTCTTCGGCTTCAAGGCGTTCCTGTCACCCTCGGGCGTGGACGAGTTCCCGCACCTCGACCAGGAGCAACTCGCCCGGTCCCTGGCCGAGATCGCGGGCTTCGGCGGTCTCCTCGTCGTGCACGCCGAGGATCCGCACCACCTCGCCGCCGCCCCACAGCAGGGCGGCCCGAAATACGCCGACTTCCTGGCCTCCCGCCCGCGAGAAGCCGAGGACACCGCCATCTCCCGACTGATCGCACAGGCCAGGCGGTTCGACGCGCGCGTGCATGTGCTGCACCTGTCCTCCGGCGACGCACTGCCGCTGATCGCCGCCGCCCGGGCGGACGGCGTGCGCATCACGGTGGAGACCTGCCCGCACTACCTGACCCTGACGGCCGAGGAGGTCCCGGACGGGGCCAGCGAGTTCAAGTGCTGCCCGCCCATCCGCGAGGCCGCCAACCAGGACCCGCTGTGGCACGCGCTGGCCGACGGCACGATCGACTGCGTCGTCACCGACCACTCCCCGTCGACCGCCGACCTCAAGACCGGCGACTTCGCCACGGCCTGGGGTGGCATAGCGGGTCTGCAGCTGAGCCTTCCCGCCGTCTGGACCGAGGCACGCCGGCGCGGCCACGGTCTTCAGGACGTGGTCCGCTGGATGTCCGCGCGCACGGCGCGGCTCGTGGGACTCGACTCCCGCAAGGGCGCCATCGCTCCGGGCCACGACGCGGACTTCGCGGTGTTCGCGCCCGACGAGACGTTCACCGTCGACCCGGACGCCCTCCAGCACCGCAACCGCGTCACCGCGTACGCCGGCCGGACTCTGTCCGGGGTGGTGAGATCGACCTGGCTGCGCGGCGAACGCATCGTGGCCGACGGCGAGTTCACCGAGCCGAAGGGCAGGCTGCTCACCCGGGCCCACTGACCACCCCCGCACCCGCCGACTCCCGAAAGGACGAACTGATCACCGTGACGGCGCAGCAGCACGACGGTCCGGCCCGCTTCACCGGCGACGCCAACCCCTACGGAGGCGGTGACCCGTACGCGGACTACCGCAGCGCCGACTTCCCCTTCACCCGCCACGCCAACCTCGCCGACCGCCGGCTCGGCGCCGCCGTCCTCGCCGCCAACGACGAGTTCTTCGCCCCACGCGAGAACCTGCTGGTCCCCGAGCGCGCCGAGTTCGACCCCGAGCACTTCGGGCACAAGGGCAAGGTCATGGACGGCTGGGAGACCCGGCGCCGCCGCGGCGCCTCCTCCGAGCACCCGTGGCCCACCGAGGAGGACCACGACTGGGCACTGATCCGCCTGGGCGCGCCGGGTGTCGTACGGGGCATCGTCGTGGACACCGCGCACTTCCGGGGCAACTACCCGCAGGCGGTGTCCATCGAGGGCACGTCGGTGCCGGGCTCACCCTCGCCGGAGGAACTCCTCGGCGACGACGTGAAGTGGACGACGCTCGTCCCGCGCACGCCGGTCGGCGGACACGCGGCCAACGGTTTCGCCGTGGAGGTCGAGCAGCGCGTCACGCACCTGCGCGTCAACCAGCACCCCGACGGCGGCATCGCGCGCCTGCGGGTGTACGGCGACGTGGTGCCCGACCCCCGGTGGCTCCGGGCGCTGGGCACCTTCGACGTCGTCGCCCTGGAGAACGGCGGCCGGGTCGAGGACGCGTCCGACCTCTTCTACTCGCCCGCCACCAACACCATCCAGCCGGGCAGGTCCCGCAAGATGGACGACGGCTGGGAGACCCGGCGCCGTCGCGACCGGGGCCACGACTGGATCCGTTACCGGCTGGCCGCCGAGGCGCGGATCCGGGCGATCGAGATCGACACCGCGTATCTGAAGGGGAACGCGGCGGGCTGGGCGTCGGTCTCGGTCACGGGCGGCGGCGAGAACACCGCGGACACGGAGTGGCGGGAGATCCTCCCGCGCACCCGTCTCCAGCCCGACACCAACCACCGCTTCGTCCTTCCGGAACCGGTCGTCGGCACGCACGCGCGCGTGGACATCCATCCGGACGGCGGCATCTCCCGGCTGCGCCTGTACGGGGGCCTCACCGAGCGGGGCGCGGCGGACCTCACGACACGGCACCAGGAACTCGGCGGCTGACCGCCACGACCGCGGACTCCGGAGGCCGGAACCGTGCCTCCGGTGGGCCCGGATCCATGCCTCCGATGGGCCCGGATCCATGCTTCCGGTAGGCCCGGATTCATGCCTCCGGTAGGCCGGATCCATGCTTCCGGAGGACCAGGAAGCATGTCTCCGTAGGGCCCGGAACCAATCGCCCCGTATCCCGCGTTCTCCCCACGTGACTCTTCAGCAAGAAATCGTCGGCAACGCCATGCAGATGGCGGTCGTCAACCTGAGCCCCGGCCAGACCGTGTACTGCGAGGCGGGCAAGTTCCTCTTCAAGACCACGAACGTGACGATGGAGACCCGCCTGTCCGGCCCGTCGAACAACGGCGGCCAGTCCCAGGGCGGGGGCGCGAGCGGCGGCATGGGCGGCTTCCTGCGCCAGGCGATGGGCACCGCCATGCAGGTCGGTCAGCGTGCGCTCGCGGGCGAGTCGCTGGCCTTCCAGTACTTCACGGCGCAGGGCGGCGAGGGCACGGTCGGTTTCGCCGGAGTGCTCCCCGGCGAGATGCGCGCGCTGGAGCTCGACGGCAGGCGCGCGTGGTTCGCCGAGAAGGACGCCTTCGTGGCCGCCGAGTCGACCGTCGACTTCGGCATCGCCTTCCAGGGCGGCCGCACGGGCATGAGCGGCGGCGAGGGCTTCATCCTGGAGAAGTTCACCGGGTACGGCACGGTGATCATCGCCGGCGCCGGCAACTTCATCGACCTCAACCCCGCGGACTTCGGCGGCCGTATCGAGGTCGACACCGGCTGTGTCGTCGCCTTCGAGGAGGGGATCCAGTACGGCGTCCAGCGCGTCGGAGGCCTCAACCGCCAGGGGATCATGAACATGGTCTTCGGAGGCGAGGGCCTGTCCCTGGCGACCCTGGAGGGCAACGGCCGCGTCATCCTGCAGTCGCTCACCATCGAGAGCCTCGCCAACGCCCTGAAGAAGGCCCAGGGCGGAGACAAGCAGGGGCCGACGGGCGGCCTGTTCTCCACGCACGCGGGCTGAGGCGGACGCCCGGTCCAGGGCCGGAGGTTAACTTCCCGAGAACTCAGGGGACGGGACGGGAAACATTGTTGATTTGTCATTGACATGCCATTCTCTACGCGCGTCATCATGGCGTCATGAGAACCCCCCCACGCGCCACCCGGATCGGCGCCGCAGCCGCGCTCCTGTCCGCCCTCGTCATGGGCGGCACGGTCTCCGCCACCACCGCGGACGCCGCAGCCGCCTACGTCGGCAGCATCTGCTACAGCGACCTGCCGTCCCAGGCCTACGACACGCTCGACCTGATCGACCGTGGCGGCCCCTTCCCCTACTCGCAGGACGGGATCGTCTTCCAGAACCGTGAGAGCGTGCTCCCCAGGCAGCCGAGCGGTTACTACCACGAGTACACGGTCAAGACGCCCGGTTCCTCCACGCGCGGCGCCCGCCGCATCGTCACGGGCGAGAGGTACGAAGAGGACTACTACACCTCCGACCACTACGCGACGTTCGACCTGATCGACTTCGACTGCTGAGCCCGTGGCGCGCCCGCAACCCAGGGGACCGATGGTCGCCCCGGGGCGGGCGCGCCTGCCTGGCCACTCCCGGACGGGCCTGGCAGCAAGTCCCCACCTCCGGGCGCCTCCGGCCTCCGGGCCTCCGGGCCTCGCCTCCGGGGCCTCCGGGCCCCACCCCAATACCTTGACCTTGCGCAGCAATCCGGCGGGCGCCTACGAGTCGGCGGGGGATCTGGGCCGGGCCATTCCGCTCTATGAGCAGACGCCGGCCGACCGTGTGCGGGTGCTGTGAGCCGAGCAGCAGCCCGGCACAGCAACGCCGGTGGCCTCTCCCGGCCCGCAACGTCCCCTCCAAAGCCTCGCAGTGACCCCCGGGCCCGGCCGAAAGTCCCGTCTCCGCGGGTGGCGCGCGCCGAAAGTCTTCGGTGGTGCGACTTCGGTCGCAGATCACGGCCGGGGGGCGGTGTCCGCGCCGTGGGCCGCATAGATTTGTCGGCCGTGAGTGGAGACGAGTCGGCACGTACGGCAGAGCGGACGGCGCCGCGTCCCGAGACGGCCATGAAGGGATTTCGGCCCCTTCCACGCCCGTCGCGGGCAGCGTGGCCGCTGCGTTCGCGACGGTCCACGGGCACACCCGCGGCCACCCGGGCCGACGGCCGCGCGGCCCGTGCCGCCGCCCCTTCCGCGATGCCGCCCCTGCCCTCCCCGGCCTCCCCGAGCCGGGCCCCGGGCGCACACGGACTGCCCCGGCGTCGCTGGTTCCTGCCCTCGGCCGTGATCGCGGAACTCGACCCCGAAGCCGGCCGTGGACGGCGGCCCCGCCGTACCGTGCGGGACTGGGTCGTCGACTCCGGGTGCTTCCTGCTGGCCGTGCTCCTCGCGTTCGCCGCCGCCGTCTCCGTGGCGAACGACTCGGACATCCCCAAGGCCCTCCTGGTCGCCGACGTGGGACTCGGCGCCCTCGCCTGTGCCGCGGTCTGGCTGCGTCGCCGCTGGCCGCTTGCGCTCGCCGTGGCGATGGTCCCGGTGTGCCTGGTCTCCGACACCGCCGGGGGAGCGGGCCTGATCGCGCTCTTCACCGTCGCCGTGCACCGGCCGTTCCGGTACGCCGGCTGGCTGGGCGGCGCACAGGTCGCGCTCATCCCGCTGTTCTTCTGGCTGCGCCCCGACCCGGACCTCCCCTATGTCGCCGCCGTCATCGTCACCGCGCTGTGCACGGTCGCGGTCGTCGGCTGGGGCATGTTCGTACGGTCCAAGCGGCAGCTCATGCTGAGCCTGCGGGACCGGGCGCGGAGGGCCGAGACCGAGGCGGCGCTCCGCGCCGAGCAGGCCCAGCGGCTGGCCCGGGAGGCGATCGCGCGTGAGATGCACGACGTCCTGGCGCACCGCCTGACCCTGCTGAGCGTGCACGCGGGCGCCCTGGAGTTCCGTCCCGACGCGCCCCGGGAGGAGATCGCGCGAGCGGCGGGGGTGATCCGGGAGAGCGCGCACGAGGCCCTGCAGGACCTCAGGGAGATCATCGGTGTGCTGCGGGCCGGGGACTCCGACGACACGGGCCGGCCCCAGCCGACGCTGGCCGCGCTGGACGCCCTGGTCGCCGAGTCCCGGGAGGCCGGCATGAAGGTCGTGCTCGACCGCCGGGTCGCCGACCCCGCCGCCGTGCCCGCCTCCGTGGGCCGCACCGCGTACCGCATCGCCCAGGAGGGTCTGACGAACGCCCGCAAGCACGCCCCCGGGGCCGAGGTGACGGTGACGGTGACGGGCGCGCCCGGAGACGGCCTCACCGTCACCGTGCGCAACCCGGCCCCGCCCGGCGAGGTCCCGCATGTCCCCGGCTCCGGCCAGGGCCTGATCGGCCTCACCGAACGCGCGACCCTGGCGGGCGGAAGCCTCGACCACGGCGTCACAGGGGACGGCGGCTTCCGGGTGCACGCCCGGCTTCCGTGGCCGGCGTGAGCCCCTCGGGACCGCGCCGTTCCCGGCCGGTTCAGACGAGCCGCAGCGTGTGCCACACCTCGTCGACCGCGGCCACATGGCGGTCGACCTCGACGAAACCCTGCCTGCGGGCGAACTCCAGCCCGTCGGGGCTGGTGCCGAGCACGATCGTCTCGGTCGTCTCGGCCCCCAAGACCCGGGCGCGGTCGAGGCCCCGCTCGTAGAGCCGCTCACCGAAGCCCTGCCGACGGTGGGCGGGCAGTACACGTGCGATCAGGGTGGCGGTGCCGTCCTTCGGGGGACGAACCGTCGAACAGCCGACGAGGACGTCATCGAGGTACGCGACCTCCAGGTGATGGCGGGTCACACGTTCCCGCAGGTCGTCGAGGGAGAGCGGGTCCGCGGTGACGATCCGGTTGTGCACGTGCCGCCACTCCTCGAGCGTGGCGTCGTCGTGCGGCTCGGCGAAGCGAAGATTCGGCATCGCAGCAGGAAAGCCGGGGATGTCCCCGCCGTCAACGGAAAAGGATCCGCGCGCACTCGCCCCGGGGCGCCCCGAACCCTCCCTGCCCCGGTGCGGGCCGCGGGCACAGCAGCCACCCCTCCACGAGCGGGCCCGGGAGACGGATCACTACCGTATGGCCCATGACCGCGATCCGACTGCTCCTGGCCGACGACGACCCCCTCGTGCGGGCCGGCCTGTCCTTGATGCTGGGCGGTGCCGACGACATCGAGATCGTCGGCGAGGCCGCCGACGGCAGCGAGGTCGAGCAACTCGTCGACCGCGTCCGGCCGGACGTCGTCCTGATGGACATCCGGATGCCGGTGGTCGACGGACTGACCGCCACCGAGCTGCTCCGCCGCCGTGCCGACGCCCCCCAGGTCGTGGTCCTCACCACCTTCCACGCCGACGACCAGGTGCTGCGGGCGCTGCGCGCCGGCGCCGCCGGGTTCGTGCTCAAGGACACCCCGCCCGCCGAGATCCTGGACGCGGTAAGGCGAGTCGCGGCCGGCGACCCGGTGCTGTCACCCGCCGTCACCCGCCAGCTGATGGCGCACGCCGTGGGCGCCGGGACGGGCTCCCCCCGGCGCGCCGGCGCCCGCGAGCGGATCGCGGCCCTGGGAGACCGCGAACGCGAGGTCGCCGTCGCCGTCGGCCGGGGCTCCTCGAACGCGGAGATCGCCGCCGAGCTGTTCATGAGCGTCGCGGGCGTCAAGACGCACGTCTCCCGGATCCTCGCCAAGCTCCAGCTCAACAACCGCGTGCAGATCGCCCTGTTGGCGTACGACGCGGGACTCGTGGAGGAGGACGGGCACTGAACGGGCGCCCCGTTCGTTGCACGGGTGACGGGAGGGGGAGCGGTCGTGATCGATCTGGGGGAGTACGGCGCGCGGTTCGCGGACGACCCGCACCAGGTCTACGCGGAGCTGCGCGAGCGCGGGCCGGTGCACCAGGTGCGGACGCCGCCGCCCGGCGCGTGGGAGACCTGGCTGGTCGTCGGGTACGAGGAGGCGCGTGCCGCCCTCGCCGACCCCAGACTCTCCAAGGACGGCACCAAGCAGGGGGTGTACACCACCGAGGACGAGGTGATGGGCCGGCATCTGCTGATCGTCGACCCGCCGGAGCACACCCGGCTCCGCTCCCTCGTCGCACGTGCGTTCACCATGCGCCGGGTGGAGGCGCTGCGCCCGCGCATCCAGCGGATCACCGACGAGCTGGTCGAGGAGATGCTGCCGAAGGGCCGGGCCGACCTGGTGGAGGCCCTCGCCTATCCGCTGCCCATCACGGTCATCTGCGAGCTGCTCGGCGTTCCGGACATCGACCGGGTGGCCTTCCGCGCCCTGTCGAACGAGATCGTGACCCCGACCAGTGCGGGGGCCGGTCTCGCCGCCATGCGGCAACTGTCCGTCTTCCTGGACGAGTTGATCGAGGACAAGCGCTGCGCGCCCCCGGCCGGTGACCTGCTCGGCGACCTCATCCGCACCCGCGCGGAGGACGACGACCGGCTCTCGGCCGGCGAACTGCGTGCGATGGCCTTCCTCCTGCTCGTCGCGGGCCACGAGACGACGGTCAACCTGATCACCAACGCCGTGCACACGCTCCTCACACACCCGGAGCAACTCGCCGCGCTGCGCGCCGACATGACCCTCCTGGACGGCGCCGTCGAGGAGGTGCTGCGCTTCGAGGGGCCGGTGGAGACGGCGACATACCGCTACGCGTCCGAGCCGCTGGAGATCGCCGGTACGGCCATCGCCCAGGGCGAGCCGGTGATCATCGGGCTCGACGCGGCCGGCCGGGACGGGTCCCGCTATCCCGACCCCCACCGCTTCGACGTGCGCCGCGCCCCGCAGGGCCACCTCGCCTTCGGACACGGCATGCACTACTGCCTCGGGGCACCCCTGGCCCGGCTGGAGGCCCGCACGGCCCTGCGCACCCTGCTGCAGCGCTGCCCGGACCTGTCCCTCGACGGCCCGCCCGGCCCCTGGCTGCCCGGAATGCTGATACGGGGAGTGCAGGCCCTTCCGGTGCGCTGGTAGCGGCCGCACGGGGGCCGGGTCGCGGGGGACTGGCGGGTCAGTCGCGAGTGCCCTCGATCTCACCGAGGTTCACGGGGCGGCGCTCGTGCCGGGACAGCTCGCAGGCCTCCGCGATCCGCAGCGCCTGGAGGGCCTCGCGGCCGTCGCACGGATTGGCGCGTTCACCCCGCACCACCTCGACGAAGGCGGCGACCTCCGCCTCGTACGCGGGGGCGAAGCGCTCCAGGAAGCCGGTCCACGGCTTGTCCGCGGGCGGCGGACCGGCCGGTTCGGTCGAGGTGATGGGCGTACGGTCGTCCAGGCCCACCGCGATCGTGTCCAGTTCGCCGGCCAGTTCCATGCGGACGTCGTATCCGGCGCCGTTGGTGCGGGTCGCGGTCGCCGTGGCCAGCGTGCCGTCCTCCAGAGTGAGCACCACCGCCGCCGTGTCGACGTCATGCGCCTCGCGGTACATCGCCCCGCCGGCGTCCGATCCGGCCGCGTACACCTCGACGACCTCCCGGCCGGTGACCCAGCGCAGGATGTCGAAGTCGTGGACGAGGCAGTCGCGGTAGATCCCGCCGGAGAGGGGCAGATACGCGGCCGGCGGCGGCGCCTGGTCCGCCGTCGTCGCGCGGACCGTGTGCAGCCGTCCGAGCCGCCCGGAGCGCACGGCCTCCCGCGCGGTCGTGTAACCCGTGTCGAAGCGGCGCTGGAAACCCATCTGCAGCACCGTTCCCGCGGCGTCGACCTCGGCGAGCGCGGTCAAAGTGCCCGGCAGGTCGACCGCGATGGGCTTCTCGCAGAACACCGGCAGTCCCGAGCGCGCGGCCCGGCCGATCAGTTCCGCGTGGGCCGCGGTGGCCGCCGTGACGACCATGGCGTCCACGCCCCAGGTGAAGATCTCGTCCACACCGGGCGCGGCGGTCGCGCCCAGCCGGTCCGCGAGCGCTTGGGCCCGGGCCCTGTCGACGTCGGTGATGATGAGCGAGCCGACCTCGCGGTGGCGGCTGAGCGTGGTCGCGTGAAAGGTTCCGATCCGGCCAGCTCCGATGAGTCCGATGCGCATGGGAACAAACTGGGGGCGCACCCCCCATCCTGTCAATGGTTTGTCCGGACAACCGGACTACACAACTTCCCGTCATCAGGTACCGGAGCTACGCTCGGCCCGTGCCGAAACCAGATGTGGATCCGACCGTCTCGCTCCAGCTCGGTGTCGACCGGACCAGCCCGGTGCCGCTGTACTTCCAGTTGTCCCAGCAGCTCGAGGCTGCGATCGAGCACGGGCGGCTCACGCCGGGCAGCCTGCTCGGCAACGAGATCGAACTGGCCGGGCGCCTCGGCCTGTCCCGGCCCACCGTCCGCCAGGCCATCCAGTCCCTCGTCGACAAGGGGCTGCTGGTGCGCCGCCGGGGCGTCGGCACCCAGGTCGTACACAGCCAGGTCAAGCGCCCGCTGGAGCTCAGCAGTCTCTACGACGATTTGGAGGCGGCCGGGCAGCGGCCCGCGACCCGGGTCGTGGTCAACGCCTTCGCACCCGCCTCGGCCGAGGTCGCCGCCGCGCTCGGGGTGCCCGAGGGCATGGAGGTGCACCACATCGAGCGGCTGCGCCTCGCGCACGATGAGCCGATGGCGTACCTGTGCAACTACCTGCCGACCGGCCTGCTGGACCTGGACTCCGAGCACCTGGAGTCCACAGGGCTGTACCGGTTGATGCGGGGGGCCGGCATCACCCTTCACAGTGCCCGGCAGACCGTCGGGGCCCGCGCCGCCACGCCCGTCGAGGGTGAGCGGCTCGGCGAACCCGAGGGCGCTCCCCTCCTCACGATGCAACGCACGACGTTCGACGACACGGGCCGTGCCGTGGAGTTCGGCACCCACACCTACCGCGCCTCGCGCTACTCGTTCGAGTTCCAACTGCTCGTCCGCCCCTGAGTGTTCGGGCGCCTGTCTCCGTGCCAGGCCCCGGCCTTCCCGGGGCCAAGGCGTCCGCCCGCCGTCCGCACACGCCCCCTGAGCCCGCCCGTACCAGCCCCCTGACCTGCGGCGTCGATCCGCTGTCGGTGATACTTGGGGGTTCCAAGCAACTACGCAGGAAGGGCACGGGCTCGTGGCACGGTTTCGGACCTGGGCAACCATCGCGCTCGCAGGGGCGCTCGGCCTATCCCTGGCGGGATGCAGCAGCCACGGCGGGAAGCGTGCCGAGGACGCCCGCAAGGCCGCCGCCGCCCAGGGCCGGGCCGCGGTGGACACACCCCGCTGGACGTTCGCGATGATCACTCACTCGGGTGATGGCGACACCTTCTGGGACATCGTGCAGAGCGGCGCCGAGCAGGCCGCCGTCAAGGACAACATCAACTTCCTGTACTCGCACGACGCCAATGCCCAGCAGCAGGCCCAGCTCGTCGACGCGGCCGTGGACCAGAAGGTCGACGGCATCATCGTCACCCTGGCCAAGCCCGACGCGATGAAGGCCGCCGTCGCCCGCGCCGAGAAGGCCGGCATCCCGGTGGTCACGGTGAACTCCGGCTCGGCGGAGTCCAAGGAGTTCGGCGCTCTCACCCACATCGGCCAGGACGAGACGATCGCCGGCGAGGCCGTCGGCGACGAGCTGAACAAGCGCGGCCGCAAGAAGGTCCTGTGCGTGCTGCACGAGCAGGGCAACGTGGGCCACGAGCAGCGCTGCTCGGGCGTGAAGAACACGTTCCACGGCACCGTGGACAACCTGTACGTCAACGGCACCAACATGCCGGACGTGCAGTCCGCCCTCGAGGCGAGACTGCAGTCGGACAAGTCCGTCGACACCGTCGTCACCCTCGGCGCCCCCTACGCCGACACCGCCGTGAAGGCCAGGTCGGATGCGGGCAGCCGGGCGGAGGTCGACACCTTCGACCTGAACGCCAAGGTGGCGGGCGAGCTGAAGGACGGCACCCTCGGCTTCGCCGTCGACCAGCAGCCCTACCTCCAGGGCTACGAGGCGGTCGACCAGCTCTGGCTCTACAAGTACAACGCCAACGCCCTCGGCGGCGGCCGGCCCGTCCTCACCGGACCGCAGATCATCACCAGGGACCAGGCCGCGGCGCTCGAGCAGTACACGAAGCGGGGGACGCGATGACCGCGACGGCACCGGCATCCGCACCGCAGAGCCCGAGGACGGCGGCGGACGAGCGCCTGCTGAGGAGTTCGCCGCTGAAGCGGCTCCTCGGCCGGCCCGAGCTGGGCTCGGTGGTCGGCGCGCTCGCCGTCTTCGTGGTCTTCTCGATCGTCGCCGACAGCTTCCTGCGGGCGTCGAGCCTCAGCACGGTCCTGTACGCGGCGTCCACGATCGGGATCATGGCCGTCCCGGTCGCGCTGCTGATGATCGGCGGCGAGTTCGACCTGTCGGCCGGAGTCATGGTGACGTCGTCCGCGCTGGTGTCGTCGATGTTCAGCTACCAGCTGACCGCGAACGTCTGGGTCGGCGTCGGAGTGTCCCTCCTGGTCACGCTGGCGATCGGCGCCTTCAACGGCTTTGTGCTGACCCGCACGAGACTGCCCAGCTTCATCGTCACGCTCGGCACCTTCCTGATGCTGACCGGGATGAACCTGGGCCTCACCAAGCTGATCAGCGGCACGGTCTCCACCAAGTCGATCTCCGACATGGACGGCTTCTCCTCGGCGCAGGCCCTCTTCGCCTCCACGCTCACCGTCGGCGGTGTCCAGTTCAAGATCACCATCCTGTGGTGGTTCGCCCTGGTCGCCCTCGGCTCCTGGATCCTGCTGCGCACCCGCGCCGGCAACTGGATCTTCGCGGTCGGCGGCAACAAGGACGCGGCCCGCGCGGTCGGAGTACCGGTGGAGCGCACCAGGATCGGCCTGTACATGGGCGTCGCCCTCGGCGCCTGGATCTCCGGCCAGCACCTGCTGTTCTCGTACGACGTCGTCCAGTCCGGCGAGGGCGTGGGCAACGAGCTCATCTACATCGTCGCGGCCGTCATCGGCGGCTGCCTGATCACCGGAGGCTACGGCTCCGCGATCGGCTCGGCGGTGGGCGCGTTCCTGTTCGGCATGACCAGCAAGGGCATCGTCTTCGCCGAGTGGAACCCCGACTGGTTCAAGTTCTTCCTCGGAGCGATGCTGCTCCTCGCGACCCTGCTCAACGCCTGGGTCCGCAAGCGCGCGGAGGCCACGACATGACCACGGACGTCGACGTCACGGAGCGCACCCCGCTCGTCGCCCTGACCGACATCGGCAAGCGCTACGGCAACGTACGCGCCCTCGAAGGCGTCTGCCTGGACGTCCACGCGGGCGACGTCACCTGTGTCCTCGGCGACAACGGCGCGGGCAAGTCCACCCTCATCAAGATCGTGGCGGGGCTGCACCGGCACGACACCGGCTCCTTCCGCATCGAGGGCGAGGAGGTCCGTCTGTCCTCCCCGCGCGAGGCCCTGGACCGCGGTATCGCCACGGTCTACCAGGACCTGGCGGTGGTCTCGCTGATGCCGGTCTGGCGCAACTTCTTCCTCGGCTCCGAGCCCCGCAAGGGCGCCGGCCCCTTCAAGCGCCTCGACGTCGACTTCATGCGCCGGACGACGCGCGAGCAGCTGCTGCGCATGGGCATCGACCTGCGCGACGTCGACCAGCCCATCGGCACCCTGTCCGGGGGCGAGCGCCAGTGCGTGGCGATCGCGCGGGCGGTGTATTTCGGTGCCAAGGTGCTGGTCCTCGACGAGCCGACCGCGGCCCTCGGTGTCAAGCAGTCGGGTGTGGTCCTCAAATACGTGGCCGCGGCACGAGACGAGGGTCTGGGTGTTGTTTTCATCACCCACAACCCGCATCACGCGTATCTCGTGGGCGACCGTTTCGTCCTGCTCAAGCGCGGCACGATGGCGGGAAGCCACACCCGTGACGAGATCACCCTCGAGGAGCTGACCAGCCAGATGGCGGGCGGCGACGAGCTGGACGATCTGCGTCATGAACTCGAGAACCGCGCCCCCGCGGGAGCACGCGGCTGAGCCGTACCGTCGCTCCGCCGCATGGGCACGGCCGGCCACGGACGGCCCGGAGCGAGCCGGCGGCGAACAGGGCGCCCGAGGCGCGCCGGGGACGGTCCACGGCGCGGCCCCCCGGACGGTCCACGGTGCAGCCCGGCGGCGGCGTGAGGCAGAATCGGGCCCGATGAGCACCTACCGCGACCTCACCCACCGCGGCTCCGCCCGGGCCACCGTCCTGCGGACCGTGGGCACACGCGAGCGCCGCTCCCATCTGACGGCCCCGCGCGTCCCCACGGTCGGCATCGACATCGGCGGCACCAAGGTGATGGCGGGCGTCGTCGACGCCGACGGCAACATCCTGGAGAAGCTCCGCACCGAGACGCCCGACAAGTCCAAGAGCCCCAAGGTCGTCGAGGACACCATCGTCGAACTGGTCCTGGACCTGTCCGACCGGCACGACGTGCACGCCGTCGGCATCGGCGCGGCCGGCTGGGTGGACGCGGACCGCAACCGCGTCCTGTTCGCCCCGCATCTGTCCTGGCGCAACGAGCCCCTGCGCGACCGCCTCGCCGGGCGGCTCGCCGTCCCCGTCCTGGTCGACAACGACGCCAACGCCGCCGCCTGGGCGGAGTGGCGCTTCGGCGCCGGCCGCGGTGAGGACCACCTCGTGATGATCACCCTCGGCACCGGCATCGGCGGCGCCATCCTGGAGGACGGCCAGGTCAAGCGGGGCAAGTTCGGCGTCGCCGGCGAGTTCGGCCATATGCAGGTCGTGCCCGGCGGCCACCGCTGCCCGTGCGGCAACCGCGGCTGCTGGGAGCAGTACAGCTCCGGCAACGCCCTGGTGCGCGAGGCCAGGGAGCTGGCCGCCGCGGACTCCCCGGTGGCGTACGGGATCATCGAGCACGTCAAGGGCAACGTCTCCGACATCACCGGCCCGCTGATCACCGAGCTGGCCCGCGAGGGCGACGCGATGTGCGTCGAGCTGCTCCAGGACATCGGCCAGTGGCTCGGCGTGGGCATCGCCAACCTGGCGGCGGCCCTGGACCCGTCCTGCTTCGTGATCGGCGGCGGCGTCAGCGCGGCCGACGACCTGCTCATCGGCCCCGCCCGGGACGCCTTCCGCCGCCATCTGACCGGTCGTGGCTACCGCCCCGAGGCCCGTATCGCGCGCGCCCAGCTCGGGCCCGAGGCCGGCATGGTCGGCGCCGCGGACCTCGCCCGGCTGGTCGCCCGCCGCTTCCGGCGCGCCAACCGGCGCCGCGTGGAGCGCTACGAACGCTACGAGCGCTACGCGCAGGCCCGCCGCACCACCAAGGGGGCGCTGTGACGGCCACCACGTCCATACCGCGACAGGCGTCACCGCCGGACGAGCCCTCGCGGCCCCCGGAGGGCCGTGGGCACATGATCCGGCGCCGGGCGCTCACCCTGCTGATCATCGTCCTGCTCATCGGGGTTCCCGCCGGTTACCTGGTGATCTCCGCCAACCAGAGCCGCAACAGCGGCAAGGACAAGGAGGCCAAGTACACGGCGACCGGACTGACCGAGGGCTGGCCCTCGCGCGTACAGCGCCGCCTGTACCGGGTCTGGATCCCGTGGAACGCCACGGACGTCGCGTCGTACGAGACGAACAACTGGAAGACCAGCCGTCTCTATGTGCAGTTCAGCACCACGGACGACGGCCTGGACCGCTTTCTCAGCACCCTGAAGGCCACGCGCGCCTCGCTGAAGAAGGACGACATCGCCATCGGCGAGCGCGACCGGCACGTCGTCGGCTGGAGCTTCACGGGACCGGGCCCCTGGGACGGACTGACCCACGAGCAGAAGAACCCGGCACCCACCCTGGACGTCGTCGTGAACACGTCCGAACCGCAGCACCCGACGGTGTACGTGGTGTCGCGCACGATCCCCTGACGCAGCCGGACGGTCCGGGCCGGCCCCTCGCCGGAGCCGGTTGTCAGACCCCGCCCGTAGAGTCGAAGACGTCCGATGCGACGTGACGGCGGGAGGTGACCGGACGTATGGCCGACCAGGTGGCCGAGAGGGGCCTGCCCGGGGGACTGGCCGCCGTGTTCCTGCCCGAGCCGCTGCCCCGCCGCGGCCGGGTCGCCTTCTGGGACCCGGCGGACGGGCGACTGCCGTCGGGGCCCACCGGGGAACTGACGGTCGTACGCCGGCACGGATCCGGAGTGCGCAGAAGCACCGTCCCCGCGGTGTCGCTCCCGGTCGCCGAGGCCCTGCCGCTGCTCACCCGGGCCCGCCGCGACCCCGCCGCACACCCCGCCACCGCCTGCTGGGGCGCGGCCGCCCTGCACGCCCTGCGGCTCGTCGCGCGCGGGCGTCTCCTGCCCGGACTCACCCCCGACGGATACGACGCCTGGCGCGCCGGCCCGCTGGAACCGGACGACATCACCCACCTCCGGGCGATCGCCGCCGCCCTGCCGTACGAGGGCCACGCCGTCCCGCTCCCGGGCAAGGGCCCCCTTCTGCTGCCCGAGCCCGAAGCAGTCGTGAGGGCCTTCCTCGACGCGGTCGCGGACACCTTGCCGCGCACCCCGGCGGCCGCCCACGCCGTGGGCCGGCCCTTCGCGGCGCCCGGACCGCAGCGACTGCCCGGGGCCCACGCCTGGGCCGCCGAGGTGGCGGCCGGCATGGACGCGGGCGTACGGATCTCGCTGCGCCTGGACCTGTCGGCATACGACCTGTTCGACGACGCGGAGGGCGCCCGCCGCTCGGGAGCGGCGGTCGTGCAGGTCCACAGCCTCGCCGACCCGACCCTCGTCGTGGACGCGTCGGCTCTGTGGGCGGGCGAGGCGGACACCGCGTTCGGCCCCCGCGCGCGGGTGGACGCGGCCCTCGCCGTCCGCAGGGCGGCCCGCGTCTGGCCGCCGCTGGAGCGGCTCTCCGGGCAGGAGGTGCCGGACGTCCTGGCGCTGTCCGAGGAGGAGCTGGGCGAGCTGCTGGGCGTGGCGGCCACCCGGCTGGCCGCGGCCGGGGTCGCCGTGCACTGGCCCCGGGACCTGGCACAGGATCTGACCGCCACCGCCGTCGTCCGGCGCGCCCCCGGCTCGGCGGCCGACGGCACGGGCTTCTTCGAGAGCGAGGACCTGCTCCGGTTCCGCTGGCAGCTGGCGCTCGGCGGCGATCCGCTCACCGAGGCCGAGATGGACGCGCTCGCGGAGGCCCACCGCCCCGTGGTCCGGCTGCGTGACCGCTGGGTGCTGGTCGATCCGGCCCTCGTCCGCAAGGCCCGCAAGCGCGAGCTGGGCCTGCTCGACCCGGTCGACGCACTGTCCGTCGCGCTCACCGGCAGCACGGAGGTCGACGGCGAGACGGTGGAGGCGGTGCCGGTCGGCACGCTGGCCGCACTCCGGGACCGGCTGACGGCGGGCGTCGGCCCGGTCGAACCGCCCCCGGGCCTCGCCGCCCGGCTGCGGGACTACCAGCTGCGGGGCCTCGGCTGGCTCGACCTGATGACCTCCCTGGGCCTCGGCGGCTGCCTCGCCGACGACATGGGCCTCGGCAAGACGGTCACCGTCATCGCCCTGCACCTGCGCCGGGCCCACCGCGAGCCGACCCTGGTGGTCTGCCCGGCCTCGCTGCTGGGCAACTGGCAGCGGGAGATCACCCGCTTCGCCCCCGGCGTCCCGGTCCGCCGCTTCCACGGCCCCGAGCGCACCCTGGACGGCCTGGACGGCGGCTTCGTGCTCACCACGTACGGGACGATGCGCGCGGCCGCCCCCCGACTGGCCGAGCAGCCCTGGGGCCTGGTCGTCGCGGACGAGGCACAACACGTCAAGAACCCCTTCTCGGCGACGGCGAAGGCCTTGCGCACGATTCCCACCCCCGCCCGCGTGGCCCTCACCGGCACCCCCGTGGAGAACAACCTCTCCGAACTGTGGGCCCTGCTGGACTGGACGACTCCGGGACTGCTCGGCCCGCTGAAGTCCTTCCGCGCCCGGCACGCACGCGCGGTGGAGAACGGCGAGGACGAGCAGGCGGTGGAGCGGCTGGCCCGCCTGGTACGTCCGTTCCTGCTGCGCCGCAGGAAGTCCGACCCGGGCATCGTCCCGGAGCTTCCCCCGAAGACGGAGACCGACCATCCGGTGCCGCTCACCCACGAGCAGGCCGCGCTCTACGAGGCGGTCGTACGGGAGTCCATGCTGGCGATCGAGACGGCGGACGGCATCGCACGCCGGGGCCTGGTCCTCAAGCTCCTCGGCTCGCTCAAGCAGATCTGCGACCACCCCGCGCTCTATCTGAAGGAGGACACCGCGACGGCGGCGGGCCTCATCGCGCGGTCCGGGAAACTCGCCCTGCTCGACGAACTGGTGGACACGCTGCTGACGGAGGACGGCTCGGCGCTCGTCTTCACGCAGTACGTCCGCATGGCCCGCCTGATCACCACCCACCTGGCCTCCCGCGCGGTGCCCGTCGAGCTGTTGCACGGGGGCACGGCGGTGCCCGACCGCGAGCGGATGGTGGACCGCTTCCAGAGCGGGGCGACCCCGGTGCTGGTCCTCTCCCTGAAGGCGGCGGGCACGGGTCTGAACCTCACCCGCGCGGGCCATGTCATCCACTTCGACCGCTGGTGGAACCCGGCGGTGGAGGAACAGGCCACGGACCGTGCCTACCGCATCGGCCAGACCCAGCCAGTCCAGGTGCATCGCCTGATCACCGAGGGCACGGTCGAGGACCGCATCGCCGGAATGCTGGAGTCCAAGCGCGCCCTGGCCGACGCGATCCTCGGCTCCGGAGAGTCGTCCCTGACGGAACTGACCGACCGTGAGCTGAGGGACCTGGTGTCGCTGAGGAGGACGGAGTGAACGGGGCGGGGGAGGAGGTGCGCCCGGAGGAGACACCCGGCGTCGAAGGGCGGCCCGCCGACGCGGCGCGGCGTGCGCTGCGCGCCGCGAGGGAACGGGAGCGTGCCGCAGGGGAGGGCCGGGACGGAGAGCCCCCCACCGGGGAAGCGGACCTCACCGTGCCCGAGGGGAAGACGGCGGGGACGGCCCGGCCGGGCGATGTGGCACGTGCGGCGCTGCGGCGGGCGAACTCCAGCCGCCGCAGCGCCGCGGGGACAGCGTCCCCGCCGGAGCCCGCAGAGGGGGCTCCGCCCGTGGCGAGGGCAGTGCCGAGGGCCGTCGATACACCCCCGCCCTCCGCCGCCCCTGCCACCCGCCCCGGCGACGCCGCCCGCGAGGCGCTGCGCGCCGCACGAGCGGAGGCGGAACGGAAGCAGGGAGAGGAACAGGAGCGGGGACAGGGACCGGAGCGGGGACAGGGAGAGGAACAGGAGCGGGGACAGGAACGGGAGCGGGGACAGGGAGAGGAACGGGGGCGGGAGCGGAACAAGGAAACAGCCGAGACCCGCGAGCCCCAACGCCTCCGTGCAGCTTCCGAGCTGACGGATGGTCACGGTCATGGTCCATCCCGGATCGCCCGGTTGTCCGCTGCGCGGAGGCGCCGGGACGTCCGTGCGCGGGGGACCGGCGACCGGGCCCGGGAGGTTCGGGAACTGCTCGCCGGTGCTTTCGGGCTGCCCGCGTCGTCGGCACCGCAGGGCAGGACCGCTTCCGCCGCGCGGACCCCCCGCGGTGGGCGCGAGGAGACCTCCCCACACCGCCGGCACGGGGTGGCGGACCCGGTGGTGGACCCGGTCCCGAGACGCGGACAGGCCGGACCGGAACCGTCCGAGGGTGTCGGGGACACGGCTCCCGGCACGCCTCCGGCTGCCCGCTACCCCCGTTCCATGGCGGCCCCGGGTCGCGACGGCGAGCTGCGGCGCACGTTCGCCCCACTCCCCACGCCGACTTCGGGTACCGCGGACGGCTTCGCGGGGACGTGGTGGGGCAACGCCTGGGTCGCCGCGTTGGAGAAGGGCGCCCTCGACGCGGCCCGGCTGACGCGGGGACGGGCGTACGCGGACCGGGGGAACGTGGACGCCATCACCGTCACCCCGGGGCTCGTCCTGGCATACGTCCAGGGGAGCCGCCCGCGCCCGTACCGGGTGCAGGTGCGGTTGCGGACGTTCGCCGACGAGGAATGGGACCGCTTCCTGGACGCCGCCGCGGAGCAGCCGGGGCACATCGCCGCACTGCTGGACAAGCAGGTGCCGCACTCCCTCGCCGAGTGCGGAGTCCGGCTCCTGCCCGGGCCCGGCGACCTGGAACCGCACTGCAACTGCCCCGATGCCGGGCACCCTTGCAAGCACGCCGCCGCGGTCTGCTACCAGACGGCCCGCCTGCTGGACCGGGACCCCTTCGTGCTGTTCCTGCTCCGCGGCCGCGGCGAGCGCGAGCTGATCGACGCGCTGTCCCGGCGCAACGCGGCGCGCGCGGCCCGCGCCGCCCGGGAACAGCGGCCGGCGTCCCTGCCCGGGGTCCGGGCCCGCGACGTCGTGGCCCATGGCGCGCGGCCGCCGCTCCCGGCCCCCTTGCCGCCGCTCGCCCATCCCGAGCAGCCGCCGGTCTACCCGGCGGCGCCGGGCGGCCCGGACCCGTTCGCGCTGGACCAGCTGGCCACGGACGCGGCGGCCAGGGCGCACGCCCTGCTCACCACCGGGGACGATCCGGTCGGAGAGCTGACGCTGTGGCAGGACGCGGTGCGACTGGCCGCAGCCCGCCCGGGCTCGGGCCTCACGGCGACGACCCGGCCGCTGTACTCGGCGCTGGCCGCCGCGACCGGGCGGGCCCCCGCCGACCTGGCGCGGGCGGTCGCCGCGTGGCGGCAGGGCGGACGGGAGGCCCTGGCCGTCCTGGAGGAGCCCTGGGATCCGCCGGCGGGCCGCTTCGACCGCGCCCGCCCCCAGCTGCTGGCCGCGGATTTGCCCGCGTTCCGGCCCTGGCGCAACCGCCTCACCCACCCGGACGGCCACGCCCAGCTCCGGCTCGGCCGGGACGGCCTGTGGTACGCCTACGAGTCGGAACCGGGCCAGGAGGACTGGTGGCCACGCGGCACCCCCGACCCGGACCCCGTCGGCGCGCTGACCGGACTGGGAACCACCGACGAGCGATGACCGGCAACGAGCGCCGAGGGGGTCAGTCCCAGCCGCCGAGCAGACCGGCGTTCAACTGGGCGTCACAGATGTTGTAGCCGCCGGACGCGTGCCCCTTCTTCGTCTTGCCGTCGATGGTGACGGAGCAGTTGATGTCGCCGCCGCCGTTGAGCTGGCCCATCACGTTGAAGTACAGGGCGCCCTTGGTGACCGGCAGGGTGGCCTGGAAGGTGCCGCTCTTGAAGTGGCCCTGCCGGGTGTCGCTGTCACTGCCGTAGGTGATGTCCACACCGCCGGGCGCGGTGCCCCACACCTTGAACACGGCGGTCTTCTTCGCCTTGTCGTCCTCGGCCGCGCCGGTCTTGGCCTTGTCGCCGGTCTTGTCGCCGGCGGCGGCCTTCTTCTCCTTGGGCGCGGTGGCCGCGGACTTGGCCCCGGCGGCGTCATGGGACTTGGTGGAGCCGCCCCCACCGGCGGCCGCGGAGATGATTCCGATCAGGACGAACAGGGCGACGACTCCGAGACAGCCGAAGCCGAGGATCTTCCCGGTCTTCGACTTCTTCGGGGGCTGGGGCGGCGGCGGGGCGCCGTAGCCCGGCTGCTGGGGGTTGCCCCAGCCGGGCTGCTGGGGCTGCGGGTACTGCTGCTGGCTCATGGTCCCCCTGGGACTGGTGCTGTGGCTTGGATCGCCCGCGCCCCGGTCAGGACGCCCGCGACGGAGCCCGCGGTGGCGCCGTTGGAGTCGGTGTCCGGTGCGCGGGGATCGCCCGCGCCACTGTCAAGCCGGATCTCGATCAAGGGCAGCGGACACCGGTACGCGGACATCGTCCGCGTCCACCGGGGGCACAGACGGCGAGCGGCGTGCCCCGCCACCGCCGGGCCGCCTGAGCCGGGCCCGGACGGCTGGTGGACGCAGGGTGGGGGAGCCCGCGTCCACCGGCCGGTAGGACCTTGGCGCTGCACCCCACGCGTTCGTCCATCGGATTGACCATCTGGTTTAGCTGTTAACGATGTCAACGACATGCTTCGTTGAGGATCGGATACGCTGCTGTGTACGGTGGCAACCATGGCAGACAAACCCGCGGCACCGGCCGGTTCTCTGGTCACCGGTTCCGAGATCGCCCGGATAGCAGGCGTCACTCGTGCCGCGGTCTCCAACTGGAGGCGGCGGTACGACGATTTCCCTGTGCCCGCCGGCGGTGGGGTGCACAGCCCGCTCTACGATCTGGCCGAGGTGCAGGCCTGGCTGGACAAGCAGCGCAAGGGCCAGGAAGTCTCGCGGGAGGTCCAGCTGTGGCAGACGCTGCGCGGAGCCTATGGTGACGACATACTCGGCGGTGTCGCCGATGTGGCTCAGCTACTCGCCAGCAGCACAGGGGATGCGCCCGAGGCGTTGCCGGCGGATGCAATGCGCTTGGCGCGATCCCTGGCGGAAAGTGAATCCGCGGGCGAGGTGGTGAACGCCCTCGCAGAGCGCTTCACCGACTCCGTGCGCCGGGCCGGATCGGATCAGGTCACCTCCCCGCGCATCGTCCGGGCCGTGCGGCACTTCGCCGGTGAGGTGGCGCCCGACGCCACCATCTTCGACCCGGCGTGCGGCATCGGCACTCTGCTGCTCGCCGTCGGACCAGGGCAGGGCCCGAGGCGATACGGCCAGGAGTCTGACGAACGCAGTGCGCGCTTCGCCCAATTGCGGGCCGACCTCACGCATCGCGCAGATGTGCACGTCGTCGCCGGAGACTCCCTGCGGTGCGACCAGTGGGCGGAACTGAGGGCCGATCTCGTCGTCAGCGATCCGCCGGTGGGTGTCACCGACTGGGGGCGTGAGGATCTGCTTCTCGATTCGCGATGGGAGCTCGGGACACCCTCACGCGCCGAAGGAGAACTTGCCTGGCTGCAGCACGCCTACGCCCACACAGCGCCCGGCGGCCGGGTGATCATGGTCATGCCCGCCTCAGTCGCCTACCGTAAGGCAGGCCGCCGCATCCGCGCCGAACTCGTACGGCGCGGGATCCTGACGCAGATCATCGCTCTTCCGCCGGGCGTCGCCGCGTCGCACGCGCTCCCTGTGCACCTTTGGCAGCTGCGACGCCCGCGCGCTCTCGGCGACTCGGCCACCAGCGTCCGCATGGTCGATCTGACAGCGAACGACCCGGACGGCTCACTGGACGCGCAGCCTGAGCAGGTGACGGACGTCTCGCTGATCGAATTGCTCGACGATGCCGTGGACCTCACCCCAGGGCGCCGTGTCGCTGACTCGCACCGCGACTACGCGGCGGAGTACCAGTCGTTGAAACAGGAGCTGACCGCGCAGGTGCGGCACCTGGCCGAGCTGCTACCCGCGCTGACCGCGGGAGCGAACGCGAGTGTGCTGGACGGGCCGACCGTCAGCGTCGCCGACCTTGCACGCGCCGGACTGGTCCAGTACCGCGATCCCGAACCGGTCTCGGTCAGCGACCAGCTCGACACCGACTTTCTCCAGGGGTTTCTGCGTAGTTCGGCGAATACGCGCAGGTCCACGAGTGACAGTGGAACGTTTCGGCTTGACGGCAAGGGCGCCCGGATCCCGCAGATGGACATCGCCGAACAGCAACGGTACGGAGCGGCTTTTCGCGCACTGCAGGAGTTCGAGGAACTGGCCCGGCGCGTTGCCGAGCTGAGCAAGCAGGCATCCCATGTGGCGCGCGACGGCCTGGGCAATGGAGCACTGGCCCCCAGCGAGTGAGGGGTGTCGTGCCGCTGCGCTCACCGAATCAGTTCTCCTGCGGCACGAATGGACTGACCGTCCCGCTCCAGGACACCGCCAGTGCCTCCCGCGCACGCGTGCACGCCACGAACAGCAGACAGCGTTCGCGCAGCAGGTCCGACTCGTGCTGAAGCGCGTCCACCGTGGCCGGCGTGACCTCGCGCGCGAAGGGCACCGCACTCGCCGTTACCCCGAGGACAGCCACGCAGCGGAATTCCAACCCCTTCATAGCGTGCATCGTGGCCAGCCGTACCCCGTCCGCGTCCGGCCCCGGATGGTCCTTGATCCTGGCCACCGGGACGCCGGCAGCGGCCAGCCTGTCGTGGGCCTTGTCCAGCAGCACATTGAAACGAGCGCAGACACCGATCTCGGACGGCCGTATGCCCTGGGCGATCCACTCCTGGACGCGTTCGACGAGCGACGCCACCTCTGCCTGCTCCGAACCGTGTCCGTCCACACGCGGTCTGCGCCCGTGCAGAAGCGAGCGGTAGCCCGCCAGGGTGTCACTCCCCTCACCGCCGAGATCCTCCACGGAGACGGGGGTGAGTATGCGCGTCGACCAGGCCAGGATTTCCTCTGTACTCCGGTAGTTGACCCTCAGCCGGTGCGTCCGGCCCGTCACCGGTATACCCAGGGAACCGAGCGAAACCTTCGAGTCGTAGATCTGCTGGTGCGGGTCGCCCGTGATGAACAGATCGTCGCTGCCGTGCTCCACCGCGCGACGCAGCACTCTCCACTGGGCGGGGTGCAGGTCCTGTGCCTCGTCGACCACGACGTGGTCGTGTGTCGGCGACGAGGCTGCGAGGAGGTCGGCGGCACGCGCGCAGATTCTGAGGTGTGTAGTGGCCTTCCGCGCGAGCAGTAGGGACTCGAACAGCTCGACGGCCGACCAGAGTTCTTCTCGCCTGGCCGGCGACAGCGCGCTGCCGCGGCCGCGTCGGGAGGCGGCGCGATAGGAGTCCAGGGTGCGCACGTCCTGGGCAAGGATCACGTGCCGGCACTCCTGTGCCAGGAACTGGTCGGTCCAGGGCAGCCGGAGCTGCTTCGCCACCTTCTGCCACAGCTGGCGTTCGTCACGGTCGTTGACGGGGGAGAGAACCTTCCCGTCGTGGCGCGTGACGACGGCGTGCGCGTAGGCGTTGACCGTCGTCACGTCGACTCGGTCCAGCAGCGACGGGTCACCGTCCAGCAGCACGGAAAGGTTCTCGCGCAGTGATGCGGCAAGAGCGTTGGTGTATGTGGTCAGCAGCACCCGGGCGTCGGCCGAGCGCGTGAGGAGATGCCTGACGCGGTGCAGAGCCGCGACCGTCTTGCCCGTGCCCGGCCCACCGGTGACCTGGACCGGGCCGCCGTACGACACGCGGTAGGCGACCCGGCGCTGCGAGGGGTGCAGGAAGACCCGCCAGGCCGCGAACGGCTTCTCCAGGACGTCCGCGAGCTCCTCCGGGCCGGTGACCAGCGTGATACGGCTCGCCGTGTTGGCGATGGCGACGGCCAGACTCTCCTCGGGGGCGGGTCCCGCGTCGAGGGGGCGGCGCAGGGCGACCACGTCCCGGTACACGTCCTCGGGCTTGAATCCCTCGGCGAGGTACTGGAGAACCTCGCACTGGTCTTCCGGCAGGAGCGTCTCGAAGGCCTGCAGCTGCGGCTTGTCGACGATGGTGCGCACCGCACGGAGCACCTGGTCGTCGATGCCCAGTTCGCGCAGCACGGTGTCGGAGTACTTGGCGAACAGCAGTGAGTCGGCCGTCGCGGCCGCCTTCTCGAGAGCCGGCGTCAGCTGCTCGATGGCGACGACGTTGCGCACCTCGAGGCCGCGGGTGGCGGAGTTGGTGGTGTACAGCCGCTTGGCCGCCCAGATGTAGGCGTCGTCGTGCGGCACCACGTTGACCAGCAAGAACACATCGCTGCCGTCGTCGGGAGCCAGCACGACGCCCCGCCAGAAGTCATTGATGCGGATGGTGCGCATCCGCGGATCGCGTGCCTTGTCGACGGACTCCAGATGCAGACCCTTGTCCGCGTACAGCTCGGCCACGGTCAGCCGCTGGAACTTCTCCATGGCCTTGCGCACGCCTGCTTTGACGGGCTTCTCCAGGACGTCGTAGCTCTCCCAGAAACTGCTGGCGAACGCGAGCTGTGGCACGTGACGCTCTCCCACCCCAGAAAGGACCCCTCCGCGCCGATCATACGCGCAGGTCGGGCACCATTTGCCGGGTGAGGGTGGCGATGTCAGCGAGCAGCCCGGCGGGTTGCTGGTCGAGGTCGAGTGCGTGCTGGTGGATGAGGATGCCGGCGTGCCGCACCCGGTGCGCGGAGTGGGACGCGTTGCCCCTCGCATACACCAGGTGGCCCTCACGCAGCCCGAGCGCCGTGCAGTAGGCCAGCATCTGGTAGAGGTCGGTCTCGGGGAAACCGCCGCGCTTCTCCGTCTTGTACTTGGCGTCCACGACTGCGGCCGGAGCCCCGTCCGCGCCGTACAGCACGAAGTCGGGACGCATCCGGACCTCGGCGGCCTCGTCGAGGTGGTGCGCATCCTGGAGACGCGAGGTCCGCCCCGAGCCGCGCAGGGCCTCCCGCAGCGCGACTGTCACGAAGTCCTCGAAGAGCTTGTTCATGTCGAACAGGAACCCGTCGATACGGAGCCCGCCGTGGGCGTGTTCCGCTGACGCGTTCTGCAGGACGACACGCGCCAGGCGCAGGGCCGTGTGGTAACGGGCGTTGAGACGCGTGGGTCGCCAGTCGGGGAGAGGCTGTCCGCGCACGACGGCGGTCACATCGGCCAGCCGCCCACGCTGATGCACCAGCCTGCGGCGAACGTCGCGTGGTACGCCGGGCAACCGCAGCAGACGCTCGACAGCCGCCCGCAGAAGACGGTTCTCCGCGATGTCGGTGGTGAACTCGTCGTACGTCACCTCCACCGGCAGTGTGGCACCGAAGCGACGCCGGATCTGCTCGGCCTCACGGATCCGCCCGCGGACGACGAGGGCGGACTCCTCCGCGACCCGGTACCCCTGCAACAGACCCTGGCGCAGTGCCCGGTCCACCTGCCGCTCCACGATGTGGGCCAGCGCGGGCAGCAGATCGCGGTGCTCGGCCACCTCGACTTCGCCGTCTCGCCAGGGACCCTTCGGATCGAGGCTGTAGCCCAGGAGGAAGAAGAGCCGGGCGACGGGGGTCTTGGGGAGGACCCGCACGGTGTGTGTCTCGTCCGCGCCCGGCACTCGTACGGCCACCGAGCCCACCTTGCTTCCGGCTCGCAACGACCAGCGCCCCGGCGCGTACGGGTCGGGGGCCGCGTCGAGGATGTCCCCGGCGGCCAGTGCACGGCCGACCCCGTCCGGCAGGGCGAGGCTGACCGCCGGCGCGTGCTCGACGAGCTCGATGACCGACGTCACCCGAGCGACTCCCGCAGTGCGGCCAGCCCGTACCGCTTCTCGACGTCCACGCCCTCGCCGTAGTGGTGCTCCTCCAGGAGCGGCAGGATCTTGGTACGCCAGGTCCGCTCGAGACCACCGTCCCGGTAGACGCCCTTCTTCATCAGGTACGAGGGCCCGATCCGGAAGTCGGAATCGTCGATACGGGAGTTGAGCGCGTCGAGGAGATCGGCGGGCTCGGCGTCCTTGCCCTCCCTGGCCAGCCACCGGCGCAGCAGCCCGCTCGTCGGCTCGGTGCGCGGCGACAGCTCCACGAACGCGAACCGCCGGCGCATGGCCGCGTCGACGAGCGCGATGGACCGGTCCGCCGTGTTCATGGTGCCGATCACGAACAGGTTCGGCGGCAGCGCGAAGTCGTCACCGGAGTACGTCAGCCGGACCGACTTGTTCCTGTACTCCAGCAGGAAGTACAGCTCACCGAAGACCTTGGCGAGGTTGGCCCGGTTGATCTCGTCGACGATCAGGAAGTGCGGGATGTGCCGGTTGCCTTCGCGGGAGGCGAGGTCGGCGAGTTCGCGCAGTGGCCCGGCGGTGAGCCGGAAGGCGACCTCCCTCGTCTGCGGGTCCTCCTGGGGTCGGAATCCCTCGAAGAAGTCCTCGTAGGCGTAGGAGGGATGGAACTGCACGAGCTTGACCTGCTCGGGGCCGCCGCCGAGGAACTCGGCGAGCTTGAGGGCGAGATAGGTCTTTCCGGTGCCGGGTGGGCCGTAGAACACCAGCTGCCGTTCGTCCCAGAGTAGATCGCGTACCTCTTGCAGCCATTCGACAGCGTGCGCGAGGAGGTCGACAGCCAGCTCGTCCGTCGGCTCGGGCAGTTCGAGCTCGCGGCGGGCGGTCGCGAGCTGAATCTCCACGCTCGGGTCGCGCTCTTTGGCCTGAGCTTCCTCGACCAGCTCCTGGTCGCTGAGGCCGAGCCCGTCCACCAAGGCCTGGATGGAGGAGAGGTCAACCACGTCGTGCTGGACGGACAACTTCTGTTGCAGCTCTTCGGGCAGTTCGTCGTATGCGTAGCCGTCCGGCTGCCATTCCACGGGCCGCTGCAGATTGGACCGCCCACCTTCGGACTCGGTCTGCTGCGCTCCACCGGTGATTTCACCCACGTACAGTCGACCACCGGAGATGGTGCAGATGGTGTCACCGGGTTTTATGCGAGAAAGAAACGCATGTATTTCTTCGGCGAGTTGTTGTTTCTGGCTGTAGGTGGCGGTGGTCTCGTAGTCCTCTTGGACCAGCATGCGCAGCTGGTCCTTGCTGATTCCCTGCTCCACGCCCTGGCGCAGCCGGGAGGCGGCGAGAGTCACCCGCCCCTCGGGCAGCCACATCCGCTGTACCAGGTCCAGGCCGCTCACGTTCGAACCACGCACGAGCCAGGGGCGGTTGGGGCCCGGCCACATCCCGGGCATGAAGTCGCCCAGGGGGCGGCCGTCTTCCGTCTTCCAGTTGATCCATCCGTTGGCACTGTGGCCTTTCAGCACCGCTGCGGCCCTGGAGGAGGAATCGAAGGTGATGGCCTCTGCTGTCTCAAGCCAGCCGGGCCACTTCTCGGACGGCTTGATCCGCCCCTGCCGCATCAGTTCCTCCCGCTGCATGTGAGCAGCGGCTACACGGGTGGGGAACGACGGGACGACGTCGGGTCGCACGGGCTGGCCGGCGTAGACGACAAAGCTGCGGCTACCGTTGTCACCCAGCTTGTTCGTGGGGCGCCCCCTGGCGTACGGCCCACCGTTCGGCAGCCGTAGCCGGAACTCCGGGTACTGCCTCTCGTCATCGTTCATGCTGATCGCTCCCCTCAACAGCCGGCTCGACGAAAGGTTAGGCTTCCCGTCCGACACCTTTCGCCGTCCGGCGCTGGGTAAGCGCCGGACGTTTCACTACTGTCCTGGTGCTCGCAGGCTGATCGGGGTTCGGACCCGCGCCCCGTCCAGGACAGTGTGGTCGATGGCGGGCCGGGGCCTGGGTGTAGCCGCGGTCAGCGTGATCGTGCCGCGGTCGCTCAACGCGGTCTGCCATTCGCTCGGCCGGGGACGGGTACCGCGCTCACCGGCTGCCTGCGAGAAGAGCCGACGCACCCCGCCTTCCTGGCGGTCGTTCAGACAGCCGGTGACGAGTTTCAACTCCTGCCCCGGCGCGACATAGGGCTCCTGGGCCAGGATGCGTCCCACCACGAGGGCCGTCTTGTACGCGTCCGTGTCCACCGACGCCTCGGTCGACGGCACCAGCGGATCGTTCCAGTCCGGAGTGCCGGCCTGGGCCTGCACGGCCGCACGGCCAACCTGGCGGAAGCCGTCGCAGTCCAGGAAGTGAACGGCGACTCCCGGTGTGAGCGACCACAGGATGTTGGCCTGCGAGATGTCACCGATCACGAGTCCGGCGCTCTGGAACCAGCCGATGGCTTCCGCGCAGGCCACAGCCAGAGCTCTGCGCTGCTGCGGCGTCGGCTGCGCCACTTCCTGCCAGGCCACCTTGGGCGGCCTGATCAGGTACTGCAGCTCGATCAGCTTCGTGGACCCGGCAGCGGTGCGCCACATCATGTCGGACGGGGCGCGCCGCATCAGGAAGCCGAGTACCCGGTTTCCCTCGACCACCCGGCACAGCGGCCAGGCAGCGAGGGAGTCTAGGCGGCTGCGGTCGGACTGGCCGAGGCTCTGCCGGAACGCGACGAGGTCGGCGAGGGCGCCGCCATTCACCTTGGACGGATCCTTGTACTCCTTGAAGAGCAGCGACCCGTCGGACAGAGCGCGCACCTCACCTTGGCCGCCGCTGCCCACCCTGTCCCCCAGGGTGAACGATGCGCGGGTGACGTCCGCGCCGTCCTCCGCGCTCACGCTTCGTCCTCCCATACGCAGATCACGGTGCGGTCGTCGTCGTAGGACTTGGCCCGCGTCTGCGCCTGCCACAGGAAGTCGGACAGCGAGGGGGTCTCGGGGCGGCCCCAAGCGTGAGCGAGGTGGTCGGCGAATGCTTGGTCCTTCTGGGCCAGGGGGTTGGTGATGCCGTCCGTACCCAGGAGAAGCACGTCACCCGGCTTTGTGGCCAACAGGGTGGCTTTGACGCTGCTGTAGGCGTGCGGGAGAGCTTCGGTCCGGGTTTCGAGAACGGTGGCGTCTTCGGAGCGATTCCATTGGGCCCACCTGCCTTCGCGTAGGACGAAGAGGCCGCCGTCGCCCACACTGAACAGTACGCGTTCACGGATACGGGCGTTCGTGGGCACGAGCAGGACATGCAGGGTCGTGGCGTAGTCCTGGTCAAGGTAGGGACGGCCCGCGCGATCGGCCAGGGTTTTCCACTCAGCACGCAGGTGCTCGATCGCCCTGGCGATTGCCGTGCTGGCTATGCCGCTGAGATCGGCCCGGTTCCGCGCACACAGCGCCGAGTAGATGCTTTCGGCCTCCTGATCGAGGAAAACGGCCGCTTGACGGGTCGCGTGGTAGGAGCCGATGTGCGAATACGAGGCGGAGCCGACCCCGTCGGCGACCGCCAGCAGAAGCATCTCAGTCTCCGGGGGCCCGATACGTGCCACCGTCATGGCGTCCTGGCGGCAGGTTCCCTCCCAGTTGTGGGAGTCGCCGCTCACCGATGCGGCGCGCACCGTGATCTGTCCCACTCGGGCTCCGTCCAGCCTGACGACAGGCGTGAAAGCGGCGAATTCGTCGCCGTCCCGAACGGAGGGGCGGGACAGAGGATGCGGGGGATAGCTCGGAGGCCGGTTACCGACGTGATCGGGTACTCCGCGGGGTACGTCGGTTCTTTCCCTTGGTGACCTCACGGGACGCTCCGGTGCGTGGGGCGTAGCCCACTCGCCTGTCTCCACCGGGGAGATCGTCGTCTCGTGTGTGACGATCCCGGGCGGCGGGAACGCGTAGTCCTTGTCGACGTCATCGCCGGCGGGAGCGTGGCCCGCGTTCCCCGCATCCTGCATCGGCGTGGGCGACTTTTCGAAGTTCACCGGGCCGCTCACAGCTTGTCCAGGGAGAGGCTGGTGAAACCGGGGACGTGCTCGTCGACCTGGAGCTGGAAGCCCTCGCCGCCCTGGGCGGACATGTTGGTCGCCGAGTTGACGATGGACCGGGTGAGGCTTGAGGCGAACTCACGGAGTGCCATGGCCGGAGAGACGGTTCGCTCCTGCTGGATGAACGCCTTGAAATTGGCCACCTCGGTGATGGTCGCGGTGTCCGCGTCGCTGACCCCGAAGGCGATGATCTTCGGCGCGTACCGGAACGAGTTCAGTTCCTCGAGATCGGTCTGCCAGCCCTCGTCCGTGGGGATGCCGTCGGAGAGGAAGAAGACCACCGGCCGGTACACGTCGTGGCCTTCGGCCTTCAGGTCCGTGACGTCCTTCTCGATGGTCTTCTTCAGCAGGCGGAAGGCGTCCCCGAAGGAGGTGACTCCGCCGGCAGACAACGACGGCAACTGGGTCAGCTCGCTCAGGTCGGCCAGCGGCTGGAGCACGGAGGCCTGGGTGGAAAAACCGATCAGCGCGAAACGGGTCTTGTCCGCGACGCTCGGATTGGTGCTGATCTCCTGGTGCAGCTCGGGCAGGGCCGAGTTGATGTTATCCACGCCTTCTCCGGCCATGGAACCTGACTCGTCACACACCATGTAGAAGGGAAGGATCTGCATGGGCTCTCCTGGGTATGAACAGACGGCGTGGCCGTCAGCGGGTGTAGAAGTAGATCTCCAGGTCGGCCGCGCCTGAGGCGCCGCCGTTCCAGAAGTCCCGTGTCGTGGCGTCGCTGAACATGTGCGGTCGCGCCTTGTGCAGGGACTTGTTGATGTCGCGGGCGTACGCCTGCCCGTCAGCGGGTTCGTGGGCCTGGCCGAAGGTCAGCACGAAGGCCGCGTCGCGCTCCTTGTAGCGGGCGGTGGCGGCACGCAACTCCTTCACCATCCGTGCGGTGTCACCCGTCGCGGCCATCACATGGAGCTTGACCGGCTTGCGCTCCACCGACCGCGGGCCCGTCGGTGTCGGGCTCGGCTTGGGCGACGGCTTGGCGTCGGCCGACGGGGAGGGGTGCGCGGCCGCCTGGGCGGCCAGCGGATCTCCTCGGTCGCCCATGGACACCAGCGCGAGCACGAGCAGCATGTCGGCGAACAGCCACCCGGCCAGGTGCAGCGGGTTGAACCTGAAGCCTCGCTTGCGCGGGCTCACCGTGCCGATCCGATCCCGGCCTGCAACTCCTTCGCCTGCCGCAGCTCGTCCTCCGCGCGCCGCTGGGCCGCCTCGGCACCGGCCCGCGCCGCCTCCGCGTCCGCTCGCGCCGCAGCCACGTCGGCCCGCGCGCTCTCCGTCTCACGGAGCGCCCGCTCCAAGGCGTCCGTCACACTCGCGAAGCTGTCGGCCGCATCGTGCAGTGCCCGGCTACGGGTCTCGATGCCGAGCAGCGCCTCGCGCGAGATCTCCGCGGCCTCGCTGGAGCGCTCGGCCACCGCGCCGAGGTCGCTGAGCAGCCGCCCGTTGACGTCCGAGACCACCTCGATGCCGGTGGTGAACCCACGCTGCGAGGCGGCCAGCACGGTCAGGGAGTCCTCCACCTGCTGAGCCGCGTCGGACAGCGCGGTGCGGACGCGGTCACCGTTCTCACCGACCGCCGACTCGAGCCGGTCCGCAGCACCGGCGAGGAGGTCACGCATGGCGTCGCCGGCAACTCGCAGATCTTCCAGGGCCTTGTCGAGCACGCTGTTCTGGCCGTCGACGGCGTCGGTCAGTTGCCTTCCCGCCTGCGTCAGCGGATCGGCGAGGTTCTCGACAGCGGTCTGGAGCGCTGTACCGCTGTCGCGAACGGTCTCCTCGATCTGTTTCACCACTTGTTCGATCGGCTTCACATACGCCTCGGCCTGGGAGAGACGCTGCTCCGCCTTGTCCATCGCCTCACCGACCAGTTCCGCGGCTCGGGTGAGTTCCTCTTGCGTGGCGATGGCCTTGGAGTGCATACGCTGCAGCCGTTTGGCCGAAGAGTTGAGCTCCTCCGCGAAGCGCTGGGGCGAGGCGACACGGTGCCGGTTGAGGCAGAGCTGTGCACGTGTCAGGACCGGCGTGAGGCGGGCCAGGACCGCCTGGGCACGGCGGCGAGCCTGTTCGTCGCTGCGCTCGGCGGCGGAGCGCCGGTAGCCGTGGACCGCCGTGAGGACGAACAACATCCCGAGGGTCACACAGCCGGCCACGGCGACGTGCCCGAACCGGAACGTGGCCCCCAGGTGCCCGTCGAATCCGGACTGCCACAGCTGGAGGAACGGCCGGCCGGCCGCCTTGGGGTCGTCCCCCGTGAGTGCTCCGTACGCGCTCGATGCCTGCCAGAGCCCGAACCAGGTGAAGAGCAGCGGCATGAAGACCAGGGCGCCGAGAACCCAGTCCAGAACCGAGTCGAAGCTCCTCACGCGGCCGACCACCGCGGATTCGGCGATGCTCTCAGGACGTGCGAAGTGCCCCATCAGATCGAGGTCGACCCACGGGTCGAGGGCGTCCGCCTCGTCGGAGTCGAGGGCCTGCGCCAGTGCGCGCAGTTCGTCAGCGCGCGGTGCGAGCAGAGGCTCCTGCGCCATGTCGTCGAGATGGCGTGCGGCCACCCCGTTGTCGAGTTGAAGCCCCGTGAACATTACCCACCCCTGCCCGGCCAGACCGGGCCTTCTGTGCTGATCCAACTGCGGCCGACGCACGGCGATGACCTACAGCGAGAAGCGCTGCGCCAACAAACATGGTTAGTACAATGTTCACACTCCTTTCACTGATCGCGCAAGATTAGACGACGATCACGTCTGTCGTGCGGCGCGGCGGAACCGCCGAGGTCGATGAGTGAGGTATAGGGAGGGCTGCCATGAGCGGGGATGGAAGACAGCGGGGCGTCATCCAGTTGGGCCGTGGAGCACCGTCGGCCGAGCCTGAGTTGCGAACGCAGCAGCCGCGAGAGCAGCCGACGCGCACCGTGGAGCTGACCAAGCACACGCCGCGGGCTCAGATCACCGGCCGGGGCATCGTGCAGGTGAACCTCAACTGGTCGGTCACCGCGGAGGCCGACCTCGATCTGGGCTGCATGGTCCTCACCCGTTCCGGAAAGGGCACTGCGGTGCAACCTCTCGGCGAGGAGTGGGGAAGCCTCGAGGCCTGGCCCTACGTCAGCATCGACCAGGACGACCGGACCGGCGAGACCTCCGACGGGGAGACCCTCCGCATCAGCCTCGAAAAGCGCCGCAAGTTCAAGAAACTCCTCGTCTACGTGTACATCTACGAGGGCGCGGCCGACTTCCGAAAGCTCGGAGGCGTCGTCACCGTCAGCGCACCGAGCGGCACCTGGCGCATCCACCTCGACGACTCCCCGGCCGGTGCCACGGCGTGCGCCATCGCGCTGCTGACCCCGGGGCAGGACACACTCGAACTCCGACGCGAGGTACGTTGGTTCACCGCGAAACCGTGGCTGTCGAACCAGCAGCTCATCGACCGGGCATACGGCTTCGGCTTCGCGTGGGTGCCGGGCAGCAAGCCGCCGTTGTGAGCCGGCGCCGGTCCGGCGTGGGTCCTGGCGGAGCCGGCCGCAGCGGTCCCGTCAAGGCAGCGCGGCGCGCATCCATGCGCTTGCCTGTTCCGGTGGGGCGTGTGTGTCGATGCCGAGCACGTGGATGACACCCAGGCCGCGTTGCGGGCTCCCGATCCGTAGGGTACGTCGGGCGTACTCGCCCGGCTGGGGATGGACGATGACAGCCCTAGGGGCTTCGGCGGGGGTGTAGCCCGCGCTGTAGGTCAGGAGCTGGTGGATGTCGCCCGCGCTCACGCCGCGGCGGTCGTAGCGCTTGTACTTGGCGTCGATGGGCAGCAGGGTGTACTGGTCCGTGCCGGTGGCGGGCAGCCTGAGCAAAAGGTCGGGACGGAACGTCGAGGTGCTGCCGAGGTCGCCGCGGACGGTGATGCCGGTCCCTCCGTTACTGGGGACCGGGCGGCCTCCGCGCGGCACTGCTGCCTCGGTGGCGAGCCGCCGGACGACGGCTTCCCAGAGCGCGGGCATGGCCAGGAGGAGGCCGCCTGCCGTGGTGCCGTCGTCGGTTTGCAGATCGGTCACGCCTCCGCCGCGCAACAGCAGGCGAGCCCACGTGTGGGCGGGCCGGTAGCGGGCGTTGAGGCGCGTGTACTGAGTGCGCTGGAGTGCGCGCAACGCGGTGGCCGGTGTGCTGGCATGAGGAAACGCGTCGGTGATGCCGTGTAGGGCACTGGCCAGTCGGGAGTCGCTCGTCAGGCTGAACGCGGCTTGCAACGCGATGCCCAGGACGAGATTGTCCCAGATGTCCGCCTCTCTGTCGAAGGTGCGGACGTGCAGCTGATCCAGTTGCCCGAAGCGGCGCGTGGCTTGTGCGGCAACGTCCAGGCGTCCTCGCAGTACCGGTTCAAGGCTTTGTCGGCGGACGTAGTCCCGGCGCAGCCCTTCCCTGAGGAGCTTCTCGCATTCCTCCAACAGCGCGGCGGCCACGAGATCGGCGTAACCGTCGGGGCCGGTGGACCAGCGCCTGGCCGTCATCGGTACATGGGTGTGGAGCGCGTAGGCGAGCCAGGTCATGAGCTGATCGCCCGGGATCGCGAATCTCGGCTCGACGACCAGCCGGATGCGGTCCAGGACCAGTACACCTACGGTGGCCCCGGCCTTGAGACGCCATCCCGTGCGGCTCGTTGTCAGGCTGAGGCAGCCGCGTCCCTGGAGGGCGTGCAGCCGGGCGACGTCCCCGGCGGTGAGCTGGTCTGTGCCCAAGTCAGTGGTTTGGTACTCGCCGAGCCGGATCTCGGGACGGTGGTCAGGCATCAGGCCCCGTCGCGCCACTGGTGAATTCGGTGGCCAGCGCGTCGGGGAGGTCCTGCGGGGACATGAGCACGGATCGCCCGGTGTCCTCGTCGACCAGGCCGCCGAGGATGCGGTGCAGCAGGTCAGCCCGACCGAGGCAATAGTCTTCCAGGAGCGGCACCACCTCATGGTGGAAGGCGGCGGCCAGGTCCTCCTCGGTGGCGAGCGGCTCCCCGTCGCGCATCAGGTAGGCGTGCCCGATCTGGTGATCGGGGTCCAGATGGCGGGCGATACGGCTGTTGAGGGACTCGAAGAAGGCCGCCAGGTCGAGCGGGCCGACCGTGCCCGACACGGCGTCCGGGTCGGGACCCACAGGCAGGAAGGCGAAGCGGCGACGCACCGCGGCGTCCAGGTGGCTGATGCTCCGGTCCGCCGTGTTCATCGTGCCGATGATCCGGACGTTCGCCGGCACGGAGAAGCTTCGCTTACTGACCGGCAGGTCGACAGGCAGGTTCCGTTTGTCGAGTTCGAGGAGTGTGATCAGCTCACCGAAGATCCTCGGCAGATCGCCGCGGTTGATCTCGTCGATGATCAGGAGGAAGGTCTGGTCGGGATGGTCGGCAGCCCAGCTGCACAGCGTGTGGAACAAGCCGTCCGCAAGGTCGAGTGTGAGCCCGGAACCCTTGGCATCGAGGTCGGGTTTGAAGCCCTCGACGAAGTCCTCGTATCCGTACGACGGGTGGAACGTGACCAGCCGTACCCGGTCACCGCGCAGCACTTCGACCTGCGCCTCAGTACGTCGCTCCGGTTCCGAACCGTCGAGTACGTCCGCCCGTCCGGCCAGGGCGAGGGCGGCGCCGAGGGCGAGCCGCGTCTTGCCGGTGCCGGGCGGCCCGTGCAGGATCACCTGCCCCTTGCGTTCGAGGGCGTCCATGACGGCCTGCACGTCCTCGGGCAGCACGACGGGCGTGCTCGCCAACGCGGAACCGGCGCTCGGATCGGTGCTGGACCGCTGCGCGGTGAACCTGGCGAACGTGGTCGGGTCGACCCTGGCGAAGGTGGACCGCCAGCCGCGCTGGGGCTTGGACAGTTTCTGTGCGTGGGAAAGGTCCCAGTTCACCGGCACCACGTGCTGGTACTCGGGCCGGTCCGGAAGGAACTGGTAGCTCCCGGCGACGGTGCCGGTGGCCAGCACCTCGTCGATCCCGCGGTTGGCCACGATCCGGTCACCGGTCTCCAGGTCCCGGAAGGCGAGGAGCCTGCGTGCGGTGGTCAGGCTGCCACCGCTGCTGCCAGGCCAGCGTGCGTCCAGAGCCTGCTTCAGCTCCGTGTCACTCTGGTAGAGGGCGAGGTCCCCGAGTTCGTCCCAACCGACGCAGACGAACCCGCCCTCGCGACACTCGTCCCACAGCCTGCCCCGCTCGCCCGGTGCGATCTTCCAAATGGTGCGGTGGTGGGGACGCGGGTCGAACTGCTCGTACAGGAAGTGCATGACCTCCTGCGCCGTCCAGCCCTCGAACTCCGCACGGGACCGTACGAGTTCGAGCAGGCGCCGATTGCTCCGCCAGGCTGGTGCGTCACCCTGGGCCGAGCCGCCCAACCGGGTGATGAATCGGCGTAGGTGTTCTCCCGCATAGATGGGTAGAAAGTGCTCGGGGAAGTAGGTCGCCAGTGACTTCGTCACCAACGCCGGCCCGAAGCGCAGCGCTTCGAGGTCGTCCAGAGCCTCGAAGTCCCCCGCCGCCACCGCATCGAAGGCCTGCGCGAACTGCTCACGCAGGTGCCTCCAGGCGTCCTGCGGCTCCATGCCGTGCAAAGCAGCCGCCAAGCGCCACTCGCCGGAGTTATGGCGGTACATGATGTGCTTCGCGGCGCTGCCGCCCTTGATGCTGCCCAGGTTCGGTGTGAGGAATTCCAGCAGTCGGCAGTACGTCGGTTCCGATCCGGCGGGCGCAGGCTGCCCCAGCGCATAACGCTCAAGTGGCAGCGTCCTCCAGCCCTCCAACGGGAACTGGGACAGCACTCGCTCGCGCTCCTCCTTGGCCGCCGCCTCCGTCTCAGCGACGGCGGCCCGATCGAACCGGCCCGCCGCCACGCGCACATCCGCCCCACCTGTCATGCCGCCATGATGCCGATGAGCGCGACCCCACCGCTGGGTCTTGGTCATTCCTGTGCGGGGCGGCTCTGTCTGCTGACACGATGGACGGCAGGGGCAAGCCCGTACTCGCGGGGTATGGCGACGGAGGCAGTGGGGGAAGCGTGGAGGACTGGATCTACATCCTCAACCCGAACAAGGACACGCTCGACGGAGAACCTTCGGACAAGGAGACCATCCGCAGGCTCGCACAGGAGGAACCCGAGCTGGACCTGTGGCTCAGCCGGCGCAACCGCATGAGCAAGGGCGACCGCCTGTGGTTCTTCTTCAGCGCCCCGGAGTCGGCCGTCGCGGCGGTGGCCGAGGTCGACGGTGTGCCGTACGAGGATCCAGAGGACCCGGAGTTCTCGTACCGAGTCGAGGTCACCCTGCTGCCGGAGGCGACGGACGCGTTGTACGGCAGCCCTGTCAGTCGGGAGGAACTCGGCCTCGGACAGGTGAGGTCGGTGCAGAAGGTGAAGCCCGAGGCGTTGCCCGTGCTGTTGGCGAGGGCGGGGTTGTAGGACGACCAGGACGGGGGAGGAGACGGGTCCTCCGGACTCGTGAGCTTCGCCCGTCGAGTGGCCCGCACCCTCCCAGCTATCGTGATCGGCATGCCGTCCTCGCACTTGCTGATCATCGGAGACCGAGCCGCCCTGAGCTGGGTGGTGACCGAGCAGCGGATGGCGTTCCCCGCGGGGCGGGCGCAGGCGGCCCGGGCGCTGGAGGAAGGCGATGAGATCTTCCTCTACACCACGCGGGGCTGCTTCCGGAATCCGACGCGGGACCTCGGGCGGGTCATCGGCCGGGCCACGATCGCCAGTCCGGTGCGCACCCTGGACGAGCCGGTCGTCTTCGGCGAGCGGACCTTTCCGGAGGGCTGTCGCCTAAAGGTGTCCGGCCTGGCCCGCTGCCGTGAGGGGCTGGTCCTGCGCGACCTGGTCCCGCGCCTGTCGGTGTTCCCCGACCCGGCCACGTGGAGCGTCCGCATGCGCCGCGCGTCGCTGACGCTGCCCGTGACCGACGCCGACCTGGTGCGTGCGGAGTTGGAGCCGTTGCTGCGCCCCTACGACGAGGCGGCCGAGGGCTACCGCTGGCAGGAACCTGTGCCGGGTTAGTCCGAGGCATCGGAGGCCGGCCTCCACAGGTCGGTTGAGCGCGGAGAGCCGGCGATTCGCCTACTCCGGGGGCGTGGGGGTCTCGGGGGTGCGGTACATCGTCTGGACATCCAGCTCCAGCTGCACGGTCGGCCCGACGACAGCGATGCCCCGGGCCAGCATGGAACGCCAGTTGAGGGTGAAGTCCTCGCGGTGCAACTCCGCCTTCGCCAGTGCCGCACAGCGCAGTTCCTGCTCGTAACCGCCGTTCACCGTACCGAGGTACGTCGTGTCCAGGCCCACGGAGCGGCTGATGCCATGCATGGTGAGCGTGCCGTGCAGCGTCCACTTGGAGCCGCCGCGGTAGACGAACCGGTTGCTGGTGAAGTCGATGTACGGATGACGCTCGACGTCGAGGAAGTCCGCGGAACGCAGGTGGTTGTCACGGGTCTTGTTGCCCGTGGTGATGCTGGAGGCGTCGATGCGTACCGAGACCTGGGAGTCGGCCATGTCCGGTGTTATGCGGATGCCGCCGTCGAAGCGGGTGAAGCGGCCGTGGACGTGCGCCATGCCCACGTGCTTGGCGATGAACCGGATCGCGGTGTGCGGCGGGTCGAACAACCACGTGCCGGGCGGTGGGAGTTCCAGCTGGCGGGCGGGCAGCAGCGCGATACGCGCCGGGGAGAGGACGACTCCGGCGGCTATGTCGACGGGCTCGCGGGCGGGTGTGAGCCCCTCCGCCGCGGCCATCACGCTGTAGGAGCCCGGCGGCAGGGTCACCATGAACAGGCCGTACGGGTCAGTGGTGCCGCAGGTGACGACGCGGTGGCTGTCCAGCGCCGTCACTGTGACCTCGGCACTGCCCAGGGGCCGGCCCATGGGATCGACGACCTCGCAGGCGTATGCGCCCGCGCCGGCCGGCAGGGGTACCGAGAAGCCTGGCGCGGCACTGAAAGCGGTGCGGGAACGCCGACGCCGGAGCAGTCCGAGGGCCATGCTTTTCGCCTTTCTTCAGCCGTGCACCACCGCGAACCTCGCGAACGTGCGGACGTCCACGGTTGCCAAGAGATTTCGGAAACTGGTTGCAGGCGCGATGAAGTCAACTTTTCAACGATCATAGAACAGACGGTGCGGAGCGGTTCCTCACTGATGTCGACGTGCGGCAACCCACTCCAACGCGTGCGACTACCGCCAACGGCCGTATTCAGCGGGCCATACCGAGACTCCTTGGCCTCGCGCTTTGCGCCACTGCTGTGGCGAATGGCACCCAATATTCCCCGAGGTGTACACGGAGTTCGCCGCTCTCTCACGCGGCCCACACATTCCGCGCACGTTGGAACGGCTCAGAGCCGGGGCCGGAACCCGTGGGCGGGTCCGGGCGCCCGGCACGGTCCGCCGCAGGCGTGCCGCATGGGCCGCACGCCGCGCGCGTCCGCGACGCCCCCGCCGACGTCAGTCGAGTCCATCCATCCGCCGGGATCCCTGGGCGGTGGAGATGTCGATTTCCGCCCACACGGTCTTGCCGCCCGGCGGGTACGGTTCCGTGTCCCAGCGGTCGGCCAGGGCAGTGACGAGGAGGAGGCCACGGCCTGTCTCACTGTCGGGCCGTGTCCCGAAGTCGATGACGGCTGACGGGATGTGGTCCCCCCGAGCATCGGTGACCGCGATCCGCAGCAGGCCGGCCTTGGGGTCGAGGCGGAGCGCCAGGCGGAAGTCGCGGCCCTGAACCCGGCCGTGCAGAACCGCGTTGGCCGCCAGCTCCGCCACGATCTGCTCCGCGCGCTCGACCACGGACGGTGACACCTGCCAGGCCCGCAGCTCCGCGGCCGTGAGCAACCGGGCGAGCCTTGCGCCGCGACGGGTTGAGGACAGCTGCTGCGTGAAAGTCCTGACGGCGGTGGATGCGTGGGGCGTGGTCACGTTCATGAGAGCCACCGTGAGGGGCACGCGGGGGCGCACGCCAGGGGAGAGGCCCGTACGCTGCGTGAGGGTACGGGCCCATCCCCTGGACGGTACGACGGTCAGCCTTCACTGAGCCCGGTGCGGCAACGCCAAGGGGCTGTCAGTAATGCTCCAGGTCCAGAAGGACGTAGCAGCGGGACCAGTTGACGGTCCACTCACCAGCGACCTCATAACCGGTCTCCCGAACCTGCTCGGTCGCCCGCTCCAGTACGCTCCGCAGCCCTTCCAGACTTCCAGTGTCCTCGAACACGCCGCTGGGCTCAGACACGGGTCCGCGATACATCACACGCTGATCTCCCCAACATGTCCCGAAGACCTGGACGGTGTGGGCGTCACCGTCGTTCTCGACCGACACGCAGTAGCTGATCTCGCCTGATTCCCCATCCGCGTCATTGCCCGCGGAATCCGCATCCGGGGTTTCGATCAGGGGAGCTGTGACATCACAAACGCAGGAGGACCACCAGAGACGCCATGGCCCGGCCGTGTCCCATCTCTCCGTGTCCAGCTTCCTCTGGGCGACTTCGGTGAGAACGGCGAGTCCTCGGAGCGAGCGTCTGTCAAAGTCCGGTGGGAGTTCGCCGCCCAGGTCGTACGACGGGTCCTGTGCCATCCCTCCGGGGAAGGCGTCCACGAGTTCCAAGAAGCAATCGTCGTCACCGCCCTCCCACTCCCCAAGGTTGTCCACCTTGGCGTAGCCCTCTTTGTCCGCCTCGCAGCACCAGCAGAGACCAGGCATGCAGCAACACGTGGCGGTGTCCGTCTCGTCGGCCTGGATGGCGTCCTCGGCAGCCTCAACCTCCGTGGAAACGGGGGCAGGCTCCCGGCTGGGAGAAGGTGAGGACCGGCCCGGGTTGAGGTAGAGCGCCTCCAGCCGTGCTTTTCCGATACGGCTGTTGCTCAGCCATTCAGGCACCTCGTCGCGGATGTCGACGGCCCGTGCCTGCAATGGTTGGTCCCCGTTGCGGTAGAAGGCGATATCGCAGAAGCTGTCGAGCCATTCGTCGAAGAGCTCGTCGGTCCCCGGCCGGCCCAGGCCGCTCGACTCGGCCGTGCGGAACAGTGCCCGCGCGGCAGCAAGGTCGATGAGCGGAAGGCGTTCGCGGCCAGGCGATGTCTCGGAGGGAACGGGCATGTCAGTAGCCTCCCGGAGTCGAAGGACCCCGGTAGCGCTGTTGCCGCACCCCGGTGATCTGCGGTTTACCACGCATTTCGCGTGGCTCGAGCCGTCACCCGGAGCACCTCGCCTTGGGCGGGATGCCGTCCAGCAAGCCGGGACTTGGCGCTGGAACACACGACCGAGCGGGAAGCTAACACCCGTGTCGATCTTCCGCAATATCTCCCACAACCCTTTACTCCGGGGCCGGAGTCATGACATCTTGCGGCTCGGCCAACCGGGCCGTCACGCACGGCCGGGACAGCCGCCGGCCGACCATCTCGCCCACTGCGCGAGTGCCCTTCCGGCCAGGTCAACGCCCCCATGAACCCGTGGGGACGGGTACCGATCTCCCTGCACGACGTGTAAGGGGGTCCTTCGTTTCACAGGAGGCCCTTGTGCACGCCACCGACGCAACCGGTACGCCTGGTAACTGGGATCTCTACCGAACCGCGATCGCCCACATGCAGTTCCAGGACCGGACGGTACGAGTCGAACCGGGTCCCTGGGGCACAGCTGAAGGCCTTTTCCCGGAATCAGCCGGCAGCCGCACCGTCCACGTGATCACGGCCTGGAATCCCCGTGGGCGTACCGCTTCCGCCGACGACAACGCCCGCGCTCATGGCCTGTTGGTCAACGAGATCCGCAGCCGTGCTCTCACCTGGTGGTCGGCCGAAGGAGGCGACGCGTACGGCACGCACCGCGAGGAGAGCGTCGCCGTCGTCGGCCTCAGTGATGCCGGGGCGCGTGAACTGGGACGGCGTTTCGGCCAGGACGCGATCTTCGCCTGGACTCCCCACGCCTGGCGCGTACTGGCATGCGACAGCGAGACTGCGGCTGTGAGCGGATGGGCCGCGTGCGAGAGCGGTCGGCGTTCATCGCTTCGCCCAAGCGGCGACGCCGGGCGCGACCTCTCGGACGAATCGTCGGAGCGGCACCTCGGCGAGAGCTGACATACACAGGAGATGAACCAATGGGCATGTATCCCATGCGCACGCCGGACCACTGCCCCCGCTGCGGCAGAAAGCTGGCCGGTCCGCCTGCCCAGCGGATCAAGGCCGACGGCTTCCCCGCGGAGGTGACCTACGAGACCGACCCGGTGTGCGGCGCGCGCTGGCACGTGTGGGACAAGACGTCCCCGCTGCGCCACTTGGCCCGCCTCCATGTGGAGGGCACGGTCTGACGCGGTCTGGCTTCGTACGGTGAGTCAGCGTACGGACACGTTCGGTGGACAGTACGAATTCGCGTTGGCCACGCTGGGGTTCTCGATCAGGGGAACTGGCACGTGTGCACCTGGAGGTGGGCCTCGAATGACGACCGACCACGTCGAACCGGTGGGGCTGAACGAGGAGTACGAGCGGGAACCGGGCCCGTCGGACAGCCTGCGGACGTTCGGGGCTGTCGTCCAGGCGCTGCGCGAGCACGCGGGGCTGAGCCGGGCGGAGTTCGGGGAGCTGGTGCGTTTTTCCAAGCACACAGTGGAGTCTGTGGAGTTGGGGCGGCGCATGCCGGACGGGTCGTTCGTGGAGCGGGCGGAGGAGGCGCTGGGCAACACGGGGGCGTTGCGACGGTCGGCGTGCTTTCTGACGCGGGGAGAGGCGGGGCTGGCGGCTTGGTTCCGGCAATGGGCTCGTCTGGAGCGGATGGCGGTGAGTCTGTGCACGTATGAGTGCCGGTTGGTGCCGGGGCTGTTGCAGTCGGAGGGGTATGCACGAGCCGTGTTCGAGGGCACCGTTCCGGTGGCGCCGGACGACCAGTTGGAAAGCTTCATGGAGCGGCGGATGGAGCGGCAGCGGATGTTGTTCGAGCGGCCGACGATCCCGTTCAGCTTCATCGTGGAGGAGCATGTGTTCCGGCGCCGGTTCGGGAGCGCCGGCCGGATGCGGGAGTTGTTCGACCACGTGTTGGAGCTGAGCGCACCGCGTAATGTGACACTGCAGATCGTGCCGTTGCAGGCAGGGTTACACGCCTGCCTTGATGGGCCGATGCGGCTTCTGGAAACCCCGAAGGGGCAGCGGCTCGCCTACTCCGAGGGGCAGCAGAACGGCCGTCTGATCTCCGACCCGAAAGAGGTGAGTCTGCTCCAGCAGCGCTATGACACACTGCGCTCGCAGGCCCTGAACGCTCAGGACTCGCGGGGTCTGCTGGAGCGACTCCTAGGAGAGCTATGAGCAAGACGGAACTGGCCTGGTTCAAGTCCAGCTACAGCGGTAGCCAGGGCGACGACTGCGTGGAGGTCGCCGTGACCGAAGAGGTCGTCCACGTACGGGACTCCAAGGATGCGATGCGCACCCCCTTTGCCGTGGGCCGGGACGGCTGGTTGCGCTTCCTTGACTTTGTGGCGGAGGCCTGAAGGCGACGCGTCACGGTTGCAGGCCGCAGGCGCCTGCCACCGTGACGCGTAACCGCCTCTTCGCGGTTGAGGGTGTTGAGGGCTGCGCACTGGCTGACGGTCGACGCTCACTCAGCCTTCCTCGCCGCGTTCCTCCTCACCCCCGCGTCGACGCCGCGCTCGCTCCACAATCTCGTTGGAGAGCTTGCCCTTGACCGAGTTGGCACGGTCGAGGGTCTCGTTGCCGAGGCTTCTGGCGGCATCGACGCCCTTTGCTCCTGTTTCGAGCGCCTTGTCCCTTACCACGGCGGCCGCGTCCACCCACCGTCTCGTCTCCGACGACTGGCGCCCGGACTCGATCCCGAGGCGCCCGCGGAAGTCATGGACGCCGGTCGCGACGTGGTTGGCCGACTGGACTACAGCCGGGGACTTGGTCGGGTGCAGCAGCACTTTCGCGTTGGCCGTGTCAGCAGCCGCGTTCATCCGGGCCACCAGACGCTCGGTGCTTCGCGAGATGAGACTCAGCCGGTTCTGTCGGGCAGCCCGGAGCCCGAGGCGATGCTGGTCCAGGTCATCCGGAGTCGCGTTGAGCACTCGGTCGAGTTCGAGCACGGCGATCGCGTCTTGCAGTTGGAAGCAACGAGCCAGAACAGCTAGCCACTCCTGCGTCTTGGACTCGGCCTCCTTGGCCGTCGTGGCGAGATCACCAATCTTGGTTTTGCTCTCCATCTTCTCTGCGAGTGCGTCGAGTTGACGCAATGCATACGCCTGGGTATCTGCGATCGTGGCCGGCGCGCCCTGCACCTTCGACCACGTGACCTCGGAGACCCGGCCCACCTGTTCTCGGATGGTCATGGTCTCCTCGATCAGGAGGTCCACTCCGATCATGCGGGACAACACGGCGTCCTTCTGGGCCCGCAACACGTCGTCGACCTTCTCGTCGATCGTGGCGAGATAGTCGGTGATCTCGTCCATGGTCTGCTGCATCGCGAGCTGTGCCATGATCCCCGCGGCACCAGACAGAAGCGCTGGGTTCGTCAGGAACGAGCCAGCCCCCTTCTCGACCTGGAGCCAGTTCTTGATCGAGCCAGGTTTCCCGACCATCGCATGGCTGACGCCTGGCGTCTTGCTTTCCATCAGCCCGAACTTCTTGACACGCTGCGCGGACTCCTGGGTCAGCTTCACCCAGCGGCCGGAGTTGGCGGCGATCTCCGAACCTGCCTGAGCGGCTGTGGCCCCGGTACCGAAGGCGGACTTGAGCCGTTGCATGCCTAGGTCCTTCGACGGCAGGCCCTCCGAAACGAGGAAGCGTTCGACATCCGTCGCATTCCCGATGACCGCCAGTCCATCACCGTCACTGATCAGCTGGATCTCGTTGTCCATTGCTCGCTCCTGAGGTGGCTTCTCGCAGTTGAGGGCGATCGGGTTGCGCGCGGCGATCGCCGGGCGGTCAGGCGGGGTGTCGGGGGCCGTGGCCCGGGGGCGGGGTGAGGGTGGAGGTGTAGTTCTCGCCGTCCACCAAGGGGTTTTCGAGGCTGACGCCGGCTGTGGCCATGCGGTCGTACTCGGCGAGGATAAGCGCCTTTGTGCGGTAGGTGCCGTACTTGGCCTCGTCCTTACGACGGACGATGGGGAATGTGTCGAGGATGTAGTCGGTGTCCTCTCGGGATATGCCGTAGAGGTGGAAGAAGAGGGCGTCCAACTCGGCGCGCAAAACTTGACGACGGGATTCGTCCCATTGGAAGGGGGTGCTCCTGTCTCCGTAGTCGGCAGCGAAAGACTCCATGTCTCCAGTGGTATAGGAGAGCTCCATAATGCGAGGGAGAATGAAGGGAGCGTGTGGATTCAATTGGCTCGGGCTTGGGACGGGAAGCTGCTCTAGAAGGAAAAACGTAAGGTTAGTGCCCCCGATTTTTTGGCGCAGTACGTAGTCTAGGGCAAAGGATGCTGTGCAAGCCGTGAGAAGCGGTGCACTATCGGGAAGCCTCGGCAACATCAAGTTCGCTGAGTCGCCTAGAGCGATACGAGGAAATGGTGCTGCGATGAGAGTGCGTTCGTCAGTTGAGCGACAGATTTTCCGTACTGCGATCAGCCAGTCTCGATTCCACTCCAATGGTGAGAGTTTTCCGTCGACTTTGCGAGAGTCGATCCAGTAGCGAGGCGTGACAGTGAATGACGCGCTCTGCTTCTCGCTGAGCGTCACATCGCGGGTGGCGTTATCGGGCCCGTAAGTGGCCCATCGGTGGTCGAACTGGTGAAGCATTTTAGCTTCGTAAACCGGAAGGGCTATTGTGCTCCCATTGGAAAAACCATGTCCCTTCCTGGTCCATCCCTCCGAATTGAGGTCCTCGCGCGTTTGGAAGTATTCAGAATCATCTGACATGTGGAACATTCGGCCCAGGTGGAGTTGCCACGGATTCTCAGATGGGGTGTCATTTTGAATCAGCACGGGAAGGCGCCGGTAGATATCAAGCGTGATCTCTGCGTCTCGTCGACTGCGGAACACTGAGCAGGTACCGCTGTTCGGGTTTAGCAGCATGATCTCCCGAGGTGTTAGCGTGAAAAGCTTACCTGCGCTATCGAGTTCTGCTGGGTCGTGCAAGAAGAAAGCGAACTGGGCGGCCTCGACTCGGATCCGGCTCCCTGTGACGGACAAAATGCTGAACTTGAACGAACGATGCACGCCTGGAAAGATGGGAGAGGCATTTTCAAAGTCGTACAATGCCGCTAGTGAACTGCTTGACGTCAGGTCTTTAAAGAAATATTGAGTAGTTGCGTCGGTGGCAATGCCTGTTGGGACAATAACTCCCATGTGTCCGTGTGGACCGATCAATTCTCGGTTACTCTCGCAGAACGCTGCATAGGTGTTGACTGTGCCGATTCCGGTGAACTTGTACTTCCCAGAATTGCGAATAAAGTGTGCTTCGCCGTCACCTTGTCGCTTTGCCTCGCTGAACTCGCGTGCCAGCTCTGGCTGGGTGCTTGCCAACTGGGAAATCAACCTGCGCCGTGCAGCGGCGTTCCTCGCCGTTGCAATTGACGCGTCGCGTTGCGCGAAGAACTCCTGCTCCAGCAGCTTGATGCGCTCCCACGGCGGATTTCCCAGCACGGCCGAGAAGCCGCCAGCCCACCCCGTAGATGGATCGACACTGCCGCCCGCAGCCTCAGAGACGGCGAACACCTCTGGAAACTCCAAATGCCAGTGGAAGACCTTGTACTGCTGCGCGAGCCGGATGACCTCGTCGTTCGTGCTCACCGGGATGCCCGCGCCCGCGCTCTGTAGGTCGCGGAAGACCCCTTCCGTCACCGGCGTCGGTGCGCCCTGGACCTTGGGCCAGACGAAGGCGGCGCACCAGGCGTCGCTGATGTGTAGCGCCCGGAGGTAGTCCGCCGACTGCTCCAGCTCGCGGAAGCGGCTCGACTGAAGTCGGACGTCGCGCAAGGTGTTGGTCGGGGCTGCAGTGATGTCGCGCAAGCTCGCCGCGAAGGCCGCATTGGACACCCAGATGCGTTCCTCGGTGTGGAAGCTCAACTGGCCGCCGCGCTCAGCAGCGTTCCGCTTCCTAACCGCCGACGCGATCTTCTTGTCGTCGCCCTCGATCGGCTTGAACGCGTCATCAGGGATGCCCTTCGCCAGCAGCGCTGGCGTAGCCCCGATCAGCGCGTTGCCGTGCTTGATGTGGGCGTCCAGGAAACCCAGCGGCTTGCCCGGTTCCAGGGCCTCCAGCCACAAGGAAACCTTTGCCAACTCAACTGCCATCGGGTTGAGGTCGACCCCGTAGATACACCGTGCGACCACCTCGTGCAGCGCGTGCCGCACCGCGTCGATCGTCGGCTCCGGGTTCTGCTCCCGTACCGCAGCCACCCGCTTGGCGATACGACGAGCCGCAGCCACCAGAAAGTGTCCCGAGCCGCAGGCCGGGTCACACACCGTCAGGTTCAGCAGCTCCTCGACGATGGCCGGGCCCGGATTCGGCTGGCCAGAGCGCGTCGCTCGGATCTCGCCTCGCTTCACCGCGTCGTCGATCACTGGGTCAAGCGCCGAGTCCAGCAGGCATTCGATCAGAGAGGACGGGGTGTAGTAGGAACCCGTCGTCTTCCTCGTGTTGCCCGCCAACTCGACCAGTTCGAAGGTGCGGTCGGTCGCGTTGTGCTTGGGGACCAGCTCCAGCAGGGACTCGTAGATGGAGCCCAGTTCCTCCGCGTCCAGGTGCCGGTAGTCGACCACCCGGTTCCGCTTGCTGCTCGTGTCCCGCACGATCGACAGGGCCCGGATCGCCTCCAGCAGCGGCTCATTCGACAGCGACAGGCCGTGCAGGACCTTGTCCGCCTCCGTGTCGTCGAAGATGCCGCCCAGGCCCGGCAGGCCCAGCTCCGGCAGGCCGTCGTCGTTGCCCAGGCCCGTCAGGATGAAGCGCAGCGCCTGGTACAGGTCACCGTGCGCCGTGCCCCGGCGGCGCTGGGCGTGCCGGCGCAGACGGGCCGAGGAGAAGTATGCGGCGTACCGCTCCCTCGCCGTCTCGTCCGCCGACGGGGACAGCAGGACCTCGCGGTCCTCGGCCACGAACAGGAACAGGAGCCGGTAGACCATGCGCAGCAGCGCGTAGTGGAAGGTCTTGACCTCCAGGGTCTCCCTCAACTCCCGGTTCTCCGGGTGCTTCAGGAACCCCGTGCCGAGGGTCGTGATCGCCCGCTGGACGCCCTTCCTCAGCTGGTCCAGCGCACGGGTGCCCTGCGCGATCGCCTCCGTGCGCCACTTCTCCAGCCAGCACGTCGACGGCGCCGCGTCCTCCGCGACCTCGAAGCGGGACACATGCAGCAGGCGATACAGCAGTACGAACTCGCTGAACAGCTCACCGTCGAAGATCGCCTCCAGGTCGAACTCGACGTACGACGCCGTGGCCAGCGCGCTGGAGTCCCGGAGCAGTCGAACCTGGCGACCGTTCGTCAGGATGCCCCACAGGTGGGCCTCGGTCCGGTTCAGGCACTCCTGGAGCATCGACTGTGGCGGGACCGTGCCCGCGCCGCCCGGACGCTTGTCGAGGTTGCCGTTCCATGCCACCTGGTGGATGAGCGCGTGCTGCCAGCGGTGCGAGACCTCGAACCGCTTCTCCGTGTCCGAGTCGGCCGTGACGCCTTCCGTGCCGATCGGCGTCAGACGGCCGAAGCCCAGCTCCCGCCACAGCGGCGCCAGCCAGTCGGCGCCCGCGCGGCCAGTGGGATCAGACGAGGGAAACCCCGTCTCGCGGTCCTCGGGGAGGTGCTTGCGCAGCTCGCGCCAGAGCGGTTTCAGGTACTCCCAGCTGCGCTCCGCCTCGTCCCGTACCGAACGCGACGACGGCAGGCCGTAGTCGGCCGGCTTGGAGCCCGGGACATCCTTGCCCTCGGAGATGCGCAGCAGCATGTCGGCCGGCAGCAGACCTCCGACCGTGTGGACGGCGGTGAACACCTGGTTGCGGGTCGTGGCGGACATCAGGCGGACGCTCCAGAGACAGCAGCAGGGGCGGGGGAAGAAGCAGCAGGGTTGGCTGGCAGGTACAGGTACGCGCCGAGGACGTCGGCCGGCTTCTGGGCCGTCACCGACAGGCCTCGGACGATCTCGCCGGAGGCCTGGCGGACCCGGCGGTGCGAGGCGTCCAGCTCGGCGGCCAAGTCCTCGCCGTAGGTCTCCAGGTAGCCGTTCGCTTCCGGGAGTTGGTCGAGGATGCGCTTCATCATGCGCTCGCCGAAGTGCGGGTCCGTGTTCTCGGACGCCGTCGCGTCCAGCAGGGCCGCCGCACGCTCCTGCGACAACCACACCGCGTTCTTCGGGGAGCCCTCGAAGGCCAGCAGCCGCGCGTCCTCCGCGACCAGCTGCTTCTCGCCGCTGCGCGACGGCAGGGTCAGGTGGAAGCGGTAGCGGACCAGCAGCAGCGTCGTACGCGTCGCCACCGCGTCCGTGGTCACCACACCGCAGCGGCGTGCCGGGCGTGTGCCGTCCGCCTGGGTGTCCAGCGCCGCGTTCAGGACGTGCGACGCGAGCGCGCCCACCACCGGGTCCGTCCGCACCAGCGCCGCCTCGCCCCGTGCCACCGCCGGGTCCGTCCGGAACGGGATCGGGCGGTCCTGCTCGATCACCTCAGCGCCCACGGCCGTCGCCAGCGCGTCCCGCAGGCCCGCGGGCGTACCGCCCACCTGGGCCGTGAAGTCCTCCTGCACGTCGGCTCCGCGCAGTACCGCGCCCAGCGAGCCCAGCGCTTCACGTACGAACGTCCTCACCTCGCCCGTACCGCCCAGCGCATCCCGGATCGCGGCGACCTCCCGGGCCACCTCCTCCGGGTGGACCGAGCGCTGCGCGAACCGTGAACGCGATGCCTTCTCCCGCTCCGCCGCCGAGTTCCAGTCGCTGTCCAGCTTCGCCGTGCTCACCTTGAACGCGTCCGCGCTGAACAGCGCGTCCTCGCTCTCGCGGCCGCGCATCAGCAGCCACTCCACGATCGCGTCCGTCACGCCCGTCGACAGCTCGTCCGGGATCGACACCGAGATGCCCAGGTCCTTCTTGATCTGGCGGTGCTTCTTGATGAGGACTTCGAGGACCTTGCCGTCGATGCCGTTGTCGTCGCCGTACAGGGTGATGACGCGGACCTCGTCGCGGCGCTGGCCGTAGCGGTCGACGCGGCCCTCGCGCTGGTCGTGGCGGGTGGGGTTCCACGCCAGGTCGTAGTGAACCACCGCGTCGAAGTAGTGCTGCAGGTTCACGCCCTCCGACAGGCAGTCCGTGGCGATCAGCACCCGGCGCGCGGCGGCGTCCTCGCCGGCCTCCGTCGCCAGCGCCTCGATGTTGTCGATGCGCTGCTGCGGCGACAGTTCACCGGTGACCGCCTTGACGACCGTCTTGGCGCCCAGGGGGCCGCGCTTCTTCGTCTCCGGGTCGTTGGCCAGTTGCTCGGCCAGGTACTTGGCCGTGGGGATGTAGCGGCAGAAGACGATCGGGTTGTAGCCGTCGGCAAGCAGCGACTTGAGGTGCTTGATCAGCGCCTTCAGCTTGAGGTCCTGCGCCGGGCCCTCCAGGTCCGCCGCCCGGTCGGCGAGTTCGGCCAGGCGCGAGCGCGGATCGTCGACCTCGATCTCCGCGCCCGGCGCTACGTCCATGCCCTCCATCGAGTCGCTGTCTGCCGCGTCGCTGTTCAGTGGGGCGCCGAGCTTGTCGGCCTCCTCCGCCGAGGACGCGACCGCGGCCGCGGACCTCGTGCGCAGCGTCTGCGCCGCCGCCCGCGGGGACGACACCAGCGAACGCAGCAGCGCGATCGCCGACCACCACGCTATTCGGGCCTCCCTCCGGCCCCGGCCGTCCGCCTCCTCCACCCGCTCACTCGCGTAGGCGATCGCGTCGTCCAGCAGGGCCCGGTACTCCGGGGACAGCTTGTACGTCTCGTCCTTGAAGTAGCGGTCCGAGGGGAACGCGGTGCGCTCGGCGAGCGAGTCGTCGGCCAGGCCGTCCTCCTTGGTGAGGTACTGGCGCACGTCCGCGCGCTTGCGGGCCACGAAGTGCTGGGCGAGCAGCTTCCGGCCCCTCTCCGACTCCAGGTTGACGTGCGCCAAGTCGGGCTTGACCAGGCCCAGCAGGTTCCGGAACGCGGACTCCTTGCCGCTGTGCGGCGTCGCCGTCACCAGCAGCAGGTGCCGTTCCGCGTCCTCGGCGACCCGCCGCAGCAGCTCGTAGCGCAGCTGGTTCTGCGTGCCGGTCTTGGTGTCGTCGGCCGCCACGCACGTGTGCGCCTCGTCGACGATCACCAGGTCGGGACAGTGCCGTACGAAGTCGTCGCGGTGACGGGTGGACTTGATGAAGTCGGTGGAGACGATGACGTTCGGGTAGCGGTCGAAGAGGGACTGGCCGAGGTCCAGGCCCCGCTCCAGGCGAGTCACCGTCGATGACAGCACCAGCTCCGCGTCGATGCCGAACTTGCTGCGCAGCTCTTGCTGCCACTGCTCCGCCAGCGCGGGGGAGCACAGCACGGCCAGGCCCGACGCCTGGCCCTGCGCGAGGAGTTCACTCGCGATGAGGCCCGCCTCGACGGTCTTGCCGATGCCGACGTCGTCGGAGATCAGCAGGCGGACCGTCTTCTGACGCAGTGCCATCAGCAGCGGGACGAGCTGGTACGCGCGCGGCTCGACGGCGATGCCGGCCAGCGAGCGGAACGGGCCGGCGCCCGAGCGGAAGCCGACGCGCAGGGCGGTGCGGAGCAGGCCGGCCGCCCGCTGGTCGCCGAGGTCGCTCGGCTCCGGCGCGGCGAACCGGGCCTCCTCGACCGTCTCGAACGCCGGGAACACGGCGGCGACGTCGTCGTCCGAGCCGCCGAGCGGACGCAGGACGAGCAGGTCGGGCTTGCTCTCGGGGAGCACCACCCATTCGCGGCCGCGGGCCTTCACCAGGGAACCTGCGGAGTACGTGAGTGCCATGTGTGTTTTCAAGTCCTCAGGAGAAGCCGGTCGTCAGTTGGCGGTCGGCGTGCCGAAGTAGCGAGCGTTGGCGGCGGCGATGGCGTCCCAGTCGTCGCCGTGCGGGAAGCGGACGACGTCCCAACTGGCGTTGAAGAGGCGGTCTTCGGCGTACTCGTCCCGGAAGGTGTCCTGCTCCTTGTCGGGTGTGTCGACGAAGACGGCCACGTTTCCTCCCGGGAGCCGGTACACGAAGTCGGGCATCGCGTTCGCCTCGGTGAGGAAGGGGCCCGCCTCGTCCGGCAGGTGCAGTCCCCGCGCCTTCGCCCAGCCCAGGAAGTCACCGCGCGCGGCCAGTTCGGCGGCGGCCGATGCCTCGACCGCCGTAGGGGCCGCCGGGGTCTGGTCGAGCAGCCGCCTGTACTGCTCCGACCGCGACTCGCCGCGCGACTCGCGCTCCGCCGTCGCCGAGGCGAACCGCACCAGCAAGTGCCGGGCCGCGTGGCGGTTGATCAGTGCGTGGTCGAGCTGGTTGCCGTAGGTCAGCAGGCACTCGTAGCAGCCCAGGGCGCAGGGGCGGTCCGGGTGCGGGCCGCCCAGGTCGGTGCCGTCCTCGTCGAAGTGGCAGATCGACAGGGCGTACCGGGCCGCCTTCGCCAGGGCGTCCGGCTCGGCCTGGAGGCGGCGCAGCACGCCCGCGCCGCCCTCGGCGGCCTCCATGAACAGGAACCGGTTGCGGGGTCCGCCATCCGGCGGCAGCAGTTCGCTGGACAGCTCGGCGTCCTCCAGCTCGAAGGCGGCCTCGATGCCCCGCTCCAGCGCGTACATCAGGGACAGCGCCTCGGGCTCGGGCAGGGCCTCGTCCAGGGTGACGACGAGGATGTTGCGGCGGTCCTCGACGTACGGGATGACCCGCTTCTTACGGCGCCGCTCCTTGCCGTCCTCGTCGACCACGGGCAGCTCGCTGGAGTCGCCGGAGGCCTCGGCGGCGTCCTTGTCGTTCATCCAGCGGCCGTCGGCGAGGTCGAGCCAGTAGCCCGCCGGCTCGTCCTTCTTCGCCCGTACCCGGCCGAGGTTGGTGATGCGGACGGTCGCCGAGTCGCCGTACGCCAGGTCGGCGAGCGGCGCGTCCGAGGTGTCGGCGACGGACGCGTTGAGGCGGCCCTTGCGGGCGCCGTGGTCCTGGAAGCGGTACGACATCTCCAGGCGGAAGCCGGCCCGGCGGCGCTCCTCCTCGTCGGAGGAGATGCGCTCCCGGCGCGTGGTGTAGACGGTGTGCAGCTGGAGGAGGCCATGGGTGGCCGCGCCCAGCGGTTCGTGGCACATGTGGCAGCGGTCCTGCCGCTCGGCCGGGTCGTGGTGGTAGCCGCAGTGCGTGCAGCGGCGCGCCTCGCTGGTCGCCAGGTCGCCGGAGGAGTCCGGCGGCAGCTGGATGCGGGTCACCTGGTAGCGGGCGCCCTCGTGGTAGATGAGCGAGCCGGGGCCGAACTCGCGGATGGCGAGGAAGCGGGGACGCTGGAGGTAGTCGCCGTCGCCCCGGCGGCGGCCGATGGTCGGGATGTAGGCGGCCAGCGGCAGACGCGGGAAGCTGTAGCCGGGCAGGAAGCCCTCGGAGGCGAGGTAGCGGTAGGGGTTGAAGTCGGAGAGGACCGACTTGCTGTCCACGCTCTCGTTCATCAGCAGGTTGAGTTGTGTCTCCGCCTCGCGGCGGCGGGCGTTGGCCCGGTTGCGGTCGCTTTCGGTGAGGCTGTAGTCCAGGCGCCGCTTGTTCTGGATGTACTGGTCGTCGAGCGCCGCGCGGAACAGCTGCCGCCATCGGTCGAAGGCCCGGTCGAAGCGCTCCGGCACCGTGCGGACCCGGTCCTGGATCCAGTCGTCGTGCCACCACGTGGTGTCGGCGAAGTCGGGCAGAAGCGGGCCGAGCACCCGCAGGGCCGCGTCCACCGTGCGGTGCTGCGCGGTCTCGTCCAGGGAGGCGTCGAGGATGTCGGGGAGCAGCTTCAGGGCCGGGTTCGGGCGGTCGCCGGTCTCCGGGTGCGACACGTCCAGGACCTCGGGTATCGCGCGGCCCAGCTTCAGGCCGGCCTCGGCGATCCATATGCCCTGCAGGTGGGAGAGCACCAGGTCCTCGTTGGCGAGGTCCAGGCGCGGCGGGGCCACAGCGCCCGCCACCATCCGCTCCGAGCGGCGGAAGTAGTACTGGTCGTGGCTGTTGCCCGTCGCGCAGTACGTCGTCACCAGCGCGGGCTGTCCGCTGCGGCCCGCGCGGCCCGAGCGCTGGGCGTAGTTGGCGGGCGTGGGCGGCACGTTGCGCATCATGACCGCGTTGAGGGAGGAGATGTCGACGCCCAGCTCCATGGTGGGGGAGCAGTACAGCAGCTTCAGCTCCGCCTTGCGGAACGCCTCTTCGCGCCGCTCCCGCTCCTCCGGGGCGACCTGGGCGGTGTGCTCGCGGGCGAACAGCCCGGACAGCGCGCTCGCCGCCTCCTGGTACAGGTCCCGGAAGAAGGTGTTCACGCGGGGGCCGTCGCCGCTGGGGTAGGTGCGGGTCAGCGGGTCGTGCGTGCCCGTCTCGCCCTTGCCGGCACGCCAGATCAGCGACTGGGCCGCCACCCGGTAACCGGTCGTGGCCGGCGTCGTCGGCCTGCGGTAACGGCCCGCGCGCTGCGGCGCCTCCGCCACCTCCTTCACCAGGCCGTTGGCGGCCAGCACCTTCAGCAGTTCCGCGATGACGAATTGCAGATCGTCGGGGGAGAGGTTCTTGAACGAGGCGTCGGCACGCTTGAGGTACTTGCCGAACTTGCCGCGCGCCGAGAGGAACAGGCCCGAGCGGTCCAGTCCCCGGCCCGAAGGACGCGGGTAGGCGGTGCCCACGCCGGGCCGGTCGGAGGCCGAGAGCACCCAGGGGTCCACCAGCCGCTCCTCGCTCGCCCGCTGCAGCGCGTCGAAGTCGTCACGGAAGTACGACACGTCGATGGCGAGCGAACGGCGCATCTCGTTGAGCAGCACCTTCATGATCTCGGCCCGCAGCGCGGGGTCGGCGTCCCGCAGCGCCGCGTGGGTGTGCGCCCAGCGGTCCTGTTTGTCCGCGATCCAGCGCAGATCCGCGTAGTCGATCTCCAGCAGACCGGTCTGCTCCAGATTGGGCATGGTGATGCGCCAGCCGCGCTCCAGGTCGAGGTAGAGCCGGAAGGCGACGACGTCGCGCAGGGTCTTGGCCGCCGCCTTGGCCAGCGTCGGAGGCAGATCGTGCTCGCCCGTGTAGTCGACGGGAGCGATTCCGAGCGCGTTCGTCACCGCCGAGGCCAGCTCCTCATGGGTGAGGCCGTCCTCGCCCGCGTCCAGGGCGGCCCGGTACAGGGCCCCGCGCAACTGGGTGATCTGCACGAAGTCGTTGAAGTGACCGGCCTGGAGCGAGGCGTCCTGGCGGTTGTCGACGAAGGTCAGGAGCTTTCGGGCCTCCTTGTCCAGGGCCTCCTCCGGCACCGACTTCAGGGACCGCACCACCGACGCCGAGATGAGGGAGGTCGCCGAGGAGCGGCCCTCCTGGTCCAGCGTCGCCAGCTTCGCGAAGTCCCGGCCGCGCGTCTGCTCGTAGGCCACACCGCAGTGCAGGCAGAACAGGAACGGCGACGGGATGAACGCGGCCTGCAGCTCGCCGCGGCCCTCGTAGCCGAGCGGGTCCACGGTGATCGCGCGCGGCACCCGGTCGCGGTACGTCTTCCTGACCACCTCCTGGTCCCTGTCGTCCAGCTCCAGCCAGGACTCGGGCAGCCGGCGGTCGTCGACGGCGTACTGGACGCTGGACGGCCATGGCCGCTCCTGGTCGATGAAGAGGTAGCCGTCGCCCTGGCGTCCGCCCGTGGCGGAGGTGTCCCGGCGGGCCTCGTAGCGCACCTCGCCGTCCTTCTCGGTGCGCCAGACGGTCAGGTACTCCTGGCCGCACTCCCGGCAGAAGGCGAGAGGCATCAGGAGCTTGCCGCCGCTGCCCGGCTGCTCCAGTTGGTAGGAGCGGGTGAGGTGGCGGGAGAGCTTGTCCTCCAGGGTGACGTACACGGTGTCGCCCTTGGAGAGGAACTGGTGCAGACGGAACGCGAACAGGGGACGGTCGGTGACCGGGTGCCGGGCCTGCGAGCCGGCCTCCAGAGTCGCCTCTATGGCCCTCGCGCAGTCGTCCTTGGCCGTACCCGACTGCTCCGCCAGTTCGCGCGCCGCGGCCTCGATCTTCGTGGGTCGGCGGCGCACCAGCCGGCCCGTGGCCTCGTCCGTGGCGAGGCCGAACCTGGTCTCGATCCAGCGGGCCAGCGGGTCGCGCACCAGATCGTCGTACGCGCGGGGCGCCGCCGGCGAGGTAAGGCGCTCGGCGGGGACGGTGTCGGGAGCCTCGTCGGTGGCGCGTACGAGCGTCTCGCCGATCACGTGCTCAGGGCTGACGGTCGTGCCGAACAGCCGGCTCGCCACGTCGGCGACCACCTTCTTCTGGTCCTCGACGGTGCCCTCGGTCGACATGGTGGCCGAGGTGCCGATGCACTGTACGTCGGGCGCCTGGCAGGCCTCGCGGACCCGACGGATGAGCAGGGCGACGTCGGCGCCCTGGCGGCCGCGGTAGGTGTGCAGTTCGTCGAAGACCAGGAACTCCAGGCCCTTGGCCATCTTGATGAGGCTGGCCCGGTCGGCGGGCCGGGTCAGCATCAGCTCGAGCATCACGTAGTTGGTGAGCAGGATGTCCGGCGGGTTGTCGCGGATCTCCTTGCGCTTCTCGTCGTCCTCCTGGCCCGTGTAACGGGCGAAGGTGACCGGCTCGTGGCCCTGGCCGTACCCGTCGCGCAGGTATTTCTCGAGTTCCTTGAGCTGACTGTTCGCCAGCGCGTTCATCGGGTAGACGATGACCGCGCGCACTCGCTTGACTGATTTCGGACCTTCGGAGTCCCGCTCATGAAGGACGCGGTTCACGATCGGAACGATGTACGACAGCGACTTGCCGGAGCCGGTGCCGGTGGTCAGCACGTACGAGGCACCGCGCGCGGCGGCGTCGATGGCCTCGCGCTGGTGGCGGTGGAGGGTGAGCGGCCGCCCGTCCGGAACGGTGCCGCCCTCCGTCTTGCCGGCCTGGAAGATGCGGGCGCACTCCGGGTGGAGGACCTTCTCCCCGACGAGTTCCGCGACCGTGCCTCCGCTCTGGAAGAACGGGTTGAGCGACAGCCACGGATCGGGCCACTGCGACTTGTCGTCGAGGTCCTTCTCCACGAACGCGGCGACGCGGTCGTCACGGATGACGGTGCCGCCCTCGGTGAAGTCGCGGTAGTCCTTGATGAGAGCGCGGTGAACACCGAACACGTCCATCGCGGTGCCGGAGGCGGTGACGGGCGCCGGTCGCGGCGACGGCGCGGACGGCGTGGCGACGATGCGGGCGGCCATGGCGGCCAGGGGGCGTGTCGGGTCGAGAGCGCTCCAGTGAGGGAGTCGCGGCGTGTCACCGTCGCCCAGGGCCAGCGGACACAGGGCGTCGTGGACGTCGGCCGCGCTCGCCGGACGCTCGGCGGGGTCCTTGGCGAGCAGCCGGCCGACGAGACGGATCAGTTCGGAGGGAATCTCTCCCCGGACGACGCCGAGCGGCGTCGGCTCGGTCTCGAGGTGCTTGCGGGCGAGTTCGAACGGAGACTCGCTGACGAAGGGCGGTACGCCGACCAGCATTTCGTACAGCACACAGCCGAGGGCGTACAGGTCGGCGGCCTGAGTCACCTGACGGGCCTCGAACTGCTCGGGCGCCATGTATCGGGCGGTGCCGACGCTGACGCCGGTGCTGGTCAGCCGTGCCTCGTCCGGGTCGTCGACGATGCGGCCCATGCCGAAGTCGAGGACCTTGACGGTTCCGCCGCGGGTCAGCATGACGTTCGCGGGCTTCAGATCGCGGTGCACCACGTCGGCCGCGTGGGCGGCGGAAAGGCCGTCGGCTATCTGGGCGCCGATCGCTGCCACCCAGGTGATGGGCAGCTGGCGCTCCTCCTCGATGAGGTCGCGCAGTGTCTCGCCGTCCAGGAACTCCATGGCCAGGTAGGGCAGTCCGCCGTCCGTACTGATTCCACCGGCTATGAGCCGTGTCAGGTTCGGGTGCTCGAGGCGGCGCATGATGCGCACCTCGCGTGCGAAGCGCTCCACGGCCTTGTTGTCCGCGCCGGTGTCGATCAGGCCACCCGTACGGCGGCGAAGGATCGTCTTTACGGCGACCGGGCGTTCGGCGCTGCCCTCCGGAGCCTGGAGATCCTCGCCCCGGTGAACCTCCCCCATGTTGCCCTTGCCGATGACCTGCCCGACACGGAACCTGCCATCGATCAGCTCGTGGCCCACGGTTTCTCCCCTGCCCTCTACTTCCCCGTCCCGTCAAGGGACTTGCCCCTGTGAGTGCCGTCCCGCCACCTGGTTCTGAAGCGGAGAGTGCGGACGCGGTCACGGTACACGAGGTGTGTCAACTTTCCTAGATGCGTGATCCGTTGACAGTGCTAACAGACATCCCTTACGGTCTGGCGTGTAACCGGGTGTGGGGGTGGGTGACATGGCGGGGCATCAGGATCCCGGAGCGCGAGGCGTGCCCGTGACGAAGGCCGCGCTGGCGGAACTGATGGCACAACTCCGTCGGGCCGCGGTGGGTGGAGTCGTGCCCGAGGCGGTGTTCTTGGCTCAGACGCGCAAGCTCGGGTTGCGTGGGCACGAGCGGGAGCGGCTGCGGGACGAACTGGTCAGGCTGCACGTGCCTGTCCAGAGGAGCGTGGCGCATACACACATCGACAATCCAGATGTGCCAAAGGTTGCGCGGAAGCGTGTAGAAACTGTGTTCCCTCAACTCGATCGGGTGCTGGGACTGCTCGAGCGGTACGCGGACGCCGAGGGACGCGTGACCCCTCGGACCCTGGAGGGGGTCGTACGGCTCTGTGGGCTCAACGCGCGCGAGGCGGCGGCCCTGCGGGATGCGGCCAATGTGGGGCCCGAGAGGACTCCGACGGACCCGACGATCGAGGCCGCAGCCGAAGCGGACGGCGAAGACGTGGACGAGCAGCTGGCGACGGTCGGCGGCGCGAAAGTCGCGGGCGAAGGCTCCTCCGCGCAGGAATCGCAGGCACCGCACGAACCGCCGGTCAACGAAGGTTCCAGGATGGAGGAACTGGATGTCGCATCGGCGGAAGGCTTCCCGCCCGGGCCATCCGAAACGGTCGTACCGACGGACGCGGACCTGGCCGCAGCGGTCGCCGCGGCCGAGCGCGTCATGCGCGAGGACCGCTATCGGCGTCGGCCGGAGAAGCACTTGCTCACCGCCCGGGAGGAAGTCGGACTCGCCATGCTCGTGCGGGGTGGCCTCGACGAGGAAGCCGACCAGGAGACGCTGAGCGCCCTGTCCTCGGACGACATAAGAATCCGCGCGCGGGACTGCTTGGTCGTACACAATCAGGGGCTCGTGCACAGCCTGGTTCCCCGCTACCTGGAACAGGGACTGGACTATGAGGACCTGTTCCAGCACGGAGCGCTGGGGCTCATGCGGGCGGCGCGGAAGTTCGACCCGACCAAAGGCTTCAAGTTCTCGACGTACGCGACGTGGTGGATCCGTCAGTCCATCACCCGGGGCATCGCGGACGAAGGCTCCGTCATCCGTGTACCCGTCCATATGCACGAGACAATCCGTAAAGTGGCGCACGCGGAGCGCTCTTTGGCCGAACGCGGGCGTCCGGCGACCGCGGCCGACGTGGCCGTGCACTGCGACGTGAGCCTGAGCAAGGTCGAGGAGGCCCGACGGCTGAGCCGGCGCACCGACTCGCTCGATCGTGTCGTGGGGGACGGAGCGACGCTCGGAGACTTCGTCGCGCAGACCCAGACCGTGCCGCCATTCGAGGAACGGGTGCACAACGCGCTGCTCCTGGATGACGCGATGGCCGTGGTGAACACCTTCTCCGGCCGCGACCATCGGATTCTCGTTCGGCGCCTGGGACTCGACGACGCGGAGCCGTCGACACTGGACCAGTTGGGCAGCGAGTTCGGCGTGACAAGGGAACGTATCCGGCAGCTGGAGGTCAAGCTGGTGCCCGCACTCCGCTCGCGGCTGCGGACGGCGCGCCTGCTCGGTGTCCGTGCTGTGGTGGCGGCTGAGGACCCGGACAGTGCGGATGGCGTCCGTACCGTTGCCACCGGTCGCCGTGCGGCGCGCGCCGCACGCACCGTTCGTCCTGTCCCGGCGAAGAAGAAGGCGGCTGTCGCAGCGGCCATGCCGTCCCGTAGTCAGGACACGACGGTGGCTGCCTCGACTTCGCAGAACGCCGAAACCCCTGCTGTCGTTACGGCCGCGGACGTGCCAGATTGGGAGCGGGCCCTGCGGTTGGCCGAGTCGCCGTCCGGGCAGGCGTGGCTCGCGGACTACGCGATCGCCGCCGTGGGAGGTCCAGGGCTCACCGAGATGCTCGGGCAACCGGCGGCCGAAACGGTGCGTCGGATCGCGTGCGAGCGGGAGCCGGCCGATCACTCGGTGCTGGCGGCGCTCGAGGTGCTGCGTCGCGTGTGTGACGGTGTCGCACAGGCCGGAATGCGCCCGGAAGACTTCTTCGACCGGCCCTCTGAGGCGCTGTGCGGGGTGACGCCCCGGGCCTACCTCGCCCGCAAACCGCTGGTGCGAAGTGAGCCTCGGCTGGCGATGCGTGACGCCCTCCGGGAGTTCCTGGTGTTCACGAAGGCGCTCCCGGACGCATCGGCAGCGGAGAGCGCGGAGGACGCACCGGCCCGTCCGGAGCCCAGAGAACAGACGCTGCCCTCTCATGAGCCGACTGAACCGGCGCTGCCCCCGCATGAGCCGACTGAACCGGCCTCGGCCGAAACGCTGTCGGACGAATCGGAGCCGGTGCGTGGCACGCTGCCGTACGCGGAGCTCGTGAACATCACCGACGATTCCGACGCGGGGGCGGCGGCCGAGTCCGGGACGAACCAGCCGACGTCGAGCGATGCGGCAGTCACCGACCTCCCTGCGCCGCTGCCCCAGTACACCGCCGACTGGGACAGGGCCCGGGAGCTGACACCGGCACCGTTCGGCGGGAAGGTGGCCTGGCTCGCCGAGTATGCGCTGCGCGCTGTGGGGTATCTGCAACTGGCCGTGATGCTGGGCTCGTCCCCTGCAGACGCCGTTGTCCGGGCCGTTCGGGAACGAGGCATGCTCAACCGCCCCACAGTCCTGGCCCTGGAGACGCTCGAAGTCGTTCTCAATGTCGTCAAGGAGCTGGAACTCCGGCCCGAGCACTACTTCGAGTGGACTTCCGAGGCTCTGGGCGGGACGACACCCCGCGCGTTCCTGGCCGCGAAATCTCTGGTGGACGACGAGTCGCGCCTCGCCATCCATGACGCCCTTCGGGAGTTCAAGGCGGCGCAGGCGCAACGGAACGAGGCGGAGCAGGCGGAGGTGGAGCAGGCCGAGGTGGAGCAGGCCGAGACGGAGCGGGTCGAGGCGGAGCAGGGCACGGAGGCCGGTCCGCCGCATGAGCCTCTCGTAGACGTCGAGCACCTGCTCACCGAGGCCCGCGCCGGGCACGAGGCGGAACTCGCACGGCTGGCCGACACGTACGAGCGTCGGCTGGCGGAGGAACGGCAGGCCGCCGACGCGCGTGTCGCGGCCCTCCAGGCAGAGGCCGGACAACAGCTCGACGACCTGGAAGAGATTCTGCTGAAACGCGTCGACAAGGCGCTGGCACGCCAGGAGCAGCACCTGCGGCGGCAAGCCAAGGAACGCGTCGCGCGGCTCAAGGAGGAGCACCGCGAAGCGAACACGGCCGCGACGCGCCGCGCACAGGAACGCATCGTGGACCTCGAGATCCGGCTGCGACAGGCCGAAACGGCGATGTCGGCGGTCGCTTCCGAGCAGGTATCCCGGTTGCAGGCCCACGCCGAGCAGGCGGAGAAGCAGCTGCACCAGTACCGCGAGGAGGCTGTGGCACGCGTCGCGGACCTGGAATTCCGACTTCGTCAGACGGAAACGCGCCTGCGGCAGACCGAGGCGCGACTCATCGCCCGGGACAGAGCCCTGTACGAGGCCGGGCAGCGTGCCGCCGCCGAAGTGGAGCAGGCGCAGCAACGGGCCGAGGCCGCGGAGCAGCGGGCGCAGGTACTGGTCACCGCCGCCAACCAGGCGGAGGCTCGCGCGGTGCGGGGTGAACAGCTCGCCGCGGCACGCCTCGCACAGGTCGAGCATGATGCCCGGGCCCGCATCACCGAGTTGCAGACGCAGCTCGCCGCACTCCAGGTACCGGCCGCCGACCGGGCAACCCTCAGGGACCGCTGGCGCCGGTCCTGAGGCGAGCCCGCGCTCCACCCACCGTCGTACCCTCTCGAACAGTTCCCAGGAGCACCATGGACGCCCGGCAAGAGCTCGTCGACTACTTGCACCGCCAACTCGTCGGCCCGGTCGCCGGAGGGTACGAGACCCTCGATGCCCCGCCCGACCGGCAGTACCTCATGGGTACCCTCTACCCGCAGGAGGCGGACCTCCAGCGGCAACTGGACCTCGCGGCGGAGGAGCCGGACGGCCTCGGCACCGAAGCCCGGGCCGACGACACAGCTCCGTCCACGGATCCCGTTCCCGAGGCCAACTCCTGGCTGCCGTCATCCCTGGGACTGAGCTTCTACACCGACACGACCACTGTCACCGTGAGCTGTTCCGGTGCCCGTTATGAGACCAAGGCGGCGACGGGCGAGCGAGGCCGGCGTTGGAAACGAGTTCCGCTCGACCCCGAGACACACACTGTTGGAGCGGACCGCGACCGCGTGCCCGTCCTGGACGGCCGGGCTGAGATCCGGGTGCGCCGCCGGGCGTTCGGCAGCGGGCATCTGATCACCGTGGCCCTGGTCAACGTGGCACACCACGAGCAGGCTCTCGGCAAAGCCGCCCAGTGGGACCGCATGCTGTTCCAGGTGGGCCTGACCACCCGGCCCGTGGACGGGACCGTGCTGCCCTACCCGAGCATCCGGCTGGCCAGCCGCGACCTCGAGGAACAGGAACTGCGACTGCAGTACCGGCACGTACAGACGCATGCCGTCGGGCACGGATGCGCAGTGGAGGAGCTGCGCGACGAGGACACCGGGCGCGTGACCGGAGTGCGGGCAGCCGTCATGCCGCAGGCCGAGGTGAGCGGCACCCGGGCCGCGGGCCTCACCGACACGCCCGTCCTCAACGTCCTGCATCTGGCAGACCCCGATGTCTCAGTGGAGCAGCTCCGTGAAGAACTGAGCGACTTCGCCACCCACTATCGAGCCTGGTACGTGGGACAACTCAATGCGGACATCCCCGAATGGGGGCGGGACGCCGCTGATCGGATCCTCGAACGCATCGGCGCGGCGGTCGCGCGCATCGAGTCGGGTGTGCGCACACTCTGTGACCCGCGCCGCCCCGAGCTCCTGCGTGCTTTCCGAGTGGCGAACCATGCCATGGCGTTGCAGATGCGGCACTCGGCCCACGACCAGGCCGGCGAGCGGCGCTCCCGCCGCGACCCGGTTCTGCTCGACCCGGCGCCGCACGCGGACGCGACCTGGCGGCCGTTCCAGCTCGCCTTCTTCCTCCTTGCCGTGGACGGCATCGCCGATCCCCGGCACCCCGACCGCGGCACCACCGACCTGATCTGGTTCCCCACCGGTGGTGGAAAGACCGAGGCCTACCTGCTCCTGGCCGCCTTCGTCATCCTTCTGCGCCGCACCGCTGCCGACGGCGGCGGGACCGCGGTGCTCAGCCGCTACACCCTCAGCCTGCTGACCACCCAGCAGTTCCAGCGCGCGGCCACCACCGTCTGTGCCCTGGAGACCCTGCGCCGCGCCGATCCCGAGACGTACGGAGAAGAGCCCTTCTCCATCGGCCTTTGGGTGGGCGAGGCCACCTCGCCGAATTCCTACGACACCGCCCGCACCAAATTCGAGGAGGTACGCAGGGCTGCCAAGCCGGACGACGTGTTCATCCTGGACCGGTGTCCCTGGTGCGGCACACGCATACTTCCCTCCCACAAGTCTCCGGACATCGGGGACTACGGTGTGCGGGCGGCAGCCGACTCCTTCGCCTTCTTCTGCCCCCGCGACGATTGCGCCTTCCACGATGAGCTGCCCGTCGGTGTCGTGGACGAGCAGTTGTACGACCGTCCGCCCACATTCGTCCTCGGCACCGTGGACAAGTTCGCCCGGCTGGCCTGGGAGCCGCGTGCCGGGCGGCTGTTCGGCGCCGGCACCGGGAACCTGCCGCCGTCCCTCGTCATCCAGGACGAGCTGCATCTGCTCACCGGCCCTCTCGGCACCACCGTCGGCCTGTATGAGTCGGCGGTCCTCGGCCTGTGCACCACGACCGAGGGAATCAGTCCCAAGGTGGTGGCCTCGACGGCGACCATCCGCCGCTCCGGTGAGCAGATTCGCGCACTGTACGGCAGTGACGTGCAGCTCTTCCCGCCCGCCGGACTCGACGCCAGGCACTCGTACTTCGCCGAACCCGACACGTCGCGACCAGGACGGCTGTACCTCGGGGTGATGGCCCAGGGCCACACCGCGGGCCGTGCCTCCGTGGCCACCGCCGCGGCCATGCTCCAGGGCGCCTGGGAACTTCCCCTGGAGAACCGCGACGACTACTGGACCCTCGTTGCCTACCACCACAGCTTGCGGGAACTCGGGCGTACCGTCACGGCCGCGGCCGATGACATCCCGGCCCAGTTGAAGGGCCTCGACTCCGGCGCCGGAGCAGGTGTACGCGAGTTGCGGGACGATCAGGTTCAGGAACTGACGAGCAACCTGCCGCGGGCGGAGCAACCCGTTCTGCTCGACCGGCTCGAGAAGGGCTGGCAGGACGAGCAGTCGGTGTCCTTCCTGCCCTGCACGAACATGCTGTCCGTGGGCGTCGATGTGAAGCGGCTGTCGCTCATGCTGATGCAGGGGCAGCCCAAGACGACGGCCGAGTACATCCAAGCCACCAGCCGCGTGGGCCGGCACGCCGTACCAGGTCTCGTCGTCACGTTCTTCAACGCGACCCGGCCCCGCGACCGCTCGCACTACGAGACGTTCGACGTGTACCACCGCTCGCTCTACCGGCACGTCGAACCGACCAGCGTCACACCGTGGTCGGTGCCTTCGCGACGACGGGCACTCCATGCCGCGCTCGTCATCCTCGTACGACACCGTCTCGGCCTGGCCGCGGAGAACCAGGCCGGGGGAGTTCTCGACAGGATGACGGAAGCCGAATCGCTGGCCGATGAGCTGACGGCTCGGGTGGTCGCCGCAGCTGAAGACCGCGCCGCCGAGGCCGTGCGCCAGGAACTCGGTGAACTCCTGGCCGACTGGGAGGACGCCGCTCGCGAGGCGCGCAAGGAAGGCCGGGTGCTGTACTACCGCAGCCAGGGCAAGGGCCAGTCCAACCTGATCAAGAGTTTCGAACAGCGCTACGGCCTGTGGGAGACCCCCAACTCCATGCGCAACGTCGACCGGGAATGCCAGGTAATGGTGAAGGGAGCGGACCTGTGAGCCGGACACTTCGGGTACGTCAGGCGCAGACCGTCCTGCCGTTCGGGGTCGGAGCCGTCTTCGACATCCAGGGCGAATCGTTCGTGGCCACCGGCATCGGGGACTGGCCGCAGCGCGCAAAGCAGCGCGTGGAGTCGACCAGGCTGGCCGCGCGTCTCGGCGTCACCGGCTTCTACGCCGCCCCGCCTACCCCCAACGAACGGTACGACGTACCGGACGCGCCCGGCGCTCCCTACATCCGCTTCCCGTCCTGGCTGTTCTGCGGCGCCTGCCGGCGCATGAAACGCTGGCGCATCGCCGACGAGAAGCCGGGACAGCCGCCGCGTTGCCCGTCCTGCTCACCCCGCCCCGCGTTGGCGCCCATGAGGTTCGTGCAGATCTGCTCCGCCGGCCACCTCGGAGACATCGACTGGTGGTTCTGGGCCCATTCGCGGCGCGAGGCCACCGAGCGCCGGGAATGCACCGAACGCGGGAAGCTGCGCTTCCTGGTCTCCGACCGGGCCTCCGGCCTCGAAGCCTTGTCGGTCGTGTGCACGGCGAAGGGCTGCGGAGCCGTGCGTGACCTGCTCGACATCCTCGGCACGCACGGAATGCGCTGCTCCGGGCGTAACCCGTGGCAGCGGGCCAACGAAGCGGTGGAGTGCGTCAAGCCCGTCCAGATAGTTCAGCGCACCGCAGGCAATCTGTACTACCCCGTGGTGCACTCGGCCCTCGACATACCCGAGACGGAAACCGCGGTGTACGCAGACGAGACACTCGCGAGCCGGGTGCGCGAGCACGACCTGTGGGTGTCCCTGTGCAAGGTCGCCGCGACCCCGCGCGCCGAAGTCTTCCGCGAAATGATCAAGGATGACACCGGAGCGGACGACGCCCTGCTGGATGTCCTCCTGGCCGAGGAGACCGGACAGCCAGTGGCGGCCCCGTCCGGGTTGGCGGCCGCGCCCGTGCGCCCCGACCTCAGCCGCGAGGAGTGGGCGGCGTTCATGGCTCCCGTACCGCCCGCCACCCGTGACTTCGCGCTGCGAGCGACCACGCTCGACCTGGCGCGGGAGACCATGGAACCCTGGGTGGGCCTGCGGCGTCGCATCGGGCGCGTGCTGCTCGCAGACCGGTTGAGAGAAGTGCGCGCCCTGTCCGGTTTCACCAGGGTGTCCCCGGACGCGACGGTCGTGCCCGCCGACACCGCACGGCGCCTGAAGTGGCTGCCCGCCGTAGAGGTATTCGGCGAAGGCATCTTCCTCACCCTCGACAAGGACGCACTGACCGAGTGGGAAGCGGACGACCGAGTGCGTCGCCGCGTCGCCGGAATGCGTGCCGACCTCGACAGAGCTTTCCAGAAGGACCGGCTGGAGTCCCTCACCGGAGCGGAGCTCTCGCCGAGGTTCGTTCTCCTGCACACGCTTGCGCACCTCCTCATCCGCCAGTTGTCCTTCGAGTCTGGCTACACGACGGCGAGCCTGCGCGAACGCATTTACGCCCGCCCTGACCAGGACCAGTACGGCATCCTCGTCTACACCGCCGCCGGGGACGCCGAAGGCACTCTGGGCGGACTCGTGCGCCAGGGCGAACCGCCCCGCTTGGCGGAAACACTGTTGCGGATGACCGAGGCGGCGGCCTGGTGCTCCGCCGACCCGTTGTGCGCGGAGCACGCCGGGCAGGGCTTCGGCAACCTGAACCGGGCCGCCTGCCACGCGTGTGCCCTGTTGCCCGAGACCAGTTGCGAGTCCGGCAACACGCTGCTGGACCGCGCCCTCGTCGTGGGCGGTGAACAGGTGCCCGGCTACTTCGAACCGATCGTCACAGCCGCCCGCGCAGCGGCTGCCGCAGCCCTGGAGCAGATCCCCTCATGACGCTCACCTACCTGGACCTCATGCCGGAGCAGCGGTCAGCGCTCGACAACCTGCCGTTCGACGGCAACCATCTGATCAGCGGTCCCCCCGGCAGCGGCAAGAGCCTTCTGGCAGCCCAGCGCGCCGTGATGCTGGCACTGACCGGAACCCCGGCCGTCCTGCTCACGCGCTCCCATCTGCTCCACCAGTCCTTGGCGTCCACCGTCCATGCGCTGGGACCCAGAGACCGCAGTGTTCGCGTGGCCACAGCGCACTCATGGCTGGACAACTGGTACGGCCCCAAACCTCCACGTGCCGCAGACGGCTGGTACGACTGGCCGGCCTTCTACGAACGAGCGGCCGAAGCCGAACGGGACCCCGGTCTGACCCTGGTCATCGACGAAGGACAGGACCTTCCGCCCGAGTTCTACCGGCTGAGCAGGCTCCTCGGGGGCCGCATCACGGTGTTCGCCGATGAGTGCCAGCGGCTGACCGACACGAACTCCACTCTGAAGGACATCGCCCAGCGCCTCGGCAACTGCACGCGCGTCGAACTCGACGGCAATCACCGGAACACCCGCCAGATCGCCGCGTTCGCCGCGCACTTCCACACGGGCGCCGGCATGCCCGCCGTCCCCGACCGGGACGGGCCGCCACCGCGCGTGCACAGGCTGCCCGAACGCGGTGCGGCAGACTTGCTGATCACGCTGGCACAGCAACATCCCAGCCACACCATCGGCGTGATCGTCAACTCCCGGCACACGCAGTTCTCCCTGCTCGGCAGCCTGGAGAACAGAGCACCATGGCTGAAGCCCCAGCTGTACACATCTCAGGCAGTGAAGGGCCGCTACCGCACCCTGGACCTCGCCCGCCCGGGTATCGTCCTCGTCCACCGTGCCAGCGCGAAGGGACTGGGTTTCGACACGGTCGTCATCCCCGACACGCACACCGACGCGGCTGCCGATCCCACCTCGGCGGCCCTGCGGATGACCTACTACGTGCTGGCCACCCGTGCCCGGCGCGAGCTTCACCTCGCCTACGAGGGGGAGAACGAGCCACCGCTGCTCGCCGAGGTGGGCCCGGGCGAACTGCTGCGCGGCTGACCGAGCCGTGTCCCGCCCAGCGTGCCGGTGTGGTCATCATTCTCCCTGCCCGGCCTTCTCCAACCTCGTGACCGCACCGTCGAGAGGCGAACGACCAGCAACGATGTCCTGTCTCGACGAGTCGTCCTCCGGCCGGAGCCGGGGCAGGGGCCCGAGGCGGCTCACCGTGTACTGCAACGGGACGCGCAGGCACGAACAAAGGTCACACTCATGCCAGATCCGTTCGCCGACCTGCTCCTCCGTCCGGCGACGATGGTGAGGAGCCCGTTCGTGCTCGCCGGCACGAGGCAGAGCCGCGGTGTCGCAGCCGGAAGCGTTCGAGCTCCCAACTAGCGGCGCCGAAGCTTCAGGGCTCCCGGTCGTGAGGGTCGCACGCCGACGGTCAAGGAACCGTCGGAGCTGATGAGCCTGCCCGAGAATGAGGTGATGGAGGCCCGCCTTGCTTCCAACGGCTACAACTCCTCCTGCCTGGACGCCACGATCGGCGGCAGCGAGGACGGCGAGGCGGCGCTGCAGGACTTCATCGGCGTCGAAGACACCGCGCTGGATTTGGTGGAGGACTTCCACGCCCTGGCCTCGCTGATCGCCGACCTGGATGAGCGGGACCGGCAGCTCATCCAGATGCGGTTCGTGGAGGAACTCACCCAGGCCCAGATCGGCGAACGCCTCGGCGTCTCCCGGATGCACGTCTCCCGACTCCTGTCCCGCTGCCTCGCCCGCCTGCGCGAGGGCCTGCTCACTACCGGCTGACAGCCGGCTGTCCGCGCCTCGCTGATGCTCGCCACGGCCGTGGCGAGCATCAGCCGCATCAGGGCGCCACGGCCCCGAGGCCAGGGCGGCGAGGCGTCCGGAACGGGCGGTGACGTCGCCGAGGCGCCGACCAGGCACAAGTGCACAAGGACGGGGCCGGGCGCGTGTTTGCGAGCCTTGGTGACCAGTTCGCTGATCACCAGTTGGGTCAGCCCGCGATCCGCTCGGAGACTGCAGCCATGGACTCCAGCGGCATCTCAACGCCCTCATCACTGCCCGCCGAGCCGCACAAGGCACCTGTCTCCCGGACGTCTGCGTGGGCGAGCACTGAGCCGGTCTCACCGAGGACTGCTGTGCCGGAAGGAGGGGACCGCCATTCGAGTGGCACTCTTCATGGAGTGCCTGCGGTAGAAGGTCAGGTGTACTCCATAGAGAGAAACTGTCATGGCAACAGTAGACATTCCGACGTCACAGGGTTAGCGTTATCTACGTACCCAGAAGTCGAAGTGGGCACAGCAGGCATGAACTGCTGTGCAGGTAGACCAGAAGGACACGGCCCCAGCGGGGCTGTGAGCAGCACCCCGCGGTATCCGCGCAACCGAGAGGTAAGGAGCAGAACGCCATCAGGATCGCCCGGGCGAGGAAGGAGTCCGCCCGGGTACCGCAAGGCCCCGGATGGGAAGGTGGTCCCCGGTCACGCATTGGCGATCCCCGCAGCCCCGCACTCCCAGGCGGCCCCTGCGGAACAAGAAAGCCGGCGCGGTGCGCCGGTAGATGGTGTTGAAGGCTCGGGGCCCGGGTGCCGGTAACTGGCACCCGGGCCCCCGACGCATGCCCGGAAGAAGAGGCCTATGCCGCCTGCCGGTTCCCGTCCCGGCGCCCCTCTCGACGATGACGACTACCCCGCCTACACCATGGGTCGGGCCGCCGAGATGCTCGGCACCACACCCGCCTTCCTCCGAGCCCTCGGCGAACACCGCCTGATCACCCCGCTGCGCTCCGATGGCGGCCATCGCCGCTACTCCCGGTACCAGCTGCGCATCGCCGCCCGCGCCCGCGAACTCGTCGACCAGGGCACCGCCATAGAGGCCGCCTGACACATCGTCATCCTCGAAGACCAGCTCGAAGAGGCCCAGCGCATCAACGAGCAACTGCGCGCCGAAGGCAGCTAGCCTCAGCCGACGAGATCAGCCTGATCGGAACACCTGAACCCGAGGCAATCGATGTCCCGGGGGGACGAGGCGGCCGAGAATCCCCACTGCCGGTCCACAGCCCAGGCGGGCTCAAAGCGTCAACCAGATCCCGACGGAAGAGAAAACCGCGAGCGGGCGCGATAGATGTACTGGGTGAAGACGGGCGAACCCGGGGAAGAAGGAGCGGCAACGGATAGGAGGTTGCCATGGGTGGCGGGGATCTGGAACTGGGGCAGCTTCTGGCCGCCGCGGAGGCGGCACCGCCGGGGGAGTCCGTCGAGGTGGTTGCGAACGACTTGCGCAAGCGTTTCGGGGCGGAGTGCGTGTCCTTCCTGTTCGTCGACCTCGTGGGCCATCGGCTGCTGCGCCTGGTCACACAGGCCGATGACGACGGGGGCGCTGTCGAGCGGATCGACCTGGAGGGCAGCGTCTACGACGCCGTCCTGCGCAGCCAGCGCCAGCACGTGGAACCGGACGGCCTGGGCGGGCGGCGTGTGATCTCGCCGGTGACCAACCGCGGCGACTGCATCGGTCTGCTGGAGGCGACGCTGCAGAACGCCGACGACACCGTGCTCGCTCAGATCGAGGACGCGGCGCACGCACTGGCCTACATCATCGTGACCGACCGCCGCTTCACCGACCTCTATCACGTGGGTCGGCGCACCACCCGGACCAGCCTGTCCGCCGAGATCCAGCACCAACTGCTTCCCTCGGCCTCCTGCTGCGAGGCCCCCCAGTTCACCCTCGCCGCCGGCCTGGTCCCGGCCGACGATATCGGCGGGGACACATACGACTACACCCTCGATCGCGACACACTGCATCTGTCCATCACCGACGCCATGGGCCACGACACCCACTCCGCGCTGCTCGCCACGCTCCTGGTCGGCGCCCTGCGCGGCGCCCGCCGCAGCGGCTGTGACGCGCTCCAGCAGGCCCGACGTGCCCATGACGCCTTGCTGACCCACAGCCGCGGCCTGGCCACCGGTCAACTGCTGTGCATCAGCCTCGCGACGGGTACCTGCGAACTGGTCAACGCCGGGCATCCCCGGCCGCTGCGCCTGCGGAAAGGCGCCACCGAGGTCGAAGAGATCCAGCTCGCGGCCAACCTCCCCTTCGGCGTGGCAGCCCCCGCCTCCTACCGTGTCCAGGAACTCCAGCTCCTTCCCGGCGACCGTCTGGTCCTGCTCACTGACGGCATGCAGGAACGCGGCGCCGGAGCCGTCGACCTGGCATCCCTCATTTGGGACACCCGCGCCTCACACCCCAGGGAGGCCGTGCGCAGCCTGACCAGCGCGGTGCTGGATGCCTGTCGGGGAAACCTCAGGGACGACGCCACCGTCCTCTTCTTGGACTGGCATGGTCCGCAGCGCGAAGACGGGTAGAGCCCAGTCCGCCGATCAAGCACTGCCTGCCCGGGGTGACGAGGAGTGGGCTGATGAGGCGGTGGGATTCCGTCTCCCAAGGGGCCGGGCTCTCTACCGAAGCCTTCCGCCAGGGCCGCCGGGAGACTGATCACGGGCCTTTGGGGAGGTTGATGACGGTCCTGCCGCGGACGGCGCCGACGGCCGGGGCGCGCCGCGCATCCGCGGCCTGCAGGTCCGGTCGGTGACGCGGGACCGGTGGCAACCTGGTGAGTGGTCCGGGTGGTACTCCGGCCGCTCGGGCAGCAGGACCGCGAATCGGTCCCGGAGGCGGTTCCGTCAGCCATGCCGTCGAGGCCGGCCACACCCCCACCGCCTCTGCGGGCCGCTTTCTTCCCGCCGCTGGAGAGGCCGGTGCTGAAGCGTCAGTTGCTGATGGCTTGGTGGAGCGTTTCCCGGCAGTCGATGAGGGTGTCGACGCCGACGATGTTCAGGGTGCGCATCACGGATTCGCGGGGTGCGGCCAGGCGCAGCCAGCCGTCGGCTTCGCCGAGGGTGCGGTGAGCGGCGATGAAGATGTTGATGCCGCTGTAGGAATGCGGCCGGCTACCGCAGCCTCGCCCGCGTTCACCATCACGGACATCCCGGCGCTCGTGGAGACTTCTCCAGGTGTGCCCGTACTCCAACGGCACCCGAACTCAGAATGCAGATCCAGACCGGGTGAGCAGTGGCCATGTCAGTCGATCATGAGCAATCGGGCCCGCTCCGAGCGCAGGCGAAAGTCGATTGGGCCGATTCCGATCGGTGCCGTACAGTTCACCGTACCGACGCGGGGTGGAGCAGCTCGGTAGCTCGCTGGGCTCATAACCCAGAGGTCGCAGGTTCAAATCCTGTCCCCGCTACTCAAACGTGAAGGCCCGGTATCCACCGGGCCTTCACTGCGTGTGTGCCGGTTCGGACACACGAGGAGGCAATCCGTTTACACGGCGCAGCCTGCCGTCCTGCCGGCAGGCGCATCGACGGATCAGACCACGCCCACCATGGACAGACAGCAGGACCATGGGCATCGCTGGTTTCCTGGCTGGTTTTCGGTCGTCCCGATCAGTGCTGCGATCCCGGTACCTGGCCGCCTCGCGCCGATGCGGTGCCCGCGCTCAGTAGCGGAGGACGGCAAGGGCGCCGTCAATAGTCGGTGAGGCGGAAGGAACAGCCGACGGCCTCGATGCGGTGCCAGACGGTCATGAGCACGGTGATGCCCAGAAGGAGTGCGCCTCGTGTCGGCGGGCATCTCGCTCACAACCGTGCTTCGCCGTCGGGGCGGGGTGCGAGAACGGCCAGGACGGCGGTGTCGTCGTCCATCCCGGTGCCGAAGGCGTCGAGGGGGCTGTAGCGCACTCACCCGGCACGCGCCGGCACTGTCGAACTCCCGGCGGATGACTTTCGCGGGATCTGCCGGTCACCCGGCAGACACAGACGGTTCACCGGGCAGGCAGGGGTAACCCGACAGATGGCTTCCACCGGCTGCGCAGAGCACCGGTCGGCGGCGGCCCAGAGCCACCCGCGCTGGAGGAACCTCGTGAACGGCGAATCGACCATCCCATCCTGCGAGACGCGCTTCCCCGCAGTCACGGCGAGCATCACGGCCGCCCGGCACTGGGTCCGCGACTGCGTGGACGGTTTCGGCGGCCCGCTGCGCCAGCACCGGATGATCCAGACCGCCGAACTGGTCGTCTCGGAGCTGATCACCAATGCCATCCGCCACGGCTCCGGCTCGCCCCTGATCCAGCTCACCTGGAACGGGCGGTGGCTGCGCATAGCCGTCAGCGATTCCAGCGACCGCTGGCCCCGCAAACGCGCCACTGCGAACACCGAGCCCGGCGGTTTTGGCATGCAACTCCTCGACCGACTCGCCCGACGCTGGGGCGTCACCCCGGGTCACCCCGGCAAAACGGTCTGGGCCGAACTCAGCCTCGACTCCTGAGCGCGGTGGCGGAGCCGACCACCAACAGCGTCGTCCACGGCGCCGGCTCGGGCACGCTGCGGATCGGGGCCGAGAGCGACCGGATCGTCTGCGAGGTCCACGACGGCGGACAGCTGAACGATCCCTTGGCCGGTCGCCGCCCGCCCCATCCCGCGCAGCCCGGCGGCAGCGGACTCCTACTCGTCCACCAGCTCGCGGACCTCGTCCGTGTCCACACCGGCCCCGACGGCACTACCCTGCGCTGCTACCTCCCCGGCTGACCACGACAACGTGGCGGGCCCCGCTCACTCACTCATGCGTTTCGCCTCCGGCGACGTGTCTTCGATGACTTCTCATGTGGAGTGCGTCGCCACCCTGACTTGATGGGGTGGCTGCCGACCCCCGTGGCCGACCTGGATGCCGGCGGCGCCGCGGCCGGAACGGGACAGTGCTGCAGGGCTGTGGCTCAGGCGTCGATGGTGACGGGCATGATGAGGGGCTTGCGGCGGAGGGCGCGGAACGCCCAGTTCGCCACGGCGCGGGCGAGGAGCTGTTCGAGTTGGCGCGCGTCCCCGACGCCTTCCTCGGCCGCGGTGGCCAGGGTCTTTTCGATGACTGGGATGACCGGCTCGAAGGTGGTGTCGTCGTGCACGAAGCCGCGGGCCAGGAAGTCGGGGGCCTCGGCGAGGGCGCCGGTGTCCGCGTCGACGATCGCCACTACCGTGAGCACGCCCGCGGACCGCGCTGCCGCGGCGAGCGCCCCACCAGTCGTAGGGGCTGCCGGGGTTTGCCCTTACTCGGCCGAGAGCTGGTCGGGCAGCGGCCACAGCAGAACGCGCGACGATCGCCTACGCCGGCGGCCGGGCTCTGGGCGGCTCCTGCGACCGGCGTGAGCGCACGCGCCTGGCCGCCAGCCTGGCTGCGAACTTCACCCTGAACGCCGGGTGGAGCTGGCTGTTCTGGGACGCCTTTCCGATGTTGCAAACCGGCCCCGCCGGCGCTCCCCAACGACGCCCGCAGGGCCCACACCGGGACGGTGTGGGCCCTGCGGGCGTCGTTGGGGATCAGGTCACCATCGATACCAGCGGCCGCGGCCACCACCGGCACTGGTGGAGCGCATGACGAAACCGAGCAGCCACACGACCAGGACGGCGAGGGCCACCCACCAAAGGATCTTGACGGCGAAACCGGCACCGAAAAGGATGACCGCGAGAAGCAGGACCAGAAGCAGGGGAACCATAGTTATCGACCTCCTGCACGCCCGTCTTCCCTGTCTTTTCTTCAATATTCGAGATCAGCACCTTGTTTATTAAGGTGAAGCAGGGGCACGAGCCGGTTACCGCGAATGCGGTCCCGAAGCTACGAGGAGGCGTTGTTCTGTGACTGCCAACGAGAAGGCGAAGGCGAAGACCGAGCAGGCCAAGGGCAAGACCAAGGTGGCTCTGGGAAGCGCCATCGGCAACGACCGCATGGCCGCCGAAGGGCAGGCAGAGAAGAGCACTGGGGACGCCCGCGAAGCCAAGGAAAAGGTCAAGGACGCCTTCAAGCACTGACCTCCGCGAACCGGAAAGGGGGCCCCTTGCAAGAGGCCCCCTTTCCGGTTTGGCGAGGCCGCCCGTTGATCCGTCACCGTCGCGCGGCAGTGCCCGCCTCCGTCGCGCGTGTGTTCGCCCTGACGGGGCTGGACCAGGCGATCGGCGTACACGCCACCCTGCGCCAGGCTGTGAGCGCCGGCAGCGCGGTTCGAGAGCCTGGCAGCGAGGACCGTCCGTCGTTGCGTTCGGCTAGTGGAAGGTAGCGGGCGATGAGCCACGTCTCGGAACAGGAACCCGTACCTGCCTCCTCTGCGGGCTCGACGAGCCCGACACGGGGGACGCCGAACGCGATCTACGGGCCTTGTTCGGCCAGTCCACTGGCGTGTTCGCGTCCACGGCGTGCGGCGAGATCGATCTCGACAGCGCTCCACAGCTGCTGGATGCCCTGACCGCCGATGGCGCTGCCGCTCAGGTGACGGTGGTGGATCTCAGCGGCGTCACCTTCATGGACTCCAGCGGCATCAATGCCCTCATCGCCGCTCATCACGCCGCGCAGCGCCATGGCGGCCGGCTGCGACTCGCGGCCCCGAGCCCCACCGTCTCCGAGACTTTCGGGATCGTCGGCCTCGCCGAGGTCATTCCCCGTCACCTCACCCTTCGCGAAGCCCTTGCCGCCTGCCCCCGGCAACCGGAGGAGCCGGACGTGGCTGATGCCCGCCACAACCGCGGCGGGCATCAGAACGGCACCTCGAAGAGAATCAGCTGGTCGTGAGCATGCCCTCGCGCAGCCGGGCCAGGCACCGGGACAGCAGCCGGGAGACGTGCATCTGCGACACACCCAGGCGCTCGCCGATCTGGGCCTGGGTCAGCTCCTCCACGAACCGCATGTGAAGGAGCTTCCGGTCGCGCTCGTCGAGTTCGGCGATCATGGGAGCGAGGGCGTGGAAGTCCTCCACCAGTTCCAGCGCCGCGTCCTCGGTGCCGATGAAGTCCTGCAGGGCGCTCTCGCCGTCCTCACTGCCGTTGATCGCGGCGTCCAGGGAGGAGGAGTTGTAACCGTTCGAGGCCAAGCGGGCCTCGACGACCTCCTCTTCGGACAGGCTCATCAGCTCCGACAGTTCCTTGACCGTCGGATCACGGTCGAGCCGGGTACGCAGCTCCTCCGTGGCCTTGGCGAGCTGGACGCGGGCCTCCTGGAGCCGACGCGGCACATGCACGGCCCAGGTCGTGTCGCGGAAGAACCGCTTGATCTCACCGACGATGTACGGGATGGCGAAGGAGGTGAACTCCGCCTCCCGGGTCAGCTCGAACCGGTCGATCGCCTTGATCAGGCCGATCATCCCGACCTGGACGATGTCCTCCATCTCCTCCGGCCCCCGGCTGCGGAACCGGCCGGCCGCGTAGCGGACCAGGGACATGTTCATCTCGATCAGCGTGTTGCGAGCGTAGCTGTACTCCGGCGTGCCCTCCTCCAAGACCGCCAGCTGCTGGAAGAACAGCTTCGACAGCTCGCGAGCGTCCTTGGGTGCCATCCGGGAAGGATCGGCGACCTCCGGCAACTCGGCCGTCCGCGTCTGCGTTGCCAGCGTGCTGGGCGCCATGCTGATTCCCCTCCCACGGTCGATCTCACCACTGCTGCCTGCCGGAATGGCCCGACGATGCTGCGCCTACCCCGTGATCCCGCACTCACGCCTGCTCCCTGAGCGAACGGGATTGTCGACCCACTGACGAGGCACGAGGGGCCCTTCCGAAGCGGTCGACGCTCCGATACCGGACGGCGGCGCTGGATCGAACGCGTCGAAGACTGGAGTCAGTCGGTGAGTGCCTGCTGAAGAGTCTCGTGGCAGTCGATGACGGTCCAGGGGCGGTCAAGCGGCGGGGTGCTCCTGTCAGGCGGCGCTCTTCTTGCGGGCGGCGTCCGCTGAGCGCGAGTGCGTCGATGAGCTCCTCACGACTCATCTTGGACCGGCCGGCAACCTCCTGGTCGGTCGCCCGCTGGTACAGCTCCGCCTTGCTCAGCTTCTGCGGCATCACGAACGTGGCGATGCCGGCCTTGTTCCCTTCGGCGAGCGCCGCGTGCAGCAGCTCGTAGACCTTGGTGTACTCCTTGCCGCGGGGAGCGATGTAGTAGGTGCGGTCGAAATACACCGGCTCGACGGCGTCCAGGTCGACGAAGTCGCTGATGTCGATGGTCTGCGAGCGACCGGGTGCGATCTCGTCGCGGAGCCGGTCGCCGGATAGTCGGCGCGGGATGACTCCGCCGTTCCTCGCCCGGTCAATCCGGTGCGGCTTCCGGGGAGGGATAGCTGTCGAGGATCTGATCGACGCCGGTCAGTTCCAGCATCTTCCGCACCGGCTGGCTGGGCGCGATCAGCGAGAGGCGGGCGCCGGTGCTGCGGGCCGTGCGGTATGCGGTGATCAGACAGGTGAGTCCGGTGGAGTCGAGGAAGGTGACGCCGGACAGGTCCACCAGCACCGTGTGAGGGCCGCGGTCCAGCAGCGGTTGCAGTGCGTCAGCGAGATGGTGGGCGGTGTGCAGGTCCAGATGACCCGTGACGGTCACAAGATGGCGGTCGGGGGCTGCGGTATGCACCTGTACGTCTGCAGGGGCGGCACGTGGCTTCTTGGGAGCGGGCGGGTCGGTGCTCACGTGATCCTCCTGCGTGGGCTGGCGTTGGTTCATGGGGTCAGTTCGTCCTGGTGGCCGCCGCGCCACTCGGCGAGCAGGACGGTGGCGTCGTCGGCGAGGCGCCCGTCGTTGTGGTCCATGACGGCCGCCATGAGCCGGCGCAGGGTTTCGTGCAGGGTGTGCCGGCCCGCGTGGTGGCGGCGGACGAAGCCGACGAACCGGTCCCGGCCGAACTCGTCACCGCGCGCGTCACGGGCCTCGATGATGCCGTCGGTGTAGAACAGCAGGCGGTCACCGGGTTGCAGCTGCTCGGTGCGCTCGGTCACCGGCAGGCCCAGATCGGCCCCCATGGGGCCGGCCGGCGGGCAGGCCAGCTCGGTCGTCCAGCGATTGTCGCGGATGAGGATGGGCAGGGGGTGCCCACGGTTGATCCAGGTCAGCCGCCCGCTTGCCACGTCGAGGTCGGCCAGGATGCCGGTGACGTAGCGGCTGGTGCTGAACTGCTGGAGCAGTGCCTGTTCCACCTGCTCGCTGGTCTGGGCCAGGGACGCGCCCTGGCGGCGGGCATTGCGGCAGGCGGCGACGGCGACGTTCGCGGTGATACCGGCCGTCGTGTCATGGCCCATGGCGTCGAAGACGCTCAGATGCAGCGTGTTGCCGTCGACGGCGTAGTCGAAGGCGTCGCCGCCCATCTGATAGGCCGGCTCCATCACCGCACCCACCGTGACCCCGCGTCCGGCGTAGGCGGGAGGCGGGGTGAGGTTCCACTGCATCTCGGCTGCGACGTTCATCGCCTCGGTGCGCACCAGCCGGGCGTAGGAGTCGCTGAAGGAACGCTTGCTGAGCAGCACCAGTGCCGTCATCGACGCCAGATCGCGCAAGATGTCACGGGTCGGCTCGTCGTCGGTGTCGCTGTCTGCCCGCACCACGCCCAGACGCTCCACGCCGTCGGTGACGGCCACCCACCACCGCCGACGGCCGCCCGGCACACCGCCCGACGCCGACTCGGGGAGCAGATCCACACGCTGGTACGCGTGGCCGGGCAAGCTGCCCCGGACGGTGAACTCCTGTCCTCCGCCGGCGGCGTCGCCTCCCTTGCCGGTGAGCCGACGCAGCACCGTCTCGCGGATGTCGACGACGAAGACGGCCACGTCGTACAGCCCGGCTTCGGCAGCGTGTTCGGCGACCAGGTCCGGAAGCTGCTCCAGCGTGACCGTATGGCTGGCCTGGACCATCCGTACCAGTGCCAGAGCGGCCGCGGCCCTGTCAACCACAGCAGACCCCGTCACTTCGCCGGCCGGATCCGATCCAAGCGATAACAACGTGCACCAAACCACGACGTCGCATCGTCGACTCCTTTCCGGCCCTCGTGCAAGCAGTGATCACTTACCAGGACGGCGCTGACCATCACTGCTGTTCGAGCCACCGATGAGACAGGCCGAAGCACTGGTCTTGAAATGCTCGATCGGCTTCGTCAGAGCCGAAGGGCGGGTCATCGGCACGGCCCCGACCGCCTTCTCGAACGCCGGGGCGGATGGCGCCCGGCGCACAGCCGCCACTCCCAGCGTGCCCTACTCGAGTTGTCCGGGCAGCGCACCGAACCGAACTGTTCACCCGCCTGAGGCTCGCCCGTCTGATGCACACCCGTGCCACCCAGCCGCCCGGCGCCACTCCGGGTGAGGAGGCACAGCGCGAAAGTGCGAGCCGCAGGACATCGGCCGCGAACGCCGACCTCCTGATCTCCCGACAGCAGCCGGGCGGCCCGGGCGTCCCCCTCAGCCGTTTGAGCGGCTCGGCGACGCATCAATCACCAGCTGGTGGCAACCCGGGCAGTGACGATCACAAGCAATGCAGGAAGACCGGCGCCATGCGGTCGGTCTGCTGCCCGCTTCCCAAGAAGGGAGATCACTGTTGTCGCAGGTAGAAGAGTCCATCGAGGTCGACGTCCCCGTCCGCACCGCCTACAACCAGTGGACCCAGTTCGCGGACTTCCCGCAGTTCATGGACGGTGTCGAACGCATCGAACAGCGCACCGACACCCTCACCCACTGGGTCACCAAGATCGGCGGAGTACAGCGCGAGTTCGACGCGGAGATCACCGAGCAGATCCCCGACGAGCGGGTCGCCTGGACCACCGTCAACGGTGAGGCGAAGCAGGCCGGCGTCGTCACCTTCCACCGCTTGGACGACACCCGCACCAAGGTCATGCTCCAGCTGGACTACGACCCCCAGGGCCTCGCTGAGACGGTCGGCGACAAGCTGGGCTTCGTCAAACGGCAGGCCACAGGCGATCTGAAGCGGTTCAAGGAGTTCATCGAGTCCCGCGGCGGCGCCGAGACGGGCGCCTGGCGCGGCGAGGTCTGACCCGGACGACCGGCCGGTGCGGTGGGCCTGCGGGCCCACCAACACCGGCCTCGTGCGTCGCCCGCGGGTGGCAAGCCGGTCTTCCGGGCAACCCGGACGCACACACGACTCCGACAGCCCACATAACAGGGCAGCAGCGGGCGGACGAACCGGACGATCACGCCCTCGGCTGATCCCGAGGAGGACTGACAGTGATGATTGCTGTGGCTCCGGCCGGGGGTCTGACTCCAGGACTGACTGGCGCTTCGGCTGTCCTTG
>NZ_JAKEEB010000021.1 GCF_021462825.1 Streptomyces glomeratus | reverse complement strand
TTAGACGTCGTTTCAGTTGGTGAGTCGGCGGTAGCTGATGAGGGCTGCGGCGATGCCGGCGAAGGCGAGGAAGTGTTCGGCCTTGCGCTCGTAGCGGCGGTGCAGGCGTCGGCAGCCGGCGAGCCAGGACACCGTCCTCTCGACGACCCAGCGGTGACGGCCCAGCCGCTGCGAGGACTCGATGCCTTTGCGGGCGATGCGGTGGCGGATGCCGCGCTTGTGGAGCCATCGGCGCAGATAGTCGTAGTCGTAGCCCTTGTCGGCGTGGAGCTTGGCCGGTCGCCGGCGGCGCGGGCCGCGCCGGGAGCGGATCGGTGGGATTCCCCGGACCAGCGGCTTCAGACCGAGGCTGTCGTGCATGTTGGCGCCGGAGATGCCCAGCGACAGAGGTAGACCGTTCCGGTCCGTGATCAAGTGGATCTTCGATCCGTTCTTGCCGCGGTCGGTCGGATTCGGTCCGGTCAGTGGCCCCCTTTTGCGGCCCTGAGACTGACGGAGTCGATGGCGCACCGCGACCAGTCCAGCTCGCCTCTGGCGCCGAGCTCGTCCAGCAGAACGCGGTGCAGCCGGGCCCAGACCCGGTCCTGGCTCCACTGGGCGAAACGCCGGTAGACCGTCGGCCAGGCCGGCCCGAACACCGGGGGCAACTGCCGCCAGGTGCACCCCGAGGTGGCCACGAAGATGATCGCCGCCAGGCATTCGCGGTCACCCGCCCGCCGTCGGCCGCCGCCCTGCGGACGTATGACCTCCGTCGGCGGAACTACCCGCCGGAACAGCGTCCATAACTCATCCGGCACCAACCGCTCAACCAGATCCGTCATGCACGGCTCAACGAACGATCACGCCAAAGGAAACGACGTCTAAACGGCGATGGCGGGACGACCACGTACGTCACAGGTGCGGATGCTCAGGCTGAGCTGCAAGCTGGTGCCGTAGGCCGCAACTCTCGAAGGAGTGTCATGGAGGCGGTGGCCACACGTGCGATCGCCGGAGCGTCGGCCCGGTGGGGGACGGTGCCACCAGCTGCGGGTGTGATCGCGACTGTCCTGCTCTTGCCAGTGACGTGCGCCGGGCTGATGCATGCGGCTTGTCGGTAGGTGCCGTGACCGAGAACGTGTCGCGCCCTGCGACCGGCGCACGACGGCCCTGTCTGATCGTGAATCCGCGTTCGGGCGGGGGGATAGCAGGCCGGTTCCGGATCGCGGAGAGAGCGCGTGCGTTCGGAGCTCAGGTTCTCGTGATCGATCATTGCCTGCCCGAGGACCTGGCGACTGTCGCACGACGGGCCGTGGATGACGGTGCAGATCTGCTCGGGGTGGCCGGCGGAGACGGCACGCAGGCACTTGTGGCCGAGGTGGCCGCAGCAAGCGGCCTGCCTTTCATGGTCATTCCGGCGGGTACCCGCAACCACTTCGCGATGGATCTCGGCCTGGACCGTGAGGACCCTTCGGCCGCGCTGGAGGCCCTCAGGGACGGCGTCGAGCTGGCGAAGGCGCTGATCGACGCCGTAGGCGAGCAGGGGGCACGCGGACGCCATCTGATGGCGTTCTTCGGCTGCCTCTACTACGCGGCCAACCGCCCTGGGGAGGCGGCCAATCTCAGGGAAGAAGACTTCACCCTGCCCGAAGAGGGCTGGGGAGAAGTGCTGCTGTCCACGAGCACGCCCCGCGTTGGCTCTGGCTGGACCGACACGGGCGAGTCGTTCGACACGCGTGGCCTGAAGCGGGCTCGCAAGGCGACCCGGCCTGTTCCGATTCCCCCCGTCCTCGTGCGCCTGGTCCGCGAGCACATCAAGGAGTTCGGTACCGCTGAAGACGGCCGGCTGTTCCGTGCGGCCCAAGGCGGCGGCCTGCTGTCCAAGGAGTACGGGGAGATTTGGAAGGCTGCTCGACTCGCCGTGCTGACCGAATCTGAAGCGGCTTCCCCCCTGGCTGATGTGCCGTACTCCCTGCGGCACGCGGGCGTCTCACTCTGGCTTGAATCCGGAGTCTCCCCTGCTGAGGTTGCGCGGCGGGCTGGCCACAGCATCGCTGTCCTCTTCCGCTTCTACGCCAAGGCGATTCATCGCAACCAACAGCGCTCGAACGAACAGATCGAGCGGGCCTTGGAGGCTGCCGACGGCGAATAGCGGGCACTCCGACTAGTTAGATGACGCAGAGCCCGCCTCCAACTGGGGAACTTCGTGATCGCTCACAAGAACCGCCCCATCCGGAAAGGGGCCGGCCCTGGTTCAACGCACAGGTGAGCGCCCACCTCTGACCGTGGCTATCTTGCAAAGGCCCTGCCTATGCCTCGGCCCGGCGACGAGATGATCTGTCGCCGGGCCAGAGCGGCAACCGATCGATTACGTGGTGGCCGCGCAGACCAGCGTCAGCGTGCCGACCTCCGGACCCGTCCCCGGGATGGTTCCGGCAACAGTGATGGTCGCGGTGTTGCCAATCACGGAGGTAATACTCACCGCGACAGGCGTGCCATTAACGGTCAGGTTGGCCCCGATCGGAATAGCCCCGGTGGGACACGACCCGGTGAGCACCGGGTTGACGTCCCCTCCAGTCACGGGGATCGTCGAGATCGAAACCGTCAAGCCATGCCCGCACCTGCCTCCCAGCCCGTCACCGGCCACTGCCGTGCGGCAGTTATCGGCACCAGACCGCATCAGGCTCTTGTCGACAGCATGCGTGTCCGTTGCGGCAACCGCAGGACCCGCCATACCCGCCAACGCAAGAACGAGAGAGACCGCGGCACTCCCTACCAGCCGGCTGCTCCGCGGAAGCAGGCTCAGCGACCTCTTCCTTGGGTCAGAACTCATGAAGTTCTCCGATCTGAGAAATCCAAGCGCGCCCCTGCCGGGCTCGGTGCCCGCCCATACCCAGCAGACACCAAACGCTTGATCACAACACTGCCCGACCTCCACAGATCTGCGAATAAACGACGGACCCATATCGCTTCTTTCCACTCTGATGGCGGTGTTTGCGACAGGTCACAGCGGGTTCTGGCACGAGTTCCGTGACGCGGACACGCAAGCCAGAAAGCTAGAAGAGGCCGTCGGCTGCCCGCCTCTGTTGCCATCTGACGGTCAGAGGGTGGGGCCATCTCCAATGTCGGAGTAACACCAGCGGACCTGCACTGCTCGTGGCAGGCCGCCCCTGGCGGTGCTTCTCCAACAGTTGCCGCCAGTGCTCCTGCGGGTACTCTCGCCAACCGCAGCAACGCGACACCAGCTACAGGTCAGCGTCCCGCAGTCTCAAGTTGGTCGCGACCAACTTGGCCTGGTGCCCCTCTCCCACCAGGCCGCCGAGCAGCGAGTCGCCTCGGGCGGGTCAAAGACCCGAGGCGACTCTGGCGATCCGAATGAGGATCGGCGTAGGAAGCGTCGAACATTCAGAACACCGCGCATGAGGCTAACCCCAGAGAGCCACCACCAACGTGTCCGACGCGTTTCTCATAGAGCTGCATGGGATGTGAGCCCCACAACTCACAGGCAGGGCCAGATGGCGCGGATCATGATGAAAACCTCACGACGCGCGCCCACCAGCAAACGGGCAGGAGGGCGCCATTTTCACCACGTACCACGGTGAAGATGGCGCTCTAGCCTATTCATCGCTTGTCTGCGGGCTGTCGTGCGTGATCGAGGACACCGCCTTGCCGTCGCCGCTTGCGGGCAGGCTGACAGGAGCCGCCGACCTCGCACATTTGGACGTGTGATGACTCAGCCCCGTGAGCACGACGCTCCGCCCCATCTGGCATGGGAAACGAACCCCTCCGCGCTGGACTCGAGACTCGCGCGTCTGGAAGAGGAGAATGCTCAGCTGAGGCAGGCAGTGGAGTCGCATGCCGTGGTTGATCAGGCCCTCGGCGTTCTCATGGCCGTGTGGAGGCTGCCGCCTACTGATGGCTGGGACGTGCTGCGAGAAGTGTCCCAGCACCTAAACACGAAGCTCTCCAGCGTCGCCGAGCACGTCATCGGCTGGGCACTCGGGCAACCGATGCCGACGCAGGTGCGGCAGGAGCTACAGGAGCGCGTGAGCCAGCGCAAGGGAGCCTGACGGCAGCACCCGGTGACCACTCAAGGAACGTTCCTACCCGGAGCGGTTCTCCTGCTCTCGCGCCTCCACAGGCACTTGCCTGCATCGTGCTCGTATGGATCTAAGCCGCAGGTCAACGCAGGTATGGCGGTTCATGATTTGGTCCACGCCTGGTCCACGCGCACTGATCCACAACGCGACAAGGCCGACTCACGGTGAGACAGCCTCCACGAAAATGGGGTGCCCCTTCTTAAGGGACACCCCATTTGACCAGCACCGATCAACGTCGCCAACTCCCGCAACAAGCCGTTCCAGCAGGCCATCTCCTACATGACGGGCGGGCATGGCGCGTGGGGCAGTGTCGTCATCGACGACCAGGGCCGCATAGCCCTCAACGCCAAGTACGCGGTCGTCGCCGCGGCGAACCACTTCGACGTCCTCGCGTGGACCTGCCCGTCCCTCACCGGCGAGTACGGCGTGTACGACTGGACCGGCCCCCGGCAGCCAGCTACTGCCCGGTACTCACGCTTGCCGTCGGCGCGGTAGCAGGCAGCGGCGTCTGCCACGGGATCCACGACCACTGGCCGATCGGGCCGGGCTGCGCGTACACGACGCTCGCCTCGGTCTCGACCCTGTTGTGCAGGAGGTTGAACTGGATCTCGTCGCTCAGGCGGACCTTCGTGCCCAGCATGACCGCCGGCGTGTGCGTGATGCCGAGCGCCTTCATCGCCTTGGTTCTCTGGTGGCCAGCGACCAGGGTGCCGTCGGCGTTGAGGATGACCGGCTTGACGATGCCGTGGCGCCCGATGGACTCCTTCAGCCGCTCGAAGGCTTCCTCGGACAGCAGGCGCGGGTTGTAGTCGGCGGGCCGCAGGTCGGCCAGCGGGTACGCCTCGTAGAACGTGGTCGTGGGTGCGGCGGTGCTCATGCGTCCTCGTCCTCCAGGTCCTCGTCGCCCTCGCCGCCGTCCTCTTCCTCGTCGTCCTCGTCGACGTCGCAGGCGGACTGGTCCTTGCCGGGCGCGGGCTCGACGGCGACGGCCGGGGCCTCGGCGGTCTCGGTGTGGGTCTCCTGCAGCAGGTGCCAGCCGAACCCGAGGTCCGAGCGGTTCTCGGTGGTGAACCGCTCGTAGATCTGGTTGAGGGTTTCCGCCTCGGCCGCCGTGATCTGCACGCGCATGTTGGACCACTGCAGGTAGCCCCACTGCAGGTACTCCACCTTGGCCATCGCGCCGGTGCCCTGACCGTCGGAGGGCAGGTCGATCGTCTCGGGCAGGGCCCGGTGGTCGAGCAGCTTGTCCAGGGCGGTCTGGTCGTAGCCGGTGCCATCGAGGTCGGGCAGATCCTCGAGGATGTCGGCCGGCAGCTCGCTGTCGTACCCGGCGAGGTCGGAGGTGCGGTTGTCGACGACGACGATGCGGGCCGCGTCCTCGTCGGTGACGTCGACGAACGTCGCGGCGATCTGGTCCCAGCCGAGCTGCTTGGCGGCGGCCAGGTGTGGTTACCGGCCAGGATCTCGTTGGGGCGGCCGGTGTGGGTGCCGCGGTTGACGACGATGGCCTTGTACTGGCCGTTGACGCGCAGCAATTCGGCGATGGCGTCGACGTCGCCGGTGCGCGGGTTGCGGTAGTACTCGGCCAGGTCGTCGATCGGCACCGCGAGCGGCAGTAGCGACTCGGGGATGCGGGCGGGCGCAGCACTCACAGCAGGAGCCCTTCGTGTAGGAGCGTGCCCCCGCGCCCTACGCTCGCCCAGACTAGAGGATCACGCGCTCAGCAGCTCCAGCTGCGCCTGCGGCTCGGCGTCGGCGGCCGGCTTGTAGGCCGCGCGCAGCAGGTCCCCACTTGGGGCCGACCTGCGACGACGCATCGGGACGGTCTGCCCGGAGCAGTTTTCGGAGGTCACCGAGACTGACGACGAGCCTCCCACGCCAGGTGAGCAGCGCGCTGTGCCTTGTGAACGCTAGCTGCTTCCTCCTGTGAGGCAGGGATCGTCCGCAGGCTGGGACTTCCTTCTGCTGCGCTGGTCCGGATCTCGTCACTCCCGATTCGGGCCCCCTCGTGCGTGGTGCTCTCGGCGACATCAAACACGTGCCAGGTGCCGTGCTCGTTGTTGTCCTCGTCGTCCTCGAACTGCGTTCCCTCCCATTGCCGCCCTTCGAAGTTTCTGACATACCGGCCGATATCGAAACCAAGGTGGTAATAGGTGTCGATCTTGAGCTGGTCGGCGTCCGTTACTGCTTCGCCGGTGCGCCCCCACAGGCGGAGCTTCGCAAGCGCGTCACCACTGGCCGCAGCCTCTTGAAGCTGCTCAAGTGTGGGTTGCTCGCGTTCTGCACGCTTGCGTGCCTCTTCCTTGCCGGCGGGGGTTAGGTAAGGAAACGTAACCGGCAGGCCGAGCTCGGTTTCGATGCGGGTCAGGTGCTCCTTGACCTTGATCGTGATCATCAGGTCGTCGGCTGGCACTCCGTGGTCAAACCACCAACTGAACTGCGGGCCGCGGGCGCCCTTCGTAATGCGATAAGTGACTCCGCGGCCGTCGTCCAAGAGGGGTACGTGGCGGCTGAAGCCCAGCAGCCTGGGCGGGATTGGCGACGGATGCGCCTGTCCCTGACCGCCATCACGCCACGTCCTGGTCTGCTTGAGCGCGATGGCCGGGATGGCGAAGAAGGCAAAGATAGCTGTGATGTAGCCAAAGAATGACGTCTTTGGCACGTAGGGGATCGGAGCGAAGAACAGGACCGCCCACGCAGCCCAAGAGACGGCGAGGACAAGCAGGGTTCGAGCAGCTCTCTTTGCCATGACGTCGTGTCCTTCTCCGAGGTCGAGTCGTGCGACAAAACAGGTCAAGCAGACTGCATCTCCCACGTTCACGGAAGCACCGTTCGGTAACTTCCTGTCGTCGAGCATGAGAGAGCCTGCCATTGTCAGCGACGGCTCAACTGCACCACGAGCCCCATTCAGGGCTCTTCCCAATAGAAGTCCGTGCTTTGTATAGCAGGCTGCGGAGTCGTGGTCTCTGCGGATGATGCCTGCCGCCATCGACGAGCCGGCAGGCGAGGACGACGCGAGCGGGGAGCCCGCCGCGCTCACTATCGTCGACCGCTACTTCCTCGCCCTGACCAACGAGAGGGGCCGGCTGATCTGGATATCCGCAGCACGGCCCAGCGGCACCCACGACAACACCGCCGCCCGCCACGACCACGTCCTGGCCCACCTGCGCACCGCCGGCCTCGGGGCCCTGGCGGACCTCGGCTTCCGCGGCCTGGACAACGACGTACTCGATCCCGTGATCGTCACCGGCTTCCATGCCAACCGCACCCACAAGCTCACCCCCGGCCAGAAGACCGCAAACCGCGTCATCGCCGTCGGCCGCGCACCGGTCGAACACGGCTTCGCCCACCTCAAGAACTGGCGGATCCTCACCAAGCTCCGCACCGAGTCCGCCCGCGCCACCCACCTCCTGCGCGCCCTGCTCGTTCTGACGAACCTCGAAGTCAGCCGCTGACGGACGATCTACTCCGCGGACTGCCGCCGACGAACAGCGTGAGCACCCCCAGAGCCGGTCACACCAGCCCTATGACCTGCGGCTTCAAGTTGGCGGAGGCTCACTGCTGCACATCCATGCGACGGGCGCGGGATGGGACTTGCGCAGAGCATCGCCGTATGGGCTCCGGCGAGCGCTTGGCGAGGTATGGCTCTGTACCCGATGCACGGGCCGGTCATCGTCACCCTAGGTGCTCAGGACGGGGGAGTGGCCGCCCTGGACGCCAGCCTGGCCCAGCACGCTGCACGTGGTGGCGCAGACCGTACGGGAGACACTGGGGAGTGGCGCACCAGGCCGCCCGCGTCCAGCGAGGCGGCCGTGAGCGACCTGTTCGCCTACGCAGCCCGCGACGTCGCCCACAGCCGATAGCGGCGCGCTGCGCACCTGCGTATCCAGCTGCTACAAGGCCTTGCGCACTGCCGTGCCCGGGCCGTTGAGGAGCTCGCTGATGAGCTGAGTAGTCTCCAGCTCCAGCGAGCAGTCCAAGTCCCGGTTGACCTGTTGCACGCGGGTGATCGCGGTGTGGAGCCCGGAGCGGTTCCCGCGCGCAGCCTCAAGACGCATCCAATCCCGACAGAGGAGCTCGGCCGTGGGGTCGACGTCGAGACCGGTCGCGACGGCCTGGCGGGCGGCGCTGAGGTCGTGGTGGGGGCCTGCGGGGATGCGTAACTGGCCACGGTGTGCGCGACGTCGATGATCCGCGTGATCATTTCCTGCTGGTAGGGCTCGGCCCAGGGCAGCGGCCGGCCGCCGAACGGCTTGCCCCGCACCAGGGTTAGCGCTTTCTCCAAGTCGGTCAGGGCGGACGGGCCTAGCGGCAGTGCGCGTTCGTCTACGTGCCGCGCCGCAAGGCTCTTCGCTGGGCGGTCATGACAGGGGTCGGCCTCCAACCCACAGGAGACCGTCGTCACCCACGACACCCGGCTTCGAGAAGGGTGCCGCCCGGTCCCGCGTGATATGTCGCTATTCGGGCAAGGCCGAATCAGGTCGAGGAGTGACGTCTACAAGCCGAAAAGTGGGCGCAGCGCCTTGCGCGGATCCAGAGTCCGTCGGGGGCCCAACGAAGGGGAGCAGTACCTCATGATCGCGAGAAAGCGCCGTTTACGGGGCTTCGCCGCCGCCTGCGCGCTGGCGGCGATGGCGCTGTCATCGATGCCTGCCGCTGTCGCACAGAGCGCACCGGGAACCGACAGCCGATTAGTGCAGACGTCCGCAACGGGTGCCGACACATCGGAAGTGGTCACACCCGTCTCAAGCCTTGACGCGGCCAAGAAGGAGAGCCGGTTGCGGCAGCGGCCGGACGGCGATGCCGCCAAGGTGGCCCCCAGCCCGGCGGCCAGGAAGCTGCCGGCAGTGGACTTTGCCACCGCTGAACGGCGGAACCGGCAGACCGCGATGGAGTACCACCAGACCAGCGACGGGGGAGCCGTCAGTCCTCAGGCGGCCCCGCCGCCCATCGGTGACACACCGGACCCGAAGCTGCTGCAGGAATGCTTCAAGGCCGACGGCGCTACGAGCGACTTCGGCCGGGTGCACAACCGCTTCACCTACTGCAACGAGCGCCACGCCCGAGTGAACTTCTACTGGAAGGTGCGGGGGCAAAAGATCTGGCGCGGCACCAACACGTTCACCTACCAGATCTTCGCCCAGGGCGATGAGACTTCGCGCCGTATTCGGGTGTTCTCCCGCGTCAAGGCAGGCACCATGAGGTACGACTGGGCGTTCCCATGGGACCAATGGACCACTGGCCCCGATACGCGGTTGAACCTCATGGCGAACTGCCCGGACAGCTTCACCATGTGCCATGCAGCCCCCAGTTCGGTCAGCATGCCGTTCATCGCCTGGGACCACAACACCAAGTGGTTCAACTGGGATGTCTTCGGCCACAAGGGCGCAGGCCTCGGCCGGGACAAGATCACGCTGAGCCGATTCCAGATGGATTTCTGGCCTGACTGGAGCAACCCTGCGGAGGTCGACGCCGGTGCGAGCACTCCCCGCTGGATGCGCTGTGACTCCGCCAACTACTTCCGGCGCGGCTCCAAGAAGCTGCCAGAGGCGTGTGTCTTCAATGAGGTGACGCCCCGCTTGACCTACCGGACGGACGCGGGATCCGACCACCGGTCTGTGGCATTCCACATCTACACCGCGCAGTACCACCCCAACCAGACCTACCCCCTGTTGGTGCCTCCCGGGGTGCCTCAGCCGCGGGACAAGCGCATCCCCGGCCGGTACGACCCCGGCCACCCCAATGCGCCGGGCCTGCATCGGATCACCGAGAAGCTGGAGCCGGGCCAGTACAAAGCCAACCGCGACCACAAGGACGGAGCCTGCTACGGCAAGGGCCCGTACCGCGATGAGTATGCGGACACCGGCCTGCCCGCTGACGAGCGGCCCCAACCGCCTGCCTACCAGTGCGACGAGTACCCGTTTGCCTCGACACTGGAAGGCGCGGGCAATCCCTACTGGGACTTCTCTGTCAAAGCCGTCCCCCGGCAGGAGAATGGGGCCGCCGGCATCTTGCTGAAGGGCTACTACGTCGACGACCGGATCCTGGTCTGGGACTCCTCGCTACCCAACCCTGAGGCCAACAACGACCGCTTCTTCGTCCACATCAGCTAGCCCGGCAGCCTCTCGGGGCCCCTGCGCAACCGTCGGGCCCCGAGAGCCGGACCATCAACCGCCGTATGGCATCACTCACCTGGGAGGATCGTGGATGCAAGCCCCCTTCGACCTCACTGAGGCCTTCGGGGAGGCATGGTGCGTGACCATGACCAGCCTGCCGGTGGAGGAGACACTGCACCACATGGGGGTGCCCGTAGTCACGGAGCTGCCAGATGGACTGCGCCAGGTATCCCAGCGACTCGCAGACGCCGCGTCCTCCCGTGACCGCGCGGCCCTGCTGCTGGCCAAGCCAGCGAGCGGAACAACCATGGTGCTGGAGTTGGAGGGCCTGCGCGGATGGATCGGCAGTGACGCCGACGTTCTTGCTGCCCTGTCCGCACCGGACGGCATCGCCTGCTCCATCATGAGTGATCCCAACCAGAGCGAGGCGATGGTCGCCCGTGCCGGCCGGGTCCAGGCCGGCTTGGACACCTTGACCGGTCGCCCATGGGGCACTCTCGGCGACGATCTCATCCGAAGTCTCGGCCACCTCGGCTTCCGCGCTGCACCGGGCGATGACGCCTTTGCCGTACCCGACCAGTGGAACTCCTCGCAATGCGCCGCCTTGGTACTTCAGGCAACCACTGGGGTGCGCCTGACCACACAACACTGCAGCGATCCCTGGGTCGGCGGTCTGTCCCGCCGGCCCGATCTTGGGTAGGTATGGACCGCCGAGCAGAGCCGCTGACGCGTGATCCAGGTCCCGGCCCTCCGGCGCCATCCATGGCCGGCATTCTGCCCAACCCTCTTGCCGGATACCGCGGGGACCGACGAAAGAAGATGGACGGGGCTTCAAAGGGCCCGTTGCATTCCTGGCCCTTCGCCGTGGAGCAGCTCGTTGATGAGCTGCTCGGTCTGGGCTGGGGGTCGCGGCGGATCGCCGAGCGGCTGGGAAGGCCGGTGACGACGGTGCGGGGCTGGCTGCGGTGCTGGTCCCGCCGGGTGGGCCGGACCGCGGCGGTGTTCACCGCGTGGATGGTCGCGTTGGCCGACGACCCTGCCCAGGTGCTGCCGGCGCCGGCGGGGTCAGCGGTCGCCGACGCGGTCTGCGCGGTGACGGGGTTCGCCTTCGCGGCCAGGGCGAGGTCGGGGATGTTGAGGGTGCCTACCTGGTTGCTGGTTTCGGCGGCCTGCCACGGGCGGCTGCTGGCGCCGGGCTGGCCGCCGGCCTGACCACGAAGACGATCAACACGAGCTCACCCTGACGGAAGCGTGGGGCCGGTTCCATCCTGGCGGTTGGCATGTCCGCAACCGTCCTGGGAGGGCTTCGGATGGCGTTGGTCGATGAGGAGGAGCGACGGCGGGCCGAACGGGCCCATCAGGTCGTGGGCAGGCTCCGTTGGAGCGCTGGCTCACCGGGGCACCGTCCCCCACGCCGACACCGGACGCACTGCGGGATGCCTTCCGCTGGTCAGAGCGGCGGAAGGTCGCCAAGACCGCCACGGTCTCGCTGCAGTCCAACACCTACAACGTCGATGCGTCGCTGGTCGGGCGGCAGGTTGAGCTGGTCTTCGACCCCTTCGACCTGACCGACATCGACGTCCGATCCGGCGGCCGCTCGTTCGGCAAGGCGATCCCGTACCAGATCACCCGCCACGCGCACCCCAAAGCGAAGCCCGAGACCCCCGCCGCGGCCCCGCCCGCTCCGACCGGGATCGACTACCTGCGGCTGATCGACACCGAGCGCACGAAGGAGCTCGGCCGGCGGATCAACTACGAGGTCTTCCTGCCGGGCCAGGACCAGCCGACCCCGGCCATCGACCTGAGCGAGGAAAGCTCGTGACCAGCGGTAATCAGGTCCACGAGGGCTTGTCACACGAGCCGGTCACGCGGACGCCTGGGCGCCTGGCTCTGGGGCCGCCTGGAAATCGACGAAGAAGGTGCCGGGGTTGCCGGGCACGACACGGCAACTGAAGTGGCGCCCGAGCAGCGAACCGACCTCGGTCTTGAGGTTCTGCGAGAGAACGGCGGCCGAAGTCACGTACTTGTTCGTCGGGTCGTCGACGGCATGGGCGTCGACGAGCGCTCCGCGGATCCCGGTCACCACGTATTCGACTCGTCGACCGCCGCTGAGGTCGGGCTCTTCGCCCTCGTGGTCGCAGTTCACTACGTGGGCGAGCACGTCACCCAGGCCGGTCTTCGGATGGTCGCTCATGAGCGCACACGCTACTTGGCTGCCACCACGGCCGCACAGAGCCTGCGGCTCTCGGCCTGCCCGCTTCTCCTGCCGGGCCGAGAAGGCCGCCGCTGAACGGGACTGCGCAGTCGCCTACTTGGAGAGGATAGACGGACATTGATAGACAAACTGGCCGCGCACTGGGGCTTCACGCGCATGCTTCGGCAAGGACCTGGCGCCCGCGATGCTGCACCGGCACTCTGCCCATGCGCAGGCCGTCGCCCGGATCACCTGGTGCATCGGCGAACGCGCCCTCGGGGTGATCACCGGCGAGGTCGGCGCGGACCGGGCAGCGAGGTGATCGCTGCGCGCGTGTCCGTCATCCTGGAGCACCCGGCCGGGCGCGTGCCGGGTTGCGTGTCGGGTGGGGTGGGTCACGTACGCGGGCGGCGCCGTCGCAGCAGGCGCCGTCGTCGTCCGGGAGCGCGGAAGACCGCATAGAGCCCGGCGGCAAAGGAGAAGGTGAACAGTCCACCGGCTGTCGCGGCGATGATGTGCGCGGGGGCACCGGCCGAGGCCAGGACCGAACCGGCCGCTGTCATGGCCAGGACCGCGATCACCCCGACGGCCAGCAGCGGAATGCTGCGGGCGGTGGGTGACTCGGCGGAAGTCACCAGCCGTACTTCGGCCTTGAGGTGCCGGACGTCGATGACGACGGAGGCTGTCTCCTTGTCGAACAGGACGCCGCGGCCCTCGTCGGGCTGTTCGTTTGTCAGATCGGTTGTGCGGGTGGCTGAGCTGTTGGCGTGGGTCATTGCGCTTGCCATCCATCGCGGTGTCGATGCTGGATGAGCCGTGGCCGTCGTTCGTGCACGGTCTCGGCGGAGCGACTGCAACCACCCTTAGTGATCTTGAGTCGACTCTACGCAACAAACTAGCACCGCGATAAGAGAATTGACCAGATTATGCATGCCGATAAGACGCTCAATGCATGCTGTTTGTATGCCCACTTGGGGTGTGGGATGGCTGCCGCTGCACGTGAGGCCGGTGTGGGCTCGTCATGTCGCCGCCCCGGGTGCCGCTCTCCTGTCGTGACCTCAGGGCGAAGCTGCGGGTAGGCCGGTTGCCCTGCTGGGTAAAGGCGTTGCCACAGGCAACAGTCAAGATGCCCGGCTGCCCGAGATGCCGGACGGCCGGACGGTCGGCCTGTCAGGGCGGGAGAGTGGGGCGCGGGTGTCTGTCCTGGGTGGCCGGCCCTCTCGATGCGATCACCCCCCGGGGCGGCGGCCCCGGGCTGTGCGCGCGGATATTCACGCGGCTCACGGAGCCTCAGGAAGGCGTCTGACGACCGCCCTTCCGTTCACGCGCCGCCGCAGCGGAACGCCGCCCGCCGAGGGCGCGAGTTCAATACTGCACGCGAGAGAGCAGTGCAACAAGCAGCAGTTAGATGGTTTTTGGCTTGACGTCACGGGGGATAAGGAGTGTACTGGTCCGGCATCACCACACTGGCACAGGTGGGGAGCTACGGGGGCGCGGGCCCATGGGCGATCATTGGCGTTCGCTCGTGGGTACCGATTGCACGACCCGAGGGAGGGAAGGCAACCGCGGTATGGGCCGGGGTGGGCCTTCTTCGGCGTGTCGATCGCCCGACGTGTGCATGCAGTGTGGTCCGTCACCGCCCGACGGGGGTCGGCGGTGCGACGATTGAGGAAGCGTAGAAGATGACTGCGAGCACAGCATCCAGCCGACGAGAGACCACCACCGCCGAACGCGTCACGGTCAACCTCAGCGCCCGGTCATCCGCGGCTCTGGAAACCGCCGCCGGACTATCAGGCGACACCAAGACGGACACGATCAACCGTGCAATCCAGGTCTACGCATACCTGGAGGAGATCGCCAGTCGCGGCGGAGAACTCTTCGTCCGGGAGCCCGACGAGCAGTCCCCGGTCCGGCTCCGGTTCTTCTGACACCCGTCGGCCCGTTCCAACCGCCCGGCGCGTTCAGCCGACCTGTGTGAGGGAGGGACACGATGCCCCAGGACGACCAGCGGGTCCTTTGTCCCTCGGCGCAGGCCGCGCACCAACTTCCGGCAGAGGACCCTGAACGTCACGGCGCCGAACAGCTCGAACTGCTCCGCCAGGGCTTGAACCGCCTGTCTGCGACGATGATCACCGTCGGAGTCCTCGGGTACAGCTCTGCCGGCAAGGCCACGCTGCTTGCCGGGCTGTTCAGTTCGCCGCCCCGACCGGCAGCGTGCCTGCCGGCGGGCGGGCGGATGCGCGCCGCGGACATGCCGGGGCTGTCAGCTGCCGCTCCCGATCGGCCGATGGGCGAGGGGGAGCGCAGTGCACAGTCAAGGCAAGGCACACCGAGGTGCCCAGCACGGTTGCCGTCCAGATCGCGTGGGTGCTGGGGGTTGACCGCCGGCGTGGAGCGAAGGCGGGCGGCGGGTCAGCGGGCGTCCCCCGCAGTGACCTGGCAAGCCGGGCCGTGGCCCAGGAATGCACCCGCGGGCGGTGGGCCGTCTGCGCAGCAACCGCGCTTACGTTCGGTGCAAGCCCATGACACAGAGTGGGACGAGGGCCGAGGGGCCGCCCGGCACCCCCTTGATCAGGGTGCTCGGGATCTGCGCGCGTTCCGGCGCTGCCGCTGGACCACGTGCGCACGCTGGGCCTGGCTCCCCGGACCCTGACGGGCTCTGCACGCCGGTGCGGCGTAACGTCGTCCTTGTGGGCTTCACTGCGGACAGTCTTGTCTCCCGTGCCGCGCGTGAGGTCAGCCTGCGAGCAGACCAGCTGATCCATGATGTGGAGCGGTCCTTGCAGCGCGGAGTTCCTGAGGTCTGGGAAGACCCGGACATCGCCCGTATGACGGCGAAGAACGTTGCCGAGCACGTTCTTGCGGCCTTGGCCGGCCTGGCGGATGGCATCGAACCGGGCCGGATCGAAACGCCGGCTGCCGACGCTGACCGCACGGGTCGGCTAGCCCGCCACGGAACGCCCCTCAGCGTGATACTGCGGGCCTTCCGGCTCTGGCAGGGTGTCGTCGTCGACCGGCTACTCGAAGAGATGCCCCGGCTGACCGGCGACGCCGATCTGATCAGCGTAGCCGCGCGTAAACTGATCGTGACGATGGCCGGTTACGTCGACCGCATGTCGGAGCAGGGCGTGGCGGTCTACCAGAGGGAGCGGGACCGGCGACTGCAGTGGCGGCTGTCGATGGTGAACGAGGCGGGCATGCGCATCGGCACCACGCTGGACATCGCCCGCACCGCGCAGGAACTGGCGGACCTCGCCACCGAGCGCTTCGCCGACCTCGTCACCGTCGACCTGCTTGACTCCGTGCTGCACGGAAACGACACACCGGTGGACGGCCCTGTCACGCTCCGGCGGGTCGCCCAGCGGTCGGTGGTGGAGGGCGACCCGGCATCGGCGATCCGGCCGCAGCCGCTCCACACCAGCCCGCAGGGTTCGCCGCCGGCTCGTGCCCTGATCACCGGTCAGCCCTCCCGGCACATCGGCCCGGCAGCGCCCCGTGATGTCGCCGGTGGTGACCAACTGGCCCACTCGACGCTGGTGGTGCCGCTGCGGGCCCGGGACTCCACGCTGGGCGTTGCGCAGTTCATCCGGCACCACAACCCCGACCTCTTTGACGACGAGGACCTGCTCCTTGCCCAGGAGATCGCCGCCCGGGCGGCGGTGGCCGTCGATAACGCCCGCCGTTACAGCATGCGCGTGCCACCGCCCTCACCCTGCAGCGCAGCCTGCTCCCTCAGCACACCGCGGAGCAGTCGGCCGTGGAGATCGCCTACCGCTACCTGCCCGCGGGGGCCCAAGGCGGGGTAGGCGGCGACTGGTACGACGTCATCCCGCTGTCCGGGGCCCGTGTCGCCCTGGTGGTGGGTGACGTGGTCGGACGCGGCATCCATGCCGCCGCCACCATGGGACGGCTGCGGACCGCCGTCCGCACCCTGGCCGACATCGACCTGCCGCCCGACGAACTCCTCACCCACCTGGACGACGTCGTCATCCGTCTGTCCGCCGAAGCCTCCGCAGGCCCGGCCATCGAAGCGGCCGGGGACATCGGCGCTACCTGTCTGTACGCCGTCTACGACCCCGTCTCCCGCCAGTGCGCCCTCGCCCGCGCGGGGCACGTGCCGCCCGCCGTGGTGAGCCGGGACGGAACCGCCGACCTCCTCGACCTGCCCCCCGGCCCGCCGCTGGGCCTGGGCGGCCTGCCGTTCGAGGCGGCGGAGTTCGACCTGCCCGAAGGCAGCCTCCTGGCCCTCTACACCGATGGCCTGATCGAAGCCCGCGACCACGACATCGACGCGGGTATCGCCCTGCTCCGCCAAGCCCTCGCCCAACCCGCTCCCTCCCTGCAAGCCACGTGCGACACCGTGCTCGATGCTTTGCTACCCGCTGATCGACCGCACGACGATGTCGCCCTGCTCCTGGCCCGCACCCACGCCCTTGGAGCTTGCCAAGTCGCCAGCTGGGACGTGGACGCCGACCCCGTCGCCGTGGCCCAGGCCCGATCGGATGTCGCCCAACAGCTGAGCAGGTGGGGTCTGGAGGAGCTCGAGTTCACCACCGAACTGACGGTCAGCGAACTGGTCACCAACGCCATACGCTACGGCCGCCCTCCCATAGGGCTGCGCCTGATCCACGACCGTGCCCTCGTGTGCGAGGTCTCCGATACAAGCAGCACCACGCCTCACCTGCGCCGGGCCCGCACCTTCGACGAGGGAGGACGGGGCCTGCTCCTGGTCGCCCAACTCGCCGAGCGCTGGGGAACACGCCACGCCCGGCAAGGCAAGACGGTCTGGGCCGAGCTGAACGAGAAGCCGTCCGCCGGATTCCCGACATGGGACTCCCTATAAATTCAGGACGATCCCGGCTGCCAGGTGCAGCCGTCCGTCAGAGCGGCCACCGATCGGGTGACGGCCGGCGGCTCACACGACACCCTCGCCCAGATCGCCGCCGGTGTGGAGCCGTGTCCCCCAGGGATAACGAAGCTCCCGGGCGGTTGAGCACACGGCCAGACGCCGGCTCGCGGGCGTCACCCTGCGGGCCTCGGTCAGCAGGTGTGCTCGAGCAGAGCCTGAGCCAGCATGTCACGGCTGAGGAACCACTCAACTGTCCAACTCCGGTCGAGAGGGTAAAAGGTGGCACGGACGGCATAAGGATCATCCGCCTCATATTGGAGTGCTACACGCATCGATACCGACAGGTCGTGCGACACGACAAGCCGCGCGGGCAGTTCGTGTGCCACGGTTCTGACCGATTTCACTGTCCCTCGCTCTCCTGTTCCCGCTCGCTCGGCACTGCGATCGCTTCCCGCGCCCGAGGTATGGGACATGGCGGCACGCGGCGCAGCCAAAGGCATCGGAAGAAGTGTTTTCTGCGTGTGTCCCGTTCCGTCGGGAAGCGATCTCATCGGCCCGGTCCTGATGTCGGCCTGGCGAGCGGTCGTCCGACGTCGTAAGGACGCAGCCTCCGGTCGCGTCCTTACGACGCGTCAAGCCGGCCGCTACGGCCTGCAGCCCCTACCAGCGCTGACCAGCACGAGTTGGTCCAGGTACCAGCAGCCGACACCGGCGTCGTGCCACGACGTCACCTCGACCCACCGGTGCCCGTTCCAGACGTACAGGTGGTGACCGACCCATCGCTTTTCCCACCTGCGGTGGTGGTGCCGGCCATGGTGGTGACCTCGGCGGTCGTCGTCCGTGTGCCAGCCACGGTGCGCGTCCCGGTCGTCGTCCCGTTTCCCCTGGCCGCTTGCGTGTCCGTCGTTGCGGTAGTCGTCACGTCCGTCGCCGGTCCCGAAGGCGGCGATCGAGGACTGCGTGTGATCCACGGGCCCCGCAGCCGTCGCCGCTGACGCCGAGCCGCCGGCACCGAGAAGGGCTCCGCCCGCCATCGCCACAGAAGCGAGAGCGATCGGGACGCGCCTGATCCAGCTGTTCATAGCCATCTCCTTGTGATGTACCGCGATTCCGCCGACCAGGCGGCCGCAGCCATGTCCGTGATCTGCGATCCGGAAATTCCGGATCAGCTGGGCGCCGAGGGACGGGGGTATCCGGAGGGGACCCTCATGTTTGGCTCTGCCGGAGCACTCTTGGGTGCTTGCGGCGTCTTGGCCGCCCCTCAGTGGTTGATGCATCAACCATCTCAGGATTTAGTTGATGCGTCAAAGGGCCTGGTCGAGGTGTTGCGGCAAGCCGGGGTGAGGAAATGCCGTCGCCGCGAGCCTGCTCGCCGTCACAGCAATGAGGCGGCGGGAAGGGGCTCGGTCACAGGCCCGTCGACTGTCGGTGAGCAGGTCGTAGCCGTCGGCAATGAACTGCAGGTCGGCGAAGCCGGTGCATCTTCGGTGTGCATCGGGGGAGTGGCTCGCCGGGACCGTCGACGATCAACTAGTAGTTGACTGGTTAACAAGCTGGGGTATGGTCGTGCTGTCGCCCTGATCGGGGCGGCAGTCTCTGGCTTCCTCATTTCACAGGAGATGCATCATGTCTGGTATTACCAGCAGGCGTTCGGTTCTGGCGGCGTCGGCCGCAGGTGCGGCTGCCGTGGTCGCTGGAACGGGCACCGCGAACGCCGCGGGCGCGGGTGCCGGCTCGGCGGGGGCGAGCCCGGCCGGTGCGAGCGGGCGTCGGCACTGGGATCCGATCAGCGCCAAGAACTCGGTCTTCGTGCTCGTGGACCATCAGCCTTCCCTTCTGGCCGGTGTGAACAGTCACCCCACGACGACTGTGGTCAACAACGTGACGGGCCTGGCCAAGGCAGCCAAGGTGTTCGGTGTCCCCACCGTGCTGACCAGCGTCCTGTCCGAGCGGGGCGGCAAGCTGATCCCCCAGATCCGCGACGTCTTCCCCGGCCAGGAGGTGCACGATCGCACCACGCTCAACGCCTGGGAGGACGCCAACGTCGTCAAGGCGATTCGCAAGACCGGCGCCAAGAAGATCGTGATCGCCGCGCTGTGGACCGAGATCTGCCTGACCTACCCTGCCCTGGCCGCGCTGGACGAGGGGTACGAGGTCTACGCCGTCACCGACGCCTCGGGCGGCACCAGCGTCGAGGCCCACGACATGGCCGTGCGGCGCATGGCCGATGAGGGTGTCGTTCCCATCACCTGGAATGCCGTGATGGGCGAACTGCAGCGCGACTGGTCGCACACCGCCACCATCCCGGGCGTGGCGAAGATCAACAAGGAGCACTTCGGAGCCTTCGGCGCCATCCTCGACCTCGAAGAGCAGCTCCTCAGCCACCACTGATGCCCCCAGCCCCGCCCACGGCGATCTGATGTCGGGGGAGCGCGCCCACCAGGGCCTCGCTCATAGGAACGAGGCCGACCAGCCGGCCGCCTGGCCGTCTGCGAGCAGCTGGGGCTCTGCGTCCAGGAAGTACGTGAGTTTCCCTACCCCTCTCGCTGGTCAATGGCCGGATCGCTCGAGCGAGTGTCGTCGTTCTTCCCGTCGGTGTTCCGACGGGAAGAACGACGGCCAACGCCCCGTCTTGGTGGCTCGATCACATCCGGGCAACAGGCCATGGGGCCACTCTCGTGCTCTGCACGGCCGATCCGTAGCGGGCTGCCGCTGGGCCGTGCAAGCGGCCGTGCATCACCGCCCGCCCGGGCGCGGCGTAACCCTCACCAGCCCACACTGGAGCCGTACATGTTCTTCGACATCGGCCCGCTCGAAATTGTGACACTGCTCGTGCTGGCCGTGATTCTGCTCGGGCCCGAGAAACTCCCCACGACGGTGTCGACTGTCGCGAGAAACATGCGCAGGCTGCGCGAGTTCTTGCAGAGCACTCAGGCCGACATCCGGGCCGAACTCCCCCCTGAAATGCAGGGCATGGCCTTGGATGATCTGAATCCGAAGTCGCTCGTCCGCAAGCACCTGCTGAGCGCCGAGGACCTGAACCTGTCCGAGCCGGCCTCCGGCTCCGGCCCGGAAAGGGAATTGCTCGGCAATCCGGCGGCGAACACCTCGCAGTCTCCAAAGAGGTCTGTCGGATCCGGCCCGGTCCCGGCGGCTGTTGACGACCACCACGAGCAGCAGCAGTCAACGCAGCGGACCGCGACGAACCACTGACGGCCTCGCGTGCACTGTCTGCCACGGTCAGTTCACGCCGTCGTGCCCAAGCGCGTCCATGCGGCGCCTCCGCCCGGCCCATCTGGGCCCACTGACCCAACTACGCGTACCCAAGGCAGGCTTCACATCCGCCTGCGGCCAGATCACCTGTACCGGAGCGCCGCTCCTGTACGTCAGTCCTCCAGAAGGGAACCACCCATGTTCGGCAGGCTCGGAGCACCGGAGCTCCTCGTCATTCTCGCTGTCGTCCTCCTCCTCTTCGGCGCCAAGCGTCTTCCCGAGATGGCCCGCTCCTTCGGGCAGTCGCTGCGGATCCTCAAGAGTGAGACCAAGGCCATGAGGCAGGACGACGCGGGCGACTCCCACACCGACGCGCAGGCCACCACCCCCGCCGTCCAGCACGCGCACGACGACCGCTCCACGGTTTTGCAAGCGTCCGAGGCAGACAACGCTCACCAGCGTTGACGCGCCACCACCACCGACACGGACATGTGCGGCAGATGCCGCACTCGAAGGCACCGGGACTGCCCATGCCCAAACACGCCTCGCACGACCCTGCGCGGATGCCCCTGGGAGAGCACCTGCGCGAGCTGCGGAACCGCCTCGTCAAGGCCGTTGGAGCAATCCTGCTCGCCACGATCGTCGCAGCCCTCTTCTACAAACAGCTGATTGCATTCCTCATCGATCCCCTACCCGGTTGCGTTCCGGGCCGGCCGACCGGCACCGCCGAGGCGGCACACTGCGGCCTGATCTCCGTCAACGGCCTCCTCTCGCCCTTCACCCTCGCACTGAAGGTGTCGGTCACCGCGGGAGTCGTCGCGGCGAGCCCGGTGTGGCTCTACCAGCTGTGGGCTTTCGTCGTACCAGGCCTGTACCGCAAGGAAAGGAAGTACTCCCTGGCCCTCCTCGGGGCAGGTGTTCCCTTGTTCTTGTGCGGCGCCGCGATGGCCTACTGGCTCCTGCCGACCACGGCGCGGGTGCTGATCTCCTTCACCCCCGAAAAAGCGACCAACCTCCTGCCCATTGACGGCTACCTCAACCTGGCCACCCGCATGGTCGTCGTCTTCGGCCTGTCCTTCGAACTGCCGTTCCTGCTTGTGCTGCTGAACCTCGGTGGGGTGATCACTGCGCGTCAGATGATCGGCTGGTGGCGCGGGATGTTCATGGGCATCGCCGTCTTCGCCGCGGTCGCCACCCCCAGCACGGACCCCCTGAGCATGCTGCTACTCGCCGTACCCATCGGCCTGTTGTACCTGGTTGCGTGCGCGATCGCCTGGTGCAACGACCGCCGCCGAGGGCGCACCCGCGTCGGCGGGACGGGCGGAAGCCCGCGGGACGTGGAGGCATGCCCCCTGGACCTGACTGCGGCCCCCATCGAGCCGCCGAGCAGCATCGCCGCTCCCCGCCCATGACAAACCCCATTCGATCCGCATCGCTCCACGAAGAAGGATCAGGCCATCACGGACACGGACGCCGACGCCGGTGTGGCCCTTGGGACGGCGGCTGACAAGCAGCAATCCGGCGTTGGGCAGGTGGCAGAGGTGGGCGTCTTGTGGGCGCTGCGCGCCAACCGTTCGTGGACAGTGGCTGGTTGTTCGGATCAGACCGTCCTGGGGTTCTGGCCGTAGCGGCAGCGCCGGCGTGTGGTGAGCTGAAGCGACGAGGAACGGGCCCGGCATCGGTCGCCTGTTCGCTGACCCGCTACAGGCTGCACGCCGCCCGCTGAGGCGCTGACGTCCCACCTCACCCACCAAGCCCTTCCCGGCAGGCCGATCTGGCACGGGGCCGGTGCCGGTGCGCGGCCGACTCCAAGCTCACATATCTCCTCTGCGCATGACGAAAACAGGGATTTCTATGTCATCCCCTTCCGTGGAACACTCCGTACAGTTCGCTCCCACTGCGCCGACCTCGCCTCCCGATCGCAGCTTCACGCCGTGGCTGGCGCTGATCGCCGTGGTGTTGGGGCAGTTCATGGTCGGCCTCGACGGCAGCGTCGTGTCCAGCGTCAATCCGGAGATCGGGCGGGACCTCAACGCGTCCAACGCCGGCCTGCAGTGGGTGACGAACGCGTATCTGCTGGCTGTGGCCGCCACCCTGATCCTGGGCGGCAAGCTGGGTGACCGCTTTGGCCGACGCGTCATCTACATCACGGGCGTCGCCGGATTCATCGCCGCCTCGATCGCCATCGGCCTGTCCCGGACGATCGATGAGGTCATCTTCTTCCGCGTCGTCCAGGGATTCTTCGGCGCCCTGATCATGCCCAACACGCTGGGGCTGCTGTGGGACGTGTTCCCTCGGAACAAGCTCGGCGTGGCGGTCGGTGTGTGGGCCATGGTCTCCTCCGCGTCGGTCCCGCTCGGTCCGGTCCTCGGCGGGTTGCTCGTCGAGAACGCCACCTGGCAGTCGGTCTTCTGGATCAACGGACTCATCGGTGCGTTCGCCCTGGTGGCGAGCGTGCTGGCGCTGCCGCGGAGCAAGAACCCTGATCGGGGGCAGCGCTTCGACGTCCCTGGTGTCCTCCTGCTCGCGCTCGGCCTGGTCGTCCTGGTGTTCGGAGTCGTCAACGGGGCGACCTGGGGCTGGGGCGCGGGCGGGACCGTGGGCTGCATCGCGGGAGGCCTGGCCGTCCTGCTGTTCTTCGGCTGGTACGAGACACGCGTGAGTCATCCGCTGGTGCCGATGCGGCTGCTGCGCAGCCCGACGCTGACCAGCGGAACACTCGTGACCGCCATCAACGTCTTCGTCCTGCTGGGGACCCTCTTCCTCGTCATGCTGTACCTGCAGAACGTTCGCGGCTACACCCCGCTCGAGGCGGGCTGGCGCATGATGCCACTCAGCGTGGCCTCGATCGGCGCTTCCCCTCTGGGGGCGACTGTGACCGAGCGCTTCGGTGCCCGACTGACCCTGCCCCTGGGCATGCTGCTCGAAGCCGGTGCATCCTTCGGGCTGCTCGGACTGGACGTCGACTCCTCGTACGCCGCCATGTGGCCGTCCTTCACGGCGCTCGGACTCGGCGTCGGCATGGTCACTGCGTCCGGCGGCGCCGTCGTCGGCAGCGTGCCGGTCAAGGACGCGGGTGTGGCCGGCGGAGTGCTGACCACTGCGCTGCAGATGGGCGGCGCGCTGGGAGGCTCCGTGCTCGTCTCGCTCATCGGCAGCCGGGTCGGCTCCGGCCTGGCCGGCGAACTGACGTCGGCCGGGGTGCCGGGGCCGGTGGCATCAGGCCTGGCCGGGGCCAAGGACTCGGTGGCCCTGGGGGTGTGGCCCCTCTCTCCGCACATGACCGCACAGGTGAAGGCCGCAGTGATCGAGGGCAGTGGTCACGCGTTCATGAACGGGGTGCACACTGCAGCTTCGGTCGCCGGGGTGCTGTGCGTCGTGGGGGCCGTCGTTGCGGTCATCGGCGTGCGGCCCAACGCTTCCGCAGCCACGAGCGGCTGAGTGCAGCCGTCATCGGCCGGCGGCCCAGGGCGTTTCAGGCTGCCGAGGCGCCGTCGTCCACGGGGAGGGCGGTGCCAGGGCTTTGGCTCCGGGTGTTGTCGGAGCCAGGCGGTGAAGTCCTTGCCGGTGCGGTCCGGCAGCACGCCCACGCAACGGCCGGTCTCGATGCCGGTGAGCACGGTGCCGTAGACGTGGCCGCGTCTGAAGGTGAAGCCGTCCATGTCCAGCAGTCGCGGGCTGGTCTGCGGCGCATTGGTCGGCAGGGCCCGTATGCGGCGGAGCAAGGTGTTCGGACCGGCCTGGCGGTGCAGCAGGCCGGTGAGGCGGGCTCCGGGGCGCCCGGCAAGAAAAATCGGCGCGATGATCTCCAGCATCATTCGCACGTCGGCACGGCACCCGCTTCGGCCTGGCTGAGGAGTCGCTGCGCGCTGTGCTGACTGGCCCGCCCATGCAAGACGTTGCCACGGGCATCGCCTCCGGGCGGTACACCTCACGGAATCAACGCAGGACACGCCGTTGCCCTCATCTTCGCGTGCGCGTCCAGGACGCTGTCCGGAACCGCCGGCAGCTGGCCAGCCGACTCCGGGTGCGGGCCGTCTTCCCCGGGAGGCCGGGGCGTCCTGGAGCTGGTCTGGTCCCCGCCACTTCGCGACTCAAGGGATGGATGACAGGTCAACTATCGGATTACGCTGGTGCCATGAACAGCATGCCGCAATGGCTCAGTCAGCAGGAATATGCCGCCTGGCGCGAGTTCATCCGCATGGAGGAGAAACTGGTCGGTCGGCTGTCGCGCCTCATGCAGGCGGAGTCCAGCCTGTCGGGCGCCGACTATGCGGTGCTCGTCGAGCTCACCGATGCGCCCGAAGGCCGACTCCGCTTTATGGATCTGGTCAAGGCCGTCGAGTGGGAGAAGAGCCGGATGTCCCATCAGGTCAGGCGCATGACGAAGCGCGGGCTGGTGGCCCGGGAGGAGTGTGTCGACGACGGGCGCGGTGCGTTCGTGGTCATCACCCCGACGGGACGCGAAGCCATCGCGGAGGCCGCCCCTCGTCACGTCGAGGCCGTACGCCGCCTCTTTGTCGAAGCCCTCACCCCGGAAGAACTGGATTCGGTCGCTCACGTCTCGAGGCGCATCCTCGAACACCTGGAGAAGGTGCCCGACTGAACAGGGGGCGCCGAGATGTCAGGATGCGGGGCATCCCCCTGAGCGAGTGCTGTCTCTGACATGACAGCAGGTGCCCCCCTTTCTTGTGGTGCAACCAACAGGGAATGAGCACGGAATGCGCTGCTCAGGGATGCGTTCGAGGATATAGTTGACCCATCAACAAGGAGTTGAGTGTGATGCAGTTCGGGATCTTCACCGTCGGGGACGTGACCACCGACCCCAACCACGGGCCGGACACCGACCGAGCATGAACGGATCAAGGCGATGGTCACCATCGCGCAGAAGGCCGAAGAGGTGGGGCTGGACGTCTTCGCGACGGGTGAGCACCACAACCGGCCCTTCGTGCCGTCGTCTCCGACCACGATGCTGGGCTGGATCGCCGCGCGCACCGACCGGATCATCCTGTCGACCGCCACCACGCTGATCACCACCAACGACCCGGTGAAGATCGCCGAGGACTACGCGATGCTCCAGCACCTGGCCGACGGCCGGGTGGACCTGATGATGGGCCGCGGCAACACCGGCCCGGTCTACCCCTGGTTCGGCAAGGACATCCGCCAGGGCATCAACCTCGCCATCGAGAACTATGCCCTGCTGCGCCGGCTGTGGCGCGAGGACATCGTCGACTGGGAGGGCAAGTTCCGTACGCCGCTGCAGGGCTTCACCTCGACCCCCCGCCCGCTGGACGGCGTAGCGCCGTTCGTCTGGCACGGCTCCATCCGCTCCCCGGAGATCGCCGAGCAGGCGGCCTACTACGGCGACGGCTTCTTCGCCAACAACATCTTCTGGCCGAAGGAGCACTTCCAGCGCCTGATCAGCCTGTACCGGGAGCGATACGCGCACTACGGCCACGGCACCGCGGAGCAAGCCATCGTCGGCCTCGGCGGACATGTCTTCATGCGGCCCAATTCCCAGGACGCCATACGCGAGTTCCGCCCGTACTTCGACCACTCCCCGCAGATGGGCAGAGGCCCATCCCTGGAGCAGTACATGGAGGAGACCCCCCTGACGGTCGGCTCCCCACAGCAGGTCATCGAGAAGACGCTCACCTTCCGCGAGCACTTCGGCGACTACCAGCGCCAGCTTTTCAATGTGGACGGCGTCGGGGTACCGCTGAAAACCGTGCTGGAGCAGATCGACATGCTCGGCGAAGAGGTCGTGCTCGTGCCGGGGGTGGGCTCGCCGGGCGGCGGTGGCTGTCCGTCTCGGTCAGATGTTCTCGGGCAGCAGTCCGAAGGACTGGTAGAGGCGGACGTAGTCGACGGTGTCCCAGTGCTCGGCAGCGACGCCGTCCTCGATGCGCAGGAAGTTCGCGGAGGCGAAGTCGACGGCGGCGCCGCTGACGGTGATGGTGCCGTCCCAGACGCTGATCGAGGCGACGCGGTCGTTCTCGGACACGACGTGGGTCTGGATCGCGAGCCCGTCGGGCATCGCTCCGCTGCCGATTGCCCAGGCGTTGCCGAAGTAGTGGCGGCCGTTCGGGGTCCAGCCGGTGTTCTGGATGTAGTCCTCGTCCAGTGCGTCGACGTCCTCGGCGATGCCAGTGGTGATGGCACCGTCGTACAGGCGCCGTCCTACCGCTCGTGACTCCTCGCGCGTGGCGGGGCGGCCCTTGCGGAGTGCGCCGAACTCGGTTCCCGGCTTCTCGACGAAGATGCCTTCGGGGGAGTCCGGCACGCCGAGCAGTTGCTGGAACTGCGCGGCCACGCCAGGCAGTACTATGTATGTGTATTTTTTGGTTGATGTGTCAACCGCGCTGGTGGGCCGCGCTTCCGTAAGGGCCAAGACTGGCTGGCGAGACCGAACCGTTGAGGGGGCGCCGACGCGCCCGACCTAGCCGTCGTCGCGGCATGCCGAAACGCCAAAGAACGCCTCAGTCACCCGCCCGCCCGGGTCCCTGGCTTCTCACAGTGAGGCAGAGGGAGTGGAGGCCTGGGTCTGCCCAGCACCCCTCGACCAGGGAGATCGTGAAAATCCTGGACACCCTCCCGGACGCTGCGAAATCCCGGGTGCACCATGGACGGCAACGCCTGGACTGGCTACTCACCTGTAGCGGCGCCCAGATGCGCCGTCACCACGGCACTGCCACGCAAAGCGGCAGCCCTCAGGGGCCCCGCGAGATTATTTCGTTAACCCGTTAACATGTCCTCATGGATACCCAGCCGTCCCCCCTTGGCCCCGCGGAGCTGAACCAGAAATGGTTGGCCCGCCCGGACCTCGACACGTCCTCCATGCTCGTCGTGAGTCCGCTCAAGCGGGCCCAAGCGCTGCTGGCGGTCGCCTTGGAGTCGGTGTACGAAAGTTCTGAGCTCACTCCCTCGGAGGTGGACGTCCTGGTTCTCCTCCGGTATTTGGAGGAGCCAGTCATTGCGCGGCGGCTGGCGCAGTGGATGGGCCTTTCGCGTGCTGCCATCAGCAAGATGCTGGCCAAACTCGAGAGCCGGGGCCTGATCGAGCGCAGGGCGAATCCGGCCGACCAACGCAGTGCCCTGGTGACGATTTCCCAGGATGGCGTGACGGCCATCGACAAGACATTTCCCCGCCATCTGGAGCGGGAGGCCCAAGTGCTGGCAGGACTGGGACCCGACCGGGAACGGGTCATCGAGGCCCTGGAGCTCCTGGTCCAGGCACTGGAGCGCAGTGTGCCCACCGCCTGACGTCCGGGCTCCGCAACCCTGCGGACAGGTGCCTACCCGAGGCTGTCATCGGCTTCGTGCGGAGCCCGATCACCATCGGGCACGCACCTTTCTTCCCCCGTTCGGCCCGGCCAGCTCATAGCCTGGGCGGGCGTTGATGCGTTTCCTCTCATACGTGCGCCGTCAACTCCCCTGCGCAGCTCGGCCAAACCGGTGAGCCTTCGCGGTCACGGCATCAGCGAAGTCGCCGGATCCTAGATGCGTACCGCTGTGTCCGGGCTGTTGAGGAGTTCGTTGATGAGCTGTGTGGTTTCCGTTTCGAGTGAGCAGTCCAAGTCCCGGTTGACTTGTTGGATGCGGGTGATGGCGGTGTGGAGTCCGGAGCGGTTTCCGCGGGCGGCTTCGAGACGCATCCAGTCTCGGTAGAGGAGTTCTGCTGTGGGGTCGGCGTCGAGGCCGGTTGTGACGGCTTGGCGGGCGGCGTTGAGGTTGTGGTGGGGGCCTTGGGGGGTGCGGTGGGTGGCGACGGTGTGGGCGACGTCGATGATCCGTGTGATCATTTCCTGGGCGTGGGGCTGGGCCCAGGGCAGTGGTCGGCCGCCGAACGGCTTGCCCCGGACCAGGGTGAGTGCCTTCTCCAAGTCGGTCAGGCCGGACGGGCCCAGCGGCAGCGCGCGTTCGACGAGCTGGAGGAAGCGGGTCCAGTCGCAGCGCACGCCGGGGGAAAGCCGGTAGGGGTCCTCGCCTGTCTTGCGGCGTGGCACGTAGAGGTTGCCGGCAGGGTCGCTGCCCAGACAGCTGCGCAGGCCCTGCATCCGCGCGTTGAGGGTGCTCGTCGACCAGGGGCTGACGGGATCCATGTCGGCACACAGGACATCCGCGCTCCGGCCGGGTCGGAAGTACAACAGAGCGGCGAGCTGGGCCATTCTCGGGCCGTGGCCGGTGCTGCCCACGCCCGTCACCTCGACCGGCCCCAGGACCCGGATCTCCGGCGCGTGCAGGTCATGCGCCTCACACTCTTCCCCCTCCGGCACCGCAGACTCCTCGAGGGCGCCCCCCGGGGCGTCAGCGTTTGCCGCGTCGGTGGAGTCGGCAGCGGCCGGGGACGCCGGGGCTGGAGACACCGCCGTTTCGGTGTCCGGTCCGGTTTCGTCGTGGGGCTGGGTCGACGATGCGGTGGGGGAGTGGAGACGGAGCCCGGACGGATCGGTGCTGGCGGCGAGTAGGGCCGGGAAGACCTCGCTGCTCACGTCCGTTGCCGCCGCCGGTGACGTGATCGAGGCGGCAGTGGTTGCGGGCGCGGACTCCTCCGGCGACGCGTGCTTGGGCTGCTGCGCGCCGCCGAGCTCATCCGGGACGTCTTCCCAGGGCCCCTCGGCCGGGTGGGACGGCTGTGCGGACACTTTCAGCGCGGTGGTGATCTGCTGGTAGGCGGTGGTGATCTGCTGGTAGGCGGTGTGCTCGAGGCGCTGGATGGTGATGTCGGTGCCGGTGTAGTCGAGGTTTTGCGGCGTGTTGAGGGAGGCGTTGAGGATCTCCGCTTCGGGGAAGTGTGCGGCAGCCGTGCTCGCTGGGGCGATCAGCGTGACGGGCACCGCTCCCGCCCGGTCGATGAGGTCGGCGAGCTGCCAGGCGGTGTCTTCGTCCAGGGAGGATGCGCACAGCAGCAGATACGGCTGGCGCTGGGTTTTTGGCATCTGGTGTGCTTCCAGTAGGCGTTCGCTCAGATCGCGCAGCGCGTGGGCGGGCTGGCGCATGTGTGCGATCCGCGTGGTGGGCAGCAGCTGCGGTAGGTCCTCGCCGAAGCCCACGGTGACGACCTCGACGTCCGTCCCCCACGGGCTCATTCCGAGTTCCAGGGCGAGCGAGGTGCACACTTCGGTGATGTGGGCTGGGTTGCCGTCCAGTAGCAGCGCGGGCAGCTGCGCGAGGTTGAGCAGCAGCAGGTCGCCCGTCTTGGTGCTGCCGGTCGTGACCAGTCCCGGATACGGTGCCGGCACCTCGCGGGCGGCCTCGTCGTCCAGGAGGGCGGCTTCAGCGGGCAGGACCCACCAGCCGCCCTGCCCGGCAGTGAAGGGAGCGAGCGGTTCCTGGGCGAGGTCCTCGGGCAGCACCTGAACCGTTCGGGTCCCGATCCGGGCGGCCCGCAGCGGCGGCAGAGTCGTGTCGCTCTTCTCCTGCTGGGCGACGTGGTGGGCCAGGGTCCGCAGCGCCACGTCCAGACGGGCAGCGCCGCCGGGCTCGGCGGCCGCCGCCAACTTGGCCTCGGCCGGGGAGGTCTGTGCTGCGATGGCGATCTTCTCGCCCGGCTTGCGGCGCCGGCGTTGCAGGGTCCGGCGCAGGGCGAGCGCACCGGTGACGGCGGCGGCGAGCAGCGCGCCGGCGCCGAGCACGATGCGCAGGTTCAGTGGGCTGCTGGCCGGAGTTGTCGCCGGGGCCTGGGGCGCGGGGGAGGAGGCAGCGGAGCCGGACGGCTCGGCCGGCGCCGACGGCGTAGCGGTAGAAGACCAGGCGCTGGCGCTGGGCTCGGGCGTCGCGGACGCCGCCTTGGACGGTGAGGGGTGATCCTGCCCGGGCTGCTGGGCAGGGCGGCTGGATGGTGCGCTGGGTGCCGACGACTGTGGTGCAGGCGCCTGGGTGTGGCTGGGCGCGGGCGCTGGTGCATCCCCCGTGCCCTCGCCCGGCGTCTGCGTGCCCTCGGGGTTCTGGGTGGCCGGAGCAGTGGTTTCCTGGCTGCCGGGGTCCTCACCGTGGCCGTGGTCTGGGGGCGGCTGGTCGGGCCGGGCCTCGGGCACGGTGACCTGCTGCCCCGCGTAGATCACGTCGGGGTCGGTGATGGGGGGCAGGCCGTGCGGCTGCGGCTTGCCCCGGCTGGCTGCGAACAGCTGCGGCCAGTCGTCGCCGTCGCCGAGCTCCTTCTGTGCGATCTTCGACAGGTAGTCGCCGGAGTGGACCGTGACGACGTGCCCGCCCTTCGCATCCGCGGCCAGGGTGCTGTCACCCAGCTGCGTGTGGACGTCTCCCGCTCCAGCTGCCGCGGCCGCGGTCGTGGCGGTCTGGGGCATTTGCAGGTGCCAGCCGGGCTGCAGAAAGCTGTTCGCACGGAAGACTGTGCCGTCGGCCATGGTCCGGCCCTCGTTCAGATGAGCAATCTCCCTCCACCGCTCGCCGTCCCCCAGCTCCCGCTCGGCGATGCCCCACAAGCTCTCTGCCGGCCGCGTCTCGCGCACCGTGTACGTGGCGCGGGGCGCCGGTGTGCTCGCCGCGGGCGTCTGGTCCTGCTCGGCCTCGGTGGCCTGCGGCGCCTGGGCCTTGCCGGGGACGCGCTGTGCCGTGGTGGCCTGTGCGGCTTGGGCGTCGGAGGCCAGCGCCGAGCTGGTGGGCAGCAGCACCAGGATGCTGCCGATCAGCAGGGCCGCGGCGCGCTGCGAGGCGCCCATCCCGCGCGGGGCATGCCAGGTACGGCCCCGCACCTGGGCGATCAGCTCACGTACGGCGCAGAAGCTGAACTGAGCCCACCCGATCCAGCCCACGCAGGCGAGCAGCAGCAGGAACACGCTGCCGGTGTCCTGCCCATCCAGCAGATGCATGACGTCGTCGTGGGTGGCAGCCCAGATGATGGGGGTGGCCCAGGCCAGAAGCAGCGGCAGCCCGGCGACCGCGACCGCCAGGACCAGCAGACTCAAGCTGGCTTTGAGGACCCGCGCCAGGGTGCGGCCGGGGGCTGCGGTGGGGGAGGGGGTGGTGCGCATCATGGTCCTTCGGGAGCGGTGACGCCGTGCAGGAGGGTGGCCTTGCCGTGGCCGGTCACCGGCAGGGAGCCGATCCCGACCACCGACAGGAACTTCGTGTCGTACGTGCCCGTGACAGTGACGTTGAGGGTCTTGCCGTCGCCGGAGACGCTGACCGTGCCGGTGGCACCTGCGGAGCGCAGGTAGGACTGGGCTGCGGCGGCCGCGGCTTGCGGATCCACGACGATCGCCTTCCCGCTGATCGCGTCGGCGGGATCGATGGCCTGCCCGCCGGCTCGCGCGGCTTCGCCGGCGATGTAGTCCGCGCGTTCCGCGGCACGCATCTTGCTGCCACCGTCGACGGCGACGCCGATGATTCCGATCAGCGCGATGACGCACACGGCGACGAACACGGTGACGCCTCCCCGGTCGTCCAGCCGCGCTCGGCGCAGGCACCTTTGACGGGAGATCATCCATCACCCCGCTGCCTGTACTGGTCGACTACCGAGGTTGCTGTGGAGGTGAGGGTCTTGGTTCCTGGCACGCCTGGCAGTAGGAGGTCGGACAGGTTGACTGTGCAGGTCACGGTCACGGTGACCGTGCCGATCTGCCCCACCGGCACGCTGAGACCGCCGGTGTTGATGTTGACGGAGGTCGACGCGCATGTGATGCCCTGGTCGTTGAGGGACTGGGCGGCCGCCGACTGCGCGGCGCTCTGGGCGGCTGCCGCTGTGCGGTGGATGGACGCCTCTCGTGCCGCGTCTTCAGCCGCGGAGTCGATTTTCGCGCCGGAGGTGACGATCCGGCCGCCGGCGATCGCCAGACACAGGAACATGATCAAGGCTGGGAGGACGAGCGCCGCCTCGATCGCGGCGCTGCCCTCGTCGCTGCGCAGTCTGCGGGCCCGAGGGGCCGTGGTTCGCACGTGGGTTCACTCCCTTGGGGCGGTCCAGCGTTCCACGGGGGCGGACGCCGACTGCGTGATGTGCAGGCCCGGCACCCCCGGGATCATCGACAGGGCGGTGCCGGACACCTGGACTTGCACGCGCTGCCCGTCGCTGCTTGCGGCGACGCTGTAGCCGCGCAGGCTGTCACCCGCGGTGCGCCCCAGCACGTTGCGTGCCTGGGCCGCACCGTCGGCCGGACTCGACTGGTAGGTGCGGGCGGCGCTGGCGCCTTCGCGGGCAGCGGTCAGGGCGATCTGCCGTGCGTAGTACCACAGGGAGGCCTGGATGACGGCGACCGTGGCGAGCAGCACGAGGGGGAAGATGATCGCCATCTGGAGGGATGTGTCCCCGTGGTCGTCGCGCCATCGTCGCCCCTGCCACCAGATGGTCAGCTTTTCGGGACGGGCCATCACAGGCCGTTGAGCTTGCCGTTGTACTTGGCGATGACCACGGCGATGGTTCCGGCGATCAGGACGGCGCCGGTGACGGCGGCCACCCAGATGATGACGGTCGTGGTGGAGATGTCGCCGCGGTCCGGCCGGCGGGCGGCCTCCTGAAGGCCTTCCTGCACGCGGGTGGTCAGCCGCAGGACCGCACCGTTGGCGCGCGCCCAGGCTCGCGTGCTGCGGCGGCCGCGGCCCGGTGCGCCAGATGCGGTGTCCGGGCAGGGGTGCGGGTGCGTGGTCGCGCGGAGCACCGCGCGGCGGGTGCGGGCTGCGGTGTGCTTCATGTTCCCTTGCCTCTCTTCAGCGTTGGACGAGTCGGAGTGGTCTGGCCTTTAGACGGTGAGCATGCGGATCACGGCGGGGAAGGCCATCAGCAGCATCACCAAGACGGCCAAGAGGGCTCCCGGGGCGGTCATTTTTTCGCTGGCCGTGTTCGCCTCGGCGGCCTGGTCGGCCAGCAGTTCGGCGTTGAGGGCGGCGGTGCGGGCCCGAAGTGCCTTGTAGACGGCGGCGCCGTCGGTCGCCGAGCCGCGCATGATGTCGGCGACGTCGTCCAGGACGGGCAGGTCGTAGTCGTGGGCGAGTTCCGTGAGCGCTTGATACGGGGGGATCTTCTCCAGCCGGGCCCGGCGCAGCGCGCCCTGCAGATACACAAAGGGCCAGCCCTCGCCGACCTCGGCGGCCTTCTCCAACGCTTCGGCGGGGCCGGCGTCGGCGGCCCGCTTGAGCGCGACCAGGTCGAGGTAGGCGGACAGGGCGTGCGCGAACTCCTCCCGCGCCCGCTTGGCCTGGTCGCGCACCGCGAGATCCGGGGTGATGAACAGCAGCACCGCGACGAGGAGTCCGACGCCGGCGGGCACATAGAACGGCAGGCCCACGCCCGCGATGATCCACGGAATCGTCGCGATCACCGGGCAGAGCAGCCCCAGCGCGGCGAGCGCGGCCTTCTTCAGCATGAACTGGCCCGGCCCCTGGCCGAGCAGGGCCAGGTTCGTGGTCGGGACCCGTACACCCGGCAGGCGCTCGAGGCGGGCCAGCAGCCACCGGCCCCAGACCTCCTCGCGGTCCAGTTCCGGCTCGGGCATGGTCAAGGTGGCAGGGGAACTGCGCTTCAGGGCAGGCCCCAACGCGGGCTGCGGCTGCAGCAGTTCCCTCATCAGCAGTGCGAGGCCGGCGCCGAGAGTGCCGCCGGTCAGCACAACGGGCAGCAGGTTCACAAGACGGCTCCTTCCGGCTCCCCGGAGGCGGCCGGCACATCCGGTTCGGGCGCGAGCACCGGCAGGCGGACGGTGCTGGTCGGATCGGGAATGAGGAAGCGCGGGATGCGGCGGAAGTTGCCCAGCTGCCGCATCAGGGCGAGCACGCCGACGAACCCGGCCGTCAGGAAGGCAAGTACGAGCTGACCGAGGAGTGTGGAGTAGGGCTGGGTGTAGGACGGCACGAAGAACCCGGCCACCACGACGCCCACGGTGATGATGGTCATCCACCGCACGGTGGTGCGCGGCTTGGCCCGGTCCGCCTCGATGGCGCGCTTCCTGGCGACCTCCTCGCGGACGGTGCCTGAAAGGTCCTCCAAGGCCTGCGCCAGGCCCGGGCCGCGGTCGCCCGCCGACAGGATCAGCGCGGCGACCACTTTGTCCGAGGTGACATCGCCCAGTTCCTCGGCGAACGCGCGCAGCGCTCCCTCCGGCCGCCACCCCAGACGCAGCCGGTCGGACAGATTGATGATCTGCCCGGCGAGTTCGTCCGGCGCTCCCTGACGACTGGTGATCATCGCCTGCTCCAGGCCCATGCCCAGCCGCAGCAGGCCGGCCAGCCGCTGCGTCCACTCGCTCAAGCCCTCCAACTGGCCGATGCGCTCCTGCGCCATCTGCGCCGGGGTGATCAGCCAGGGCACCCCGATGACGGCCGCGCCGAGCAGCGCCCCGCCGACGAAGTTCCCCGAGACCAGCCACACCGCGGCGAACACCACGACGGCCGCGACCATGAGGGTCCGCTGCCGCAGCCGGGCGTCCTCGCTCTGGTTCCTCCCGCCGCGCCAGGGCGCCTGCCAGCGCCGGCGCAGCGGGACCCGGCGCGGCACCGTGGTGCCCACGACACCGGCCAGGACACCGATCAGCCCGCCGACCACGGCCATGCCACTGAGCAGCCCCAACAGCAGCGTCATCGGCTCGCCCCCACCTTCAGCGGCAGCGGCGCCGCCCAGGCCCCGTAGGGCTCCTGCAGCACAGCGGAGTCGAAGCCGACACGGCGCAGGTCGTCGATGCAGCCCGGGTCCATCCTCGGCACCGCCCGCAGCTCCCCGTACTCGCGACCGGGGGAGAACACCTCGTTCGTGGCGGGCCGGCCCGTCTCGCCGATCCCGGTCACTTCCAGGACATGGGAGACGTAGCGGTGGCGGCGGCCGCCGATCTGCGTCTCGTCCGTCATATCGACGTACACGATGAAGTCCAGGCCGTTGGCGGTCTGCCGGTAGGCGAGCTGCTCGGACAGGTTCCCCTGGGCGAGCGCGTACAGCTCGGCGATCCGGTCGAAGACGATGTCCGGCCGCCGCGCGTGGATGGTGCACAGGTTGCCGCCGGAGCCGTTGGTCAGCGCCTGCATCATGGCGACGACCTCGGGGCCGCGGACCTCGCCGACCACGATCCGCTCCAGCGACATCCGCAGCGCCGGATGCATCAGGTCCAGCAGCGTGACCTCACCAGCGCCGCGCCCGGTGACGTCCTTCTCCCCGTTGGACTCCCGCCCCACCAGCGACACGACCTGCCTGTGGTAGCCGCCTGTGTGGGCGAACAGCTCGTCCTCACTCTGGATGGTCGCAAACCGGCACTCCGGGTCGAACTCCTTGAGCATCGCCCGCATCAGCGTGGTCTTCCCCGCCTTCTGCTTCCCCGCGATCATGATGTTCTTCTCGGCGCGCACGCACGCGCCGAGGAACTCGCGCAGGATCGGATCGATGGTGCCCAGCCGCACGAGATCGTCGAGATCCGCGTGGGAGACCCGGTGCCGGCGGATCACTGCATACGTCATCGGCCCGAGCCCGGTGATCGCCTGCAGCCGGGAGCCGTCCGGCAAGGACAGGGCGAGGGTGGGGTTCGCGGTGGAGATGGTGCGCTCGCTGTGCCCCGATGACCGGGCCAACTCCCGCAGCAATTCCAGCAGTTCCTCTTCGGAGTCCGCGATCGGGCCGACCCTGCGGCGTTCGCCGTCGCCGTAGTCGAGCCACACCTCGTGCGGGCCCTGGATGATGATGTCCTCAACCCGCTCATCGTCCAGGTACGGCTGGAGCCGGCCGGCCCGAAAGAGCAGGTCGTACACGGCGCGCCGCAGCGCCTCATCCTCTTGGGGCGTCATCGCCTGGGCGTCCGACCACAGGGCGACGGCCTCGGCGATCCAGTTCAGGCAGCGCTGCTCTTCGCTGGCCCGGTCCATGCCGGGCTTGGTCTTGAGCAGTTCCTCGCGCTGCCTGGCGACCTGGGACGCAATGTCCCTGGCCACTCGGTAGTCGACAGTGACGTGAGGAGCCGCCGTGCCGAGCACCTGGGTACTCGAGGCAGCACCGGCCGGTGTCGGCGCACCGTTGCTCTCGTGCACCCACTGCTGGGGCAGCGGTGCCACCGTGGGGTCGGGGTGCAGGGGCTTAGCGCGCATGGGTCACCTCCCCGCCTGCAGCGTGCAGGCCGCGTGGATCGAGGCGGGCTCGGCGCATGGCGGCCCGCTGGACAAGCAGCGTGCTGCTCGTTCGGGCGGCCTTCATCAGCGGCGACCTGGTGAAGTGGCGCGGCTGTTCGGCCCCGTCGGAGAGCACACGGGCGTCCTTCGGCGCATACGGAAGGGTGGCGATCACCGGCACCTGCAGCACGCGCTGCACCTCGCCCGCCGGGTACGGGCCCTCGTTGATCATCAGCACGCTGACGTCGCCGACGCGCTCTTCCAGTGCGCGCACGCGGCCCTCTGCTGCCTGCAGGCAGCGCAGGGTATTGCGGACCACCACGAAGGCGGCGTCGGCCTGCTCGGCCAGGACCCCGGAGGGCCCGTACGCGCCGCGGCGGCCGAGGTCGATGAGGACGTCGTGGCCGCTCTCGGCCTCGATGCCACGGAACATCTGCGCCAGGATCTTCCAGACCTGGCCCAGGCTCGCCGCCTGTGCGGGGTCGGTGATGCCGGGCAGCAGCAGCCGGTCGCGTACTGCCTCCTGCTTGCCGTCCTCGCCGCTCAGGTCGATCAGCTGACGCCAGAAGGCGTCGCTGAACTCGCCTTTGCGGGCGGCCACGGACAGGTTGCGCAGCCCGTACCGGTCGCCGAGCGTGCCCTGCAGCAGCCCGTGCAGCACGGCCCCGCCGTCCGGGTCGCACTCGGCCAGGATCATCCGCCGGCCCGCCTCCAGCGGCCACGACAGCAGCAGGGCCAGAGCGCTCGTGGTCACCCCGGGCGCACCGCTGCATCCTGCGAGCGCGATCACAGCCATCAGCTACCGTCCGGGGCAGCGAGGACCAGGCGCAGGGTGCCGGCCGCCTCCCATGCGGCGGCCGTGGCGCCGTCAGTGGCAGAGGTGGCCACGTCGACGACCACGATTCCCGTACCCGGGGCGGCAGCAGATGCCTTCACGACCCGGCCGTCGATGGTCTGCGGCGCAGCGCCGGACGTCTTGCCGGTATCCGTCGTTCCCTGAGCCGGGACGTGCACCAACTCGACCTTCTGACCCGGCACTAACGAGGTGGCCGGGATCTGCTTGGGCTCCAGGCCGATCGGCACCAGCTGCTCGCCGGCCTTCACCAGGCTGTCCTTCGTGACCTGCGAGGGGGCGAGCAGGGAGCCCGGCTTGAGTTCCACGGCGGCCCGCTTGCCCACCACCGACTCCAGGCCGTCAGCGCGTACCGCCTTGACGGCTGGGTCCAGGGCAACGGACGCCTTGCCCAGGTCGTCCTCGGTCAGGACTTGCCCGACCTGGACGTCGCGGACCACGGTCACCACCTCGGTGCGGTGGCCGACCTGCAGCAGCAGGACGGCAACACCGGCGCCTCCTGCGGCGATCAGCGCCAGCGACAGGGCGATGACACCTGGTCGCCGCCTACGAGCCGACACCCGGGGCGGAGCCACCGGACCGGCCAGGCGTCCCTGCTGGGAGACGCTGTTCGGAGCTGTGTCTACACGTTCTTGGGTCTTGCTCACCGTTGTGTCCTTCCGGCGGCGTTACCTGACGACCTGCAGCTCTCCGATCGCCACCTGCGTTTGGGACTGCCGGGTCTCGACGAGCTGGCCGTTCTGTCCGCCGCCCTGCCAGTTGATCGTCCACGTCGAGGTCGCAGTGACCTTGTACTTGCCGCCCGGACCAGCGGCTGAAATCTTCGAGTAGACATGACCGCAGGTCGGGGACTGTGCCATGCCTTCGGAAGCGGTGTAGGGCGTGCCAGGGCCGTTGCAGGTCACGGAGGCGCCGTCGCCCATCTTCCACATGATCTTCGACACCTTTGCGGTCGCGGTGACGGTGATGCCGCCCGCCGAGGCCGACGCGGTGTTGGGCCCGTACGTCGTGGCGCTCTGGCGCACCCACATCCACATCGGCACACCAACGGTGTACTTCCCGGCCGCGCGCGGGCTGGCGATGTCCGGACCTTCGAGCTTCATCTTGTCGACGGCCTCCTGGGCGAGCTGCGCGGGGTCGACAGCGGCCGCGGCTGGTGGCTGGGCCATCCACACGAAGCCCTGGGCCAAGGTCTGGTTGCCAGGAAAGCCGAAGGGGCAGCTGCGCTGGTAGATCGCCCCGTCGCCTGGCTTGTGCCCCTGCCAGGCGGGATCACCGGCCGGAGGCTGGGGATCGGCCTTCTTGAAGTAGCAACCTCCGGAGAAAGAGCCCAGGTCAGGATCCTCGCAGGGCACCTCGTACTCGCCGGCGCCCTTTGGGTCAAGTGAGTGCTTGCTCCCAGAGAAGTAGGTGCTGCAGGTACGCTTCCCGTGCGAGGACTTCGTGGTCTGCTTGCCGCTGCTGCCCTTGGACGGCTTTGCATCGGATCCGCTGGTGCCGACGCCGATGCACACTCTCATGTCGCCGCAGTCCGTGGGCGGGGCAACGGTGGGGCCACCTCCCGCATGGGCAAGGTGAGAGGGGCCCAGTAAGAGCCCTAACGCTAATGGGGCAGCTGCGGCTCTGGACCGGATCAGCATGTGCGCGCCTTGTCCACCTGGTAATCGACGACCTTCCACTGCGTGCCGATCGTGCGAACGGATCCGGTTACGGTGTAGCGCTGGACCTGGTTGGGACTGGTGACGTTCTTGCTGCCCTGCATTGCCTTCCAGTCGGTGGTGTCCAGACACTCGTGGATGCTGGCCGTCTGCGGAGCTGACCCCACGTCCACGGTGGTCACCTGGGCTGTCGACTTCGGCTCCCCTTCAAAATGCACTCCAGCCCGGCGGTACTGGAACAACTCGCTCTCGATCTTCGAGAGAGCCTTGTCCGCTGCATAGGCGGAGAGCTTGGTGCCAGAAGACCTGCCCTGGTGGTACGCCTTGACCATCTCGGCGTCCATCCCTCGCCAGGCGGTCAGCGCGGCATCCCGAGCGGTCTGGTCCTTCGAATCCTGGATGACGGACGGGCTGGTAGCAGTGGATGTTGGGGAGGCGGCGTGCTTGTCAGAGGTGCTGCACGCCGAAAGGGCCAGCACGGCGCAAAGCCCCAAGGTCGCCGTGGTGCGATTTCGGAAGCGAACAGCGGAGCGGGCGGCGTGGTGTGCGCGGCGTGTCACGATACCTCCCCGTGCGGCGTGCCATGGACGGGGCTCTCGACGAGGTCGCGCCCCCATGGCTCGCCTGAAAACCTGGTCAAGCTGCGCTGATGCGCATCGTGTAGTCGTCAGGCTACGCATGGTCTGGTCAACTTCCCAACTGTGTAATTGAGTTCCCTCGTGCAACCCGGGACGTATTCGGTCACTTTCGGAACGGGAAGTCGATTTGCAGTCCTTCCCGCTCGCTCATCACGCGCGCGAATCAGCCTTGTTCCGCCCCTGCGTTGACGTCGTCTGTGCTCCAGGCCAACGACGCACCGCGGTGGAGGAGTGGGAAAGAACTCGGCCATTCCGCGTCTTGGGCCTTCTGCGCGCTGCCCGTCGTGTGACGCCCGGTGGGGCGGGCGGTTCGGATTCCGCTGCGCCTTGATGCGGAAGGCCGACAGGCCTTCGCACGCAGGCGCAGGATCACAGCTTCGTCCATGGACGACGTTCGCCGCCGCCTAGCGGCACCCAGGCATCGCTGGTTGGCCCGTGGAGTTCGAGGTCGTCGAGGACGGCGGCGCCGAGTGGCACTTTGCGGGCCATGGTGGCGACGAGTGGGTGTTGGGCGGCCATGGCCTGCAGGTCGCTGATCCGGTTGTCCAGGACGTACCGGGAGGCCCCGGTCAGCACGAACAGCACCCGGGGGAACACGGGATACCAGCGCAGCCACACCGCCCCGGCTTCGGTGGGCTGCCGCGAGCGTGGCCGTCCCGCGGGCTGCGGCTCGTACGACCACAGCCGCGCGTACTCGATCAGCTTGGAGGCAAGCCGTTCGCTGCCCATGGTCGCCCGGTCGACCTCGACGAATGCCCGTAGCTTCGTCCGCTCATCCTCATCGATGAGGGTGTAGTGCATCACCGCGTCAGTGATGATCCTCTCGCCGTCGCTGAGCGGGTGGGAGACCTCGGGCGTCCAGTCCAGAGGGCCGTGTTCGTCGCCGCGCAGGCGGGCGTCGGTGACGAAGGCCAGGTGGGTGCGGACCACGGTGAGGGTGTGCGGTGTCTTCAGCGAGGCAGCCGTGGCCGAGGTGATCGGATACGGGGGCCGACCGCGCAGGGCGGGCAGGTCCCGGGCCAGCCGCGCGCCCTCGCTGGTGAGGTACCAGGCGCGAGTGCGGTTGGACTGGGGTAGCACCGTGTAGTCCACCAGGCCTTTGCGGCGCAGTTTGTTCAAGGGGGCGGAGACGGTCTGCCGTGCTGCGCGGGGTCTCAGCAGGTCGTGGAGCTGTTGCGTGGTCGCCATCCGGTGCTGGCCAAGCGCTACCAGGAGCTGATGTGGCAGCGGCTCGGCGGGGCTCGGAGCGCGCTTGGAGGAGACAGTCTGGAAGGCGGGGGTCACTGGTATCTCCCCTTCTGCAGCCGGACGGCGGACATGGTGGGGGCTTGCTGGGCAAGGAAGTCACTGACGCGTGTGAGCTGGTCAGCGGCCCGCGCGGTGAGCTCTTCGAGCGGCGCTGTGCCGGCCGTGGCTCGAGCGGACTGCTCCAGTTCCGCTGCTCGGCCGGGGCGGGCCTGGTCTGCGAAGACCTCGTCGAGGTGGGGGCCGCTGATCCGGGCGGGGCCGACGCGACGGCCGTGGACCGTCAGCGACATGTAGTGCTCGAACCGGTCCAGGGCAGCTACGGCATCTGGGCCCGGTTGGTCGCCCCACTCGGCGGTGATCGGCGCGACGGCGGACCGCGAGCCCGCGGTGGTTGCGAGGGTGGAGGCGTTCTGTATCAGTGACAGCCGCACGGGTTGGGGCAGGCGGGCCAGCAGCTGGGTCATGCCGTGGATGTGGACCTTGTATTTCCGGAAGTCTTCGAACATCGCGGCGATCGTCTCCGGTGCGGCACCGGTGAGGGTGATCAGCTCGTCGAAGTACGGGCGGAACGGCACCCGCTGGTCTTCGGGAGTGTCGCGGCGGGAGCGCACGGCGCGCAGCAGGTCCCGGGCGAGGAGTGCCGTGATCAGGCGGTCGGTGGGGCCGTTGCCGCCGGGGCACACCCACACGATCATCCGGTGGTCCATCGCTGCGCGGATGTTGTAGACGCCGGCTGGCTGTCCGAGGAAGGCGCGGGTGACGGGGTTGGCGGCCAGGCGGGCGATCGGGTTGAGGACGACGGCGAAGGCGTCGGCGGGCAGGGTGGGGAATACGGTCTGCCACCAGGAGCGGGTCTCGTGATCGAGGCGTCCCTCGACTGCTGCGAGTGCTGCAAACCGGAAGGCCGGGTCCGCGAGCAGGGCCCGTACGTGAAAGATGGTTGCCTGGTCTCCGGGTCGTCCGGCCTGGCAGGCGGCCTCGTTGACGGCTACCAGTACGGCCAGGGACGAGGTGAGGATGGTGAGCGCGCGGGGTGCGCTGGCGTCGTCCCAGCCGAGAGCGGAGGCGTAGGCGTCGGTGACGGCTTCGACGACCTCGTGCGCCGTCTGCCCTTGGTGCATGCCGATGGGATTCCACGAAGCCACCTGCGGGTGGCGGCCGTTTGCGTTGAGGTCGATCAGCGCGATCCGCTCCATCAGGTGGTCGTGGGCGAGGAACGGCAGCGCACGCGGCCATGAGTCGCGGTGCGGGTCGACGAACATGAGCCCGCCGCCGGCGTGGGCCCAGCCGATCGCCTGGGCGAGGGCACGCTCCGTCTTGCCGCCGCCCGCCTTGCCCACTGCGACCTCGAACAGCGTCTCCTTGGCGTAGGTGGCGACCAGGCGTCGGCGGCCGTCCGGCCCGCGGTAGATTCCTTGCAGCAGCAATTCGGGATTCCCATGCTCGAACGTCGGCAGGTCTCCGGCGAGCAGCGGCAGGCGGCAGTGCGCCGTGGGTGGCTTGAGCAGGCCGGTCAGCTCGTCCAACCGGACCCAGTTCGGACGGGGCGGCTGGCAGTGCCCCAGATCCCAGCGGCGTGCGAAGCCCCGCTGGCTGGGCCACCGGTCCGCCCCGAACCGCCACGGGCCCACCCTCCAGCCGCGCATCGCCCAGCGGGAGCCGCCGCCGAACACATCCAGCGCGGCCTGTAGCTGAGCGAGCCGGGCCTCGGCGCGGCCCTGGGTGTTCGAGGCGCACATCACGAGCAGTTGCACGCGCACCAGGTGGTCGTCCTCGGCGAGCTTGCCCAGCGCTTCCTGCGGGTCTACCCGACGAGGGACGGGCGGCATGACCAGACGGCGCCCGCCCCCGCCCCGCTTGCCGGTGAGCAGTTGCTGCAGATGCCAGGTCAGCGAGTCCTCGATGCCGGTGGCGTCCTGCCGCATCCACCGGGCGGCCCGCTGGGCCTCGCGCCGTTCCTGGCGGCGGGCGTGTGCCATCAACTGCAGACGCCGCGCCCGCAGCGCCCACTTGGGGGCCCGCTGGATGTCGAGCCGGATCTCTGCCAGGTCGCCCAGCTCGGCTCTCAGGTCGGCCACAGCGTCGATCAGGGGCTGCGGGGGGTCGGGGGTGAGGGGCACTTCGCGCAGCGGAGACGTGGGCTTGCCGCGCAGGATGAATTCGGCTCGTACGGTGTGCTTGCGCGGCTTGTCCACGATGGGCCGGGCCCGGTTGACGGTGACGTCCGGCCCGAACGGGGTGATCGACAGCAGCCGTTCGCCGCCCGCGGGGCCTTCGATGCGGTAGCGCAGCGGCGCAGTGCCGTCGGCGCGTAGCCGGATCTGTACGGCCTTCGTCCGGCGCGGCGCCCACCACGGCATGCTCGTGGAGGCGCGGGCGAGCTGGACGCCCCGGCGGAAGATTTCCTCAAGGCTGGGGTCGAAGTGCCGCGATGGCATGAGCTCGAGTGCCATGCGCTCCGCGGAGGCTTTCCGCGCCAGGCGGCGCACGGCCAACTCGCTCGCGACCCACAGGGCGATGGCGGACACGGCGGACACCCACCAGTAGGCGATCACGCAGCCGACGGTGTGAGCCAGGCCGGTGAACACGCCGGGTACCGAACCGGATGTCGACGGTGCGGCCAGCCCGGTCAGGTACGGGGCTGCGGAGTCCATGTGGACGCCCCCTTCCTTGTGGTGGTGCGGGTGAAGCGCCAGTCGGTGATGCGGCCGTCGGTGAAGGTGCCGCCGCGGTCGGCGCCGGCCCACACCAGGTGCACGACTGCGTGGTCCTTGGCGCCGTCCCGGCGGGCGATCGCGGCCTGGATCCGGAACTGTGCGGTGGCGAACGCCGGCGCGAGGCCTCCTCTGGAGGTGGGGAAGACGCCGGGCCATCTCGCGCGGCCGATCCCGGTGGCGTCGGCGCGCAGGAGGCCACGCCCGGCTGCCAGCAGTTCGCGTTCGTCGCGGGCGGGAAGGTCTGGGGGCCAGGCGGCCTGCAGCGCCTGCTGAATGGCCGTATCGCCTGCGGTGCCCTCGCCGTGCGGCGGAAGTGCGGACTTTAGGCCCGCCGGTGTCGATGCGGCGGGCGTTGAGGCAGCCGTGCCGGTGGGCGGCGTGCCCGCGAAAGGCTCAGAGGCCGGTGAGGGTTCCGTGGCCGTGTGCACGGTCGACGACGTCGCCGGGGCCGACGGTGCCTGGCCGTGCGGCATGCGCAAAAGGGCGACGCCGGCGACGGCGAGCGTGATGGTGCTCAGCAACAGCAGACGCGGTGAGCGTGGCGTGGCGGTCACAGCAGCCGTGCTCCGCCCGCATAGCCGGACATTGCGGTGACCGAGTCCAGCCGTACGGCCGTGCCCGGGCGGGCGGCGTTGATCATTTGACCGCTGCCGGCATAGATCCCGACGTGGTAGATCGTGGAGTCGTGTCCGGGGGCGTAGGCGTAGAAGACGAGGTCGCCCGGCTTGAGGGCGCCAGTGCCGAGGCCGGCGGGGATCCGCTGGCCGACACCGGCCTGCTCGGCCGCGGTGCGCGGCAGGCTGATGCCAGCCTTGGCGTACGCGTACAGGGTGAGCCCCGAGCAGTCGAAGCCCTTGATGTTCGCGCCGCTCTTCCCGCTCGGCGAGCAGCAGATGCCGTACGACGGGCCGTTCGCGTTGCCGCCGCCCCACGAGTAGGGCACGCCCCGCCGAGACAGGGCCGCCTCCATGACGGTGCGGACCTTGCCCTGCACGCTCCTGAGGTCGGGAGCCTTGGCAGCTGCCGTGTACTGGTCGATCCAGCCCAGCACGTCGGTCACATACTCGCCGGAGTGGTTGTACCGCCAGATCGTGGCCTTGAGCTCGGAGCGCTGGGCCAAGTTCCGGCCCTCGCCGCACAGGTAGACGGCGGCTCCCAGAGCGGCGTCGTCGGCGTTGTGCGGGTCGGCGACCCTGTCGCCGCCTGCGTCCTTGCCGACGGAGCCCCAGGTGGAGGGCAGGAACTGGAACGGGCCGACGGCTCGCTCCCCAGACGCGGTGCCGTCCCAGCGGCCGTTGTCGGTGTCCGGCAAGGCAGTGGTGTTGCCGCCGGCGCCAGAGCCGTTGAGAAGTGCTCCGTAGATCTTCGGGCGGATGTCCCCGTTCTCGGCGATGTTGTGTCCGATGGCGTGGTTGGACTCGACCTTGGCGATCCCGGCGAGGATCGGCCAGCGCATTGCCTTGCACTTCGGCACGTACCGGCCGACCTGCTGGACCGCCTTGTGGTAGGCAGCGAGCATGCGCGGCGGGATGTCCGCGGCCGTGCCGCCGTCGGTGCCGCCGTCATCGCTCCTACCGGTCTGCAGGGCGACGTACGCGCTGATCGCGTTGGAGATCGGAGCAGCGCAGCATACGGCGGAGAAGAACAGCAGCGCTCCGATGCACCCCCATCGTGCCAGGCGGCGCCGGGCTGGCCTCACTCGTCCTCACCACCTTCGCCACGCCGCCGCGTGCGCTCGTGACGCAGCCGCTCGGCCTCGGGTCCGGTCCTGCGCATCAACTCCTGCATCCGGGCGCGCGCCTCATCGCGAGCCCCGCTGCGTGCGCTCCTGCCGCCGGGCAGAACCGGCGTGTCCTGGCCGGGCACGCCGCTTGCGCGTGGCGGGGTGTAACCGGGTCCTGGCCGCGGGGCAGGCTCCGGATCTGCCGTAGGGGCGTGGCCGCTGGACGGGGACGGCGGCGTGCCGGTCCGCGCTGCGGCCGTACCTGTTCGGCCTGCCGGGGTGCGGGGCGTGGGCGGGTGTGGCGCAGTGGCCGCGTCCCGGGTTGAGGCCGGCGCGGCCGTGGCTGGCAGGCGGCGGCTGTGGAAGGGGCCCATGCCGCCGCGGTCGTCGGTGTGCTCCCGCATGACCCGGGAGACATGCCGGCCGGTGTCCGCCCACGCCCGACTGTCCTCGCGGACGGTGTTGCCCCACACCCGTACCTGCTGGCGGGCGTCCTGGGAGTAGCGCGAGCCGCCCGCCCGCGCGCGGCGGATGTTGGCCGGCAGGCCGACCGTCGCCCCGTACGCTGCGCGGCCGCCCCGGTTGAGGATGCGGTATCCGCGGAATCGGACCAGCCGGTTGTGGGCCCGGGTCGACAGCAGTGTGCGGTCGGTGTTCTGGTCGTGCAGGACCTGGCCGGTGTTGCGGTCGACGATCTGGCCTTGCTCGTTGCGGTAGCGGTCGGGCGGGCCGCCGGGCCTGCGCGGTCCGCCGCTGCCCGAAGGCGGCGGTCCACTGCCCGAGGGGCCGCCCGCCCGCGGGTCGTCGCCGTCGGCGGTGGGCTTGCGCCACTTGGCCAGCTGCTCCTTGTCCGGCCGTTTGCCGATGAGCAGCCAGTGCGCGCCCTTCGTACCGAGCTGTGCGCCCAGGGCGCCCGCAGCTGCGGCCGCGGTCAGCGGGGCCAGGCCGCGCCCGGCTTCGGCTGTGGCGTCGGTGAGGATTGCGCCGGTGTCCACCGGCATGCCCGCGCCGTCGAACAGCGAGGTGAGCGCGCCCATCAGCCGCTGCCGGGTGCCGAGCATCCCGAACCTGCCGCCCCCGCCGGTGAAGGCGCGCAGCCCGGCGCCGTATCCGCCCAGCGCTGCGGGGGAGTTCATGGCGAGCGCGGCGCCGAGCTCGGAGGTGTCGCCGGGCAGGTGGGTGCCGCCGACCTTGGCGTAGCGCATCCGCATGGCCATGCGACGGCCGAAGGAGGCGATACCGGTCAGCAGGCGGCGGTGCCCGGCCGCGCCGGCGATGGCCAGGACGTCGATGAGCAGGATCCGCTCCACCATCAACTGGGGGCCGTTGGTGATGGTGGCGTCGACGGCGATACCGAAGAACGGGATGAACGCGCAGATCCCGACCACGGCCAGGACCGCGATGCCCCACAGGGACAGCCACTTCCACACGCTCTGCCGCGGCGGTCCCGGCAGCATGGCGGCGATGAAGGTGACGCCGCCGGCGGCCGCTGCGGCCGCGCAGATGCCCTGGGTGCCGAGCAGCACGATGGCGCTGGAGAGCAGCATGCCGCAGATGAACAGGGCGGCGATCAGGAGCAGGAAGGCGCCGCCGAGCCGCCACCAGGTGGGCTTGTCTGCGTAGGCGGCGCACGACTTGCCGACCGGGCCGGCCTTCTTCATGTCGGCGAGGAACGCGGCGAAGGCCTGGTCCTCGTCGGTGACGATGGCGTTGGGGGAGTCCAGCAGTTCGCCGCCGGGGGTGAACTGCGGCAGACGGTCCCCGCTGCCGGGGGAGGCGTCGGCGTTGCGCTCGCAGTACTTCTTGCCTGGGCCGTGGACCAGCCTGCAGGCGTCCTTGGCCTTGTCCGAGGGCGTGCCTGCCTTGTATCCGCCGATGACCCACTTCAGATGGACCGCGTAGGCCTTGCGGTCGGACTCCTTGGCCGGGTCCAGGATCCGCCCGTACTGCAGGAGCATGTACGGCTTGACGATCAGCGCGTTGGTGAGGGAGTCCTGGATGGGGCGGGCCACCTCGGTTGAGGAGACCGGTCCTTCGCCTTCGCGTCCCAGGCACTTGAGCTCGGCGTTGCCGGCCATGCCGGCGCACGGGTCCTTGCTGGCGAGCTTGCCGCCCCAGTCGTAGGAGTTGACGCTGTGCTGGGCGACCTCGGCGGCCACCTGCTGGGACTGTCCCAAAGGGCCGTCCGTGCCGAGCAGGGTGTCGGGGCGGATGAGAGCGGAGGCGGCGATCGCCCCGATGAACAGGGTGAGGAAGATTTCGCCCAGACCGCGGCCGACCCGCCCGCGCACGATCATGAATCCGGCGAAGACGAACGCCCAGGCCAGCATCAGCCCCTTCAGCCCGAGGGTGTCGACCACCACGGTGTCGTATGTGTCGGCGACCTTCTGCGCCGGGCGGGCGAGGATCTTCAGCAGCGGGAACCGGAAGGCCACCTCGATCGCCCACCCTGCCAAACCGACCAGCAGGCGGATCAGGGTGAACAGTCCCGATAGGGCGAAGGCCAACGCCTGGCTCTTGAAGGCGACGATGGAGCCGCCTGAAGCGTTCAGGTCGTAGCCGTCGATCGGCACACCCTCGGACGAGTAGATGTTCAAAGGGGCGAGCAGGTCTCCACTGCCGCTGTTGCTGCTGGCCGCGTAGACGACCTGGGAGTTCACCAGGAGGAACACGCCGGTGAGCACCACGACGAACCCGGCCGAGCGGAGCGTTGTGCGCTGTGGACGGAACATCTTCAGCGCCGCCCTCGGCCGGTCGGCCTGCGCCGGCGCCAGACGACGAGCGCGCCCGCTGCCGTCGCGGCAGGAGTCAGCTTCCCCACGGCGGCGTCACCACGGCCCCGGGCAGCCTGGGCGGAGGCGGTGCCGCGCTCGCAGTAGGCCTTGGTCGGACCTGCGATCAGCTCGCACGGATCTGCGTTCCGGTCAGCAGTAGCGAAGGCTGCTCCAGTGCGCGGCCACCACGTCTGCGGCAGGCTGACCGTCAACGTCATCGGGAGCAGGCCTGCGGCGACAGTCACCGTGAGGGCGCTGGCGGCTGGGGCGAGGCGCTGGGAGCGGCTGGGGCAGAAGGCGGTCATCGAAGGTCCTTCGGGCGGTCGCCAGCGCCGGCGCCAGCAGCGGTGGCCGGCGTGGACACGGGCGTGGTGGTGCGGCGTCCCGGGGTGGTGGTGATGGACGAGGCGATGCGTGCGATGCGAGGGATGACGACCTTGATGCGGCCGGTGTTCTGCCGGGGACCGGTGATCAGGAACTCGCCCTCGCGGCCCTTGTGGCCGACCGGGGACAGGCCGGTGGTCACCAGCCGCAGCAGCTCGGGGTCGCCTGCATCAAGGCCGAGGAACTCCAGGCCCCGGCGGGCGCGCTCGCGGTCGGCGGTGCGGGCAAGTGCGCGGTAGGCCATCAGGCCGCGGTCCGGGCCGAGTTCCTCGGCGTCGTGGGAGCCGGCGATGAGGCCAGCGCTGTGCTTGCGGCCGTCGTGGAGGATCTCGTGGACCAAGGCGGTGCCCTCGGCGGACGAGGTGAGCCAGTACAGCTCGTCCAGCACGACGGCGGTGAACCGCTCGGGGTCCTCGAACGCCCTTTGCCGGGCGATCGCGGCGATCAGGTAGAGCACCGCGCGGCCGATCAGCGCCTCCAGCGGCTGCTGGTTAAGGACTTCGGGCTTGTCGAACGCGGCCTTCGGGGGCAGCTTCAGACCGGCCGTCGTGATCACGATCATGTCGGAGGTGCTGGAGGCGTCCAGCTGTACCGGCGGCAGCGTCGGGTCGAACACCATCGCGGCTAGCGGGTTGGCGGCAACGACGCGGATGAGGCCGGCGAGGGCGGCGGCCGCGTCCTGCCGCTTGCCCGCTTCCCGGCCGGCCATTTCCTCGAGGACCTGCAGCACGCGGTGCATGGAGGGGGCGTCGCTGGCGGCGGCCTGTTCGACGGCGTGGTGCAGGACCTCGCCATTGGTGCTCATCGGGCCGATGCCGAGCTGCAGGGTGAGGTAGGACAGGGCGTAGTGGCGGCCCTCGGGCCCCTCGAACATGCGCAGCGGGTCGATAGAGACCTCCGCCTGCGCGGCGTCGATGATCTGGCAGCGGTCGGCGGCCGCGCCGCGGGCGAATGCCGCCCACTCCCGCACCGGGGTGCGGTCGATGCAGATCGCGCAACCTCCGCGCGCCCAAACCGCCTCGGAGATCAGCTTCTCCAGGACGCTCTTGCCCGCGCCCAGGTCGCCGACGATGCCCATAGATGCCGAGGCGTCCTGTTTCGGCGCGTCCGCCACGTTGACCATCACCGGGCGGGTGGTGCCGCAGTCCAGGTCGATCCCGAGGAGCATCCCGTTCGGATCGCCGACTTCCGCAGCGGTGAAGGCCCCGGAAAGCGCCCAGTCTTCGCTGACCTGGTGCTGGGTGAACTCCCGCACGACACCGGGCCGGGTCGTGCCGGGCAGGCCGAGGGTGAACAGGGCTTCCTGCAGGCCGGCCGGGCGCACGGCCCGGTAGTCGGCTCCGCCGAGCAGCGCGGCCAGGGCCCGGGCGCGGGCGTCGCAGACGGCTGCGGTGGGCCCCCATACCGTCAGCACCGTGACGGACTGCACTTCGACCTCGACGCTGGTGCGGGAGAGGCGGGCATCCAGCTCGCCCAGGTCGCGGGCGGCCTCGGTGAGTGAGGCGGGCATGCCGGTGGGGCGGGCGTCGTACTGGTCGGCCTGGTCGACGAGTTCGTTCTTCTTGCGCCGCACCTGATCCCGTGCCTTGTCCGCGGGCACGAGGGCGAGGTCGACGGTGTAGTCGACGGGGAAGTCCAAGGTCTCCAGCTGGGCGAACAGGTCGGCGGCGTCCTGGCTGACGGCGGGCGGGCACTCGGCCAGCGCCAGGTGCGCCTGGTAGCCCACACCGGTGTCCGATTCGACCTGCAGCCACCGGCGCCGCAGCGGGGAGGACGTCTTCAGCCGCCACCAGGCCTTCCGGCCCGACCGTGCGATTTGGCCGGTGCCGGCCAGGTCGTCAGCGTCGTCGAGCATCGGGTCGACGCCGCCCTCCTGGAGACGGGCCTGCCCGAGGTCGGCGTAACTGGGCGAGGTGAGCACACCGTCGCGGACCTGCCCGCCGTACAACTCACTGGCCTCGGCTTCCGCCAGCACGGGCTCCGGCAGACCCCGGTGGAGGGCATGCTGGATCATCCACACGATCTCCGCCGGGCGCGCCGGGCGGAACGCGACGCCTCCAGCGAGCGCGGCCTCCACCCGGGAGGCCCGCTCGAAGTAGGCGGTCACCTCCCGACGGGCGACGGGCGCGGCCCGCATCCCCAGCAGCGGCGCGACTTCGGCCCACATCGCTCCCAGAGACGCGGCGACCTGCCCGGCCGCGGCGCCGCTTTGCAGCGGAACGGCCAGCCACAGGGTGCGGCGGTGCATCTCCTGCTCGCTCAGCAGGTCCAGGGTCGCTTCGACGTTCTCCACCCACGGATGCACACCCGTGCCCGCGGCCCGGTCTGCGGGCTCGACGCCCTCGATCATCCGCAGGGCCACCTCGCCCGGGTCGACCTGGGCGCACAGGCCGTACAGGCGCGGCGCCCCGGACAGCGAGCGCACCAAATGGGTGATCTTTGCCAGCTGTTCATCGCGGACCGCAGCCGGCACGTACGTGCCCTGGACGGCCTCCTCATGGCGGCCGCGGGCGTCGGGCCCGGGATGGAGCCGGTAGACCGCCCACACGCTGCCGTGCGTCGACCACACCAGGTGTCCGGCGATGTGACGGACCGGCACCCTCACCGCGCACCTGCTTGCTCGGCGCGTGCCAGCAGCTCCTGGACGCCCGACAGCACTCCGGTCGGCGCCGGGGGGACTGCCGGCGCCGTAGAGCGGCGCGTGGACGAGCGGGGCCGTGCCGGGCGGCGCGGCGCCCGCGCTGCACACTGCCCAGACGCACGGGCCGCTGCGGCCGCCGTAGCGGGGCAGAGCGTGTCCTCGATCGTGAAGCCGCCGAGCAGCGGGCGGGCTGACCGGTCGCGGGCGGCCCGCCCGCCGATCCGCCCTCCGCGGGGCTGCCAGCCGAGCAGGAGCCAGCCCGCAGCGGCCTGCAGCGGGGCGCGGCCCCGGACCTTCGGCCGGCGCAGCGCCCAGATGGCCAACAGCCACGCGGTGACGGGGACCGGCCCCATCCAGGACCACCAGCTGATCGTCTTGACCAGGAGGAAGCCGCCGGCGATGGCGAGTGCGATCTGCGCGGGCGTGTAGGGGCCGAGGGGGATCCTCCAGTCGGCGACCTTGCCCAGTACCCAGGGGTGGCGGCGGGCGGCAGTGTAGAAGCGGCCCACCCGCCGCGTGGTGGTGGCGCTCACAGCCAGCCTCCGACGCCGGGCGAGTGGTCAGGCGAGGCCGGCAGTTCGGACTGGACGATCCCGGGGATGGCGGGGGCTCCCTTCGACGGGTTCTTCACCTCGTCGGTGAACATGTCCGCCAGGTCCTCGCGGGAGTTGTACAGACCCAGCGCGATGACCATCAGGAGCAGGGCGCCGATTCCGGCCTTCAACGAGAACTTCTGGATCATGATGACGACCACCAGCACGACCAGACCGGTCTGCAGGCCCTTGGTCGCCCACTCCTTGAACATGCTGATCCAGCTGTCGCCGAGGTCGTTGAGCTGCCCGGCGAGCATCAGGCTGTGCATCGTGTTCACCGGGCGCCTCCGTCCCGGACCGTGCCGGACTCCAGCGCGCTGACTTCCCACCTGCCGGAGCGGGCCTTGAGCGCGAGCTCGTACGCCAGCGGCCAGCGCCCGTGGCCGTCCCGGGCCTGCACTGCCGCGCGGACGCGGACCGCGGTGCCGTCGGCCGGGACCTGCGCGGCGGCCGCGGCCTGTTCGGCGGCGGACACCTGCTGGACGGTGACCGCCTGGTACGGGGCGGGGGAGACGGCGGTGAGGTTCACACCGGGCGAGAGGTAGCGGCTGACCTCGCCGGCTCCGGTTAGGTAGGCGGAGAGGAACTCCCCGACGGCGGAGGACACAGCACCATCGGGGACGGTCACGCCGTACGGCGACTTCGGCACCTCGGCCCGCGCCGGGCCGGCGACCACGGCGGGCGCGCCGGTCACCGTGAACGAGGTGCCTGCACGGTCGGCGGCCACCGGCACCGCGTAGTAGCGCAACCGTCCGTCGGCGTACTGCGCAGCCACTGTCACCGACCACGCGCCGGCGTCGCGCTGCCCACTGCGCACGGCCGTCACGGACTCCGGCGCCGAATGCGCAGCGGCGGCCGGATCGGGCAGGTCGACGTCCGGCGCCATCGACTGCGCAAGCCGCGCCTGCGCACTCTCGGCGTCGTCGGCGTTGCTGCGCAGCCACGCGCCGACGAACAGCTGCGCATAGCCCGCCGGGTCGGCCGCGACCGCCGCGGTGCGTACGGCGGTGGGCTTCGTGGAAGGGGCGGCCGCCACGGTGGCCGGACCGGACAGCACCGCGATGCCCAAGGCGACCGGGCCGGCCGCGATCGCGGTGCACACAGCCAGCTGGGAGAGGCGGACGCGCCTGCGCATCCTCTCCAGCCGGGCGCCCGCGGCCGTCGGGGCGCCGGCCTCGCTCTCCGAGGCCTGCTTGCCAGGAGACATGGTCAAACTCCCAGGTCAGAACGTGTACTTGCTGACCTTGAGAAAACCGGCCGCCCCCGACCCGACCACCGACCACGAGACCCCGACCACGGTCACGAAGAGGACACAAAAGCCGTGGTCGGCGTCGTGGTCGGCCCGACCATGACCCCGACCACGGCCCGGACAGGGCCCGGGCGACGTCGCTATTCCGCAGGCGGCGGGACAGGGGAGCCGTCCAGAGCGGGTCAGTGGATGGTGCGGAGACAGGAGCCGGGCCCGTGATGCTTCCGGAAGTGAGCAGCCGGGGTGCGCAGGCCTACGGCTGGCTGCGCATCCCGGCTGCCAACGGCACGTACCGATTGCGCAGGACCCGCGGACTCGTTGCGCAGCCCGATGCGCAACGAATGCCGACCCCGTTGCGAGCCGCGATTGCGCAGGCCTCCGGAGCCCCATGGTCGGGCTCGTGGCCGGCCCGACCACGAGCCCAACCACGGCAGCCCGATGCGCATGTCGCCGGATCGTGACCGATGGTCGGGGGCTATGGCCGTCAGCGCGGTCGGGGGCGCCGGATGAGCTGGCGGCATGCATCTCGCGCACCGCTCCTTATCCGGCAGCCCCGCTCCCTTCGACCCCGCGGACGCGCACCAAGGCGTCAGCCGCCGGGCGCGCGGTGGATCGCGATGAGCCGCTTCGGGACGGGGATCCGCCGCGGGGTGATGGCGGGAGACCAGTTCACCCAGATCGCCAACGGGCTCTTCCGCGACACCCGGCTCTCGTTCAAGGCGAAAGGGATCTTCGGCTGCATCAGCACCCACCGGACCGGCTGGCAGGTGGCGGTCGCCGACCTCGTCAGAGCGGGGCCTGACGGGCGGGATGCCGTACGCGCAGGCCTGAACGAACTGCAGCGGCACGGCTACCTCATTCGCGAACAGCTCCGGCACGACAACGGGACGCTCGGCGAGATCGTCTACTCGATCACGGACCGACCGGCGGCCATGGACGCCGACCTTATGCAGGCGGCCGGTATGGCGTTCGCCGCCGTCCCAGCCGGCGAGGCGGGGCGCAGCCCCGGGGCGGGGATCCGCCGCGGGGTGATGGCGGCGGACCAGTTCACCCAGATCGCCAACGGCCTCTTCCGCGACGGCAGGCTCTCCTTCAAGGCGAAGGGCTTGTTCGGACTCATCAGCACGCACCGGGACGGCTGGCGGATGACCGTCACCGACCTGGCGCGCCGCAGCCGCGACGGCGAGGCAGCCGTGAAGACCGGGCTCAGGGAGCTGGAGGAGCACGGCTTCCTGCGGAGGGAGCGCGAGCGCAGCCCCGATGGCACCCTCGGCGCGGCCGCGTACGTCATCACCGACCTGCCCAGCCTGCAAAGCAGCAGGTCGCAGCCGATGTCGGGATTTCCACCGGTGGATAGCCCGACGTCGGTTCATCGGCCCGCTAAGAACACCAACAGAAAGAACACCAGCAAAGAGAACACCAGACCCCTCCGTCCGTGCGGCCGCGGCGACGCCGCGCGGACGCTCGCAGGGACCAAGCAGCCGGACGCATCAGCGTCCTCGGCGGCCGCGGTCCCGGCGGACGACCTGCATCCGGGGACCCGGCTGCTGCTCGAGATCGGGGCGGGCCGCCCGGAACTGCTGCTGACCGGGAGGGCGCTGACTGATCAGGGCCGCGTGGTCACCGTGATGATGGAGGCCGGCTGGAGCCCGGAGCAGCTGCGCCACCTCATCACCGGCCGGCCCTTGCCCAGCCCGGTGCGTACCTCGGTCGCGGCGATCATCGCCGCCCGCCTACGAGCCGCCCAGGCCTACCCACCACCCGACACCTTCGTCAGCGATCACCGCGGCGCGCCCCCCAAGGACGAGCCGCCCGGGTGGCCGGTGACCTCGCGGGCGTCTACCGCGTCTGCCGCCCGCACCGTGACCGAGGCCCTGACCCACCGAGCGCTCGCCGAGTGCGCCGGCTGCGGTGCTCCCCACACTGCCCCCGGCCAAGGTCTCTGCCCGGCCTGCCTCGGCTGGCCGCTGTGCCACACCTGCCCCGGCCCAACCCCCCGGCGCGCCCGCCCCGACGGCGACGGCCGCTGCACCACCTGCGCCACCGCATCGACCAGCCCTCTGGAAGGGATCACCCCATGACCGACTGCACCCCGCCGGCGCCCAGGATCGCTCAGCGAGCCCCTTCGGGCAGCAGCCGCAGCGCTGGGAGAGAGAACGGTCCCGCGCTGTGCGCGGCGGGCATGTCTGCTCCGAGGCGCCGTGCACTACTGGCTGCGAACCTGTTCTGATCCGGGAACGAACCGGGTGGAGTTGGATTGACTGGACGGTGCTGACCGACGGTAGCCTTCGCGAACGGCCGCACCGGATCGCCGTCTTCACCCCGATCGCAACGAGCGCCTCGGTCTGTAGGCCGACCTGGGTTTTTCCATCTAGGACACTTGGTGCACTCGGCGCACGGATGCAAAAAGACGCTCCAACCCCCACTGTCGACACGCGTCTCATCCAGACCGCGGTCATCGGCGGCCGAGACTCGGACCAGTCGGTGATCCTTCCAGAGCACCCGCACAACCTCGACGAGTTCCTCCTCAGTTCGGAAGGGACGACTTCTGGTGCGGCACGCTTCTCGGCGGCTGTGGAGAACAGCTGCGCCCCAAGGGGTATGTGACGAGGGTCTGCCATTTCGCCCACGAAGCCGATCCGGGCCCTTCTCCACCGACAAAACGCGACAAGCTCCGGTCTCTATGGCGGTGCCTGGCCTGCGTTTGAGGCGGCTCGGGGCAGGACGGCTGGGTTGCCTCGATCCGGTGACGTACCGCGACTGGGAGCTTTGAGGCTCGGCTCGGTCATTTTGCCTATCAGGCAAGATCACGTTTGTGGCACGAGTGTGGATTGTGTGTACAGCGCATAGATATTCTGTGCCCCTGCGTGGTTGGCTCGTTTCGAGTGGTACCAGCCAGGGGTGGCAGGGGGCTGCTGTGCTTCTGACACTCCGGTCGCACGTGAACGGACGAGTCGGCGCGATGCGTGGGGGGAAGGATGTGCAGGGTGGGTGCTTCACCGGGAGAGTGGTCGATCCGCGTGACCAGCGTCGGACACCTGTAGGCCAAAGTGGCGGCAGCGGGAACTGGCGGGCTGCCGGAGTAGCCGTGAGAGGTGCTGCGGGCCGCGGCCGACGGCAGGCGGGACGGGAGACGTTGCTGCCCGCTGCGGGAGATACGTCTTTGCGTGTCGCGCGCCGTTAAGTTGGCCGGGCGGTGACGGTCGAGGGCTGCACGGCCGACGGGGTCGGCGCCTGAGGGGGCGTTCGGCGGCGCCCCGTTGTCGGTGGCGGGCTCTAGGGTGACGCGGAAGACCGTTCCATGCCCGGGGGGATTTCACGAATAGGGCATCGGGACCTCTCTTTTGGGGACAGCGTGGATCATTCTTATCAGGCGTGGCAGGAAGTGCTAGCCGAAGAGTTCTTCGGACGGCAGCACGCCGGCCACCCGACGCTGTTCTACGTCGACGATGACGTGGAGCAGGAACTCAGGCACGGTTACGGCATAGACCAGCCCCTCGTCCCGTGCGTGGGCAAGTTCCTGCGGCTGGGTACCGCGGAACCGTACAGCGCGCTGGAGGACTTCCGCTGGCGCAAGCGGCAGCAGGACAAGAACGGCGTGCCTGCCTTTCTGCCGCTGCTGGCCTGCTCGGTGATGGCCGCGTGCCGGATGGTGAACGACCAGAACCATCGGGCCACCGCTTACCACGCCCGCTTCTCCGAGCTGCTGACCGGCGATGAGAAGCGGCTGGGCAGCCAGCATTACGAGCCCATCTCCCGCATGTGGCAGGTGCTGGCCTCCTGGCAGTTCAGCCAGAGGGGTGCGCGGGGTCTGTGCACCATTCCCGCCCCCGCCGACCTGCCCTCCAACCGCAGCATGATCGGGTTCGCCCAGTCCCAGGCGCTGCTCAGCGGCGCGGACCGGTCCTTCATGCCGAAGTTCTTCCGGTCGTTGCGGGAGCACGGCACGACCTGGCCGCTGTCGGGGGAGACGCTGCTCGCCCAGATCGAGATCCGGGGCATGGAGCAGCACTTCTCCAAGGGCTTCCGCAACGCCTTGCAGGAGGAGTTCCGCTCCTTCCTCGCCAAGCTGATCGGCAACTACGCCGCTTCCTGGGACGGTTCGGACGAGCTGGTGCCCACCGGTGTCACCCGCGCGGAGCTCCTGGTGCGGCTGGACGCCGGCCGTCTTAGTTGGGTGGCGCGCCTGCGGTCCGCGGAGCAGAAGGAGCGCATCGAGCTCAAGGGCGGCGTCGTGCTTGAGCAGCTCGGCGACTCCGCCTACTACGAGGTGACGGGCCTGCCCGCCCCGAGCGCGGACACCCTCGGCAGGGGTATCCGGCGCGACGGGGACGACCTGGTGCTCAGCCGCCCTTCCTCCTCCGTCCTGGTGCTTGCACGGGACGACGTGCTCGGCGTCTGGGCAAGCACCGACGGCTTCCGCCCGGGAGAGGCGCACGTGGTGCTCGCTGCCCCGACCGCACAGCGCAACGTGCAGCGGGTGCTGGACAAAGCCGCGACGACGGGCAGGAACGCCGACACCAGCAGACTGGCATGGGTGCCGCAGGGGTGGTCCATGCACAAGCCCGTCATCTTCGATGACGCGGTCACCCTGCGTCGTGCGCTCCAGGAGGTCCAGGGCGCGGTCAGCCTCCTGCAGCCCCCGGCCCAGTTCAAGCTCCGCCTCGAGGGCGGCCTGAAGCTCGCGCCCTCGCTCGACCCCCACCTGTATCTGCGGGGCGGTGAGCCCCAGGTGGTCCTGCCGGACGCCATGGCCGGCACGCTGCTGGTCGACGGGAAGGAGCGGCCCGAGCTCAGGAAGGCGATTGCCGCGGGTCGCCCTGTTCCCCTGGCCGTGCTCCGGCTGGAGCCGGGCCGCCACGCGGTGAGCTATGCAGAGGTGGAGATCGGCTTCGCGACAGCGGACCGGGCCGTCGTCGAGCCGAAGATGACCAAGGTCTGCGGCTTCACGGTCGTGGACGGCAAGGCCTCGGAGTCGTCTTCCCTCCTTGTCGAGCAGATCCTGCCGACCGGCATCACCGGAGCCGACTGCATGGGTGCCACGGCACAGAGCACTGCAGCCGTCATGGAGCTGTGCCGACGGGACGCGGACGAGGTGCTGTTCGCAGCAGCCGACGGACGGTTGTGGACGCTTCAGGCCCCGCAACAGCCGGACTGGTGGATGCAGCGCCTGCCCGACACCCCCGCCCCGCTCCGCTTCGAGGCCGACTTCCACGGTATCGGCGGCTGGCTCCTGGAGCGCCGAAGCGGACGCTGGAAGGGCCGCCCGGTGAACCCCGGAACGCCGAAGCCGAGGACTGCCGGCAACCCGCGGGCATGGGCCCGCGCCGTCCTCAACGCTCAGCAGGCGTCTACCGAGCGCTCGTGGGCCGAGTACGTGCAGGCCGCCAAGGAGCTGGAACGATGAGCAGTGACGAGTTCGGCGGGATCCTCCTGCGGTGGCTGAGTGAGAGCCGCAGCGGCACGGCGTCCGCACTGCGCGACGGCGTCCGCAGCCAGGCCGAGGCATGGGGCCTGGAGCTGAAGGAGTATGCCGACTGGGAGTGGATGCGTAAGGTCGCCGCCCTTGGGTTCATCGACGTGGACTTGCGCGCCGACCGCTGGTCGGTGGCGCCGCCGGTGCTGACCCGGCTGCCCTACGCCGACGGCCTCATGCTGCTGACCGGCGCGCGCACCGCGCAGATCAGCGCGCGCGTCGAGGAGGCGGCGCAGGAGTGGATGGAGCTGATCACCGTCCCTCACCGGCCGGAGGCCGGTGAGGCGCCGTTGCCCGACACTCTCCTGTTGCAGTATGAGGACCTGCGGACCCTTCAGGAAACCGCAGAGCTGCTGGGGGCCCGTTATGTGCCCTGTGCCGCCCTGCAGTTGACGCATCTGCTCCCGCAGGCGGCTCTGGGCCCCGAGTCTGCGCCGCCCGGCGGCAGCACGGTGAACACGCTGGAGAAGTACGAACTGCGCCTCCAGCGGTTCGTCCCCGTGAAAACGGACGACGAGGACGGCCTGTACCGCTGGCGCGGAGCCGACTACGCACGCCTGAGCCGTGTCCGCCGTAACGGCGTCTTCTACGCGGTGGAACGTGAGACGGGCATCTACCTGGAGCTCGCCCGCCACCGCACCGGCGCGATGCGATGGAGGCCGGAAGCCGCCAAGGGCCGTGCCGGCATTGGCCGGCTCTTCGTCGACCGGTACGCGCCGCTGCCCGCCCTGCACGAGCGCGCGGCCGTCCTGTGTAGCGGCTTCCCGCCCTCGGTGAGCAAGCAGGCGCAGACCCGCGCGTACGACAACGTGCCAAAGGCGCTCGCCGAGGCGATCGCAGCCTCACTGCAGCAGAACCTGGAGATCATGCCGCGAGCGGTGGCGGCCACCGGCGGGAGGACGAAGTGAGCGTCGAACAGCAGACAGAGGCCGTGACGCACACCGACGTCCAGGACGTCATGGGCACCTTCGACAACCTGCGCAGCGCGCTCTTCCGCTACTACGACACCCCGTTCAGCGTCGACGACCGTTCCGTCATGGAGGAGCGGCGCAACCTGCTGGACCGGGACAACGGGGCCTGGCGCGACCCGCTGATCGAGCTGCGCCCGCAGTACGCCTCCCGGGGCATCAGCATTGCGGACTCCTTCGCCGTAGCAGGGGCGCACCCCGACGCGGCCGAGTTCGCCCGCTTCACGCTCCCCGACGGTGTGACCAGCCTCTACCAGCACCAGCACGACGCCCTGGCCGCCGCCTGCCAGGGCAAGGACTTTGTGGTCACCGCCGGCACCGGTTCGGGCAAGACGGAGTCCTTCCTGCTGCCGGTCCTGGCCGACCTGGTTGCCGAGTCCGCCCACTGGCAGGGCACGCGTGCGGTGCAGCGCGAGTGGTGGCAGGCAGACGCCGACTATGTGCCCAGCCGACAGGGAGAGCACGACCACCCCGCCGCCCTGCGCGTGCTGATCCTCTACCCCACCAACGCCCTCGCCGACGACCAGCTGGTCCGGCTGCGGAAGTCGCTGGACAGTCGCGAGGCCCACGCGTGGCTGGACCGCAAGCGCAACGGACACCGCTTCTACTTCGGCCGCTACACCGGAGCCACCCCCGTCTCCGGCCGCCGCGATTTCGAGCCGGCGAACTTCCGTCTGCGGCAGTACCTGCGGGAGGTCCAGGAACGGCAGCGTAAGGCCGACGACAAGCTCGGCGAGGAGCTGCGGGCCTTCATCCCGCGCCTTGGCGGGGCGGAGATGCACGCCCGCTGGGACATGCAGGCTGCTCCGCCGGACATCATGGTCACCAACTACTCGATGCTGAACATCATGCTGCTCCGCAAGCAGGAGGAGCACATCTTCAGCGCCACTCGGAAGTGGCTGGAGGAGACGCCGGGCGCCCGCTTCACCTTGATCCTCGACGAGCTCCACATGTATCGCGGCACGGCCGGCACCGAGGTGGCGTATCTGCTGCGCAACCTCCGTCACCGTCTCGGCCTCGACAAGAGCCCCGAAAAGTTCCGCGTGCTCGCCGCCTCCGCCTCCCTGGAGGCTGGACGGGACGACGAGTTCCTCGACGGATTCTTCGCCCTGCCCGGCTTCCGGCGCGTGATCATCCCTGGCAGAGCAAAGGAGGTCCATGGCGAGGGCGACCTGGCTACCCACACCGAACGCCTCGTCAGGGCCGCGAAGGCCCCCATCACCCGGGACGAAGCCGTCGCCCTGGCCCGGGAGACCGGCCTCGGTCCGGCGCTCCAGCGCGCGCTCACCCCCGGCGGCAAGCCCCGCGCCCTGCCCGCCCCCGAACTGGCGAAGAACCTCTTCCCGGCCGTCTGCGAGGAGCAGCGCCAGGACGCCCTCCATGGGGTGCTGCGCATACTCGGATCCGCTCAGGACCCCGAACTTCCCCAGCTTCGCGCCCACTTCTTCTTCCGGAACATCGAGGGCGTCTGGGCCTGCTCAGACCCGCAGTGCCCCGACATCCCTGTGGAGCACGGCCCCGAACGCCGGGTCGGCCGGCTCTTCGCCGAGCCCACCTCCCGCTGCACCTGTGGCGCCCGCGTGCTGGAGCTTCTTTCCTGCCAGGCCTGCGGTGACCTCATGCTCGGCGGCTACGCCAGCCCCAAGGACACCAAAAAGCGCATGTTCATCGGTGCCCTCCACTCCGACTTCCCGGACCTGGACCTGCTTCCCGACGAGGCCAGCGGCGCGCCCACCGCGGCGAACTATGTCGTGTACTGGCCGCGTACCAAGGGCCTCGGCCTTGACGACCCCAGCTGGCATGCGGGCCTGTCCGATGGAGGAGGGCAGGTAGAGTTCGCCTTCCGCCGCAGCGCCTATCAGCCTGCCACCGGACGTCTGGAGAACCGGGACGTCCACCACACGGGATGGTCATTCCACATCTCTGTGCCGCTGGAGAAGGAGGGCAAGAAGCCGGCCTATGACCCGGCCCGGCTGCAGGCCTTCCCCACCCGCTGTCCGGCCTGCGGCGATGACTGGGAGATCAAACGTGACCGGGACGGCCGTTTCATCCCGCTGGAATCCCCCGACCGGTTGCGCAACGCACCGGTCCGGCGGATGCGCACCGGTTTCTACAAGATCAACCAGGTGCTGGTGACGGAAGCCCTCGGCCACCTCCCTGACGGCCAGCGCAAGGCGATCGCCTTCTCCGACAGCCGCGACGACGCCTCCGAACTCGCCAGCGGTCTTGCCCTGCGCCACTACCAGGACCTTCTCCGTCTGCTCAGCGCTCAGGCCGTCGAGAGCCAGGGGGATCCGTTCGGAGACCTTCAGCTGGTGAAGGCCCACTACGCGGGGGAGTCGGTCGACCGTGACAGAGCCCGTGCCGCCATGCAACGGCTGCGGGACCGCAACCCGGCCGACTGGGGACGCCTGAAGGCGATTCTCACCGACGACCTCGATGCGGAACCGGAGCTCCTGCCCGACCTGGAGCGGAAGTTCTCCGAACTGCCGTCGCTGGACGACCTCGCCTCCGACCTCGAAGGCATGCTGCTGAAGTACGGCACCAACCCCGCGGGTCCCGCGGCCTCGCTCCAGCAGACCTCGGCCGGACAGCCCTGGACCACGCTCTACAACTGGGAGCGGGACCGCGAAGCGGTGGTGCAGACCCAGGCCCAGGAGGAGCTGCTCGACCGTCTCCGCTCTCGCCTCCGCCTCGAGACCGTGGGCAGCCTCTTCTCCAGCGGAGGCCGTGACTTCGAATCGCTCGGGCTGGGATGGCTCTGCCTGCGCGATGACCGCTCGCCAATTGAGATCGGCACGGACAGCGATCAGGCCGTGGCGCGGGCCAGTCTGCGGATTCTCGGCCTGATGCGGCGCTTCACCAGGATCCGCGGTTCTCTGCAGGGACCTCCCGCGCCCCTGAAGCGTTTTTGGAAGCAGGTCGCCGAAGGCCAAGGCACCGATCTGGAGACGATCACGGACCGGGTGCTCGGCGTCTGGAAGGACGCCGTGGTCGATTACGTGATCAAGCCGGAGAAGGTGGCGCTCCGCCCCGGCGAGAACAAGACCTGGACGTGCCGCTCCTGCCACCGTCCGCATCTTCACCCGGGCGCGGGGCTGTGCACCAAGTGCCTGACCCCGCTGCCTGCCCTACCCCAGCAGTACAGCGGCGTCCTCGAGGACGACTACTACGCCTGGAAGGCGGCCCACCGCACCGGTGACTTCCCCCTGCGCGCCGCGGAGCTGACCGGCCAGACGGACCGGCTGGAGGCCCAGCGTCGCCAGAGCCTCTTCCAGGACGTCTTCCTCAGCGACAACGACGTGCCGCAGGCTGACGGCCTGGAATTGCTCTCCGTGACCACGACCATGGAGGCCGGTGTCGACATCGGCCCCCTCAACACCGTGATCATGGCCAACATGCCGCCCACCCGTTTCAACTACCAGCAGCGGGTGGGCCGCGCAGGCCGACGGAACAGTCCGGTCGCCGTGGCACTCACCGTCTGTCGTGGCCGCAGCCACGACGAGCACTACTTCGCCCGCCCGGAAGCCATCACCAACGACCCGACCCCGCCGCCCTACCTGGTCCTCGGCATGGTCTCCGTCTTCCGGCGGGTGCTGCTCGGAGAAGTCCTGCGCCAGGCCTTTAGACCCCTGCAGCCGGACGACGTGAGGAAGGGGCCGGACATGACGACGAACGTCCACGGACAGTTCGGCCTCGCAGCCGACTGGCCGATGCACCGTGGTTTTGTCCGCCGCTGGATCGCCGAGCACCCGGAGCGCATCACGGCCGCTGCCGCTGCCCTCCAGGCCGGAACGCCGGACAACATCACCGCCATCGACCCGGTGGCCTCCCTCCACGAACTCCTCGACCAGGTCGACGAGGTGGCAGCCCGGACCGTCGGCCACTCCGACCTCAGCCAGCGTCTGGCGGAGGCTGGTCTCCTGCCCATGTTCGGCTTCCCGACCCGCTCCCGCCTCCTTTACCGGAGCATCCCGAAGAAGACCTTCCCCTGGCCGCCGGCCGACTCCGTCAACCGCGACCTGGCCGTCGCCCTCAGCAAGTTCGCGCCAGGCAGCGAGACCCCGCAGGACGGCTCACTGCTCCGCTCTATGGGCGTGGTCTCCCTCGTTCCGAGCGGCCGCGGAGTGCAGGCCGCCGCGGACCCCTTCGGTCCGGAACAACTGGTCGCCATGTGCCGGATCTGCTCCCACGTGGACCCACAGGCCGGCGTCGACCCGGAGACCGGTAGCGCCGGAACCTGCCCCGCCTGCGGTGCGGAGAGCAAGTACTACAAGGCCGTCCCCTTTCGGGAGCCTGCAGGCTTCCGGGCCGCCCCCGAAGCACGCGACTACGACGGCTACCGGGAGCTTGGCTCCAACGCTACCAGCGCACGGACCGCCACCGACCTGGAGAAGACCGCCCCGCGCATCCACCGCGCCGCCGACGACTGGATGGTCGTCCACACCGGCAGCGGCGACCGCTACATCGTCAACACCAACGCCGGCAAGCTCTTCCGGTTCGTCAAGAACCAGGGACCCTGGGGCGGGTACAAAGCCGTGGACAACCCCAAGGCGGAGGCCGACCTGGAGATCGCACTCGGCGCCACCCAGCACACCGACATGCTGTTCATCGGGGCAAAGGACGCCTTCGACAACACCCGGGGTCTGCGCTTCGACATCTCCAAGTCTCAGCAGATCGACGGCTTCCCCGAGGCGTACCACGGCCGGCGCGCCGCCTGGTACTCGCTGGCGGCCCTGCTGCGCCGTGCCGCAGCCCCGCACCTGGACGTACAGCCGGAGGAACTCCTCAGCGGCATCCACGGCTCGGACGCCCCGGTGGCCGCTCCCGTCATGGCCTACCTGGCGGACACCCTCGACAACGGCGCAGGCTTCAGCACCTACCTCGGCTCGCAGGAACACATCGAGGAGTTCCTCCAAGCAGTCGACCAGTACGTAGATGACCTGGAGGGCAACCACCATGCGCTGAACTGCCGCAGCTCCTGCTACGCCTGCCTGCGCGACTACTCCAACATGCGCCTGCACCCGTTGTACGACTGGCGGCTCGCCCGCGACCTGACCGACTCCCTGCGCGGCCTGAAACTCCCGATCGATCCAGGCGAGCACGCCGTCCTACTCAAGGGCTGGGCGGAGGAGGACACCACGGTCAACCTGGCGGAAACAGCCGCCGGACCGGTGGCGCTGTTCACCTCGGACTTCACCGGCGAACCCGTAGCAGTCGCCGTCAAACATCCGCTGGAGTCCGCCACCAAGGAGTGCACGAACGAACGACTCCAGGCCCTGCGCGAGGAGGTCCTCTCCAGCAACCTCGCCACCAAAATCGCCTTCGCTGACGCCTACAGCCTGGACCGGACCCCTGCCGCGGTGATCGAGCAGGTGCGCAGCTTCGCGGAGGACTTCTGATGACAGCAATCCCGCTGGGAGCCGGCCCGGACGAGCAGGCCCGCGTGGAGGAGCTACGGCAGCGCGAGATCGCCCGCCGCCTCGCTCTACGCCAGACCCGCACCAAGGACCGGACCGCTCCTGCACAGGCCGTGACCACCGGGCAGCTCCCGCACGTCACGGAAGCTACAAGCAGCCCTGCCCCGGCCGTTGTGCCCGAAAAGCAGCCGGAGCCGGTCCCCGAAGGGTTCGCCCACCGGGACGCCTGGGAACGCGCCAGATCCTTCGCCGAACTCGCGCTGCCCGACGTGGTGAAAACACAGTCCAGAACGCTTACCGCACAGAAGCTGGCCCGGGCCGCGGCCGATGCAGCCTCCGGGCACAACGACCCGGTCGAAGGCGTCTCACTGCTCGTCATGGCCCAAGACCATGGACTGGACGTCCTTGACGACCGGCTCGATGACCGAGCCCGCGCGCTGCTGGAGGACAAGCCGCTGCCGCTTTTGGGCGAGCCGGGCAGCATGTGGCAGATCTACCAGGACGACCGCCGCCTGATGGAGACCAACCTGCCTGTCCCTCGGCAGAAAGCTCTCCTGGCAAAGCTTCCCCGACCGCTCCTGGACGACTACATCGACGAGGAGTGGATCGGTGCCGTCCCCGATCACGACGGCACCTCCCGGGCAGCCTACTTCCGTGCCCGCCTGGACCCAGCGTCCCTCACCGATGAAGAGATAGACCTGCTGGCCTGGCCCCTGGAACGAGAACGACGCGAGGCCAGGCCGGGAACGGAGCCCGGCCCCGACTGGCCGCCGGACTGGCGCCTGCTAATAAGGCTGCAGGCAAACGACGCCCGGGCCATTGCCGAGGAGTGGACCGATCTCCTGCCGCCGACGCAAAAGCTCCTCGACGCCCTACGCGAGGTGCGGCGGACCGGAGAGGCTCCGGACGACCTCGTCACCGATGAGCGGCTGTGGGCCCTCCTGGAGCGGATCAACCCCCGGGTGCGCAGCGCAAGCAGCAAGAAGTTCAACAGCTGGATCGGCGTGCGGCTCCTGATCAGGGCCGTGCGGCAGATGCACCGTGCCTTCCTCCGCAGCGACGACGTCACTGCCGAGCAGCGCAGGAAGACGGCGCTCACCGTGGCCGCGAGACTGCGGCACCAGTCACAGCCCGTGCGCTGGGAGGCCCAGAACATCCAGGCCTACCTCAGCGTCGGCCCGGATGCGACCGAGTCCCTCAAGCTCTTGGAACAGGACGCCGAAGGCCGACCCCCGGTAAGCGAACAGCTGGGCGGAGGCGTCATGGCTGTGCTGCGCAAGAACCGCAGCTTCCTGGAGGACCGGACGCCCGGGGAACACGAGCAGCCGCTCAACCCCTACCTTGTGCTCGATGTGCCCGACGGGGCAGGCGATTGGAAGCAGGCCTGGCGCATCCTGAGGAAGAAACTCGACGACGGCGGCCGCGTCCAGATCAACCGCGCCAAGGACATGATCGAGAAGGCCGAGCGGGAACAGCAGGAAGTGCCCCGGTTCGCCGTACCGCTCGCCCGGCATCGCTGGGAAGCCCTCACCAGCACAAGCCACCGGCTGGAGCTCCCGCCCGAGCCCCTGCAAAGGCTCACCGAGCCGCCCACGGACAGCGACCGTGAGTGGTCTCGCACCCAGGCGGCCCGAGAAATAATCGCCAAGGCGACAGAACGAATTTCCCCGGCTGCTGAAGACACCGCGGCCTTTGAAGATCCAGGGAGCAGCACATCGTGACTAGCGGTCGTAGGGCGCGCGAAGCCCGGAAGAAGCGAGCATCTTTTGCAGGGCGGGAACAGTATTCCGGCAACGACGAACCCAAAACAGCTGATATGCAGCCATGGAAGTTTACCGCTAGTGATATCCCTAAGATTGCCGCGGGAGCCCTGGATGCGCCGGCGATCCTCAAGTCCATCAACGAAAAACTCCTGCCTGCAGTGGAAGAGGAACTGGAGCGCGTAGCTGAGACCTTGGGTGCCCTTCTGGAAGGAAAGGAGGCAGAGGGTGATCCTGTCGGTGCCATCCGGGCTGAGTTGATGAGGCGTGTCCTTCCTCAAATTTCCGATTCTGTACGCAGTGGTGTGATGGAGGGAATGAGGACCCGCCAAATGCACTTGGCCCAGTTGGCAGCTATTCATCGTCAGACTCTGGAGTCCAAGAGCCTGAGGGTCGTATTGGCGCGGATCGACCATGAGTTGTCGCGGGCCGGCCTGGAGATTGTCGGGAAGGCTGATGATCATTCACAGTTCAATGTGGTGGAAGATCCGCCGGGGGCGATGAGCAGTGGACCGGTTGCATATGAAGTTGCAGCGCCTGCTTATGTCGACAGGGAATCCGGGAAGCTTGTCGAGCGTGGGTGGCTCAGAGCCGTTCCCAAGAACTCGGTGCCGGTACCTGTAGCGGAAAAGATGAAGCCGGGGCAGAAGCGCAGGGCCACGCATACGGAGACGGGTGACAAGCAGAAGAAGGACCTCAATGGGGGGCCTGGTGGTTCTCCGCACAAGAAGAAGGTTCATCGAGGTCAGGCGCCCGGTGTTCAACAGGAGTCCAGCGATTTGCCAGTCCGGGAGATCGCTATACGTGACCGAGGCGAGGCCGGTGACGGGAATGTTGAGGACAGGCAGGTTGCGGAAACCAGCAGCGCGAGTTTTCACTCTGAAATGAAGAAATCAGTGGATCCGTCTCGATCGCGGCCTAGGGGTAAGGAGTCAGAGCAGGGCACCATGTCCCCTCGCTCTAAGGAAAGTAGGGATCGGCAAGTTCCCGAGGAGGGATCGCGTGGCGATTCCTCGTCTCCAACTGGTTCGCAGGATATGACGACAGGTGGCCGTGCGCAGAAGAAGACGAGTTATCGGCAGTCGTTGCGCGCTGCGGCTAGCAAGCAGATGAACCAGAGAGGCAAACGATGAGTTTTGGTATCGACTTCGGAACGAGTAACTCGGTTGTTGCTCGCTGGAACGGGCACACCACCGAGGTGCTGCCGATCGACAGTGACAACGTCCCATCCCAGTGGCGTCAGCCGGAGTTCGAGCAGCTCTTCCCCTCCGTGCTGTCCGTCCGCGACCTGCAGCGAACCCTCTGCTTCGGCTGGGAGGCGAAGACCGGCACCAGCGAGCCACTCGACGCCGTGAAGCGCATGCTCGGCACGCGCTCCAGCGCCGAGAAGGACGGTGATATCGACGGCATCGAGGTCGCAGCCCAGCTCGAGGAACACCACGTCTGGGTCGGCTCGGAAAAATTCCACAGCACGGTCGCGGCCGCCTCTCTCTTCAGCCGCATGAAGGAAGGCGTCTCCGCCCAGCTGCTCGACCTCTCCGACGCGGTCGTCACCGTCCCCGCCAACGCGACAGGCGGCGCCCGCTACCGCACCCGTGCCGCGGCAGCGCTCGGCGGTGTGAAGGTTAGGGCACTACTCAACGAGCCCACGGCAGCGGCGATCTCCTACGCCCACGACGTTCCGATCCCCGGCCGCTTCCTCGTCTTCGACTGGGGCGGCGGAACCATCGACGTCACCGTCCTTGAATACGACGACGGCCTCTTCGAGGAGCAGACCTCCCGCGGTATCACCGCCCTTGGCGGTCTGGAGTTCGACAACGCCCTGGCCACGCGGATCCAGCAGAAGATCGGCCTGACCGCGGATCGCCTCACCAAGGCCGAGCGACGCCGGTGGCGCCGGTCGGTCGAGCTGACGAAGATTGCCCTGTCCTCCGTGCCGATGGACGGCGCGCTCTTTTTCGACCTCCCCGTCGGACTCGCCTCCTCGATCTCCAAGCGCGAGGTCAAGATCACCGCGGCCGAGTACACCGACGCGATCACCCCGCTCATCACCCGCGCCCTGGAACCGGTCCAGCAGGCGCTGGAAGACCTGGCCATCACCCCGGACGACATCGACTCGGTTTTGATGATCGGCGGAACCTCGCAGATACCCCAGGTGCGTCACGCCCTGGGCGAGCTGCTCGGCCACGACCGCATCGTCGACAGCGGCCTGTGCCGACCCATGACGGCCGTCGCCCGAGGCGCGGCCATCTACGCGGCCTCCCTCGACGGCGAGCTCGGAGACGACAGCGATTTTTCCCTGGTCACCAGCTACGACCTGGGCACGGCTGTGAGCGCGGGCGAACAGACGGGTTTCCGCGCCATTATCCGGCGCAATGCCACGCTCCCCGCAGAGGGTTCGGCCACCTTCTACCCGGACACGCCGGGCGCTTCCTTCGCGCGTGCGACGGTGCTCGAGGGCGAGGTCGGCTGCTCGGCCGACAGCGACAGAGCCTTCCCTCTGGCCACCATTGAGGTGCCTCTTCCGACCCGGGAGCAGGACATCCGCCGAAACAAGATCGAGATCAAGTTCCGCTACAACGAGAGCGGCATCCTGCGCTTCACCGCCACCCATGCGGCCACCGGCAAGCTGCTCGCCGAGCGCGAGATCGACTCCTTCGGCCCCGACGGCACCCCGCTGCAGCACGGTCTCGAGGACGAACTGACTCGCCTCTTGGCCCATACCATCCGACCCTTTGCCGACGGCTCCTCCAATGTCCAGCACCTCTCGGCAGCCGAAACAGCCAACGCCCGCCCCGCACCGATCGACATGTCCGTGCGCGTAGTGGAGGCCGACCCCGCGGTAACGGTCAACGGCGAGCCGCAGGGAGTCGTGACGGGGGGACTCTGACCAGCCTCTGGCCTCGGCGGCTCGGTCGATCGACCTGAGCGCGCCGCACTGCGCCTGCACACCGGCGGCGGCTCCCCCGCCTGGCTGCTGCCCCTCGTCCTCGCCGGCGCCCAACACGACCGGGAAGCACTGACCGCACTGAGCGAACTGTCCGACGGCGAACTGGCCGCCCGATGCCACGACGCGGTGGCCGAACTCGCCGACACCGTTCCGGGCGCGGACACGGTCACCTACACCCCGGCCGACGCTCCCGTGCTCCGCGCGCTGCTGCACTGCGTGCGCGACGAAAGCGGACAGGCGGCGCTCGACGTCCTGGCCGAGCGGGAACTGGAGGACAGCGCCGCCAGCGGCGCCTACCAAACCCCCCGAGCAACTGGCCGACCTGATGGCCCGCTTGCTCACCCCGCACCCCGACGCCCCTACCCCGCCCGGGTGTTGGATCCCGCGTGCGGCAGCGGCAGCTTGCTCGCCGCAGCCGCCCGGCACGGCGCCACCGGCCTGTTCGCCCAAGACTTGCTGCCGGTCCAGGCCCAACGCACCGCCGTACGGTTGCGCCTTGCCGCTCCCGAAGCACACGTCGCGGTACGGGTCGGCGACACCCTGCGCGCGGACGCCTTCGCGGACCTGACCGCGGACGCGGTGCTGTGCAACCCGCCGTATGCGGACCGCGACTGGGGCCACGACGAACTCGCCTACGACCCACGCTGGGCCTACGGCCTGCCGCCCCGTGCGGAATCCGAACTCGCCTGGGCCCAGCACGCCTTGTCCCATCTGACCCCGGCGGCCTTCGCGGTGATGCTGCTGCCGCCCGCCACCGCCTCCCGCGCCTCCGGCCGCCGCGTGCGCGCCGAGCTGCTGCGCAGTGGCGCACTGCGCGCCGTCGTCTCGCTGCCGCCGGGAGCGGCGACACCGTTGCACATCGGACTGCACCTGTGGATCCTGCAGCGCCCCCAGCCGGGCGGCGGTGACCGGCAGACCGTCCTGTTCATCGACGCCACTGCCGAGCCGCGTCCGCACGACCCATCCACCCTGCACGGCTCCGCGAACCTCGCCACCCGGTCGCGGGGCGGAAGGGCTCCACTGGACTGGTCCGCGCTGAGCACGGCTGTGCTGGATCACTGGCAGGCGTTCGACGCGGGCCCGGCGCACTTCACCGACCAGCCCGGCACGGCGTGCGCCGTGCCCGTCGTCGAACTCCTCGACGACCTCGTCGACATCACCCCCACCCGCCAGGTCCGGGTCACCCCGCCCAGCGCCGACCCAGCTGCGGTGGCCAAGAACGCACGTCATCTCGAGGACCGCTTGAAGGAGAGCGCCCTCGCCCTGGCCGAAGCCGGCGCTCACACCGCGTGGACGACGGCCGATGAGGAATCCCGTTCCTGGCGCACGGTGACGGTCTCCGACCTCGCACGGGGCGGCGCACTGACCGTGCACCGCGCCGTGCCCGCAGCACGCGGCTCCCAAGACACCCCCCTCCCACCGGGGCAGGCGGGCCTGAGCACCCTCACCGGACGCGATCTGGCGACCGATCGAGGCGGGAGACGTTCTGATCCCGGGCATCCGCGCCCCCCAAGGCGGCCCCGCCCGCGTCGCCGACGACGAGCACGCGGGATGCCTACTCGGCCTGCACATCCACCTGATCCGGCCCGATCCCGAACGCCTCGATCCCTGGTTCCTCGCGGGCTTCCTGTCGGCCGAGGACAACGTCAACAGCGCCACCACCGGCTCCACGTCGCTGCATATCGACCCTCGGCGCCTGCGGGTCCCCCTGCTGCCGCTTGACGAGCAACGCAGGTACGGCCTGGCGTTCCGTCACCTGCACACGCTGCGGGCCCTGGCACGCGAGGTCGTGGAGCTGACCGAGGAAGCCGACGGCTTGCTCACCCAGTCCCTCACCAGCGGGGTCCTGCTACCGCCCGAAGCGGCCCCTCCGGGCTGACAACGGCAGGCGGATTCGCAGCGGTTTTTCTTGCGGCACAGGGCTCAACGGCGGCAGTAGAGGGAGGGGAGCGGTGCGCGAGCGGGTCGTCGTGAGGGGGGTGTCTGTCGTGTCGACGCTGTGCCACCACCGACACCTGGTTGCCCGACCCTGTCGATGTGAAGAATGTGCGTGCAGAGTTGGGGGGAGGCGGGGAGAACGGCTTGAAACTGTTGGTACCCTCGCCATCGATTCACTATGCACGCAGATGGCAGGGCTGCAGAGCCGCAGACGCCGGGGGACGGGGCTGAAAGTGCTGGAACCGCTCAGGGAAGCCGATCCACGCAGCATCGCCGGCTTCCGACTGACCGGCAGGCTCGGCCAGGGGGCGATGGGGGTCGTCTACCTCGGTTACCGTTCGACGCGTCCCGTCGCCGTGAAGGTCATCAAGGCCGGGCTCGCCGACGACCCGTATTTCCGCACCCGCTTCGCCCAGGAACTCGAGGCGATCCGCCGCGTCGGCGGCTTTCACACCGCAGCCCTGGTCGATGCCGACTGGAAAGCGGAGCAGCCCTGGATCGCCACCGAGTACGTTCACGCCCCCTCGCTGCTCAGCCTGATCGAGGAGCACGGAACGGTCAGCGAGCTGGGAGCGTGGTGGCTCGCGGCGGGCCTCGCCGACGCCCTGATGCACATCCACTCCGTCCGGCTGCTGCATCGCGACCTCAAGCCCGGCAACGTGCTGGTCGCGGGCCACGGAGTGCGGGTCATCGACTTCGGTATCTCGCACGTCGGAGGCGCAACCGGACTGACCACCGCCGACGCAGCCCTCGGCACGCTCGCCTACATGGCCCCCGAACAGGCAAAAGACTCACGCAAGGCCAGCGAGGCCGCCGACGTCTACAGCCTCGGGGCGACCCTGGTCCACGCGATGACCGGACATCCCCCCTTCCACGCCCAGGTGGTCGCCCAGCGGACCCTGGACGTCGCCCCAGACCTCACCGGGATGCCGCGAGGACGCCTGTATGACCTGGTCGCCCACACCTTGGCCTACGAGGCCGAGGACCGGCCGACCGCCCACGACGTCCTCGAGGAGGCGATGGAGCGGCTGCTGGAAGAGGGCATGCCCACGGGCAGCCAGGCCTACCCACCGCTGCCGAAAGCGTTCCTCACCGGCGTCCTGGAGCGGCAGGCGGCCCCGCTGGATCCGCCACCCGCCACCCCGTCGATGCCCGCGCCATCCGCACCCAGAAAGCCGGAACGCCGGCCTCTGGCACAGACACCTGCGGCGGATCCTCCGATACCGCCGCAGCAGGACGACCCCTGGAGCGAACGCTGGCGGGGCCGGATTAACAAGCGACGTGGTGACTACGGAGGCTGAGCGAGTGAAGGCATCCGCAATCAAACGGCCCAGGCCACCCAAACCGCCAAAACCTCCCACGCCGCGACAGCCACGCAAGCCGAAACGGCCACGCTGACCATCGAACCCCGCAACATCAAGGAGATCGCCGGTGACCACCGCCGTAGAGGGCGCGGCAGGCGCTGCAAAGTTCGCACCCGGCATGCAGGTCAGAGCCAGGGACGAGGACTGGCTGATCGTCGAGGTCTCCGAGACAGCCAAGGACGGAACCCGCCTCGATGTGCGCGGCACCTCCCCCCTGGTCCGTGACCAGCGCGCGGTGTTCTTCGCCCACCCCGACCTCGACCAGGTCACCCCACTGCGCCCCGAAGACACCGAACTGCGGGTCGACGACTCGCCTGAGTGCCGCCGCTCCCGGCTCTTCATCGACGCACTCATCCGCAAAACCCCGCTGCCGCTGTCCGAGCAGCGCCTCGCCACCGTCGGCACCCACCTCGTCGACGACCTCACCTACCAGCGTGAGCCCGCCAAGGCCGCACTGCGGGGCCTGCGCCCCCGGCTGCTGATCGCCGACGCGGTCGGCTTGGGCAAGACCCTGGAAGTCGGCCTGCTGCTGTCCGAGCTGATCCGCCGCGGCCGCGGCGAGCGCATCCTGGTCGTCACGCCCAAGCACATTCTGGAGCAGTTCCAGCACGAACTGTGGACCCGCTTCGCGATCCCCCTGGTGCGCCTGGACTCCGCAGGCATCGAACAGATCAAGCAGCGCATCCCGGCCGGCCGCAACCCCTTCTCCTACTACAAGCGCGCGATCATCTCGATCGACACACTCCGCTCCGACCGCTGGCGCAGCCACCTCATGCAGGTGAACTGGGACGCCGTGGTCATCGACGAGTCCCACAAGCTCATCAACACCGGGACCAAGAACAACCGCCTCGCCCAGCTCCTCGCCCCCAAAACCGACGCCCTCATCCTCGCCAGCGCCACCCCGCACAACGGCGACCGGGCGTCCTTCGGTGAGCTGCTGAGCCTGCTGGACCCCACCGCCATCCCCGACACCAGCGACTACGACGAGAAGCAGCTGGAGCACCTCTACATCCGCCGGCACAAGATGTCCCCGGACGTCTCCGCGGAGATCGGCCACAAATGGGCCACCCGCAAGAAGCCGATGTCCATCGAGTGCACGGCCTCGGCCGCCGAGCAGCACGTCTTCGACGAGCTGTACAACGTGTGGATCAACCCGCAGAACGGGCAACCCGCCCCGGTGACCGGCAAGGGCGCCCGGCTGTTCCCGTACACGCTACTGAAAGCGTTCCTCTCCTCCCACGAGGCACTCGCCGAGACCGTGCAAAACCGGATCGACTCCATCGACGGCAGCAGGAACCCTCAGGAGCGCGCCCGTGAGCGGGCCGCGCTCGTCACGCTGGGGAAGCTGGCCGCCGAGGTCAAGGTGGAGCAGGCCAGCAAGTTCCAGCAGCTGGTCAACGAGCTGAAGAACACCATTCGGGTCGGCCCGCACTCGGACACCCGCGTCGTGATCTTCTCGGAGCGCCGCGCCACCCTGCGGATGCTCCAGGACGCCCTGCCGGCCGCCCTCGGCTTCACCCAGGGCACCAAACTCACCGGCGCCGTCCGCCAGCTGCACGGCGGACTCTCCGACGACGAGCAGCAGCGCATCGTCAAGGACTTCTCCCTCGCCGGCAGCGAACTGCGGGTCCTGCTCACCGGCGACATCGCCGCAGAGGGCGTCAACCTGCACCGCCAGTGCCACCAGATGATCCACTACGACCTTCCCTGGTCGCTGATCACCATCGAGCAGCGCAACGGCCGCATCGACCGCTACGGGCAACAGCACTCCCCGGAGATCCGGGCCCTGCTTCTGCTCCTGCAGAACGAGAACCCCGACGACCCGTCGGCGGACCGCAAGGTCTCCAAGCGGCTGCTGGAGCGGGAGGACGAGGTCCACCGCACCCTCGGCGAGGCCGCCTCTATCCTCGGCCTGCGCGACGAGGAGGCTGAGAGGACCGCCATCATGGAGGGCCTCGCATCGGGGGCCTCCTTCGACACCGTGCTGCCGGATGAGACGTCCGACCCGTTCGAGCTGTTTATGGCCGAGCACACCCCAGCCGGCGACGCCGAGGACTACCGGGTGCCGCAGCTGTTCGCCTCCACACGCGCTTTCGTCGAGGAGGCGCTCGCCGAGGTCTACGGCAACCCCGAACAGAAGATCGACAAGCGCTGGGATCCCGACCACCCCGAGATGCTCGTCTTCACCCCCGACCGGGAACTGCAGCGCCGCCTGCTCGTGCTGCCCAAGTCCTACCTCGACGAGCGCGGCGTCCTCGAACAGCTCCGCCTCACCTTCGATGCGGGCTTCGCCCAGCAGCGCCTGGACCGGGCCCGCGAACTCAGCGGCAACCGGAACAAGGGCGCCATCACCAAGCAGGAACGCACCGAAACCTCCGGCTGGCCGGACGTCAGCTACCTCACCGACCAGCACCCGGTCGTGGAGTGGCTCACCGACAAGGTCCTCGTCCGCCTCGCCCGCAACACCGCACCCGTCATCACCGCGCAGGTCACCCAGCCCGTCTTCCTGATGCAGGGCATGTACTCCAACGCCAAAGGCCACCCCACCGTGCTGGCCTGGTCCTGCGTGACTGGCCTGGACACCGGAACGCCCCGCTTTGACGACGACCTGGTCGGCGTCTTGGAGCGGGCCGGAGTCAAGCCGAAGATGCTCAACAGGCCCTTCACCGGCGACCTCACCGCCCTCCAGGCACTCGTCCCGGCCGCGGTCCAGGCGATGCGCGCGCACATGGCGCAGCTGCAGGCCGTGCAGGAGGAACCGCTGGTCGAGCAGCTGGACGAGTACGAGAAGCGGCTGACGGCCTGGCGCATCGCGAGCGAGTCGACGTACGAGCAGGCGACCGGCGTCCGTCGGCGCCACGCCGAACAACGCGTACAGAAGACGGCGATAGAGGTCGAGCAGCTCATCGAGCAGCTGGCCACTCAAGGCGAATCCATGGTCCGGCTGATCGGGGTCCTGGTCCCGGCCGCCGGCACCGAGCAGAAGGGCGCGTGAACACCGTGGCATTCGAAGCGATCATCAACCGCGGTGAGTACATCTCCGCCCACTACCTCGCCGAGTTGTTCACCAGGGACCTCGCCGACCTGCGCAAGCGCTGGGCCGCTGCCGACCGGGCCGGGGCACCGTCGTCCCGGTCCGGCGTGAAGGGCCTGGGCCGGGAGTACTTCAAGGCCAAGGTCCGCATCACCGAGTCCGAAACCGCCGACAGCGCTGAACTGCGCGCCCTCAACGACCGCCTGCTGGCCGCGCTCGCCTACATCACCCGTGGCACGTCGCAGACGCAGGAGTCAGAGCCGCAGGAGGGCGCCCACACGCGCCTGCACCGCACGGTCTTCGAGGTCATCCACGCCGACAAGGCCCGCGAGGTCCCGGTCTCCTTCGCGATGACCGGCCCCGGTGGCACCGAACTGGTCGCCCTCGACGTCACCTGGAGCACAGACGCCGAACTCCTCGTCGCCGACCCCGAGGACGGCGGCGCCCTCCTGCTCGATGCGATCGCCCTCGATGGCAAGCAACAGCTCACCGGCGCCGCCGACGCCGTCACCTTCCTCTTCGGCTGCGAGGACGCCTACGCCCCCCGTTTCGTGCTGCTGCTGGCGGGCGGCTCGCTGCTGCTCGCCGACCGTACCGCCTGGCACGAAGGCCGGTTCCTCGCCGTCAGTGTGGACGAGGCCCTGGACCGTAACCTCTCCGCCGACGGCGAGGAACTGGAGGCCGTGTCCGCCCTGTTCGGCGCCGAGTCGCTGCTGACGGAGGGCGGCGTGGCCGGCTTCCTGGACGGCCTGGTGGACAAGGGCCGCAAGCACGCCGTCGGCGTGTCCAAGGAACTGCGCGAGGGCTTGCGGCGTTCGATCGAGCTGATCGCCGAGGAGATCCTCGCCCGTATCACAGAGCAGGGGGCAGACCCGGCAGAGTTGGGCGATGGCAACGAGCTTGCGACCCGGCTCTCGCGAGAGTCGCTGCGTTACCTGTACCGCATCCTCTTCCTCCTCTACGCAGAAGCCCGCCCGGAACTAGGCATCCTCCCGTCCAAGGACGACGCCTACCAGGACGGCTACGGACTGGCGCGGCTGGGAGAGCTGGTCTCCTACGACCTCCCCGAGGAGTCCCGCGACGGCTTCCACTTCTATGAGTCGTTGGATCTGCTTTTCCATCTCGTCGACCAGGGCCACCGCGCCCTGGAGGAGACCGCCCCAGCCAAGACCGTCTCGGACGTGGACGGGCTCCGCTTCGAGGCGTTGCGCAGCGACCTGTTCAAGGCCGACGCGACCCCTCTGATTGGCTCGGTCCACATCGACGGTGAGCCGATCGACACCCGGCTGCGCAACGAAGTTCTCTGGCGGGTGCTCAACCTCCTCATGCTGACCCAGGGCAAGAAGAATGGGTCGAAGGCAGGCGGTGCCACCGGCAAGGGCTTCATCTCCTACGCACAGCTCGGCATCAACCAGCTCGGCGCGGTGTATGAGGGGCTGATGTCCTACACGGGCTTCTTCGCCGCCGAGGACCTGTACGAGGTCGCCAAGCCGGACTCCGACGGGCTGGCCGGCACCTGGGTCGTGCCGGTGAAGGACGCCGACAACTACGACGAAGCGGTCTTCGTCAAGCGCCAAGACGAGCTAACAGGCGTGAGTAAGCGGGTCCTACACAAGAAGGGCTCATTTGTCTTCCGCCTGTCGGGCCGCGAACGCCAGCGTTCGGCCTCGTACTACACGCCGGAAGTCCTCACTCGCAGCACAGTCAAGCATGCCCTGGCCGAACTCCTCGACCAAGACGGCAAGACCACCACAGCTCGCGAGATCCTCGACCTGACGGTGTGCGAGCCCGCCCTGGGCTCGGGCGCGTTCCTCAACGAAGCGATCTACCAACTTGCCACGGAATACCTTCGACGGCGCATGGCCGAGGTCGGCGAGCAACTGCCGCCCGACCGGTATGAGGTGGAACTGCAGAAGACCAAGGCCTACCTGGCCCTACACAACTGCTACGGCGTCGACCTCAACCAGACCGCCGTGGAACTCGCCGAGGTCTCACTATGGCTCAATGCCATGCACGAAGGCCTAAAGGCGCCCTGGTTCGGTATGCACCTGCGGCGCGGCAACTCGTTGATCGGCGCGCGGCGAGCGGTGTTTGACGCCGCCGCGCTGAAGGGGAAGGCATGGCTGACCACCGTCCCGACCGACCGACCGTTGCGGCCCGGCGCCGAGGACGGCGCGTTCCAGGCGGGCCAGGACATCCACCACTTCCTGCTGCCGGCCAAGGGCTGGGGCGCGGTTGCCGACACTAAGCAGGCCAAGGAACTTGCCAAGGAGGAGCGCGACAAGCTTGCAGACTGGCGCAAGGAGGTGACCAAGACGCCCTCTACCGCCCAGACCAAGCGGCTGCTGGCGCTTGCCACCCGCGTTGAGCGGCTGTGGGAGCTGGCCAGCCGCCGCCTCATCGTCTCCGAACGCGAGATTCGCCGCGACATCGAGGTCTGGCAGGCCCCGGACGACCAGCTACTGCCGCGCTCGTCTGGCGCCGTGTCCCGTGAACAGATCGAAAGTGCGCTGCGGGCCCCTGGATCACCGCTCGGCCGACTGAAGTTGGTCATGGATGCCTGGTGTGCCTTGTGGTTCTGGCCGGTCGGCCAGCCGGGTACGCCGAACCCGCCGACCATGGACGAGTGGCTGGCCTTTTGCGAGGCCGTGCTGGGCGTCCCGCTGGCCAAGGCGAGGTCACGCGGCCGCCACGGCGGTGCAGCCGGGCACGACGACACGCTCGGCCTCTTCGCCGATACAGGCGACTTCGAGCAACTCGCAGTGGATGACGACAACGACCGCCTGCTCAGCCAGTGTGCTGACCTGCCGACGGTTGCCGTGAACTTCCCCTGGCTGGCTGAGATGGACGCCATCAGCCGTAGAGAGGGCTTCTTCCACTGGGAGCTGGAGTTCGCCCACATCTTCCAGCACGGTGGATTCGATTTGCAGGTAGGTAACCCACCGTGGGTGCGGCTCGATTGGGAAGATAACCTTGTCCTCGCCGAGCACGATCCGTGGTTCTCTTTGACCGAAAAGGCACCCGAGAAAGTCAGAAGTGTTCGGCGTGCATCACTGCTGTCAATACCTTCAGTCCGACTCGGATATCTCGCCGACCTGAACTCGTGGGCTGGCTTGACGGAAATCCTTGGGTCTCCAATCGAGCACCCTGTTCTTAGTGGTCTGCGAACCAACCTCTACATGAATTTTATGGAGCGAGCTTGGCGCAACCTCGGCGTAAAAGGGATTGTCGGACTCCTGCACCCGGAGACACATTTCAATGCCCCTAAGGGTGGATTGCTGCGAAGCGCAACATACCAGCACCTTCGGCGATTCATTCAATTCGCGAACAATCTTCTCCTTTTCGAGGAGATCGACAACAATATTCCGTTTGCGTTGTGTGTCTACGGAAGGCGTCGCACTGTTTCCTACCTACAAATCAGTCGATTGTCGCATCCCGAGACTGCGGATAAGTCAATCACTCATCCCGGGGGAGGGGAAATTCCCGGCGTCCAGTTTGACTCGGGTGGCTGGGACTTGAGGCCGCATAGGGATAGGGTCATCCAGGTCACCGAACCGGTACTTTCGGACTGGGCTGAACTCTTGGACGCGGAAGGAACGCCCGCATCGCAAGCTCGAATGCTCAGGCCGTTGACGCGAGGCGACAACCGGGCTCTGCGTGTCCTTTCCCGATCCCTGCATAGGCTCGGTAGCCGTTCCTTTTGGTGGACCTCGGCCCTTAATGAGAAGACGGCCAAAGAGGATGGTTTGATCAAGTGGCAGACGGACACCCCGTCTGACTTGGATCAAGTTGTATTGCAGGGGCCTCATTTTACCGTCGGTAGCCCCTTCTATAAGCAGCCGAACCCTGGCTGTAAGTCCAACAAGGATTACACCGTATGGAATCTAGAGCAACTTCCTGAACTCGTTATCCCGCGAACAAATTATGCTCGCGCATGCTCGCCTCGAGATTTCGCGAATGCAATCAAGGATTGGGGCGGAAGGGCGGCTAACGAATATTTCCGAATTGCGTGGCGAGATATGACGAGCCTTAAAAACGAACGTTCTCACCATGCGGCAATAATTCCTCCGGGCCCGACTCATATTCACACTGTTCACACCATTGCGCTCCAAGATAATCGCCAGACATCATGTCTTGGTGGGATTTGGACTTCGCTGCCTTTCGACTATCTGGTCAAGGTCTCCGGGGTGTCCAATGTCAGCGTTGAGCTGGTTAGAAACTTTCCTGCGCCGCTCGAGCACCCTCTCGCTCGGCCCCTCCTCCTACGTGTGCTTCGTTTGAACTGTCTAACTCGCGATTACGCCCCTCTCTGGGAGGAGCTTTTCGACCCAGCCTGGTTCTTGGACCGTTGGACCAACCCGTCGTCCATCCGACCAGCGATCCAGGACGTCGAGCCGACCTGGTCGATGGCCACGCCGCTCCGCACAGAGCACGACCGCCGGATGGCCTTGGTGGAGATCGATGCGCTCGTCGCCGTCATGCTCGGCCTAACGGCTGAGCAGTTGTGCGCGATGTACCGCTCGCAGTTTGCCGTGCTGCGTAAGTACGAGTGGGAGATGTTCTTTGCGCCGGACGGTCACAAGATCGGCGCTGCGACGCACAACGTCGGTATCCGTCAGACCAAGGAGGAGACCGAGTACGTCAAGGCGTGGGTCAAGGCGGCCCGCAACGGCGACGCCACCCCTGTCTTCCCAGAGGGCTGGGTGAAACCCAATCGTGAGGCCGAGATGACCCGCGCTCATGCGGACTTCACCGCGCGTCTTCTGACTGGTGAGTACGGCGACTATGCCGCATACGCCGCCGAGTACGGAGACCACGGCAATCTCCTCGCCATCGACTCGCTCCCCACCTACGCCGTCCCGGAAAGCAGGTAACGAGCCGCCATGCTTCCCTCTTTGGCCGTCGAGGATCTGCGTCGTGCTCTCGCCGCGTACCTGACGACGAGTTTCGCGCTCGCCGACGACGACGTCCGCTACGAGCTTGAGGCGTTCCTCGAACGGCCGGAGAGCCGCCTCTTCCGCGGCCCCTACCTCCGCGTGCGCACGCCGTTCCGCGAGGCCACGCCGGGCTGGGAGCGGGCTCTGGACTGGTGGCCCAAGGGCTTCAAGCCCTACACCCACCAGGCCACCGCCTGGCAGCGCCTCTCGACCAAGGGCGGCCACACGCCCGAGCCGACGATCGTCACCACGGGTACCGGCTCGGGTAAGACTGAGTCGTTCCTTATCCCGATCCTGGACCACTGCGCTCGCGCCCGCGCCGCTGGCCAGAAGGGCGTCAAGGCCCTGCTCCTCTATCCGATGAACGCTCTGGCCGATGACCAGGCACGGCGTATCGACGAACTCCTCACCGAGAACGCCGCCCTGAAGGACGTCACCGCCGGCATCTACATCGGCGGCACCTCCGGTCGCCGCGCCGCTGATGAGGATGGGAGCGACTCCGCTTCGTACGGGCGCGATGCTGGCTCCACGACGCTCGCCGGTGACACGTCCATCACCCGTTTGATCACCGACCGCGAGGCGATCCGCGCTGATCCGCCGGACATCCTGCTCACCAACTACAAGATGCTGGACCTTCTCCTCCAGCGGATCCCGGATGTCCCGCTGTGGCAGACAGAGTCCCTCATGTACGTCGTCCTGGATGAGTTCCACACCTATGACGGCGCCCAGGGCACCGACGTGGCCATGCTGCTACGCCGTCTCGGTGCGGCCACACGAGCCGCCCGCCCCGAGCGTCCCCTCGGCTCGATCACGCCCGTCGCCACGTCCGCCACGCTCGGCGGCAGCCCGTCTGCCAGCGAGGCGACGCTGGATGGTCCAGAGAAGTCGGACCGGGAACTGCTCCTAGAGTTCGCGGAGAAGGTCTTCGGCACACCGTTTCCCGACAGTGCGCTGATCGGTGAGGACCGGCAGACCCCTACCGAGTTCGTCACCGAACCGGACTTCCTCCTACCGCTCCCCGCCCCGGCGGACCTCGCGGCCGTCCCCGACCCCCTCGACGATCGCTCCGCGCTGGACGAGCTGGCTCGCCTGGTCGTGGGCCTGGACCATGCAGACCCCGTTGCCCTCGGTCTGGCGCTGCGTAAGCACAACCTCATCAAGGCCCTGCTGGACGTCGCTGGTGTGACCCCGGTCACCGTCCCGGACATCGCCAGGGAGTTCGCCAAGCGTGGCGGTGGTGCCGCTTGGGACGAGGCGGCCCGCGCCGATATGCCGCTGGTCGCGATCGGCTTGGCCCGCCTGCTCGCCTTGGTGTCCGAGGCGCGCATCCTGGATGCGGATACCGGTCGGCTGATGCCGTTCCTGCGTGTGGACGCCCAGTTGTGGGTGCGTGAGGTACGGCGTGTCATCCGGGCGGCGACGCCCGAGCCGCACTTTCGTTGGTTCGACGACGACGGCCCCACCGGCGACACCCCGCCCAACGCTGCGAACCTCGCCGTCTATCCGCCGGCCGAGGTCGATGCCGCGGCCGACGTGGCGACCTTGGGCGGCAGCGCGTCTGGGGTTGTCGCGCCGGCTTACCGGGCCCACCTCCCCGCGGTCTACTGTCGCCACTGCGGGCGCTCGGGATGGGCTGCGCTGTCCACAGATCTGGAGTGGCAGCAGCTGAAGATCAAGCCGCTGGAGATCTACCGGGCTTCCGCCCAGGGCAACCGGGCCGTGCGCTGGATGCTGCGTGCTCGGCCAGGGGAACAGGCCGTGGTCCACCTCCATGCGGAGGACCAGGCGCTGCGCACCGTCCCCACCGACGAGACCGTCCCCGTCATCACCCCGCTCGGCCCCCTGCCGGCCGGGACTGGTGACCGTTGCCCGTCGTGCGGGCTGGACGACGGTATGCGGTTCCTGGGTGCGGGCACCGCCACGTTGGCGTCCGTGACCACTACCCAGCTGTTCTCCGATCGGGGCCTTGCCGGCGACGAGCGCAAGCTGCTGGTCTTCACCGACTCGGTGCAGGACGCCACCCACCGGGCCGCATTCATCGCCAACCGCAGCTTCGGCTTCACTTTCCGCGGTCTACTCACCGCGCAGCTCAAGCCTGGTGCGCCCGTCGCCGTGCACGATTTGGCCGCCGACGCCGCCGATGCCGTGGTCAAGGCCGCAGGGCAGGGCGAGAGGGCGCAACTGGCCTCCATCGTGCCGCCGGACCTGCGCGACAACCCGGAGATCCGCACCCTCCTCGACGGCTCCGACAGCTTCAGCGAGGCGGGGGAGGAGATGTTGCACGGCCGGATGGTCTTCCAAACGCTCCTGGAGTTCGGCCTGCGGTCCCGTCTGGGCCGCACCATGGAGTTGACCCGCACCGCCGCCGCGGAGGTGTACCTGCCTGAACCCGAGACGCTGTGCGCCCTGCTGCGGGAAATGCACCAGCGCCTGCCAGGGCAGATCACCCTGCCCGCCGACGACGCCGATTACCTGGTCCTCGTACGCGGCTTGCTGGAGCGGCTGCGGCTGCGCGGCGCCCTGTACCACCCGTGGCTGAGCACGTACATCGAGCAGGCGGGCGCTCGGCGTTGGCCGATCTGGGGCGGCCGTCCGGTCGGCATGCCGGCCTTCCCGCGCGGCCTGGCGGCACCCACCTTCGCGATCTCGGGGAAGACCGGACGGACCGATTTCGACTCCCTCAACCGCGACGGCACCTGGTTCGCCGACTGGGGGCATCGGGTGCTCGGCTGCGACCGCAAGGAAGCGCGAGCCGTCGTCGCTGCGGCGATGAAGCTCCTGGCTCAGCGTGAGGTGCTGGCCACCTACCCGGCCGACGGCGGGGCCACCGTCTATGCGCTGCGGCCCCGTCACGTCCTCATCCACAGCCTCACCGATGAGGCAACCGCCACCAGCACCGGGAGCCCGGGCGTCAACGCCTGCGGGGTGCGCTGCGACACCTGCACCTGGCGGCAGACCGTACCGCCTGGCCGTCAGGCCGATTGGCTGAGCACGCCCTGCCTGCGTTTCCAGTGCAGCGGACGTTTCGTGCCCGACGACCGCGACTACACCCAGGACTACTACCGGCACCTGTATTCGGTCGACCGGCCGGGCGACGTGCTCACGGCTGAGCACACCGGGGCGCTCACCCGCACACGCCGCGAGGAGGTCGAGCAGGCGTTCAAACACCGGGCCTCCGCCTTCGACCCGAACGTGCTCACCTGCACGCCCACCCTGGAACTCGGTATCGACATCGGCGACCTGTCCTCGGTCCTGCTGGCCTCCCTGCCGCCCGCGCCCGCGAACTACGCGCAGCGCATCGGCCGGGCCGGCCGCCGCACCGGCAACTCGCTCGCCGTCACCTTCGTGCCGCGCGGCGCCCGCAACCAGTACTACCTGCACGCCCCCGAGCAGATGCTGGCCGGGCGGATCATTCCGCCCGACTGCTACCTGGACGCCTCCGAGATCCTGCACCGCCAGTACCTGGCCTTCCTACTGGACCGGGCCGCCGACCGCAGCCTGTGGCACGCAACCGCCATCCCCGAGCGGCCCATGCCGCCCCGGATCGGGGAACTGTTCCGACGCGGTCTCGCGGAGGACGGCTGGTTCCGCCGCTTCCTGGACGTCGCCCAGGCCCGGCACGCTGAACTCGCCGATGCCTTCACCTCGCTCTTCCCCGCCATGACGCCGGTGGCGAAGCAGGGGGTTGAGGTCTTCGCCGCCAGCGGGCTGGAACAGGCCGTCGCCACCGCCGCAACCGCCTGGCGCAAGCGCGTGGACGCCCTGGCCGCCCGGCTGCGGCATATCGGCCGGGCCTTCGACGAACTCGCCACCGCCACGGGGGATGCCAACCGTGATGCGCAGCGCCGCCAGCTGTACGCCGAGCAGACGTCGGTGCGCAGGCGCCGCGATGCGCTGATCGCCGAGAACTCCATCAACGCGATGGTTCGTCTTGGTCTGCTGCCCAACTACACCCTGCACGACGACGCCACGTTGTTGGACGCCACGTTGTGGTGGAGGGACAGCGACGGCGAGTTCAAGGAGCAGCTGACCGAGTACGGGCGTGGCGCCCGGCTGGCCCTCGCCGAGCTGGCTCCCGGCAACTTCTTCCACACCGACGGCTACAAGTACATCGTCAACGGCCTCGACCTCGGCTCGTCCGCCGGCGAGGGCCAGACCGCTTACGCTCAGTGGCGGCTGTGCCCGGAATGCGGCTTCGTCGCCACCGAGGAGACCGGCCTGGCCGTGACCGCCTGCCCGCGATGCCGCACCCCGCGGATCGCCGACCCCGGCGCGGTCCACCACGTCCTCGTCCCCGAGCGTGTCACCGCCCGTGAGCGGCGCGAGGACGCCCGGCTCACCGACGAACGCGACGAGCGCGAGCAGCGCCGCTTCACCACGGTCACCCTGGTGGACATCGACCCGGACCAGCCGCAGGGCCTGCGTGCCTGGCGACGCAGGGGAAGCGTGCCCTTCGGCGTGGAGTTCGCCCGCGTCGCCACCATCCGCACGCTCAACCTCGGCCCCGCCACCAGCTCCGGACCCGAGCACACCATCGCGGGCAACGAAGAACAGGTCCCCGGCTTCGAGACCTGCCCGGAGTGCGGCGCCGTACGCGGCGCGCATCCCCAGGCCTGGGACCCCGTCGCCGAGCGGATCGGTACACGCCACAGCGGCTGGTGCAGTCACCGGGACGACGGCATCACGGCCGAACCGGTGGTCCGCCTGGTGCTGGCCCATGAGCTGACCACCCAGGCACTGCGCATCCTGCTGCCGTTCTCCGCCATGGACCTGGACACCAAGCTCGCCTCCTTCAAAGCCGCCCTGCTGCTGGGCATCACCCAGCACTTCGGCGGAGCACCCGACCACATCCGGATCGTCGAGGACTCCATGCCCTCCGGTACCGAGGACCTGCGCCGCCGGTTTTTGGTGCTGCACGACTCCATGCCCGGCGGCACTGGCTATCTCGAGCACCTCGCCGACCCGGCCGTGCTGCACCGCGTGCTTACCCTCGCCTACGCCGCGCTGCGTGACTGTCCCTGCCAAAAGGAGGGGCAGCGCACGCCCTGCCACCGCTGCCTGCTGCCGCACGCCTCCAGCAGCGAACACCCGCACGTCTCCCTGCGGGTTGCCAAGGAACTGCTGGAGGAACTGCTGCAGGAGTGGGCCACCGACCGCGTCGACACCCTGTCCGGTGTGCGTATCGACCAGCTCGCCGACAGCGAGCTGGAGGCACAGTTCGTGCGCACCCTCGTCAAATGGGGCAGCCGGCCCGAGGAGTGCGGCTCCGTGACACCGCGGGCGGGGGAGCGGGGCCTGGAGTACGAGCTGCGTTTCACCGGGCCCGAGGGCGCCACGACCCGCTGGCTGCTGCAGGACCACGTCCGGCAGCACACCACCGAGCCCAGCGAACCCGACTACCTACTCACCCGCACCGACGGGCCGGCCACCCGCATCGCTGTCTTCCTGGACGGGTATGCCTACCACGCCAGCACGCACATCAACCGGATCGCAGACGATGCGGCCAAGCGGACCGCGCTGCGCGCCGAGGGCACGTACGTGTGGCAGTTCACCTGGGAAGACGTCAAGGCATGGACCGAAGCGGTCGACAAAGCCGCCCCCGGACGCCAAGCCCAAGCCGCATCCACGCCCCTGGTCGGCAACACGCTGCTCACCACAGCCCAGAAGGTGCACCAGCAGGTGCTCGGAGCGACCGGCGCCGACGACATACTCGAGCCCGCACTGCGCAATCCCCTAGAAACTCTGCTGGCCTTCCTCGCCGACCCCACACCCTCCCGGTGGTCACGGCGCGCGGCAGCGCTGCTGGCCGGTTACGCGACGGCCTCGCGACAACCGGTCACTCGGGCGCAGCTGGGCGAACTGCTGCCCGGGATCCTGACCGGCGCGACCCCACTGCCCACCCAGACGGCTGGAGACGCCGGCGCGATCGACGTCCGCACCACCGGCGGACTGCGCATCGTCGGCTTCCTCGATTACCGCCCCGAACCAACGATCAAGCGGCCCAGCATGCATGCCTGGTCAGCGTTCACCGTGCTGGACGACCGTGCCGACGCCCTCACCGATCCGGACCACCGCGCCCGGTGGGCGGACTGGCTGCGCTGGTCCAACCTGCTGCAACTACTCTCCCCCAGCGGCGTCGACGAATTGCCGCGCTTCTTCCAGCAGGTCGCCCTCTCCACCGCCGACCAGGTCGACCCCCACACAGTCGCCCTCTTCGCCGGGGCACTGCCCACCACCGCAGGCGCTGCCGAGAAGCTGCCGGAAGCATGGGCCCAGGCCATGGAGTACGCCTCGCCCCATGTGCAGGAACTGCTGGCCGACCTCGCCAAGAAGGCGCACCGGCACTGCATCGACATACCGGAAGTCGGCTACGAGTGGGACGACGGAACCTTCCAGGCCGAACTGGCCTGGCCCGACTGCAAGGTGGCGGTCTTCGTCGACGAAGATGCGCACCGCGACGCCGCCTTCACGGCGGCAGGATGGCACGTGGCGCACGCGCAGAGCGTGACAGCGGATGAGTTGAGCGAGCGTTTGGAGAGATGCTGATGTCCGGGGCAACAGTGATCATGGCGGACACCTTCGGCAAGTCCTACGACGCGCTCGACGGATCGGTCCAGCCTCTGGTGCTGCAGTTCATCATGAAGATGCAGCAGAACAAGGACACCAAGGGGCTCAACCTCAAGCCCCCGAAGGGCGCCAAGGACGCGCGGGTGCGCACCGCACGGGTCAACGACAACTACCGAGCCGTGCTGATGCACCACTCGCAGAAGATCTACTACCTCGTGGCGGTCAAGCCCCACGACGAGGCCTACGACCTCGCCTCCAATATCATCTTCGACATCAACAAGGTCACCGGCGGCATCGAGGTGATCAACCTCGGCAGCCTCACTGGCACCCTCAGCGGCCAACCCGCCCCCACGGCAGCGGAACAGACGCCCTCCGTCTTCGCCGACGTCTCCGACGCCGACTTCGACAAACTCGGCGTCAACCCGGCCATCATCCCGGCCCTGCGCGAGATCCACAGCGAAGAGGCAATCCTCGGCTTCGTCGAGCACCTGCCCAAACTCGCCCGCGACGTCATCCTGTGCCTCGCCGACGGCTGGAGCGTGCAGAAGGTCTGGGAGCAGATCAGCGCCCCCGCCGCCACCCCGGACGAGGTCGACACGCAGGACTACGAGGCCGCCAACGAACGCCCCGCCACCAAGGAGGCCTTCGTCGTTACCGGCGACGTCGCCGCCCTCAGCCGCATCATGACCGAACCGCTGTCCGCCTGGCGCGTCTTCCTGCACCCCGCACAGCGCGCCCTCGCCGAACGCAAGGCCCCCTACAAGGGCCCCGTACGCGTCACCGGAGGCCCCGGAACCGGCAAGACCGTCGTCGCCCTCCACCGCGTGAAGGCCCTCGCCGACCGACTGCCCCCCGGCCAGGCCATCCTGCTCACCACCTACACCACCACCCTCGCCGACCTCCTGCGCTCCCTCCTGGAGGACCTCGGCGGCACCCAGCTCACCGCCCGGGTCGACGTCCGCAACATCGACAAGGTCGCCTACGGCACGGTCAAGGACGCCTTTGGCGCCAAGAGCTTCCACACCCTCAACGACGCCGACATCCGCAAACGCTGGGAGGAACTCGCAGACGAACACGACGAGCTCGGCTGGGACGGCCGGTTCCTGGACGCCGAGTGGAAGCAGGTGGTCTTGGCCCAGGACGTCCGCAGCCGCGACCAGTACTTCACCGCCAGCAGGGCCGGACGCGGCCGACGCCTCAACCGGATCCAACGCGCCCAGGTGTGGAGCCTCATCGAGGAGTTCGAGCGCCGCCTGGACCGCGACAAGGCCGTCGGCATCACCCAACTCGCCGCCCAGGCCGCCCGGATAGCCTCCGGCTGGAACGACGACGCCCGCCCCTACCGGCACATCGTCGTCGACGAAGCCCAAGACCTCCACCCGGCACACTGGAAACTGCTGCGCGCCCTCGTCCCGGCCAGCGAAGACGACCTGTTCATCGTCGGAGACGCGCACCAGCGCATCTACGACAACAAGACCTCGCTGCGCAGCCACGGCATCGACGTCGTCGGCCGCTCCAAGCGTCTCACCCTCAACTACCGCACCACCCGCCAGATCCTCGCCGCCTCGCTGCGGCTTCTCGGCGGTGAGGACTTCGACAACCTCGACGACGGTACCGAGGACCTCGGCGGCTACCGCTCCGTCCTGCAGGGAGCCACCCCCGAGCTCGCCGGTCACCCGACGCAGACCGCCGAACTCCAGGCCCTCGCCGCGCGCATCGAGGGCTGGAAGCAGGAGGACATCCAGGACCACGAAATCGCCGTGGTGGCCCGCACCAACGCCCTTGCCGAGGCCGCCGCCCAGGCCTTGGCCCACGCAGGCATCCGCGCGGTACGCGTCCAGTCCCGGCAGGCCCCCGCGGCCGACGCAGGCGTCCACGTCCTGACCATGCACCGCATCAAGGGCCTGGAGTACCGGGCCGTGGCCATCGTCGGTGTCAGCACCGATCACGTCCCCCAACCCAACGCCGTCATCGACAAGGACGAGGACCGCCTGCAGTACGCCCGTGACCTCCAGCGTGAGCGCTCCCTGCTGTTCGTCTCCGCCACCCGCGCCCGCGAACAACTCGCCATCACCTGGACCGGCCAGCCCAGCCCGTTCCTCGCCGTGGCCGACTGAACCCCACGGCAAACCGCAAAACAACCCGCTCCGCAGCCCCCGTCCTTGCCGCGCCAAAGGAGGCCCTGCCGATGGCCACCGTGCTGTTCAAAGACACCACCCACCAGGTGGCCGACCTGATCACCGACATCCGACGCGGCGAAATCGCTCTACCCGACCTGCAACGACCCTACGTATGGGAGCCGGCCAAGGCGCGGGAACTGTTCGACTCCATGTACAAGGGATTCCCGGTCGGCTACCTGCTCTTCTGGGAGACCGGAGTCGAAGCCGGCGCCCGGCAGATCGGCGAAGGAAACAAACCCGAGGCCGCTCGCCGGCTCATCGTCGACGGCCAGCAGCGCCTCACCTCACTCTTCGCAGTCATGACCGGAACCCCGGTCCTGAGGGAGGACTACCGCTCCACCCGTATCCGCCTCGCCTTCCGCCCCGCCGACGCCACCTTCGCCGTCACCGATGCGGCGATCGAGAAGGACCCCGAATACCTCCCCGACATCAGCGTCCTGTGGGACAGCGCCACGGGCCGCCGCAAGGTCATCCGTGACTTCCTCGCCCGCCTGAACAGCAAGCGCCCCCTTCTCGAGGCGGAAGAAGACCAGATCCAGGACGCCCTCGACCACCTTCACGACCTTGAGAGCTACCCCTTCAAAGGAGTCGTGCTCTCGTCCGACATCGACGAAGAACAAGTCGCCGAGATCTTCGTCCGGATCAACAGCGAGGGCGTCAAGCTCGACCAGGCAGACTTCATCCTCACGCTCACCTCCGTGTTCTGGGACGAGGGCCGCCGCGCGCTGGAGGACTTCTGCCGCGCGTCACGGCTCCCCTCCCTCCACGCCGCGTCACCCTTCAACTGGTACATCAAGCCCAAGCCACCCCAACTGCTGCGCGTGGTCGCCGCCGTCGGCCTAGACTCCGCGGTACTCAAGCAGGTGTATGCCGCCCTACGAGGCCGCGACACCACCGGCAAACTGTCCCCGGCACGGCGCGAAGAACGCTTCGCACGGTTGCAGCAAGCACAAGAACACGTCCTCGACCTCAAACACTGGCACGAGTTCTTCCTCTGCCTGGAGCACGCCGGCTTCCGCGGCGAGAAGATGATCTCCAGTCAGAACACGCTCCTCTACAGCTACGCGCTCTGGCTCATCGGCCGCGTCCACTACGCCGTCCCCATCGACCAGCTGCGGTCGACCATCGCGCGCTGGTTCTTCATGGCACAGCTCACGGGCCGCTACTCCGGTTCCGTGGAAACCCAGATGGAGCAGGATCTGGCCCTGCTGCGGGACTTGAAGCCCGGCGACACGCGCGGTTTCACCACGGCCCTGGACCGGGTGGTCCGGGAGACCCTCACCTCCGACTTCTGGAGCATCACGCTGCCCAACGCGCTCAACAGCTCCGCCGCGAAGTCCCCTGCCCTGCTCGCCTACATCGCGGCTTTGAACATCCTGGACGCAGACGTCCTGCTGTCCACCACCAAGGTGCGCACCCGACTCGACCCGGCCATCCTCGCCCGCAAGGGCGTCGAACGCCACCACCTCTTCCCCCGCAAGTACCTGCAAAAGGCCCTCGGCATCACCCACACCGCGCGCATCAACCAGATCGCCAACATGGCACTGCTGGAATGGACCGACAACATCGCCATCTCCGACCAGGCGCCAACGGACTACTGGCCTCAGCAGTTGGCCGCTAAAAGGATTCCCCCCGAGGCCCTGGCTCGCCAGCTCTACCTGCACGCCTTGCCGGAGGACTGGTCATCGATGGGGTTCGAATCCTTCCTCTCCGCCCGCCGCACCCTCATGGCGCAGGTCATTCGGGACGCCTTCTTGCAGCTGGAAAACGCCGCCTACCGCCCCGTGTACCAGGTGACGGCAACCGTGCCCACGCAACGCTCTACAAGCGCAGTCCCCTCCCGCAGAGTCAAGCTGTCGGAGCTGTTGGACGCCGGCTTGATCAACGAAGGCACCGTCCTCACTCCCGCCTGGGAGGACTACGACCAGACCGCTGTTGTCGACGACCAGGGACGCATCATCATCGACGGCCAAGCCCACGACACGCCCTCCGGAGCCGCCAACGCAGTCGGTGCTGGAGCCAATGGCTGGACGTTTTGGCTGGCGGATACACCAGAGGGCCAAGTCCCCCTGGACGCCCTGCGCGCTTCGCTCTCCGAAGAGAGCTGAAGGAAGCCGGCTCAGGCCTGGCGGGGCTTGCCAGGAGAACCATGCCAGCGCTGGCCTGGCCGGCGACCACGAACCGACCACCGGATGCACCTACCTGATGTGAGCATCAGCGAGAGCTTGGCCGAAAGCCCGTCTCGCTGCGGCGTGACCTGTATAGCCGAGAACCTTGTTCAGACGTCAAGAGGGGACATGGGGGCTATGGGAAGCGATTCCAATCGGGATTGGCTTACGAGGGAACTACGCAGGCTCGAGAATGCGGGGCTGGGCGGGCCGGGGAGGGCAACCGTGTTGGAGGTCCTCGGGCTTGCGGATCTCGAGCGACACCATCAGAAAATGATCGCTTGGCTCCTCGACCCTTCGCAGCCCCACCAGCTCGGAGAACGGCTGCTCACCTCCATGCTGAAGCGGGCCGGGCACGGGGATCTGCCGGCGCAGGCACTGGCCGAGGCGGAGGTTCTACAGGAAGTGGAGCAGCCGACCGGCACCCGGGCAGACATTGTGATCAGAACCGAGGCGTGCACCCTGGTCATCGAACTTAAAGTGCACGCGATGGAAGGAGTCCACCAAACAGAGCGGCTGGCCGACGGCTACGCCCACGAGGTGACACCGGTGTTCGTGTTCCTCACGCTGCACGGCAGTCGTCCTCTCTCGAAGCGATTCCATCCGATGACCTTGAGCCAGTTCGCCGACGACCTGGGAGCATCCCTGCACGGCGCGCCGCACCTTGGCAGCGCCCACGGTCACACAGCGCGGACTGCAGCCCGTGACTACCTAGCGACGCTGCAAAGGATGAATCGGATGAGTGCGCTGGACGATGATGCGGCACGTCTGTGGCTGACGCACGGAATGGCCATGAAGGAAGCCGAAGCAGCCTCTGCACGGGTCCTGGAAAGCCTGACGAAGGCTCTGCCAGGCCGCCTGGAGCAGGTCGCGGCGCAGTTGGGCGCCGAGGTGGTGGTTCGGCAGGAGACGTACGCGTATCAATCGGAAAGGTATCCGGGCAGGCCGCCTTACCCGGAGCAGGCAGCGGTCCTGGCACGGCGGGACTGGCTCAGTGCGGACGGCAGGCTAAGGGCTGGTGTCGGGTTTGGCTATCGTCTACGCAAGGCGGGTGAGCCCCAGCCGGCCATCGACGTCTTCAAGACCGAACTTCGGCCCTTTGTCGGCGTATTCGTTCCCGATCAAGCCGTGTACGCCACTCTCAGCCCGCTCTCGGGCAAGGCCTGGGCGAACAAATGGCTCTACCTGCAGTACGCCGAACTCGCTCCGCCACCCGGCGGCGGGAATCTCGTCGAACGCCTCACCGAAGGCGTCCTCGATCAGTTGCTCGCATCATGGAGGGAGCTCAGCGGCCTGATCGACACCGCGGTTCGCGACTGAGGCCGGGCGAGGGCGGATCACGGCCGTCGTTATGACGGCCCCCGCTGGCACTGGAAGGTCGCTGTCCGGTCTCGTCGACTCCGCGGACTTTGGCCGGGGACCCGGGGTAGCGGTTCCACCAGTGGGGGTCCCAGCCGAGGGTGTACTCGCTGTCGCTGGGGGAGTCGGTGAGCTGGCGCGGGGGTCGAGGGCCCAGGCCAGCTTGCGGCGGCCGGAGATGCGCCTGTCAGGAGCCCGGCAGCAATGCCATGACTATGGACTGGACGAGCTGGGTCGCGACGACGAGACCTGGGATGCCGTCGCGCGCCTTGTCGACGGCCTCGTTGGCGACGTGGTTGGTCTGGGTGGCGTTCTCGGAGGACGAGCCCAGACAGCCTCTTCGACCTATGACCGGACATAGAAAAGGGGTACGAGGCTGGCCAGGGCAAGAACGGTGTGCCACGGGAAAGTCGTCCCATTCGTCGCCGCCACCCGCGCCGCGAGGCCTCCACCAACTTTTGGCATGCGCCCCGAGCCCATGCCTGCACCGCCTTGCGTCCCGGACCGGCCACGGTGGACCGGGTGTATCCTCCGCCTGAGGCCGGACAGGGTTACGGCACACCACTTCCCAACGGCAAGGGGGCAGGGGGCCACCGGTGGACGATCCCGACTGGTATGTCGCGGACCTTTCCGTAGAGGACGTCATCTGGGAGCCGGTGGAGAAGTGGGGTGACACCGTCTACGGCCGCGGTACGACCAAAGAAGACGGCGCTCTCGCCGTCGTCGTGCGGTACCCGGGAGAAGACCGGGTCATGATCGCGCCCAACGAGTGGTGGGCCACCGACTGCTTCAACCTCTGGCTCGCCGACGACATGCTCAGCGAACCGGGCGAACGGGCCTGGACATTCGGCGTCGCCCATGTCCGCGTGAGTGCCTACACCGGCGCCTTCTACGTCCTGATCGAACGGGACGAGTGCAACTACGTCCTCGAGCAAGTCGACAACTACCCATCCGCGGTAGTCCAGGCCGCCAGCCACAATCTCAGTAAGCTACGAGAAGATTGGCCGGACGACGCAGTCCCCCTCCAAGACGCTCAGCAACACATCGGCGTGGCCCTACGGCAGTTGTTGACCGAGGGGCTTATCGCCGCCTCGAGCACCGCCACGGCTGTCGGGCAGCACCAGGTCGCTGAGGCACTGGAAATAGACAGGCCCCTACTCAGCCAGGTCCTCGCCGGTCAGGCATGGGTGTGACCCCCTGGCCTTCGGGCGCCTGGCTGTGAATCGCCTCGGGATTGCCTCTGCCATGACGGAGGTCCGGGCCGCATCGCAACGCAGCTCTTTCTAAAGTCCGGTGTTGCGCAGGATCCACTTCGCGATGGCTGCACTGATGTCCTGCCGATGCCAGCCGCTGACGATGCGGACAGGTCTGCGGTGCCCGGCGCACAGCCGTGCGAGTCGTTGTGCCTGCTCGGTGACGAGCTCTGCTCCGCTCTTGCCGGATGGCAGTGATCGTTTCGCAACAGAGGGCCCTCTCCGGCGCAAGGTTGGTGACCCCGTAGACAGTGATCGTGTACGGGAGCCAGCGCGGCGGTCGTTGTCAGTGGCGTACGCCATGCTGCCTTCCTCGCAAACGGAGGAGGGGGCACAGGGTGGATGAGACGGTGGCGGACCGTCCGGAGCTTGCGGCGGAGCCGGCTGAGGAGGCGGGCCCGGCACATCTCGTGTCGTTGCGGCGCCGGGGGAAAGTGGCATGGGTGTGCCCGCGGGGCGCGGATCACCGGTGGGAGGCGTCTCCATACAACCGGGGCGTGCTGGGGCATGGTTGTCCGTATTGCGCCGGGAAGCGGCCGAGCGCCGGCCGTAACCTTGCCGTGCTGCACCCGGCTGTCGCGACGGAGCTCGATGGCAGGCTCAACGATGGGTTGCGGGCGGAGGAAGTGCTGCCGGGCAGTCACACACGCGTGTGGTGGCGCTGCGCTGCCGATCCTGCGCATGTGTGGCAGGCGGCGGTGCACACCCGCACGAAGACGAAGCCGCGGCCTGCGGGTTGTCCGTGGTGTTCTGGCAATCGGCTCGATCCCATGTCACGTTCGCTGGCGGTAACGCACCCGCAGGTGGCGGCGGAGTTCGACGTCGACCGCAACGAGGGTGTTGATCCCAGGCAGGTCTCTTACGGCTCCAAGCGCGTGGTGTGGTGGCATTGCTCCGCTGGCCCGGACCACCGGTGGCAGGCCGCCGTCTGTGCTCGGACCAGCGCATCGAATCCAACGGGCTGCCCCTGCTGTTCCGGGTACCAGTTGTCGGTCACCAACAGTCTGGCCGCGCGCCACCCCGAGCTTGCCGCCGAACTCGATCCGGCACTCAACGATGGACTGACGCCCGAGGAAGTCCTCGCCGGGACGCGCCAGGTCGTCACCTGGCGTTGTCCGGAGGGTCCCGATCATGCCTGGTCTTCACCTGTGGTGCACCGCACGGCCACAGGTAACGGCTGTCCCTTCTGCGCTGGCCGACGGGCGTCAGTCACCCACCGTCTATCCCTGTATCCCGACGTCGATGCCCAGTTCGACCTGGAGCGCAATGCTCCGCTGACCCCCGGCAAGGTCTCCGGCCGGTCACGCGCCAAAGTCTGGTGGGCGTGTCCCGCAGGCCCGGACCACCGATGGCAAGCCGCGCCGTCTGCCCGCACCCCCCTTGGCACGGGGTGCCCTTACTGCGCCGGCCATCTGGTCTCGGTTACCTACGCGCTAGCGGCCCGCGCCCCGGATGTTGCTGCCGAACTCGATCCGAGTCTCAACGACGGCCTCACATCGTGGCAGGTCACCGTGTCCAGCAGCCGCAACGTCGCCTGGCGCTGCCGTCGAAATTCTCTGCACGTGTGGACCACCTCCTGCTCTGCCCGGACCGGCCCATTGCGCTCAGGCTGCCCCCACTGCCGCCTTTCTCGGGTGTCCCGCCCTCGCCCGGTGTACCTTCGGGCCGGAGCGGGCCGCCGATCAGGCCGAGCCCATTCACAGGAGGGGGCAATCGCCGCATGGAGACTGCGGACGAAGCACGCACACGACTCGCCGCACGCCAACGCGAACTGCTCGCCGAACTGGAACAGGTCGAACAGCACCTCGCCCAACTCGACAAAAGCGTGCTCGTCTCCGGATGGTGGCAGAACCCCAGCGGGCCAGGCAGCAGAGGAACCGCCTACCACACGGGAAAGGACCACCGCTGCCGGCCGGGATACGGGGCGGTCGAGATGACCCTGTATGAGGCGCTGCGGGCCGGACTGAACCCGTGCGGAAGGTGCAAGCCACCGACAGCGCCGATGCCCGCACTCGCCCATTAGAAGGACCCGCCCATGCAATCCGCAGAACCCCACGCCACAGGCACCGGCGTACAGGCGATCGTGGTCGCCTTTGGGATGTTCATTTTCACGACGGTGATCGCCACCGCCCTGTACGGCCCCGCAGAGAACAGCGAACGGGCGTTCCGGCTGCTCAACCTGTGGAAGCGAGACCCAGAGCCCGCGCCTCCTGCCCAGCGCCGTGCTGAGCGGACAAAGCGTCAATGATCGCCTGTACCTATGCCTCTGCCGACGGCTGAAACCGGCAGCGCACTGTCGGTGCGCCCTGGCAGGATCAGCGCATGCTCGTAACCCCCAGGCCCGGCGCCGACCGCAGAAACATCCGCGACGCGCTCCGCGATGCCCACACGACGGCCGGCAGCCTCCGGTGCGCCGGACCCGAAACGGCATTCTCCGGGCTCATGCGCTACCTCAACTGGGCCACCGACACCGCTGGCTTCCTCCGCCACCAGATCAGCGACAAGGACATCGACGACCTGATCCTCACCCGCCGCTATCACGCCCTCCTCGGTAGCTGCGGCACCCTCGCCGGCAGCGCTCAGGAACGTCTCGTCAACGGGCTGATCAACCTCGAGGTGGACGAACGCATCCAAGCCTTCGAAGACGCCCTCGAAGCCCTCAACAGGCAGATAGAACGCTGGTCGGGTCGCGAGATGTTCGTCGTAGCCGACTCCAGCTTCTACATCCAGAGCCCCGACAGGCTCGAAGTCGTCGACCTCCACCAAGTCCTCGGCGTACCCCCGAACGACGACGTCCGGCTCCTCTTCCCGATCGCCGTGGTCGATGAACTCGACGGCTTGAAGGACGCCGGCAAGCACCAGGCGCGCTGGCGGGCAACCCACACCCTTGGCCTGCTGGATGGCACCCTGCGCGGGGAGAAGATCGGCGTCCTGCGCCACGCGGACAGGAACGGGGAACCGGCCACATGGCGCGGCGAGGTGATCGTCGAGATCGTGCTGGACCAGCCCGGACACGTGCGGCTCCCCATCACCGACGACGAGATCATCGACCGTGCCGTAGCCATCCAGGCCCTCGCCGCCCGCGACGTGCGGCTGCTGACGTGCGACACCGGGCAGCACACCCGCGGCCGCGCGGCTGGACTGAAGGTGACGAAGGTGCTGGCGAAGGACCCGGGCCCGGAGCCGGACTGGGAGGCGCAAGATAAGCCCGGCAACGGCACCCGTGCCAAGCGCCGCGAGCGGCAGGCCGCACCGCAAGCGGCCACCGCGAAGTAGGTCGTCAGAGTCCGTTGCCGATCAGGGCGTTGTCCTGCTCGTTGCACTGGTCAACGATCTGCAGATAGCCGTCCAGCACCTTCGACCTCGCCTTGTGGCCGGTGATGGCGGCGATGGCCTTGCGGTCCTTGCCCCTGCGGCGCGCCTCGGTGGCCATACCCGAGCGGACGAGGGTCTTGCCGCTCGCGTAGTGCCTATCCCACTCCTCGGACGTGGTGTGTCCCACGGGTATGTCTCCTTGCCTGGTCGGGGGCGGTCAAGGAAGGCGTTGGTGCGCAGGGTGCGTTCGAGGAGTTCCGGGTCGCCGTGGGCGCGGTTTGATGGTCAGCGATCACTGGACAAGGCCAGGAGTTCGGCGAATGTCCCGCCGGCGTGGACGAGGTCGTCGTAGCGCCCCTGCTCGGTGATGCGGCCTTCCTCGAGGACCACGATGTGGTCAGCGAGTTTGGTGTTCTCCAGGCGGTGGGTGACGACGATGGTGATGCGGTCGGCGGCGATGGCCTTGATGCGTTCGAAGATCTGATGTTCGCCGCGGGGGTCCATCTGGGAGGTGGGCTCGTCGAGGATCAGCAGGGCGGGTTGCCGGTAGAGGGCGCGGGAGCAGGCGATGCGTTGCCATTGCCCGCCGGAGAGTTCCGCGCCGCCGAAGATCTCGCGGGCGAGGAGGGTGTCCAGGCCGGTGGGGAGATCGTCGATGGCCTCGCGCATGCCGACCGCGTCGACGGCTTCCCAGACGGGTTCGTCGTGGTGGGTGCGGGGCTGTCCGAGGGTGATGTTCTCCCGTACCCGCAGGGGCCACTGCGCGAACAGTTGCGGGACCAGTCCGGTCTTCTGCCACACGGTGGCCGGGTCGACGTCGGCGAGGTCCATGCCGTTCCAGATGACGCGGCCTTTGTCGGCGAGGTAGATCCCGGTGATCAGGCGGGTGAGCGTGGACTTTCCGGAGCCGTTGGCGCCGACGATGGCGAGGATGTTACCGCGGCGCAGGGTAAGTGAGACGCCGGCGATGGCTGGCTTGTCCTTGCCCGGGTACTGGTAGACGACCTCGTCCAGGCGGATCTCGTCCACCGGCCCGCTGACCTGCAGGGGTCCCCGCTTGGGTGCGCGGGCGGTGGCGTCGTCGAGGAAGGTCTGCATGTCAGTCAGGTACAGGCTGGTGTGGAAGAGCGCGGCCCCGTTGGTGATCACTTGGGAGAGCGCGGCCAACGTGGTCTGCACGGCGACGACAGCGGTCGCGGCGAGCGCGAGCGCGATCCGTCCCGTCACCGCCAGCCAGGCCAGCGCTCCCCACGTGGCGAGGAGGAACATCCCGGCGGCCAGGGAGGAGAGCAGCCCGATGCGCAGGGTGCGCGGGGCTGCGGCCAGGGTGCGGGCATCGCAGCGCTGGGACAGCGACCGGTACCAGAAGACGAGATAGTCGGTCATCGAGTTCGCGCGGACCTCGTCGCCGTACTTGGGGGTCGTGGACCACCAGCGCATCATGCCGCGCACGTTGCGGTCGGCGATGTTGGCGTAGTGGATGGCGTAGTCCACGCGGGCGGTGAGGACGGCGCCGACGCCGGCGGGGAGCACGGCGAGCAGGAGCAGCGGCAGCAGCAGCGGGTTGAGCACGGAGATCGCTGCTGAGGCTGTGACCATCCTGATGAGGGCGGACAAGAACCGCTGGGCGTCGGTGACCATGACCTGGGTGCGGATCACCCCCATCTCCGCGGCCTCCTGACGGTCGGAGAAGCCGTCGACGGCGTGCGCGCAGGCCTCGACGCGGCAGACCGCTTCCACCAGCGCGGTGTCCGTTTCGGTGGTCAGGCGCGGGGTGATCCGCCGTTCGGCATAGGTCGCCACGACGCCGGCGGTGCGGGCCAGGCCCGCGGCGATTCCGACGACCACGAGCGCTGGCAGAGCCTGGTGAAGGCGGTCGGTGACGGTGCCCCCGGACAGGAGGGGACGCATGGCCCGGGCGGTCGCCGCCAGCAGTACGGCGGCGGCGATACCGGTGAGCACCGGGCAGGCCAGCAGCCAGACGACGGCCCGGCGGTCGATGCGCCAGGCCATGCGGATGATGCGGCCAAGCACCGTGGGGATCTGTGCGCTGAGTTTGCCAAACGATGCCTGGCCGAGCGGGTTGACGGAGTACTCACCGCTGTATGTGATCTCCGCGGGCGGCGGTGGAGGGATGCTGCCGACCTGGTTGTTTGTGGTTTCTGCCGAGGTCAAATTGAGCTCCTCCGGGTCGGTGTCGCGGGTGTGCTGCGGCGACATCGAGGTCAACGAAGCCGACCGCCGCCTCGAACACACGTGTTTCGGACGGCGTGAAATCCGCAGGGCCACGCGAGGAACGGCTCGTGTAAGCGCCATGGACCGTTGATCCGTCGGGGGTCCCCGCATGCGGGTTTGGCCGAAACGCCGGAGCAGATACGCATGGGGCCAGTGTGGTTGTGGAGACACTCCCTTGAGCCGGTGGCCGACAGAGCGCGGACCGTTGCAGGGCGCGCCGCGGCCGACGTCTCACCGTGCCGCGAGCGGTGCCGCCGAGGGCCACAGCCCACCGGCATCCTCGGCGATGCGGCAGGCACAGCGGCCGGCACAGAGACATTGTTCGAAAGCCCATACAGGTACGGGGACTTGGTGGGGTGCGGGCGCCGGTCGGGCGGCTGGTTGTCGGGGTCTGGTGCCGGGCCGCGTGGGGGAGGGGTGGGGCGGCCCGGCACCAGGGGGGACCCGCCCCCTGCCTTTGCGTCGGGGGAGCGTTGAGGCAAGGGACGGGGACTTGAGGAGTCGCCAGGTCAGGGGTCGGGGAGGTCGTCCAGGGTGATGACGGTGTAGGCGCGGAGCCTGCGGACCATCTGTGAGGCGAGGTACCAGCGCAGTCCCGGATGCCCGTACGGCAGCGCCTCGTCGGTGGCGGGCAGCGCCTGGAGCCCTCCGTTGCCGTACTGGTAGGGGGTGCCGATCACTCCGTACAGCGGGGCGCTCTGCACCAGGAACACGGTCGGTCGGCCGTCCAGATGGGGACACTGCTCCGCGGCCGGGCGGGCGTGCTTGAGGCAGACCGGGGGCTGCGCAGTGCGCACCACCGCCTGCTCGGGCTGCATCTCACCCGGTCCGGCGAGGAAGATGATGCCGTGGCGGGTACGAGCGCTCTGGGCGCAGACCTGGCAGCGCAGCTGCTCCATGCATTCGCGTTGCCGGGAGGGGTGGACCATCCGCCACTGCGGCCGACCGGAGGGCAGGCCGTCGGCGCCGATCGTTTGGGAGCAGCGGCCCCACAGCACACCGCGCAGGTCGCGGTCCTCGCGGAGTTCGTCCCAGTAGCCGAGTTGCAGGTGCCCGTCGGGGCCGTGTGTGCCGCGCAGCGATAACAGCAAGTCGGGGTGTTCGCCTTCGCGGCTGGTGATGTAGGGCACGAGCCGGCTCAAGATGGGGCTTGAAGGGCTGGTGGGGTGGGCGGTCATCGGCTGATCTTCCATCGGTATGCGGTTACGGGTGGGAGTGGGCGGCAGTCGCCGTGGCGCCGCTGGAGGCGTTCCAGCGACTGGTGCGGTTCGTCCAGCCACGGGGCCGACTCGCGTAGGTGTCATGACCCGAGCCGGCTGGCGTCCCGCGGCCATCTGCTGTCCGCAGGGCCCCGGTCGCCGGGGGCCCAGGAGCGCTCATCAGCGGCAGCGACGGCGTCCAGTGCGGGAACACTGCGCGTGGATGCGGCCCGCGCAGGCGGCACCACGGGAGGAACTGACCTGGCCGTACGGCACCGAGTCCTCGCCGTCTCTGATCGGCTTGTCACACACCAGGCACATCGCCACGCCGGTCAGCGCCTCGTAGTGGTCACACAAGGCCATGAGGGAGCGGGCCAGTTTCCGGGCGTGGGCCGCAGCCCTGTGCGGCCCGGCGCCGGCTGTGGCCCGGAGCTTCGCGCGGGCCTCGCCGATGCAGGCGAGCGCGCAGTACCGGGGCACGTCATCCTCCGGCAGCTTCCCGGCCGCTCGCTCGATCTCCGGGATGAGCAACTGCATGTGGCCGCGCATCTGACCGGTCAGCCAGGCCAACTTCTCGCCTTCCAGCGATGCGGTGCGCGGCCCGATCAGCCGGCTGGTGCTCTCCCGCATCATCTCCACGTCCACCGGTTGCGTTCCAGCCTGCGCACCCGGGATGGCGTTCACCGGGCAGCACCTGCCGTGCGGTGCAGGGGGCATGCGCAGGGCGGCAGTTGGGCGTTCAGTAACTCGCGTGCGGGCTTGAAACCGTAGGGCACGGTCACCGTGGCGCGCGGCGGCGCCACGATGCCTTCGCGTGTGACGGTGTAGACGCGGAGCACCATTTTGGCGCGTGCCGGGCGCTCCAGGGGGCGGGCAGTACCGTTCGTCATGTCCATGCTCCTTACAGCGTTGGCCACGCCCCGGGACCGTCGTGAGCGGTCGCCGGGGCCTTGTGGCCTTCGACCGTAGAAGCGGCGATGGGAGGGGAGGGGCACAGATTGTGCCCCTGACCGTCATGCAGCCAAGAGGCCTAGCCTTACCGCAAGTTCGGATGCCCGTCGGCGCCGGGCCGGGTTCTTCGACTCGGCTTCTTCAAGGACGATTCGCTTCGCGTAGCCGTTGTACTTGATTGTCTCGGGAGCTGCCTCGTGCGCTTGGTTCAACGTGGCGAGCGCGGCGTCCGGTTGTCCGTCGAGGTGGTAGCCGCGAGCCTCCTCGATGCGATGTCGGGCTCGGCGCGGCCTGGACGGGATCGTGGCAGCATCCGCCGCAGCGGCCTGGCGCACGGACTCGCCGCCCTGGTGGAGCTCCACAGCCACCGTGACGGCGTGCGCGCCCATAATGGCCCGGGAGAAGGAGGTGACAGGGTGGTAGTAGTCCTCAGGTAGCCGGGCTGCCATCTCACGTGCCTGGTCCCAGTACCGCCACGCCGTGCCGGTCTCACCGCGCCGGGCCGCTGTGTAGCCGGCCTCGAAGGTCAGCGCACCGGTGATCGCCAGAATCTCGTGGGAAGCCTCGGGCAGGAGCGGTTCAAGATAGGCAAGCGTTTCGAGGTTCACCGCGTCCGCAGCCTCAAAGTGCCCTGGCCCCGCATCCCGGTGCGCCTGGCCCGCCAGCCAAGCGGCAACCCCGATCGCGTGCGCGTCCTCCGACTCCTGCGCAGCGACCAGCCCGCGCTCCGCCACCCGCCACAACAAGGCAGCATCGGGCTGGTAGGCCACGAAGAACTGGGTCAGCGAATAGACCTCGGCGAGCACGGCTTGCGCAGCTCTACGGTCCGCGCCGGTCTCGGCCTGCCGCACGGCCAGCTGCGCATCGCCGATCAGGCCCGGCAGAAGTGCTCCGATCACCTCGCGGTGGTTCGGCGCCGAGTGTCGCGCCGACCAGGCCCGTGCAAGACGTGCCTGAAGGTGCGCGGCCGGCGGCGCCGCGCGCTGCGTGGTCACCGGAAAGGCGTCGACCGCAGCCTTCACAGCGGGGAGCCGTGGGTGGCCGGGGCCGGTGAACAGGTGCGTGTGCATGGACTGGCTGCCGGTGAGATCCGCCAGATCCCTCACGCGCAGCACTTCGGCGACGCGCAGGATCATGTCGAGCTTGGGTGTCCCCAAGCGACCGGTCTCGACGCCCTTGACCCATGAACCGGACTTACCGACCAGCCCACCGAGCTGTTCTCGGGTGATACCCCTGCGCGTGCGCAGGATCTGCAGGCGTTGGCCGAACACCAACGGGTCAGCGAACGGGTCCGGGGATGCATCTTGAGACATCACGGCTTTGCCCCTCCTAGCACCTTTGTCACTGCCAGCGTAGGGGCCAGGTCCGGTCTCGGGTGAGATTCCCTACAGGCGCTCCTCACCCGCACGTGATCGCGTAGGTCGCATGGCGCGTTTCGTGCACGACGACGCTTTTCGTTGATCTGGGTTGCGGGCGGCAGGCGAGGCCGAGTGCAGGGAGTTTGGGAACGTGGCGGTCGTGTGCCAGCGGCGATGGCCGGTTCCGCGAAGCCGTGCGGCTCCGCGGCGGAGAGGTGGCTGACCTCTCCATACCGGCCACCGTGCGGCGTCTGGCCCGCCGGGAGTTCGTCAATCCCTTCAACCAGAGGCCGCGGTCTTACGGTATCCCGCCTGCGCGCGGTGGTGCGCGCTGCAGTCAGGACGTTGAGGAGCGGCGGGCGGCCAGTTCCTCGAGGCGGGAGCGTTTCCAGCGCTGCTGACGCGGACGGCCGGCGCTGCCGCGCCGGTACTCGTAACCGTCGGGCTGCTCGAGGTCGGGTAGGAGGCCGTGCCCGAGCGCACTGATGAAGCTGTCGGCGTTGCTGTATCCGAGGATCCGGGCCGCTTCCGCGGCGCCGACCAGGTCCTCGTCGTTGTTCTGCTCGGCGGCCGGCAGTACACCGCGCTTGCGGGCGGCAGCGACGACGGTCGCCCGACGCCACTTCTTGCGGCCCGGGCCACGGCTGCCTTTCTCCTTCACCAGGGCGTCCGGCTCGGGCAGTTCGGGGATGCGCCCCTGGTAGAGGGCGCTGGAGAAGGAGGCCGTGCTGCCGTAGCCGAGCAGGCTGGCGACCTCGGATGTGCCGAGGAGCTCGTGGGGATCCCCATCGGCCGAAACCGCAGGCAGCGTTGCCGTCGGGGCGGAGCTGCGCCGGCCCTTGCCGGGGCGGTTGGTCGCCCAGGCGACGATCGTGCCGCGGCGCCACAACGGGGCGTCGACGTCCTGGTCGGGCTCGGGGAAGTACCCCGGCCGGTCACGGAAGTAGGCGTCGATGGTCGACGTGCGGGTGTAGCCGAGGAGCTGGGCCACCTCGCGTTTGGTCAGCAGTTCGTCCTGGTCGGCCTCGATTACGGCGGCGGGCAGCGTGCGCTTCTTCGGGGCACGCTGCGCGAAGAATGCCGCGACCTCGTCGTGGCGCCACAACCGCTTGCGTCCCTCGGTGTGCGCGACCGCGGGGAAACCGCTGGTCGGATCGTTGCTCCACTCGCTGATCCGGGACTTGCTCGTGCCGAAGTCCGCCACGATCTGCGCGGTGTCAACGAGCCGCTCGGCGGAAGACATCAGGGTCCCTTCAAAAGGGTCAGCCAGGCGGTGCCGACGCCCGGACGAGTGTGACAGGTTCGATAATGCCAAATGTGGTGCTTTGCTGTCCAGCCTGACGCCACAACGGCCTACAGCACTTCCTCGCCCAGCAGGCACACCCCGAAGCGCGCCGCACGCTCCTCCAGCTCCGTGTAGGCCATCGCGGCCGGCGCGGCATCCCACGTCACGAAAGCGAGCCCGGAGACCGCCTCCCTGCGCGTCATCGCCTCCTCCCACGGCGCGCCCGCAGCTGCGCACCGCTCGGCGAGCTGGGCGTCGGACAGGCTCGCGGTCTCCCGGGCAACGCCGGCCTGGACGTCGGCGACGCCCTCGCACCAGGCGCGGTGGCCCGCACACAGCAAGTCGCGCAGCGTGTCCGGGTCGCTCACACGCAGGGCCTGGGCAGCGAGTTCGAGCAGGAGGGCGGTGGGGTTCGTCTCCATGGTCATCTCCTCCATCCACTGTAGGGGGCGCCGCTGCGCCGCAGAGCACAGCGGGCGGCGGTCATCAGCTATGCACGGTGCAGCCGTCGCACAATGCGCGGCCGGCGAGGCGGGCCAGTTCGGGTTCCTTGCGAGGCTTCTTCTGCAGGGCCGCGAGGCCCGGGTCGAGCGTGCCGCACTGCTCGGCGTGCCGGATCAGGTCGGTGATGCGCCAGTCCGCGCGGAAGCTGTCGCCCCGCACCCGCTCAACCTCGGCGTACAGGTCGGCCAGCCGCGGCCGCCGGCGGATGGAGAGCAGTATGTCGCGCTTGGAGGCGAAGACGCACAGCGAGCACGAGCATGTCGGGAAGTACCGGACCAGTCGCCGACGCCGGGCACGGAGTCGCACGCCCAGGCGTACGGCACCGGCGTATCGGTGTGCCACTCCTTGACGGCGGCGGTCGACCAGTCCTTGACGGGCAGCCACTCGTCCAGAATCCGCATCCCGGTGACCTGCACCGTTCGGAAGGCCAGGTGCTGGCGGTCGGGGCCCTCGTCGCTGCGCAGGCCCATGACCTTGAGAATTCGCACAGGCCGGCCGAGCTCGCGCTTCCGGCGGTCGACGATCGGCGTCCAGGCGGCGGAGACCACGCTGTCCTTGGTGCTCTTGCGGCAGCACGGGCTGCCCATGCGCGGGAACCGCCCGTAGGCCGCGGTCTCGGTGAGCAGACTCCGGCCGGTTCCCGAGGTCTCGTCTGTTCGGTTGGTGCCTCTGTCCCGGGGAGCCCGGGCCGCCCCATGTCGTGTCCGCCCTCCGGCGAGTCTCGCGATGCGGTTGGCCTCGTCGGGCCTGATCAGCCCTGCGATCGCCGAAAGGAGCGGCCAGGGTGCCCTCTGCCGACGAAGGGGGCGGAAGTGCAGGAAGAGCTGCAGGCGTCCGAGTGATCGTTGTGCTCGGACAGGGTGGGCTCGCGTATCGTCCGTGGGGTGATTGATGCCACCGTGGCGACCCGAAGCGATATCGCTGAGAGCGTGCTCGGAGAGTTGATCGATGCCTTCGGCCTCGGAGAGGTACAGGAGCGCCGCTATCTCGCTGACGGGCTGATGAACGCGAACTGGAAGCTGGACACCTCCGCCGGGAGGTTCGCTTTGAAGCGGGTCACGGATGTCTCGCTGGAGCGGTTGCAGCGCAATCTCGGCGTGCTGGCGGCTCTGGGCGCTGACGGTGTCCCGGTGAGTGCCCCCGTCCCCACGGTCTCGGGGTCGCTGGTGGCGCAGGTCAATGGTGGCGCCTGGTGCCTGTTCCCGTGGGTGGCTGGCTCGCATGTCCGGGGTGTTGATCTCACCTTGGCCCGGGTGAGCGCACTGGGCGCCCACCTGGGGCGTCTGCACACGAGCCTGGGCAGGGCTTGCGGTCGAGGGCTGCTGTCCGGTGTGCCAGAGACGATCACCGCAGACGTCACGTCGCCGGAGCGAGCGGTGGAGAAGGCTGAGCGGCTGTCCGCAGCCGTACGCGACAAGGGAAACGGCAGCGACTTCGACCGAGCAGCCGCTGCCGCCTTGGAGCATCGGCGGGCCCTCGTCTGCAAGCACGCCGATCATCGTCCGCGATCCGCGACGCCTGAGGGTGACCACGGATGGACGCACGGCGACGTGCAGTACCGAAATCTGCTCTGGGAAGGCGAGGATCTTGCCGCCATCCTGGACTGGGACCGGATCGCGGTGCGCCCGTACGCGGAAGAGGTCGCACGGACGGCGCAGGTGCAGTTCGGCGTGGGCGGGGTGTTCGACCTTGCGCGGGTGTCTGCCTTCGTCGAGGGCTACCGGTCCGTGGTGCCGCTGGAACCGTCTGCGCTGGTGGATGGTGCTCGGCGGCTGTGGTGGAAGCGGATGACGGATTTCTGGCAGCTGGAGTTCCACTACGACCGCGGTGACATCTCCTTCGACGATCTGTTCACCGCTGACGAGGCGCTCCTGCACTGGTGGACGGATCGGCTCGATCAGGTCGAGGACGCATTCGCCGCAGGGTAGATCCCGATGCGTTCGAGGTCCGGCAGACGGGGGCGGGTGAAGGCGGTCGCTCGTTGCCGAGCCTGCTTTCCCAGGCTGTGCTGATCAGCGGTGCTTATGGCCTCCGCCCACTCTTCCACTCCGGCCTCGGAGGGAAGCACGATGCCCGCGTCGCCTATGGCTTCGGGGATGCCGCCCCTGTCGGTGCCGACGCTCGGAGTCCCGTGCAGCGCGGCTTCGATGATGACGCGGGGGAAGGCGTCCTGCACCGTCGACGGCACGAGCAGGAGGCGGTGGCTGCGGTAGAGGGGGCTCATGTCGTACACCCGCGGCACGTAGGTTACGTTGGGGTACCGGGCGAACTGTTCGGCGGTGTTCCACCAGCCTTCGACCAGGGTGAAGTGCTGTTCGGGCATGCGGCGGATGAGCTGATGCAGGAGGTCGGCGCCTTTCGCCGGGATGGGGTTGACCATGAGCACGGCGCTGGTCCGCTCGCGGCGGCGCTGACCCGGCCTCGGTGGTGTGAAGGGCGGGTACAGGACGGACAGCCGGGTGCCGTCGGTCCGGGGTGCGCAACGGAGAACGAAGTCCGAGACGGCCAGTCCATGGTGCGGACGCCCATCGATGACCCCCAGTCCGGTCCTGGACACCGAGTGCAGGATGCCTGCGACGAGGGCGTCGGGCCTGGCTTGGGCGGCGATGTCGGCCGCGCCTTCCTGTGCGGTGAACACCACGTCCGGCCGCACCCGGGCCACAAGGCGCTGCAGAACTGACATGATCTTCTGCTGCGGCACTGCGATGCAGTCCACTCCGTTCCACCTGTAGCGCAGTTCCTCCTGGGACTCCTCGTATGCGGTGTCGTGCTCGTCGAGGAAGGTCCGTACCTTGGCGATCTGTGGGGTCTGGTCCCAGGGGGCTTGGTGGGAGCCGAGGTAGGCGGTTCGCCATCCGGCTGCCGCGAGCTCCTCGGCGAGGAGTTGTTGGGTGACCTCGGCTCCGCCGATGAGGAACGGAGGCGGGGTGCGCCGCCAGGCGAAGAGGGCTGTGGGCATCGGCCGGTCACCTGGTCCAGTACGTGACGAGGGCCTCCACCGCGTGCGCGACCGCGTCCGGGCTGGTGTCGGCTGGGATGACGGTCACTTCCCGCGACACCGGTGGCTGCGCTGCGGAGACGAAGTAGTCCCGCGTGTGGGTGAGGAACGCTGGCTCGTGGAGGAAGTATTCGGACTCGGCTGCTGTGTGCCCGGCCTCCTTGCGGCGCATAGCCAGTTCTTCGGCCGGCACGTCGAGGTAGAGGGTGTGGTGGGGGCGCAGGAACGGCAGCTCCTGGAGGCGGTCGCGGAGGCGGTGGTGGACGTCGTAGCCGAACAGGGCGTCGAGCGCGAGGGCGTGGGCGAGGAGGGTGTCCACCGAGCGGTCGAGGAGGACGACGGGCTTGGCGCTGGTGAGCGCCCGGCGCACGCGAGCGCCTTCGATGCCCATGAATGTCTCGAACGCGGCGAGCTGTTCGGTGGCGGATGCGGTGCGGGCGGGCGGGATGTCGGTGCGACGGGCGATGTGCTGGACGTAGCAGTCCGAGACGAAGGCGCGTTCCTCGATGCCGCGTGTGCGCAGGTGGCGAATGGCGGTGGACTTCCCGGCGTACGAGGGCCCTTCGAGCGCGATGATCTTCACAGCGACTCCGTCCGGTAGAAGCGTTCGGCGAAGGTTCCCGTGCCGCTCAGGAGGTCGGCCGCCGTGGTCCACGCGTGCCGGATCGGTCGGTACATCTTCCGAGCGGGGTGCATCTGCGAGCCGTGCATGTGCAGGACCGTGACCTTGTCGAGCACGACGGGGGTGATGTCGACGAGTTCAGGGGCCAGGGCGTGACCGGTGCGTGCTCGGAAGAGGTGCTGGTCGCAGCCGGCCAGGGCGTAGGTGGGCCAGAAAGCGAGGTCTTCCCAGAACCAGCGACATCCGTGTCGTACTGCTGCGGCGTGCACGAGAAGGTGGTCGGGGTGGCGGGTGACGGCAGCCGGGGCGAGGAGTTCGGCGTCGGGGTGGGCTTCGATGATCTCGCGGAGTTCGTCCGTGATCCGGTCCAGGCGGTGCGGGTCGAAGGGGCGGTACGGGGGTTGGGCGTCCTTGTGGCCGAGGAGGATGCGGTTGGCAGCGAGGGGTGCCAGGGCGGCGGTGCCTTCCCGGTTACGCAGGTCGGATACGACGGTCTCGGTGTGGTAGGTGTCCTCCAGGGCCGGGTGGACGCTGGTGGAGCGTGTGAACACCGTGGCGACGGTGAGCGGTCGGGGATGAGCGAGGAAGGTTCCGGAGGCAGACAGGACGAAGTCGTCGTGGTGCGGCTCGATGGCGAGCACCGGGCGGCCGGCCGGGCGCCGCATCTCGATGAAGTAGCGGTTCCCGCTGTGCGGCGCCTTGAGCTCGATGATCCGGTGGTCATGGGCGCGGTGGCGTTCTGCCAGGCGCTCGGTCCACTTGTGGTGGGCGTGCATGAGGTCGTCGGGGAAGGTGTAGATCCCTTCCGCGTCCGGTACGGGCAGCGTCACGGTCATGGCGGGCTCCGAGGTCATCGGACGGTGGTCTGGTACCAGTGGCGCCACATGCGCGGGGAGTTGAGCCGCAGCCGGGCGGTGACGGGGTTCTGCCACCACAGCATCCGGAGGCTGGACCACTGGTCGTAGCGGCGGGTGGAGGGGCGTACGCGCAGCTCGTCGAGAATCACGACCGGTGCGTTCTTGGTGCGGCCATGTGTCGTGAGGCGGTGGAAGAACTCGACGTCCTCGCTCATGAACAGGTCGTCGCGGTATCCGCTGACCGCGTGGAAGGCCGCTGCGGTGGCGAACTGGGCGACGCCCTGTGCGCCGCCGTGGTTGGTGCGGTAGTGATCCCAGTAGGCGCACAGCAGCCGCGCGCCGAGCCGCTCGGGGGTGTAGAGGGGCGGGATGGCACCGCCGACGGCGCCGTTGTCCATGGCGGTGGCCGCGGCGGTGATCGCCTCCATGGGCAGGGCGACGTCGGCGTCTGTGAAGAACAGCCTGCTTCCCTCGGCGGCAGCCGCGCCGGTGTTGCGTACCCGGCCGATGTTGCGGACGGTCTCGCTGATCACCCGGACGCCGAAGGAGGCGGCCATGTCGGCGGTGGCGTCGGTGGAGGCGTTGTCCACCACGATCACCTCCCCTCGTTCGCCGCTCGTCACCTGCCAGCGTTCGAGGGAGGCGAGGACGGTGGGCAGGTAGCGGGGCAGGTAGGCGGCTTCGTTGTGGGCAGGAATGACCACCGTCAGTCCAGGGCTGGTCATCGGGGTGTCCCTTCGCTACGTGGCGTGCGGAAGAGGTGCGGTGTCTGATGGGTCAGGTCGGCCAGGCGGTCCGACCACAAGCGGCGGCTGGTACCGGGCGGGGCGTGAACCCAGCAGCGCGCTGTGTGGACGACCATCCACGCCGAGAGCCGGGTGTCGTTCAGGGGCGCCGCGTACGCGTCGAGCAGCGTGCGGCGGTCCCACGGAGCGTGGGCCGCGGTCATGACGAGGGCGTGAGCGACGTCCGCCTCCCGCAGGCCCGGGGCGGCGTCGGTGAAGTCGACCAGGTAGCGCGTGCCGCGCGGGCCGGAGAGGACGACGTTGTCGAAGTGGATGTCGCCGTGGCACCACACGGTGGGTGCTCGCTCCGGCGTGTCGGCGATGACGGCGAGGGCGGGGCCGATCCCGTTCAGCAGGTCGGGTGGGCAGCGGCGGGCCAGGGAGGAGACCGAGTCGAAGAACGGGCGGCGGGGCACCGCCTGCTCGACCGGTGCTCGATGTAGGCGTGCGAGGAGGCTACCGAGGTCTTTGAGGGCTTGGGCATGCGGGATGTGCCCGGAGCGAACGGCGGCACCCAGTGTGTGTCCATCGAGGTCAGAGGTGATGAGCGCGGTGGCCCCCTCGTGGGAGATGGTGCCGCTGCCGAGCAACTGCGGGACAGGCACGGCAACGCCGGCCGCGCGGATGGCAGCGGCCTCGGTCAGCGCGTTGCGGCGGGCGGTGTGGTCGTACAGCTTCACGATCACGCCTCGGCCGTTTCGGGGGCCGACCCGGAACACAGCCGTCCGGGAGCCCGCCGACAGGCGCTCCGCGGTCCGGGCGGGTGTTCCGAGGAGGGTGCCGCACGCGCGGGAGACCATGGCAGGCGGCGTGGTCATCGAAGCCCCGCCGGCTCGGGATGGGCGGCGCCCAGCGCACGGACGTGCCGCAGGGTCCGCTTCAGAAGAGTGCGGTACTCCCGCACGTCGTCCGTACCGGGACACGCCGCCTGCCAGGGCTTCTCCGGGCCAACGAAGTGGATGAGGCGGGCGGCCGGGTCCGGCCGCAGGGGGCGAGTGACGACGCGGCGTACCCAGTCGCCGCGTTCGAGGTACCGGCCCACCTCGAACCGGTTGTACGCGGCGTCGGCCGCCCGCACGCGGCCGGTGCGGAGGAGCCACAGGTTCAGGGCGTCCTGGTCGTTGTGGAGGATGTGCTGCCGGCATCTGGCTAGGGCCTGCTCGACGCCGTGGCGAATACGTGGCAGATCGGCGGTGTGAGCCCACAGGAGACCGGCGTTGTAGTAGGGGCGGTCCTTCAGATGCGGCCAGCGTTCCGTGGCACCCGGCAGGGCAGGACAGCGGCCGACCGCCGGGTTGAACTCATCACGTACGGCGCCGACCTCGCCGGGGCGGAGAGCGTGGAGCGGGGTGGTCAGGTCGTCGCGGACCAGGACGTCGGCGTCCACGTAGATCAGGTATGGGCGGCGGACGAACTCGGGAGCGAACTCGAAGCGCAGATAGGTGGTGACCGTGATGTACGAGGTGTCCGCCATCCGCGCGGAGCGGAGCGGGGAGCGGCGGGTCAGGGCGAAGGAGCCGAAGCCGACCCGTTTGGCGAGGTGGGCCAGGAGCTGCACCTGGGGCGCTCTGAGGTCGAAGGTGAGGAAGCGCAGCGCTGCGGCCTTGCGGGCGCGGGGGCTGAGGCTGTCCGCCAGGGAGGTGATCGTGGCGAGGCCGGGGGTGAGGTAGTGCCGGTCGATGCAGATGCCGAATGCGTACACGGCGGGTCCGCCTTCCGGGCGTCGTGGAAGGAAGTGATCTGGTGATGAGCTGTGAGGCGTGAGCTCCCGCCCGCCCAGCGGCTGAGCTGGCAGCGAAGCGCAGGGGCTAGAACGCGCGGTCGGCCGCGTCCGGGCCGGCGTCCGGTTGGCTGACAGTCGGCCGCTGGCCGGCGGCGAGGTCCTGATGGTCGTTGGCTATCAGCGTGCCGAGCGTGACTGCGGCAGCGAGGTGGCCGGTGAACCACACGCTGACGCAGAACCGCTCGACGGACTCGACGGCCCCGCCACGGGCCTTGTGGCGGCTGCGCATCAGATGGTCTTCTCTCGGCTCAGGCGTTCCGTGCGCGTCTCGATGACGTGGAGGGTGTCGGGCTCGTCCGTCTCCCACTGAGCCGTGAGGCTGCCCGACTCCGGACGCAGGATCCAGTTGGTGCCCTGCCTGATGTCGGTCACGATGGCGTGACTTCCGTTAGCGTCCGAGACCAGGTCACCGACCTCCGCCCGTGCCCGGGTCACGAGACGGCTCCCGGCACGAGGTCTCCCCACAGCCACCAGCCCGAGGAGGCTTCGAGCAAGATACGGCGGCGTTCGTGCTGCCCCGGGGTCTGGCGGGCCGACGGCGACGTCGCCTCGGCGAGGAAGCCGCCCCGGTCACGGATAAGGACGCCGAGCACAGCGAACTGACCGGCGTCTTCAGCGAGGTGGGAGATTCCGGCGACGACGATGCCGCGGATCAGACCGGAGGACAGTGCGCTCGTGACAGCCGCCCAAGCCGGGCGGGCGCCCAAGGGCACGCTCGGGTCGTCATCGGACCAGGTGCCAGCCACATGCCAGTGCCGGGCCTCGGCGTAATGGCGTGCACGCCGCTCGGCCTGGCGGACAGCGGCCGACTCGGCCGCACAGGAGTAGACGGCAACCGGCACGTGTCCGATGCCGCCGGAGGGGGATTTCGGCATGTGCTCAGCGTGCTGTCGATCCTGTGCGCGGGACAGGCACGACTCGTGGCGGCGCCAGCAAGTCCTGTGGCCATGGGCTGCCACGTCCCGCGCTGCTGCGCTGTCGTCCTGCGGCAGGACTGCCATGGAGCGTAGCAGTGGGGCTGATGGGGGCTCCGGGGCTGCTACGGGGCCTGGCAGTGGCCGTCAGCGGACGGCGAGGGGCACACCGGCCGCATGGGCGAGCCCGCGGAGCCGCGCGACGGAGACTCCGGCGAGGCGAGAGATGATCACTCCGGGCAGCATTTGGTGCCGCACCCAACCCGGCGCCATGCCGCAGACGTTTTCCAGGGTGTCGGCAGCCTGATCCCACCTACGGCACTCCACGTGCGTCAACGCCACGTCGAGGCCGTACCGGGCCCGCGTGGCCAGGGGCACGGTGTCGTCCAGCCGGATCGTGTCCATGAGCCGGAGGGCACCGCCGCCGTCGCCGAGAGCAACGGCGATACTCATCGCCTGCGTGGCGGCGTAGAGCGGCCCGAAGGGCTGGGCATGCCGACCACGAGCATGCTCCGTACCGAGGCGGGCGCCGACGGCATGCGCCTGCGAGAGGTACTCTCGCGCGGTGTCCGGCGCGGCGCCACCCCGCGACGCCGCAACAGCAGCGTTCGTGACCAGCTGCCCGTACACCGACAGCCGGTCCGGATCGTGCTCAGACATCTTCGGCTCGATCCGGTCGGCCCGGGCCGCAGCGAGCGCGAAGCCCTGCGCGGTCCGCCCGTCGCGGAGATTCACCCACGCCGTGGTGGCGGCCAGGTGGGCATCCCGCAGATCGTCGCCGGCCTGCACGGCGATCTGCCGGCCGTAGGTGAGCGCCGCATAGGCCAAGTCCCGTGAACCCCACACGTTGGCAGCCATCCCGGCAGTCTGGAAGACATCGGCCAGGACGCCGGCCGCGGCCTCCCGCTCGCCAGCGTCCGCAGCGTCGTACCGAGCGCGGGCCTCGGGCAGCAAGGCAGCGAGCAGCGCACCCAGTTCGGTATAACGGCCCGTCCAATAGGCCGCATCAGCACGCCGAACGACAGCACGCAGCTCCTCCACGGTGCCCGGCTCACTGTCGGTGGGAATGCCGATAGCGGCGTCGTGCGTGGCAGCAGACAGCGCGCGCAGCGCTGCGCGCTCGTCACGGTCCATGGCGCGACGGGGCGCTTGCTGGCCGAGAAGGACGGCGATGTCCGTCCCGAGGGCGGAGGCGATGGACAGCAGCGAAGGAAGGGAAGCGGTGCCACCCCGTTCCAGCTTCCGCACGACACCCACGGAGACGTCGGCAGCTTCTGCCAACTGCTCCTGCGTCATGGGGCCGCGCAGCCTCTTGATGCGTTCAGCGGTGCTGTACTCGGACCACTGCATGGCAGTAACTCCTCCCCGACCGGCCAGGCACGGACCGTACCCACTGCTTTACGACCGGCAACACCCATGAGCACCGCCGGCACAATGAGTTGGCTGGAAGTCGCCGCTAGACGGAAAGCGTGGCGCTCACTCCGAGCAATGCCTCAAGCTCGGCCACCGCTGCGGCTTCATCCGTCGCGAGGACGGTAGTCATACCCAGGGCTTCGGCAGGTGGCAGATTCCGAGGGTGGTCATCGACGAACACGCACGCCTGCGCAGGAAGCCCGAGACGCTCCAACGTCAGCTCATAGATGGCAGGATCGGGCTTCGCTACGCGGACCTGCTCGGAGATGACGTGCACATCGAACAGGTCCCAAATCCCTGCCTGCGCGTACGGGTTGAATGGGTCTGTGCCGAAGCTGTTCGACAGGAGAGCGAGACGGTACCCCGCGCTCTTGGCAGCTCGTGCGAGCGCGGCCATGCGCCGAGCCGGGGGCACCGCGGCCCAGGCGCGCCCCATCAGGTTGCCCGGTGCGACATGCGCACCGAGAAGGGCTGCCGTGCGCTTGTTCCACTCCTCCTGGCCGATCACACCGATCTCCAGTGCCGCGTAAAGCCGCCGGCCTTCGGGGTCATCGTTGAGGGTGGCGCGCCATGCTTCCGCGGGAAGCCCTTCCGACTCGCACCAGGCGCGGTGCACGGCGCGCGGATCGGCGGTCAGCACCCCAGCGAAGTCCAGGATGAGCCCTTGCTTGGCTTGACGGTCCGCGGACTCCACGGGCTGCGGCATGCTGCGTGCTCCCTCTCGCTCGGCCTCCATGAAGACGCTACCGCGCGCCGGGCGCAACGATGTTGTACAAGCCGTGGGGGCTTGTACAACATGGCGGGCGTCGGCTACCTGGTCCGATGGACCGTGCATGGTATTGGCCAAGGTGATGGAAACGCCGCAGAGCGGGGATCAGATCGCAGTGGCCGAACCACGTGCAAGGCAGGAGGCACAGGGGGCGGTCGGTGATGGTGCCGTGGTGGGTGGCGCGGCTCCCGATGAACAACCGGGGGGTGGGCGGGGTCTCAGGCATGGGCGGCCTGCCATGCCTTCGTGTTCCACTCGCGGGTCAGTTCGTCGGAGTCGCGACGTCGCGCGCGGCCACGACCAGGACGCTGCCCCGGATCTGGTCCGCGCGGCGCTGGGCGGCGGCGGCCTGCTCCTGGCGCTCGGCCTCCTCCTCCGGCACGCGCCGCACGAGGAAGATCCGCTCGTCGCTGGTGAAGATCACGAGGTAGCGGCGGAAGTCCTCGATACGCGAGGGGCGGGCCGGGCCGGTCGTGGTGTCGGCCAGCGTGGCGCGGGCCTGGTCCAGCAGTTTCGCCACTTCCTCGGTCGCCTTCACACCCGTGTCCCGCTGGTGCTGGTTGCGGCCGTAGTAGACGCGGGCCTTGTCGTGGACGGGGGCGAACTCCACCGGGGCGTAGATGCTGATCATCCGGCGGCCTAGTTGTCGCGCTGGTCCCGCTCGGCCTGGGCGGCGCGCGCGGTGTCGGTCACCTTGCCGCGCGTCCAGCCCAGCGCGATAGCGGCGCACGACGTGCCGTAGTACACGACGTCTTCGGCGGTGCCGTCCTCTTTCCCGTCGGCGTCCAGCGGCATGAACGCGACGGTGCGCTTGAGTCCGCGGCGGCCGCAGCAACCGCACGTGTCGTAGTCGTCGACGATGCCTTTGATCGTCCACTTCGGGATGGGCATGGATGGCTTTCCGTGGGGCGGTGGGTGGGCGATGGGTGTCGAGCTTGGGCGTCCGCCGGCGCGGCCTGGACGCAGCGAGGGGCGGACGTGTTCTTGGCGCGGCGGGCTGCTCCGCAGACGCGACGCGCTTCCGCTACGCGGCAGGGGACGGCGGGCAGCGCTCCGCGCTCCTGATGCCGGTTTGAGCGCTCCGCGCTCGGGGGCGGGTGCGGCCACTGCTGACCGGTAGGGGCCGGGCGGGCACCCCATGGGGGGATTCGGGGTGCCCACCCGGCGGTCAGGGGGTCAGACCGTGGTGAGGGCGAACGCCTTCTCCATCAGGTCGTTCGCCGCTCCGCTGATGACCCGCTCGGCGCGGGCGGCGGCCTTCTCGGCGTCGGTCTTGCCCTGGGCCGGGGCGACGTGGTTGGCGTATTCGGTGAGCGCGTTGTATCCGGCCCACCGCGTGCCCCGGATACCGGCCTGGGTGTCGGCGTGCTCGAACAGATTCGAGATCGCCCCCCACCGGTTGCGCTGGTTGGTCTTCTTACGGGGGCTGTCGTTGTCCCTGACCGGCCACAGTTCGTCCACGACCGAGCGCAGCTCGCTGAGCGTCATCTCTTCCTGAATCATGCGCTGTGCGGCCTTCTCGAACTCCTCGGCGTACCGGAACGTCAGACCGAGGGCGGAACGGGCCTGGGCGATCCGGGCCTTGGCTCCGGCGGTGTGCCGCACCACGAACGAGGAACGGGCCCCGTGGATGGCCGCGCGCATGGTGTTTGCGCACACGACCCGTACCGGCGTCACCACGATGCGGAACGCGCTGCCTCCGTCGTGGCTGTTGAAGGCTGCGATGTACAGGTCGACGTCGTCATTCCCGCCGATCGTGAGGGTCTGCGGCATCTTCATGGTGAGGAACACCTGACGGCCGTTCTTGAGCGATCCGGCGGTCTCGAAGTGCGCGCCGGACTCGTCGGCCAGCAGGTTCAGGAACTCGGCGTGTTCCTCGTTCTGCACGGGGTGGTAGTCGCTGCCGACCACTCCGAGCGCCTGGGTGCGGCCGGTCTTCGGGTGCGTGCGCGCTGTCGCGTAGTGCTGCGGGACCTCCACCGGCGTGGTGCCGGCAGCCGTGATCTCGGTCGCGGTCAGGGGCAGCAGCCGCACGTTCCAGCCAGACAGAGACGCGATGCGCATGGCCTCCTCGGCGGTCATCGCGCCGTCCGTGACGGTGCCCAGCTTGTGCCAGGCGCTCGTGTCGGCGGACGCGAAAGCGGCGGTGCCGTCGGTGAACTGCTCGATCTCGTGAGCCACTTGGGCTTCCCTTCTGGGTGACGAACTTTCGGCGGGTCCGGGAGGGAGCCAACCCTCCCCGAACTGGTTCCATAATACCTAATTTCGGGGGTGGGGCAAGCGATTAAATCTCCGGCTCACCCCACCCCGGGGCGACGCTCTGACCTTCCTCTGCGATGCGGCGGCTTGTGCCGTGTCAGGTTGGCCGGGCGGGGTGTATCCCGCCGTCCGGGCCTACCTCTGCCAGTGCTGGGGCAGTGCCGTGACGCTCCACGTGTGGACTCCGGTCAGTGCGGTGACGAACGCGCCGTTTCTGTACTCGCTGAGGCGGTAGAGCACGGACTCTCGCCCGCGGGAGTCCAGTTCGCAGGCAACACCGGTCACCCAGTACCGCCCGTGCGCACGCTCATGCGACCCGTGGTAGCTGACCAACTGCCCGACGCTGGGGCCCGTCTCCGCGTCCATGGCTGCGGACAGACTGGACAGGGCCGTAGCGAACGTGTGCGGCGGCAAGGGCACGTCGGCCAGCGCAGGCCCGGTGTTCCCGGTCCGCACCCCAGAGATCCATCCGACCTCGAACAGGGGCCGCGCCAGCTCGCGCACACTGTGCGGGAAACCAGTGTTCGGGGGGAGTTGCTCCAGCGCGGCCCGGAAAGCGGCCTCCATCTGCTCTCGCTCACCCTCGCTGGCCGGAACGGCGCGGCGGGCGGGCTCAATACTCGTCATGCTCACAGTGACTGTCCCTCCGGTTGGTGTAGCTGCTGAGGCTGTCCCGGGAGCCCGGCGGACCGGGCCCCGAAATTGCCGCTTACTTCAGCCCGCGCGTCCGCAGGAATTCACTGATGCGGAATGCGACAGCACGCACCGAAAGGGACGCGCCCCGGAAGGAGCCGAGAATGCGGGGCCCGGTGTCACTGTCGTGGATGATGTAGAACTCGAAGCCCTGGGCGACGGGCAGAAGAACTCGGATGGGCCCGGCCGCGGTGTCGAACCGAATGGACGTGGTGTTGTCGTCCTGGTTGTGAACGATGACAGCGTCTCGGAGGAGTTCCGGGCGCGGGAGGAAATTGGCGATCCGGCGGGCCTTTGCGGCCTGAGGGGTCGTGATCCCATCCGCACCGGAGGCCACCTTGCCTCGGCTGATGACGATTTCCACGCTTACGCCTCTCTGTTGACGAACGTTCGGCGGTGTCGGCAGGGAGCCACCCGCGACATGTTCCATAATACTGTCATCGGGATCTGCTGCACCACCCCATGCGCAAACTCCTGCACTATCTCTTGCGCCATCTGCTGACCATGCCCGGCAGCCGGCCCCCGGTCGTCCCAGGTCAGACGGCTCTCCCGCCATGGTCGGGGAGCTGACATCCCCTCTGCTGCCGCTCTCCCTGCTCGAATGAGAGATAGTGGTGGAGGCGGGCACGGGCGGCGCGACGGCATCGGGGATCGGGGCCGAGGGCGTGGGTCGCGCGTCGGCGGGCCTCCGCGCTCGGGCGGCTGGCGCCGTCCTGAGGTAGCGAGTTTTCCACGAGCCGCCGAGGCGATAGGCGTCATGCGTTTTTCACTACCGGGCTCCCTTGAAGTTACGTTGGTCATTTGCCGGTAAGTGAGCTTCCATGCCGTCAGTTCCGTGAAACGCTACGCCGTTTCGCGAGTGAATCGGGGCGAGAGTGCGCCCTGAATCGATCCGGAGTAGGGGCCGTTTCCAGACTTGATCCAGAACTATTTTTGAAGAACCCTGAGTGGGCGGCCTGTTTTCGCCAAACCTACATGCTGCATCAGCTGATGCACCGCCAGCCCAGCTCCTGCCTCAACCTGAGTCCACACCAGCCGCGCCCCTGTCCTGTTGCCGCCCGGGGCCGATAGGCCCCGCTCGGGTTCCGCGCGAAGCGGGGGACCCGTTGCGAGGGCGGCGCGGAGTGCCGCCCGAACTTGCCCCGCAAAGCGGGGCGTTGCTCTTAGTGAGGCTGGAGCGCAGCGGAAGCCTCACTGGTTCGGGCAGAGCCCGAACTCGGGCCGCGCAGCGGCACGTTGAGCGAGCGAAGCGAGCGCGCTGAACCGCGGAGCGGTTCAGCAACTGCCCTGCGAAGCAGGGCAGTTCGCTGGCTCCGGGCGCAGCCCGGAGGGACCCGCTC
>NZ_JAKEEB010000020.1 GCF_021462825.1 Streptomyces glomeratus | reverse complement strand
CGGGGGGGGGGGGCCCCCCCGCCGCCCCCCCCCCCCCCCCCCCCCCCCCCCCCCCCCCCCCGGGGGGGCCCCCCCCCGGGGGGGGCCCCCCCCCCCGGCGGCGTTTTCGTGGGCGGCTGCCGGGCGCGCACACACCGGCTGCGGCCGCCCGGGGCGCACACGCCAAAGGGCCCGCGGCTGTGCTGCGGACCCTTTCGGTGGTCGTACTGCTACTGGTCGCGGCGCAACGACGGCTTCAGCTCCTTGAGCCGGCCGAGCAGACCGTTGACGAACGCGGGTGACTCCTCCGTGGAGAACTCCTTGGCGAGCTGCACCATCTCGTCGAGCACGACGGCGTCCGGCGTCTCGTCCACCCAGATCAGTTCGTAGGCGCCGAGGCGCAGCAGGTTGCGGTCGACGACCGGCATCCGGTCGAGCGTCCAGCCGACCGCGTACTGCGCGATCAGCTCGTCGATGCGCCTCGCGTGCTCCGCGTACCCCTCGACCAGCTGCATCGTGTACTCGCTCACCGGCGGCTGCCGAGTGTCGGTCCGCGAGTGCCGGATCCAGTCCGCGAGGACCGTGAGGACGTCGGCCCCGCGCTGGTCACCCTCGAAGAGGATCTGGAAGGCGCGCTTACGGGCCGTGTTACGGGCAGCCACGGTTAGCTGTTCACCCGGCCGAGGTAGTCGCTCGTACGGGTGTCGACCTTGATCTTCTCACCGGTGGTGATGAAGAGCGGGACCTGGATCTGGTGGCCGGTCTCCAGCGTGGCGGGCTTGGTGCCGCCGGTGGAGCGGTCGCCCTGGACGCCCGGCTCCGTCTCGGCGATGGTCAGCTCGACGGCAGCGGGCAGCTCGACGAAGAGCACCTCGCCCTCGTGCTGCGCGACGACGGCCGTGAAGCCCTCGATGAGGAAGTTCGCGGCGTCGCCGACGGCCTTCGGGTCGATGTGCAGCTGGTCGTACGTCTCCATGTCCATGAAGACGAAGTACTCGCCGTCCTTGTACGAGAACTGCATGTCGCGCTTGTCGACGGTGGCCGTCTCGACCTTGACACCGGCGTTGAAGGTCTTGTCGACGACCTTGCCGGAGAGCACGTTCTTGAGCTTGGTGCGCACGAAGGCCGGGCCCTTGCCGGGCTTGACGTGCTGGAACTCGACGACGGACCACAGCTGGCCGCCTTCGAGCTTGAGCACCATGCCGTTCTTGAGGTCGTTCGTGGAAGCCACGGTTGCGGAATCTCCTGGACTGACGTACGACCCCGGGGCACGCGCTACAGCGCGAGGAGCTCCTTGGTCGTGATGGTGAGTAGCTCGGGTCCGCCGTCCGCCTCGGGGCGCACGACGAGCGTGTCATCGATCCGGACCCCGCCCCGGCCCGGGAGGTGAACCCCGGGTTCGACGGTGACCGGCACGCAAGCGTCCAGTTTACCCATGGCCGTCGGCGCCAACTGCGGGTCCTCGTCGATTTCGAGTCCCACACCGTGTCCGGTGCTCGGCGCGAGGCCCCCGCCGTACCCCGCGGAGTCCAGCACCTGACGTGCCGCGCGGTCCACGTCCCGGCAGGCGGCGCCGGGTGCCAGGGCCTGGCGTCCGGCGCGCTGGGCGGCGAAGACGAGATCGTACAACTCGATCTGCCAGTCGGCGGGCGAGGTGCCGATCACAAAGGTACGCCCGATCTCGCAGCGGTATCCGCGGTAGGTGGCCCCGAGACAGACGGAGAGGAAGTCGCCCTCCTCCACCCGGCGGTCGGTGGGGCGGTGACCTGGGCGGCCGGAGTTCGGGCCGGTGCCGACGGAGGTGGTGAACGCGGGCCCGTCGGCGCCGTGGTCGATCAGGCGGCGCTCCAGTTCCAGGGCGAGATGGCGCTCGGTACGGCCGACGAGGATCGACTCCAGCAGCTCGCTCAGCGCCTGGTCGACGATCTCCGCCCCGATGCGCAGCAGGGCGATCTCGTCCTCGTCCTTCACCAGACGCAGCTGCTCGACCGCCCCACCGAGGCCGGTGAGCCGCAGCCGGGGGGCGACGTGCGCCAGGGCCCGGTGCCGGGCCACCGTGAGGTGGTGCTCCTCGACGGCCAGGGAGTCGGCGCCCTGCGCGGCGGCCAGGTCGGCCCCGGCCAGGGCGGGGTCGCCGCCGGACACGACCTGCAGCCGTACCGCCTCGTCCGGCCGCCCGTCGATGAACTCGTCGTCCGGCGGTCCCGTGCACAGCAGCACGTCCTCGTCCGTGCCGACCAGCAGGACGGCGTCCTGGGGCGCGGCGCCCGCGAGATAGCGGACGTTGGCCGGGCGGGAGACCAGCGCCGTCGCACTGCCACCCACGCTGAAGCGGTCCCTCAGCCGCTCCCGGCGGGCCGCGTACACCTCTGGCATGACCCGAGCCTACGAGCGGTGGCCGGATACCGCCGGTCCAGCGGGTCCGGACGGGCGGCCGGGGCCCTCCGCAGGCGGCTCCGAGATCCCGGGGCGGGCCCGGGCAGGGGCCTCGGCGCGGGTCCGGTCAGGTCCCTGAGCGCCCCTGGCGGCCCGCCACCCCCGCGCCGGAGCGCCTCACCACTGCGGCGGGCTCGCGATCGAGCGTGCCAGGACCTCGTCCAGTGCCCGGGCCGTACCCGCCACGTCGAGCTGGGAGTTGTCGATGATCGGCAGCCCGGAGCCGTACCAGCCGGCCATACGGCCGTGGATACGGGCCACCTCCTCGTCGGTGAGGCGGCGGTTGCCGGTGCGCTCCGCGTTGCGCTCCAGGACGATCTCCAGACCGGGCAGCAGGACGACCGGCAGCAGACCGGGTCCCACATGCCGTTTCCAGCCACCGAGGCCTACGACCGGGCGGTCCGGGAAGACAGCGTCGTCGAGGATGCACGAAATGCCGTTGGCCAGGAAGTTGCGGGCCGCGAAGCCGCAGGTGCGGCGGGCGAGACGATACTGCGCCTCCGAGTTGTCGTTCCAGCCCGACTGGGGGTCGGCGAAGCCGGAGCGCACCCATTCGCGTACGTCGTCGAGGCTGATGTGGGCCGTGGGAACGCGACGGCGGTCGGCCCAGAACTTCGCGACGCTCGTCTTGCCCGCGCCCGCCGGGCCGATGAGCAGCACCGCGAGCGTGGTGGACGCGGGGTCGGGGGCGCTCGCGGCGGGGGGCGTGCCCGGCATACCGTCCGCGACGCCCGACGGCAGCCGGACATGGCTCGCGGGGTCCTGCGGGGGCGGTGCCTGCGCAGGGTGCGGAGTGGCGGGGATGTGGGGAGGTGCGGGGGTCTGCGGAGGTGCGGAGGTGTGCGGGGGACCGGGAGGCATCGGCGGGCCCGCGAATCCCGGCGCGGGCGGGATGTGCGGTGCCGGGCCCGGGTGGGCGCCCGGCTGTCCCGGGTGGTGTGCGGCCGATGACCAGGGGGTCGTCGGTCCGTGCCCCGGCTGGTGGGGCGGCGGCAGCGGATCTCCCACTGCGTGCTGCATCCGGTGCCACTCCGTCTCGTTGTCTCGGGCTCGTTCGCCTCCGGGGCGCGGCACCCCGCTCCCCACCGAACGGTACCCTCCCCGGCCGTCGTAATGTGAACGGCCGGGGACGGCCCGAAGTGCCCGTCGTCGCAGGCGAATCGGGGCAACCGGCGCCCGGCGGAACGAGTCGCCCTCCGCCCGGGACCCGGCGGTTCCCGCTACTGGCCCACTTCGCCGTACGCGGCGAGCAGCACCGCCGGGTCCGGGCCCTCCAGCACGGTCGGCTTGGCCAGACCGTCCAGGACGATGAAGCGAAGCAGGTCGCCGCGGGACTTCTTGTCGACCTTCATGGTCTCGAGCAGCCTGGGCCACTGGTCGTAGCGGTAGTGCAGCGGCAGCCCGACGGCCTCGAGGACCGTCCGGTGGCGATCGGCCGTGGCGTCGTCCAGGCGGCCGGCCAGACGCCCGAGCTCGGCGGCGAAGTGCATGCCGACGGCGACGGCGGCGCCATGGCGCCACTGGTAGCGCTCGTTCTTCTCGATCGCGTGGGCGAGCGTGTGCCCGTAGTTGAGGATCTCGCGCAGGCCGGACTCCTTCAGATCGGAGGAGACCACCTCGGCCTTGACCCTGATGGAGCGCTCGATCAGCTCGGCGGTGTGCGGGCCGGCCGGGGTCCGGGCGGCCTGCGGGTCCTCCTCGATCAGCTCCAGGATCACGGGGTCGGCGATGAAACCGGCCTTGATGACCTCGGCGAGCCCGGAGACGTAGTCGTTGACCGGCAGGGAGTCCAGGGCGGCGAGGTCGCACAGCACACCCGCGGGCGGGTGGAAGGCGCCGACCAGGTTCTTGCCCTCGGCGGTGTTGATCCCGGTCTTGCCGCCGACCGCCGCGTCCACCATGGCCAGCACGGTGGTCGGGATGGCGATCCAGCGCACTCCGCGCAGCCAGGTCGCGGCCACGAACCCGGCCAGGTCGGTGGTCGCGCCGCCGCCCACGCCGACGATGACGTCGGTGCGGGTGAAGCCGGACTGGCCGAGCGCCTTCCAGCAGTAGGCGGCGACCTCGGCGGTCTTGGCCTCCTCGGCGTTCGGCACCTGGATGGCGATCGCGTCGAAACCCTGTCCGGCGAGGTCGGCGCGCAGCGCCTCACCGGTTTCGGCCAGCGCCTCCGGGTGGATCACGGCGACCCGCTTGGCCCGGTCACCGATCAAACCGGCCAGCTCGCCGAGGAGCTGACGGCCGACCAGAACCTCGTAGGGGTCGGTTCCCGCGGTGCCGCCGACCTGGATGCGCGTCACTGCCTCGCTCATGCTTCCTTCAACTCCACTGCGTCCAGGACGGCTTGGGTCACCTCTTCGGGGCTGCGGGCGTCGGTGGGCACGACGGCCGTGGCGACCTCTTCGTACAGGTGGCGGCGCGCCTCCATCAGCTCGCGCCACTGGCGGCGCGGGTTGATCGCGAGCAGCGGGCGGGCCACGTTGAGGCCGGTGCGCCTGACCGCCTCCTCGACATCCATGGAGAGGTAGACCACGCGCTGCCCGGCGAGCAGCGCACGGGTGCCCTCGTCGAGGATCGCGCCGCCGCCCAGGGCCAGCACACCGTCGTGCTCGGCGACCGCCCGGCGCACGGCCCGCTTCTCGATCTCGCGGAAGGCGGGCTCGCCCTCGTCCACGAAGATGTCCGCGATGCTCCGGCCCTGTTCGGCCACGATGTCGTCGTCCGTGTCGCGGTAGCCGACCCCCAGCCGCTCGGCCAGCAGCCGCCCGACGGTGGACTTGCCCACCCCCATCGGACCGACGAGGACGACCGCGGGCACCGCGCTCACCGGATCTCCAGGCTGTCGAGGTACGACCGCACATTGCGGCTGGTCTCGGCCACGCTGTCGCCGCCGAACTTCTCCGCCACGGCGTCCGCGAGGACGAGCGCGACCATCGCCTCGGCGACGATGCCGGCCGCCGGGACCGCACAGACGTCGGAGCGCTGGTGGTGCGCCTGCGCCGGCTCGCCCGTGGACACGTCGACGGTCCGCAGCGCGCGGGGCACGGTCGCGATGGGCTTCATCGCGGCGCGTACGCGCAGCAGCTCACCGGTGGACAGACCGCCCTCGGTGCCGCCGGAGCGGCCCGTCGCCCGCTTGATGCCGTCGGCCGTCGTGACGATCTCGTCGTGGGCCTTGGAACCCGGCACCCGCGCCAGCTCGAATCCGTCGCCGACCTCGACGCCCTTGATCGCCTGGATGCCCATCAGGGCGGCCGCGAGCCGCGCGTCGAGCCGGCGGTCCCAGTGGACATGCGAGCCGAGGCCGACGGGAACCCCGTAGGCGAGGACCTCGACCACTCCACCGAGGGTGTCGCCGTCCTTGTGCGCCTGGTCGATCTCCGCGACCATCGCCTTGGACGCGTCCGCGTCCAGGCAGCGCACGGGGTCGGCGTCCAGCTTCTCCACGTCGGCCGGAGTCGGGTACACGCCGTAGGGCGCCTTCGCCGAGGCCAGTTCGACGACGTGCGAGACGATCTCGATGCCCGCCGTCTCCTTCAGGTACGACCGGGCCACCGCGCCGAGCGCGACCCGGGCCGCGGTCTCACGGGCCGACGCGCGCTCCAGAATCGGCCGGGCCTCGTCGAACCCGTACTTCTGCATGCCGGCGAGGTCGGCGTGGCCGGGCCGCGGCCGGGTCAGCGGCGCGTTGCGGGCCAGTCCCGCGAGCACCTCCGGGTCCACCGGATCGGCCGCCATCACCTGTTCCCACTTGGGCCACTCGGTGTTACCGACCATGATCGCCACCGGGGACCCCATGGTGAGGCCGTGCCTGACACCACCCAGGAAGGTGACCTGGTCCTGCTCGAACTTCATCCGGGCACCGCGACCATAGCCCAGCCGCCGCCGCGCCAGGTGGTCGGCCACCATCTCCGTGGTGATCGGCACGCCGGCGGGAAGGCCCTCCAGCGTCGCGACAAGTGCGGGACCGTGGGACTCCCCCGCGGTCAGCCAGCGCAACCTGCTCAACGGTGCTCCTCAGTGCTCGCGCCTGGTACTCCCCTGCGTACGCGCGTCCTCGCGCACGGCGACAGCGCGACCGGATGCGCGGCCCCGGCCCGCCACCACCGATCCTCCCACGTCCGCCGGCGGGAGCCGGTCACAGGTCCATCAGGCGGACGTCGACACGGGGAGTCCCCCGCTCGAGGGCGGTCGTGGGTTGGGGGAGGAACGGATGTCCTCTACCGGGCCGCCAGGGCGTGCTCCCCGGCCTTGCGCATGGCGTCCAGGGGGGCCGGCGAGCGGCCCGTCATCTGCTCGACCTGAAGCACCGCCTGGTGCACCAGCAGGTCGAGGCCGCCGACGACGGCACCGCCGTATGCCGACCAGCGCGCCGCGAGGGTGGTGGGCCAGGGGTCGTACAGCACGTCGAAGAGGGTCGCGGGACGCTCCGGAACGGCGGCGGCGAGCGCGTCCGTCGTCCCAGCCGGGGTGGTGGCGACGACCAGCGGCGCCCGCAGCGCGCGGGCGGCGTCGGACCAGTCGGCCGTACGGACCTCCACGCCGATCCGCTCGGCCCACCGCCGCATCTCGGCGGCCCGTGCCTCACTGCGGACATAGGCGACGATCTCGCCGGCGCAGATGCGGGCCAGGGCGGCCAGCGCGGAGGACGCAGTCGCGCCGGCACCGAGGATCGCGGCCGAGCCGACCTGCTCGACGCCCCGCTCACGCAGCGCGGCGACCATACCGGGGATGTCCGTGTTGTCGCCGACGCGCCGCCCGTCCTCGGTGAACACGACCGTGTTCACCGCCTCGACGCAGGCCGCGGTGTCGCTGACCGAGTCCAGCAGGGGAATGACGGCCCGCTTGAGCGGCATGGTCAGCGAGAGTCCGGCCCATTCGGGCCCCAGGTCCGCGAGGAACCCCGGCAGCGCCTCCTCGTCGATCTCGAACCGGTCGTACGACCAGTCCTTCAGCCCCAGCTCGTCGTACGCGGCGCGGTGCAGCACCGGGGAGAGGGAGTGGGCGATCGGGGAACCGAGGACGGCGGCCCGGCGCTTGCTGGTGGTGCCCGTCATTGTCCCTTCTTCTGCTCTTCCAGGTACTTCTCGCGGTTGCGGTTCTGCTCTTCGTTGGTCTCGGCGAACAGTGTCTCGTTGTCGTTTATCGAGACGAAGTAGTACCAGTTTCCCTTGGCCGGCTTGAGCGCGGCCCTGATGGCCACCTCGCCGGGGTTGTCGATCGGGCCGGGGGGCAGGCCCTTGTACCGGTAGGTGTTGTACGGGTTGTCGATCTTCCGCAGGTTGTCGACGGAACCGGTGGCGAGCTTGGACTGGCCGCGCAGGTAGTTCACCGTCGAGTCGAAGTCGAGCAGGCCGTTGGTCTCGGTGTTGTTCGGCTTGAGCCGGTTGTAGACGACCGTGGCGACCTTCTCGAAGTCGCGCTTGTACTTGCCCTCGGCCTGGACGAGGCTCGCGACCGTGAGTACCTGCAAGGGGTTGTCCAGGTTGAGGCTCTTCGCCTTGGCCTGGATGCCGAACTCGGCGTACTTCTCCTTGGCCGTGTCGACCATCTGCTTCAGGACGTCCTCGGGCTTCATGCCCTTGGCGACCGGATAGCTGGACGGGTAGAGGAAGCCTTCCAGCGGGTCCTTGACGGCGTTGCCGGCGTTGGCCCAGTCGGGCAGACCGAAGGTCTTCCACTTCTTCGCGGCGATGCTCTCGGTGGTGCCGGCCTTGAGCTGCAGCCGGCCGTCGATCGCCGCGTAGATCTTCGCGTTGCGCCAGCCCTCGGCGATGATCAGGTTGTTCTTGCTCTTCGGGCTGAGCATCAACTGCACGGCCGCCGCCGCGGACATGTGCTTGTTCAGCGTGTACGTGCCCGCCTGGATGCTCTTGCCCTCGGGGTTCTCTCCCTGCGCCGCGACGAACGCGTCGACGCTCTTGACGACACCGGCCTGCTTGAGCACCTGGCCGATGGCGAAGCCGCCGGCCCCCTTCGGAATGGTGACCGTGACCTGCTCGCCGTTGCCCTCGCCCACGTAGTCGGGCGCCGGGCCGAAACGATTTTGGTAGAACTGGTACCCGAAGTAGCCGACTCCGCCGATACCTCCGCCGAGGACCAGTACGACGACCAGGCAGGCGCATCCGTTGCGGCGCTTCTTCCCCTTGCCGCCGCGCCCCCGCCGGTCGCCGCGGCCGGGGCGGTCGTCGGTCTCGTCGTCGGCGTCGTCGTCGCCGCCCGCGAAGAAGGCGTGTTCGCCCTGATCGGGGCCCGGGTCCCAGTCGGTCTTCGGCTCGGGCTCGGCCTGCCTGCGGTGCGGCGGCTCGGGCGGCGGATAGGCGTCCGGCGTCTGGTAGAAGTCGGGCCGCTCACCGCCGTACGCCCCGGCCTGGGCGGCGTACGGGTCCCCGGAGTCGCCGGGGTAGGGCGCGTGGGCCTGCGCGCCGCCGCCCCAGCCGTCGTCGCCGTAGCCCTGCTGCGGGTACTGCTGCCCTCCCTGCTGCGGCCCCTGCTGCGGGTACTGCTGCCCTCCCTGCTGCTGGTACTGCTGCCCGCCGTGGCCGGGGTACTGCTGGAACTCCTGCTGTCCCTGGCCGTACGTGGCGGCCTGCGAGCCGGTCTCCCAGCCGCCGTAGTGCTGCTGCGTCTGCTCCGGGTGCTGCTGCGGCCGGCCGCCGTAGGGGACCTGGCCCGGCTGGGCCTGCTCTCCTCTCCATCCGCCGTCCCCGTACAACGGGTCCTCCGGATGCCACGGTGCGGAGCCTTGGCCCCGGCCATACTCAGTCATCGATCCCCTAGAGCCGCGAGGCGGCGGTCGCGGGCTCCGGTGGCCCGGCTTCCGTTCCGCCTCTTTGCTGTGCGATGGCTGTTCGAACACCAACGCATCGCGCGGAACGTTACCGTATCGCGATCAGATGACCACTTCGACGCCCTCGCCGGGTGCTTTACCTGACACCCGTTCGGATTCCAGGGCCTGCTGGAGGATGATGACGGCCGCCGCCTGGTCGATGACGGCCCGGCCCTTCTTGGACTTCACGCCGGAGGCGCGCAGTCCCTGACCTGCCGTCACCGTCGTCATCCGCTCGTCCACGAGCCTGACCGGAACGGGCGCGATCGAACGGGCCAGGTCCTGGGCGAAGCCGCGGACCTTGACGGCGGCCGGGCCCTCGCCCCCCTTGAGGGAGCGAGGGAGGCCGACGACGACCTCGATCGGCTCGTACTCCTCGACGAGTTGCTTCAGCCGGCGCTGGGCCGCCGGAACGTCCCGGCCCGGGACCGTCTCCACCGGAGTGGCGAGGATCCCGTCGGGGTCGCACGAGGCGACCCCGATACGGGCGTCACCGACGTCGATCGCGAGTCGGCGTCCTCTTCTCATGCCCGCGGCCGCCCTACTTGGCGGTCTCGGCGACCAGGCGCTCGACGGCCTCGACGGCCTCGCCGATGGCGGCCGGGTTCTGGCCGCCGCCCTGGGCGACGTCCGGCTTGCCGCCACCGCCGCCACCGAGGGTCTTGGCGGCCGTGCGGACCAGGTCACCGGCCTTGAGGCCGCGCTCGCGGGCGGCCTCGTTGGTGGCGATGACCGTCAGCGGCTTGCCGTTGTTCACCGTGAACAGGGCGACCACGGCGGCCCGGCCGCCCTGGATGCGGCCGCGCACATCGAGGACCAGCTTGCGCAGGTCGTCCGGGGCGGTGCCGTCCGGGACCTGCCCGGTGACGACGCCGATCCCGCGGACGTCCTTGGCGGACTCGGCGAGCCCGGCGGCGGCCTGCAGCACCTTCTCGGCGCGGAACTTCTCGATCTCCTTCTCGGCGTCCTTCAGCTTGCCGAGCATGCCGGCGACCTTCTCCGGCAGCTCCTCCGGACGGCCCTTGAGCAGCTCGGTGAGCTGGTTGACGACCGTGTGCTCCCGGGCCAGGAAGGCATAGGCGTCGACGCCGACGAGGGCCTCGATACGCCGGACACCGGAGCCGATCGAGGACTCGCCGAGCAGCTTCACCAGACCCAGCTGGGCGGTGTTGTGCACGTGCGTACCGCCGCACAGCTCCTTGGAGAAGTCGCCGATGGTCACGACGCGGACCCGCTCGCCGTACTTCTCGCCGAACTCGGCGATGGCGCCCCGCTTCTTGGCCTCGTCGATGCCCATGATCTCGGCCTGCACGTCGAGATCGCGGGCGAGCACCTCGTTGATCTTCTGCTCGACGTCGGTCATCACGGCCGTCGGGACGGCCGACGGGGAGCCGAAGTCGAAGCGGAAGCGGCCGGGCTGGTTCTCGGAACCGGCCTGGGCAGCCGTCGGCCCGAGGGCGTCGCGCAGGGCCTGGTGGGTGAGGTGGGTGGCCGAGTGGGCGCGGGCGATGGCCTTGCGGCGGCGGGCGTCGATGGAGGCGTGGGCCTTGGCGCCGACGGTGACCTCGCCGACCTGGACGACGCCCTTGTGGACGTACACACCCGGGACCGGCTTCTGGCAGTCGCGGATCTCGATGACGGCACCGGAGTCGACCTTGATCCGGCCGGTGTCGCCGATCTGGCCGCCGCCCTCGGCATAGAACGGGGTGCGGTCGAGGACGACCTCGACCTCGTCGCCCTCGGTGGCGGCCGGGGAGGAGACACCGTCGACGAGGATGCCGACGATCGTGGACTCGCCCTCGGTGTCCGTGTAGCCGATGAAGTCGGTCTCGCCGGCGGAGTCGGCGATCTCACGGTAGGCACCGAGGTCGGCGTGGCCGGTCTTCTTGGCCTGGGCGTCGGCCTTGGCGCGCTCCCGCTGCTCCTTCATCAGGCGGCGGAAGCCGTCCTCGTCCACCGACAGCCCCTGCTCGGCGGCCATCTCGAGGGTGAGGTCGATCGGGAAGCCCCAGGTGTCGTGGAGCAGGAAGGCCTTGTCGCCGGGCAGGATCGTGCCGCCGGTGGCCTTGGTCTCGGTCACGGCGGTGTCGAGGATGTTGGTGCCGGCCTTCAGCGTCTTGAGGAAGGCGGCCTCCTCGGCGAGGGCGACCTTCTCGATGCGCTCGCGGTCGGTGACGAGCTCGGGGTACTGCCGGCCCATCATGCCGATCACGACGTCGATCAGGTCCTTGACCACCGGACCGGTGGCGCCGAGCAGGCGCATGTTGCGGATGGCGCGGCGCATGATGCGGCGCAGGACGTAACCACGGCCCTCGTTGCCGGGGGTGACGCCGTCACCGATCAGCATGGTGGCGGTGCGCATATGGTCGGTGACCACCCGCAGGGAGACGTCCGAGGGGTGGGCGTCGCCGTAGGCGACCCCCGTCAGCTCCGTGGCCTTCTCGATGACGGCCATGGAGGTGTCGATCTCGTACATGTTCTGCACGCCCTGCAGAATCATGGCGAGACGCTCGAGACCGAGGCCGGTGTCGATGTTCTTGCTCGGCAGGTCGCCGAGGATCTCGAAGTTGTCCTTGCCGGTGCCCTCGCCGCGCTCGTACTGCATGAAGACGAGGTTCCAGATCTCCACGTACCGCTCGTCGTTGACGGCGGGGCCGCCCTCGACGCCGAACTCCGGACCGCGGTCGTAGTTGATCTCGGAACACGGCCCGCAGGGGCCGGGGACGCCCATGGACCAGAAGTTGTCCTTCATGCCCAGGCGCTGGATGCGCTCGGCGGGGACACCGATGACGTCGCGCCAGATCTGCTCGGCCTCGTCGTCGTCCTGGTAGACCGTGATCCACAGACGCTCGGGGTCGAGACCGTAACCGCCCTTGTCCTGGGGCGTGGTGAGCAGCTCCCAGGCGAGCTTGATGGCGCCTTCCTTGAAGTAGTCGCCGAAGGAGAAGTTGCCGCACATCTGGAAGAACGTGCCGTGCCGCGTGGTCTTGCCGACCTCTTCGATGTCGGGGGTGCGCACGCACTTCTGCACGCTGGTGGCGCGCGGGAAGGGCGGCTTGACCTCGCCCAGGAAGTAGGGCTTGAAGGGCACCATGCCGGCGGGGACGAGGAGCAGAGTCGGGTCGTCCGCGATAAGCGACGCCGAAGGGACGACGGTGTGACCGCGCTCCTCGAAGAAGCTCAACCAGCGGCGGCGGATTTCAGCCGACTCCATCAGTGGTCCTCATTCCGGTTGTACGAGTACGTCGTGGTCTCGACGTGCTTCGGGCTGTTGCGGTTCTCGATGACGGCGTACCGCCGGGGTCCCGGGAGCTGGTCGACGGGTGCGTTCAGGCCGAGCGCGTCGCCGAGTTCCGCCTCCCGCTGGGCCATGCCGGCGCGGACGTCGAGCGCGAAGTCCCGTGCGCGGTCTTTGAGCCGGTGGCCCACGTCGATCGCCTTGTTCGCCGCCTGCGCGGCCAGGCTCTCGGGGGTCAGCTGCCTCAGCTTGCGGTTGACCTTGGTGGTGGCCCACACACCGGCGGCGACACCCGTGGTGAACCAGAACGTACGGCGGAACATCGCTCGGTCAGAGCCCCTCTTCCCGGTTGTTTCCCCGGTTGTTCCGCTTCCCCCGTCGCTGAGACGGGACGGTGCGGCCCACGATCACGGTACGCCGGGGCGCCTTGGCAGGCACGTTCTCGCGACGGCCGGCGATCGCCCGGCGCACGCCGTAGCCGAACGCCGCGACCTTGACCAGGGGCCCCCCGAAGGTGGAGGCGACGGTCGTCGACAGCGCCGAGGCGTTCGACGTGACCTCCTGGACGTCCGACGCGATCGCGTCGACCCGATCGATCTGGGTCTGCGCGGAGCGCACCGCCGCGGAGGCGTCGGACAGCAGCGGGACGGCCTGGTCGGTCACGTCCGCCACCAGCTTGGTGGTCGCCTTGAGCGTCTGGGCCAGCCTCGCCAGCGCGACGGCGAGGAAGGAGACCAGAATCGCCCAGAAGACAGCCACCAGGATCCCGGCCACCTCTCCACCGGACACCGTGTGCACCCGCTCCCTGGTACGTGCCTGAACATCGAAAACTCGTCCCCCGAGCCTATCGCGCCGGGGCGGCCGGTCCGTACCGGATTAGGAGGGCCGGGCGCACCGGGACATGCGTCGGCCCGCCGTCCCGACCGCCCGGAGGGGCGGGGGACGACGGGCCGATGCGCTGGGGTGCTACGTCCGCCGGAAAGGGATCAACGGGCGTAGTACTCGACGACGAGCTGCTCGTCGCAGATCACCGGGATCTCCTTGCGGTTCGGCTCACGGTCCAGGCGGAACGCCAGGGCCTTGAGGTTCACCTGGAGGTAGCGCGGGGTCTCGCCGTCGGGGGCGAAGCCACCCTCGCGGGCGATCTGGAAGAGCGACTTCTCACGGCTGCGCTCGCGGACCATCACGACGTCGTCGGGACGGACGCGGAACGACGGCTTGTCGACCTTCTGGCCGTTGACCTCGATGTGGCCGTGGACGACCATCTGGCGGGCCTGGTAGATCGTGCGGGCGATGCCCGAACGCAGGACCAGCGCGTCGAGACGGCGCTCCAGCTCGACGATCAGGGCCTCACCGGTCTTGCCCTGGACCTTGGACGCACGCTCGTAGGCGCGCACCAGCTGGCGCTCGGAGATGTCGTACTGAGCGCGCAGACGCTGCTTCTCCAGCAGACGGACCTTGTAGTCCGAGTTCTGCTTGCGGCCACGGCCGTGCTCGCCCGGCGGGTAGGGGCGGGCCTCGAAGTACTTGACGGCCTTCGGGGTCAGCGCGATGCCGAGGGCACGCGACTTCTTGACCTTGGGGCGGGACTGGTTCGCCATGAACCAAACACCTCGTGTTTCTGTATGGAATCGGCTTCACCAGGGTTAGGGGAGGTCGCATCCGCAGCCGGGGAATCCCTGCGGGTCCGCGTGGGACCTGCCGGGCAGCCGCTCCCCTGGTCTGGGCACATACGTGCAGCACGCGAGTGGCCCACCGACCTGTCACCGGGTGCACCGGGAGGTGGTGGGCTGCCCGCGACACCGTTCGACGGTGCGCGACGCTCCTGGATCCCCGTGCCGTCAGGCGACGGGGTTCCGGCTGGGTGTCCCGCTCTGGTGGTGCCGGCCTCTCATTCCTGAGGTGCCGGACACGGGACTCAGCACTTCGAGCAAGTCTACAGGGCGGCTACGGCTGCTTTCGACGCAAGTGCTTGCGGGTCCATTCCACCGCGTCCGCGTAACGCGCCTCCGCGCCGTGCCGGGTCGGGGTGTAGTACTCGCGGCCCTTGAGCGCGTCCGGGGCGTACTGCTGCGCGGCGATGCCCTCGGGCAGGTCGTGCGGATACACATATCCCTGGGCGTGGCCGAGTTTGGCTGCGCCCTTGTAGTGCCCGTCGCGCAGGTGCGGGGGCACGGGTCCGGCGAGGCCCGCCCGGACGTCGGCCATGGCCGCGCCGATCGCCGTGGTCGCCGAGTTGGACTTGGGGGCGAGCGCGAGGGCGATGGTGGCGTGGCTGAGGGTGAGGGCCGCCTCCGGGAAGCCGATCATGGCGACGGCCTGGGCGGCGGCCACGGCGATCGGCAGCGCGTTCGGATCGGCGAGGCCGATGTCCTCGCTCGCGGAGATCATGAGGCGGCGGGCGATGAAGCGGGGGTCCTCACCGGCTTCGATCATGCGGGCCAGGTAGTGCAGGGCCGCGTCGACGTCCGAGCCGCGGATCGACTTGATGAGGGCGCTCGCCACGTCGTAGTGCTGGTCGCCGTCGCGGTCGTACTTCACCGCGGCACGGTCCACCGTCTCCTCGAGTGTCGTGAGGCCGATCTCCGTCTCGCCCTTGTCGAGGGCGGCGCCGGCCGCCGCCTCCAGAGCGGTCAGGGCGCGGCGGGCGTCGCCGCCGGCGATCCGCAGCAGATGGGACTCGGTGTCCTCGGGCAGCGTGACGGCGCCGGCCAGGCCCCGCTCGTCGGCGAGGGCCCGGCGCAGCAGGCCGCGCACGTCGTCGTCGGTGAGCGGTTCGAGGGTGAGCAGCAGGGAGCGGGACAGCAGCGGGGAGATCACCGAGAAGTACGGGTTCTCCGTGGTCGCCGCGATCAGGGTGACCCAGCGGTTCTCGACGGCCGGCAGCAGGGAGTCCTGCTGGGCCTTGCTGAAGCGGTGGATCTCGTCCAGGAAGAGGACGGTCTCCTTGCCGAAGCCGCCGGTGGCGCGGCGGGCGCCGTCGATGACCGCACGGACCTCCTTCACGCCCGCGGTGATCGCCGACAGCTCCACGAAGCGCTTGTCGGTCGCCTTCGAGACCACGTACGCCAACGTCGTCTTGCCGGTGCCGGGCGGGCCCCAGAGGATCACCGAGGAGGGGCCGGCCGGCCCGCCGTTGCCCTCGCCGACCAGTCTGCGCAGCGGGGATCCCGGCTTGAGCAGGTGCTGCTGGCCCACCACCTCGTCGAGGGTGCGCGGGCGCATGCGGACCGCCAGGGGGCTTGCGGCCGGGTCCTTCTCCTGGCGTTCTTCTGCGGCGGCGGTGAACAGGTCGGGCTCCACGCTGAAACCCTATGCCACGCCACTGACAACGCCGCCGGGCCCGGCGCGGAAGCCGTGCGGCCCTCGGTCAGGCCCTCCGGGTCAGCCCCTCACGCCCGGCGGATCAGGCCCAGAGCTGGCTGCCCCAGCGGGTCAGGATGAGCATCGCGATGATGCCGACGTGCGTGACGGGGAGCACCCAGGTGAACTCGCCGAGGAAGTTCTTCACGGGGCGCGGCGCGGGCAGGAAGTCGTTGCGGACGTTGAACGAGGTCACGTACCAGAACATGGTGATCGTGGCGACCCAGGCCAGCGAGCACCACAGGCACAGCGCGTTGATCCGGTACAGCGACTGGAACTGCAGCCAGGTGCAGAAGGCCACACCGAAGAGCGTGCCGAAGTTGAAGGTCAGCCAGTACCAGCGGGGGAAGCGGACCCGGGTGAGCAGGCTCATGCCGACGCAGATGACGATGCCGTAGCAGACGAGGCCGAGCATCGGGTTGGGGAAACCGAACACCCCGGCCTGCTTGCTCTCCATGACACTGCCGCAGGAGACGATCGGGTTGAGGCTGCAGCTGGGGGTGAACGTCTTGCCGCTCACCTTGCCCTCGAGGATCTTGAACTTGTCGATCGTGATGACCCACGCGGCGAGCAGACCGGCCGCGCCGGTGATCACGAGCAGCAGGGCGAACGCACGACTGCCACCGACCGTCCGGGGCGCGTCCGTGCGTTCCGTCTCGATGGGTCCGGTGGAGACGTCCTTCACTGTCGTCTTCGTCATCACGCCGATTCCGATGCTCGGGGTTGGATCTGCGGGCTCAGGTCATTGTGCCGCACACGGGCCCGTGTCCACCGTTCGATGGACATGAGAAGGTACGCACGGTCGTCGCGGAACGTTCGGTTCAGGCCGAGGCTCGTGGCCATGACCACAGATGCGAACGGACTCGCGGTGGACGTGCGAGGGCTGCGCAAGCAGTACGGGGACGTCACCGCGGTCGACGGGATCGATCTCGAAATCCGCCGCGGCGAGGTGTTCGGCCTGCTCGGGCCCAACGGAGCGGGCAAGACCACCACCGTGGAGATCCTCCAGGGCAACCGTGACCGGGACGGCGGCGAGGTGTCCGTCCTCGGGGCGGACCCGGCGAGCGCCACACGCGCGTGGCGCTCGAAAGTAGGCATCGTCTGGCAGGACGAATCGGCGCCCGCGGAGTTGACGGTCCGCGAGACCGTGCGGCACTTCGCCCGCTACTACCCCCGGCCGCGCGATCCCGAGCAGGTCATCGGGCTGGTGGGCCTCGGGGCGAAGGCGGACAGCCGGATCAAGGGGCTTTCGGGTGGGCAGCGCCGCCGTCTCGACGTGGCGCTCGGCGTGATCGGCGACCCGGAGCTGCTGCTCCTGGACGAACCGACGACCGGATTCGACCCGGCGGCCCGGCGCCGGTTCTGGGAGCTGATCCGCACGCTCGCCGACGAGGGCACCACCATCCTGCTCACCACCCACTATCTGGAGGAGGCCGAGGAGCTGGCCGACCGGCTGGCGGTGGTGGCCAAGGGCCGGGTGGTGGCCGAGGGCACCGCGGCGGCGCTGCGGGACCGCTTCGGCAGCGAGGCGATCGTCGAGTGGACGGAGGCGGACGGAAGGCCTCGCCGGGAGCGCACGGGAACGCCGACGCGGACGGTCACCGAGCTGGCCGGGCGTTTCGACGAGATCCCGGGGCTGCGGATCAGCCGCCCCACCTTGGAGGACGTGTATCTGCGGCTGACCGGACAGGAGAACGCGCGATGACCACGACTGCCGTACGGGCCCGGACCGAGGCCACCGCCGGGCGGCTGCCCGGGGCATGGGTGCTCGGGCTGCACAGGGGCGCCCTGGAGATCAGGCAGTTCTTCCGGCAGCGCGATCAGGTGGTGTTCACCTTCGCCTTCCCGGTCGTGTTCCTGTTCCTGTTCGCGTCGATCTTCCACGACGCCGTGCGCGGCGCCGGCGTCACCGCCTCGCAGCTGTACGTGCCCGCGATGATGGCCTCGGGCATCATGTCGACGAGTTTCCAGTCCCTGGGGATCTCCATCGCGGTGGAACGCGACGAGAAGGTCCTGCGCCGGCTGCGCGGCACCCCCATGCCGCCGACGGCGTACTTCCTGGGGAAGATCTGGCTGGTCCTGTTCACCGGTGTCCTGGAGACGGCGATCCTGCTGCTCGCAGGGACCACCGTGTACGGCGTCGATCTGCCCTCGGACGCCGGGAGGTGGTTCGACTTCGGCTGGATCTTCGTGCTCGGGCTGACCGCGTGCGCGCTGCTCGGCATCGCGATCAGCTCCGTGCCCAGGTCCGCCAAGAGCGCCAGCTCGGTGGTCGTCCTGCCCTTCCTGGTGCTGCAGTTCGTCTCCGGGGTGTACATCTCCGTCAACAGCATCCCCGACTGGATGCTGAACCTCGGCGCCCTGTTCCCGTTGAAATGGCTGTGCCAGGGACTGCGGGGCGTGTTCCTGCCCGACTCGGCGAAGGTGCTGGAGCAGGCGGGAAGCTGGGAGTTCGGAAGGATCGCCCTGGTACTGGCGGCCTGGTGCGTCGGAGGATTGGCGCTGTGTCTGCTGACATTCCGCTGGAAGGACCGGCGCCAGGGATGAGCGGGCCCGGCACTGCGCGCGCCGCGCACGCCTGGGACCGTTCGATGCGGCTGTGGGACGGGTACTTCACGGTCGCCTGGGCGGCCACCCTGGCCGGCGTGCTCGACGCCGCGCACTCGGCGTGGCCCCTGCGCGCGGTGGCGGCCGGGCTGCTCGTGCCGCTGGTGCCCTGGTACGTGTCGGTGGGGCGCGCGCTGCTCAGGGAAGACCCGCCCGGGGAGCGCCGGGCGCTGTGCTACCTGGGCGGGGTTATGGCGTTGTTCCTGCCGTCGGCGGTCCTGGTCGGCGAGACACGGCTGATGTCGTTCGCGCTCATCCCGCAGTGCTTCATGGCCCTCCAGACTCGGCGGGCCTTCGCCGTCGTGGCGCTCATCAACCTGCTCCCCGTGGCGGGCTGGGCGCTGCTGTGGCGCCCGGCCGCCGAGGACTTCGTATTCAACGCCCTCTTCGCCCTGGTGACCCTCGTCTTCTCGGTGGTCATCGGCGGCTGGATCATCCGCATCATCGAACAGAGCGGGGAGCGGGCCGAGCTGATCGCACAGCTCGACGCCAGCCGGCACGAGATCTCCCGGCTCTCGGCCGCGCACGGTGCGCTCAGGGAACGCGAACGGCTCTCTCGCGAGATCCATGACACGCTCGCCCAGGGCTTCACCAGCCTGCTGATGCTCGTCCAGGCGGTGGAGGCCGAACTGGAGCACGACGTCCCCCGGGCCCGCCGGCATCTGGCCCTGATGGCGGAGACGGCCCGGCAGAACCTCGCCGAGGCGCGCGCCCTGGTGGCGGGGGGTGCGCCCGCCGACCTGGCCGGGGCGTCGCTTCCGGACGCCTTGCGGCGGCTGGCGGCACGCTACGACGCGCTGGTGGAGGTCACGGGCCCGGTGCGCACCCTGCCCGCCGCACCGGAGGTCGTCGCGCTGCGCTCGTGCCAGGAGGCACTGGCCAACGCACACAAGCACGCCGGGAGTTCGGTGTCCCTCAGCATCGCGCTCGTGTACGCCGACGATGCGCTGACCGTCACGGTGCGGGACGACGGCTGCGGCTTCGACCCGGCCGCGCCCGCCGCGGGCTACGGTCTGAACGGGCTGCGGGCGCGTGCCGCCGAGGTGGGCGGTGCGGCGCAGATCCGCAGCGCGCCGGGCGAGGGCACCACCGTCACCGTCCGGCTGCCCGTCCTGTCTGCTCTCGGGAGTGCCACGTGATCCGGATCGTCCTCGCCGACGACCACCCCGTCGTACGAGAGGGGCTGCGCGCGATGCTGAACGCGGAGCCCGACCTGGAGGTCGTCGCCGACGCGGCGAGCGGGCCGCGGGCCGAGGCCCTGGCTGCCGAGCTCCGGCCGGACATCGTGCTGATGGATCTGCGGATGCCGGGCGGCGGGGGCGTCGACTCCATCGCGCGGATGACGGAGGCGGGGCTGCCGTGCCGGGTTGTCGTCCTGACCACGTACGAGACGGACCGGGACATCCTGCGGGCGGTGGAGGCCGGGGCGGCGGGCTATCTGCTCAAGGACCTGCCGCGCGCCGAACTGGCCGACGCGGTACGGGCGGCGGCACGGAGCGAGACGGTGCTGGCCCCCTCGGTGGCGGCCCGCCTGGTCGACCGGCTCCGCACCAGGCCGGAGCGCCCGCGCCTGTCGGACCGGGAGACGGCGGTCCTGCGCCTGGTGGCCGAGGGCTGCACCAACGCCGAGATCGGGCGACGGTTGTTCATCGGGGAGTCGACGGTGAAGACCCATCTGTTGCGGATCTTCGCCAAGCTCGGGGTGGACGACAGAACGGCGGCGGTGACCAGCGCGATGCGGCACGGGCTGCTCGACCGATGACGACGGGGCCCCTGGCATCGTGTGCCAGGGGCCCTTGCGTGCCGGTCGTACCCGGTCAGCCCAGCCGGGACTCCAGCTCCGCCACGATCTCGTTCACGCCGACCGCCGTCTGCTCCCCGGACTCCATGTCCTTGAGCTGGACGACGCCCTCGGCGAGGTCGCGTTCGCCGGCGACGATCGTGTAGCGGGCGCCGCTGCGGTTGGCGTTCTTCATCGCGCCCTTCAGGCCCTTGCCGCCGTACGCGAAGTCCGCCGCGACACCGAGCTTGCGCAGTTCCATGATCTTGCCGAACAGGATCCGGCGGGCCTCCTCGCCCAGCGGCACCGCGAACACACTGGTGGACGCGGGCAGTTGGAGCTCGATGCCCTCGGCCTCCAGCGCGAGCACCGTGCGGTCGACGCCCAGCGCCCAGCCCACGGACGGCAGCGCGGGGCCGCCGATCATCTCCGAGAGGCCGTCGTAGCGTCCGCCGCCGCCCACCGCGGACTGGGAGCCCAGACCGTCGTGGACGAACTCGAAGGTGGTCCGGGTGTAGTAGTCCAGGCCGCGCACCAGCTTCGGGTCGTCCTCGAAGGACACGCCCGCCGCCGTGATCAGCTCGCGGACCTCCTCGTGGTAGGCCTTGCACGCGTCGCACAGGTAGTCGCGCAGCAGCGGGGCACCCGTCAGCTGCTTCTGGACCGACTCGCGCTTGTCGTCGAGCACCCGCAGCGGGTTGATGTCGACGCGCCGGCGCGTGTCCTCGTCCAGGTCCAGGTTGCGCAGGAAGTCCTGGAGCGCGGCGCGGTAGACCGGGCGGCACTCCTTGTCGCCCAGACTGTTGAGCAGGATGCGGAAGTCGCGCAGGCCGAGCGAGCGGTAGGCCTGGTCGGCCAGGATGATCAGCTCGGCGTCCAGGGCCGGGTCCTCGGCGCCGATCGCCTCGGCGCCCACCTGCGAGAAGTGGCGGTAGCGGCCCTTCTGCGGGCGCTCGTAGCGGTAGTACGAGCCCGAGTACCAGAGCTTGACCGGCAGGTTGCCGGTCTTGTGCAGGTTGGCCTCCAGGGCTGCGCGCAGCACGGAGGCCGTGCCCTCGGGACGCAGGGCGAGCCTGTCGCCGCCCTTGGTCTCGAAGGCGTACATCTCCTTCGTCACGATGTCCGTGGACTCGCCGACGCCGCGCGCGAACAGCTCCACGTTCTCGAAGCCGGGGGTCTCGACATAGCCGTAGCCGGAGTTGCGCAGCGGGGCCGCGATCGCCTCGCGCACCGCGAGGTACTTGGCGGAGTCCGGCGGGATCAGGTCGTACGTGCCCTTGGGGGCCTTGAAGGTGCTCACGGAGGTCTCGTCACATTCCTCGTCGGGGAGCGTCCACATCCGCTCCCAGGCCGGCGGCCACCTGCCGCAGATACGGGTTGGTGGCGCGCTCCCGGCCGATGGTCGTCTGGGGGCCGTGGCCGGACAGCACCACGGTCGAGTCCTCGAGCGGCAGGCACACGCGGGCCAGCGAGTCGAGCATCTCGGCCATGTCACCGCCGGGCAGGTCGGTGCGTCCGATGGAGCCGGCGAACAGCAGGTCGCCCGAGAAGAGGATCGGCGGGATGTCCGCCGCCTCGGGCATGCCGAAGGTCACCGACCCCTTGGTATGGCCGGGCGCGTGCGCGACGGACAGCTCCAGACCGGCCAGTTCGAGCCTCGCACCGTCGGTCAGCTCCTTGACGTCGCCGGGCTCGCCGACGGTCAGCTCACCCATCAGCGGCATCCCGATGGACCGTCCGAGCGCCTTCTCCGGGTCGCTCATCATGTACCGGTCCTCGGGGTGGATCCAGGCGGGCACGTCGTGTGCGCCGCAGACCGGGACGACCGAGGCCACGTGATCGATGTGGCCGTGGGTGAGGACGACGGCGACGGGCTTGAGCCGATGCTTCTCGAGTGCTTCCTCGACGCCTGCGGCGGCCTGGTGGCCGGGGTCGATGATCACGCACTCCTCACCGGCGGCGGGGGCGACGAGATAACAGTTCGTCCCCCAGGCCCCGGCGGGGAACCCGGCAATGAGCACGATCGTCCTTCGTTGTGTCGATACGGGTGGCCACAAGCTGTGGTCCAGAGCCTACCGGCGCTGCCGTTTCCTCAGCGAACCCATATACGGTACGGGGCTAAACGCAGCGGTCGGCACACAAGGACGCACGCGTACCGGTCGACACGACACGCATGAGGAGAGAACCCGGTGGTCAGCCAGGAGCAGCGGCGGCGTCAGCTCGCCCGGGAGAAGTTCTTGCGGCAGCAGCAGCGACGCACCCAGGCACGCCGCAAGTCCCGCGTGCGCACCTCCGTGACCGCGTCGGTACTGGGCGTGATGGTGATCGGCGGCGTCACGCTCTACACGACCGGAGTACTGAAGAACGGCGGCGACCACAAGAACACCGCCTCCGACACCACGCCCGGCGCCACGCCGTCCGGCAAGGCCCCGGACCCGTGCGCGAAGCCGGCGGCCGGCTCGGTGAAGAAGCTGAGCTGGAAGAAGGAGCCGTCGATGACGATCGACACGTCGGCGAAGTACACGATGAAGCTGGCCACGACGTGCGGCGACATCGACATCGACCTGAAGACGGCGGCGGCCCCGCACACGGTGAACTCGTTCAACTTCCTGGCGGGCGAGGGCTTCTTCGATCACACGAAGTGCCACCGCCTGGTCACGGGCGGGATCTACGTGCTCCAGTGCGGCGACCCGACGGGCACCGGCAGGGGCGGGCCCGGCTACACGATCCCCGACGAGAATCTGAAGGACAAGATCCTCAAGGGCAACGTGTACCCGGCGGGCACCGTGGCGATGGCCAACCAGTACAACCCGCAGACCCAGCAGGGGCGCAACAGCGGCAGCAGCCAGTTCTTCCTGGTCTACCAGGACAGCCCGTTGCCGCCGGACTACACGCCGTTCGGCACTGTCTCCGATGCGGGCATGAAGGTACTGAAGAAGATCGCCGCCGCCGGCGCCCAACCGGCGGACCCGGCCACGGAAAACACCGCGCCGAACGCGACCGTGGTGATCGACAAGGCGACGGTGACGAAGTCCTGACCCTGCCCTGATGTCCGAGACGGCCGGCTGCGGAATTTCGGTCGCGCTGGATGCGGACAGGCAACCCGCTGGTCGCCTATGTTGGCCGTGACGAAACTGTGGACGATGCCCGGGGGTGTTAGAGGCCCCCGCAGGCATCATGTGGAGGAGGCGCTGTGAGCAGCGACCCGTGGGGCCGCGTCGACGAGACGGGGACCGTGTACGTGCGTACGGCCGACGGCGAGCAGGTTGTCGGATCCTGGGCAGCAGGCTCCCCCGAGGAGGCGCTTGCCTACTTCGAGCGCAAGTACGAGGGCCTGGTTGTCGAGATCGGCCTCCTCGAGAAGCGAGTGCAGACCACCGACCTGTCGGCGAAGGACGCCCAGACCGCGATCGGTCACCTGCGCGAGCAGGTGGACGCGCACCACGCGGTCGGCGACCTGGACGCACTTCGGGCGCGGCTGGACAAGCTCGTGGAGACCGTGGAGGCGCGTCGCGAGGAGCGCAAGCAGCAGCGGGCCAAGCAGTCCGACGAGGCCCGCAAGGCCAAGGAGGACCTGGTCACGGAGGCCGAGCAGCTGGCCCAGTCCGACCAGTGGCGGGCCGCCGGTGAGCGGCTGCGGGCGCTGGTGGACACCTGGAAGGGGCTGCCTCGGCTCGACCGGAAGTCGGACGACGAGCTGTGGCACCGCTTCTCGCACGCCCGCTCGGCGTTCTCCAAGCGGCGCAAGGCGCACTTCGCGCAGCTGGACGCGCAGCGCGAGGAGGCCCGCAAGACCAAGGAGAGGCTGGTCGAGGAGGCCGAGGCGCTGTCGGGCTCGACGGAGTGGGGCCCGACGGCAGCGCGCTACCGCGAGCTGATGGCCGAGTGGAAGGCGGCGGGCCGCGCCCAGCGCGAGCACGAGGACGATCTGTGGAACCGCTTCCGCGGCGCTCAGGACGTGTTCTTCGCCGCTCGCAGCTCGGTCTTCGCCGAACGCGACGCCGAGCAGGCCGAGAACCTCAAGCTCAAGGAGGAGCTGGCCGAGGAGGCGGAGAAACTGCTGCCGATCACGGACCTGAGGGGGGCCCGCGGCGCCTTCCGCTCGATCAACGAGCGCTGGGAGGCCATCGGCCATGTGCCGCGGGACGCCCGGGCGCGGGTGGAGGGCCGGATGCACTCGGTCGAGCGGGCCATCCAGGAGGCCGAGGAGGCCGAGTGGCGCCGCACGAACCCGGAGGCACGCGCGCGTGCCGAGGGTCTGACCGGTCAGCTGCAGGCCGCCGTGGACAAGCTGAGGGGCCAGATCGAGCAGGCGCGCGGCCAGGGCAACAACGCCAAGGCCGACAAGCTCGAGCGCGAACTGGAGGGCCGTCAGGCGCTTCTGGACCAGGCTCTGAAGGGCCTGCAGGAGTTCGGCGGCTAGCAGTTCACTGAAAATGTTGTGGGTTCTGGCCCCGATCCGTCCGGATCGGGGCCAGTTTGCATGCATGCAGGGTGGCGCGCGACGCCCGAATTCGACCGGTCGGCAAAATGCTCATTCAAGATCGTGAGGCTCGTCACGGGGCCCATCCGTCGTGGTTTGCTGAATCGGTACATTCCGATAAATTTCCGCCGCGATGCCGGGCAATTTGAGCAGTAATTGAGGTATAGCGAGGTTGCCCGAGAAGCAACTCGACCTTTAGTGTCGGTGCAGCGGCTTTGACCAGGCCGCGCCGAACAGCATCGACCATCAGGTTCGGCTTGATAAAGGAATCGGGGAACATGCATATCCGCAGGGGTATAACTGCCGCCGCACTGGCCGCCGTGACCGCCACCGCTGGAGTCGCCCTCACGGCTCCGGCTGCATACGCCGCAAACACGACGTCCAGCCAGGTTTACAGGTTCTATCCCGGGGGTGGCTACAAGTCCACCCGCACCGGAGAAATCGACTTTGTCGTCACCACCGTACGCGATGGCAAGGGTAATCTTGTCAGCGCATCGGGAACCCTGTCCGGCCACAACAATGTGCAGGGTCAGGCTCTCGGAATCAACATGGCCTTCACCCAGCCCTATGCGAGCGGAAGTGCGGCCGGCTACACCCTGACGGGGAAGGTTGTACTGCAGGCCTGCCTGGCCAAGAAGCTTCCCGTCTGCGGCCCCAGCGGTACCATCACCTTTACTGATACGGTAGTCAAGTATGGACCGCAGACTCCCGCCCATGCCAACTCCAGCAACCCGGGGCTGTGGCCTATATTCAGCACTCCGTAAAGAGAACTGACCGGAGGAGAGTCAAACATGAAGCCTCTCTGGGCAAATTTCTCAGGCCTCATTCTGGGTATCCTGCTGGCTCTGGCCGGCGTGGGATATCTGTCAACGGAGCCGGGGAAATCCGGATGGATTATCGCCTTGGGGGCCCTACTCATCGGGTCCGGTCTTTTCTTGGCTGCCAAATATACGGTACGTCTTCGACGAACGCGCTGAAGCGCGCCACGGGAAAGCCGTTGCTCAATTAGGCAGCTGCACACGCACATCGCTCGGCTGGGGTTTCCCAGCCGAGCGATGTGCGTGTGTACCACCGTGCGGCCCTTGCCGGGACGTGGCTACGACCGGCTGCGTCCCGAGGTCACGCGGTACACGTCGTACACGCCCTCGACGCCCCGGACGGCCTTCAGCACATGGCCCAGGTGTTTGGGGTCACCCATCTCGAAGGTGAAGCGGGAGGTGGCGACCCGGTCGCGGGACGTCTGCACCGCGGCCGAGAGGATGTTGACGTGCTGGTCGGACAGCACCCGGGTCACATCGGACAGCAGCCGGGAGCGGTCCAGCGCCTCCACCTGGATCGCGACCAGGAACACAGACGACTGCGTCGGGGCCCATTCCACGTCGAGGATGCGTTCGGGCTCGCGCGACAGTGACTCGACGTTCACACAGTCGGTGCGGTGAACCGATACGCCGCTGCCGCGGGTGACGAAGCCGATGATGGGGTCGCCGGGGACCGGCGTACAACAGCGGGCCAGCTTGACCCAGACGTCCTCGACGCCCTTGACCACCACGCCCGGGTCCTGGCTGCGGCGCCGCTTGCGGCCACGGCTCCGGGTCGGCGGAACGGCCTCGTCGATCTCCTCGGTGGCGGCCTCCTCGCCGCCGAGCGCCTGCACCAGCTTCTGCACGACGTTCTGCGCCGCGACATGACCCTCGCCGATCGCCGCGTACAGCGAGGAGATGTCGGGGTAGCGCATCTCGTGGGCGAGGGTCACGAGCGAGTCGCCGGTCAGGATGCGCTGGATCGGCAGGTTCTGCTTGCGCATCGCCCGCGCGATGGCGTCCTTGCCCTGCTCGATCGCCTCGTCGCGCCGCTCCTTGGAGAACCACGCGCGGATCTTGTTGCGGGCACGCGGCGACTTCACGAAACCGAGCCAGTCGCGGGACGGACCCGCTCCCGGGGCCTTGGAGGTGAAGACCTCCACCAGGTCACCGTTGTCCAGGGTGGATTCCAGCGGGACCAGGCGGCCGTTGACCCGCGCGCCTATGGTCCGATGGCCGACCTCCGTGTGGACCGCGTACGCGAAGTCCACCGGGGTGGCCCCGGCCGGCAGCGCTATGACGTCGCCCTTCGGGGTGAAGACGAAGACCTCGTTGCGTGACAGGTCGAAACGCAGGGACTCGAGGAACTCGCTCGGATCCTCGGTCTCCTTCTGCCAGTCCAGCAACTGGCGCAGCCACGCCATGTCGTTGACGGCGTCCTTGTCCCTGGCCGTCGAACGAGGCGCGTCGGTACGGATCTTGGAGGCGCCCGCGACGGCCTCCTGCTTGTACTTCCAGTGCGCGGCGATGCCGTACTCGGCGCGGCGGTGCATGTCGAACGTGCGGATCTGCAGTTCGACGGGCTTGCCGTTGGGGCCGATCACCGTCGTGTGCAGCGACTGGTACATGTTGAACTTGGGCATCGCGATGTAGTCCTTGAACCGCCCCGGAACCGGGTTCCAGCGGGCGTGGACCGTGCCCAGTGCCGCATAGCAGTCACGAACCGTGTCGACGAGGACGCGGATGCCGACCAGGTCGTAGATCTCCGCGAAGTCGCGGCCGCGGACGATCATCTTCTGGTAGACGCTGTAGTAGTGCTTGGGGCGGCCGGTGACGGTCGCCTTGATGCGGGCGGCGCGCAGGTCGGCCTGGACCTCGTCGGTCACTATCGCCAGGTACTCGTCGCGCTTGGGCGCGCGTTCGGCGACCAGGCGGACGATCTCGTCGTACATCTTGGGGTAGAGGATCGCGAAGGCGAGGTCCTCCAGCTCCCACTTGATGGTGTTCATGCCCAGGCGGTGGGCGAGCGGCGCGTAGATCTCGAGGGTCTCGCGCGCCTTCTTCTCCTGCTTCTCGCGCTTGAGGTAGCGCATGGTGCGCATGTTGTGCAGACGGTCGGCCAGCTTGATCACCAGGACGCGGGGGTCCTTGGCCATGGCCACGACCATCTTGCGCACGGTCTCGGCCTGCGCCGCCTCGCCGAACTTGACCTTGTCCAGCTTGGTGACGCCGTCGACGAGCAGCGCGACGGTGTCGCCGAAGTCGCGGCGCAGCTGCTCCAGGCCGTACTCGGTGTCCTCGACGGTGTCGTGCAGCAGGCCCGCCATCAGGGTGGCCGGGTCCATGCCCAGCTCCGCGAGGATCGTGGTCACCGCGAGCGGGTGCGTGATGTAGGGGTCGCCGCTCTTGCGCTTCTGGCCCCGGTGCCAGCGCTCGGCCACCTGGTAGGCACGCTCGATCTGGCGGAGTGTGGAGTTCTCGATCTTCGGGTCGTTGCTGCGCACTATCCGCAGCAACGGCTCCAGGACCGGGTTGTACGGGTTGGCGCGCTGGACGCCGAGACGGGCGAGGCGGGCGCGCACCCGGTTGGAGGAACCGGAGCGGGCGGGCGGGGCCGGGGCGGGACGGACCGCGGGGGTGCGCTCGGGGGCCGGCTTGGGGCGCGGCCGCTCGGCGGCCGGCTCGACGGGCGCCGACTGGGCATGCTCCACCGGCCCGTGCGGGGCGTCCTTCGCGCTGCGCGCGGGCTGGGCCGCGGCCTTCGACGACGGGTCGGGCTTGGCGGCGGTCAGGTGCTGGGCCTCGTCTGGCAAGAGGGCTCCTCGTGCGCGATCCGGGTCCCCCGGTCAGGTTCCGGAGACCCCATGGTAGCGATCCCGGGCTCCGGGCTCGCCCTCAGGCCGCTGGACGGCCCGTTACCAGGGGAACGCACGAGGCGGGCGCCGGATTCCTCCGGGCCCGCCTCGCGGTGTACGGCGGCCTTCCGCGGCCTTGCGCCGGGGTGTCCCGCACTGGTCTCAGAGCTGTCGCAGAGCTGTCCGCGCCCTTTCTCAGACCTGAAGGAGCGCCTCCAGGGGAGCACCGGCGAGGGCCGGCTCCAGACGGGCACGGCCGCCCAGGAAGCCCAGCTCCATGAGCACGGACACCCCGGCGACCTCCGCGCCCGCCCGGCGGATCAGCCGGAGCGAGGCTTCGGCGGTGCCTCCGGTGGCGAGGACGTCGTCGACGACCATCACACGGTCGGCCGCGGAGAGGTCCTCGGCGTGCACCTCGATCTCGGCGGAGCCGTACTCCAGGTCGTAGGCCTGGCGGAGGGTGGCTCCGGGCAGCTTGCCCGCCTTGCGGACGGGGATGAAGCCGACGCCCGCACGGACGGCGACCGGGGCGCCGAGGATGAACCCGCGGGCCTCCAGCCCGACGATCTTCGTCGCGCCGTGCCGTACGACGAGCTCCGCCAGTGCGTCGGTGAGCGCGGTGAAGGCCCCCGGATCCGCGAGGAGCGGGGTGATGTCCTTGAACATCACGCCCGGCTCCGGGTGGTCCGGCACATCGCGGATGCGGCTGAGCAGCAGCGCCTTTATGTCGGTTGTGTCGGTCATCGACGCTTTCCTGAGGGTCGGCCGCGACCGCGGCCACGGGACGCGGGCTGGTTGCGCTGGCCGACGACCGCGGGCGTGGCGTCCTCGGGCTCGTCGGTCGTCCGCGTCTCGGCCAGGTCCTCCTGGGTGGCGGCCTGGGCGCGCTTGGCGAGGACCCGCTTCCTGAGGGCCTTCATCTGCGGCTCGCGCTCCTTGAGGTCGGCGACGAGCGGCGTGGCGATGAAGATCGACGAGTACGCACCGGCCGCGAGACCGACGAACAGCGACAGCGAAATGTCGTTGAGCGTGCCCGCGCCGAGGAAGCCGCCGCCGATGAACAGCAGGCCCGCCACCGGCAGCAGCGCCACCACGGTGGTGTTGATGGAGCGGACGAGAGTGCCGTTGATCGAGCGGTTGGCGATGTCGCTGTAGGTCCAGCGGGTCTGCTTGGTGATGTCCTTCGTCTGCTCCTTGAGGCTGTCGAAGACGACGACCGTGTCGTAGAGCGAGTAACCCAGGATCGTCAGCAGACCGATCACCGTACCGGGCGTCACCTCGAAGCCGACGAGGGCGTAGATGCCGGTCGTGATGGTGATGTCGTGGATCAGCGCGACCAGGGCCGCGAGCGCCATGCGCCACTCGAAGGCGATGGCCAGATAGATCACCACGAGCACCATGAAGATCGCCAGACCCTGCCAGGCCTTGCTGGCGATCTGCTCGCCCCAGCTGGGGCCGACCAGGTCGGCGTTGATCTGCTCGGAGCCGACGTTCAGGTCCTTGGCCAGCGTGTCCTTGATCTGGTCGGACTTGCCGGTGTCGATACCCGCGACCTGGATGCGCAGGCCGCCCGTGCCGAGCTTCTGCACGACGGCGGCGTGCCCGGAGGCGTCCTGGGCGTACGTCTCGGCCTGGGCCACCGAGACGCTGGTCTTCGGGGTGGTGAAGATCGCTCCGCCCTGGAACTCGATGCCCATGTTCAGGCCACGCACCGTCAGGCCCAGGATGGCCGCGATGGTGATCAGGATCGAGATGCCGTACCAGATCTTGCGGTTGCCGACGAAGTCGTAACCGACCTCGCCTCGGTGGAGCCGGGCGCCGAGGTTGCCGAGCTTCGACATCTCTCACGCCTCCTTCGGGTCGACGGGGGCGGAGGGACGACGGGTGCGCCGCAGGGGCGGCTTGGCGCCGAGACGCTTGGGGTCGAGGCCGGACCAGCTGTGTCCGCTCGCGAAGAACGTGCGGCGGGCGAGGATCGTCATCAGCGGCTTGGTGAAGAGGAAGACGACGACCACATCGAGGACCGTGGTCAGGCCGAGCGTGAACGCGAAGCCCTGCACCTTGCCGACGGTGACGATGAACAGCACCGCGGCGGCCAGGAACGACACGAAGTCGGAGACCAGGATGGTGCGCCGGGCGCGCGGCCAGGCCCGCTCGACGGCGGGCCGCAGCGAGCGGCCCTCGCGGATCTCGTCCCGGATGCGTTCGAAGAACACGATGAAGGAGTCCGCGGTGATGCCGATCGCGACGATGGCACCGCACACGGCGGGCAGGTTCAGCGCGAAGTGGATCGTGGGGCCGAGCAGCGCCATGATCACGTACGTGAGGGTCGCGGACACCAGCAGGGACGCGACGGCCACGAGCGACAGACCGCGGTAGTACGCGACCAGGTAGATCACGACCAGGGCCAGGCCGATGGCACCGGCGATGAGACCGGCCTGCAGCTGCTCGCCGCCGAGCGCCGCGGTCACGGTGGTCACGCTCGACTCCTTGAAGGTGAGCGGGAGCGCGCCGTAGGACAGCATGTTGGACAGGCTCTGGGCCTCGGTCTGGGTGAAGCTGCCGGAGATCTCCGCGTTGCCACCGGTGATCGCCGTCCGGACGTACGGGTGGGAGACGACCTCGTCGTCGAGGACGATCGCGAACTCGTTCTGCGGGGAGTTGTTCTTGGACAGCCGGCTGGTGACGTCGGCGAACTTCTTCGAGCCGCTGGAGTCGAAGGTCATCTGGACCTGCCAGCCGGCGGCGCCCTGGGTGTCGAAGACGGCCTGGGCCTTCTTGACCTCCGTGCCGTCGACCGCTACCGGGCCGAGGATGAACTTGTTCCAGACGTTGCCGTCCTTGCCGCAGGCGACGGTGGTCTCGCCGGGCTTGGCACCCTTGCCCGCGGTGGCGCGCTGCTCGGGCTTGCTGCAGTCGAGGGCGGCGTACTGGGCCTGGATCTTGCCCGCGTCGCCGGACCCGCCGCTCGCGGACGGCGAGGGGCTGGCGGAAGCCTTGGCGGACGCGGAACCGGTCGCGGAGGGGGTGGCGGAGCCGGTCGCCGACGGCGTGGGGGACCCGGCCTTCAGCGCGTCGGTGACGGGGCGGCCCTGCGTGGTGGCGGAGGCCGTCGGGGTCGCGGTGGAGCCGGACGTCTGCTTGCCCGTGCCGCCCGCCTTGGCGCTGCTCGACGCGCTCGGCTTGGCGCTGCCGCCGGCGCTCGGGTTGGCCGGGGTGGCGGCGCCGGACTCCTCGCGCTGCAGGACCGGACGGAAGTAGAGCTTCGCGGTGGTGCCGACCTGCTCCCGGGCCTCCTTGGAGTTCATGCCCCGGGGGATGTTGACGATGATGTTGCGATCACCCTGGGTCTGGACCTCCGCCTCGGAGACGCCCAGCCCGTTGACACGGCGGTTCATGATGTCGACCGCGGTGTCCATGTTCGTCTTGTTGATCGCGTTGGGCTGGCCGGGTTCGTTGATCGCCGTCAGCGTGATGCTGGTGCCGCCGGCGAGGTCGATGCCGAGACGCGGAGTGGGGTGTCCGGAGGCGAACATTCCCCCGGTGAGCGCCGCGATGGCGATCAGGATGAGGACCAGCGAGCGCCCTGGCTTGCTCTGGGCGCTCGCGCTCCGGCCCTTCTTCGGTGCTGCCACCTTCTCGTACTCCCTCTCGGGCCGCCCGGCGCCTGATCGGCACGCGGACGGCCATGACATGGTGTCGGGACTCCGTGCGGGAACGACACGTCCCGGGACGCATACGGCACGAGCGCTGCCCGCCGTGCGCCCAGGGCGTGACTACTTCGCGTCGGACTCGCCGTCGGTCTTCTTCGACTCTGCTTCGTCGGCCTTTGCGGCGGGCGTCTCATCGGCCACGGCGTCCGCGTCCTTCTTGCCGAGGTCGACGGCCTTGTCGGCGGAGGCGTCGGCGGCGGGCTCGTCCGTCTCGGCGAGGGAGGAGGCGTCGTCCGGCACAACGGCGGCGTCGACCTTCAGGTCGTGCTCGATGCCGTGGACGATGCGGTTGTACTCGTCGTCGGTGAGGACGGCGCCGATCGCGTTCTTGGCGAAGAGCAGCTCCACCCCCGGGCCGGCGTCAAGGAGGACCGTGTCCTCGTTGACCTCCTTGACCGTCGCGTACATGCCCCCGATGGTGCGGACGCCGGAGCCGGGCTGCATCTGGTTCCGCATGGAAACGGCCTGCTGCTGCTTCTTCTTGGCCGAGCGCGTCATCAGAAACATGGCCGCGATGAGCACGATGAACGGGAGAAGGGTCAAGGTATTCACGGGACGGAATTTCCTTCGCACGACCGCTCGATCGGCGGCCTGGTGGATGAGAGTGGTCGGCACCGCCCGCAAAGGCGGCATCGGCGGAGTCTAAGCGAGTCCGCACGCATGGAACAACGCCCAGCATGGCACCGGGGTTCCTGCCCGTGCGAGTACCGCGCCGTCACGCCCCGAACAGGTCCTGTTGTCCGTTCCCCCCGGTCGTCCCCCCGGTCCTCGCCCCGGTCGGTCCCCCACTCGCGCCGTGCGGAGCGGTGAGCCCGAGGTGCGCCCAGGCGGCCGGCGTGGCCACGCGCCCGCGCGGGGTGCGGGCGAGCAGGCCCTCCCGGACCAGGAAAGGCTCGGCGACCTCTTCCACGGTCTCACGTTCCTCCCCCACCGCGACCGCCAGCGTGGACAGCCCCACGGGACCGCCGCCGAACAGCTTGAGCAAAGCCTCCAGGACGGCACGGTCGAGGCGGTCCAGGCCCCGCGCGTCCACCTCGTACACGCTGAGCGCAGCCGCCGCGATCTCACGCGTGATCACTCCGTCGGCCTTGACCTGCGCATAGTCCCGCACGCGGCGCAGCAGCCGGTTGGCGATGCGGGGCGTGCCGCGGGAGCGCCCGGCGATCTCCGCCGCACCGTCGGGGTGGATCTCCACGTCGAGCAGGCTCGCCGAGCGGTGGACGACGCGCTCCAGCTCGGCGGGTTCGTAGAACTCCATGTGCGCGGTGAAGCCGAAGCGGTCGCGCAGCGGGGGCGGCAGCAGGCCCGCCCTGGTCGTGGCGCCGACCAGGGTGAACGGCGGCAGTTCGAGGGGGATGGCGGTGGCGCCGGGGCCCTTGCCGACGATCACGTCGACCCGGAAGTCCTCCATCGCCATGTAGAGCATCTCCTCGGCGGGCCGGGACATGCGGTGGATCTCGTCGAGGAAGAGGACCTCGCCCTCCTGGAGAGAGGACAGGATCGCGGCGAGGTCGCCCGCGTGCTGGATGGCGGGGCCGCTGGTGATGCGGATGGGGGCGCCCATCTCGGCCGCGATGATCATCGACAGGGTGGTCTTGCCGAGTCCGGGGGCGCCGGACAGAAGCACATGGTCGGCGGTGGCACCCCGGGCGCGTGCCGCGCGCAGCACGAGGTCGAGCTGCTCGCGGACCTTCTCCTGGCCGATGAACTCGTCCAGGTCCTTGGGGCGCAGAGCGGCCTCGACGGCCTGGTCCTCACGGTCCGCGACAGAGCCCACCAGCCGCTCGGGGGCGGGGGTGTCGGCGTTGTCGTCCCAGTTCATGGAGTGTGCCTCGGTGTCTCGTGGGGGCGCGGCCGGTTCAGCGGGCGCGGTTCAGGGTCTGCAGGGCCGCCCTGAGGAGCACGCCGACCTGGGGGGCGCCCTGAGCGGCTTCGGCCTGCGGGGCGACCGCGGCCACGGCTTCGTCCGCCTCCCGGCTCGCGTACCCGAGGCCGATCAGGGCGGCGTGCAGCTGGTCGCGCCAGCCGGCGGTGACGGGTGCGCCGACCACGGGTGCGCCGGTCGGCTCGCCGAGGCGGTCCTTCAGCTCCAGCAGCAGCTTCTGGGCACCCTTCTTGCCGATGCCGGGCACGGCCGTGAGGGCCTTCTCGTCGCCGGTCGCCACGGCGCGGCGCAGGGCGTCCGGGGAGTGGACGGCGAGCATCGACTGGGCCAGGCGCGGGCCGACCCCGCTCGCGGTCTGGAGCAGCTCGAAGACCTGGCGCTCGTCGTCGTCCGCGAAGCCGTACAGCGTCAGCGAGTCCTCCCGGACGACCAGGGAGGTGGCGAGCTTGGTGTCCCGGCCGACCCGGAGCCCGGAGAGGGTGTTCGGTGTGCACTGGACGGCGAGGCCGATGCCGCCCACCTCGACCACGGCGGAGTCCGGGGCGAGGGCGGCGACCGGGCCGCTGACGAAGGCGATCATGCGGTACGGCCTTTCGAGGCGTGCAGGGCGACGGCCTGCTGGAGTCGGTTCTGGGCGGGGGCGCGCCAGATGTGGCAGATGGCGAGCGCGAGGGCGTCCGCGGCGTCGGCGGGCTTGGGGGGCGCGTCGAGCCGGAGCAGCCGGGTGACCATGGCTCCCACCTGCGCCTTGTCGGCTCGTCCGGTGCCTGTGACGGCGGCCTTGACCTCGCTCGGGGTGTGCAGGGCGACGGGGATGCCGCGGCGGGCGGCGCAGAGCATGGCGACGGCGCTGGCCTGGGCGGTGCCCATGACCGTACGCACGTTGTGCTGGCTGAAGACCCGCTCGACGGCGACGACTTCCGGCCGGTGCGTGTCGAGCCACTGCTCGATGCCCTGTTCGACGGCGACGAGGCGGTGGCCCAGGTCGGCGTCCACGGGCGTGCGGACGACACCGACGGCGAGCATCGTCAGCGGCCGGCCGGGCACGCCCTCGACGACACCGACGCCGCACCGGGTCAGTCCCGGGTCCACCCCCAGTACGCGCACCCCCGTGCCTCCCTTCGCTCTCTCCCGGCCACCGCTGGGCGGTACCCCCGGTTCGTGCAGGCTATCGGGTGCCACTGACAACGGACGGCAAAGCGACGGGCCGACGGGTGGTGTCCCGTCGGCCCGCTCGGTTCTGGGCGGCTCTAGGCGCCGACCTTCTCCATGATCTCGTCGCTGACGTCGAAGTTGGCGAAGACGTTCTGCACGTCGTCGCTGTCCTCCAGCGCGTCGATCAGCTTGAAGATCTTCTTGGCGCCCTCTTCGTCGAGCTGGACCTGCATGGTCGGCACGAAGTCGGCCTCGGCGGAGTCGTAGTCGATCCCGGCCTCCTGGAGGGCGCTGCGGACCGCGACCAGGTCGGTGGCCTCGCTGATCACCTCGAAGGACTCACCGAGGTCGTTGACCTCCTCGGCGCCCGCGTCGAGCACGGCACCCAGGACGTCGTCCTCGGTCAGCTCGCCCTTGGGGACGATCACGACGCCCTTGCGGTTGAACAGGTACGAGACGGAGCCGGGGTCGGCCATGGAGCCGCCGTTGCGGGTCATGGCGACACGGACGTCCGAGGCGGCGCGGTTGCGGTTGTCGGTGAGGCACTCGATGAGCACCGCGACACCGTTCGGACCGTAGCCCTCGTACATGATCGTCTCGTAGTCGGCGCCACCGGCCTCCAGGCCGGCGCCGCGCTTGACCGCCGAGTCGATGTTCTTGTTCGGGACCGACTGCTTCTTCGCCTTCTGGATGGCGTCGTACAGCGTCGGGTTGCCGTCGGGGTCGGCACCGCCCGTCCGGGCCGCGACCTCGATGTTCTTGATCAGCTTCGCGAAGAGCTTGCCGCGCTTGGCGTCGATCACGGCCTTCTTGTGCTTCGTCGTGGCCCATTTAGAGTGGCCGGACATCTGCCTGTCTCCTTCGCGTAACCCGTCCTGTACGAACTCCCCCGGGCGTGAACGGCTGGGGGACCCCCAGAGATCCTACAAGGACTCCGGTGTCCGATCGGCGCGCACCATGTCCACGAACAGGGAGTGCACGCGGTGGTCGCCGGTCAGTTCCGGATGGAACGAGGTGGCGAGCGCGTTGCCCTGGCGGACCGCGACGATATGGCCGTCGTGCTCGGCGAGCACCTCGGCCCCGGCACCCACGGACTCGACCCAGGGGGCGCGGATGAAGACGCCCTCCACAGGATCGCCCGTGACGCCCCGCACGTCGACCGCTGCCTCGAACGACTCGTTCTGCCGGCCGAAGGCGTTGCGGCGCACGATCATGTCGATGCCGCCGATGGTCTCCTGACCCGAGCGCGGGTCGAGGATCTTGTCGGCGAGCATGATCATGCCGGCGCAGGTGCCGTAGACGGGCATACCGTCGCGCACGCGCGCACGGAGGGGCTCCATCACTCCGAAGAGGACGGCCAGCTTGGAGATGGTGGTGGACTCTCCACCGGGGATGACGAGGCCGTCGACCCCGGCGAGCTCTTCGGGGCGCCGCACCGGCCTGGCCACGGCGTCGGCCGCGGCCAGGGCGATGAGGTGCTCCCGTACGTCGCCCTGGAGGGCCAGGACGCCTATGACGGGGGTGTTCATGTGTACCGGTGCCTTACCAGCCGCGGTTCGCGTAGCGCTCGGTCTCGGGGAGGGTGTCGCAGTTGATGCCGACCATGGCCTCGCCGAGGTTGCGGGACGCATCGGCGATGATCTTCGGGTCGTCGTAGAAGGTGGTGGCCTTCACGATGGCGGCGGCGCGCTTGGCCGGGTCGCCGGACTTGAAGATGCCGGATCCGACGAACACGCCCTCGGCGCCGAGCTGGCGCATCAGCGCGGCGTCGGCGGGGGTGGCGACACCGCCGGCGGAGAACAGCACGACCGGGAGCTTGCCCAGCTCGGCGACCTCCTTGACCAGCTCGTACGGGGCGCGCAGCTCCTTGGCGGCGGCGTACAGCTCGTGGTTGTCGAAGCCGCGCAGGCGGGCGATCTCGTTCTTGATCTGGCGCAGGTGGCGGACCGCCTCGACGACGTTGCCGGTGCCGGCCTCGCCCTTGGAGCGGATCATCGCGGCGCCCTCGGCGATACGGCGCAGGGCCTCACCCAGGTTGGTGGCGCCGCAGACGAACGGCGTGGTGAAGGCCCACTTGTCGGAGTGGTTGACCTCGTCGGCCGGGGTGAGGACCTCGGACTCGTCGATGTAGTCGACGCCGAGGGACTGGAGCACCTGCGCCTCGACGAAGTGGCCGATCCGGGACTTGGCCATGACCGGGATGGACACGGCGTCGATGATGCCCTCGATCATGTCCGGGTCGGACATGCGGGCGACGCCACCGTCCTTGCGGATGTCGGCCGGGACCCGCTCGAGGGCCATGACTGCGACAGCCCCCGCGTCCTCGGCGATCTTCGCCTGCTCCGGCGTGACGACGTCCATGATCACCCCGCCCTTGAGCTGCTCGGCCATGCCTCGCTTGACGCGGGCGGTGCCGGTCTCGGGGGTCTGGGGGGTGGAGAGCGTGCTGGACACGGGTTCGACCTCACTCGGAAAAGGGTGATTTCTGCTGGACCGAGTGAACGTGGGGTGAACAGGCCACGGCAAGGGCCAATGGGGAGGCGGTGGATCGTTTTGGGGTGGGAAGGGCCCGTACCGCCCCCGTCCGTCACACCGCCGACCGGTCCGTCAGCGCCGCCGGGGGCTCGTCGTCCATCTCGAAGGCCATCGGGAACGGGGCGTGGCCGGCGAGCCGGAGCCAGCGCACCTTGCGGTGGCGGCGCAGCGCCCGGGCCGCACGCACGGCGTCGTTGTGGAACCTCCGGGCCATCGGCACCCGGCGCACGGCCTCGGTCAGCTCCCGGGCCGCCGTCTCGCCACCGGGTGCCTCGCGCACCGCCTCCAGCTGCTGCATCTCGCCGAAGACGGCCCGCAGCGCCTGGCTCAGCTCGCTCTCGGCGACCTCCCGCTGTTCCTCCTCCGCCTGCCGGGCAGCGTGCGCGGCCTCGTACAGAACGATCGACGCGGCCGGATCGAGCACGCCCGAGGTCGCCAGCTCCTGAGCGACGGAGGCCCGGCGCAGCAGCTGCGCGTCGAGTGCGGCGCGCGCGGCGTCGATACGGGAGTGCAGCCGGTCGAGACGGCCCGCGGTCCAGCTCAGATAGAGGCCGATCGCGACGAGGGCGACGAGGATCCAGACGAGGGTTGCGGTCACGGGCGGCAAGGCTACCGGGCCGTCGGCGTCAGTCCCGGGCCAGGCCGAGGCGCGCTCGCAGGCCCGTCCGTTCGTCCGTGGCCACCGCCGCCGCGCCGTCCGTCACCGTCTCGTAGACCGAGAGGATGTCCGCACCGACCGTCGACCAGTCGAAGCGCCGTACGTGGGCGCTGCCGCGGGCCCGCAGTTCCGCGCGGCGCCCGGGGTCCGCCAGCAGGCGCAGAGCCGCGTCGGCGAGCGCGTCGGCGTCCTCGTTGGCGAACAGTTCTCCGGCCGCCCCCTGGTCGAGGACCTGGGCGAAGGCGTCCAGGTCGGAGGCGAGCACGGGCGCGCCCGCCGACATGGCCTCGACCAGGACGATCCCGAAGCTCTCGCCCCCGGTGTTGGGCGCCACGTACAGATCGACGCTCCGCAGGAAACGCGCCTTGTCCTCGTCGCTGATCATGCCGAGGAACTCCACGCGCGGGCGCAGCTCGGCGGGGAGCGTCTCCACCGCCTCCTCCTCGTCGCCCCGTCCGGCGACCAGCAGCCGGGTCTCCGGGCGGGTGGCCAGGATCTTCGGCAGGGCCTTCATGAGGACCGGCAGGCCCTTGCGGGGCTCGTCGATGCGCCCTATGAAGCCGATCGTCTCCCCCTGCCATTCGGCCTTGGGCTCGGCCTTCGCGAAGAAGTCGACGTCCACGCCGTTCGGGATCACCACGGCGTCGCCGCCGAGGTGTTCCACGAGTGTGCGCCGCGCGTACTCGCTCACCGCGATCCGCGCACTGATCTTCTCCAGGGCGGCCTGCAGGATCGAGTAGGCGGCGATCATCGCCCGGGAGCGCGGATTGGAGGTGTGGAAGGTCGCCACGATCGGCCCCTGCGCCGCCCAGCAGGCCAGCAGGCCCAGCGACGGCGAGGCCGGCTCGTGGATGTGGATCACGTCGAACCCGCCGTCGTGCAGCCAGCGCCGCACCCGGGCCGCGCTGAGGAAGCCGAAGTTCAGGCGGGCCACCGAGCCGTTGTACGGCACCGGCACCGCGCGGCCGGCGGAGACGACGTACGGCGGCAGCGGAGTGTCGTCGTCGGCGGGGGCGAGGACGGAGACCTCGTGCCCCAGGCGGAGGAAGTACTCGGCCAGATCGCGGATGTGGAACTGGACGCCGCCCGGCACGTCCCAGGAGTACGGGCAGACGATGCCGATCCTCACGGCGCCCCCTTCTGAGGGTCCTTGCCGGAATCCAGGTCGGCGAGCCACAGACGCTGCAGCATGTGCCAGTCCTCCGGATGCTCGGCGATCCCCGTGGCGAAGGCGTCGGCCAGCGCCTGTGTCATGACAGACGTCTTCTCGGCCCGGGTGCCTGACTCGGGTACCTCGATCGGGGGATGTACGCGTCCCCGCATGACGGGCGAGTCGTCGTACCAGAGGGTCACCGGCATCAGCAGCGCACCGGTCTGCTGGGCGAGCAGCGCGGGTCCCGCGGGCATCCGCGCCGTCTCCCCGAAGAAGGTGACCTCGACGCCGGAGGCCGACAGGTCACGGTCGGCGACCAGGCAGACCAGCCCGCCGTCGCGCAGCCGCCTGGCCAGGGTGCCGAACGCGGAGCCGCCGCTGTGCGGCAGCACCTCCATCCCGAGGCCCTCACGGTAGGCGACGAAGCGGTCGTAGAGCGTCTCGGGCTTGAGCCGCTCGGCCACCGTCGTGAACGGCGTCCGCAGCTTGGTGGTGACCCAGGCGCCGGCCAGGTCCCAGTTGGCCAGATGGGGAAGCGCGAGGACGACGCCCTTGCCCGCGTCCAGTCCGTCGGTGAGGAAGTGCAGATCCTTGGGGTCGAAGCCGTCCTTGATGCGCTCCTCGCTCCAGGCCGGGAGCCGGAAGGACTCCATCCAGTAGCGCAGATAGGAGCGCATGCCCGCCCGGGAAAGCTGGGCCAGCCGCTCGGGGCTCGCGCCGGGCACCACGCGCGCGTAGTTGCTCTCGAGCCGTTGCACGCCCTTGCCGCGCTGTTTCCACGCCAGGTCGGCGATGGTCCGGCCCAGCCGCCTGGCGACGGGCTCGGGCAGGGTCCTGACCGTGCCCCAGCCCAGTCCGTAGAGCCCGTCGGTGAGCCGCTCCCGGATGCCGGTCACGTCGCCGCCCCGCTCTCTCGACCGTCCCTCACTTCGCCTTCTCGCTTCCCTGCGAGGTGTTCCCGCCCCGGTCGGCGGCCACCACCGCGTCCGCCTCGGCGGATTCCCGGCGGACCGTGACCACACGCTGGATCAGCGTGATCAGGCTGCCGACGGCGACGATCCACAGAGCGATCGGCAGCAGCACCTGGATGCCGGGCACACCGAACTTGTGCAGACCGGCGAAGCCGGCCGCGACCAGCGAGATCACCAGCCGCTCGGCCCGCTCGACGAGCCCGTTCACGGCGACGGGCAGACCGATCGACTCCCCGCGGGCCTTGGTGTAGGACACGACCTGGCCGCTGGCCAGGCAGAAGATCGAGACCGCGCACAGGACGTTGTCGTTGCCGCTGCCCGCGTACCACAGGGCGAAGCCGCCGAAGATCGCGCCGTCGGCGACCCGGTCCAGGGTGGAGTCCAGGAAGGCGCCCCAGCGGCTGGAGCGGCCGAGCTGGCGGGCCATGTTGCCGTCGACGAGGTCCGAGAACACGAACAGGGTGATGACGACCGTGCCCCAGAAGAACTCCCCCCTGGGGTAGAAGACCAGCGCGCCCGCGATCACCCCGGCGGTGCCGATGAGCGTGACCGTGTCGGGGCTGACGCCCCTGCGGATCAGAAACGCGGCGAACGGTGTGAGGACACGCGTGAAGAATGCACGCGCGTACTTGTTCAGCATGGCCTTCCCGACGGTCGGTGAGCCGTGTGGCCCTGCTGGCCACCGGCTGGCCCATCGTAGCCACGCGTGTGCACGCGCGACGGGCGGGCACCCGCGACCTCCGTGTCACGTGCCGGTGCCGCCGGGTGCACGTGGCGGTGGCGGCGGGCGGGGCGTGCGCGGGCGCGGGGATCACGCCCGGCGGATCACGGCTGGGAGGCGGGATCGCGTCCTTCGTATGGACGCACCGTGACGGGAGTGCAAAGCTCGAAGACACCGCGGGCGTCACCGGAGCCGCCTACCGCACGCGGGTCCGCACGTCCGCGCCCACAGTGACCTCACCGCGCACGGGAGGCAAGGCCATGGGCGACAAGGCGAACGCACACCCCGGAGCCGCCGGCAGGGCTACAGCGGCCGACCACCCCGCGTCCGTACGGAATGTGGTGCTGGTCGGCCACAGCGGATCGGGCAAGACGACTCTGGTGGAGGCTCTCGCGCTGACCGCGGGAGCGGTGAACCGGGCGGGCCGCGTGGAGGACGGCGGCACCGTCTCGGACTACGACGACATCGAGCACCGGCAGCAGCGTTCGGTGCAGCTCTCGCTGGTCCCCGTCGAATGGGACGGGATCAAGATCAATCTGCTGGACACCCCCGGATACGCCGACTTCGTCGGGGAGTTGCGGGCCGGTCTGCGCGCGGCGGACGCGGCCCTCTTCGTCGTCTCGGCCGCGGACGGGGTGGACGGCTCCACCCGCATGGTCTGGGACGAGTGCGCGGCCGTCGGTATGCCGCGCGCCCTCGTGATCACACACCTGGAGGCCGCCCGGGCCGACTTCGAGGAGATGACCCGGGTGTGCGCGCAGGAGTTCGGCGCGGACGACCCCGACGCCGTACTGCCCCTGTATCTGCCGCTGCACGGCCCGCAGGGCCCCGACGGGCACGCGCCCGTGACCGGGCTGGTCGGACTGCTGTCGCAGAAGCTGTTCGACTACTCCTCGGGCGAGCGCAAGGAGTCCGAACCGGGGTCCGAGCAGCTGCCGAGGATCGAGGAGGCCCGCAACCGGCTCATCGAGGGGATCATCTCGGAGAGCGAGGACGAGACCCTGATGGACCGCTATGTGGGCGGCGAGGACGTCGACGTCGCCACGCTGGTGCAGGACCTGGAGCGCGCGGTGGCGCGCGGGGTCTTCTTCCCCGTGCTGGCCGCCGCGCCCGCCGCCGAGGGCGCCCGCCAGGGAATCGGCACCGTCGAGCTGCTGGAGCTGATCACGGGCGGCTTCCCGACCCCGCTGGAGCGGGAGGCGGCCGCGGTCACCACTCCGGACGGCAAGCCCCGGGAGCTCGCGCTCTGCGACCCGTCGGGGCCCTTGGTGGCGGAGGTCGTCAAGACGTCCTCCGACCCGTATGTGGGCCGTATCTCGCTGGTCCGCGTCTTCTCGGGCACCCTGCGCCCCGACGAGACGGTCCATGTCTCCGGGCACGGTCTGTCCGACCGCGGCCACGAGGACCACGACGTCGACGAACGTGTCGGCGCCCTCTCCGTGCCGTTCGGCAAACAGCAGCGCCCGCTGGCGCAGTGCATCGCGGGCGACCTGGCATGCGTGGCCAAACTGAACCGCGCGGAGACCGGGGACACGCTCTCGGCCAAGGACGACCCGCTGCTCATGGCGCCCTGGGAGATGCCGGACCCGCTGCTGCCGCTCGCCATCCAGGCGCACAGCAAGGCGGACGAGGACAAGCTCAGCCAGGGGCTCTCCCGGCTGGTCGCCGAGGATCCCACCATGCGGCTCGAACAGAACCAGGACACCCATCAGGTGGTGCTGTGGTGCCTGGGCGAGGCGCATGCGGACGTCGCGCTGGAGCGGCTGCGCAGCCGCTACGGGGTCCAGGTCGACGTGGTGCCGCACATGGTCTCCCTCCGGGAGACCTTCGCGGGCAGGTCCGGCGGGCGCGGGCGGCACGTCAAGCAGTCCGGCGGACACGGTCAGTACGCGATCTGCGAGATCGAGGTCGAACCGCTGCCCGGCGGCTCCGGCATCGAGTTCGTCGACAAGGTGGTCGGCGGGGCCGTGCCCCGGCAGTTCATCCCGTCCGTCGAGAAGGGCGTCCGCGCCCAGGCCGCCAAGGGCGTGGCCACCGGCAACCCGCTGGTGGACGTCCGGATCACGCTCCTCGACGGCAAGGCGCACTCCGTGGACTCCTCGGACGCCGCCTTCCAGACGGCGGGCGCGCTCGCCCTGCGCGAGGCGGCGGCCGACGCGACCATCCACCTCCTGGAACCGGTCGCCGAGGTCTCGGTGCTGGTCGGCGACGACTACGTCGGCGCCGTGATGAGCGACCTGTCCACGCGCCGCGGCCGGGTCCTGGGCACCGAACAGACGAGCGCCGGCCGGACTCTGGTGCGGGCCGAGGTGCCGGAGATCGAGATCGGCCGGTACGCGGTCGACCTCCGCTCCCTCTCGCACGGCACGGCCCGGTTCAGCCGGTCCTACGCGCGGCACGAGCCCATGCCGCCGCAGCTCGCACAGAAGATCCGCGAGCAGGCGCAGCAGAACGCGTAGGCGGGCCCGGCGTCTTCGCTCCCCCCGGCGGGCGGCTTCCGGCCGTCCGCCGACGAATGTCGGCGGCGCCGGATACGCTGATGACCTGATCAAGTTGACACGCGATCACCATGATGACCTGTTCAACAGGTGTGCGGGGCAGGGAAGTCGGGAAGGCCGCAGGAGCGGGTTCGGCGGCAAGGGGGCGGGCAGTGACGGACGGATTCGATTTCAGTCCCGGGGCACAGGTGCCTCTCTCGGGCTCTGCGGGCCAGACGGCGGCGACCTACGCCCTGGCCTCGGCGGCCTACCGGGACGCGAAGGTCGAGACGATCCTCGACGCCGACAACGAATGGCATCAGTCGACCGTCAGCCCTCCCCGCCCCTGGGCGAAGCTCTTCCGGCCGAACCTCGGCGAGGCCTTCTCGCTCGCCGTGCGCGACCGCATGCTGGGTGCCGAACGCAAGCCGCTCATCCAGTCCTTCGGCACCGAGCCGCAGGTGGTCGTCGAGCACTGCATGGCCGCCCACCGCATCCGGCGGGAGCGCGACAACTGGCTATCGGCCGTGACCGTGCTGTGCGGGGTGCTGTTCCTGCCCGGGCTGCTGGTGTGGCTGCTGGTCTTCACGATCCGGGCCGGCATCGTCAAGCGGGACGCCAAGCGCGGATCCGCCCTCGGCACCGTGCTGCTGGCGGCGGTGGGCGTCCTCGCCGTGATCTTCGTGATCCGGATGCCGTTCACGGGCTTCTGGGGGTGGTACGGGCGCGCGGCGATCGTCCTGCCCGTGATCGGCTGGTACTGGGCGAAGCAGATCTGCGAGCGGACGGCGAAGGACCTGCGCGAGCGCTGGGAGAGCCTGCTGGCCGGCGGGGGGCTCGGCGCCAAGATCCCCGAGGCGGTGCCCGGCAGCCCCGGGGAGACCTCCGCCGAGCGGCTGCGCCAGGCTCTCGCCCGGCTGAGCGCCGAACAGCAGTCCAACTCCGTCTTCTACGCCGGTCCCAAGGGCATCCTCGGCATGGGCACGCGCTGGGGCAGCTGGCAGCTCGCCGAGGACCTGGTGCCGGCCGACCCGGACAAGGAGATCCACCCGTTCCGCAGCTGGGACGTGATCAAGGTCATCCACGACCAGCTGCGCATGCTGGAGCGCGGCCCGCTCAACACCGGCGGCTTCCCGACCCCTTCGATCAGGCACTGGATCGTCAGCCCGATCGGGGAGAAGGCCGTGGAGGTGTCCCGCCCCGAGAACACGGACGTGGACGCGTACCAGTTCAAGCAGCACGCGATACAGGAGATCTGCAACAAGCAGCAGTTCGGCGGAGGTGAGCGGCACTATCTCGGGGTCCAGTGGACCCTGTGGGACGGCCAGCTGATCCTCACCATGCTGATCACGGTGACCGTGCTGCACGAGACGCTGCGCATCGAGGTCACCGGGCACGCCCTGGGGCCGGTGAACGCGCTGTTCACGACCAAGCCGGCGGCGCCGACCAAGAAGGTGCAGAAGCAGGTCAGGTTCTGGGAGACCCGCGAGGTGAAGCTCCCGCTGGTCGACACGGACGAGGTGGTGCGGCTGGCGGTCCGCGCCCCGCTCAGCTGGTATCCGCCGCTGCTGAACTGGCTCGGCGGGTCGCTCACCCTGCCCGAGCCGTTCGGTCTGCGTCACGCCTGGGCGGACCAGCCCTGGCGGCATCGCTTCATGGCGGACGACGCGCTGCGGGCGGCGACGCCGGTGCTGCGGGTGGTGCACGCGGCGGCGATCCGGGTGCTGGAGGAGAACGGCGTGGACACGGAGAAGTTCGGGACGCGCTCGGCGTTCCTCAGCACGCAGGTGCAGGATCCGACGCCGCGGAAGGCGGACGTCTACGACGCGTAGGGTCTGCGGCGGCCGGGCCGGACGGGCCGGTTCCCCCGGCCCTCACGCAGTCGGCCAGGCCTCCGCGAGCATCGTGCGGGTGTCGGCCAGCAGCTGCGGCAGCACCTTCGTGTGACCGATCACCGGCATGAAGTTGGTGTCGCCGCCCCAGCGCGGCACGACGTGCTGGTGCAGGTGGGCGGCGATGCCCGCGCCGGCGACCGTGCCCTGGTTCATGCCGATGTTGAAGCCGTGGGCCCCGGAGGCCTGGCGCAGGGCGGTCATCGCCTGCTTGGTCAGCTCGGCCAGCTCCGCGGTCTCCGGCGCCGTCAGGTCGGTGTAGTCGGCGACGTGGCGGTAGGGCACGACCATCAGGTGGCCGCCGTTGTACGGGTACAGGTTGAGGACCGCGTACACCTGCTCGCCGCGCTTGACGATCAGCCCGTCCTCGTCGGACTTGGCCGGAAGGGTGCAGAACGGGCAGCCGTCGTCGGCCCCCGGACCGGTCGGCTTGTTCTCGCCCTGGATGTAGGCCATCCGGTGGGGCGTCCACAGGCGCTGGAACGCGTCCTGCGTCCCCACTCCGATCTGCTGCTCCGGCTCACTCGTCATGCAGTGCAGCATATGGCTTCGGTCGTGCTCGGCGTGACGGGAGGGCCCCGGGGAAACCGGTCCCCGGGGCCCTCCCGTCACCTGCGGATCAGACCTGTGCCCGCTCCTCGACGACCTTCACGATCTTCGCGATGGCCTCGTCGAACGGGATGGCGTTCTCCTGGGAGCCGTCCCGGTAGCGGAAGGACACCGAGCCGTTCGACATGTCCTCGTCGCCCACGATGACCATGAAGGGCACCTTCTGCTTCTGGGCGTTGCGGATCTTCTTCTGCATGCGGTCCGAGGAGGAGTCCACCTCGACGCGCAGGCCCTTCTTCCGGGCGGCCTCGGCGAACTTCTCCAGATACTCGACGTGCGCGTCACCGATCGGGATGCCGATGGCCTGGACCGGGGCCAGCCAGGCCGGGAAGGCGCCGGCGTAGTGCTCGAGGAGCACTGCGAAGAACCGCTCGATGGAGCCGAAGAGGGCGCGGTGGATCATGACCGGGCGCTGCTTGGAGCCGTCGGCGGCCGTGTACTCCAGGTCGAAGCGCTCCGGCAGGTTGAAGTCCAGCTGGACCGTCGACATCTGCCAGGTGCGGCCGATGGCGTCCTTCGCCTGGACGGAGATCTTCGGGCCGTAGAAGGCGGCGCCGCCCGGGTCCGGGACCAGCGGCAGGCCCTGCTTCTCGGCGACCTGGCGCAGGGTCTCGGTGGCCTCTTCCCAGGCCTCGTCGGAGCCGACGTACTTCTCCGGGTCCTTGGTGGACAGCTCCAGATAGAAGTCGGTCAGGCCGTAGTCGCGCAGCAGGTTCAGCACGAAGGTGAGCGTCTTGTCGAGCTCGTCGGCCATCTGCTCGCGCGTGCAGTAGATGTGCGCGTCGTCCTGGGTGAAGCCGCGGGCACGGGTCAGGCCGTGCACGACGCCGGACTTCTCGTACCGGTACACGGTGCCGAACTCGAAGAAGCGCAGCGGCAGTTCACGGTACGAGCGGCCGCGCGCGTCGAAGATCAGGTTGTGCATCGGGCAGTTCATGGGCTTGAGGTAGTAGTCCACGCCCTCGTCGAGCTGCATGGGCGGGTACATGCCGTCGGCGTACCAGTCCAGGTGGCCCGAGGTCTCGAAGAGCTTCCCCTTCGTCGCGTGCGGGGTGTAGACGAACTCGTAGCCCTCTTCCTCGTGGCGGCGCCGCGAGTAGTCCTCCATCACACGGCGGACGATGCCGCCCTTGGGGTGGAAGACGGCGAGGCCGGAGCCGATCTGCTCCGGGACGGAGAACAGGTCCAGCTCGCTGCCCAGCTTGCGGTGGTCGCGCTTCTCGGCCTCGGCGAGGAAGTCCAGGTGCGCCTTCAGCTCGTCCTTGGACGGCCAGGCGGTGCCGTAGATGCGCTGGAGCATCGGGTTCTTCTCGCTGCCGCGCCAGTAGGCGGCCGCGTTGCGCATGAGCTTGAACGCCGGGATGAGGCGGGTGGAGGGCAGGTGCGGACCGCGGCAGAGGTCCTTCCAGCACAGCTCGCCGGTCTTGGCGTCCAGGTTGTCGTAGATCGTCAGCTCGCCGGCGCCGACCTCGACGTCCGCGCCGTCCTCGCTGGACGCCGAGCCCTTGAGACCGATCAGCTCCAGCTTGTACGGCTCGTTCGCCAGCTCCTCGCGGGCGGCCTCGTCGGTGACGACACGGCGGGAGAAACGCTGGCCGCGCTTCTGGATCTCCTGCATCTTCTTCTCGATGGCCTTGAGATCCTCCGGCGTGAACGGCCTCGCGACGTCGAAGTCGTAGTAGAAGCCGTCCTTGACCGGCGGGCCGATGCCCAGCTTGGCCTCGGGGAAGATCTCCTGCACGGCCTGCGCCATGACGTGCGCGGTGGAGTGGCGCAGGATGTTGAGACCGTCCTCGGAGGAGATCTCGACGCCCTCGACGGTCTCGCCGTCCTTCACGGGGTACGCGAGGTCCTTCAGTTCGCCGCCCACCCGCGCGGCGATGATCGAGCGCTCGCCGGCGAAGAGGTCGGCGGCCGTAGTGCCCGTCGTCACCACGCGCTCTTCCCGCTCGGAATCGCGTTGGATGATCACACGGACGTCTGACACCGGTCTCTCCTGACTGCTGGTGGATGCGGCGCCATACTGGAGCGCGCGCATGACTGGGATCGTACCGACCCGCACCCGTCCTCCGCGAAACGGTTCTCGTCAGGTGCCCGGTCCCCGTCGCACCTCTCTCAGGCCCCGTCGCACGGCTCGTCGAAGAAGTCCGCGTCCTTCGCGTTCTCCTGCAGCGACTTCATCAGCCGGTCCCGCTCGGCCTCGTCGACCTGCACCGGTGCCACCTCGCAGGCGTCGACCAGGCGCCGGAAGCCGCCGCGGCTCTCCAGCCGCCCCTGCACCCGCACCGGCAGTCCGGCGAGATGGGCGTGGCCCGCCGTCCGGTACGCCTCCTCGTCCAGGGTCATCCGTACGTGCGGCACCTCGGCCCCGGCGATGACCCGTAGCCGCACCGCGCCCTCGCCACGCGGTCCGGACCGGCGCAGGCGGACCACGGCGCCGGTGATCCGCACCGGGACGGACGGCTCCTCGCGCAGATAGCGGGCCCCGGCCTCGCGCAGCACGGGCAGGTCGCCCGGTGAGAACTCGACCGGCTCGGCGGGCGGGGCACCGCCCTCGGGCACACCGGCGGCGGGTGCCCACTCGACGGCGATGCGGGCGCCCTCACAGCCGCGCACGAGGGCGACCAGGGCCTCGGTCAGCTCATGGCTCACTCCCGCCTCGACGGCGGCGTCGAAGGCCTCCATGCCCCCGGTGGCGCGCTGGTAGTCGACGGCCTCGCGGGCCGCGTACAGCGCCTGGTGCAGACGTACGGCGAGCGGCCGGCCGGTGGCTACGGGCACGAATGCGGTGAGCCGGCGGCCGCCGGGGGCGGCGCCGACCAGCACGTTGTCCAGGCACTCGGTGGCGGCCCTGCGGTGCCGGGCGCCGTAGTAGCCCGCCCGCGCGCGGGTGGCGAGCGCTCCGGCCAGCAGCATCCGGCGGGCGGCGGAGCGCAGCTCGTCCTCCACGGTCCAGGGCGCGGCGCCCAGGGGCCCGGTGGGCACGTCCCGCCACCAGTGGATCTCGTCGCTGGGCATGGACAGCCCGACCAGGACGTCACGGGCGGAGGGCGAGCCGCTGCGGGAGAGGGCGAGGAGGGCCTCGCCGAGCAGGTCGTCGCTGTCGGGGAAGGCCCGGCTCTCCGGTACCAGCAGGCTCGTACCGCTGCCGCCCGGACCCGGCGGGGTCCACCGGCCGTAGCGTCCGGGGGCTCCGCCGCGGCGCTGCCAGCCGTGCCGGTGCAGGAGGGCGCTGAGTACGGCGGGGTCGACCTGGTCGGGTGCGGGCGGCTGGTTCCACAGCGGCTCCGCCGGGTGCGGCCGGACGGCACGGGTGGGCTCGTCGAGGGGACGGTGGGTCACGGTCTGCCTCCCGTTCCGACCCGGGTCATGATCTCGCACAGGGCGCGGTCGTCGAAGATGCGCGAGGTGGGGATGCGCACGGTGGTGCGGTGCCGGCCTGTGATCGCGTGTCCGGCGAGGTTGATCCAGTAGCAGCAGTGCCGCAGGTCGAGGCGGTCGTGGCCGGCCCGCAGCCACTGCTCCTGGGACCGGGGCACGATCATCACGACGAGGATCTTGTGCACGGAGACGGGGGTTCGGGCGAGCTTCGCCAGGTGCTCGTTGTCGAGCGTGAAGGAGAAGAAGCGGCCCGGGGGGTTCGGCGGGATCTGATAGGTGCACTTGAGCTGCACCTTGATGGTGACCTCGTCGTCGACGGTGTGGCCGGGGGCGCTGTGGCTGACGTGCCAGTCGATGCCGTTGTCCGGGAAGGGCTGGGACAGCGAGCAGCCGGCCGCGGCGGCGACCGCGTGCAGATATCCCACCTGCAGAGTCTCCATGCAGGCGGTGGTGGCGAGTGTGCCGCGAAGGGGGCCCGTGCGTTCGGGCAGCAGCCCGCCCCGCTCGGGCTGCGCTATCGCCATGACCAACAGCCCTCCCCGTCGGACCGGTCCGCGTGACGAGCCCCTGAACTGCAAAGACCCGTACCGGTGTTGTGTCCTTCCGGCGTACGGCGCAAACAGCCCGGGTATCACCAAACGGGCAGAAGACGGTGCGTCAGCTGCCGAAGGTGAACGAGGAGTTGGGTTCATATGACGTGCTGGTACGAGGGCCCCCTGGCCGCGTTCGACACGGAGACAACGGGCGTGGACGTCGAGACCGACCGGATCGTGTCGGCCGCCGTCGTCGTCCAGGACGCACCGGGCATCCGGCCGAGGGTCAGCCGATGGCTGGTGAACCCGGGCGTGCCGGTGCCCGCGGAGGCGACGGCGGTGCACGGGCTGACGGAGGAACATCTGCAGCACAACGGCCGCTGGCCGTCGCCGGTGATGGAGGAGATAGCCAGGGAGCTAGGCGAACAGGCCCAGCTGGGACGGCCGCTGGTGGTGATGAACGCGCCGTTCGATCTGACGCTCCTGGACCGGGAGTTGCGCCGCCACCGCGCCTCCACGCTCGACCGCTGGTTCGCGTCGCAGCCGCTGTGCGTGCTCGACCCGCGGGTCCTGGACAAGCACCTGGACCGCTATCGCAAGGGCCGCCGCACTCTCACCGATCTGTGCTCGCACTACGGGGTCGTCCTGGAGGGGGCGCACGACGCGGCGGCGGACGCGTTGGCCGCGCTGGAGGTCGTACGGGCACTGGGCCGCCGTTACGCGGCCCGCCTGGAGAGGCTGACGCCGGTCGAGCTGCACACCTTGCAGACGGGGTGGCACGCGGCGCAGGCGCGGGGCCTCCAGGCGTGGTTCGCGCGCAGCGGTGTGGAGGAGGTGGTGGACCAGGCGTGGCCGCTGCGGCCGGAGCTGCCCGCGGCCGCCTGACCTGGGCACACGGGGGGGGTGGACTCCCTCCCCCGCATACGAAAGAACCGGTCCGTCTGCGACGGACCGGCCTTCTCCGGGTGGGCGATACTGGGTTCGAACCAGTGGCCTCTTCGGTGTGAACGAAGCGCTCTCCCACTGAGCTAATCGCCCGGGAACGCAGTGAACAATACAGGTCCGGGCGGGGTTCCTTCAAACCGCTTCGAGGTGCGCGCGCAGTCCCCGCCGTCCCGCGCGCATCATCAGCCGGTGGTTCGCGCGGAAGACCGGCCGCCCCACCACGGCGAATCGCCTGAGCAACGGCTTGGTCGCCTCGACCTCCTGGTCGTAGCGGGCGAGGGTGCCGGACGCGGCCGCGGTGAGCGTCCAGCGGGCCCAGCCGTCGAGGTCGCCGGACAGCACGGCCTCCAGGACCCCCGCCGCAGGGTCGCGCCGCACCTCCCGGGCGGTGCACGTGACGTCGTACGGCAGCAGCGAGCGGACCCGGACGACGGCGGTGGTGTCGTCGAGCCGGATCACCTCCCGGACCTGGCGCCACCACCTCGGGTACTCCTCGGCGCGCTCGAGCACCGCGAAAACGGCGGCGGGCGGCGCGGGCAGCGTCCACAGGCTGCAAAAGCGGTAGTGGGTCAGGTCCATGGGCTGAGTCTGCCCCGGGACGCCACCGGTGTCTGAGTACGCGTACTCATGTCCTGTGACGTGCAGCGGACCACACTTGCGGTGCGAGCGCCGCCGCCCGTGCGGCGGCGCTCCCCGGCCGGCCGCGTACGCGGCCCGGTCGACGCCCTCCCGGAACGCATCCGGCCCGGAATTCCCGGCAGCCACGGGAGAGTTCCGGAATAAGTGCGGGTTTCCGCCGGCCGACCGCATCCGAGAGTTCTCCCAAAGGGCGCCCTAATGCGGGAACTTCACCTTCTTCACGATCGCCGGGTGCCTCTTTTCGAAAAGCCCGCCGGACCGGTTGATCGCTTCGGGTACTCATCGGCGCCGCCAGGAGATGCCGGCCGCCTTCACCATCGGGCGTGAACCGATTCAAGCAAGGGCTTTCCGGCACGGCACAAGGTGATCCGCAAGGGCAGCGAGCCCGTACATACGACGAAAGGTGGCGGTTACCCGCGTTGTCCGCGTGTACCCGCCACCCTCGGTGATGTGGGCGATACTGGGATCGAACCAGTGACCTCTTCGGTGTGAACGAAGCGCTCTCCCGCTGAGCTAATCGCCCGGGCGCAGGAAGAACATTACCCCATGTCAGGGGCTGCCTCCGACCATGGACGGATCACTCCGCGATCTTCCACGGCATCACGAGGCCGAACTTCCACACATAGGCCCCGGCCAGGACCGCGGCGATCGCCACGCCCACCGAGGTCAGGGCGATGTTCCGGCGGCGGACCCTGGGGTCGAGCGCCCGCTGGGCCGCCTCGGTGACCTTCCGCTTCGTCCAGCGGAGCACCAGCTGGGCCCAGACGAACTCCGTGGCCCAGAGCGCCATGCCCGCGAAGATCACCAACCAGCCCGGTCCGGGCAGCGGAAGCATGATCACGCCCGCCCCGACGACCGCGAGGCCGGCCACGAAAGCGCCCACCTGCCAGCTGAGATGCAGGGCCCGCCGCGCTCTGATGAATTCCGGGGCCCGAGAACCGAGAGCCCGCGCGGACTTCGGTTCACCCCCGGGCACGACGGCTTCGCCCCGCTCGTCACTCCCCGTATTCATGCGGCCCAACCCTACCCGAGAGAAACCAGTCACCGGAATGGGCGTACCGCCCGAACGATGTCTCGGCCGGATGAGCTACGTAAAGACAGGCAAAACGCTCAGAGGGGTTTACAACGGCACCGTAGGTGGCATGTCGATTTCGCCGACGTGCGAATCCCCGAGCGCACACTGAGCGAAAGGCCCTGGCGCTTATGAACACCACGGTCAGCTGCGAGCTGCACCTGCGCCTCGTTGTGTCGAGCGAGTCCTCACTGCCTGTACCCGCAGGACTGCGGTATGACACGGCCGATCCCTACGCCGTGCACGCCACCTTCCATACCGGAGCCGAGGAGACCGTCGAGTGGGTGTTCGCCCGCGACCTCCTCGCGGAGGGCCTGCACCGGCCCACTGGAACCGGCGACGTCCGCGTCTGGCCGTCCCGCAGTCACGGTCAGGGCGTCGTGTGTATCGCCCTGAGCTCCCCGGAGGGCGAGGCCCTGCTCGAGGCCCCGGCGCGGGCACTGGAGTCGTTCCTGAAGCGGACGGACGCGGCCGTGCCGCCAGGCACGGAACACCGCCATTTCGACCTCGACACCGAGCTCTCCCACATCCTGGCGGAGAGCTAGCGCACGACCCGTAGCCGCCCGGCGCCGTCCACTCGGGGAGACGGCTCGGGCCGGGACAACCGCATACGGCACACCCAGGCGCCGTCACCGCGAGCCCTCGCGGAGACGGCGCCCGGGCGTATGCGCGCACCGTGACCGTGTGACCGCGCGAGGTGCCACGGGCGCCTCCTCGAACGCCACGGGAGTCGACCGATGCCACGGCCCGGTGCGTGGCGGCCCCACAGCGGCCGGGAGCCGCTAGGCTCGGCCAGCATCGGCGGGCGTCCGCCCGACCCCCAGGCCAGGGAGCGACACGTGCTGATCACCCATGACACCCGGTGCGCGCTCGACCTCGTGGTGGATCTGGTGAACACCACACCCGAGGGCGATGAGACGGACGGGCTTCCCGATGTCGCGACCCTCGGCCGTTTCGCCAAGGAGCACGCCCTGAGCGATGTCGGTGTGCTGTCGGAGTTCGATCTCGCGGCGGTGCGCAGGATTCGAGGGCGGCTCGCCATGATCTTCTCCGCGTCCGACTCCCGGACCGCGGCCGGACTGATCAACGAACTGGTGGCGGCCGCCGGCACCACGCCCCAGCTGACGGATCACGACGGCTACGACTGGCATGTGCACTACTTCGCACCCGGCGCCTCCGTCGCCGACCACATCGCCGCGGACTGCGGGATGGCGCTGGCGTTCTTCGTGGTGGCCGGGGAACAGGAGCGACTGCGCCACTGCGAGGCACCCGACTGCCGGCGCGCGTTCGTCGATCTGTCCCGCAACCGCTCCCGCCGCTACTGCGACAGCCGCACCTGCGGCAACCGTCTGCATGTGGCCGCCTACCGTGCGCGCCGCAAGGAAGCGGCGGGCTGAGCGGCCTCGGGCCGCGCGTTCGCGGCCGGAGCACATCGGCTGGAAAAGGCCGCCGCGCCGCCGTGGCCGTCCCGGAGGAGACGGACGTAACCCCGGAATCCGCTACTTTCCGTGACCGCGGGCCGGGCTCGACAGAGACCTTTGGACGCGTCCGGCGGCGGGGCCGACGGAGCCCTCGGCGGGTGGCGCCAGGGGCTCCGTATACGGCTCAGAGCATCAGCAGGTCGTGCAGTGATGCCATGAGCAGCAGGCAGCCGATCACCGCAAGGAAGATCATCAGCGGTGGCTGGGAAAGCGCGAAGAGACAACCCCGGCGCTCCTCGGGAGGAACACCGGTGCCGCTCTGGGTTCTGTCCAGCATCTCGCGGCGATGATGACGCAGCCCGCCGCCGCTCCGCGATCAACACGCCCGGGATGTCCGGGAGTTCGCCAATATCCACGACACCGGGACCGAAGTTGATCTCGGAATGGTCTCTCGTGATCGTCGTGCGCGCCGACCGGCCACTGTGTCGTTTCAGTCCGGCATATGCCGTTCGCCGTATGCCGTCATAGGCCCTGCTTCGGACGCCCTGCAGACGCCGTGCTTCAGATGCCGTGCTTCTTGAGGATGGCCTCGATGTCGCTGAAGTCGTCCCCGGCGTCGGCCGGCCGGGTCGTGCGGGGACTGCCCGCGGGCCGGGTGCCGGGGCGGGACCCGGCGCCCAGTGCCGGCTCGGAGGACGAGGGAGCGACCGCCTCGCGCCGCGTGGACCGGGCCGTCCCGCGTTCCTTGCGTCCACCGCCCCGGCGCTCCACGGCGCGGGTCGTCAGGAACAGGAGCCAGGCGACGCCGAGGACGGCGAAGCCCGCCCAGGCCATGGGGCTGAAGGCCGTGTGGGCCAGCCAGCCGACGACGCCGGTCATGACCAGCCCGACGGGCACGAGCGCATACGCGGCGAGGCGGGCGGCCGCGAGGAAACGCTTGCGGTAGGCCGTGACCGCAGCGACACCCAGGCCGGCCGCGGAGACGGCGGAACAGACTGTCTCGGCGATCATCCGGTCCTCCAGGCACAGCTCGCTCGGGCGGGGTCGGTCCGTCCCTTCCATCCTGCACCGCCCCACACCCCCGGTGCCACGGTCCGACCGGACTTCAGGGACATCTCCGGGTCGGCTCCTCCTCAAGGTCCGCACACACCTCCACCCCTGACCGCACCGGCCCCGGTCCTTTCTCCACCCCTGGCCGCGGAGGCCTGCGCAAGGACACGTTTGGGCCGTCGTCCCCGAGGCTGGGAGACTGGTGACCATGAGCGACTCCTCCCCCGTATCCGCCACCGCGCCCGTCCTCGACGTCTGGTGCGAACTCCAGTGCCCCGACTGCCGCAGCGCCCTCGACGATCTCCACGCGCTGCGCGACCGCTACGGCGACCGGCTGGAGCTGCGGCTGCGGCACTTCCCACTGGAGAAGCACCGGCACGCCTTCGCCGCCGCGCAGGCCGCCGAGGAGGCGCTGGAACAGGGGCAGGGGTGGCCCTACGTCGAGGCGGTGCTCGGCCGGGTCGAGGAGCTGGACCGCAAGGGCGAGGCGTTCCTGGTCGATGTGGCACGCGAACTGGGTCTGGACGCCGAGGAGTTCGACACCGCGCTGATCGACGGCCGGCACATCCTCGTCGTCGACGCCGACCAGGCCGAGGGCAAGGCGATCGGCGTCACCGGCACCCCGACGTACGTCGTCGGCGGCGAGCGCCTCGACGGCGGCAAGAGCCAGGAGGGGCTGCGCCGGCGCATCGAGGAGATCGTGGACCGGCTGCTGGCCGAGGAGGCGTGAGCCCCGGGCCGGCCGAGCCTCAGACCAGCTCCTTGTACAGGTGGTACATGGTCGTCTCGTAACCCAGTGCCTCGTAGAGCCGTTCGGCCGGGGTGTTGTCCGCGAAGACGCTGAGTCCGATGCGGTCCCTGCCGCCGTCGGCCGCCTGCACCTCCGCCAGCGCCATCAGCGTGCGGCCGTGGCCGCGGCGCCGCTGCTCCGGATGGACCTCGACGCCGAGCACGAACGCGGTCTCGGGCCACAGCCCGAGCCACAGAGTGCCGACCGGGTCCCCTTCCTGCTCCAGAACGCTGATGACCGTGTTCTCGGTCGCCAGGCCGTCCGGCAGGAACTGGGCGCAGTTCCGGTCCGCCTTGGCATAGGCCTGGTTCTCCGGCACGCCCCGCGCGATCAGATCGCGTGCGAAACCGTCCCGGTCGCGCGCGACCCACGGTCCGAACTCCGCCTCGGTCATGGGCCGCGGGACGCTGCCGGCCGGAAGCCGGGGCGGGCCGGAGCCCAGGCTCTTGGCCATGTTCCGGCTGCGCGGGAGGTACCCGAGCGCCGTCACGAGCCGGAGGGCCGCCCCGGCGTCCCCGGGCACCGACACCACGATCTGCTCGCAGCCCCAGCCGCGCACCACCTCCTCGGCGGCGAGCACGGCCACGGTGCCCCGGCCTCTCCCGCGATCCGGTTCCTCGATGCGCAGGTCGTCCAGGCGCGCCACGGTGGGGCCGTACTCGGGGTGCGTGGACAGCCGCAGCGCGCCCACCGGACGGCCGTTCACACACACCCGGTAGCGCCGTGAGCGCGTTCCGTCCGGCTGCTGTCGAAGCGGCTCTTCCGGCCGCAGGGTCGTCGTCATCAGGGGTGTTCTACCCGCTGCCGGGGCCGCGGGTCAGCCGAATATCCCCGGCGGTCAGGGATCGAGGTCGTCCCCGGCCCGTTCGGTGAAGATCCGCATGGCCTTGGCGGTCACCGGTCCCGGAGCCCCCGGCAGTTCGCGGCCGTCCGCCCGGTGCACGGCCTGGATGTCCCGCAGGGTGGAGGTGAGGAAGATCTCATCCGCGTGCTCCAGCACGTCCAGCGGCAGGTCGGTCTCCCTGGCTCCGGTCCACTGGATGGCGAGCGCCCGGGTGATGCCCGCGAGGCAGCCGGAGGCCAGCGGCGGGGTGTGGATCTCGCCGTCGAGGACCACGAAGACGTTCGAGCCGGTGCCCTCGCAGAGCTGTCCGACGGTGTTGGCGAACAGCGCCTCGGACGCGCCCTGTTCGGAGGCCCGGGCGAGGGCGACGACGTTCTCGGCGTACGAGGTGGTCTTGAGGCCGGCCAGCGCGCCGCGCTCGTTGCGGGTCCACGGCACGGTGATCACGGCGGTGGAGTCGGGACGCCGGGTGGTCTCGCCGAGGGCGACCACGAGGGTCGGGCCCTGATCGCCACGGTCGGAGCCGAGCGGGCCGTGGCCGCCGGTGTAGGTGATGCGCAGGCGGCCGAGCGGCATCGGGTTGGCCTCCAGTACGGCGGCGCAGGCGCGGCGGACCTCGTCGAGATCGGGGTCGGGCAGGCCCAGGCCACGCGCGGAGCGGGTGAGCCGGTCGAGGTGGCGGGTCAGGGCGAACGGCCGGCCGTCGTCGGCTTTGACGGTCTCGAAGATGCCGTCGCCGACGGTCAGTCCGTGGTCGAAGACGGATACGCGGGCGGAGTCGATGTCCTGGAGCCCGCCGTCGAGCCAGAGCTTCACTGGTCTTTGCCTCTCATGCCGCCCCCGTGTCCTGGTACTCCCCCGACGCTACCGCGAGCAGCCGTGCGGCCTTCAGCTCGGTCTCGTGCCATTCCCCCTCGGGGTCGGAGCCCCAGGTGATGCCCGCGCCCGCGCCGAAGCGCAGGAGGGGGGCGCTCGCGGCGGTCCGGTCGATCCAGAAGGTGCGGATGCCGACGGCCAGCTCACCCACGCCGCGGTCCGCGTCGACCCAGCCGATGCCTCCGCAGTAGGGGCCGCGGGGCGCGGTCTCCAGGGCGTCGATGATCCGCAGCGCACTTGACTTGGGGGCGCCGGTGATCGACCCGGCCGGGAACGTGGCGGCGAGCAGCTCCGGCCAGCCGGCGTCCTCCCGCAGCTCGCCGCGGACGGTGGACACGAGGTGGACCAGACCGGGGTGCTTCTCGACGGCACACAGATCGGGAACGGTCACGCTTCCCGTGATGCAGACACGCCCGAGGTCGTTGCGCATCAGGTCCACGATCATCACGTTCTCGGCGTAGTCCTTTTCCAGGAGCTCCGCCTCGGTCCGCGCGGTGCCCTTGATCGGGCCGGTCGCGACGGAGCGGCCGTCGCGGCGCAGAAACAGTTCGGGGGACGCCGTGGCCGTCTCCACACCGTGCTCCGGCAGGCGAATCGTTCCTGCGTACGGTGCCGGGTTGCCGCGCGCCAGCACGGAGGTCAGGGCGTCCACATCGGCGTCGGGCGCGACCGGCGCCGAGAGCACCCGGCAGAGGTTCACCTGGTAGACCTCGCCCGTCGCGATGTGCTCGCGTATCCGGCGGACGCCGGCCGTGTACATGGCGCGGTCGAGTGAGGACGTCCAGTCACCGACCGCCGGGCCCCGCCACGCTCCGGGCCGGGGCGCGGGCACCGGCACCTCTCGTACGTCCGCGAAGCGGGCGCAGGTCAGACGCCCCTCGTAGTCCGCGCAGACGGCCCAGAAACCGGTGGAGTCCAGGGCCGCGGGATCGCTGGTGACATCGAGGAGACCGGTGGCGACGCGGTCACCGAAACGCGCGAGAGCAGGGAGGTCGGACACACAGCCGAGTCTATGGCGGGTGTCCCGGAGGTGGCCCGCGCGTGGCCCCGAGGAGCCCCGGCCGTGTCCGTGACCAGGCGCAGCGCAGCACGCTGCGCAAACGCGTTTTTGTACTGGCCCGGGAATCCGCTAGAGTTCAACACGTCGCCGGGACGCGGAAGCGGTCCGAAACGACAGGCGGACGTAGCTCAGTTGGTAGAGCGCAACCTTGCCAAGGTTGAGGTCGCGAGTTCGAGCCTCGTCGTCCGCTCGTAGGAACCAGGGGATCTTCCCGAGCCCCTGCACTCCTGGTGGAGTGGCCGAGAGGCGAGGCAACGGCCTGCAAAGCCGTCTACACGGGTTCAAATCCCGTCTCCACCTCCAAGGACGATTAGCTCAGCGGGAGAGCGCTTCCCTGACACGGAAGAGGTCACTGGTTCAATCCCAGTATCGTCCACTGGACCCCTGGCAACGGGTGTCCGACCGGCGCGATTAGCTCAGCGGGAGAGCGCTTCCCTGACACGGAAGAGGTCACTGGTTCAATCCCAGTATCGCGCACGCAGCACCTCTGGCCGTCTCCTCGGAGCGGTCATGGTCCCGAGGACGATTAGCTCAGCGGGAGAGCGCTTCCCTGACACGGAAGAGGTCACTGGTTCAATCCCAGTATCGTCCACACACCGAAGCCCCCGGCCCTGCGGCCGGGGGCTTCTTCGTGGCCTCAGCTGGAGAACAGCATGTGGCCGAAGCTCTTGTGGCGGTGGTGGCCGTAGTGACCGTGGCCCCCGTGGTGGCTGCCGTGCGGGGCGCCCCAGGCGGGAGCTGCGGGGTAGGCCTGCGGGGCGGCCGGGGGCGGCGGGGCGGGCTGCGCCCACTGGGACTCCAGCCGCGTCAGCGACTCCAGCTCCCCGTAGTCGAGGAAGATGCCGCGGCAGCCGCTGCACTGCTCGATCTGGACGCCGTTGCGGTTGTACGTGTGCATCGGCGCATGACACTTCGGACACTGCATGGGCTGCTCAACTCCTCGCACTTCGGTGGTGCTTCGCCAGGTAGGGACTCGGCACGGGGCCGATCGGTTGCAGCCTACTGGGCGGACTTTCACGGCGACCCCGGGGGAATCCGTCCCATTCGGGCACAGGCGTCGACGACCGCCTGTTCCACCTCGTCCAAGGGGCGTGCCCCGGCGGTGGACTTGGCGATGGCCAGGGCCGCGGTCTGCACGGTGAGGGCACGGGCCGGGACGTCCAGGGCCGGCCAGGGATCGCCGGTGGAGGGGACGGCCGGACCGCCCTCCTCCCGGTACGCGGCCAGGAAGCGGGACCACTCGTCGGGCGGGAGCAGACCGCAGGCGTACCAGGCGGCCGGGCGGGCCAGGTCCCAGGCCGGGTCGCCCACCCCGAGGTCGTCGACGTCGATGAGTAGCCACCGGCCGGTGTCCGAGGGGCGGCGGACCAGCTGGCCCAGGTGCAGGTCCCCGTGGCACAGGGTCCGGGCGGGCGGCGCGGGAGTCTCGCCCGTGCCCACCCGGGGAGAGCGGCCCAGGCGCGCAGGACCGGCTCCGCGGCGGGGTGGGAGCCGGCGGCGCGCAGCCTGCGGACGGCGCGGGCGGCCTTGGCGGGGCCGCGCATGGGGGGCAGTCCGGCGGGGGCGGGGGCCCGGTGCAGCCGGGCGAGCAGAGCGGCGGCCGCCTCCCAGGGAGCGGCCTCCGGGGCGTCGGGGTCCACCGGGGAGCCGTACGGCCAGAAGGTGACGAGGCGGTCGTGCAGGGTGACGGGGGCCGGGTGCAGGGGCGCGAGGAGGATGCCCGGGAGCCGGGAGGCGACGGCTAGGCGGAGGGCGAGGCCGGCGGGGTCGGTGCCGGGGGCATGGGCCTTGGCGACGGTGTCGCCGTGGCGCACGACGGCGGCGGCGTCGCCGCGTTCGGCCAGGACCGTGCCCGGGGTGGCGCAGCGGCAGTCCCCGCCGACCGGATGCGCGGCGGCAGCCGCCTTCGCGGTCAGCGCGGGCAGGAGTACGTTCACGGGTCCTCTGGGTGTGCGGGTGGCTGTGCCGGGAGCGTACGGGCAAGGGCGCGGCCTGGATGAGGGGGCTTGACGCACCAGGTGCCCGGTGCCCCGGCCGGACGGTAGGGGATGCGCCTCCCCGCGCTCGACGAGCCGGGAATCCGGTATCGCGGGGCCGGCAAGAACAACGCCCGCGCAGCTCCCCAGCTGCGCGGGCGTCTGTGCCGTCCGCCGCACCCCCGTCCCCACGGGGTTTCATGGGTGGATGTCCCCGCCCGGACCGCTCTTCCGGGCCAGGGGCGCCGCTCAGCGCCCCAGCATCACGCCCACGGACGACGCTTGTGTGACCACTGCCTCCCAGCCGCCGAAGACGTACACGAGCAGGGCCGCCAGGGGGAGGACCATCGCGGTCGCCACCAGCGGGTGGCGGCGGCCCGGGCGGCGGGTGCCGAACGCGTCGTACGCCCTGCGTTCCCGCGTGCGGATCAGTGTCCGCGGTGCCGTGTGGGCCATGGTCCCTCTCCTGACCGTGGTTCCGTTGTCGTTGGCAGCGGCGGGTGTCTGACCTCGGGGGACGAGTGCTCCACCCGCCGCTTGACCTCAAATCTAGGCTCCGGCAGGGCTCGGGTCGTCATGCCCTCGTACCGATTGCCGGGCCTCCCGGAGGATGAGCGAGGACCTGCGGCGTACTCCCCTGGGTGGAGAAGCGGGCTCCGGTCTCAGGGGTTTCCCGGAGGGGACGTCCGCTGTACCCCTTTCTGCTCCCCCCCGTCCGCTCCGCCCCATCCGTGCGCCCGGCATCCCCCTCGGGGCGCTCACCGGGTGACTTCGCTCACTCCGTCCCTCCGCCGCCCGCCGTGCTCTCCCCCCGGCGGCCGGTCCTGCTCGTCACCGCCTCATGGGTGCGCCTCCCGCGCCCGGCGTTCACGGCCGTCTCGATGTGATCACCCTTCACGGGTTCAACCCCCTTGCTCCGACGGGTGGTTGGGATCATGGTCGGTGCACGGCTCCCCTGTTCGCCCCTGTCCTGACCCTTCTTCAATTTTCCCGCACCGCACCGACAATCGATCGGGGCGAGAGGGCGCGGCCTCTGCGCGGACATGGCCGTGGAAACGTAAGCTGTGGCTCGTCAGACGGACCGGGCAGCGGGGATGGACATGGCGATGATGCGCCTCAGGCGTGAGGACCCGCGTGTCGTCGGCTCGTTCAGACTTCACCGACGGCTCGGCGCGGGCGGGATGGGCGTCGTCTACCTGGGCTCCGACAAGCGGGGCCAGCGGGTCGCACTGAAGGTGATCAGGCCGGATCTGGCGGAGGATCAGGAGTTCCGGTCGCGGTTCGCGCGTGAGGTCTCGGCGGCACGGCGGATTCGTGGTGGGTGTACGGCGCGGCTCGTGGCCGCCGACCTCGAGGCGGACCGTCCATGGTTCGCCACGCAGTACGTGCCCGGCCCCTCCCTGCACGACAAGGTCGCCGAGGAGGGTCCCCTGACGGCCGCGGACGTGGCCGCCGTGGGCGCCGCACTGTCCGAGGGTCTGGTGGCGGTGCACGAGGCCGGGGTCGTCCACCGCGATCTCAAGCCGTCCAACATCCTGCTGTCCCCCAAGGGGCCGCGGATCATCGACTTCGGCATCGCCTGGGCGACGGGCGCATCGACGCTCACCCACGTCGGCACGGCCGTGGGGTCGCCCGGCTTCCTGGCACCCGAGCAGGTGCGCGGGGCCGCCGTGACCCCGGCCACGGACGTGTTCTCGCTGGGCGCCACGCTGGCGTACGCGGCCACCGGCGACTCCCCCTTCGGGCACGGCAGTTCCGAGGTGATGCTCTACCGCGTGGTGCACGAGGAGCCCCAGCTGCACGGGGTGCCGGACGCGCTCGCCCCGCTCGTCCGCGCCTGTCTGGCGAAGGACCCCGAGGAACGGCCCAGCACCCTTCAACTCTCCCTGCGGCTCAAGGAGATCGCGGCGCGGGAGGCGCAGGGGATCGCGGACGTGAGACCGCCCGCTCAGCGCGGCGAGCCGGACCGGCCGACGGGGCGGCTCGCGGAACAGTACGCCGAGCAGCGCACCGTGCGGCGCCCGCAGGGCCCCGGCACTCCCCCGCCCCGCAGCAACGGCTCCCGGGGCGGGGCGCGCCCGACTCCCGCGCAGCGCAACACGACCCGCTCGGGCGGCCGGCCCGCACCCCGCAGCGGGGCCGGGCGGCAGGCGCCCCGGACCACCGGGGCCGGCCGCCGCCCGGCCAACCCGCGGCTGCTGCGCCAGCGGCTGTTCGTGTTCGTGGTGGTGACACTACTGGTGGCGATGGGCATCGCGGCCGCCCAGGGCTGCCAGGGCCCGGCACGCGGGCTGGGCGACGGGCGCGTGCACCAGCACGTACGACCGCAACGGCCGTACGCTCCGCGGCCCGGGCCCGTGATGGCCGTCCCGTACCCCCGGAGCGAGCTGACCCGGGCAGGCTGAGCGATCCTCCGCACCGGCCTAGGGGCGCGATCCTCCGCACCGGCCTACGGGCGCGGTCCCTCCGCACGGCCCACGGCGCGGTCCCTCCGCACCGGCCTTCCGGCGTCCAACCGGCGGTGCGACCCCTCCTCGGACCTAGGCCCCGGGGCGTCCGGTGGCCACCGCGTAGAAGGCCACCGCGGCCGCCGCGCCCACGTTGAGGGAGTCCACTCCGTGGGCCATGGGGATGCGGACCCATTCGTCGGCGGCGACCAGCGCCTGCGTGGACAGGCCGTCGCCCTCCGCGCCGAGCATCAGTGCGACTCGCTCCATCCTGTGCGGTGCCGTCTCGTCGAGCGACTTCGCCTTCTCGTCGGGCGTGAGAGCGAGCAGGGCGAAGCCGGCCCCGCGGACCGAGTCCAGGTCCCTCGGCCAGGTGTCGAGGCGCGCGTACGGCACCGAGAAGACCGCGCCCATGGAGACCTTCACGCTGCGGCGGTAGAGCGGGTCGGCGCAGTCGGGCGACAGCAGGACCGCGTCCATGCCGAGAGCGGCGGCCGAGCGGAATATCGCGCCGATGTTGGTGTGGTCGTTCACCGACTCCATGATCACCACCCGGCGGGCGGTGGCGAGCAGCTCGTCCGCCGTCGGCAGCGGCTTGCGCTGCATGGAGGCGAGGGCACCGCGGTGCACGTGATAGCCGGTGACCCGCTCGGCGAGTTCCGGGGTGACCGCGTACACCGGGGCCGGGAGTTCGTCGATGACGTCCCGCATCACGTCGACCCACTTCGCGGACAGCAGCATGGAGCGCATCTCGTAACCCGCCGCCTTGGCCCGTCTGATGACCTTCTCGCCCTCGGCGATGAACAGGCCCTCGGCGGGTTCGCGCTTGCGGCGCAGCTCCACGTCGGTCAGGCCCGTGTAGTCACGCAGACGCGGGTCGGCGGGGTCCTCGACGGTGATGAGATCGGCCACAGGGTGATACTGCCTTGTCCTGGGGGCGGTGCCAACGGCTGGAACGGGCCGGGTTACCGCAGGTTACGAACGGCTGGAACAGGTGGATCCGGTTCGGGTCACGCGCCGGGACGCGGGCCCGCCTGCACGACCCGGCCGATGACGATCACCGCCGGTGGCCGCACATCCTCGGCGCGCACGGTCTCGGCGACCGTGGCGAGGGTGGCGTCGACCCGGCGCTGGGCGGCCGTGGTGCCCTCCTGGACCAGGGCGACGGGCGTGTCGGGTGCCTTGCCGTGGGCCACGAGGGTCTCGGCGATCTTCCCTATCTTGTCGACGCCCATGAGGATCACCAGTGTGCCGGTGAGCTTCGCCAGCGACGGCCAGTCGACCAGCGAGCGCTCGTCGTCAGGGGCGACATGACCGCTGACCACGGTGAACTCGTGTGCGACACCACGGTGTGTGACGGGGATGCCGGCCGCGCCCGGCACCGAGATCGAGCTGGAGATGCCCGGGACCACCGTGCACGCGATGCCCGCCTCGGCGAGTGCCTGGACCTCCTCCATGCCGCGGCCGAAGACGAAGGGATCACCGCCCTTGAGCCGGACGACCGACTTGCCCTGCTTGGCGTGCTCGATCAGCGCGTTGTTGATGGCCTCCTGCGCCATGTAGCGGCCGTAGGGGATCTTCGCCGCGTCGATCACCTCGACGTGCGGCGGAAGTTCGGCGAGCAGGTCGCGGGGTCCGAGCCGGTCCGCGATGACCACGTCGGCCTCGGCGAGCAGACGCCGGCCGCGGACCGTGATGAGGTCCGGGTCGCCGGGGCCGCCGCCGACCAGTGCGACACCGGGGGTGCGGCTGCGGTGGTGGGGGGCGACGAGCGTGCCGTCGCGCAGCCCCTCGACGACGGCGTCGCGGATGGCGGCGGTGTGCCGCGGGTCGCGGCCCTTGGCCTCGGTCGTGAGCACCGCGACCGTGACGCCTTCGCTGTGGCCGGTCGCCGGCGTCCAGGCGGTGGCCGCGTCGGCGTCGTCGGAGCGGACGCACCACACGCGCCGGCGTTCCGCCTCGGCGGAGGCGGCGGCGTTGGCCTCGGGGTCGCTGCCGGCGATGAGGGCGTACCAGGCGTCCGCCAGGTCCCCGTCCCGGTAGGGGCGCCTGAGCCAAGTGATCTCGCCCGCGTCCGCCATGGCCTCCACCGACGGGGTGGCCTCGGGGGACACGAGACGGACGTCCGCGCCGGCCGCGATCAGCGCCGGGAGACGGCGCTGGGCGACCTGACCGCCGCCGAGTACGACCACACGGCGGCCGGAGAGGCGAAGCCCTACGGGGTACGGGGGGTGTTCGGCCATGAGGTACGGCTCCTCGTCCAGGCGGTGCGGAAGGGGCCTCTACGGCGTCGGAGCGGCCCTGACGTGGGAATTTTACGTACGGCGCAGCGGAGCACCGCCCTCGGTCCGGTTCGTGGACATGACCACGGCACCCTGAGGAGGCCCGGGCCGGCGTCCCGGGCCTCACCGTATGGCTACTTCTCGGTCACCCCGGCCGAGTCGAAGGTCGCCACCTCGTGCATCGCCCGGGCCGCGCTCTGCACGAGCGGCAGCGCGAGGAGCGCGCCGGTGCCTTCGCCGAGGCGCAGGTCCAGGTCGACCAGGGGGCGCAGGCCGAGCTTGTTGAGGGCGGCGACATGGCCGGGCTCCGCGCTGCGGTGGCCGGCGATGCAGGCCGCGAGGACCTCGGGGGCGATCGCGCGGGCCACCAGGGCGGCCGCGCCCGCGCTGACCCCGTCGAGGATCACCGGGGTGCGCAGGGAGGCGCCGCCGAGCAGCAGACCCACCAGCGCCGCGTGTTCGAGGCCGCCGAATGCCGCGAGAACGCCGATCGGGTCGGCCGGGTCCGGCTGGTGGAGTTCGATCGCCCGGCGCACGACCTCCGTCTTGCGGGCCAGCGTCTCGTCGTTGATGCCGGTGCCGCGGCCCGTCACCTCGGACGGGTCGGTGTCGGTGAAGACCGCGATCAGGGCGGCGGAGGCCGTCGTGTTCGCGATACCCATCTCGCCGGTGAGCAGCGCCTTGTTGCCGGCGGCCACCAGGTCGCGGGCCGTCTCGATGCCGACCTCGATCGCCTGCTTGACCTCTTCACGGGTGAGCGCCGGGCCGGTCGTCATGTCCGCCGTGCCCGGGCGGACCTTGCGCGGCAGCAGGCCCGGGGTCGCCGGCAGGTCGGCGGCCACGCCCACGTCGACGACACAGACCTCGGCGCCCACCTGGTTGGCGAACGCGTTGCAGACCGCGCCCCCGCCGAGGAAGTTGGCGACCATCTGCCCGGTCACTTCCTGGGGCCACGGGGTCACCCCCTGGGCGTGCACGCCGTGGTCGCCGGCGAAGATCGCGACGGCCGCGGGCTCCGGGACCGGCGGCGGGCACTGCCGGGACAGGCCGGACAGCTGTGCGGAGATGATCTCCAGCATGCCGAGCGCGCCCGCGGGCTTGGTCATGCGCTTCTGACGCTCCCAGGCCTCGCCGAGTGCCTTGGCGTCCAGCGGGCGGATGCCCGCCACGGTCTCGGCGAGCAGGTCGTGCGGATCCTCACCGGGCAGCGCGCGACGGCCGTACGTCTCCTCGTGCACGACCCAGGACAGCGGGCGGCGCTTGGACCAGCCCGCCTGCATCAGCTCGGGCTCCTCCGGGAACTCGTCGACGTAGCCCACGCAGAGGTAGGCCACGACCTCCAGGTGCTCGGGCAGGCCGAGGGCGCGGACCATCTCGCGCTCGTCGAAGAAGCTGACCCAGCCGACGCCGAGGCCCTCGGCGCGGGCCGCGAGCCACAGGTTCTCGACGGCGAGCGCGGAGGAGTACGGGGCCATCTGCGGCTGGGTGTGCCGGCCCAGGGTGTGGCGGCCGCCCCGGGTGGGGTCGGCGGTGACCACGATGTTCACCGGAGTGTCGAGGATGGCCTCGATCTTCAGTTCCTTGAACTGCTTCGCCCGGCCCTTGGGCAGCGACTTGGCGTACGCCTCCCGCTGACGCTGGGCCAGTTCGTGCATGGTGCGGCGGGTCTCGGCGGAACGGATCACGACGAAGTCCCACGGCTGGGAGTGGCCCACGGAGGGCGCCGTGTGGGCGGCCTCCAGGACCCGCAGCAGCACCTCATGGGGGATCGGGTCGCTGCGGAAGCCGTTGCGGATGTCGCGGCGCTCGCGCATCACGCGCAGCACCGCCTCACGCTCGGCGTCGTCGTATCCGGGTGCCGCCGGGCCGGTGGACTCTCGTACGTCTTCCACTGCGGCCGTGCTCTCTTCCTGGTCGGCGGCCCGGGTGTCCAGGTCCTCCGCCTGCTGTGCGACTACGGACTCCGGTTGCGCGAGACGCGGCTCCGGAGTGGATGCCTCGCCCTCTCGGGGCGCGGGAACGGTGACGACGGGCTGCTCCGTCGCCGCTGCGGCGGCCGCGGGCTGTTGCTGCTCGGCGTCGGCGGGAACGGGCTCCTCGGGGGTCTTCCGGTCCTCGGGGGGCAGCGGCGGCACGCTCAGGGCGTGCGGCGGGGTGGGGGCGAGGTACGGACCGGCCGGCACGGTGCCCTCGACGGGCACGAAACGGCCGAGCGAGTGGTCCGCCCCGGACTCCGCCGCGACGGCGGTCGGCTCAGCATGCACGGAGCGCTCGCCGGGGGCCTGCTCGGCGGGCGCGGCCGGCGCCGCGACCTCGGCGGCGACAGCGGCCGGCACGGCCTCGCCGGGCTCGGCGACCGCAGGCTGCGCCTCCTCCACGGCGGGTTCCGGAAGCGGGGCCGCGGCCTCCGGGGCCGCACCGTCGGTGGCGTCCACGGCGGGGGTGCCCGGATCCGCCTCGGCCGGCTGGTGGTCCGGCGCGGCGGGCACCGCCTGGCCCGGGTCCTGCGAGTGCGGGGCCTGTACGGGCACACCGGGCTCGGGGGCCTGTGCGGGCGGCACGACGAGGCCGGTGGCGGGGGTGGCGTGGGTGTCGGTCGCCTGCTCAGGTACCCCAGCGTGGGCGCCCTCGTCCGCGGGCTGCGGTGCGTTCGGCACGGCGGTGAAGGAGGCGGTGTGCGGCAGCGGGGCGTCGGAAGCCGCGTCAGGGGCCTGAGGGACCTCGCCGGCGGGTGATGCCTCCGGAACCGTCACGCCGTCGGCCGTCCCGGGGGTGGCCGGGAGCGGTGCGTCCTGCGGGGCGGGCGCGGCCCCGGCGGACGGGCCGTCCGGGAGGACGGGTGCCCCTTCGGGTGTGGGTACGAACCGGGCGGCGTCCGGGACATGCGGTGCCGCGGGCTGGGCCGTCGGCGGGCCCACGGTGTCCTGCGGCAGGCCCTGGGCACCCTGCGGAGCACCCGGAGCGTCCTGCGGAAGACCCGGAGCGTCCTGCGGAACACCCGGAATGTCCTGCGCCAGGCCCGCGAGGTGCTGCGAGGCCGAGTCGGCCGGAGCCGCGGGCGCCTGGGTGCCGGGGGTGTGGAAGGCCTCGGGACCGGCCGCGGCCGGCTGCACCTCGAACTGCCCCGAGCCCTCCGGGTCCCGGTGCACGGGCCGAGGGGCGAACGGGGCGGGCTCCGGTGCGAACGGCGCGGGTTCCGCGACCGTCGCCGGCTCGGGCGCCGCCGCGGGAACGACCGTTTCTGCGGCGCTCCCCTCGAGACCTCCCGGGCCCGGGGTCCCGGCCTGCGGCGGGGCGCCCCATGGCACCGCGCCCTGCGGGGAGTTGTCCCCGAGGTGCGTCACATCGAGGTACTCGGGCCCGGTCGTCGGCGGCCCCACCGGGCGCATCGGCGCGTCGGCCGGGCCGCGGTCGGAGAGCGAACGCACCGGGCTCAAGGTGGCGTCCGGGGTGGGCGGCCCGAGGTGCAGCGGGCGGCGCGCCGGTGCGGGCTGCGGCACGGACGCCGGAGGCGGCGTACGGACCGCACCGAGGTCGATCGAGCCGCTGTCCCGGCCGGCCGTCTCGTGTGCACCCGGCTCGTGGGGGTACGGCTCCGGGGCCTGGGCGGGCTGCGGCATCTCGGTGCCCCATGCGCCCTGCTGGCCGGGCATCAGAAGCAGGTCGTCGTCCTCGTGTGCGCTGTCGGAGGGGTCGAGGTAGGTGTACGCGCCCGGCGCGAGGACGCCCGGCTGATCCACCATGCCTGCGCTCTCCGGCAGCCCCTCGCCCGGGACCTGGCCGGTGTCGGTCATGCGTACCCCTCGCCCATCGGTTAGTGCCTCTACGACCAGCTCGCCCGGAACGGCGCGCCGACCGCCCGCAGTGAAGAACGAGCGTGCGTGCCCAGCGGCACGAACGACCCGCCAACAATGACGACAAAGCCATTGAACGGCATTGTCGCGGCCGCTTCGCCGTCGCGGCAGCCTGATCCACGACGAGCCGCTGTGGACTGCGCCACGTTGTGCGCGCTCCGGTTCTGCCGTACCACACTGACCCCAAAAGAGGCACGCTTTCCGGACATTGGCTGACGTAGGCCGGATCACCCAAGTGCGGTACAACGGTCGGCCAGCCTACCGCGCCGGTACGACTACCGGATCACGGGGAGCGGTCGGGCAATCGCCCGCTGAGCAGGAACGCGACACTCCGTTCCTTCTCCGTCCAGCCCCGCGTGTCGAGTTCGACGGACTGGAGCAGGGCGCACTCGACGTCGTAGCCGTGCTCCGACAGATCCCTGCCGACGAGTTCGGCGGCGTCGCGGGTGGCCGCGTGCGCGACGATGCGCTGCGGGCGGCGGTCGGCGACGGCGGAGACCACCGCGACTCCCCCGCCTCCGACGCGGACGACGTCCGGTTCGGGGAGGTTCTCGAGGATGTGCGGGGCGGTGCCGTGCACGGTCTGGAGCTGGAGGCCGAAGTGGCGGGCGGCGGCCGCCGTGCGGTCGCACGCGCCGGGGTCGCGGTCGACGGCGATGACGGCCGCCCCGCAGCGGGCGGCCTCCACGGCGAACGCTCCGCTTCCGCTGCCGATGTCCCACACGAGGTCGCCCACCCGGGGCCCGAGGCGGGCGAGTTGGACGGCGCGCAGCAGATCCGTCTCCCCTTCGCCGAGCCCGCCGCCGTACGTCTCGGCGGACAGCGCCCAGCCGCGCGGTCCCGTGCCCGGGTCGCGGCCGGCGATCCAGCCGCCGTCGTCGGTCGCGCTCGCCGGTCCGCCGATGACGATGACGACGTTGGGGTCGCGCCAGGTGTGGTCGGCGGCCTTGTCGGAGGTGACGACGGTGACCTGTTCCCGCTCGGTGCCGAGCTCCTCGCAGATGACGAAGGTGCGGTGGACCCCGTCGAGGAGCAGGCCGAGTTCGGCGGGTCCGGCGCCCGGTGAGGTGAGGACCGCGACTTTGGCATGGGCTCGGCATACGTTCACCGCACGTCGCAGGGTGCGGCGGTGTGCGACGACCACCTGCGCGTCGTCCCAGGGCATTCCGGCACGCGCGAAGGCGGCGGCCACCGAGGAGACGGCCGGAACGACTTCGACCTCCAGGCCGAACTCGGGGGCGCGCAAAGTCCGTACGACGCCGAAGAAGCCCGGATCTCCGTCGGCGAGGACGACGGCGGTGCCGCGGTGGCCGGCGATGCGGCGGGCGGCGAGGCCGAGACTGCCGAGGCGGATGCGCTCGGCCGTCTGCGGCACCTCGGGGAGAGCGAGGTGGTGGGCCGCGCCGGCGACGAGCGTGGCGGCTCCCAGGGCGGAGCGCGCGGCGGCGGTCAGCGGCGAGCCGTCCCAGCCGATCACCGTGACCCGGTCGGCCATCGTCGTCAGTCTCCCAGAAGGTCTTCGCAGGTCGTCAGGGGGCAGCCCGCACGGCGGGCTCCGTGAGAGTACCCCGTCGAGCCGGCTCCGCCCGCCCGGGGCCCGGCCGGTGGGAGTGGATCGCCGGGGTCAGCTCCAGTTCGAGAACGACGTGAAACCGCCGCTGTCGGCCAGCTCCTCGCTGACCCCGTCCAGGTCCTCCGGCAGCAGGCTCCAGACGATGAGGTCGGTGCGTACGTCGGTCCACTCGCCGTTCTCGCCCCGGGCTCGGGCTATCCAGGCGCCGCGCAGGACTCCCTCGCTGATGCAGCCGATCTTCTGCGCGACCTGCTGGGAGGCGGTGTTGTCGGCGGCTGTCCGCAGCTCGAGGCGTTCGAACTTCTGGTCGTGGAAGACCCAGTGCGCGGTGGCCAGGGCCGCCTCGGAGGCGTATCCCTCGCCGCGCGCCCAGGGGGCGATCACATAGGCGATCTCGGTGGAGCGCACCCGCCAGTCGGTGTTCCGGAGGTGGACGATGCCGACCAGGCGCTGGGTGAGGAACTCGTCCACGGCGAAGACGATGCCGCGTCCCTCGGCTCGTTCTGCCGGCGCGAGTTCGGTGATCCAGGCGCGGGCGTCGGCTTCGGTGTAGGGCTGTGGGACCGAGGTCCAGGCGGTGACGAGCTCGTCGTTCATCATCTCGGCGAAGGCGTCGACGTCCGACTCGTCGAAGGGGCGCAGTACCAACCGCTCCGTGCTGATGGAGACGTTGGGAAAGGTGCCAGTCATGCGCCGCTCCGTAACCTCGGAAAACCTTCAGTTCCTGCTGAACTGCCCAGCATGCAGCATGTGAGCACGGAAACGCACCACGGGGCCCACACCCGGTGAGGGAGTGGGCCCCGTGCGTGGCGATACGCGGAGTACGTGCCGTGAGAAGGACGGGATGACCGAGCCCGCGTACTTGTCCTCGATGAACTTCTTCACCTCGGGCGAGGTGAGGAGCTTCGCGAGCTTCTTGACCCGCGGGTCGTTCTCGTTGCCCTTCTCGACCGCGAGGAAGTTGCCGTACGGGTTGTTCTTCGGGGACTCCAGGACGAGGGCCTCCTTGGCGGGCTTGATGCCGGAGGAGATGGCGAAGTTGCCGTTGATCACCGCGGCGTCCACGTCGTCCAGGGAGCGCGGCGTCTGGGGAGCCTCGACCTCCTTGAACCGGAGCTTCCTGGGGTTCTCTGCGATGTCCTGGGGGGTCGCCTCGTTGCCGGCGCCGTTCTTGAGGGTGATGAGTCCCTTGGAGGCGAGCAGCTTCAGGGCCCGCGCCTCGTTGACGGAGTCGTTCGGGACGGCGATGGTCGCACCGCTCTTCAGGGCGTCGGCGCTCTTCACCTTGTGGGAGTAGAGGCCGAGCGGCTCCAGGTGCACCGTGACGACGGGCACGATGTGGGTGCCCCGCTTCTTGTTGAAGTCGTCGAGGTACGGCTGGTTCTGGAAGTAGTTGGCTCCGACGGAGCCGTCCTCGGTCGCCGTGTTCGGCGTGATGTAGTCGGTGAACTCCCTGACCTGGAGGTCGAGGCCCGCCTTCTTCGCCAGGTTGTCCTTGACGAAGTCGAGGATCTCGGCGTGCGGGGTCGGGCTCGCGGCGACGACCAGCGGGCCGCTGGAGTCGGACGCGGAGGACGAGTTCTTGCCCGAGCCGCAGGCGGAGAGCCCGAAGGCGAGGGTTCCTGCGGCGAGGACGGCGGTGGTGGTCTTGGCGGTCTTACGCACGAAAAGTGCCTTTCCTAGGGTGGTGCGACCCCGCCTTGGGTGGCGGGGAGTCTGTGAGGGGCGTCAGGCGGCCTTGCCGGCGCCCGCGGCGGCGGGCTCCTCGGCTTTCAGCAGCCGCAGCTTCGGTACCGGGCCGGAGTGCCCGCCGCGCCGGTGCAGGGAGCGGGCCGCGTAGTCGCCGGCGAACTGGATGAGCGAGATGACGACGGCGAGGATCGCCACGGTGATCCACATCAGCTGTGTCTCGAAGCGCTGGTAGCCGTAGCGGATGGCGATGTCCCCGAGGCCGCCGGCGCCGACCGTGCCCGCCATCGCGGAGTAACCGATGAGGGCGACGACCGTGGTGGTGGCGGAGGAGATCAGCGAGGGCAGGGCCTCGGGGACGAGGACCTTGCGCACGACGGTCCAGGTGTTGCCGCCCATGGCCTGCACGGCTTCCACGAGCCCGCCGTCCACCTCGCGGACGGCCGTCTCGACGAGGCGGGCGAAGAAGGGGATGGCGCCGATCGCAAGGGGCACGATGGCCGCCTCGCGGCCGATGGTCGTCCCCGTCACCCAGCGGGTGAAGCCCATGAGGGCGACCATCAGGATGATGAAGGGCATCGAGCGGGCGATGTTCACGATCTGCCCGAGGACCTTGTTGGCGACGACGCTCTGCAGCAGCCCGCCCCGGTCCGTGAGGACGAGCAGGACGCCGAGCGGAAGTCCGCCGACGACGGCGATGACCGTGGACCAGCCGACCATGTAGAGGGTGTCCCAGGACGCCTGTGACAGCAGCGGCTGCATCTCCGGCCAGGTCACTTGGCACCGTCCTTCACCAGCGCGGGCTCTTCGGCTGCCCGGCCCACGACGTCGATCTGCAGGCCCTGTTCGCGCAGGAAGCCGACCGGCACCACGTTCTCCTCGTAGCGGCCGGGCAGTTCGATGCGCATCCGGCCGACCTGCTTGCCGCCGACTGTGTCCATGGCCGCGCCGAGAATCGAGATGTCGATGTTGTAGGTGCGCGAGAGCTGTGAGATGACGGGCTGGGTCGCGGCGTCCCCGTGGAAGGTGACGTCGACGACGGTGCGGTCGTCGCCGGCCGCGGCGCCGCTGAGCGGGAAGAGTGCGGCGGCCAGTTCCGAGCCGGGGGTGGCGAGCAGCTCGCTGACGGTGCCGGACTCGACGATGCGGCCCCTCTCCATCAGGGCGGCCGAGTCGCAGATGCTCTTGACGACGTCCATCTCGTGGGTGATGAGCAGCACGGTGAGCCCCAGCTGCCGGTTCAGATCGCGCAGCAGCTGGAGGATGGAGCGGGTGGTCTCCGGGTCGAGGGCGCTGGTCGCCTCGTCGGAGAGCAGCACCTTGGGGTCGCCGGCGAGGGCGCGGGCGATGCCGACGCGCTGCTTCTGGCCGCCGGAGAGCTGGGCCGGGTAGGCCTTGGCCTTGTCGGCGAGGCCGACGAGGTCGAGCAGTCCGAGGGCCTTGCGGGAACGTTCCTTCCCGGACAGGCCGAGGATCTCCAGCGGCAGCTCGACATTGTCCTGGACCGTCCGCGTGGACAGCAGGTTGAAGTGCTGGAAGACCATGCCGATACGGCTGCGCGCCTGGCGGAGCTCCTTGCCGGCGCGCGGACCGCGGCCGGCGAGCGCGGTGAGCTCCTGGCCGGCCACGGTGACCGTGCCGGAGGTGGGGCGCTCCAGGAGGTTGACGCAGCGGATGAGCGAGGACTTCCCGGCGCCGGACCGGCCGATGACGCCGTACACCTCGCCCTCGCGTACATGGAGGTCGACGCCGTCGAGGGCGGTCACCTCGCGGCCGCGCGAGCGGTAGACCTTGGTAAGGCCCGATGTGGTGATCACTGGGGTTTCCGTCACTGTCGAGTGCAGGGCGTGGATGTGCGCCGGGCACGGGTGCGTGGGAACGCGACACGGTTCTCGCGATGGCGATCGAACCGGGGAGAACAGGTGCGCGATGGGGTCCCCCAGGCCGTTAGGCGGTGGGGGGCGGCTCAGTCCTGTACGACGGGGGCGTACGGACAGGGCACGGCGGTCTCGCTTCGGGGCGCGAGGCTCGGGATGGTGCAGGGGCCCTCTAGCAGGCGCACATTCGACACATACAACGAGCACCGGGCGTCATGGTCGCCTCGGTCGCGAAGGTGCGGCAGCTCGTCGTGGTCATGGGCCCCAGTAAAGCAGACACATCGCCGGGGCCCGTCACGGCTGTCCGCTATTCGGACGGCCGTGGACAGTGTGGGGCCGTCTCCGGAGGTCGCCGTGGCAGGCGCGTTGACCGGTCAGAACACGGCCGAAAGGCCACGGGCAGCGGATCACGTCCGGCAGCCGGATGGCTGCCGGACCCGGCGGGTTGTGGTCAAGGCCACGGTGGCCGACCGGGCGCGAGCCCGGGCTCCGGTGTCCGCGGGGCGGCTGCCGGGGGCGGGCGCCGGTGTCCGCGGGGCGGCTGCCGGGGGCGGGCGCCTAGGGTCTTTTGGACCGTAATAGGGTCACGGCATGCTTGATGCCCTGACGCCGGCGACCGGTGTCGCCGCGCTGCTGCTCGCCGCCTGGTGCGGCTGGGCGGCCTACCGTGATCAGCCCACGAAGGACTGGCACTTCATCGGCATGGCCGTGGTCACGCTGCTGACCCTGGTCCAGCTGGTCGTCGGCCTTGTCCAGCTGGGGCGCGGCCAGAAGCCGGAACAGGGCACGACAATCTTCGTGGCGTATCTGCTCGGCGCCTTCGCGTGCATCCCGGCGGCGGGTTTCATGTCGCTGGCGGAGCGCACACGCTGGGGTTCGGTGACGGTCGCGGCCGGCGGGGTGGTCCTCGCCGTGCTGGAGGTGCGGCTCTATGACATCTGGGGAGGCTGAGATGGCGGCCACGGAGGAGCGGCCGGCGAAGACACGGCTCATCACCGGGCCCGGCATGCTGCTGGTCTGGCTGTACGGCGTGATGGTGGTCGGGGCGGTGGCGCGCTCGGCGGTGCAGATCTCGACGCAGTTCGACAAGGCCCCGCTGGCGTACTCGCTGTCCGCGGTGGCCGGAGTCGTCTACGGCTTCATCACGTACTCCCTGGTCCGCGGCGGCGAGACGGCCCGGCGGGCGGCGCTGGCGTGCTGCGCGGCGGAGCTGGTGGGCGTACTCACCGTCGGCACCTGGACCCTGCTGGAGCCGTCCGCGTTCCCGGACGCGACCGTCTGGTCCGACTACGGGATGGGGTACCTCTTCATCCCCGTACTGCTGCCGCTGTCGGCCATGTACTGGCTGCGGAAGGCGCACGCGCGGCGGCAGGCCGCCTGAGCCACGACCGCCGGCCGGGGGCGCGCCCCTTGCGGGGCGCGGTGCCCTCTCAGGCCGTCGTCGCGTACGTCGACGCCGGGGCCTGCTTCTCGAGCACGACCATCGGTACGCCGTCGGCGCCCTGGGACGTGCCCGCGGCCTCGTAGCCGAGGCGGCGGTACAGGCGCAGGCTGACCTCGCTGCGGTGGCCGGCGCTGAGGCGGAACTTTTTCGCGCCGCGCTCCTCCGCCAGCGCCGACTCCGCCGCGCGCAGCAGGCGGGCGCCGATGCCGTGGCCCTGCAGCCGCGGGTGCACACACAGCTTGCCGATGGACGCCGCGCCGTCCTCGGTGACGCTGCCGCGCACGGAGCCGACGACCTCCTCACCGAGGCGCGCCACGAAGACGCAGTCCGAGGCGACCTCCGCGCGGACCGAGTCCAGGGTCTGGACGAGCGGGTCGATGCGGTAGTTGCCGTACAGAGCGGCCTCGCTCTGGAAGCACAGGTACTGCAGCCTGAAGATCTGCTCGGCGTCCTGTTCGGTCGCCACAGAGATGGTCACGCTCATGCCCATGTGCGCATGCCTCCCGCTCACCTGATCGCCGGTCGTCCCCCACTCCTATCCCCGCGGTTCACGGGCCGCAACCTCCGCGGCCAGCAATCGACGCAGACATCCCAGGCATTTGGAACGTTCAGGGCCAAGACTTCCCTGTGAGATACCCAACTCCCCCGCGATCTCCCGATAGGTCAGGTCGTGCGGGGACAGCAGCGCCGCCATGAGGCGGGGACAACGGCCGGGGAGACGGCGCACGGCCGCGTACAGCGCCCGGCGCCGGGCCGCCATGAGCGCCTGTTGCTCGGGATCGCGCCCCGTGTCGTCGGCGGGCTCGGCGCTGTACGGGAGTTCGAGGCGGGCGGTGCGGCGGCCGCGGCGCGCCTCGGCGCGGACGGCCCGGCGCAGCCATCCCTGCGGGTCGACGGGCGGCCGGTCCCCCTCCAGCCGCTCCAGCAGTCGTAGCCACACCGCCTGTTCCAGATCGCCGGGCTCCATCCCCGACGCGTGCGCCTCCGCCGACGCCTCGGCGGTGAGCAGGGGGCGCAGGGCCGTCAGCATCTCGTGGGTCATATGCGGCGTGACGCGGCCGTCCCGGCGGCGGGTTGCCGGGACGGCCAGGAATCACCCCAATCGGGGTCTTTGCGTCAGGCGTTGACCCCTCGGCCGCGCAGGAAGTCCTCGCGGGCGAGCAGTCCGGTGTCGGCGTTGTCGGTGAACACCCCGTCGATGCCGGTCGCGAAGTACACCTGGAAGGCGCCGAAGGCATCCCCGTAGGCCGCCGGATCCGTTCCCTTCCGGAAGTTCGCGGGCAGGAAGGTGTTCTCGTTGCGCATCGTGTACGGGTGCAGGATCAGGCCCGCGGCGTGCGCGTCGGCGACGAGCTTGGTCGGCTGGGTGAGATTGCCGTTCGCGTCCTTCGGGATGACCAGGTCGAGGGTCGGGCCGATGCCCTGGGCGTACGAGGCGATCTCCGTCAGGCCCTTGGGGGTGACGAGGTCGGCGACCGTGCGCGGGTCGCCGGTCTCGACGAAGTCCCACAGGCGCGTGTTCGCGGCGGACAGCAGCACGACGAGCGGGTTGTCGACCAGCTTGTTCAGCCGCTGGATGCTGCTCGGCTCGAAGGACTGGATGATGACGGGCGAGTTCTTCCGGTTCTTGCCGTGTGCCCGCAGGATCCTCGCGAGCCGCTCCTCCAGGCCGAGGCCCAGCTTGCGGAAATAGGTGGGGTGCTTGGTCTCGGGGTAGATCCACACCTGCTTGCCGCGCTTGCGGGTCTGCTCGTCCTGCCAGCGCAGCACCTCCTCGAAGGTGGGGATCTCCCAGCGGCCGTCGTAGAGCGTGTTGCGCTGACGGGTGGCCGGGATGCGCTCGACCGCGCGCAGGGTCTTCAGCTCGGCGAGGGTGAAGTCCTCGGTGAACCATCCGGTGGTGGGGACACCGTCCAGGACCTTGGTGGTCTTGCGGCCGGCGAACTCTGGATGCCTGGCGACATCGGTGGTGCCGCCTATCTCCGGCTCGTGCCGGCACACGAGGTGGCCGTCCTTGGTGGGCACCAGGTCGCCGGCCTCCACGATGTCGGCGCCCAGATCGAGAGCCAGCTGGTACGAGCCGAAGGTGTGCTCCGGGCGGTAGCCGCTGGCGCCCCGGTGCCCGATGACGGCCGGCACCGGCAGACCCTTCAGCCCGCCGCCGTGCCGTGTGCCCGCGCTCGCGGCGCCGGGCAGTCCCAGGACGGCACCGCCCGCGCCCAGCACCGCGGCCCCGAGCAGCGCCCGCCGGCCGGTACCTCGCCCCTGCTCGTACGACTCCTGCGTCCCCATGGGTTCCTCCCGCCACGCGTGTCCACAGCAGGTCGATCGTAGGGGCGTGCGAGTGACGGCCGGGAGACGTACACGGGAACGCGCGCCACACGCGGACCGTCCTGCGGGATGCACCGCGATGCATGGGCGCGCCCGTACGGGAAACCCGTGAGGGCGGCTTCCCATGACGGCCCGTCATCCGCCGGGCGCGACGTGCGTCACACCCGCTCGGCGGACGACGAGCGTGCGACGCGACGCCTCCGCAGGTAAACAGTCGACAATGACTCGTATCGACGCGGTGAACCCGATGTGCGGCACACCGGGTCGCGCGAGTATCGTCCTCACCTGCACAGACTCATACCGCATCCCTTGACACCGGAGGGCCCGTTGTCCCGCTTCGCGCTCATCAAGGCAGTGCTCGGACCGATCCTGCGCCTGATGTTCCGCCCACGGGTGGAGGGCGCGGAGCACATCCCGGCCGACGGCCCGGTCATCCTGGCCGGCAACCATCTGACGTTCATCGACTCGATCGTGCTGCCGATCGTGACCACGCGGCAGGTGGTCTTCATCGGCAAGGACGAGTACGTCACCGGCAAGGGGCTCAAGGGCCGGCTGATGGCCTGGTTCTTCACGGGCGTCGGCATGATCCCGGTGGACCGGGACGGCGCGAGCGGTGGTGTGGCCGCGCTGATGACCGGCCGCCGGGTGCTGGAGGAGGGCAGGATCTTCGGCATCTACCCGGAGGGCACCCGCTCCCCCGACGGCCGTCTGTACCGCGGCCGCACCGGCATCGCCCGTCTCACCCTGATGACCGGCGCGCCGGTGGTCCCGTTCGCGATGATCGGCACGGACAAGCTGCAGCCGGGCGGTCGCGGTATGCCGCGTCCGGGCCGGGTCACCGTGCGCTTCGGCGAGCCGATGGAGTTCTCCCGGTACGAGGGGATGGACCGGGACCGCTATGTGCTGCGGGCGGTCACCGATTCCGTGATGACCGAGGTCATGCGGCTGTCGGGGCAGGAGTACGTGGACATGTACGCCACGAAGGCGAAGGCCGCGTAGCGGCAGCCGGGACGCGCCCACGGCAGGGCGCGCCCCCGAAGGTCACGCAGAGCCCTCGAGCCGCTGGCCCCGCAGCAGGAACCACGCTGCCACCGCCGTGGCCAGCAGTACCGCAGCGCCCGCGCCCGTAGCGATCCTCAGGCCCTCGACGAAGGTCTCGCGGGCCGCCGACAGCAGCGCCTCGCCGGTGCCGGTGGGCAGGTGCTGAGTAGCCTGCACCGCGCCACCCAGCGATTCGTGGGCCGCCGCCGGCGTGCCCGCCGGGGCCGTGAAGTCGCGGTACACGCCGGTCACGATGGAGCCGAGCAGGGCGATGCCGAGGGCCGCGCCGAGTTCGTAGGCCGTCTCGGAGACCGCCGAGGCGGCCCCCGCCTGCTCCTTGGGCACGCTGGAGAGGATCACGTCCGCGGTCACGGTGAAGGAAAGGCCGGCGCCCACGCCGACGACCAGCAGTGCGGCCCCGATCAACGGGTAGCCGGTGGCCCGGTCGAGGAGGGTGAGGGCGGCCAGTGCCAGCCCCACCGCGGCGAGCCCGACGGAGACCACCGCGCGCACCGAGAACCGCCGGGCCGCCGCGCCCGCGACGAGGCCCGCCGCCACCGCGCCTACGGCGGCGGGCAGTTCGGCGAGTCCGGCCTCGAAGGGCCGCCTGCCCTGCACCAGTTGCAGGTACTGCGAGAGGAAGAAGACCAGCCCGGACATGCCGAGGACGGTCAGCAGGTCGGCGAGCACCGCGCCGCTGAAGCCGCGGCGGCCGAACAACCGTATGTCCAGCAGCGGCACCGGAAGCGACAGCTGGCGGCGCACGAAGCCGGCGAGCGCGGCGGCGCCGAGGACGCCGGTGGCCGCGACCGGCCAGGTGAGACCGTGTGCGGCCGCCTCCTTGACCGCGTACACGATGCCGACCATGCCGACGAGCGACAGCCCGACGCTGATCAGGTCCCAGGGGCCGGGGTCCGGATTGCGGGACTCGGGCAGTGTGCGGATGCCGACGAGGACGAGGACCACCATCACCGGCACGTTGATGAGGAAGACCGAGCCCCACCAGAAGTGTTCGAGCAGGAAACCGCCGGTGATCGGGCCGACCGCCGTACCGGCCGAGGCGGTGGCGCCCCAGATCCCGACCGCGAGGCTGCGTTCGCGGGGGTCCTGGAAGATGTTGCGGATCAGGGCGAGCGTGGCGGGCATGAGGGTCGCGCCCGCGACACCGAGCAGCGCCCGCGCGAGGATCATCGTCCCCGCCGTCGCCGCGTAGGCGTTGAGGACGGATATCAGACCGAAGGCCGTGGCACCGCCGAGCAGGATCCGCTTGCGGCCGATGCGGTCGCCGAGGCTGCCCATCGACACGAGCAGACCGGCGATGACGAACGAGTAGACGTCCCCGATCCACAGCAGCTGGGTGCCGGACGGCTCCAGGTCCTCGCTGATGTAGGGGGTGGCGAGGCCGAGGACGGTCGCGTCCACGGCCACCAGCAGCACGGCGAGCACGAGGACCGAGAGCGCGAGCCACCGGCCCGGACGCTTCTCCGCCCGGGCCGCGAGCGCCGGCTGCAAGGTGCTGGTCATGGTTCCTCTCTCCTGAGGGCGCCGCCGAGGAACAGCTCGACGATCATGTAGGTGAAGTCCTTGGGGGCCAGACGGCCCTCCGTCGTGGCCCAGGCGCCCGAGGCCAGCAGGCCGTAGAGCGCGTCGGTGAGCCAAGCGGGGGTGAGGTCGATGCGGAACTCGCCGCTCGACTGGCCGCGCCGGAACAGCGCCGCCATCCGGGCGTCGATCCGGGCCCAGCCCGCGTTCTGCTCCTCGCCCTCGTAGAGCTGGTTCTCGCTGTAGAGGAAGGCGAGGAGGGCCGCGGCGGGCTCGATCTCCGTCACGAACCGGCGCAGGGCTTCCCGCGCCGGGCCGTCATCGAGCCGTGCGGCGTCCAGCGCCGCCTCGCACTCCTGGATGCCGAGCGTCTCCAGGGCCCGTACGAGCGCGTCGCGTCCGGCGAAATGGCGGTGCAGCGTGGCCCGGCTGATCCCGGCCGCCTTGGCGACCTCGTCCATGGTGGCGGTGGACTTCCGGGTGAGCAGGGCGGCTGCGCTGCGCAGCACGTGGTCACGATCGACGGCCATGAGACGATGTTATCGCACATGAGACTTCTTTGTCTCACACGAGGCGTGAAGGTCTCAGTAGTCGTGCCTTCGGACCGGAGTCGATCAGTGCCAGGGCAACCGTCCGCGCCGCTCCCAGTACGCGCGCGGTTCCTCGGCGAGGGCCTCCAGCCGGGCGAGCTGGTCCTCGTCGAGGTCCACGGCGGCGGCGTGCAGGTTGGAGGCGAGCTGGTCCGTGGTGGCGGCACCGGAGAGAACGACATCGACCCAGGGCCGGCCCAGGACCACGGCGAGGGCGACCGCATCGGAGCCCAGCGACGTCTCCTCGGCCACGGCCCTCAGCGCTTCGGGCGCATACGGGCCCGCCAGCCTGCCGTTGGCCATCCCCTCCTTGACGATGACGGCGACCCCGGCGTCATGGGCCTCGGCGAGCGCCGGGGCGGCCGAGGTCTCCAGGAGGTTGTACGTGGACTGGACGGTACGGAAGAGGGGTTCGCCGTCCACGGTCACGGCGAGCGCGGCACGGATCGCGTCGGCCTGCGCCGGGCCGCTGGTGGAGAAGCCGATCGTGAGGCCCTCCGCGGCGGCCTCGGCGAGCCTCGCGTGGAGTTCCCTGTCGGTGAGCGCGGGGCTGTCGGGCGTCACCGAGTGGATCTGGTAGAGGCCGAGCCGGTCGCCGAGCAGGGCGGCGGTCTCTGCACGCTGCCGCTGGTAGGTCGCGACACTGTGGTCCTTGACCTCGTGCCGCTCGGCGTCGGTGGTCCAGCCCGCGGTGTAGGTGTACCCCCACTTGCTGCCGACGACGACGTCGTCGATCTCGGGGCGGGCGTTCAGCCAGCCGGCGAGGAACTCCTCGGAGCGGCCGTAGGAGCGGGCCACGTCGACGTAGCGGACCCCCTGGGCGTAGGCCGCGTCCAGCAGTTCGTGGGTACGGACGCGCAGGGCGTCGACACTGCGGACGGCCGGGAGGTCCTGCTCGCGGCCCAGGTTGATGTAGCCGGGGCGGCCGACGGCGGCGAGACCCAGGCCGAGGCGGCAGGTGGGCGTGGTGGCTGAGGCCATAGGGGTCTCCCCTGCTCGAGCGAGGCCCGGAGCTGAGGGAAGGGCGAAGGGCATCGCGGGCTCCGTTCGGTCGGCTCCTTGCGGCTCGGACCAACGTAACCCGGCCGCCCTTCCCCCGTACGACCGGCTACTTCTTCTGCTTCGCGGTGGCCCACGCGTGCTGCGCCGCCAGGTCCGCCTTCACCTCGGCGAGCTGGACGGCGACCGCCTCGGGTGCCGTGCCGCCACGGCCGTTGCGGGAGGCGAGGGCACCGGGGACGTTGAGGACGGTACGGACCTCCGGGGTGAGATGGGCGCTGATCTTGGTGAACTGTTCGTCCGTCAGCTCGTCCAGCTCCTTGCCCTCGGCCTCCGCCGCCTTCACGCACTCACCGGCGACTTCGTGCGCCACCCGGAAGGGCACACCCTGCTTGACCAGCCACTCGGCGACATCCGTGGCGAGCGAGAAACCGGCCGGGGCCAGCTCCTCCAGACGCTCGCGGTGCACGGTCAGCGTGGCCATCATGCCGGTGAAGGCCGGGAGCAGGACCTCCAGCTGGTCGATGGAGTCGAAGACGGGCTCCTTGTCCTCCTGAAGGTCGCGGTTGTACGCGAGCGGCAGGGCCTTCAGGGTGGCCAGGAGGCCGGTCAGATTGCCGATCAGACGGCCGCTCTTGCCGCGCGCCAGCTCCGCGATGTCCGGGTTCTTCTTCTGCGGCATGATCGAGGAGCCGGTGGAGAAGGCGTCGTGGAGGGTGACGAAGGAGAACTCCTTCGTGTTCCAGATGATGACCTCCTCGGCGATCCTGGAGAGGTTCACGCCGATCATCGCGGTGATGAAGGCGAACTCGGCGACGAAGTCGCGCGAGGCCGTGCCGTCGATGGAGTTGGCCGAGCTGCCGTGCTCGAAGCCGAGGTCCCTGGCGACCGCCTCCGGGTCGAGACCGAGGCTGCTGCCCGCGAGGGCGCCCGAGCCGTACGGCGAGACGGCCGTGCGCTCGTCCCACTGGCGCAGCCGCTCGGCGTCCCGGGACAGTGCCTGGACGTGTGCGAGCACATGGTGCGCGAAGAGCACCGGCTGGGCGTGCTGCAGATGTGTGCGACCGGGCATCGCCACGTCCGGGTGGGCCTCCGCGAGGCCGACCAGGGCGTCCTGGAGGTCGGCGATCAGGCCGCCGACGATGCGGGCGTGGTCGCGCAGATACATCCGGAAGAGGGTGGCGACCTGGTCGTTGCGCGAGCGGCCGGCGCGCAGCTTGCCGCCGAGGTCGGGGCCGAGGCGCTCCAGGAGGCCGCGTTCCAGGGCGGTGTGGACGTCCTCGTCGGCGATGGTGCCCACGAAGTCGCCCGAGGCCACGTCGGCCTCGAGCCGGTCCAGGCCGCCGAGCATCCGCGTCAGCTCGTCGTCGGTGAGGAGCCCCGCGCGGTGCAGCACGCGCGCGTGGGCGCGGGAACCCGCGATGTCGTACGGCGCCAGCCGCCAGTCGAAGTGGACGGACGCGGACAGCTTGGCCAGGGCCTCGGCGGGTCCGTCGGCGAAACGGCCGCCCCAGAGCCGTACGTCACCGCTGTTGCTGTTCACTGCTGTACTCCTCGGAAGGTGGGGATGTGCCACCGCCTCCCCACCCGGGAGTGAGGAGGCGGCTGTCAGGCTCATGCGTGTGTGCCGGGCGATGCGAAAGGCCCGGCGCCCTACGCGAGGTCCCGCTTGGCGGCGATCTTCGACGACAGGCTGTAGATGTCGATGAAGCCCTTGGCCGCGGACTGGTCGAACGTGTCGCCGGTGTCGTAGGTCGCGAGGTCGAAGTCGTACAGCGACTCCTGGGAGCGCCGGCCGGTGACGACCGCGCGGCCGCCGTGCAGGGTCATGCGGATGTCGCCGGAGACGTGCCGGTTGGCCTCGTCGATGAAGCCGTCCAGGGCGCGCTTGAGCGGGGAGAACCACTGGCCGTCGTAGACCAGCTCGCCCCAGCGCTGCTCGACCTGCCGCTTGTAGCGGGCGAGTTCGCGCTCGACGGTGACGTTCTCCAGCTCCTGGTGGGCGGTGATCAGGGCGATCGCGCCCGGAGCCTCGTACACCTCGCGGGACTTGATGCCGACGAGCCGGTCCTCGACCATGTCGATCCGGCCGATGCCCTGGGCGCCGGCCCGCTCGTTGAGCTGCTGGATGGCCTGCAGGACCGTGACGGGCTTGCCGTCGATGGCGACCGGGGCGCCCTCCTTGAAGGTGATGATCACCTCGTCGGCGTCGCGGAGCTCGGCCGGGTTGGACGTGTACTCGTAGATGTCCTCGATCGGGGCGTTCCAGATGTCCTCGAGGAAGCCGGTCTCGATGGCCCGGCCGAAGACGTTCTGGTCGATGGAGTACGGGGACTTCTTGGTGGTCGCGATGGGCAGGCCCTTGGCCTCGCAGAAGGCGATGGCCTTGTCGCGGGTCATCGCGTAGTCGCGGACGGGGGCGATGCACTTGAGGCCGGGGGCGAGGGCGACGATGCCGGCCTCGAAGCGGACCTGGTCGTTGCCCTTGCCGGTGCAGCCGTGGGCGACCGTGGTGGCGCCGTGCTTCTTGGCGGCGGCGACCAGGTGCTTGACGATCGTCGGCCGGGACAGGGCGGAGACCAGCGGGTAGCGGTCCATGTAGAGGGCGTTGGCCTTGATCGCCGGGAGGCAGTACTCGTCGGCGAACTCGTCCTTGGCGTCGGCGACCTCGGCCTCGACGGCACCGCACGCGAGCGCGCGCTTCCGGATGACGTCCAGATCCTCGCCGCCCTGGCCGACGTCCACGGCGACGGCGATGACCTCGGCGCCGGTCTCCTCTGCGATCCAGCCGATGGCGACGGAGGTGTCCAGACCGCCGGAGTAGGCGAGTACGACGCGCTCGGTCACGGGTTTCTCCCTCACAGTGCATTCGCTGATATGCATGAGTATGCAGGGTCCTGCATGGTTCGTCAATCTCCTCATCGTCGTGGCGAGATTTCGAAAGGAGGCTTGAAAACTCCCTGAACGCCGAAAGCCGCTCACCCGTATCTCCCGCCGGACACAGACGCCGCGTCGGCCATCCCTCACGCCGCAGGGCCCGACCTCCCCGGCCGCCTGCACGCTCACCGAGTGACGTGACAGGCACCGTGGCCGCCCCGCGCGCCGGCCGGGGCGGCCGCGGACCCTCCTCCGGGACTCACCGAGGCCGCAATTCCTTAGACGGCCGAAAGACCTTCCCCGATAATCGGCGGCATGGGAAAGACCTATGAGCGCATAGACGGCAGACTGCGGACGTTCATCGAGGCACAGCCCCTGTTCTTCACCGCCACCGCCCCTCTCGGCGCCGACGGCACGGTCAACCTCTCCCCCAAGGGCCTGAAGGGTTCGTTCGCCGTCGTCGACGAGCACACCGTGGCCTACCTCGACTTCGCCGGGTCCAACGCCGAGACCATCGCTCACCTGCGGGAGAACGGCCGGATCACCCTGATGTGGTGCGCCTTCCAGGGCCCGCCGAACATCGTGCGGGTGCACGGCCGCGGGGAGCCGGTCTTCCGCGACGACCCGCGCTTCGGAGATCTCCTCGCGCACTTCCCGGGCATCGACCCGGCCCCGCACGGCCTGCGCGCGATCATCGTCGTGACGGCGGAACACATCCGGGACACCTGTGGCTACGCGGTCCCCTTCATGGCGTACCAGGAGGACCGCGAACTGCACGCCCAGCGCTTCGCGCGCGAGGACGACGCCTCACTCGATGCGTACTTCCGGAGGAAAGAGCACGTCGAAACCAGCCTCGACGGCCTGCCGGGACTTCCGCTGCCGCTGCCGCCGTCTACGTTCTGAGCCATGCGCTCCGGTGCCGTCGCCGCCCTCGCCTCCGCCTCCCTCCTCCTGCTGCCCGGCGCCGCGCCGTACCCCGCCGGGGAGGTCCCGCTGCCCGGGCGGATGGCGGACACCGGCGGCGGCACCCAGCTGATCACCGCGGAGGCGTCGACGACCGCCGCGACCTCGGGCACGGTCACCTGGTGGGACCTCCGTGGCGGGCAGTGGATGAAGTCCGGTTCGGCGGTGGCGCGCTTCGGCGCGCGAGGCCTCGTGGAGGGCACCTCGCGCAGGCAAGGCAGCGGCACGACCCCGACGGGCCTGTACGACCTGCCGTACGCGTTCGGCATCGCGGCCGCTCCCGCGGGGACCAGGGAGCCGTACCGCCGGGTGCACCAGGACTCCTGGTGGTGCCAGGACAACAACGCGCGCTCCTACAACCGCTGGACGGAACCCCTCCCGGCCGACTGCCGGGCCGCGGAGGCGGAGCACCTGATCGCGTACGACCCCCAGTACTCCCACGCCTTGGTCATCGGCTTCAACTACCACGCCCCGGTGCGGGAACGCGGCGCCGGTATCTTCCTGCACGTCAACGGCAAGACGGCGACGTCGGGCTGTGTGTCGGTGCCGCAGGACGCCATGCGGAGGATCCTGGTGTGGGCGGATCCCGCGCGGGCGCCGCACATGGCGATCGGAACGAGCGGCGGGGCCACCGCGCTCACGCGCTACTGAGCGCGCCGACCGGCAGCCGTACGGTGAACGTCGTCGCACCGGGGCGGGTGTCCAGCCCCACCGTTCCTCCGTGCGCCTCCGTCACCGCCGCCACGATCGCCAGGCCCAGCCCCGCGCCGCCGCCGTGGTGGTCCGGGCGGCGCCGGTGGTCGGCCCGGGTGAAGCGTTCGAAGACGCCGGAGCGGATGTCGTCGGGCACTCCGGGACCGTCGTCGTGGACCCCGAGGACGGCCGTCGTGCCCTCGGTCTCCAGCGTGGCCACCACCGCGGTGCCCGCAGGTGTGTGCAGACGCGCGTTGGCCAGCAGATTGGCCAGCACCTGCTGCAGCCGATGCGTGTCGCCGACCACCGTCACCGGTTCCTCGGGCAGCTCCATCGTCCAGCGGTGGCCGGGACCCGCGGCCCGCGCGTCCGTGACCGCGTCGAGTACCAGGCGGGTGAGGTCGACGGGACGGCGCTCCAGCGGACGGCCCGCGTCCAGCCGGGCCAGCAGCAGCAGATCGTCGACCATCTCGCCCATGCGCGCCGACTCCGCGGCGATCCGCTCCAGGGCACGGTGCACCTCGGGCGGGACCGGACCCGGGTTCAGCAGCGCCAGCTCGGCATGGCCGCGGACCGAGGCGACCGGCGTGCGCAGCTCGTGGCTGGCGTCGGCGGCGAAGCCGCGCAGCCGTTCCTCGACGGCGTGGCGCTTGGTCAGCGCGTCCTCGACATGGCCGAGCATGCGGTTGAAGGCGGTGGCGACCCGGCCCACCTCGCTGCGCGGATCACTCTCGGGTGCCCTCGGCGGCAGCGCGACCTCGCCATCGGCGAGCGGCAGCTCGCTGACCCGGGCCGCGGTGTCGGCGACCCGGCTGAGCGGCCGCAGGGACCAGCGCACCCAGAGGGCGCCGGCCACCCCGGTGACCGCGAGGGCCGCGCCGAAGACGACGGCGGCGACGAGTTCCAGCCGGTGCACCGTGGCCTGAACCGGTTCCAGCGGAAGCCCGGTGAGCAGGACGTCGCCGTCCCGGCCGGTCGTAGCCATCACCCGGTAACCGCCCAGAGCCGACAGATGGACGCTGTGGCCCCTGCCGTCCGTGCGGACCGCCGTGAGTGTGCGCACGTCCCGGGCGCTCAGCGGAGCGGTCAGATCGGTGCTCTGGTCGCCGGGGCGCACCACCGCCGCCTGGGTGACCGTGTCGCCGACCAGCCGGGCGCCGAACGTGCCGGCGGGCTGCTTGCGCGTGTCACCGTGTTCGTCACCGTCGTGGTCCGAGGGTCTGACGCCGTGCTCGAGGCTCGCCGGGAACCGCGGGCCGGTCTCGCGCAGCTGCTGGTCCAGCCGCCCGGTGAGAAAGCCGTCGAGTTCCACCACGGCGGCCACCCCGACGGCGGCGCAGCTGAGCGCGAGCAGCACGACGAGCCCGGCGGTGAGCCGGGCCCGCAGGGTGCGCGGCCGGGGCAGGCGCCGCACCCGCCGTACCCCCGCCGGTCCGGCCCTCACCGGGTCACCGGCTTCATCACGTATCCGGCCCCGCGCACGGTGTAGATCATGGGGTCGCGGCCGGCGTCCACCTTCTTGCGCAGGTACGAGATGTAGAGCTCGACGACATGGGCCCGGCCACCGAAGTCGTACGACCACACCCGGTCGAGGATCTGTGCCTTGCTGAGCACGCGCCGGGGATTGCGCATCAAGAAGCGCAGCAGTTCGAACTCGGTGGGCGACAGGTCGATCAGCTCACCGGCCCGGGTCACCTCACGCGCCTCCTCGTCCATGACCAGGTCCCCGACGGTCAGCCGGGGGCCCTCCTCCAGCTGCCGGGCCATTCCGGCGCGGCGCAGCAGCCCGCGCAGCCGGGCGACGACCTCCTCCAGGCTGAACGGTTTGGTCACGTAATCGTCGCCGCCCGCGGTGATGCCGGCGATACGGTCCTCGACGGCGTCCCGCGCGGTGAGGAACAGCACACACACATCCGGCTTCACACCGTGCAGGGAGCGCAGCACCGCGAAACCGTCGGTGTCCGGCAGCATCACGTCCAGGACGACGGCGTCGGGCATGAGGTCGCGGGCCTCGGCGAGGGCGGTGGCCCCGTCGCCGGCCGTGCGGACGTTCCAGCCCTCGTAGCGCAGGGCCCCGGACAGCACCTCGGCGAGGTCCGGGTCGTCGTCGACGACGAGGACACGCACGGGCGTGCCGTCGGGACGGGACAGGGCGGGGCGGCCGGTTCTGGGTGTGTTCATCGCACTCACCAGGATCCCTCCCGTCCCGGGCGGCCGGTGCCGCCGGAGCCTCTGAGTTCGCTGTGAGTGTCCGGCGCCCTCCACCCCGCGTGCCCGGCACCTCGCGCCGGGTGACGTGCGCGGCCACCCCTCGCCGGCTGCTCCGCTCAGGACGGACTCATGTTCCTCAGAGCGGCCTCAGAGGTTCCGCCTGCACAGTTGCGTCCTCGACGCCCGAAAGGAACCGCCCATGACCACGGTGTACGAGCAGCAGGCGCCACCGGTGCCGATCGTCCGGCGCTCCCCGGCCCCCCTGCTGCCGGCCGTCCTGTGGGCCGGGGCGGCCGCCGTCCTCGCCCTGTGGTGGCAGAACACCGGATCGGTGGTGGGCACGGCCGGCCGGCTCACCGGGGCGGGCCGGATCGCCGGGCTGCTGTGCGGGTACGCCTGTGCGGTGCTGGTCGGGCTGATGGCCCGGGTGCCGCTGCTGGAGCGGCGGATCGGCTCGGACCGGGTGTCCCGATGGCACGCGATGGCCGGACGGTACACGGTCTGCCTGCTGGTCGCGCACATCGCCCTGATCATCGCCGGGTACGCCGCCCAGGACCGTGTCTCGCTCGTGCACGAGACGCTCACGGTGGTCCTCGACTACCCGGAGATGATCAAGGCGACTCTTGGGACGGTCATCCTGTTCGCCGTCGGGGTCACGTCGATGCGCGCCGTCCGCCGGCGGACCCGCCACGAGTTCTGGTACTACGTCCACCTGCTCACCTACGCCGCGGTCTTCCTCGCGTTCGGTCATCAGCTGGCTCTGGGCGCGGAGTTCGCCGGGAACCCCCTCGCGCAGGGTTTCTGGTACGCGCTGTACGTGGGTGTCGCGGCCCTGGTGATGTGGTTCCGGATCCTCGCCCCCGTGCGGCTGAACCTGCGGCACCGGCTCCGGGTGGAGGCGGTGCACCAGGAGGCGCGGGGGGTGTGGTCCGTGGTCGTGCAGGGCCGGCGGCTGGACGAACTGGGCGCGGAGCCGGGGCAGTTCTTCCGCTGGCGGTTCCTCGCGGACGGCTTGCGCTGGACGTCGACACCGTACTCCCTGTCGGCGCCGCCTCGCCCCACCCGGCTGCGCATCACCGTCAAGGCGCTCGGCGACCACAGCACATCGGTCGCCCTGTTGCGGCCGGGCACCCGGGTGTGGGCGGAGGGGCCGTACGGATCGCTGACCGCCGACCGGCGGACCACCGGCAAGTCGCTGCTGATCGCGGCCGGTGTCGGGATCACCCCGCTGCGGGCCCTGTTCGAGACGCTGCCGGGCGAGGTGACGCTGCTGTACCGGGCACGCTCGGCCGACGACCTGGCGCTGGGCGGCGAGTTGGAGGCCATAGCCCGGTGGCGCGGCGCCCGGGTGCTGTACGCCCTCAACGGTGCGGACGGCTCGCGCCCTCGCCTGACACCGGGTGCGCTGCACGGTGCGGTGCCCGAACTCGCCGACCACGACGTCTTTCTGTGCGGTCCGCCCGGATTCGCCGAGGACATGTACGAGGCGCTGCGGGCGGCCGGGATCCCGGACCGCCGTATCCACCACGAGTCGTTCGAGCTGTGAGGACGTCATGCACCCGTTGAAGAGGAAGAGCCCGCTGCGGCGGATCGTGCTGGCGAGCGCCGCCACGGTGTCCGGCACGGTGATACTGCTGTCGCTGAAACCGCACACGTCACCGTCGGTCGCGCTGGGAGCGCACGCGCCGTCGGGTTCGAGCGCGTCGAGCGTCCCGGGCGGCTCGAAGGGTTCCGACGGATCGAGCGGCCCGACCGGTTCGGGCGGATCCGGCGGGTCCGCCGGCAGCAAGACCGTCACCGGGACCTCCGTGCCGACCCGGTGGGGTCCCGTCCAGGTCCGCGTCACGATGACGAAGGGCAGGATCACCGACGTCACGGCGGTGGACTATCCCCAGGACAACCCCAGGGACCAGGAGATCAACGGCTATGCGCTCCCGCAGCTGAGGAGGGAGGTCCTCGCCGCGCAGAGCGCGAGCATCGACACGGTCTCCGGGGCCAGTTACACCAGCGAGGGTTACCGCCAGTCACTCCAGTCGGCCCTGGACTCCGCGGGCCTTTGAACGCGGGGCAGGTCCCGCACGTACCTCTGGGCCAAGGGGGCCGATGGCCTCACCCGTCCCACGCAGGACCACGGAGGAGACCGTGTCCACGATCGCCGGTGGCCGCGCCGCGCGGCGCCAGACGATGCGCGCCATCCGCCCACGCCGCTCCCCTGCCGTACCGTTGCTGGCCGCCGTCTGGGCGGGCGCGGCGGGCGTCATCTGGCTGTGGTGGATGAACACGCCGTCCATCGCCGACAACAACAGCAGAATCCTCAACGCGGGGCGGATCACCGGCCTGCTCGCCGGCTATCTGATGGCCCTCGTCGTGCTCCAGATGGCGCGGGTGCCCGCTCTGGAGCGGCGGGTCGGCTCCGACCGGGTCGCGCGCTGGCACGCCATGACCGGCCGGTACACCATCTGCCTGGTCCTCGCCCACCTCTTCCTGACGATGTGGGGATACGCCCTGCAGAACGGCAAGGGGCTGGGCGGGATCGTGCAGCAGACCATCGACTCGGTCAACCAGCTGCCGGACGTGGGCAAGGCCGCCATCGGCACGGGCCTGCTGGTGCTCATCGGCCTGATCTCGATCGGCCCGGTCCGCCGCGGGATCTCGTACGACCTGTGGTACCACGTCCATCTGCTGACCTACGCGGCCACGTATCTGTCGTTCTGGCACCAGCTGTCGACCGGCAACGAGTTCGCCGTCCAGCCCGAGGCCAAGACCGCCTGGTACGCCCTCTACGGCTCGGTGACCGCGCTGGTGATCTGGTTCCGGATCCTGACGCCCATCCGGCTGAACCTGCGGCACCGGCTGCGGGTGGAGGCGGTCATCGAGGAGACGCCCGGCGTGGTCTCGGTGCTGATGACCGGGCGGAGGCTGCACCGGATGGGCGCGGAGGCCGGGCAGTTCTTCCGCTGGCGCTTCCTCGCGCCCGGCATGCGGTTCAGCTCGCACCCGTACTCGCTGTCGGCGGCGCCCCGCCCGCAGATGCTCCGCATCACGGTGAAGGCGATCGGCGACCACAGCTCCGCGCTGCGGGACCTGAAGCCCGGCACCCGGGTGTGGGCGGAGGGCCCCTACGGCGCGCTGACGGCGGACCGCCGCAGCCGCGGCAAGGTGCTGCTGGTGGCCGGTGGCGTCGGCATCACGCCGATGCGGGCGCTGTTCGAGACACTGCCCGGCGCGCCCGGCGACCTGACCCTCCTCTACCGGGCCAACACCACCCAGGACCTGGCTCTGTGGGACGAGCTGGCCCAGATCGCCGAGGAGCGCGGCGCCCGGCTGATGTACGCGGTCAACAGCCCGGACGGGGAGCGCCCGGACATCTCGGCCGACACCCTGCGCCGGAAGCTGCCGGACATCGACCACCACGACGTCTTCATGTGCGGACCGCCCGGCTTCGCGCAGCAGGTGTACGAGGCACTGCGCGGCGCGGGCGTTCCCGCCCGCCGCATCCATCACGAGTCGTTCGAGATGTGAGCGACGGGACTCAGGAGCTTTGGGAACGATGAGGAAGAGCCACCCCATTCGGCGTGCCGTGCTCGCCGGCGCCGCCACCGTGTCAGGCATCGTCCTGCTGCTGTCGCTGAAGCCGGCGTCGGATCCGGCCTCGGCCCAGGCGGCGGGCGGAGCCGCACCGCAGCAGACCGCCGCGTCCCAGGAGTCGCCCCAGGGCGGCAGCGGGCAGCAGACAGGCGCACAGACGGTCACCGGCGACGTGGCCAAGACGCAGTACGGCAGTGTGCAGGTGCGTCTGACGCTGAGCGACGGGAAGATCACCAAGGCCGAGGCCGTCCAGGCACCCAAGGGCGGTCTCAGCGACCAGAAGACCGCCATGTCCGTGCCCAAGCTCAACCAGGAGGCCGTCGCCGCGCAGAGCGCGCAGATCGACGCCGTCTCGGGCGCCACCTACACGAGCGGCGGCTACAAGCAGTCGCTCCAGTCCGCGATCGACAAGTCGAAGGCCGCCTCGGGTGCCGCGGGCGGTTCCGGCTCCGGGGGCGGTTCCGGGTCGTCGTCGGGGTCGTCGGCCCAGGCGCGTACGGTCACCGGTAACGTGGCCCAGACCCAGTACGGCAGCGTGCAGGTGCGTCTGACGCTGAGCGGCGGAAAGATCACCAAGGCCGAGGCCGTCCAGGCACCCAAGGGCGGTCTCAGCGACCAGAAGACCGCCATGTCCGTCCCGCGGCTGAACCAGGAGGCGGTGAGCGCGCAGAGTGCGAACATCGATGCGGTCTCCGGCGCGACGTATACCAGCGCCGGGTACAAACAGTCCCTGCAATCGGCCCTGGACAAGGCCGGTGGCTGAGTGGCCGGACAGGTGACCGATCCCGCCGGGGCCCCGCCCGCGCTGCGCCACGCGGAGGAGGTGATGGGCACCGTCGTCTCCTTCGATGTGCGCGGCGGCGAATCCCAGGCCGTGCGCACGGCGCTGGAGGAGGCGATCGCCGGACTCCACCGCGTGGACGAGGTGTTCAGCACCTACCGGGAGGGCAGCCAGATATCGCGGCTCGCCCGAGGCGAGGTGACCCTCGAGGAGTGCGACCCGGAGGTCGCCGAGGTGCTTGCGCTGGGTGCCGAGGCGGAGCGGCTCAGCGACGGCTGGTTCAGCACACGCTACGAGGGACGGGTCGACCCGACCGGGATCGTCAAGGGCTGGGCGGTCGAACGGGCGGCCCGGCGGCTGTCGGCGGCCGGGGCGAGCGGAGTGAGCGTCAACGGCGGCGGGGACGTCCAGCTCTACGGGATGCCCGGGTCACACCGCCCGTGGCGGGTCGGGGTGTCGGATCCGCTGCGTCCCGGCGGGCTCGCGGCGGTGGTCTCCGCGGCCGGCACCGAGGAGCTGGCCGTCGCCACGTCGGGGACCGCGGAGCGCGGCGCGCATATCGTGGACCCGCGCACCGGCCGCTCGGCGGTGACCGACCTGGTCGCCGTGACGGTGGTGGCCCCCCGGCTTACCTGGGCGGACTGCTGGGCGACGGCCGCGTTCGCCATGGGCTCGCGGGAAGGGCTGGCCTGGCTGGAGTCGCTGCCGGACGTGGAGGCGCTGCTGATCACGGCGGGCGACGAGGTGCGCTGCACGGGCGGGCTGGCGGCACGCCTGGGATGACCGCGGACGGGCAGGGCGCACCGGAGCCGGTGCGCCCTGCCCGTATGTACCGGCTCAGTGCCCGGTCTGGGCCAGCCGCAGCAAGTGGTCCGCCAGCGCCTGGCCCCCGGTCGGATCCCGGCTGATCAGCAGCACGGTGTCGTCACCCGCGATCGTGCCGAGGATGTCGTGCAGTTCCGCCTGGTCGATGGCCGAGGCCAGGAACTGCGCCGCGCCCGGCGGGGTGCGCAGGACCACGAGATTCGCGGACGCCTCCGCGGAGATCAGCAGCTCCTGGGACAGGCGCCGCATCCGCTCCTCCTTGGCCGACCCGCCGAGCGGTGCGCGCGGAGTGCGGAAGCCGCCCTCGCTCGGAACCGCGTAGATGAGGTCGCCGTCGGTGTTGCGGATCTTCACGGCGTTCAGCTCGTCCAGGTCCCGGGAGAGTGTCGCCTGGGTGACGTGCAGCCCGTCGTCGGCCAGGAGTTTCGCCAACTGGCTCTGGGAGCGCACCGGTTGCCGGTTGAGGATGTCCACGATCCGGCGGTGGCGCGCGGTGCGGGTCTGCGGCACGGCGGGTCCCGTGTGCTCGTGGTCCTGCGCCTGGGTCATCGTCGTCTCATTCTCCGGATCGTCCGTCCCCGTTCACTGCGTCGAGGACACCGGGAAGCACCCGGAGGAAGGCCGCCGCGTCGTCGTCGCCGAGGTTCAGCGGCGGCATCAGCCGTACGACGTTCGGGGCGGGCGCGTTCACCAGGAAACCGGCGTCCTGAGCCGCGTGCTGCGCCTGCTGCGCGAGCGGCTCGCTGAGCACGATACCCAGGAGCAGGCCGGCACCCCGGACGTGGTCGATCAACGGGTGCCCCAGCGACTCGATTCCCTCCCGCAGTCGCTCGCTCTGCCGCTTGACGTTGTCCAGCAGCCCCTCGGCCGCGATGGTGTCCAGGACGGCGAGCCCGGCGGCGCAGGCGACGGGGTTGCCGCCGAAGGTCGTGCCGTGCTGGCCCGGCTGGAGCAGCTCGGCGGCGCGGCCGAATGCGACGGTGGCGCCGAGCGGCAGCCCGCCGCCGAGGCCCTTGGCGAGCGTGACCACGTCCGGCAGGACGCCCTCGTGGGCCTGGTACTCGAACCAGTGTCCGGTGCGGCCGATACCGGTCTGCACCTCGTCGAGCACGAGCAGCGCCCCGGTGGCGGCGGTGATCGCCCGGGCCGCCTTGAGGTAGCCGGCCGGCGGGACGACCACCCCGTTCTCGCCCTGGACGGGCTCGATGATCACGAGGGCGGTCTCCTCGGTGACCGCGGCGGCCAGCGCCTGCGCGTCGCCGTAGGGGACGTGCGTGACCTCGCCGGGCAGCGGCAGGAACGGTTCCTGCTTGCCGGGCTGGCCGGTGAGCGCGAGGGCGCCCATGGTGCGGCCGTGGAAGCCGCCGTCGGTGGCGACCATGTGGGTGCGCCCGGTCAGCCGGCCGATCTTGAAGGCGGCCTCGTTGGCCTCGGCGCCGGAGTTGCAGAAGAACACCTTGCCGTCCCGGCCGAAGAGCTGGAGCAGCCGTTCGGCGAGAGCGACGGGCGGTTCGGCGATGAACAGGTTGGAGACATGGCCGAGGGAGGCGATCTGCCTGCCGACCGCCTCGACGACCGCGGGGTGGGCGTGACCGAGCGCGTTGACCGCGATGCCGCCGACGAAGTCGAGGTACTGCTTGCCGTCGGCGTCCCACAGCCTGGTGCCCGCGCCGCGCACGAGGGGCAGCCTGGGGGTGCCGTAGTTGTTCATGAGCGCGCCCCGCCACCGCTCGGTCAGCTCCCCGTTGGCGGAGTTCCCGGCACCTGCGGAGTCTGCGGTGATTTCCGTCGTACCGGTCATGCGGACGCCCCCTGTGCGAATTCGTCGGGCACGACCATCGTGCCGATGCCCTCGTCGGTGAAGATCTCCAGCAGGATCGAGTGCTGCACCCGGCCGTCGATGACGCGGGCGGTGGTGACGCCGTTGCGCACGGCGAACAGGCAGCCCTCCATCTTCGGGGCCATGCCGGAGGACAGCTCCGGCAGCAGCTTCTCCAGCTGGGAAGCGGAGAGACGGCTGATCACCTCGTCGGAGTTCGGCCAGTCCTCGTAGAGCCCTTCGACGTCCGTGAGGACCATGAGGGTTTCGGCGCCCAGTGCCGCAGCGAGTGCCGCAGCCGCCGTATCAGCATTGACGTTGTAGACATGTCCGTCGTCCTGACTGCGTGCGATCGAGGAGACGACCGGGATGCGGCCGTCGGCGAGCAGCGCCTCGATCGCTCCCGTGTCGATCTCGGTGATCTCGCCCACCCGCCCGATGTCGACCCGTCGGCCGTCGATCCGGGGCCGGTGTCTGGTGGCGGTGATGGTGTGCGCGTCCTCGCCGGTGATACCGACGGCGAACGGACCGTGCTGGTTGAGCAGCCCGACCAGCTCGCGCTGCACCTGACCGGCCAGCACCATGCGCACGACGTCCATGGCGTCCTCGGTGGTGACCCGCAGGCCCGCCTTGAACTCGGTGGGGATGCCGTGCCGGTCGAGGGCCGCGCTGATCTGGGGTCCGCCGCCGTGCACGACGACGGGCCTGAGACCGGCGTGCCGCAGGAAGACGACGTCCTGGGCGAAGGCGGCCTTGAGCTCCTCGTCGACCATGGCGTTCCCGCCGAACTTGATCACGACGATCTTGCCGTGGTGGCGGGTCAGCCAGGGCAGCGCCTCGATGAGGATCTTGGCCTTGGGCAGGGCGGTGTGCTTACGCGTCGTTCCGTTGCTCATGAGGAGTAGGCGCTGTTCTCGTGGACGTAGTCGGCGGTGAGGTCGTTGGTCCAGATGGTGGCGGTCTCCGTACCGGCGGCGAGGTCGGCGACGATGTGCACCTCGCGGTAGCGCATGTCGACCAGCTCGCGGTCCTCGCCCACGGAACCGTTCTTGCAGACCCAGACGCCGTTGATGGCGACGTTGAGCTGGTCGGGCTCGAAGGCGGCCCGGGTGGTGCCGATCGCCGACAGGACACGGCCCCAGTTGGGGTCCTCGCCGTGGATCGCGCACTTGAGGAGGTTGTTGCGGGCGATGGAACGGCCCACCTCCACCGCGTCCTCCTCGGTCGCGGCGCCCACGACCTCGACCTTGATGTCCTTGCTGGCGCCCTCGGCGTCGCCGATGAGCTGGCGGCCCAGGTCGGCGCAGACCTCCCGGACGGCCTCGGCGAACTCCTCGTCGCCCGGGGTGATGCCGGACGCTCCGGAGGCGAGGAGCAGGACCGTGTCGTTGGTGGACATGCAGCCGTCGGAGTCGACCCGGTCGAAGGTGACCTTGGTGGCGGCCCGCAGGGCCCGGTCCAGGGTCTCGTTGTCGGTGTCGGCGTCGGTGGTGAGGACGACGAGCATGGTGGCGAGGCCGGGCGCGAGCATGCCGGCGCCCTTGGCCATACCGCCCACGGTCCAGCCGTCCCTGGTCACGACGGAGGTCTTGTGGACCGTGTCGGTGGTCTTGATGGCGATGGCGGCCTTCTCGCCACCGTGCTCGGACAGCTGGGCGGCGGCCGCGTCGATGCCCGGGAGCAGCTTGTCCATCGGGAGCAGGACGCCGATGAGGCCCGTGGAGCAGACGGCGACCTCGATGGCGCCCCGGCCCAGGACGTCGGCGGCCTTCTCCGCCGTCGCATGGGTGTCCTGGAAGCCCCTGGGACCGGTGCAGGCGTTGGCACCACCCGAGTTGAGGACGACCGCGGAGACCTGGCCGGCCTTGAGGACCTGCTCGGACCACAGCACCGGCGCGGCCTTCACACGGTTGGAGGTGAAGACGCCCGCGGCGGCGCGGCGGGGCCCGTTGTTGACGACGAGGGCCAGGTCCGGGTTGCCGTTCTCCTTGATTCCGGCGGCGATTCCGGCCGCCGTGAACCCCTTTGCTGCCGTGACACTCACGGTGCGACTCCGATCGTGGAAAGCCCGGTGGTTTCGTCGAGCCCGAGGGCGATGTTCATGCTCTGGACGGCACCGCCCGCGGTGCCCTTGGTCAGATTGTCGATGGCGCTGATCGCGATGATGCGGTGCGCGTCGGCGTCGTACGCGACCTGCACCTGAACGGCGTTGGAACCGTAGACGGACGCGGTGGAGGGCCACTGTCCCTCGGGGAGCAGATGGACGAAGGGCTCGTCGGCGAAGGCCTTGTGGTAAGCGGTGCGGACGGACTCGGCGCTGACGCCGGGCTTCGCCTTCGCACTGCACGTGGCCAGGATGCCGCGGGACATGGGCGCGAGGGTGGGGGTGAAGGAGACGGAGACGGTCTCCCCGGCGGCCGCACTCAGGTTCTGGATCATCTCGGGGGTGTGCCGGTGCACGCCGCCGACGCCGTACGGGGACATCGACCCCATGACCTCGCTGCCGAGCAGGTGCGGCTTGGGGGCCTTGCCGGCGCCGGAGGTGCCCGAGGCGGCGACGACCACGGCCTCGTTCTGGGCCAGGCCCCCGGCGTATGCGGGGAAGAGCGCGAGCGAGACGGCCGTGGGATAGCAGCCGGGCACCGCGATGCGCTTGGACCCCTCCAGAGCAGCGCGGCCACCCGGCAGTTCGGGAAGGCCGTAGGGCCAGGTGCCGGCGTGCGGTGAGCCGTAGAACCTCTCCCACGCGGCCGAGTCCTCCAGCCGGAAGTCCGCCCCCATGTCGATCACGAGGACATCCGTGCCGAGCCGGTCGGCGACCGCCGCGGACTGCCCGTGGGGCAGGGCGAGGAAGACCACGTCGTGCCCGGCGAGCTGCTCGGGGCCGGTCTCCTGGAGTACGCGGTCGGCCAGGGGCAGCAGATGCGGCTGCAGCGCGCTCAGCCGCTGACCGGCGCTGGAGTTCCCGGTCAGGGCGCCGATCTCGACCTCGGGGTGGGCCAGGAGCAGACGCAGCAGCTCCCCGCCCGCGTATCCGCTCGCTCCGGCGACCGCCGCACGTACCCTCACTGGAACCTCCTCCTGGATGGCATGACTATACGTATCGCTGCACGTTTATGCAATCCTGGAGGCCGAGCCTCTCTCTCGATGGTGACGGGCGGAGCGCGTCACCGCAGAGGAGCACGTGAGGGGGCCCTCCCGTCCTCGGGGAGCATGATCGCGCGGGAGACGACGAAGATTGCGGGTATCGCAGCGGCGGAGGCGAGCGGCGGGGCGGACTTGTTCCCCGCATGGAGGACGCCGACCACAACGTACACGCCCGCCGTCGTCTCCGGTCCTCGGCGGCGCTTGGCCGAGCGGGGGCTGCCGCCCGACGGGCGGCGGCCCCCGACGGGATCCCCGCCTCTGTCCGATCGCCTAGGCTCGCACGCATGGAATCCAGGTTCTGGCCCGTGCAGGACGTGCTCGCCCATCTCGCCGGGCGGTGGAACGTGGAGCGTGCCGTCCGCGACCTCGCGAGCGGTGAGGAAGGGCGCTTCAGCGGGACGACGGTGTTCTCACCGCTGGAGGACGGCGGCGACGGGCTTCTGCACCACGAGTCGGGCACGTTCCTCTGGCGGGGCACGCCGCGCCCCGCCGAACGGACGCTGTGGTTCCTGCCCGGGGACTCCGCCGGCACGGCGCGGGTGCGGTTCGCCGACGGCCGCCCGTTCCACGACCTCGATCTCACCACCGGCCGCCATGTCGCCGACCATCCGTGCGCGGCGGACCTGTACCGGGGCGAGTTCACGGTCCAGGACGCGGACCACTGGCGCACGGTGTGGCGTGTCGGCGGGCCCGCCAAGGACCTGGTCCTGACGACCGGCTACACGCGCGCCGGCTAGCCCCGAGAGGCGCCCTGCTCCAGGCGGAGGTTCCAGCGCCCGTCACGTCCGGCGAGCGTGACCGTCGACAGGGGGCGGACGTCGATGTTCCAGTACGACGACGGCTGAGCCCTCAGCGCGTACACCAGGGCGGCCCGCACCACCGACGGCTCCGCCACGGCCACGACGCGGCTGCCGTCTTCCACCGGACGGGTCTCCAGCCAGCCGCCCACCCGGGAGATGAACGAGGCCAGCGACTCGCCGCCGTGCGGCGTGGAGCGAGGGTCGGCGAGCCAGGCGTCCACCGCCGACGGCTCCCGGGCCATCGCCTCGCCCAGGGTGAACCCGCGCCAGCGGCCCATGTCGCAGTCCCTCAGCGCGAGCTGCACCAGCGGGGCGTAGCCGAGCGCGTCCCCGGTCGCCCGGCTCCGCGGCGTCGGCGAGCAGTAGCGCAGCTCGGCGGCCGCCAGCGGCACCAGATGCCCGGCGGCCCGCTGCACCTCGTCCCAGCCCGCCTGGTCCAGCGGGCGGTCGTCCTGGAAGCGCTCCGCGAGCAGCGAGGAGCTGCGCGCGGCGGCGACGAACGTGACCCGAACATGCACAGGCCGATCGTGAGACCCACAAGTACGCAGGTCAAGAGGGCGTTACTCAGGAGTTACCAAGGGTATTCAGCGAGCAACGCCCGGTGCGTGAGGCAGCGCGCTGCCCGGCGCACGGGCTTCGTTCCCGAGAGGCCCGAACACCTCGTCGCATGCGGTACGCAGCCGCCGTACGCCCTCCATGATCTCCCCTGCCCCGGCGACGGCCGCGAAGCTCAGCCGCAGGTGGGCGGCTGGGGGTTCGGCGCTGAAATAGGGGCGTCCGGGGGTGACCGCGACGCCCGCGCGCAGGGCGCCCGCGACGAGGGACGGCTCGTCGGTGCCGTCGGGCAGGCGCGTCCAGAGGTGGTATCCGCCGCAGGGGATGTGCGGCAGGGCGAGTTCGGGCAGGTGCAGGCGGAGGGCGGTGGTCATGGTGTCCCGGCGGCGCTTCAACTCGGCGGCGACGGCCCGCAGATGGCGGGGCCAGGCGGGCGAGCCGACGAGTTCGAGCGCGGCCTCCTGCATAGGGCGGGGCACGAAGAACGTGTCGACGACCTGGATCGCTCGCAGCCGCTCCAGGACCGGGCCGCGTGCGGCCAGCGCGCTCACCCGGAAGCTGGGCGAGGTTGCCTTGGTGAGCGAGGAGACGTGCACGACGACACCGTCGGGGTCCTCGGCGACCAGGGGGGCCGGCAGCGGACCGGCGTCCTCGTGCGCCAGCCTCCGTACGAAGTCGTCCTCGACCACGAACGCGCCGGCCTCCCGCGCGATGTGCAGCACCTCGCGCCGGCGCTCGGGCGCGAGGACGGCGCCGGTCGGGTTCTGGAACAGCGGCTGGCAGACCACGACACGGGCCCCGCTCACCCGGAAGGCGTCCGCGAGCAGGGCCGGTTTCATCCCGTCCGCGTCCACCGGTACGGGCACGGGCCGCAGGCCCGCCGCGCGGGCGATGGCCAGCATGCCGGGGTAGGTGGGCGACTCGACCAGCACCGGCGCGCCGGGCGGTGCCAGTGCCCTCAGTGCGGTGGTCAGTGCGGACTGGCCGCCCGCCGTGATCAGCACGTCGGCTGCGGTGATCGCGCCGCCGATGCCACGGGCGAACCACTCGCGCAGCTCGGCGACGCCCTCCACGGGCGGCCTGGCCCACACGCCGGGGCGACGCCCGGCCCGGGACAGGGCCGCGCCCATCGCACGCTCCGGTTGCAGGGCCGGGTGCAGATAGCCGCCGTTGAACTCGACGACACCGGCCGGCGGGGCGGCCAGCGAGTCCAGCACGCCGGAGGCATCGACGCTCCTGGGCACGAGTTCGGCGGCGGCCTCCGCGCTGAGGGCGACCTCCTGCCAGGCGGTGTCCCCCACCGTCGGGGCGGCCGCACGCGGCTCGGCCCGGAAGGCCCCGGCTCCGGGCCGCGTCACCACGAGCCCCTCGGCGGCCAGCTGTGCGAGTGCGCGCGACACGGTCACCGGGCTGACCCGGAACCGCTCGACGAGCACCCGACTCGACGGCAGCTTCTCCCCAGGGGAGTAGCGCTTCACCTCCGACCGCAGTCTGCCCGCCAGCTCAGCGACACTGCTACGCTCTTGCATGAGAGCACACGATAGCGCTACCGGTACTCCGGCGATAGCGGCGGCACAGACGGACGGCGGCACGGCCCCGGCCCCGGCCCCGGCCCCGGCCCTGCGGTACGCGGGCACGATGCAGGCCGCACTCGGGGTCGTCGCCTTCTCCCTCACGTTTCCCGCCACCGCCTGGGGGCTGGAGGGTTTCGGGCCCTGGTCGCTCGTGGCGGTGCGCAGTGCGCTGGCCGCGGTCATCGCCGGAGGCTGTCTGCTCGCGCTGCGGGTCCCGCCGCCCGCGCGGCCGCACCGGGCGGGTCTCGCCGTGGTCGCGGCCGGAGTCGTGCTCGGATTCCCGCTGCTGACCACCCTCGCCCTGCGGACCTCGACCACCGCGCACGCGGCGGTGGTCGTCGGACTGCTTCCCCTCACCACGGCCGTCTTCTCCGCCCTGCGCGTCGGCACCCGCCCCTCCCGTACCTTCTGGCTGGCCGCCCTGGCCGGCGCGGCGGCCGTCCTCGCGTTCACCGTGCAGCAGAGCGGCGGCGCGCTGACCGGCGCGGACGCCTATCTCTTCGGTGCGCTGCTGGTCTGCGCCGCGGGCTACACCGAGGGCGGCCGGCTGGCCCGGTTGATGCCCGGCTGGCAGGTCATCGGCTGGGCCCTGGTGCTGTGCCTGCCGCTGAGCGTGCCGGCTTCGCTCATCGCCCTCTCCTGCGAGCCGGTCCACCTCACGGCGCACGCGGTGACGGGACTGCTGTGGGTGGCGGCCGGCTCCCAGTTCCTCGGACTGGTCGTCTGGTACCGGGGCATGGCAACCGTGGGAATCCCCCGTGCCAGCCAGTTGCAGCTGGCACAGCCGCTGCTCACACTGGTGTGGTCGGTACTGCTCCTCGGCGAGCAGCTCACCCCGGCCGCACCGCTGACGGCTGCCGCGGTGCTGGTGTGCATCGTGGTCACCCAGCGGGCGCGGGGCTGACCGGGGCGGGGCGCGCGGAGCGGGTCGGCCGGCGCCACCGGCCGTGGATCGCGGCCACGGACCGATACTTCCGCGTGCGACGAGGAGGCCCCCCAGATGCGCGCAACTGTGGGCGACAAGCTGGTGCAGCACGGCAGGATCGTCGGGCAGCACGACAAGGTCGGCGAGATCGTCGAAGTCATGGGCACGGACGGCAACCCGCCGTATCGCGTCCGCTTCCAGGACGGGCACGAAGGTGTGTGCTCCCCGGGGCCCGACACCGAGATCCGTCACAAGGAAATGGGTCAGCAGGTCGGGCAGTAGGGCGAATCGGGCAGAGGCCCGGGCCGGAGCGGGGCCCGGGCCTCTGCCTCGGACCGCGCACCGCGGTCCGGGCTCCGGGTCAGCGCGGAGGCTGCGCCGGCTGCCCGTAGTGGTCGGCGACGACCCGGGCCATCGCCCCGGCCGGGTCCGCCCCCACCTCCTTGGCGGCGAAGAAGACATGTCCCCGCGCCTGCGGGTATCGCTTGGCGAGCGTGAGATGGCGCGAGAGTTCCGCGGGATCCCGCCAGGCGGCGGGCTGCGCCGGGTCACCGGCCCTGTAGAGCGCCTCGCCCACGTACAGCCGTGTGGGCGTGCCCTGGGCGACCCCTGCCCACCAGGGCAGGAGCGTGGCGTAGTCGGCGGCGCGGAAGCCGATGTTCCAGTAGATCTGCGGGCAGATGTAGTCCAGCCAGCCGGACCTCACCCATTTCCTGGTGTCCGCGTACAGGTCGTCGTACGTCTGCACCCCGGCCCAGGTGTCCGAACCGCGGGGGTCGGTCTCGGCGTTGCGCCACACACCGAAGGGGCTGACACCGAAGCGCGCGGCCGGCCGGAGCGTGCGCACGCGCGCCGCGGTCTCCTGGACGAGGAGGTCGATGTTGTGCCGCCGCCAGGCCGCCCGGCTGGTGAACCCGCCGCCGTAGGCCGCGTACGCCCGGTCGTCGTCGAAGACGCCGCCCTCGACGGGGTACGGATAGAAATAGTCGTCGAAGTGGACGCCGTCGACCGGATAGCGGCGTACGGCGTCCAGGATCGCCTCCTCGACGAACGCCCGGACCTGCGGCAGTCCCGGGTTGTAGAAGAGCCTGCCGCCGTAGGGCACCACCCAGTCCGGGTTCCGGCGGGCGGGATGCCCGGCGGCGAGCCGTGTCAGGTCGGTGTGGGAGGCCACCCGGTACGGGTTGAACCAGGCATGCAGCTCGAGCCCCCGGGCATGTGCCTCCTCCACCGCCGTGCCGAGCGGGTCCCAGCCCGGGTCCTCTCCCTGGGTGCCGGTAAGGAACTGGGACCACGGCTCGTAAGGCGAGGGCCAGAACGCGTCGGCCATCGGCCGTACCTGGAAGAAGACGGTGTTCAGCCGGCGCCGCACCGCGGCGTCGAGGTGGGCGCACAGCTCGGCGCGCTGTGCGGCGGCCGGCAGTCCGGCCCGAGAGGGCCAGTCGCGGCGGAACACGGTCGCCAGCCACATCCCCCGCATCTCCCCGGGCCCCGCGCGACGCGGCCGGGCGGCGGCATCGGCCGCCGGCACCAGGGTCGACAGGGCGGCTGCCGTGAACACCCGGCGTGACAGTCGTCGCATGCACTCGTCCCCATACGTTCCGGATTCATACGGTCACGGATCGTATCCCCTGGGGGTGGGGCCGACCCGGATGATCGATCACCGGCACGCCGGGAGTAACGTGCAGGGTCGAGAGCAGGTACCGAACCACGGGGATCTGCCGGAGGGTGTCCTGTGATCGCGCGAGCCGGTGTGGTGCGCGGACCCTCCCCAGGCTCGATGATCAGCGAAGGGGACGATGTGACCGACATCGAACGCGTCGGAGTGGTGGGCTGCGGCCAGATGGGAGCGGGCATCGCCGAGGTGTGCGCCCGCGCCGGGCTCGAGGTGAAGGTCGCCGAGACCACCGGCGAGGCCCTGGAGTTCGGCCGGACCCGTCTGTTCGGCTCCCTGGCCAAGGCGGCGGAGCGCGGCAAGATCTCCGAGGAGGAGCGGGACGCGACGCTGGCGCGCCTCACCTTCACCACCGACCTCGGGGAGTTCGCGGACCGCGACCTGGTGATCGAGGCCGTCGTCGAGAACGAGCAGGTGAAGACGGAGATCTTCCAGGTGCTCGACCAGGTCGTGACCCGCCCGGACGCCATCCTCGCCTCCAACACCTCCTCCATCCCGCTGGTGAAGCTCGCGGTCGCCACCTCGCGGCCGGACCATGTGCTCGGCATCCACTTCTTCAATCCGGCGCCGGTGCAGCAGCTCGTCGAGCTGATCCCTGCGCTGACCACCTCCGAGGGCACGCTGGGCCGGGCCCAGCTGTTCGCCGAGAAGCTCCTCGGCAAGCACGCGATCCGTGCCCAGGACCGCTCCGGCTTCGTGGTGAACGCGCTGCTCGTGCCCTACCTGCTCTCGGCCATCCGCATGTTCGAGTCGGGCATCGCGGGCCGCGAGGACATCGACAACGGCATGGAGCTGGGCTGCGCGCACCCGATGGGTCCGCTGAAGCTCGCCGACCTGATCGGCCTGGACACCATCGCCTCCATCGCCCACTCGATGTACGAGGAGTACAAGGAGCCCCTGTACGCCGCTCCCCCGCTGCTCCAGCGCATGGTGGAGGCGGGCCGGCTCGGCCGCAAGACGGGTTCCGGCTTCTACACCTACAGCTGATCCCCGCTCCTCACGGACCGTGAGTTCCGGGTCGGCACGGGCCCGGCGCCGTTTCCGGTGCCGGGCCCGTGCCATTCACACACCGTGTGTGACAAGGACACGCATATGCCTTTCGCACACGCTCCCCACGGGCCCACCAGGCGAGTTGACTCCTCATGCGCATGCAAGGAATGAGTCGACTACGGAAAGGAGTGGACCCGTGACCGCCGACCCCGAGCATCCCGTGGTCCATGGAGAAGTCGCAGAGTTACGCCGTCGCCTCGATGTGGCGCACGCCCGGGTCGAGGGAGGGCTGGCGCTGCTCGGTCATCGAGCCGAACAGACCGCCAAGGATCTCGACGAACTGAGCCTGCGGGTCGTGGCGCTGGAGCACACACGCTGGCCGCTGCCCGCGGTGGCCGCCCTCACGGCGGTGGGCGCACTCGTCGTGGCGATCTGGCAGGCCCTGGGCCGCTAGCCCACCGGACCAGGGGTCAGGGCAGTACGTCCTGTCCGAGCCTGAGGTGGTGCAGCAGGAGTAACGCGGCCGCCATGTTGGCGGCCGGGACCTCTCCGCGGGCGACCAGGTCGGGGACGACCTTGAGGGGAACCCATTCCCGGCGGTCCGACTCGAAGTCGTCCACGGGGTGTCCGACGTACTCTCCCTCGTCGGCCCAGTAGACGTGGTGCCGGGCGTCGGTGAGTCCGTTGGAGGGCTCGACGCTCATGAGATGGCGCAGAGGTCCCGGCCGCCAGCCGGTCTCCTCCTCGAGTTCGCGGGCCGCCGCGGCGACGATGTCCTCGCCGTCGTCCACGACCCCCGCCGGGAGCTCCCACCCCCAGCTGTCGGTGATGAAACGATGCCGCCACAGCAGCAGTACTTCGTTGGCCTCGTTCACGACGGTGGCCACGGCGACGGGCCGCAGCCGTATCAGGAAGTGGTCGAGGTGCCGGCCGTCCGGCAACTCCACATCCGCCAGATTGACCCTGAACCAGCGATTTGCATACACAGTTTGTTCGTTCAGTTTCGTCCACTGCACGGTTCTGCCACCTTCCGCTGAGTAAGTGGCAATATCGCAGCAGGAGCGGTGACTCAGCAGGCTCACAGTGGCGCACGCGAGGCGCAGTGGCGGGCGCAGTGGCGGGCGCAGTGGCGGGCGCAGCGGTCCGCGCCGACGGGAAGCCGGGGGCGAGACCGCGTTCCGGCAGCGGCCGGCCCGGGCTCTACAGCGGTACGCGCAGGGCGCCGTCGATGAGTTCGGCTGCCTCGGCCGTTCCGGCGCAGCCGCTGCGCACCAGGTGTTCGCGTACCGCCCGCAGTCTGTCGCGCAGCCGCATGGACTCCATCCCCCGCGCCTGCTGCGCCATTTCGACCGCCGTGGCCACAGCCTTGTCGGCATTGCCCTGCCGCAGTTCGATCTGGCTGAGCATCGCGAGCCGGTGCACCCGGCCACGGTCGTGCGCTGGCGTGTCCACGGCGGCCGCGGCATGCTCTCCCGCCGCCGTCAGATCGCCGAGGCTGAGCAGCGCCTCCGCGACCTGGACGTTGACCAGGCCGGGCTGGACATAGCCGGTCTCGTCCGGTTCGCGGCCGCGCCGGATGCGCTCGGCGGCCGACTCGGCCCGCCGGATGCAGGACAGCGCGCTCGTCGCGTCGCCCAGATGCGCGTACGCCTTCGCCTGCATCGCGTAGAGGTCCGAGGCGAGAGCAGGGGTGATGTGCCTGCCCGCGGCGCGAAGGGCGGCCTCGGCGAAGGCGACGGCCTGCCGGTACTCCCTCATGAACAGCGACTGGTTGACCAGCAGCGCTATCACATACGCGCCGAGTCCGCGGTCCCCGCTGGCCTTCGCCAGGCGCAGGGCCTGGTGGAAGTAGCGCTGGGCGAGACCCTGGGCGTCCGAGTCGTACGCGCAGATGCCGGCGACGGCCACCAGACCGCCGGTGGCACGGTGCAGTTGGCGGCCCATGGCGTCGGTGTAGCTGCCGCGCAGCAGCGGCGCCGTCTCGGAGTTGAGGAAGCCGACGATCCGGCTGCGGGTCGCGATGCCGCCCGCCTTGCGGTACATCTGCTCGTAGTGGGCCCGGGCGGCGCGCAGCATCTCGACGTCGGCGGGGGTGACCCGGTGCCGGCCACCTCGCGAGACGTCGACGTCCTCGGGCGGGTTCTCCCACTCCCACACCGGCATCACGGCGGGTGTGCCCGTGACCGCGGGGGCCCCGAGGATGTGCGGGCGCTGCTGTTCGTCGGAGCGCCACAGCGCCGTGGCCCGTTCGACGAAGCCCGAGAGGCTGGAACCGTGCGGGGCGGCCGGTTCGCCGGGCACGCCGAGGCCGATGTCGTCGAGGGTCACCGGGCGGTGCAGCCTGGCGGCGAGCACCTCACAGATCAGGTCCGGCACCTGGCCGCGCGGACGCTGGCCCTTCAACCACCGTGCCACGGCGGTGTGTTCGTACCTGAGCGCGAGTCCACGCGCCCGCCCCGCCTGGTTGACGTGCGCGGCGAGTCCCGCGTGGGATATCCCGGCCTCGTCGAGGATCGCGTCGAGCAGGGTGTTGGGCTGCATGGGAGGCCCTCCGGTGGCTCGGTGCGGACAGCGTAGTGCGTCCGGGTTCACACGGGGTGTGAACGGAGTGCGCGCATCCGCGCTGTGCGTACGCTGTTGCACAGAGTTTCCGGCCGGTTGACTGAAACCCCTCGCAAGAGGCCGGCGGGCCGCCGGCTCCCCCTCGTACAGTGCGGCGGCCCGACTCCGCGCCGTCCGCCCAGCTGCCTGCCCGACACTCCGTGGCGGGGCGGACGGCGCGACGGCGCTCCGCGGGGCACACCGGCCCGCTGCTACCGGTGGTTCGCCGGGTGCGGATCCGTCGCCACCGGGCGTGCGTTTCCCCGCGTGCCCGACGGGGCGCCCCCGCGGCGGTCGTTGCGCAGGACCAGGAGGGCAACGTCGTCGGTGAGGCGTGCACCGGCGTGGCGGAGCAGGGCGGCGAAGACGGTGCGCAGTACGGTCTGGGGTACGACGTCGTCGCGGACGGCCTCGGTCAGGGCCGCGAACAGGGGGAAGAAACGCCCGTGTGCGTCTCGGGCGTCCTCGGCTCCGTCGGTGTGCAGGAACAGCGCCTGCCCGGGCAGCAGTCGCCCGCAGTCGGTGACGGGCAGATCCTCAGGGAGGGCGAACGGCCCCAGCGGAGGCAGGGGTTCGGTGCGGTCGAGGGGGACGGCCCCGCCGCGCTTCAGCAGATACGGCCACGGATGGCCGCAGTTGAGGGCCCGCAGCTCGCCCTCACGGCCGACCTCCAGCAGCAGGAGGGTCACGAACTCCTCCGCGACCGGGTTGTCCGGGTCCCGGCCGGACGAGGGGTGTTCCGCCCGGACCCGCTCGCGCAGGTGCCGGGCCAGGGTCCGGTCCAGCCGGCGCAGCACCGGGGCGAGCTCGGGCTCGTCGTGCGCGGCCTCGCGGAAGCTGCCGAGCACGGCGGCGGCCGTGGCGAGCGCCGCGAGTCCATGGCCACGCACATCGCCCATCACGATGCGGACGCCGTGCTCGGTGGCGATCACCTCGTACAGGTCGCCGCCGACGGTGGCCCCGCGGTCCGCGGACACCTGGGCGGCGGCCACGCGCAGCCCGTCGATCCACGGAGGCGGCGGGCGCAGCAGCACGCTCTGGGCGGCGCCCGCGACCCTCCGGGCCTGTCTCAGTTCGCGCAGGTACGCATGCCGTACGTGCAGGAGCAGCCCCGCGCCGGCCGCCAGGAACACCGCGCTGCCCACGATCCGTGCTCCGAGGGCGTGCTGCTGGGCGAGCGGACAGGTCAGTTTGTACGTGATCGCGGTCGCGCCCCACGCGGCGGGCAGTCCCACCGTGAACGCCCGCCGCAGACGCCGGGAGCCCCGGCCGTCGTGGCCGACGCCTCGGGCGACGACCGAGCCCAACCGGCCGCGGGAAGGTACACCGGGTCGCGGCCCGCGAGGGGGCCCAGCCTTGATACGGATCATGCCGGCCCCCCATGAGAGCCCTGAGTGCGCAGAACGGGCCCGCGGAGTCCCATCTCACGCCCCGGACCGGTCCGATTCTGTCGACCGGACCGCCCGCCTGTAGGGATCACTCGGACTCGCCACCCTAATGAGTGAGGCGGGCGAGGGGTGCGTGAGGTCGCCGAGGGGGCACGGACGCCTCCCGGGCACGGGTGAGGGGAGCCGCGCGGCCGGAGAACGGCTGCGCGGCTCCCCTCGATCGGGTTCCGGCGACTAGCTGCGCAGCGCCGCCCCGGTGCGCTCGGCCGCCAGCGCGATCGCCGCGTCACGGGCCGCGGAGGCCTCGTCGACGGTCAGAGTGCGGTCGGGGGCGCGGAATCGCAGCGCGTACGCCAGCGACTTCTTGTCCTCACCGAGCTGCGCGCTCTCGTAGACGTCGAACAGCCGGATCGCCTCCAGCAGCTCGCCGGCGCCGTCGCGCAGCGCGGCCTCGACGTCCGTGTGCGGGACCGCCTTGTCCACGACCAGGGCGACGTCCTGCGTGGCGACCGGGAAGGCGGAGATACGCGGTGCCTGCGGGGCACCGTCGCCCGTCTGCTCCAGGACGTCCAGGTTCAGCTCCATGGCGCAGGTGCGCTCCGGCAGACCCAGCGCCTTCACCACGCGCGGGTGCAGCTCGCCCGCGTGGCCGACGACCCGCTCGGTGCCGGCCACGGCGACCGCCAGTTCCGCGCAGCGGCCCGGGTGCCACGGCCCGTACTGGCCCTTGCGGACGATCAGCTCGGCCCCGGCCTCGCGGGCGACGGTCCGCGCCGCCTCGACGGCGTCGGCCCAGTCGGCCGGGCGGCCCTTGCCCCACCAGCCGGCCTGCTCCCGGGCGCCCGCGAGGACGACGGCGACGTGGCGCGGCTGCTCGGGCAGCGCCGCGTTCAGCTTCGCGATCTCCTCGTCGGTGGGGCGCCGGTCGACGGACAGATGGACGGCCGCCTGCCGCTCGTCGGCAGCCTGCGGACGGAAGACCAGGCCGGTCTCGAACAGCGCCAGGTCGTGGTTGCCGCGGCCGTCGTTGCGGCGCAGCGCGCCGAGCAGGCCCGGCAGCAGCGTCGTACGGAGCGCGGGCTCCTCGTCGTTGAGCGGATTGACCAGCTTGACGACCCTGCGGGCCGGGTCGTCGGCCTCCAGGCCGAACTGGTCGAAGACCTGCTCGCTGACGAACGGGTAGTTCGGCGCCTCGACGTAGCCCTCTCCGGCGAGGACGCGGCCGACCCGGCGGTGCAGCCGCTGGCGGTGGGTCAGCCCGCGGCCCGAGGGGAGCCTGGGCAGCGTGGAGGGCAGGTTCTCGTAGCCCTCCAGGCGGATGACCTCTTCGGCCAGGTCGTTGGGGTCGGTGAGGTCGGGCCGCCAGGACGGGGCGGTGACGATCAGCTCGTCCTGCCCGTACACGTCGCAGCCGACCTCCTGGAGGCGGCGGACGACGGCCTCACGGCCGTACTCGACGCCCGCGACCCGGTCCGGGTGGTCGGCGGGCATCGTGATGGTGTGCGGCGCGGACGGCGCGACGACCTCGGTGACCCCGGCGTCGGCCGTGCCCCCCGCGAGCAGCACCAGCAGGTCGACGGTGCGCTGGGCCGCCGCCGAGGCGGCCTGCGGGTCGACGCCGCGCTCGAAGCGGCGGGACGCCTCCGAGAGAAGCTTGTGCCGGCGGGCGGTGCGCGCGACGGAGATCTGGTCGAAGTGGGCGGCCTCGATGACCACCTCGGTGGTCGCGTTCTCCGGGTCGTCGGCGTGATCGGCGATCTCGGTGTTGGCGCCGCCCATGACACCCGCGAGGCCGATGGGGCCGCGGTCGTCGGTGATCACGAGGTCCTCGGCGTGCAGGGTGCGCGTGACGCCGTCGAGGGTGGTGAGCTTCTCGCCCTCCTGGGCACGGCGGACGCCGATCGGGCCCTGCACCAGCCGCCGGTCGTAGGCGTGCAGCGGCTGGCCGACCTCCATCATCACGTAGTTGGTGATGTCGACGGCGAGCGAGATCGGGCGCATGCCGACCTTCTGCAGCCGGCGCTGCAGCCAGATCGGCGAGTGTGCCTGGGGGTCGAGGCCCGTGACCGTGCGGGCGGTGAAGCGGTCGCAGCCGTGCGGCTCGGAGATCGTGACCGGGTGGCCGAAGGCGTTCGGGGCCGGGACGTCGAGCAGCGCCGGGTCGCGCAGCGGCAGGCCGTAGGCGATGGCGGTCTCACGGGCGACACCGCGGATGGACAGGCAGTCGCCGCGGTTGGCGGTGACGGCGATGTCGAGCACCTCGTCGACCAACTCGAGCAGCTCGACGGCGTCCTTGCCGACCTCGGTCTCCGGCGGCAGCACGATGATGCCCTTGGTGCCGTCCTCGCCCATGCCCAGCTCCTCGCTGGAGCAGATCATGCCGTGCGAGTTCCGGCCGTACGTCTTGCGCGCGGAGATCGCGAAACCGCCGGGGAGCACGGCACCCGGCAGGACCACGACGACCTTGTCGCCGACGGAGAAGTTGCTTGCGCCGCAGACGATCTCCTGGGGCTCGCCGGTGCCGTTGGCCCGGCCCACGTCGACGGTGCAGAAGCGGATCGGCTTCTTGAAGCCCTCCAGCTCCTCGATGGTCAGCACCTGGCCGACGACCAGCGGCCCCTTGAGGTCGGCACCGAGCTGCTCGACGGTCTCGACCTCGAGTCCTGCCGAAATGAGCTTGGCCTGGACGTCGCGCCCGGTCTCAGTCGCCGGCAGGTCGACGTACTCCCGCAGCCAAGAAAGCGGGACCCGCATCAGATCTCCATCCCGAACGGCCGGGTGAACCGAACGTCACCCTCGACCATGTCTCGCATGTCTTCGACGTTGTGGCGGAACATCAGCATCCGCTCGATGCCGAACCCGAAGGCGAAGCCGCTGTACTTCTCCGGGTCGACGCCGCAGGCGGCGAGCACCCGCGGGTTGACCATGCCGCAGCCGCCGAGCTCGATCCAGCCCTCGGACGAGCAGGTACGGCAGGGCCGGTCGGGGTTGCCGACGGACTCGCCCTTGCAGACGTAGCAGAGCATGTCCATCTCGGCGCTCGGCTCGGTGAAGGGGAAGAAGTTCGGCCGCAGCCGGGTCTTCATGCCCTCGCCGAACAGCGACTGGACCATGTGGTCCAGGGTGCCCTTGAGGTCGGCCATGGTCAGGCCCTGGTCCACGGCGAGCAGCTCGACCTGGTGGAAGACGGGCGTGTGGGTGGCGTCCAGCTCGTCGGTGCGGTACACGCGTCCGGGGCAGATCACGTACACCGGCAGCTCACGCTCCAGCAGGGAGCGGATCTGCACCGGCGAGGTGTGGGTGCGCAGCACCACATCCGAGTCGCCCCCGCCGTCGGGGCCCTGCACGAAGAACGTGTCGGCCTCGCCGCGGGCCGGATGGTCCGGGCCGATGTTGAGGGCGTCGAAGTTGAACCACTCCGCCTCGACCTCCGGGCCCTCGGCGACCTCGTAGCCCATGGCCACGAAGACGTCCTCGATCCGCTCCGAGAGCGTGGTCAGCGGGTGGCGGGCGCCGGCCGGGACGCGGTCGTGGGGCAGCGTGACATCCACCGACTCCTCGACCAGCACGCGGGCGTCCCGCTCGGCCTCCAGCTCGGCCTGGCGGGCGGCGAGGGCCTTGTTCACGGCGCCGCGGGCCATGCCGACGCGCTTGCCGGCCTCGGCCTTGGCGTGCGGGGGCAGCGCGCCGATCTCGCGGTTGGCGAGGGCCAGCGGCGAGGCGGGGCCGGTGTGGGCGACCTTGGCCTCGTGGAGGGCGTCGAGGGAGTCCGCGGCGGCCAAGGCGGCGAGCGCCTCGTCCCGCATGCGCTCGATCTCTTCCGGTTTCAAGGCCTCGACCTCGACAGGGTCGTACGACTTATTGGGTGCCGACATCTCTTCCCGTGCTTCCGATTGGCTGGCTGAGGGTCCCCGTCACCGAGTCGTGGGTGAATCGTCTCCGTCTTCGGGACGCAAAGGTGCCAAAGGCCGAGTCTAACGGTGCCGGGGAAAGCGAACGCGCCCGTGGGTGCTCGACCGGCGCCTACAACAGGTGCGCCGGGGTCCCCACGGGCAGGGTAAATCGGAACTCCGCGCCGCCGCCGCGGGCGCGGCCGACCGTGATGGTGCCGCCGTGGGCCTCGACGATGCCCTTGACGATGTAGAGCCCGAGGCCCGTGCCACCGCGCTTGCTGCCCCGCCAGAAGCGGGTGAAGACGCGGTTCATGGATTCCTCCGGGATGCCGGGACCCTCGTCGCTCACGGTGACCGACGTGGCGGTGTTCTGTTCCTCTTCCCCTTCACGGGGCGCCACCGCGGGTGTGACGTCAATCGTGACGGTTCCCTCGCCGTGGCGCACGGCATTTTCGATGAGGTTGCTGAGCACCTGGTCGATCTTGTCGGGGTCGGCCCACAGGGCGGGCAGCGGCTGCTCGATGCGGAGCAGGAAGCGGTCCGCGGGCTGCCCCGCGGCGACGTAGGCCTGGATGTGCCGGCCGACCGCCGCGCCCATGTCGACGGGCTGCCGGCGCACCTCCAGCCGTCCGGAGTCGATACGGGAGATGTCGAGGAGTTCGGCGATGAGCCGGGTGACCCGGTCGGCGTCGGCGTCGACGGTCTCCAGCATCAGGCGCTTCTGGTCGTCGGTGAAGCGTTCCCACTTGGCGAGCAGGGTGGCCGTGAAGCCCTTGACGGAGGTGAGGGGCGAGCGCAGCTCATGGGCCACGGTGGCGATCAGCTCGGCGTGGCTGCGCTCGGTGCGGCGCCGCGCCTCGGTGTCGCGCAGGGAGACGACGACGCGGCGGACGGGCCCGGTCGGGTACGCGCGCACAAAGCGGGCCGAGACGAGGACCTCGCGTCCCTGGGGCAGCAGCAGATTGCGCTCGGGCTGCCGTACCCGGATGGCGAGCCCGCCGTAGGGGTCGGTCAGCTGCCACCAGCGCCGCCCCTCCAGGTCCTCCAGGGGCAGTGCCTGTTCGAGGCGTCTGCCGAGGGCCTCGGCGGCGGGAACGGCGGTGATACGGGCGGCCGCGGCGTTGAAGCAGATCACCTGGCCGTACTCGTCGGCGACCACGAGTCCGTCGGGGAGTTCGTCGGGGTCGATGCCGAGTTCGGCGAGATCACCGCGCCGGGACGCGGGCGCGCGGCGCGCGTCCCGTCCCCCCGGTGCTCTGCTCGTGCCGACGCTCATCCCCGTACCCCACCTCTCGTCTGGCGTGGGGAACCTGCCTCCCTGCTCAAGCCGAGAGCTGGGGGGAGGGCCCCCGAGCCCGCCACCCTACTAGCCGGGGGTGACGGAGCGGCACCCTCCGACGGCGCGCTGTGCACGGGCGGACGCATAGAGACATACGGCGGCGGCGGTCGCGAGGTTCAGGCTCTCGGCCTTTCCGTGGATGGGCACCCGCACCACCCCGTCCGCCAGGGCGCGTGTCTCCTGCGGGAGCCCCCAGGCCTCGTTGCCGAACACCCAGGCGGTCGGGCCGCCCATGGTGCCCTCGTCGAGTTCGTCGTCGAGGTCGCGGTCTCCGGCCCCGTCTGCGGCCAGGATCCGCACACCGCCCTCCTTCAGGCCCGCCACGGCGCGCTCGACGGGAACGCCGACGGCGACGGGGAGGTGGAAGAGGGACCCGACGGAGGCCCGGACGGCCTTGGGGTTGTAGAGGTCGACGGAGGCGTCGGTGAGGACGACGGCCTCGGCCCCGGCGGCATCGGCGCACCGCAGCACCGTTCCGGCGTTGCCGGGGTCGCGGACGTGCGCGAGGACCGCGACGAGGCGGGGGGCGGCGCCGAGGATCTCGTCGAACGGGGTGTCGAGGAAGCGGCAGACGCCGACCAGTCCCTGCGGGGTGACGGTGGTGGAGATGTCGGCGATGACGTCCTCGTCCGCGAGGTGGACACGGGCGCCGGCGTCCAGGGCCTGCCCCACGATGTCGGCGTAGCGCTTCGCGGCGTCCGGGGTCGCGAACAGCTCCACGAGGGTGGCGCCGTCTGCGGTCCGGTGCCCGGCGGCCTCGCGTACCGCCTGTGGCCCCTCCGCGAGGAACAGCCGGTCCTTGCCCCGGAAGTTCCGCTTGGCAAGCCGCCGCGCCGCGCTGACGCGGGGCGAGCGGGGGGAGATCGGCTCGGGGGCGGCGGGCGTCATGTGTTTCACCTTCGGGAGTTCAGGAGTGCGAACACAGTCGGACCCGCAGGCTGCATCAGCCTGCGGGTCCGTTCAGTCACGTCGGCTGGGCCGGCGGGGCGTTCAGGCCGCCTTCGGGGCGTTCACGTCCGACGGCAGCGCCTTCTGGGCGACCTCGACGAGCGCGGCGAACGCGTTCGCGTCGTTGACGGCCAGTTCCGCGAGGATCTTGCGGTCGACCTCGACGTTGGCGGCCTTCAGACCCTGGATGAAGCGGTTGTAGGTGATGCCGTTGGCGCGGGCAGCGGCGTTGATGCGCTGGATCCACAGCTGACGGAAGTCGCCCTTGCGCTTCTTGCGGTCGTTGTAGTTGTAGACCAGCGAGTGGGTGACCTGCTCCTTGGCCTTGCGGTACAGGCGCGAACGCTGACCGCGGTAGCCGGAGGCCTGCTCGAGGATCGCCCGGCGCTTCTTGTGGGCGTTGACTGCCCGCTTGACGCGTGCCACTTGTTAACTCCTTGTAGCGGGGCCGCGGTGGAACTCACACGGCCCGGAAACGATATGGGTCCCGGTTCGGACGTTCGGCGCTCGCAAGCGCCGCCGCGTCACTTGCCGAGAAGCTTCTTGATCTTCTTGGCGTCCGCCGGGGCCATTTCGGCGTTGCCCGTGAGGCGACGCGTCAGACGGGACGACTTGTGCTCGAGCAGGTGGCGCTTGCCGGCGCGCTCGCGGAGCACCTTGCCGGAGCCGGTGACCTTGAAGCGCTTGCTGGCACCGCTGTGCGACTTGTTCTTCGGCATAGCGCCGTTCTCTCCTCGTCGGTGGCGCTCCCGTGCCCGGTCGTGAAAACCGGGCACGATGGAGCGTCGCTCTACTATCGGTTACATCCTGGGACGGGCGTCCCGGGCTTTCCGGGGTCCGTACGTCCGCCGTGCGGCGGTCGTACGTCCGTACGTCCGGCGTTCCCCCCGGGACCTTCGCCCCGGGATCAGGCCTCGGCGGAAGCCTCGGCCGGGGCCTCGGCGGTCTCGGCGTCGGCGGCGTTCTGCGAGCGGCCGGGATTGGCCTTCGCCTCCGCCTTGCGGGCCTCCTGCGCCTGACGAGCCTCGGCCATCGCCTCGGTCTTCTTCTTGTGCGGACCGAGAACCATGATCATGTTGCGGCCGTCCTGCTTCGGGTTCGACTCGACGAAACCGAGGTCCTGGACATCCTCCGCGAGGCGCTGCAGCAGTCGGTAGCCCAGCTCGGGCCGGGACTGCTCGCGACCACGGAACATGATCGTGATCTTGACCTTGTCGCCCTGCTTGAGGAACCGAACGACGTGACCCTTCTTGGTGTCATAGTCGTGCGGGTCGATCTTCGGCCGGAGCTTCATCTCCTTGATGACCGTGTGCGCCTGGTTCTTGCGCGCCTCACGGGCCTTCATGGCCGACTCGTACTTGAACTTCCCGTAGTCCATGAGCTTGCACACGGGCGGACGGGCGTTCGCCGCGACCTCGACCAGGTCCAGGTCGTACTCCTGCGCAAGCTCCAGGGCCTTGGCAAGCGGCACGATGCCGACCTGCTCGCCACTGGGACCGACAAGTCGCACCTCGGGAACGCGAATCCGGTCGTTGATGCGGGGCTCGGTGCTGATGGATCCTCCTCGGTAGCACCATACGGCCGCCTGGCAGACAGCCGCGTATGTCTGGATTGACATAGGAACCAACCGTCGCGGCGCATCAAAAATGCCCCGGACGGTGCACAGGCGGGACTCCGAACCTTCCGGAGCACCGCCGCGGTGACCGCGGGGCGCGCTTCGGGCGACTCCACCGTCCGTACGGAACGGTGGTGGCCGCCTGACCGGTGACCCGCCGTCCCGGAGGACGGTCAGGTGGGAGATCGGAGCCTCCACTTGTGGGCCGGGCACAGCCGTGCTCGGCCGGTCGTCACACAAGGTTAGCAGCTCCCCGGGGGAGGTGCGAATCGGCGTGCACCGGGCATCCGCGGCCCCGGCGGCCGTGGCCTCCCGCGCGCGGGAGGGGGCGCTCCGGGGCCTATGGTGTGGGCATGAGTGACACCTCCCCCGAGGAATTCCGGGCTTCCGCAGAGTCCGCGGCCGCCGCAGAGTCTCCGGCCGCCGCCGGGAACCCCGACTTCGACGCCATGACCCGTGACATCGCGGAGGTCCCCGCGGTCGAGGTGATCGTGACCGTCGCCGTCAACCTCATGAGCGCCGCCGCCGTGAAGCTCGGTCTGACCGAGGAGGGCGACAAGTACAAGGACCTGGACGAGGCCCGCAAGCTGGTGCACGCCCTCGCCGGCCTGCTCGACGCGAGCGCGACGGAGATCAGCTCCTTCCACGCGGCTCCGCTGCGCGACGGTCTGAAGTCGCTTCAGCTGGCGTTCCGCGAGGCGTCGATCGTCCCGGACGAGCCGGGCCAGGGACCGGGCGAGAAGTACACCGGGCCCGTCTACGGCTGACCCGGCCACCGTCGGGACGGCTGATTCACCCGCGTACGTACAAGGGCTCGCCCGGAGGCGTCACCCCGGCCGGCAGCAGTGCCAGGTCGAGACCGCGCACCAGGCGGGCCCTCAGCGTTTCGTCGGCCGCCAGCCGACCGGCCAGGGCGCGGGCGGCCTCAGCCGGGGCCGCCGACGGGTCGAGGACGAGCGCCAGGGTGCCGTCGGCCTCGCCGGGGCCCAGATGGGCACGGACCACCGACGGCTCGGCGGCGACGGCGGAGCGCACGGCCTCGACCACCGCGGGATCCGCCAGCGGGTCGGCACTGGTACGGCCCTCGGCGAGCGCCAGCAGCGCAGGGCCCGTCAGCTCGAAGGGCACCGGCCCGGACACGTCCAGCACGATCGTGTCGGCCTTCTCGTGCGCCGCCGCCTGCAGGGCCCGGTGCAGCGGCACGGCGACGGGGCGGGCGGCCGGGTCCCAGCGTGCCAACGCCTGCGTGGACGTGAAGGCGGGCAGCGCCGTACGGCCGCCGGCCCGGAGCGTCGGTACCGCCATGTCGCTGGTCTTCTCGCGGCGCAAGCCGTTCTCGTCCTCCTCCACCTCCCCGAGGACCGCGACGACGGGCACGAGGAGCCGTGCGTCCTTCAGCGCCCGAAGGACGGGCCCCACGGCACCGCGGTCCTCGGCCCACCCGGCGAGCGCCGCGCTCAGCCGGGGGTCGGCCGCGCCGTCGTCGCCGGAGAAGCCGGAGTCGGGAATGTTCTTGTTCGCCACGGTCACCGACCCTATCGGGCGGTCTCTGCCGAGTCGGTGCCGACCCTGGAACACGGCGGTCACCTGTCTCACGGGTTTCCCAGACCGAGCCCACACGGATTCACGTCCGCCGAACGGCGCGAACAGCGGCCGCCCCCAGCATCGCGGGCATGGAGTCCCGCGGAGCCCACCGTCGCCGCCGTGCCCGCCCCAAGCGGCGCCGCCCGCTGTTCTGCACGGCGCCGGCGTCGGCCGTCATCGCCGGCGGTGCGGCCGCCGCGATGCGTATGTGAAAAGGCAGGCCCACGCCGGCGGGGGCGCCGTATCGTCGCAGTCGTCCGCGACGCCCCCGGCGTCGGCCGCGGTGAGCGAGGAGGCATCGGTGGAACCTGCGGCGAAGCCCTCGGCGGACCGTGACGCCCTGCTGGCCAAGGCCATGAGGACGGTGACCGTCGAGGACGGCGCGGACGTGGCGGTGGCGGTGCTGGAGACGGACTCCGGTGAGAGCGCCGTGTACGGCGACGGCACCTTCGACACGGCCAGCATCGTCAAGGTCGACATCCTGGCGACGCTGCTGCTCCAGGCACAGGACGCGGACCGGCACCTGACCGAGCAGGAGCGGACGTACGCCACCGCGATGATCGAGAACAGTGACAACGACTCCGCCTCGGCCCTGTGGACGGCGATCGGGCAGGCGGACGGCCTCGACACCGCGAACAAGCGTTTCGGCCTCACGGACACCGCGGGCGGCGACGGCGGGCTGTGGGGGCTGACCCAGACCACGGCGGCTGATCAGCTCACGCTGCTCCGGCAGGTCTTCGGGGACGCGTCGGAGCTGAGCGAGGCGTCGCGGAGGTATCTGCGGGGACTCATGGACGGCATCGCCGAGAACCAGCGCTGGGGCGTTTCGGCGGCCGCGGACGGCGCGCGGTGGGCACTGAAGAACGGCTGGCTGGCGCGCAGCACGACCGGACTGTGGGACATCAACAGCATCGGGCGCATCACGGCAGGCGGACACGACTACCTGGTGGCGGCGCTGTCGAACGGCAACTCCACGAAGGCCGGGGGCATTTCCCTGGTGGAGGCGGCCGCGCGAGCGGCGGTTTCCGCGTTCACGGGCGCCCCGGCCTGACAGCCGGGCGGAAGGCGGGCGCGCCCTGTCCCCTCAGGGGTACGGGCGTGCCTCAGAACCCCGCGGAGCGTGTCCTGGTACGGCCTCGCCACAGCACCACCGACACGGCCAGCAGCGCCGCGCCCAGTCCGCCCGCCAGCAGACCGGCCCAGTCCGGGGACCCGCTGCCGTCGCCGGCCGAGTCGGGGCCGGGGCCGAAGTACTTGCCGTCGTACTCCGCCGGCCGGGTGTTCTCCGGCTTGAGCTTGGCGGCCGCCCTGACGGCCGCCGCGGGATCCACGAAGCCGAAGCCGCGGGAGTCGTCGCGGCCGCCGGTGGGGGCGTCGCGGGCCGTCCTCTCCACGAGCTGCTTGATCTGGGCCGGGCCCAGGCCCGGACGGGCCGCCTTGATCAACGCGACGACGCCCGAGACGAACGCGGAGGCGGCGCTCGTGCCCCAGCCTTCGTAGTACTTGCGGTCGGGGTCGGCGATGACGACGTCGTCGCCGGGCGCGCTGACCGTGGCGTACCAGTGGCGGGTGGAGAAGGAGGCGCGGGTGCCGTTGCGGTCGACGGCGGTCGCGGCGATGACACCGGGGTAGGCGGCCGGATACGAGATGTGGTCGCCCTTGTCGCCGCCGTTGCCCGCCGAGGCGACGACGACGGCGCCCTTCTTCAGGGCGTACTGCACCGCCTCGTCCTCGGCGGCTTCGGGGTGCGCCGAGTTGGAGTCGTCGCCCAGGGAGAGGTTGATGACGTCGGCGCCGTGGTCGGTGGCCCAGCGGATGCCCTCGGCGAGGGCGTTGCCCCGGGTGTTGCGGGCCTTGGAGCGGGCCGGGTCGCCCTCCTCGAGGATGACCCGGACCGGGAGGATCTTCGCCTCCGGGGCGATGCCCATGACACCGTCCGAGTCGCCGATGCCATGGCCGTGACCGGCGATGAGGCCGGCCATGGCGGTGCCGTGCCGGGCCCAGGGACGGTCGCCGCGCCGGGCTCCGAAGCCCACCATGTCCTTGTCGGCGAGCACGTTGCCCACCAGGTCGGGGTGGGTCGCGTCCACGCCGGTGTCCAGGACGGCGACGGTGACGCCCCGGCCCTTGGTCGTCTGCCAGACCTCCTGGGCGTGCAGGGCGTCCAGGGCCCACTCCTGGGCACGGATGCTGTCGGCGCGCGCGGCGGTGGACGGCACCAGGGCCAGTGAGCCGGCGAGCAGGACGGTCAGGAGGCGGGCGGTCTTGCGGGGCTTCATGACGGCTTCTCCGTGGCCGCGGTGACGGTCTTGCGGAGGGCGGCCTCGATGCGGTCGGCGAGGCCCCTCGCCTCGTTGCCGAGGCCCGCCTGGGCGGGGGCGGTGGTCGCGCCCGTCTTCACGGCGTCCTCCGCGGGCTGCGGTTCGGTGACGATGCGGCCGTCGGCGAAGCCGGAGACGGCGTAGACGACGACCGGGACGTCCGTGCGGACCGAGATGGTCCAGGAGGCGCGCTGGGTGTCGCCGAAGTCCGCAGCGACGGTGCCTTCGGCCGCGTACGGGCGGGGCATCAGGTCGGGGCGCCGGCCGAGGCCCTCCTTCTTGAAGCGGCCGGCCAGGGCACTCATGGCGGCGGAGTCGGCGCGGGTGAACAGCAGGCCGACGGTGGTGACCTCGCTGCGGGTGGCGTCCGTGTAGGTGGCGCGCAGCAGCCGAAGACAGCCGGCGGGGGCGAGGGCCTTGCGCAGCAGCGGGTCGAAGGCGTCCTTGCAGCCGCTGTCGGGGGCGACGGCGACACGTGTCCAGGTGCGGTCGGCGCCGCCGGGGCCCGCGCCCGGGCCGTGGACGGTGGGCGGGAAGAGCTGGTCGACCGGCACGTCGTGCCAGAGGCTTCCGGCCACGGTATACGCCCCTTGCGCACCGTCGCCCGGGCCCTCGCCGATGAGCCAACTGCCGGTGACGGCACCGCCGATGAGTCCGATACCGAGGACCAGGCACAGGGCGGCCGCGGCGGTGCGGGGGCCTGTCAGGGCGCCGAGGAGCCGTGGGCGCGCGGTGTCGGCGCCACGGGTGTCGGGCTGGGCGAAGGTGATGATGGGGCGAGACGAGGTGAGCGGGTGGGACGAGGCCGGGGGGTGGGACGAGGTGAGGGGGCGGGCCTGGTCGGGGACGGGCCGCAGGCGCGCGGTGGTCTCCACGATGCCGTCGACGGGCAACGCGGCCACGACGTCCGCCGCGCCACCCGCAACGGCCGAGCCGACGACGGGCGGGGTATCGGGAAAACGTGCGGAGGCCGCCGGCGGAGGTGGGGCGTCGCGACGCGGATCCGAGGGCCGGTGGCGGCCGGCGGCACCACCCGGGTAGGCCTCCGGGTCTCCGCCAGAGACCGGGGCGGAGGCAGGGGCGGGGCGCCGTGGGTCGGACACGCGGGAAGCGGGGGCGGTCGTGGGACCCGAAGCCGGGGCAGGACGCCGGGGGTCGGACACACCGGGAGCCGAAGCCGCCGTGGTCCCGGAAGCCGGGGCAGGACGCCGGGGGTCGGACACACCGGGAGCCGAAGCCGCCGTGGTCCCGGAAGCCGGGGCAGGCTGCCGGGGGTCGGGCGCGCCGATCCGGAAGGGCCGCGATATCGCACCGGAGCGGGGAGGCGCATCGGAACCGGAAGCCGCATGGGACCCGGAAGCCGCATCGGGCCGAGAAGGGGTCGTCGGGCGGGACGCAGCCGCGCGCGGCGGCCCGCTCGGCCGAGGCGGAGTGCCGGGGCGGGCGGAGACGTCCCGCCCGGGTGCGCTGCCCGCAACGGGCGGCTGCTCGGGACGGGGCGGAACCACGCCGCGCTCGCGCGGCGCCGGCACGGGCGGGACCTGCGCGGCGGGGGACGCGGGGTCGGTCCCCGCGGGCGCTGTGCCCGGCGGGCCGGACGGGCGGGGCGGGTTCGCCGGACGCGGAGGGATGGAGGCGCGGCGCGCTTCCGTACTCATGCACCCCCCGTTTCGTTGTGGCCGGGCCGCCCCGGGGTCTGTCGGGGCGTTCGACCGCCCGTGGGGAGCGGTCCGTACGCGCGGTGCGGGCCGCGCCACCCGTCCCTGGGCAGGGCTACCCGCGCGGACGGACACCCATCCCCGGCATACGCGCCCGGGCCGGGCCGTCACCACCCGCGTGCGCGTCACTCTACGGGTTGATCCCCCTCGAACGGGAACCAGTCGGCGGCACCGGGGCATCTGCCCGGATCGTCCCTCTACCCTGCGGAATTCGCATCTGGCAGGCTTCGTTCATGACTGCCCGCGCCGCAGACCGGGTCCGCTACGACCGGGCCACCGCCCCTCTCGACGCGCCTGTCGCGATCGTGGATCTGGAGGCGTTCGACGCCAACGCCGAGGACCTCCTGCGCAGGGCCGGCGGCAAGCCGATCCGGGTCGCCAGCAAGTCCGTGCGGTGCCGTGCCCTGCTCGAGCGCGTCCTGTCCCGGGAGGGTTTCGCGGGCGTCATGTCCTTCACGCTCGCCGAGTCGCTGTGGCTGGCCCGGTCCGGTTTCGACGACGTGCTGCTCGCCTATCCGTCCGCCGACCGTCGGGGATTCGCCGAACTGGCGGCCGACCCGAAGCTCGCCGCCTCCGTCACGGTGATGATCGACGACCCCGCCCAGCTGCGCCTCATCGACGAGGCCCGCGGCGGCGGCAGTGAAGTGGTGCGTGTCTGCCTGGAGTTGGACACCTCGCTGAAGCTGCTCGGCGGGCGGGTCCGCGTCGGCGCGCGGCGCTCGCCGCTGCACTCGCCCGCCCAGGTCGCGGAGATGGCCCGGGTGGTGGCGCGCACGCCCGGTTTCCGGCTGGTGGGCCTCATGGCGTACGAGGGCCATATCGCCGGTGTGGGCGACGCGGTGGCGGGCCGGCCGGTGCGGTCGCGGGCCGTCCGGCTGATGCAGGCCACGGCGCGCAGCGAGCTGGCCCGGCGGCGTGCCGAAGTGGTGCGTGCCGTCCGGGCCGTGGCGCCGGACCTGGAGTTCGTCAACGGCGGCGGGACGGGCAGTGTGCAGTACACGGCCGCCGAGGACGCGGTGACCGAGATAGCGGCGGGCTCGGGACTGTATGTGCCGCGGCTGTTCGACAACTACACCTCCTTCCGAGGGCGCCCTGCCGCGCTGTTCGCGCTGCCGGTCGTGCGCCGGCCGGGGGTGGGGGTGGTGACCGTGCTGGGCGGCGGCTACCCCGCCTCCGGCGCCGCGGGACGCGACCGGCTGCCCGTCCCGTATCTGCCCGAGGGGCTCGTCTACGACCCCCAGGAGGGCCCGGGCGAGGTGCAGACGCCGCTGCTGGGCGCACCCGCCGACGACCTCCTCATCGGCGACAAGGTGTGGTTCCGGCACGCCAAGGCGGGCGAACTGTGCGAGCGGTTCGACCTGCTGCACCTGGTGGAGGGCGACCAGGTCACGGCGACCGTGCCGACCTACCGCGGCGAGGGACACACCTTCCTGTAGGGGGCCGGATCTCTCGCAGGGAGCCCGGTTTCCCGCGAGGGTCCGTGGTCCCCGGCCGCTCTCCGGCCGGGTGCGGGCGGTGCGGGCGCCGCGGGCCCCCGGGGGCCGCGGGCCCGGCCCGGGGGCCAGGGGGGAAATGTGCCCCCCCCCCAGGGCCCCCCCCCCGGGGCCCCAGAGCCCGTGGGGTTTTAACAAATGGCGCGGGCGGCGCGTTGGGGTGTGGTGGTATG
>NZ_JAKEEB010000019.1 GCF_021462825.1 Streptomyces glomeratus | reverse complement strand
CCATGCCCTTTCACACCCCCGTGAGAACTGATGTCAATAAGAGAGCCACAGGACGCACCTAAACACGATCGGCCGCGACCCGCCAGGGGGTCGCGGCCGATCACGCTCCGACCTGCACAAACGCTGTTCTGTTTGTGAGCTGCTCCACTCCGGACAAGATCATCCGGCTCGTGTCACCGGGACGGCTGCACCGCCACTGTCAGTACGCTGCCGTTCTTCGTCTGCCGCAGCAGCCTGATCTTCGTGTGGGTGTCCGGCACCTTCACGCTCGCGTACGGAGTCGCGGAGTAGTAGTAGGTGCCCTTGTGGTCGTCGAAGACCGGGACGCCCCGCTGGCTCTTGATCTTGGTGGCCACACCGTTGTTGTGCAGCGTGAGCGCGTCCGTGGACTCCAGGGTGAACGGGGAGTCGTAGCCCTGCATGCGCGTGCGCAGGTAGGTGCCGTCCGTCCACTTCAGCGGCTTGGCGTGGGCGTCGACGGGCAGGATGAGGCCCTGTCCCGGGTGCTCGCTGACGTTGTTGTCCGCCTGCGAGGTGTCCCAGTACCAGACCAGCAGACCGTTCTGGTACGGGTAGTGCTCCACCCAGTTCGGCTTGGTGTTCTGGAAGCCGAAGTTGTACGGGCCGGTCTTCAGGGTCGTGTCGTACGACACGTACTGGCGGTTCTCGGCGATGTAGTACTGCGCGTAGTCGCCGCTGTAGGACGCGCCCTTGACCGAGAAGCCGTTCACCGCCCAGTCGCCGGTGCCGTTCTCGGCGCCGTCGGTGAAGAGGGAGGAGCCGTCGGCGGTGATGGCGATGTCGTCCGCCGCGAAGCCCTTCTTGGCCACACCGGTGTCGGTGGTGTAGCGGAAGCGCAGCTTGATCTTCTTTCCGGCGTAGGCGTCCAGCGGGTAGACCAGGTCGCCGTACTTGTCGAGGGTGCCGGTCAGCGCGGGCTGGTCGCTGGCGTCACGCGGGATCGCGGCACCGTTCACCGTGCCGTCCACCGGCTTCCAGGTGGCGCCGCCGTCGGCGGAGACCTCCGTGTACAGGAAGTCGTAGTTCTGCTCGATGTCGTAGTAGCCCTTGAGGGACAGCGTGGCCGACGACTTGCCGGTGAGGTCGACGTCGCGGGTCAGCGTGTTGTTGAGCCCGTTGCCGCTGCCGCTCCACCACTGGTACGAGCCGCTCGCCGGGGGGATCAGATCCCTGGTGACGGTCTTCTTCGGCAGCGCGACGACCAGCGCCTGCGGGTCCTTGGTGTTGTACTCCGTGTACCCGATCTTCGTCACCGACGTGGTGCGGGAGGTGACGGTCCGGTAGTTCAGCCAGCCCAGCTGGAGCTTGTCCCAGGCCGTGAAGTCGCCGGGGGTGTCGCCGATGCTGTTCTTGCCGGTGCCGAGCCAGGAGCCGGAGGACATCAGGTCCCAGAACCCGGTGGAGTTGTCGGCGTTGCCGGTGGTGTCGTAGTTGTCGGGCAGGCCCAGGTCGTGGCCGTACTCGTGGGCGAAGACACCGAGTCCGCCGTTCTCCGGCTGGATGGTGTAGTCGCCGACCCAGATGCCGGTGTCACCGATCTGCGTGCCGCCGAGCTTGTTGCCGTCGGGGCCGGTCTTGCCGGAGTCGGTGCCGTAGGCGTACCAGCGGTGGGCCCAGATGGCGTCCTCGCCCTGCGCGCCGCCGCCCGCCGACTCGTCCTCGCCGGCGTGCACGATCTGGAAGTGGTCGATGTAGCCGTCGGGCTCGTTGAAGTTGCCGTCGCCGTCGTAGTCGTAGCGGTCCCACTTGTCGTACTGGGCGATCTTGGCCTTGATCTGCGCGTCGGTGTCCCCGGCGGCCTTGCGCTGGGCGACCCACTTGGCGAGGGCGTCGCTGACCAGGTTCCACACGCAGGTGCCACACTTGTTGCTGCCGTACCGGGCCTCGTTGTAGTCGACCTTGACCCAGTCCTGGACCTGGCCGTCGACCGAGTAGCGGCCGGAGGACGCCTTCTCGTAGAACTGCTTCAGGGACTTCTTCTTCGGGTCCGTGGAGAAGTAGAGGTCCTGGTAGTGCTGCCGGTTGTAGTCCGACTGCCACTCGGTGCTGTTGTCCGTGGCGCGGTTCGGAGCGGCTATCTGGTTGTGCTTCGGGCCGGCGGTGCCGCCGTACTCCGGTGCCGTCTTCGTGCCGAACTCCGCGAGGATGGTGAAGATCTTGTCCGTCCGCTCGCGCGCGAGTTCCACGTACTTGCCGCTGCTGAGCTTCACCACCTTGGAGGCGCCACGGTCGGCGACCGTCGCCTTTCCGGATATGACCCGGTTGAGCGCTTCTTCGTGCTGAGCCTCCTGGGTCTTGCTCAGCGGTCCGTCGAAGTTGTGCTCCCTGGTCGCGACCGGCTGCGGGTCGTGCCGGTTGACGTGGGCCGCGGGGGCGTTGCCGCTGCCCTGGGCTATGGCGGACGTCGAGAAAGTGGCGGTGGCCGCCGCGAACGCGACGGCGGTCGCGGCTGCTCTGAACGTCCAGGGTCTGCTGGTCACTTGAAGTCCTCCCCGACGCGTCCGTGCGCGCGGAAGGGGGTCCTGGTCGCAGGGAGAGTCCGCGCGCGGGGTACGCGTGTGTCAAGTGACGACATTTGACCGGAGGTTTAAGAGAAAAGACAGATCTTGACTTGGACAGGTCAAAGCATTAAGAGGACAAGATGTTCGGCATGCGAACCTCATGTGAACCGACGGCGCACGGCACGCGGCACACGGAGGGCTTGCAGACGGCATAGTCACCCGTCAACCGGCGCGCGCGTCCGTCCAGTTGGTGGACTGCATGACTCCGTGCGCCCCCAATGCATCGGCACCGTGGGTTAGGTCACGCTTACCGGCCGTTCCCCTCGGGCATGCAGGCGAATAGAGTCGATAGGCGGAACGTCGGAACGACGACGGATTGCCCTGTCGACACCGTTGTCAGGCCACGATTCTTAGCTACGCCCCAAGTGCCCCACAGTCGTCCGCAGTTGTCCGCATCCTCCCCCATCGCGAGAGGCACGGGGGGAGACCCCACCCCGAGGAATCGCCATGCCTCGTCCGAACGCCGCACAGCTCGCCTACGGTTCCTGCACCGTGATCTTCTCGACCCTCGCCATGCTGTTGCTGTCCGAGACGAGTTCGGGCCTGGGGATCACCGTGATCGCCCTCGCGGCGCTCGCCCTCGGGCTTCTGGTCGCCGTGACGGTTCCCCTGCCCAGGTCCGCTTCGTCCGGCGCGCGGTCGACCGGCCGGCCGGCCGGCCAGGACGGACGCCCGACGGCATCCGTCGCCTCCGCCGCGCCCGCCGAGTCCGTGCACGAGCCGGCCAACCGCTGAGCCGGGCGTCCCACCCCCTGGTCCCCGGACCACCCCTGCTCCCCGCACCGGTCACACCGTGCTGACCTCCACGGTCCTGGCCGCCTTGTCGTGCAGCCCCTGCTTGTAGGGCCGGTCGAAGAAGCTCCAGCCGCCGCAGATGGCGGTCCAGATGCAGGCACAGCAGAACGCGAACGGCAGCCACAGCACGGCCGCGCGGATCAGCGCGCTCTGCACGGAGGGGGTGGAACCGTCCGCGAGGTTGGCCACCCGCATGTTCAGCAGCATCTTGCCGATCGTCTGGCCCGACCGGGAGATCATCACGGTGTCGTACGCGATGTAGAGCACGGCGGCGATCACGGACTGGCCGACGGACTTGCCGTACTCGATCCTGCCCGCCTCCACGTTGTACTCGGTGGTGCGGAACACCCAGGACAGCAGCCAGACCACCACCCCCACGATGATCATGTCGATGATCCGGGCGAGTACACGTTTGCCGCTGTCGGCCAGCGGGGGCATTCCGGCCAGGGGATCCGTGTCGCCGTAGGGACCGTAGGGTCCGTACGGGCCTCCGCCGCCGTAGGGGCCTCCCTCGCCGTACGGGCCGCCGCCGGGGGGCGGGGGTGTGCCGTAGGGGCCCCCACCGGGCGGGGGCGCTCCAGGGGGAGGCTCGCCGGGCGGGGGCTCGCCGCCGTGCGGGGGACCGCCGCCCGGAGGGGGTTCACTGCCGTACGGGGGCTGGTCGCCGTACGGGGGCTGGTCCCCGTGGTGCGGGCCCCCGTGGGGTGCGGAACCGCCGCCCTCGGACGACGGGGGCTGCTTCTTCCTGAACGGGTCGTCCTCCGGGTAGTCCCCGGAGCCGGGGGGCGGCGGTTCGGTGCTCATGGCCCGAGTCGACCGCGAACCCCTCGGCTCCGCATCCGTAGAGGTCCGTCCGGGTCAGCCCGCCACGAACGTGTGCGCCGCCTTGTCGTGCCAGCACTGGCGCCAGGGACGGTCGAACAGGCACCACAGGATCCCGACGACACCGACGCCAAGCAGGCCCGGAACGCTGTAGACGAGCCAGCGCCGCAGGGCCGGGCCGAAGGCCGGCGGCTCATGGCCCTCGATGTCCCGCACCTCCAGACCGCACAGCTTCTTGCCGAGCGTGCGGCCCCACCGGACGGTGGGCAGCACCTCGTAGAGCACGCCGAAACCGAGGAGCACGGCGAGAACGATCGCGAGATAGACCGAGGTCGTGCCGTCGAGCAGCCAGACCGTGACGGTCCGCCCGGACAGCCGGGCCGCGTCGATCTTGCCGTTGATGTGGTCGATCGCCTTGCCCGCCAGCGGTACCGCGGCCACGCCGGTGACCGCCCCCACGATCAAAGTGTCCAGCAGCCGGGCCGCCAGCCGCTTGCCGAGACCGGCGGGCCGGGCCGCCGCCTGTTCCCGGACGGCCGCCAGGAACGGGTCCTCCACCGGCGGCTTCCAGGGCGCGGGCGGCCGGTCACCGTCGGCGCCCGCGCTCGCGAGCTGGTGGACCTGCTGCGCCCACGAGGGCTGGCCGCCGCCGGCACCCGTGGTCATGGGCGTGGCGGGGCCCGTGGGCGACGGCGCGCCCGGTCCCGTGGCCGAGGGCGCGGCAGGCCCCGTGGACTGCTGTGGCAGGCTCGCCGCGGGCCGCTGCGCGAGCGAACCGGCCGGCTGCTGCGGCAGGCTCGCGGCCGGCTGCTGCACGGATGCCCCCGCCGCGGGTGCCGTCGGTGCCGCGGCCTGCGGCGCCTGGGCGCTCGGCGTATGTGCGGCGGGCTGCCCCGCGCCGGAATCGGCCGCCCCCGCGCTGTCGCCCTGCTCCCCCGTGCGCGGGGAGAGCGCACGGAACGCCATGGTGCTCTCGGAGGGCGCGGCGTCCGCGCCCGGGCGGGATCCCGTCGCGGCGGGCGGGAATGTCGCGGTGCCGTCGGTGCTGGTCGCCCTGCCGTCGGGCGTGCCCGCGAGCGGGATCCGCGGGTCGGCGGTGCCGGAGCCGCCCCAGGCCACCCGGCGGTCCTGGTCGCCACCGAACCCGGACTGCCGGGACCGTTCGGCGCCCCAGGCCGAGGCCGGCTCCGGACGGCTGCCGTGCTGGTCCCCGGCCGGGTTGGCCGGGCCGGGGCCGTCGACCGGGTCCTCGTCGAAGAAGTGCGGGCCCGTCTCCTCCACGGAGGGCCCAGCGGGGTCCGTGGAGGACGGCGGGGCCGGCGGGGTGCCGTCGGTGGGCGCCGGCCTGCTGGTTCCGGGCACCCAGGCGACCCCGTTCCAGTACCGGACGTATCCGGGAATGGACGGATCCGGGTAGTACCCTTCGCGGGGCCTGTCGTCACCGGGTGCCGGGGTGGGGGCGCTCATGTCCGTCGTCCCGTATCTGCTCGGGGGGTCGTGTGGGCATCCACATCTATCAGAAGCGGGCAGGGGGCACGGCCGCTCCGCCCGTACCCACCCCTTTCCGGGCGACAGCGCGCACTCCCTTCACACACCCGAGGCAAACCCGAAAGATAGTTCTCGGAAACGCGCGTTCGCGCCCGCGGGCTCCCCTGAGAATCCTCAGAAGACCTTGCCCGGGTTCAAGATACCGAGAGGGTCGAAGACCTGTTTGATCGCCCGGTGCGTCTCCACGCCCACCGGACCGATCTCGCGCGCCAGCCACTCCTTCTTCAGCACGCCCACCCCGTGCTCGCCGGTGATCGTGCCGCCGAGTTCCAGGCCCAGCTGCATGATCTCGTCGAAGGACTCACGGGCGCGCCGCGACTCGTCGGGGTCCTGGGCGTCGAAGCAGACGGTCGGGTGCGTGTTGCCGTCGCCCGCATGCGCGCAGACGCCTATCGTCAGGCCGTACTTCCCGGCGATCCGCTCGACCCCTTCGAGCATGTCGCCGAGCCGGGAGCGGGGCACACACACGTCGTCGATCATCGTCGTGCCCTTGACGGCCTCCAGCGCGGTGAGCGACAACCGGCGGGCCTTCAGCAGGAGTTCGGACTCGGCCGCGTCGTCGGCCGGGACGACCTGGGTGGCGCCCGCGGCCTCGCACAGCGCGCCGACCGCGGCGAGGTCGGCGGCCGGGTCCGGGGTGTCGAAGGCGGCGAGGAGCAGCGCCTCGGTGGTCTCCGGCAGGCCCATGTGCGCGAGGTCGTTGACGGCCTTGACGGTCGTACGGTCCATCAGTTCCAGCAGGGAGGGCACGTGTCCGCCCGCCATGATGCGGCATACGGCGTCGCAGGCCGCGGCCGCGGAGGCGAACTCGGCGGCCAGCACCAGCTGTTGTGGGGGCTTGGGCCGGAGCGCGAGGATCGCGCGGACGACGACGCCGAGCGAGCCCTCGGAGCCGACGAAGAGCCGGGTGAGGTCGTATCCGGCGACACCCTTGGCGGTGCGGCGGCCGGTGGACAGCAGGCGCCCGTCGGCGAGGACGACGTCGAGGCCGAGGATGTACTCGGCGGTGACCCCGTACTTGACGCAGCACAGGCCGCCGGAGGCCGTGCCGATGTTGCCGCCGATCGTGCACATCTCCCAGCTGGAGGGGTCCGGCGGGTAGAAGAGGCCGTGTTCGCCCACCGCCCGGGAGAGGGTGGCGTTGACGACGCCGGGCTCGACAACGGCGATGCGGTCGACCGGACTGATCTCCAGGATCCGGTCCATCTTCGTGAGCGAGAGCACGATGCAGCCGTCGGAGGCGTTCGCCCCGCCCGACAGACCGGTGCGGGCGCCCTGCGGGACGACCGGGACCCGAAGTTCGGTGGCGGTCCGCATGACGTGCTGGACCTGCTCGACGGTGCGCGGCAGCACGACCACGGCCGGGATGCCGGCCGCGCAGAAGCTCGCCATGTCGTTCGCGTACGAGGCCGTGACGTCGGGGTCGGCCAGGACGGCCTCGGCGGGCAGACCCTCCCGGAGGCGGTCGAGGAGGTTGCCGGTGACTTCGTCGCGCGGGGCTTCGATACGGCTCATGATCACAGCGTGGCACCCGGGCGGGGCGGTGGGAACCCCCGTCCGTGGGAGCACCGGCACCTCTCCCCGCTGCCGGCGCCTGCGGCGAGGCGGGCTCCTGCCGGTGGACGCGGGACGGGACCGCCGCGGTGCGCGGTTGCGCACCGCGGCGGCGGGTCACAGGTTTCCGCGCTTGGCCTGCTCGCGCTCGATCGCCTCGAACAGCGCCTTGAAGTTGCCCTTGCCGAAGCCCATGGAGCCGTGCCGCTCGATGATCTCGAAGAAGACCGTCGGGCGGTCCTGGACCGGCTTGGTGAAGATCTGCAGCAGATAGCCGTCCTCGTCGCGGTCGGCGAGGATCTTCAGCTCGCGCAGGGTCTCCACGGGGACGCGGGTGTCGCCGACCCACTCGCCGAGGGTGTCGTAGTACGAGTCCGGGGTGTCGAGGAACTGCACGCCGGCCGCGCGCATCGTGCGTACCGTGCGCACGATGTCGTTGGTGTTGAGCGCGATGTGCTGGACGCCGGGGCCGCCGTAGAACTCCAGGTACTCGTCGATCTGGGACTTCTTCTTGGCGATGGCGGGCTCGTTGATCGGGAACTTGACCTTGAGCGTCCCGTCGGCGACGACCTTGGACATCAGCGCGCTGTACTCCGTCGCGATGTCGTCGCCCACGAACTCCTTCATGTTCGTGAAGCCCATGACCTTGTTGTAGAAGCCGACCCACTCGTCCATATGGCCGAGTTCGACGTTGCCGACGCAGTGGTCGATCGCCTGGAAGGTGCGCTGCGCGGGCGGCTCGACCATGGGGTCGGCGGCGACGTAGCCGGGGAGGTAGGGGCCGTCGTAGCCGGTGCGTTCGACCAGGGTGTGGCGGGTCTCGCCGTAGGTGGCGATCGCCGCCAGGACGACGACGCCGTGCTCGTCCTTCAGCTCGTAGGGCTCGGCGACCGGGCGGGCGCCGTGCTCGATCGCGTACGCGTACGCCGCGCGCGCGTCCGGGACCTCGATGGCGAGGTCGACCACACCGTCGCCGTGCTCGGCCACGTGCCGGGCGAGGAAGGCGCCCCAGTCGGTGGCGGGCTTGACGACCGAGGTGAGGACGAAACGGGCGGAGCCATTCTCCAGGACGTACGAGGCGGTCTCCCGGCTGCCGGTCTCCGGTCCGGAGTACGCCACGAGCCGCATCCCGAAGGCGGTGGAGTAGTAGTGCGCGGCCTGCTTGGCGTTGCCCACGGCGAAGACGACCGCGTCCATTCCCTTGACCGGGAAGGGGTCTGCCTCGCGCGCGGTGTCAGGAGTGTGGTGTGTGGTCTGCGTCATGTCGGCAGCCTCACCCGTCTCCGCAAGGTGCGCAATAGTTTGTGTATCGGCTGGGCAATCTGCCCAGTAAGACGCCCGGCTCGCCGGGCGTTCTGTACAGGATGACCATCTGGGAGTGCGGTATGGCGATCGATCATCTGGACGCCCGGCTCATCGTGCTGCTGGCGCGCGAGCCGCGCATCGGGGTGCTGGAGATGTCCCGGCGGCTCGGGGTGGCCCGCGGCACCGCCCAGGCTCGCCTGGACCGCCTCCAGGCGCACGGGGTGATCCGCGGCTTCGGGCCGCAGGTGGATCCGGCCGCGCTCGGCTACCCCGTCACGGCGTTCGCCACGCTCCAGATCCGCCAGGGCCAGGGCCCGGACGTGCGGGCCCATCTTGCGACCGTGCCCGAGGTCCTGGAACTGCACACCACCACCGGCAGCGGGGACATGCTGTGCCGTCTGGTGGCCCGCTCCAACGCCGACCTCCAGCGGGTGATCGACCGGGTGGTCGGTTTCGAGGGCATCGTCCGGGCCTCGACGGCGATCGTCATGGAGAACCCGGTTCCGCTGCGGATCATCCCGCTGGTGGAACAGGCGGCGCAGGACCAGGAGCGGGTCTAGGCGCACCGAACCGCGGGGGGTTCCAGCGGGTCCCCCAGGGCGGCCCGTTCAGGAGCCACGGCGGACCGGAGCCGCCTTGGCGCGCAGCACGGGGTCCTTGCGTAGTCGTACGAAGGTGACGATCAGGGTCAGGGCCTGCAGCAGGGCGCACGCTCCCAGGGCGTCGGTGAGATACGGCGGCGGGGTGAGGGCGAGCACGACGCCGGCCACGGGGAAGGGCAGCAGCAGGAGCAGGATGGTCAGGGAGAGGGTCGTACCGAAGGCCGCGGGCGGGATGATCAGCGAGCGCAGGGTGCGCAGAACGACGGTGAGCCCGCCGTCGGCGGCCATGAACAGGGCCACGAGGGCCGTGTAGCCGGCGTAGGAGGGGGCCGCGGGCACGGCGAGGCAGGCGGCGGTCGCGATCGTTCCGCTGATGACGCCGACTCCCCACAGGCCCAGCCGGTTGAGCGCGAACCGGCAGCAGGTGACGGCGACCAGGGTGGTGGCGGCGGCGACCGACCAGAGCGTGCCGACGGCGGCCGGGGACCGGCCGAAGCGGCCCTCCACGAGGACGGGGCTGGCCGACTGGAGCAGGCCGAGCGCGAGGTTGGAGCAGGCCAGCCCGGCGACGAGCCGCCGCAGGGACGGCAGTGAACGCAGGGTCTCCCAGCCCTCCCGCATGCCTCCGCCGGTTCCCTGTCCGCCCGGGCGCCCGGCGCGCAGCGGAGTGGGCGGGGTCTGCAGGGCGAGCCCGGCCGACAGGAAGGACAGCACGCTCAGGCACGCGAGCATACGGGTCGGTCCGGTCAGGAGCAGGACGCCGCCCAGGGCCGGGCCGACGAGGGTGGCCGTCTGGTCGATGCCGATCAGCACCGACTGCACCTTGTGGGACTGCCCTTCGGTCCGGCGGCTGACGATGGCGCCGACCGCCTCGTTGGCGATGAAGCTGAACTGGGTGAGGGCACCGGTCACCGCGGCCAGCGCCATGACGGCGACGGTCTCGGCCGTCCCCCCGGGCAGTACGGCCAGCACCACACCGGCGCCCGCCACCACCAGGGCCCGGACCAGCGAGGCGATGAAGCACACGATGGCCGCTCCGCTGCGGTCCACCAGGTCACCGGCGAAGCTGAACGCGGCCACCCTGGGTACCCACTCCAGCGCGAAGGCCAGGCCCGTCAGGGACGCGGAGCCGGTGGTCGCCAGCACCACGAGGGGCATGGCATAGGTCGCCATGGAGTAGGCGAGTGCGTCGCAGGCGCGCGGTGCGTACACCCGCCGGAACAGACTGCCCGTGGGCACTGCCGCATGCCGACCGGCCGGTCGGGCCTCGTAGAGGGAGACGGTCACGAACTGGGGGGCTTTCGGTGAGCGGGGGCGCGAAAGGGGCGCGAAACGGCGTCACGCCTCGCGGGCATGCGCATGACAGCAGCAATAGGCGATATGCCTGGTTGAGGTGTGAACTACGGAGCGGTAACAACATAGCGGAACGGGCCGCTCCTGAAGAGCCCCCCAACGCTACGCAGTTGCCGGCCGCGCCCCGGGAAGCCGCCGATCCGGGCCGCTTCAGCAGCTCGGTACCGGGCCCTTGCCCTTCTCCAGGGCCATCAGTGCGTCGACCGCGCCGTCCAGCGTGGTCACCGGGACCAGCCGCAGCCCCTTCGGGAGGTCCGCGTGCGCGTCGGCGCACTCGTCCTTCGGCACCAGGAACACCGTCGCTCCGTCACGGCGGGCCGCCTGCGTCTTGAGTGCGACCCCGCCGACCGCGCCCACGTTGCCCACCGCGTCGATCGTGCCCGTACCGGCGACGGTGCGGCCGCCCGTGAGGTCACCGCCGCCGCCGTCGCCCTCCAGCTTGTCGATGATCCCGAGGCTGAACAGCAGGCCCGCGCTGGGGCCGCCGACGTCCGCGAGCTTCAGCGTGACCTTGACGTCCTTTTCGCTGATGTGCAGGTACCTCAGGGCCGCCCGGCTCGCCGCGTCCTGCGACTGCTGCATCTGCTCGGCGTTGTGCCGCTCGATCTCCTTGACGGTGTCGCCGCTCGGGTAGACCGCGTCGCGCGGCATCACCGCGCGGTCCGTGCGGAACCAGCCGTCGATCACATCGCCGAGCGAGACGTCCGCGTCGGGCCCGGTCGCCTCGATCGTCGTCATCCGCAGCTGGCCCGTGGTCCGGCGCGTGGACGCCCCGCTGACCGTGATCACGGGCGTGCCCTTGTTCTCGCCGAGGACGTTCGCCGTGAGGCCGGGCTGCGCCAGGGAGAACGGCAGCGGCACGAACACCGCCGTGGCGAACAGGGCCACGACGGGCAGGGCGCAGACGGCGACGGCCTTGGGGCGGGAGAGGCGAGAGAGCACGGGATCAATCTAACGTGACGAGGACTTCAGGCCCCGTACAGGTCACCGGCCCCCGTACAGGTCGCTGCGCCCGACGGTGAAGCGGCGCAGTGCCCCCGGAAGCGGTGCGATGCCGATGCCGGGCCCCGACGGCACCGGCAGATGGCCGTCCTGCAGCACGAAGGGCTCGGTGAGGTCCTCGGCGAAGTAGCGGGCGGACGCCGAGGTGTCGCCGGGGAGCGTGAAGCCGGGCAGGGCGGCCAGCGCCAGGTTGGGCGCACGGCCGATGCCCGTCTCCAGCATGCCGCCGCACCACACCGGCACCCCGTGCGCGTGCGCCACGTCGTGGACGCGACGGGCCTCCAGGTAGCCGCCGACCCGCGCGGGCTTCACGTTGACGACCCGGCAGGCGTCCATGGCGATCGCGGAGGCGGTGTCGCGGGCGTTGTGCAGGGACTCGTCCAGACAGACGGGGGTCGCGATGCGCTGCTGGAGCCGGGCGTGGGCATGGAGGTTGTTCTCCTCCAGCGGCTCCTCGATGAGCAGCAGCCCGAACTCGTCCAGCTTCCCGAGGTGTTCGGCGTCGGCGAGTGTGTACGCCGTGTTCGCGTCGACCTGGAGCGGCAGCTCGTCCCCGAAGCGCTCGCGGACGGCCCGTACGGGCCTCACGTCCCAGCCGGGCTCGATCTTCAGCTTGATCCGGACATAGCCCTCGGCGAGATACCGCTCGACGTCGTCCAGCAGTTCGGGGAGCGAGTCCCTGATGCCGACGGACACCCCGGCCGGCACCCGGTCCCGTACGGCCCCCAGGTAGGCGGCCAGGGGCATGCCGTGCGCGCGCAGCTCCGCGTCCAGGACCGCCGTCTCCAGGGCCGCCTTGGCCAGCTCGTGCCCCTTGATCTTCGCCATGGCCGGGGCGAGCGCGGCCGTGGTGAGGTGCGGCAGCGCGGCGGCACGCGGCAGCAGGAAGTCGCGCAGGACGATCTCGGCGCCCGCCACGAACTCGGAGCAGTACAGGGGCTCGGGGTCGGCCGCGAACTCCGACCAGCCCTCGGCGGCGTCGGTGACGACGTGGAGCAGGAAGGTGTCCTTCGTGGTCATGGTCCCGAACGAGGTGCGGAACGGGGTGACCAGGGGGATCGCCACATGGACGATCTCGACGCGTTCGAGCTTCATGCCGGGGAGTCCTCCTCGCGGGTGAGCGTGTACCAGCCGTCCCGGGACATGCCCGTCGCCGTGCGCCCCTCGGCGAAGGCCGCCACGAACACCTCGCGAACGGCGTGCCGCCAGCTCAGGGCGAGGGCCGGGTCGGTGGCGCGCAGGGCGACGATGTCGTCGGGCACACGGCACCACACACGGCGTCCGTCGGGAGAGCGGAGGGCGAGCGGGCCGCCGTCCGGGGCCACGTGGGTCCCCCCTCCTCGTGGGGGTCCCCCCGCTCGAGCGAAGCCGGGAGTGGGGGACGGGTCGAGAGCTGCGGGGGCGGTGACGGGGGCGGCGGTACGGTCGGCGGTCTCGTCCGGCTCCCGGGGCGCCGCCAGGTCCCAGGTCACCGTCAGCCGGTCGCTCTCGTCGCCGTCGTTCACGCCGTCGGTCATCGGACCGTAGAAGTCGACGAGGTACTCGCTGCCGGTCGCGCCCAGCTTCACCAGGTTGAAACGGGCGTTGCGGCCGACCAGCGGGTCGAAGGTCCAGCGCAGGGTGCGGGCCCCGCGTTCCAGGAGCCAGGCGCGCTGGGCCTGCTTCACCGCATAGCCGAGGCCGCGGTCGGCGGCCGCCACGAGGGAGTAGGCGCACGCGTCGGCGGGCCGTCCGAACACGGCGACCGAGGCCCCGGCCAGCCGGTCGCCGGCGAACGCGGCGTGCACGGCCCCGCCCGCGTGCACGAGGCTGTGCAGCACCTCCGCCGGGTAGGGCGGGGTGCTCCGCGGCGTCCGCCACACATCGCTGAAGAAGTCGGCCACGGCCGCGAGGCCCGCCACATCGTCCACGGTCCGCAGTTGGACGCCGGCGCCGCGCGCCGCTGCGTCGGCGAGCCGCGCCGCCCGCTCACGGGCCGCCGACTGTTCCGGTGCTGCTGTCATGAGTCGAGTCTGGCCAGCCCGTGGCACACCCCACGTTGTGCAGGAGGCCAAACCCTGCCTAGGTTCCTGATGAGATTCTCCAATCGACCCGAACCGCAATCGATCCGAGCGAGGGGCCCACGGACGCCTGCACCCTCGGCGACCTGCTGGATGTCGTCGGCGAGCCCTCCGTCCGGCTGCTCGCCGCGCCGGCCGGCCTCGGCGCGCCCGTCACCGAGGCGCTGCTGTACGACGCCGGCGCTCTGCCGCCCCGGGCGCCGGGAGCGCTGCTGCTGGCGGTGGGCGTGCGGGCCCCGGCCGCCGGGCCGCTGACCAGGGCCGCCGCGGAGGCCGGGATGACGGGCGTCGTCGTACGCGGCCCGGACGGGCCGGTCGCCGAGGCGCAGTCGGCGGGGGTGGCGCTGCTGTCCGTGGACGAGGACGCGGCCTGGCATCAGGTGCATCTGCTGCTGGCGTCCGCGATCGGGGCGCGCCCGGCCGCCGCGGGCGGCGGGGACACGCGAGGGGAGCTGTTCGCGCTGGCCGACGCGGTGGCGGCGGCGGTCGGCGGGGCCACCGCGATCGAGGACCCCCGGCAGCGCATCCTCGCGTACTCGACCGTGCCGGGGCAGGCGACCGACGAGGACCGCCGCCAGGGGATCCTCGGACTGCGGGTGCCGGGCAGCCCGGAGAACACCGAGCAGTACCGGACGGTCTTCGCGGCCCCGGGCCCGGTGCGGCTGCCGGCGCTCGCGGACGCCCTGCCGCGGCTCGCCGTGGCCGTGCGGGCCGGCGGAGAGACGCTGGGCTCGCTCTGGGTCGTGGACGACGGACGGCTCGCGCCCGACGCCGAGGAGGCGCTGGCGCAGGGCGCATCCACGGCGGCGCTGCTTCTGCTGCGGGCGCGTGCGGCGCAGGAACTGGCCCGGCACCAGGACGGCGACCTGCTGCGCCGTCTGCTGGAGGGCACCGCCGACCCGGACGCCGCCGCGCTCCGGCTCGGCCTGGAGGCGGTGCGGGTGGCCGCGTTCGCCCTGGACTCGACGGTCCCCGCCCCGGACGGCGAGCAGACCGCGCTGCGGCTGCTGGACCTCGTACGGCTCCAGTGCGAGGCCCGCTACGGGCGGCACGCGTGTGTGCTCGTCGACGGGGTGGTCTACGCGCTGCTGCCCGCGCCCGGCCTGCCGGGGCCCGCGACGGCGGGCGCGCGGCGCACCCATGAGCAGCGCCATCTGCGGCTGGCCGAGGACATCGTGCGGCGGGCCGGTCAGGCACTGCGGGTGCCGGTCCGGGCGGGACTCGGCGAGGTCGTGCCCTCCCTCGCCGGGGTGCCGTCGTCCCGGGACGACGCGGACCTCGTCCTGCGGGTGCTCGGGCCGGAGCTTCCGGTGGCGTCGGCGGCCGGGGTACGGCCCCGGCTCACCCTGATGCGGCTGTCCGAAGTGCTCCGCGAGCGGCGGGAGCTGGCCATGGGTGCCTGGCAGGAGGTCCTCGCCCACGACGCCGAACACGGCACCGACTACGCGCGCACCCTGCTCGCCTGGTTCGAGTCCGGCTGCGACATGGCGGGCGCGGCGAAGCTGCTCGCGGTGCATCCGAACACCTGCCGCTACCGCCTCAGACAGGCCCAGCAGCACGTCGGGATCGCCCTGGACGATCCCGACGAACGGCTGGTGCTGTGGCTGCAGCTGAGGACACTGGCGCAGCTCTAGTGCCCGGCAAACATTGCCTGTCGGGGCACTACGTCCTGTCGTCGAAGACCGGGGCGGGCGTCGGCGCGGTGAGCCAGTCCCCGAGCCGGGTCTCGCACTCCCGCAGCTGCGCCACGGGCACGTACTCCCCCGCCGTGTGCGCCAACGCCGGGTCCCCTGGTCCGTAGTTGACCGCGGGCGTGCCGAGCCCGGCGAAGCGGGCGACGTCCGTCCAGCCGAGTTTGGGGCGGGGCGTGACGGCGAGGGCACGGACGAGCGAGGCGACCGCTTCCCGGCCGAGACCGGGCAGGGCGCCCGGGACGGCCTCGGTGACGTCGACGGCGTACTCCGGGAACAGGCTCCGGATGTACGCCTCCGCCTCCGCGGGCGAACGGCTGGGGGCGAACCGGTGATTGACCGTGACGACACACTCGTCGGGTACGACGTTGCCGGCGACCCCGGCCCGTACGGCGACGGCGCTCAGGCTCTCCCGGTACTCCAGCCCGTCGATGACGACGCGCTCCGCGGTGTGGTCGGCGAGCCGTTGCAGCACGCGGGCCGCCCGGTGGGCGGCGTTGACGCCCTTCCACGGCCGTGCCGTGTGCGCCCGCTCGCCGCGGACCGTGATGTCGGCGGTAAGGACCCCCTGGCACCCCGCCTCGATCCCGGCGTCCGAGGGCTCCATCAGAATCGCGAGGCCGGCCTCGAGCAGGTCGGGCCGCTCCGCGGCGATTCGGCGCAGACCGTTGCGGTCGCCCTCCACCTCCTCGCACTCGTAGAAGACGTAGGTGATGTCGCGCACCGGCGCCGTGACGGTGGCGGCGAGGCGCAGGGCCACGGCGACGCCGCCCTTCATATCGCAGGCACCGAGGCCGTGAACGCGGTCGCCGTCCGTCGTCGACGGCAGGTTCCCCGCGGCGGGCACGGTGTCCAGGTGGCCGGCGACGACGACCCGTTCGTGGCGGTCGGTGCGGGTCCCACCCGCCCGGGAGCCGGCGGGAGCCCGGGGGACGGTTCGTGCGACGACGGAGTTGCCGACGCGTTCGACGGCGAGGTGCGCACAGCCCTGGAGTGCCGCTTCGACGGCGTCCGCGATCCGTGCCTCGTCCCCGCTCTCGGAGGGGATGTCGACGAGGTCCCGGGTGAGGGTGGCGACGTCCGCGGTGAGGTCGAGGGAGATCATGCGCCCTCCTGGGGTCCGGCCCCGTGGTCGAGCTTGGAGTGGCGGATCCCGTACAGCCCGTAGACCGCCAGGCCGGCCGCCATCCAGGCGGCGAACGCGATCCAGGTGTCCGCACCGAGGCTGAACAGCATGTAGACGCAGAAGCCCATGCCGAGGACCGGGGTCACCGGGGAGAAGGGCACCCGGAAGGAGCGCGGTGCGTCCGGGTTGCGGTGGCGCAGCAGGACGACGGCCAGGTTCACCAGCATGAAGGCGAACAGCGTGCCGATGCTGGTGGCGTCGGCGAGGCTGCCCAGCGGAACGAGGGCGGCGAGCACGGCGATGAACGCCGAGACGATCACCGTGTTGGCGCGGGGGACTCCCGTGGTGGGGTGGACCTTGGAGAACAGCGGCGGCACCAGGCCGTCCCGGGACATGGCGAACAGGATGCGGATCTGTCCGTACTGCACGGTGAGCACCACGCTGGTGGTGGCGACGACCGCGCCGACCGACAGGAGCACCGGCCAGAGGTTGCCGCCGCCGACGGACCGCACGAGCACCTCGCTGAGCGTGGCCTCCGTCCCCGCGAACTGCCGCCACGGCATGGCACCGAGCGCGGCGACCGCGACGAGCACGTACAGCGCGGTGACCAGGACGAGGGAGAGGATGATCGCGCGGGGCAGGTCGCGCTGGGGGTTGCGCGCCTCCTCACCGGCGGTCGAGGCCGCGTCGAACCCGATGTAGGAGAAGAACAGCGAGGCCGCGCCCGCGCTCATCCCGGCGGTGCCCAGCGGGAAGAGCGGCTGGAAGTTGCCCGCGCGGAACGCGGTGAAGGCGACCGCGCAGAACATCACGAGAGCCGCGATCTTCACGGTGACCATGACGGTGTTGGCGACGGCGCTCTCCTTGGCCCCGCGCAGCAGCACGGCCATGGCGAGGACGACGATGAGGGCCGCCGGGACGTTGAGGGTGCCCCCGGCGCCGGGCGGGGCGCTGAGCGCATCGGGCAGGGTGACGCCCACGGTGAGCCGGAGCAGTTCGTTGACGTACTGGCCCCAGCCGACGGCCACCGCCGCGACGGACACCCCGTACTCCAGGATCAGACACCAGCCGCACACCCAGGCGATCAGCTCGCCCATCGTGGCGTAGGCGTAGCTGTAGGAGGAGCCGGAGCCGGGGATCATGCCGGCCAGTTCGGCGTACGACAGCGCGGAGAAGAGGGCGGTCACTCCGGCGAGCACGAAGGACACGACGATCGCGGGGCCGGCCTGGGGAACGGCCTGGCCCAGGACGACGAAGATGCCGGTGCCGAGGGTTGCGCCCACGCTGAGCAGCGTGAGCTGGCCGACGCCCATGGTCCGCCGCAGCGGGCTGCCGCCGGCCTCGGCGACGAGTGCTCCGACCGCCTGCCGCCTGGTCAACCGCCGTCCGGAACCGCCCTGCCGGCCGGCTCCCGGCCGTGTCCGTACTGTTTCCACCGCGCTTGCTCCCTCCATCACCTGGGCTGGTATGGCCCCTGATGATGCGGAGGCGAGAGCGCGCTGCGATGAGAGGATCGGCCAGAGGGGAGGGTGGGCGTTTGGCCGGTCGGCTAATGCCAGGGGACGGCCGGACGCACCGGGGTCCGGGCCACGCGGCGGTCAGCGCAGCGCTTCGGCGACCTCCCGGGCGGCCTCGAGGACCCGCGGCCCCACCCGCTCCGGCACCGAGTCCGACAGCATGACGACCCCCACGCTGCCCTCGACGCCGTTCACTCCCAGCAGCGGTGCGGCCGCCCCGCACGCACCCGTCTCCAGCTCTCCGTGGGTGAGGGTGTAGCCGGGCTCGGCGATCGGCTGCTGACGGGCGGCGAGTATGGCCCGGCCTGCGGCTCCCCGGTCGAGCGGATGGCGGAACCCGGCACGGTACGCCACGTGGTAGTCGGTCCACGAGGGCTCGACCACGGCGACGGCCAGCGCTTCCGCGCCGTCGACGAGCGTGAGGTGCGCGGTCGCTCCTATGTCCTCGGCGAGCGCCCGCAGTGCGGGCAGCGCGGCCTCCCGCACCAGCGGATGCACCTGACGGCCCAGACGCAGCACGCCGAGCCCGACCCGGGCGCGGCCGCCCAGATCGCGGCGGACGAGGGAGTGCTGTTCGAGCGTGGCCAGCAACCGGTACACCACGGTCCGGTTGACGCCCAGTTTGTTGGACAGCTCGGTGACCGTCAGCCCGTGGTCCGTGTCGGCGAGCAGTTTGAGGACCCTGAGGCCCCGGTCCAGCGTCTGAGAGGTCTCCGCGGTCACGACGCCCACTCCTTAGTGGTGAGGACAGCGGCCCCCTCACGGCGGATGCGGCACCGAGTCCCGTCGGCGACGCGCTTCAGAGGCCGCCGTTCGGCCGGCGGCCCGGGGCGGCTCCCGGGCACGGTCGCTTTCACGGCTGCGCTCCGCGGCGGCGCTGCCACGGGGCGTGTGCGTAGCGGGACAGTAGCGATCCGGTTCGCTGAGCGGAAGGCTCCGTCCAGAATCCGGTCAACGGCCGGTACACATCGGTCGCTTTTACGGCGATATGTGCGCGAGTCACGGCGACATGTGCGCGTCCCGCGCCGGCGTCACCGCATCCGCGTCGCCCACTCCTGGACCTTGGCGATCCGCTGCCGCAGCTGGCCCGCGGTGCACTCGGCGCTCGGCGGGCCGCCGCACACCCGGCGCAGCTCGGTGTGGATCACGCCGTGCGGCTTGCCGCTCTGGTGGGCGTACGCGCCGACCATCGTGTTCAGCTGCTTGCGCAGTTCCAGCAGTTCCTTGTGGGTGACCACGGGCCGCCGGTCGGCGGGCAGTTCGAGCAGATCGGCCTCGCTGTCCGGCTTCTTGCGGCTGTGCGCGATCTGCCGCGCCTGCCGCTTCTGCAGCAGCAACTGCACCTGCTCCGGCTCCAGAAGACCCGGGATGCCGAGGTAGTCCTGCTCCTCCTCGCTGCCCGGGTGGGCCTGCATGCCGAACTCGGCGCCGTTGTACATGACCCGGTCGAAGACGGCGTCGGACTCCAGCGCCTCGAAGGGCAGCATGTCCTGCTCGCCGGTGTCCTCGTCCTGCTCCCGGTTGGCCTCCTCCATCTCCTTCTCGGACTCGGCGTACGGGTCCTCCTCGCTGTCCTTCTTCGGCTTGTCGAGGACGTGGTCCCGTTCCCGCTCCATCTCGTTGGCGAAGGTGAGGAGGTCGGGGACCGTCGGCAGGAACACGGAGGCGGTCTCGCCGCGGCGCCGGGACCGTACGAAACGGCCGACGGCCTGGGCGAAGAAGAGCGGGGTGGAGATGGTGGTCGCATACACCCCGACGGCGAGCCGCGGCACGTCGACGCCCTCGGAGACCATACGGACCGCGACCATCCAGCGGTCGTCGTTGCCGCTGAACTCGTCGATGCGGTCGGAGGCGCCCGCGTCGTCGGACAGCACGAGGGTCGCCTTGTGCCCGGTGATGTCACGGATGAGTTTGGCGTAGGCGCGGGCCGCCTCCTGGTCGGAGGCGATGACGAGGGCCCCGGCGTCCGGGATGGCCTTGCGGACCTCGGTCAGCCGCTGGTCGGCGGCACGCAGCACACTCTGCATCCAGTCGCCGCGCGGATCGAGGGCGGTGCGCCAGGCCTGGCTGACGGCGTCCTTGGTCATGGGCTCGCCGAGCCGGGCGGCGATCTCGTCGCCCGCCTTGGTGCGCCAGCGCATATTGCCGCTGTAGGAGAGGAAGATGACCGGCCGCACGACCCCGTCGGCGAGCGCGGACCCGTATCCGTAGGTGTAGTCGGCGGCGGACCGCCGGATCCCGTCGTTCCCCTCCTCGTACGTCACGAACGGGATGGGGTTGGTGTCGGACCGGAACGGCGTACCGGTGAGGGCGAGTCGGCGTGTCGCGGGCTCGAACGCCTCCAGGCACGCCTCGCCCCAGGACTTGGAGTCGCCGGCGTGGTGGATCTCGTCCAGGATGACAAGGGTCTTGCGCTGCTCGACGCGGTTGCGGTGCAGCATGGGCCGTACGCCGACGCCCGCGTAGGTGACCGCGACCCCTTGGTACTCCCGGCCGAGCGGTCCGGCGCTGTACTCGGGGTCGAGCTTGATCCCGACCCGCGCGGCCGCCTCCGCCCACTGCTTCTTCAGATGCTCGGTCGGCGCGACCACGGTCACCTGCTGCACGACGTGGTGGTGCAGCAGCCAGGACGCGAGCGTCAGCGCGAAGGTCGTCTTGCCGGCGCCGGGCGTGGCGACGGCGAGGAAGTCACGCGGCTGCTCCCGGATGTACTTCTCCATCGCCCCCTGCTGCCAGGCACGCAGCTTGCTGGCGGTGCCCCAGGGAGCGCGGCCGGGGAAGGCGGGAGACAGGTGGTGCGAGTACGAGGAACTGCTGGCGGCGGTGGTAGTCACGGTCTCCGGTTCGCTGGGGCTCGGATGGCTCGGCCAGGTATGACAACCGGGCCACCCTACCGGTGAGCTCGCCCGCCACTCGGGTCAACACCGCCACATCCGGCCCGGGTGCGACACGGCTCACAGATCACCGGGCCGCGCCCCGCGCGTCACCGCTCGCGCAGCCGGGTGGTCACCCACGCCCCCGCCAGCGCCACCGCCGCCATCGGCAGGAACACCGCGGCGAAGGCGGCCGGATGGGAGCCTTCGGCGGTCGCGCCGAGGGCCGTGGGCGCGGCGACCGTGCCACCGCCGAGCGCGGCGAACGCGGCACCGCCCGCGGCGAGCAGGACGACGTTCGCCAGGCCGTCGGAGATCTGCAGGGCGGCCGAGTTGGCACCCGCCTCCTCGGGGGCCGACAGCTTCAGGAGCAGGACGCTGGTCGAGGAGATCACCAGGCCCATGCCGAAGCAGCCGAACCCCCAGGCGACGGCGAGGATCCACACGGGCACCGCGTGCACCAGCACACTGGGCGCGGTCGCTATCGCGGCGGCGACCACGATCATGCCGAGGGTCATCAGCCGGTTCCGGTACGGTTCGAGGCGCGGCCTGGACTGGAGATACGAGCCGAGCGCCCAGCTCCCGCCGCCCGCCGCGAGGGAGGAGCCGGCCAGCGTCGGCGACAGGCCCCGCTGGGTGACGAGCATGAGCGGGACGAAGCTCTCCGCCGAGACGAAGGCGCCCGCCGCCACTCCTCTCAGCAGCACCACGGACGGCAGCCCGCGCGCCGCCCGGTAGGTGCCGCGGGGCAGCAGCCGCAGCACCGCCGGGACCAGCAGCGCGGCACCCACGACGCCGGGCGCGAGGGAGGCCCAGCGCACGTCCTGGGCGGCGTACTGAAGAAGCCCGGCGCCGATCGAGATACCGAGGGCGAGGCGGATACGGCGGGTGTCGAAGGGTGCGGCGACGGCCTCCTCGGCGGGGCCGCCCGCCCGGCGCCGTATCTGCGGCAGGGCGAGGGCGAGCGGGAACACCACCAGCGCCGGGATGCCGATGAACACCCAGCGCCAGCCGAGGTGCTCGGTCACCACGCCCGCGGCCAGCGGGCCGACCACCGACGGGACCACCCAGCCCGCCGCGAACGCCGCCAGGATCGCCGGCCGCAGGCGTTCGGGGTAGGCACGGCTGACGACGACGTACAGGGCGACGATCACCAGGCCGCCGCCGAGCCCCTGCACGGCCCTGCCCAGAATGAACAGCCACATCGCCCCGGCCGTCCCGGACAGCAGCAACCCGGCGGCGAAAGCGGCGATGCCGCAGGTCAGCGAGGCGAGGGGGCCGCTGCGGTCCGACCACTGGCCCGCGAGAACCATGCCGAACAGGCTGGTGGTGAAGTACCCGGAGAACGCGAAGGCGTACAGGGACAGCCCGTCCAGTTCCCGTGCCGCGACCGGCATCGCGGTGCCGACGGCCGTCGCCTCGAAGGCGATGACCAGGACGACCGACACGACGCCGATACTGAGCGCCCGGTACGGCCGGCTCAGGACGCCGGTGGGGCCGTCCGACGGGACGGAGGGGACGACGTCGGTGTCACGGGGTTCCAGGACTGCCATGCGGCCAGAGTAAGGGGCTCGAGCCGGACTGACTCCTGTCCGAAGTCGTTGATCACGTGAGCCCTTGGTCCTAGGACTCCAGCCCGGTTCATGAACGGCGTATGGCAGTCCCGTTGCAGCACCCACGCGTCCCTTGAGCCCGCCGGACTCCGGACCCTACGGTCCCTGTGTCGGGTCACAACGCGCGCAGTCCGTGGCGCACTCGATTCCGGCCGTGTGCCCGAGTGGTTGAGGGACTCGCCTGCAAAGCGGGTTACGCGGGTTCGATTCCCGCCACGGCCTCACAAGCCTGATCAGGCAAAACGAAAGGGCGGCACCCTCGGTCGGGTGCCGCCCTTGTGGCTGTCCGTCTCAGTAAGGCGGTCCGGTTACTCCCGGGCGTCCCTCAGGTCGTACCGACCGTCGAGCGCCTGCTCCCGGTGCACCAGCCAGACCGTGAACGCCAGGGTGGAGACGTCCGCGTTCAGCGGGCGCAGGGCCGCGTCGGGCTCGCTCCAGCACAGCACCGCCCCGGTGGCACCGTCGACGACCAGGCTTGTGTCCTCCGGCAGACCGCCGAGGCGTATCAACCGGTCCGCCCCTTCGGGGAGCCCGCCCACGGGAAGGTCGCCCTCCTGCGCGTAGTACTCGGACAGGGTCGGCAGGGGAACGTCCGTGTCCAGTTCGTACCAGTAGCCGTGCTCCGGCAGACCCACCTCGCCGAGGAAGCGACGGGTCGGCTCGTGTGTGAGCGCTGCGGGGAAGTCGACGTCCTCGAAGCGCACGATCGCGGCGGAGCCGAACTCCTCGTCGAGCAGACGCGGCGGAAGCCCGAGCCGGAGCCCCGGGCCGGGGCGGGCGATCCGGGCCAGGGGGCGGATGAGGGCGGCCATGCGCCGGTACGGTGCCGCAACGTCCCCGGCGGCCTCGTCGAACACCGACGTCAGCCGCTCGTACATGTCCGCCGCCACCGCCTTCGGGCCGTACCCTCGCGGTGCGAATGGGCCGCGGAATTCGACGGGTTCGTGTGTGGCCGCCGCGAACGGCGGCAGGCCCAGGTCCGCCTCGGTCAGCGTGATCACGCCACCGGTGCCGGTCCTGCCCATGGTTTCCCCCGCGTGCCTCGTCCCAGGAGCGCCCGCGGGCAGGACACGTCCTCCCGCCGGGCCGCTCTGCCCCGATGCGAAGAACCCTACGCGGATCCACTGACAACGCCCGAAAGGCAGGAGGGCCCCGAAGCAGGAGACCCCGAAGCAGGCGGGCCCCGAAAGCAGAAGGCCCCTGGAGGCGGGAGGGCTTCGCGGACGTCAGGTCACGGATCCGGCGCCGTTCACTGGGTGGTCACCACCGCCGCCTGCGGCCGGATCGGCAGCCGGTTGACCGGGCGGCCCGTCGCCGCCCGCACCGCCGAGGCGATCGCCGCCGGGGACGTCACCACGGGCACCGCGCTGACCGACTTGGCGCCGAACGGCGCGACCACGTCGCGTTCCTCGACCAGCTTGACGATCCGGATGTCGGGGGCGTCCAGGGCCGTGGGAAGGGAGTAGCCCGTCAGGTCGGGGTGGCGGATCAGGCCGCGCGCCGTGCGCAGGTTCTCGGTCAGCGCGATGCCCACACCCTGGGTGACGCCGGCCTCCACGCGCGCGGCGAGCTGCGCCGGGTTCAGCACCCGGCCCACGTCCTGGGCGAGCGCCAGCTCCACCACCCGTACCGAGCCGATCTCGATGTCCACGTCCACCACCGCGCGGATCGCGCAGAACGCCAGCCCCACGAAGGCGTCGCCCTGGCCGGTCTCGCTCAGCGGTTCCGTCGGATGCGGGCGGCACTGCGCCGTGGCCCACAGCTCCTTGCCGTCCATGGCCTCGGTGACGGTGGTGGACAGCACACCGTCGTACGAGGTGATCTTGCCGTCGGTGATCTGGAGCAGTTCGGTGGACATGCCGAACTTGTGCGCCAGGGGTTGCAGCAGCTGGGTGCGGACCATCTTGGCGGCACGTTCCACCGCTCCGCCCGACACCCAGGTGTGGCGGCCCCGGCAGCCCGCGCCGGCCGGCGGCTGGTCCGTGTCGACCGGTGCCACATGGACCTCGTCGATGCCGAGGGTCTCCTGGACGATCTGCCGGGCCAGCGTGGCGAATCCCTGGCCGGTCTCGACGGCCGCGCACAGCACCGTCGCCACGCCGTCGTGGACCTTCACCGTCGCCGTGGACACCTCGTCGGCGCCCTCCGCGCCGAGCATGTGCACCATGCCGAGGCCGTAGCCGACGCCGCGGCGCACCGCACCGGGCTCGCCCGCGCCCTCGGGGCCGCCCGGCAGCAGCCACTCCTCCTCGGGGGTGTCCTTGGGGAGCGGCGGCAGCGGGTGGTCCCGTACCGCCTCGAGCAGTTCGGCCACCGGCGCCGGGCAGGTCACGGTCTGGCCCGTCGGCAGGACGTCGCCCGTCGCCAGGACGTTGCGCAGCCGCAGCTCCGCCGGGTCGAGGGCGAGTTTCCTGGCGAGTTTGTCCATCTGCGCCTCGTAGGCCGCGCACACCTGCATCGCGCCCTCGCCGCGGACATGGCCCGAGGGCGGGTTGTTGGTGCGGACGGCCCAGCCCTCGATGAAGGCGTTCGGGACGACGTAGGGGCCGCAGGCGAAGGACACGGCGGCGGCGAGCGCGTCCGAGGAGGTGTCCGCGTAGGCGCCCGCGTCCAGCAGGATCTGCGCCTCCACCTTCACCAGGTTGCCCTCGGCGTCCGCGTGGTGGCGGTAGCGCAGCAGGGTGGGGTGGCGGTGGGAGTGGCCCAGGAACGACTCCTCGCGTGTCGCGGTCAGCTTCACCGGGCAGCCGGTTCTCATCGCGAGCAGGCCGAGCGGGAGCTGGAAGCCCGGGTCCTCGCGGTCGGCGGTGGCGCCGGGCACCCCGGTGACGACGACCTTCACCCGCTCGGGCTCGAGGCCGTAGACCGCCGCGGCCCGGTCCCGGTCGGCGTGCGGGTCGGTGGAGGCGATGTACAGCTCGACCCCGCCGTCGGGCCGGGGCACCGCGAGACCGGCCTCCGCGCCGATCGGAGCGGGGTCCTGGCGGCCGATGCGGTACAGGCCCTCGACGACGACCTCACCGAGCGCGTCCGGGTCGCCGTGGCGCAGCGGGATGTGCCGGATCAGATTGCCGTCCGGGTGCAGCGGCTCCGCCTCGAAGGCCTGTTCGGGGTCGGTCACCGGGTCGAGCACCTCGTACTCGACGATGACCGCGGCCGCGGCCATGCGCGCGGTGTCGGGGTGGTCGGCGGCGACGGCCGCGATGGGCTCCCCGTGGTGGCGCACGACCTCGGAGGCGAACACGGGGCGGTCGGACGTGCCCCGGCCGTGGAACGCGCCGCCGGGCACGTCCTCGTGGGTGACGACGGCCCGCACGCCGGGCATCTCGCGCGCGTGGCTCACATCGATGGACACGATGCGTGCGTGCGGGTGCGGCGAGCGCAGCACGGCGGCCCACAGCAGGCCCTCGGCCCACAGGTCGGCCGCGTACGGGAAGGTGCCCTCGGTCTTGGCGCCGGCGTCGGCCGACGGCAGGGGGGCGCCCAGGCCGTGCGGCAGCGGCTCGGGGGTGGGTGCGGCCGCCGCGGTGGTCGCGGTGGCGGCTTCGTTGCTCACGCCTGGCCTCCGTCCTGGCCGTACGGGTGCTCGTGCGGGGCCGTGCCGTCGAACGCGGAGGCGTGCACGCCGCCCGCGCCGGGGCCCGCCTGGTGCGGGATACGGGGCTCGTTCGCCTCCGGCGCCGAGTCGGCGGCGTGCGCCCGGCGCTCGGCGGCGACCTCCTTGACGGCCTCCAGGACGCCCCGGTAGCCGGAGCAGCGGCACAGGTTGCCGCACAGCGCCTGGCGGGCCTCCAGTTCGGTCGGTGCGGGGTTGCCCTCCAGCAGGTCGTGCACGGTCATCGCCATGCCGGGGATGCAGAAGCCGCACTGCACGGCCCCGCACCGGGCGAGCGCCCGCTGCACGTCCGAGGGCTGTCCGTCGGCGGCGAGGCCCTCGACCGTACGGACCTCGCTGCCCGCGGCGGTGACGGCGGGCACCAGGCAGGAGGCGACGAGCCGCCCGTCGACCTGGACGTTGCAGGCGCCGCACTCGCCCTGTGAGCAGCCGTCCTTGGCACCGGCGAGACCGAGCCGCTCGCGCAGCACGTACAGCAGCGACTCCCCGATCCAGGCGTCGGTGACGGGCCGGTCGGAGCCGTTCACCCGCAGGACGTACGAGACGAGGGGGTGTTCGTCGTGCGCAGGCGGCGGGGGTCCGGCGTCCTGCTCCTCGGCATCGGTCTCCGGTGCCGGTTCGGGGCCGGCCGCGGCGGGATCCCCGGCGGGTACGGCGTCCGCGTCCGGGGCAGGCTCGTCGGCGGCGCCTGAGGGCTCCTGGGCGGCTTCGGGCACCTCGGGGGCACCGTCGGCCCTCGGGTCCTCGTACGGCCCGCCGGACGGCTCTCCAGGGGCTTCGCCGGGCGGCTGCGCGACCGGCTCGGCCGGCTCGTCGAGGGCCGGATGGGTCCCCTCCGACCAGGGCTGCCCGCTCGTGCCCGTCGCCCAGGGCGCGGTCGCGCCGCCCGGCAGGGTCGTGGGCGGGGTGCCGCCCCACTGCTCGACCAGGGCGGACGTGGAGAACTCGCCCGACTCGTCCGGCAGATCGCCGCCCGCCACCGGGATCGACCACTCACCGGTGACGTCGTGGCCGGGGGCGGGCTCCCGGGCGGCCGCGGCCTCCTCGAAGGTCCACTGGCCGGTGGCTCCGGGGCGGTACGTGAACCGGTCGCCCGTGTTCTCCGGGGGGGCCTGGTTCGGATCGGGCCAGCCCGGGCCCTGCGCGGGCGCCGCCCAGGCGCCCCGGGCCGCCGGGTCGTGGCCCTCGTCGGCGGCCGGGCCGAACGTCGGCGGCACATAGCCGTGGCCCGGCGCGGCCAGCGGGCTGTCGGAGGCGAGGAGGGCGTCGATGCCTCCCTCGGGGAGCTGGACGAAGGCGGTGGCGCCGTCGTCGTAGTCCCCCTGCGGCAGTCGCTCCCAGGAACCGTGGGTGCGCCGCTGCGGGCTTCCCTCCGGGTGCCGGTCGTCACTCACGACAGTGCCCTCCCCAGTGCTCGTCGGGCCAGCGCGGCGAGGGTGCGCCGCAGGTGCAGTACGGCGGGCGGTAGCTGCTGCACGGTGCCGTCCTCCGCCGGGGCCGGGTCGGGGATGCAGGCCGCGGCGACGTACTCCCCGAAGGCGGCGAGCGCCTCCGGGACGATCGCGCGGTTGTTGTCCCAGTCGATGAGCTGGGCGACCCACTGCTCGGCGTCCAGGGGGCGCAGCGGCACGGGCGCTATGGCGCCGACGGCGCAGCGCACGCCGCGCCGGGCCGGGTCGAGGACGAGCGCCACGGACGCGACGGCCCGCCCGGGGCCGGTGCGTCCGGTCGCCTTCAGGAAGACCTGGGGGGCGTGCAGCAGCGGTACGCGCACGTAGCCGATGAGCTCGCCGGCGCGCAGCATCTCCATGCCGGCGAGCAGATGCGAGACCGGGATCTCGCGGCGGGTACCGCCCGGGCCCGCGATGATCAGCGTGGCCTCCAGGGCGGCCAGCACCGGAAGCGCGTCCCCCGTGGGGGCGGCCGAGGCGATGTTGCCGCCCAGGGTGCCCGCGTTGCGGATGTGCGGAGGTCCGGCGGCGCGCGAGGCCGCCGCGAGGGCTGGGATGAGGGCCGCGAAGTCGGGGCGGCCCATGCGCGCGTGAGTGAGGCCGGCGCCGAGCAGCGCATGGCCGTCCTGGTACTGCCAGCCGCGGATCTCGCTGATGCGGCCGAGGCCGACCAGCGCGGCGGGCCGCAGCTGCCCGGAGTTCACCGCGGCCATCAGATCCGTGCCGCCCGCCACGGGGACGGCGGCCGGCATGGCGGCCAGAGCCGCCACGGCCTCGTCCAGCGAGGCAGGCAGCGTCACGGCCTGCGCCGCCTGCGGTGCGTGCGTGGTCAAACCGGCTGCCCCTTCCCGCTGCCCCACCTGGTCCCTCCTGTGTTGCCGTACGGTACGTGCTCACAGGCCGGACGTGGCAACTCTGGCACATCTTTCCCGGCCCCCGACGCGGGGGTCCGCTAGGAGGCATTCGCCCCCTCACCAGGGAGATGGTCCGTTTTGCCATGACGTTCCCCATGAGCGCTGATTGCCGCTCTCCGGCGGCCCTGGTGCGACTTCTCCCACGCGAGGTCACGTTTCCAGGGCGCGCGGCCCCTCGGCTGCTCCTCTGCGACGGCCTCACACGTTCGGGGGCGCACCCTCGATCGGGCGTCCGAGCACACCCGGTCGCCGCTGCCACGGCAGGGGCCCCGTGGGCGGCCGGTAGGCGACCCCCAGGGCGTCAAGTCGGCGGTAGTGGACGGCCATCCGCCGCTCGAAGTCCGCGAAGTCGCGCTCCGCGGGTGCGGGCAGGGCGCTCCAGGCGACCTCGGCGAAGGCCGCGAGCCTCGGGAACGTCTGGTAGTCGACCCGCGCCTGATCCTCCATCACCTCGGTCCAGACATTGGCCTGGGTGCCGAGCACATGACGCGCCTGCTCCGCGCTGAGCTGCGGCGGAACCGGCTCGAAGCGGTAGACGTCCTCCAGGGTGCGCACATAACCGATGGGCACCGGCTCGTTCTCGCCGCCGTCCTGACGGTGGTCCAGATACACCTGCTGCTCCGGGCACATCACGACGTCGTGTCCGGCCCGTGCGGCCGTGACTCCGCCGGCATATCCACGCCAGGAGGACACGGCGGCCCCCTCCGCAAGGCCCGGTGCCGTCGTCTCGCCGTCAGGCGCTCGGCTCCCGCCCTCGAGGATCTCGTCCCAGCCGATGAGCCGGCGGCCGCGGGCGTTGAGCCAGGTGCCGAAGTGCCGGACGAACCACGACTGGAGCCCGTCCTCGTCGCCGAGTCCCAGATCCCGGATGCGCGCCTGGGCGGCCGGGGAGCGCCGCCACTGGTCCTTGGGGCACTCGTCGCCACCGACATGGATGAACGTCGAGGGGAACAGTTCGAGAACCTCTTCGAACACCCCCTCGTAGAAGCGCAGGGTGGTGTCGGTGGGGGCGAGTACATTGGCCGAGATGCCCCAGTCGTCCCAGACCGAAAGGGATGCGGTGTCGATGACGTCGGCGTTGCCGAGTTCCGGATACGCGGCGATGGCCGCCTGGCTGTGCCCGGGTATGTCGATCTCGGGGACGACGGTGATATGCCGCGCGGCGGCGTACGCGACGATCTCGCGGATGTCGTCCTGAGTGTAGAAACCGCCGTGCGGCTTCTCCTCCCACAGCGGCGAGGCCCGGTGCCCGAACCGGGAGCGGGACCGCCAGGACCCCACCTCGGTCAGCCTCGGATGGCGCTTGATCTCCAGCCGCCAGCCCTGGTCGTCGGTGAGATGCAGATGCAGGACGTTCAGCTTGTGGGCGGCCATCAGGTCCAGACAGCGCAGAACGCCGTCCTTGGGCGTGAAGTGCCGGGCGACGTCGAGCAGCAGGCCGCGCCAGGGGAAGCGGGGCGCGTCCTCGACGACCACGCCCGGCACGTCCCACTCGCGGCGGGCCGGGTCGACCGGCGCCCGCCGGAAGGCGTGCGGCCCCAGCAACTGGCGGAAGGTCTGCGCTCCCCAGAAGACCCCGGCCGCGCTGCCGCCGTCGAGTCGGACGGCGTATCCGTCGACGACGATGCGGTACGCCTCGGGCTCCATCGCCGGGTCGATGCTCAGCACGATGCCGTTCTGCGCGCCGCCCTCCCGGAAGGGCAGCCCGGTGGCCGCGCCCAGGACGTCGCGCATCCAGTGGGCGACGCGCTCGGTGCCGGGCCCCGCGCACAGCACCGTCTCCTCGTCGAGCACGAACAGCCCCCGCGGGGGCACCCACCAGCCCTTGCGGGGTGCCGGGATCAGATCCTCGAAGCCCATCGCGTCCAGCCCTTCCGCTCCGTGCGGTCTTCACGAAAAGCCCGGGCGGCCGTACCGTCCGGGTGACGGGAAGCCTGATCGACACCGCGGCGCGACGGAAGCGGAATGCGGGAACCGAAGCGGTACGGCGGGAGTGGACCGGCGCAGAACGGCGTAGGCGGACGGACGGACGCGAAGAGCCCCGGGGCGCGCCTCACGCGTCCCGGGGACCCTGCCGTCGTCGGGCGGGAGGTCCGGCTACTTGTCGCCGCCCTTGCCTTCGTCGCCGCCGCTGCCCATGGACTCGTAGATCTCCTTGCACATGGGGCAGACCGGGTACTTCTTGGGGTCGCGGCCCGGTACCCACACCTTGCCGCACAGCGCCACGACGGGCGTGCCGTCGAGGGCGCTCGCCATGATCTTGTCCTTCTGGACGTAGTGGGCGAAGCGCTCGTGGTCACCGTCGCCGTGCGACACCTGCGGCGTCGGCTCTACGAGGGTCCCCGTACCGGTGCCGCGCTCGGGCTCGAGAGTGCTCATACGGCAAGGGTACTGAAGCTCGCACGCATCAGTTGAGCGTAGGGTCGTCCGGATAGGTGGCCACCATCGCCAGCTCGCTGCGCTGCCGCCGCAGCACCTCCCGCCACAGTCTCTCCGGCTCCGGGGACGACACATCGCCGGGCTCCGACTCGACCACGTACCACGCCCCTTCGACCAGCTCGTCCTCCAGCTGGCCCGGCCCCCAGCCCGCGTACCCGGCGAAGATCCGCAGCGAGCCGAGCGCCTTGGCGAGCAGTTCGGGCGGGGCCTCCAGGTCCACCAGGCCGATGGCGCCGTGCACCCGCCGCCAGCCCAGCGGGGCGCGCTCCCCGGAGGCGCCGCCGGGGATGACCGCGATGCCGAGTGCCGAGTCCAGCGACACCGGTCCGCCCTGGAAGACGACACCGGGCTCCCCCGCCAGGTCCGCCCAGCCCTCCAGGATGTCGCCCACGTCCACGGGGGTGGGGCGGTTGAGGACCACACCGAGCGAGCCCTCCTCGTCGTGGTCGAGGAGGAGCACCACAGCGCGGTCGAAGTTCGGGTCCGCCAGGGCGGGCGTGGCCACGAGCAGCCGCCCCGTGAGCGAGGACACCTCGGTCATGCCAGACATGATCCCGCATCTTGCCCCGGGATGGGGAGGCAATCCGGGTACGCGGGTGAATGCGGAACGGGGCTCAGGGATGCGGTGCGGGCGCACGCCGGACGGTCACCGCGTGCGTCCGGCCACGTACCCCTCGTGTTGTGGCAAACCTATGACCTTGCTGGGAGGTACTTGGACTTACAGAAGGGGGGTAGGCGGCCATTACTCTTACGTCTTCGGCCCCTGCCCCACCCCACGGAACGCGAGATACATGACCGTCAACGACGATGTCCTCCTTGTCCACGGCGGAACCCCGCTGGAGGGCGAGATCCGTGTCCGCGGTGCGAAGAACCTCGTACCGAAGGCCATGGTCGCCGCCCTGCTGGGCAGCGCGCCGAGCAGGCTGCGCAATGTTCCCGACATCCGCGACGTGCGTGTGGTGCGCGGGCTGCTCCAACTGCACGGCGTGACGGTCCGTCCCGGCGAGGAACCGGGCGAGCTGGTGCTCGACCCCACCCACGTCGAGAGCGCGAACGTCGCTGACATCGATGCCCACGCCGGCTCGTCGCGCATCCCGATCCTCTTCTGCGGCCCGCTGCTGCACCGCCTGGGGCACGCGTTCATCCCGGGCCTCGGCGGATGCGACATCGGCGGCCGCCCCATCGACTTCCACTTCGATGTGCTGCGGCAGTTCGGCGCGGTCATCGAGAAGCGCGCGGACGGCCAGTACCTGGAGGCGCCCAAGGGGCTGCGCGGCACCAAGATCCGGCTGCCGTACCCTTCCGTGGGCGCGACCGAGCAGGTGCTGCTGACGGCGGTCCTCGCCGAGGGCGTCACCGAGTTGTCCAACGCGGCCGTCGAGCCGGAGATCGAGGACCTCATCTGCGTGCTGCAGAAGATGGGCGCGATCATCGCCATGGACACCGACCGCACGATCCGCATCACCGGTGTCGACAGCCTCAGCGGCTACACCCACCGCGCCCTCCCGGACCGCCTGGAGGCCGCGTCCTGGGCGTCGGCGGCGCTGGCGACCGAGGGCAACATCTACGTCCGGGGCGCGCTGCAGCGGTCGATGATGACGTTCCTGAACACCTACCGGAAGGTGGGCGGCGCCTTCGAGATCGACGACGAGGGCATCCGCTTCTGGCACCCCGGCGGCCAGCTGAAGTCCATCGCGCTGGAGACGGACGTGCACCCGGGCTTCCAGACGGACTGGCAGCAGCCGCTGGTGGTCGCGCTGACGCAGGCGACGGGTCTGTCGATCATCCACGAGACGGTCTACGAGTCGCGCCTCGGCTTCACCTCCGCGCTCAACCAGATGGGCGCGCACATCCAGCTCTACCGCGAGTGCCTCGGCGGCTCCGACTGCCGCTTCGGGCAGCGCAACTTCCTGCACTCGGCGGTCGTTTCGGGCCCGACCAGGCTCCAGGGCGCGGACCTGGTCATCCCGGACCTGCGCGGCGGTTTCTCGTATCTGATCGCGGCCCTGGCGGCCCAGGGCACGTCCCGGGTCCACGGCATCGAGCTGATCAACCGCGGCTACGAGAACTTCATGGAGAAGCTCATCGAGCTGGGCGCGAAGGTCGAACTCCCGGGCAAGGCCCTGGCCTGACGGCTCTGCGTGCGGGCCTCCGGGACACCGGGGGCCCGCGTCCGCGTCGGGGCCGAGTACGCGCGCCTGTGCACACGGCACGCGCACCTGTGCACACGCATCCGCATCCACGCGAGGGGCGGTCACCCGGATCGGGTGACCGCCCCTTAGGCCTTGCTGGGCCCGTACGCCGTCCCGAGGGGCGTCACCGGGCCTCGTGTGCCGCTTCCGTGGCGGGTACGGCCTCGTACGCCGTTCCATGGCGGTACGGCTTCGTACACCGTTCCGTGGCGGTGCGGCTCGTACGCCGTTCCGCGGCGTACGACGGCAAGATCACTTGCCCTTCGCGGCTTCCTTGAGCTTGGAGCCCGCCGAGACCTTCACGCTGTAGCCGGCCGGGATCTGGATGGGGTCGCCGGTCTGCGGGTTGCGCGCGGTGCGAGCGGCACGGTGGGTGCGCTCGAAGGTCAGGAAGCCAGGGATGGTGACCTTCTCGTCGCCCTTGGCGACGACCTCGCCGACGGTCTCGGCGAACGCGGCCAGCACGGCGTCGGCGTCCTTGCGGGTCACCTCGGCGCGGTCGGCCAGCGCGGCCACCAGCTCACTGCGGTTCATGTTGTTACTCCCGTGTTCTTCTTGCCGTTGAGGCGTGCCACGCGGCGAAGCCGCATGATGGGCACAGCGAAGTCGATGCTGCCAGGGTCCTCGGTGAGTCCCCGGACCCGGGTCCTTCGTCAGACCCTCGCGCCCGAAGACGCATCCTGCCCCCACCTGCGGCGGTAAAGCCAATCCGGCACCCGTAGGAGTCGTGAGAACACCCTTGGGAGTCACACGAAAAGCGCCACCGCCTCGGCGTGGTGACGCTCTGTCCACTCCCGGAAACGCTTCGCAGGGCCTTGGGGGCCCTCAGCCTGGGCGCCACCCTAGAGGGCGGCCGGGAGCAGCGCCTTCAACGACGCGCCGTACCCGGCCACCGTGGCAATGGTCACAGCCGGCCGGTTCCTACGCGTCCGTCGCCGACTCCCCCGCCTTCACGGCCTCGCGCACCGCTCCGGCGACGGCGCCCGCGACCTTGTCGTTGAACACGCTCGGGATGATGTAGTTCGGGTTCAGCTCGTCCTCGGTCACCACGTCCGCGAGGGCGGTCGCGGCGGCCAGCATCATGTCCGTGCTGACCGTGCGGGATTGCGCGTCCAGCAGGCCCCGGAAGACGCCCGGGAACACCAGGACGTTGTTGATCTGGTTCGGGAAGTCGGAGCGGCCGGTGGCCACAACTGCCGCCGTCTGACGTGCGATTGCCGGCTCGACCTCGGGGTCGGGGTTCGCGAGCGCGAACACGATCGCACCCTCCGCCATGGCGGCCACGTCGTCGCCGTCGAGGACGTTCGGGGCGGAGACGCCGATGAAGACGTCGGCACCGCGCACGGCCTCCCTGAGGGTGCCGGTCAGGCCCTCGTGGTTGGTGTTGTCGGCGATCCAGCGCAGCGGGGAGTCCTCGGCGGCGTCCACCAGGTCCTCGCGGCCGGCGTGCACGACACCGTGGATGTCGGCGACGACGGCGCTCTTCACGCCCGCCGCGAGCAGCAGCTTGAGGATGGCCGTACCGGCCGCGCCGGCGCCCGACATCACGACGCGTACGTTCTCAATCGCCTTGCCCACCACGCGAAGTGCGTTGGTGAGCGCGGCGAGCACGACGATCGCGGTGCCGTGCTGGTCGTCGTGGAAGACGGGGATGTCGAGGGCCTCACGCAGCCGGGCCTCGATCTCGAAGCAGCGGGGCGCGGAGATGTCCTCCAGGTTGATGCCGGCGAAGCCGGGGGCGATCGCCTTGACGATCTCCACGATCGCGTCGGTGTCCTGGGTGTCGAGGCAGATCGGCCAGGCGTCGATGCTGGCGAAGCGCTTGAAGAGGGCGGCCTTGCCCTCCATCACGGGCAGCGCGGCCTTGGGGCCGATGTTGCCGAGGCCCAGTACGGCCGAGCCGTCCGTCACGACCGCAACGGAGTTGCGCTTGATGGTGAGCCGGCGGGCGTCCTCGGGGTTCTCCGCGATCGCCATGCACACCCGCGCCACACCCGGCGTGTAGATCATGGACAGGTCGTCACGGTTGCGGATGGGGTGCTTCGACGCCATCTCGATCTTGCCGCCGAGGTGCATGAGGAACGTACGGTCCGAGACCTTGCCCAGGGTCACGCCCTCGATGCCGCGCAGCTTCTGGACGATCTCCTCGGCGTGGGAGGTCGAGGTGGCGGCGATGGTGACGTCGATGCGGAGCTTCTCATGGCCGGACGCGGTGACGTCGAGGCCGGTGACCGAGCCTCCGGAGGACTCCACGGCGGTGGTGAGCTGCGAGACGGCGGTTCCGCTCGCGGGCACCTCCAACCGGATGGTCATCGAGTAGGAGACGCTGGGCGCCGTTGCCATGGCCGACTTCCTCTGCTTTCACCGTGTCGCTGAGCTGTGCCGTCCGATCGTCGCACCTACCCCTGAGTACGTGGTAGTCGCCATGGGTTGCGTACGTTTTGTTCCCACGGAGGCACGAATTCGGAAAGTCCGTTCCACGATACGAGAGGCCGGACGGCAACGAAAAGAGGCCCCCGTCACGTGGTGACGTGGGCCTGCCGAACGTTCAGTGACACCGACCCGCCATGCTCGCCTCGCGGCAAGTGGTCGCTCTCAGCGACAAAGGTTGGGCCCGGGGGCTTGGATCGGGCCGGTGCCACACCCCAGGCTAACAAACGGATCCGGTAAGGCCATTCCCACACCGGAGTTCATTTTCCGTACGAGTGGGCCGGGCTCCCGCACGGGGAAGCCACGCCTTCCACCGGGGCCGGCACGGGTCAGGCACACCCCCGCCCAGGCAGGCCCGGCCTCCGCAGGCCGGTGTCCGGATGGGTCGCGGGACCGGCACCCAAGCCGGTCACGGCCTTCGGCCCCGGTCAGGCGGGGCCTCCGCCCAGCGCAGACACGGTCCCCCGCGGGCCGGGCACGACCCCCGCCCGGCCAGTCGCAGCCCGCCGCCAGCCAGTCGCAGCCCCCCGCCCAGCACAGATGCGGGCCCCCGCCCCGGTCCGCCGCGCCCCTCCCAGGCGACGCGCGGGCCTTCGCCCCGGCCGGATGCGGGCAGACGCGGCCGCCGCCAAGATCACAGGTGGGCGCACGCCCCCGGCCGGATATGAGCCTCGGCCCAGGCGGTCGCAGTCCCCGCCTCGGTCAGGCGCGCCCCCTCCGGGGCGAGGTGCAGGCGTCCGCCGGGCCCGGCCGGACTGGCTCAATGGGCCCGGGCCGGGGCGTCACGGGGCGGCGGTTTCCGGCCGGGTCAGTCGCGCAGCAGGTCCGGTACCCCTGCCGCGTCCGGTTCGTCCCGGCCCGCCGAGAGGACCGTCAGCTGCTGGGTCGCCCGGGTCAGGGCCACGTACAGCACCCGCAGGCCCGCGGGGCTCTCGTCGGCGATCTCCGCGGGTGAGACGACGACCGTCGCGTCGTACTCCAGGCCCTTGGCCTCCAGGCTGCCGAGCGCGACGACCCGCTCGCCCAGCCCCTCCAGCCAGCGGGCCGCCTCCTCGCGCCGGTTCATCGCGACGACCACGCCGACCGTGCCGTCGACGAGGCCGAGCAGGCGCGCCGCCTCCGCGCGGACGGTCTGTGCCAGGGAGTCGCGGACGACGGCGAAGCGCGGCTCGACGCCCGTGGAGCGGACTGCCGACGGGGCCTTCGAGCCCGGCATGGCCAGCGCGAGCACCTTCGAGGCCAGCTCGGCGATCTCCGCCGGGTTGCGGTAGTTGACCGTGAGCTCGAAGCGACGGCGGGGCCGGGTGCCCAGGGCCTCGTCCCGGGCCTCGGCCGCCTCGTCCGGGTCGGACCAGGACGACTGGGCCGGGTCGCCGACCACGGTCCAGGTGGCGTGCCGGCCGCGCCGCCCCACCATCCGCCACTGCATCGGCGTGAGGTCCTGCGCCTCGTCGACGATCACATGCGCGTACTCGGTCCGCTCCGCCGCGAGCCGCTCGGCGCGCTCGCGCTGCGACTCCTCGCGTACGGGCATCAGCTCCTCGAGCCCGGTCAGCTGGTCCAGCGGGTCGAACTCGCGCTTCTTCTTCGGGCGCGCCGGCAGCCCGAGGACGGCTCCCAGCTCGTCCAGCATCGCCACGTCGTGCACGGACAGCCCGTCCCGCTTCAGGGAGCGCGCGACCCTGCGCACCTCGCCGGGGTTGAGGATGCGCCGGGCCCACCGGCCCAGCCGCCGCTCGTCGGCCATCGCCTCCAGTACGGCAACCGGGGTCAGCTCGGGCCACCAGGCGTCCAGGAACGTGAGGAAGGAGTCCTCGGAGGAGACGTCCTCGTCGAAGGAGGAGCGAAGCTCGGCGGCCAGCTCGGGGTCGGCGTGCCGGGTCGCGGCGCCGGACTGTGCCCACAGGGCGTCCAGCAGCAGCTTGCGGGCGCGCGGCCGCAGCAGGTTCACCGGGGCGGTGCCGCCGAGCGCGGTGCGCCGGATGCGCTCCAGCTCCTCGGCCTCCAGTTCGAGGCGGCGGCCGAGGGCGACGACCCGCAGCCGGCTGGGCGCGCCGTTCAGTTCCAGGGCCCCGCGGGCGGCCTTCCGGAGCACCTTGAGCATGCGGTACGAGCCCTTGGCGCGGGCCACGGACGGGGAGTCGTACAGCGTGGCCTCGGCGCCGTCGACGAGCGAGCCGATGGCGCGGATGGCGACCTGGCCCTCCTCGCCGAGGGCGGGCAGCACCCCCTCGGTGTAGGCGACCAGCAGCGGGGTGGGCGAGACGATCAGGATGCCGCCCGCGTACCGGCGCCGGTCCTGGTAGAGCAGGTACGCGGCCCGGTGCAGCGCGACGGCCGTCTTGCCGGTGCCGGGGCCGCCCTCGACGTAGGTCACGGAGGCGGCGGGGGCGCGGATGACCAGGTCCTGCTCGGCCTGGATGGACGCCACGATGTCCCGCATGGTGTGGGTGCGGGCCTGGCCGAGGGCCGCCATCAGGGCGCCGTCGCCGATCACCGGCAGCTCACGGCCGTCGAGGCGCGCCTTCAGCTCGGGACGCATCAGGTCGTCCTCGACGCCGAGCACCCGGCGGCCCTTGGAGCGGATGACCCGGCGGCGGACGACCCGCCCGGGGTCGACCGGGGTGGAGCGGTAGAACGGGGCCGCGGCGGGCGCCCGCCAGTCGATGACCAGAGGCGCGTAGTCCTCGTCGAGCACGCCGATGCGGCCGATGTGCAGGGTCTCGGCGATGTCGGCGGTGTTGTCGGGGCGCACCGCACCCTCGGCGGGCTCGACGGCCGTGTACGCGCCGTCCGGTCCCTTCTTGCCGTCCTTGCCGAGCAGCAGGTCGATCCGGCCGAAGAGGAAGTCCTCGAACTCGTTGTTGAGCCGGTTGAGGTGGATGCCCGCCCGGAAGACCAGCGCGTCCCGCTCGGCCAGCGCCCCGGGCGTGCCGACCTGGCCGCGCTTGGCGGCGTCGTTCATCAGGAACTCCGCCTCGTGGATCTTCTCCTCGAGGCGCCGGTACACCCGGTCCAGGTGTTCCTGTTCGACGCTGATCTCCCGGTCGCGGAGCGAGTCGTGCGCGGACTTGCCGACCGGGCCGAGCGCCGTTTCCTGTTGAACCTGAGCGGCCACCGGGCCCCCTTCTGACGTGCTGGGCAGCCGTCCACCGTACGCGAAGGGGGCCCGAAGAGGCTACGGACCTGCTACGGACCCCTTGCGCACGTCGGCCCGCGGCGTCGTTCCCCGTACGCCGCGGGTGGTGCTCAGGCGGATGCGCGAACGCCTAGGCGTTCACCTCCACCAGCCGCTTTCCGTCGAAGGTCATGACCTCGAAGTGGTCGATCTGGTTCGGCGTGAAGGCGGCGCCACCGTGCACGTACAGCGGTTTCTTCGCCTCCTCGGTCTTGGCGTTCGTGATGCCGTAGCCCCACTCGGGGACGGACCAGGAGGTGACCGTCTCGCGCTCGCCGTTCTTGCCGACGGCGATCAGGGAGCACTTGAGCGGGCCCTTGACGTTCTTCAGCTGGAGAACGGCGTGGGTGCCCCAGTCCCTGGGCTCGACCGCGACCACGGCGTCGACCTTGGTTTTCGGGTCGGTCGCGGAGTGCTTGTCCTTCATGATCTGGAAGGCCTGCTGGGCGGGTCCCATGGCCATCGGGTCCTGAGCGGTGCCGCTGCCGCCGCCGCCGTTCACCGCCATCACGGTCAGCGGGCCGCCGATGATCAGCGCGGCCGCGGCCGCCACGAGGTAGAAGCCGCGGCGGCGCTTCAGGGCGCGCCGCTCGGACACCTCGTCGACCAGCCGCTCCACCAGCCGTGGACTGGGCTTCGCGGACAGGGACTCGCCGATGGCCGGGCTGCCCTGGCTGCCGGGCAGGTCCGCGAGCGCGGCCAGCATCGGCTCCATGCCCGCGAGGTCGTCCAGCTGCTGGGCGCACCATTCGCAGGTGGCGAGATGGGCCTCGAAGGCCGTCGCCTCGGCGTCGTCCAGTATGCCGAGGGCGTAGGCACCGACCGTTTCGTGGATGTCGCCCTGCCCCTGTGGGCCCTGGGGACCTCTTGCGGCCCCGGGGCCGCCAGTGCCGAACCCCCCGTACAGATTGCTCATGCCGTCACCCCCCGCTCCTCCAGTGCCAGCTTCATGGACCGCAGGGCGTAGAACACCCTGGAGCGCACCGTTCCGCTGGGGATGCCGAGCGTTTCGGCCGCCTCATTGACCGTACGCCCTTTGAAGTACGTTTCGACCAGGACCTCCCTGTGTGCCGGGGTCAGGTCGTCCAGCGCGTCCGACAGTGTCATCAGCCACAACGCCTTGTCGATCTCGTCCTCCGCGGGGATGACCTCCAGCGGCGACGGGTCGACCTCCTGCGGCCGGGCCTGCCGGCTGCGGTGGCCGTCGATGACGATGCGCCGGGCGACCGTCACCAGCCAGGGGCGTACCGAACCGGTCGCTCGATTGAGCTGGCCGGCGTTCTTCCAGGCACGGATGAGCGTCTCCTGCACGACGTCCTCGGCGCGCTGCCGGTCACCCGCGACCAGGCGCAGCACGTAGGCGAGCAGGGGTCCCGCGTGTTCCCGGTACAGGGCACGCATCAACTCCTCGTCCGGCTCGGTCGAAGAAGACGCCGAGGACGAGGTCATGCGATGTCGGGCCCTGGGCCTTCGTTCATCAGCCACGGCGGAATCCTTGCGCACGCCTACCTCCGGTGTCCGGGGGTTCCCCCAGTCGGTCGCTCACATCCGGGTACGCAGACAACGGCCGTTGTGTTCAATGCGACAGCGCAAATTTCTTGGACGAGGTGTGGCAACCCCCGCCCCTGGGCACTCATTTCTGCCTCAACGGGACATACGACCGCCACGCCGGAGAGACGCAGGTCACAGCGGGTCGGAGCTTCACTCCCCGGACGGCGCTTGATCGCCATGTGAAAATTTGGCCTGACTCTGATGGAGAAATCGTCGAGGTTCGCGGTTTCAACCATCACTTTCGGCCAACGTTGCGATGACTCGCCCGTTTTCCGCGACTTCTGCGGATCCCCCGCCTACGCCTGTGCGAGAGCGGCCCGGCGACGGTGACGGGCCACTCGCTCCCGGTTCCCGCAGATCTCACTGGAGCACCAGCGGCGGCGCCGGCCGCGGGAGGTGTCCAGGTAGACGATGGGGCAGTTGTCGCCCGCACACTGCCGCAGGCTCGCCCGGGCCCCGGGATCCGTCAGCAGCTCGATCGCCTCGCGGGCCACCGCCGCCAGCAGTTCCTCACATCGCGGCAGCGCGCGCAGCCTCCTTACCAGCACGCCGTCCTCCGCACGCACCGCGCACGGCACGGGCGGCGCCTGCCGCGCCACCGCGTTCACCTGTGCCAGCGCCCCGTCCGCGGGTCTCCCGTCCAGTTCCCCGCACACCAACGTCCCAAGGTGCAGGCGCAGTTCCCGGAAGGCCCGCAGCCATCCCGCGTCCACCTCCGCGAGGGGTGTGCCCGCGGGCACCAGCCCGGCACCGGCGATCCAGGCCCGCAACCGCTCCACCGAGTCGAGCCGTTCCTCGGGATGCGTCGTGGCCAGCAGGTCCAGGCAGATCCGACCGGAGTCGAACCGCAGCTCGTACGGGGCTGTGGCCGTGCCGGATGCCATGTGGCTTTCACCGCCTTGGAGTTGCCGCCGCGAGCGACGGCCGGTGAGGTCCGCCGAGGGCGTGTCCACACCGGGCGCCCGGGCTCCGTACCCGCTTCGTACCCTCGTTCGTACCCCCTACAGTGCCCTCCCGCACCCGCCCCGGGAAGGCCCCGTACGGCTCCGCAGGCGCGCGGCACGGGCAAGGCGCGGATCCGGCACCGGGTGCGCCGGTTCGGCTCAGGTACGGCCGAGCGGTTCGGCAGCTGACGCCGACGGCAGGCCGGCGCTCTGCAGCGCGGTGATGCGCTGGATCACGCAGATCGCGAGAACCGCCGCGGCCACGGACAGACCTTCCGCGACCACCGGAAGGACCAGGGAGTCGATGCGGCCGGTCCGGGACACCGCCGCGATCACACCGTGGGCGGCCCACGCCACCCACCAGGCGTTCACCAGGCGGTCGTCGGCGCTCTTCCCCTGCGCGGCGCCGCTCGCGCGCTGCAGCCCGAGGAGCAGCCCTCGCGGTACCCACAGGTTGACCACCGGAACGAGCCAGACCAGCGCCGCCCAGACGTCGGATCCGGCGGCGGCACCCGGGGTGATCAGGCGCGCATTCCGCCGGCAGCGACCGAACCACACCAGGAACAGCACGGCCGCCGCCGTCATCACGTACACCAGCACCATCGAGGCGAGTGCCGACGTGTGCGTCGAGGCCTCCGTGGGGTGCAGGCGGCGGGCCCTGAGGGCCACGGCCCGGTATGCGGAAGCGCCGGCCGCCGCCGCTATCGCGACCTGCGCGCATCGGGCGAGAAGCCAGGGTGCCCGGCCGGTGGGTCTGCCCTGGCCCGACGGATCGGTCATGGTCATGGTCATGGTCATGGTCATGGCGGGAGCCTACGGCCCGTGGGCGTGGGGGCGGAGATGGATCGGCGGGTGCTCACGCCTCGGCGTACTTGGAGTCCGCCGCGGGGTCGAGCGCGAGGCGGTAACCCCGCTTGACCACCGTCTGGATCAGCTTGGGTGACCCCAGGGCCGTGCGCAGCCGGGCCATCGCCGTCTCCACCGCGTGCTCGTCGCTGCCCGCGCCCGGCAAAGCCCTCAGCAGCTCGGCACGGGCGACCACCCAGCCGGGGCGCCTGGACAGCGCGCGCAGCAGGGACATCCCGGCGGGCGGTACGGGCCGCATCGCCCCGTCCACCATCACCGCGTGCCCGCGGATCTCCACTTGGTGGCCCGCCACGGGCAACGTACGCGCCCGGGCGGGCAGTTCCTGGCACAGCAGCTGCACGAGCGGGCCGAGCCGGAAGCGTTCGGGCTGGACCGTGTCGATGCCGCGGGCCTGGAACGGCAGCGCGGTGACGGGTCCGACGCAGGCGGGCAGTACGTCGTGGTGGAGTGCGGCGAGCAGTCCGGGCAGCATCCCCCGCTCCTCGGCGCGGGAGAGCACGGACGCGGCGGCGGGCGCGCTGGTGAAGGCGAGCGCCTCCAGGCCGCGCGTGACGGTCGCGTCCAGCAGCCGGTCGAGGGGCGTGAGGTCCTCCGGCGGCATCCACCGGTACACCGGCACCCCCATGACCTCGGCGCCCGCGGCGCGCAGCGCCTCCACGAAGCCGGGCAGCGGTTCGCCGTGCAGCTGGACGACGACCCGGCGGCCCTCGACGCCCTCCTCCAGGAGCCGGTCGAGCACCTCGGCCAGGGACTCGGAGGTGGGCGACCACTCCTCGGTCAGCCCGGCGGCCCGGACCGCCCCCTTCACCTTGGGCCCGCGCGCGAGCAGACGCACCCCGCGCAGCCGGCTGACCAGGTCCTCGCCGATCCCCCAGCCGTCCGCGGCCTCGATCCAGCCGCGGAAGCCGATCGCGGTGGTGGCGACCACCACGTCCGGCGCCTCCTCGATCAACTTCTTGGTGGCGGTGAGCAGTTCACCGTCGTCGGCGAGCGGCACGATGCGCAGGGCGGGCGCGTACAGCACAGTCGCGCCGCGGCGCTGGAGCAGGGTGCCCAGTTCCTCGGCCCGCCGCGCGGCCGTCACACCCACGGTGAACCCCGCCAGTGGGCCGTGTTCTGGTCGCTGCTGTTCGTCGTACATCGCTCTCGTCCCGCACTAGGGTCGGCATATCGGTCGTGCGCGCCATATCTGCGTGTCGGTCGAGCCTGCCAACGGCGCGTGACAGGCCCGGTTCCGCTTCATGTCGCCGGTGTTACGTCACACCTCCGCATAGCCGAGCCGGGGCTCCGCCTCCGAGGGAGCGGCCGTGGCCCGGGGCTGGCCGGCCGGCCGGCGAAGGTATACGGCCCAGGTGACCACGAGGGCCACACCGTAGAAGGCGAGGAAGGCGACGAAGGCGCCCGTGCCGGAGCCGTAGGCGAGGAACGACTGCCGGAAGGCGAGGTTGATACCGACGCCGCCGAGCGCGCCCACGGCGCCGATGAGCCCCATGGAGGCGCCGGACAGCCGCCGCCCGTACGCCGCGGCCTCCTCGCCCCCGAGGCCCCGGGCGACGGCCTTGGCCTGGAAGATCCCCGGGATCATCTTGTAGGTCGACCCGTTGCCGAGGCCGCTGAGCACGAACAGCACCACGAAGACGCTGACGAACAGCGGCAGCGACTTCCGCATGTCGGCCACGATCAGGACCGCGGCCGCGGCGGCCATGGCGACGAAGTTCCAGAGGGTGATCCGCGCGCCGCCGTACCGGTCGGCGAGCCGGCCGCCGACGGGACGGATGAGGGAGCCGAGGAGCGGGCCGATGAAGGTGAGATAGGCCGCCTGGAGCGGGGTCCGCCCGAACTCGTTCTGCAGCACCTGCCCGAAGGCGAAGCTGTAGCCGATGAAGGAGCCGAAGGTGCCGATGTAGAGCAGGGCCATGATCCAGGTGTGGGCTTCCCTGGCGGCGTCCTTCGCGGCGCCGGTGTCGTTCCGCACGGAGGAGATGTTGTCCATGAAGAGGGCGGCGAGGACGGCGGCGACGACGATGAGCGGGATGTAGATGCCGAGCAGCACGCGCGGTCCGCCGTTCGCCCCGATGATGGCGAGGGCCGCGAGCTGGATGACGGGTACGCCGATGTTGCCGCCGCCGGCGTTGAGCCCGAGGGCCCACCCCTTCTTCCGCAGCGGGAAGAAGGCGTTGATGTTGGTCATGGAGGAGGCGAAGTTGCCACCGCCGACACCGGCGAGCAGTCCGACCCACAGGAAGGTGGAGAAGGACGTGCCGGGCTTCATGACGGCGAAGGCGGCGACCGTCGGTACGAGCAGGAGGCAGGCGGCGATGATCGTCCAGTTCCGCCCGCCGAAGAGGGCGACGGCGAAGGTGTAGGGAACACGGACGGCCGCCCCGACGAGCGTCACCACGGATGTGAGCAGGAACTTGTCGGCGGGGCTGAGCCCGTACTCGGGGCCCATGAACAGGACCAGCACGGACCACAGGGTCCAGACCGAGAACCCGATGTGCTCGGACAGGACGGAGAAGACGAGGTTGCGCCGGGCGACCCGCTGCCCGGTCGTGCGCCAGAAGGTCTCGTCCTCCGGATCCCAGTGTTCGATCCAGCGGCCCCGCCTGCTCGGTGCCGGGGTTGTGCTCGGGGCTGTCATGGCGCCTCCACGGTTCTCCGGTGCCCAGGTGTCGTGAGTCCCGAAGGTAGGAAGGACGCGTTTCCGCGCTGTGCCCGCGGGTGACCTCGAGGGAACGTTGCTCTCACGCGGCGCCGGGGGACGCGGTGAGGGAGGACCGGGAGATGTCCGGTGAGGAGGGACGGAAGATCTCCGGTGAGGGAGGACGGGAGATGTCCGGTGAGCGAGGAGGGGAGATGTCCGGTGAGGGAGGACGGGAGATGTCCGGTGAAGGAGGACGGAAGATGTCCCCCAGGAGGCCGGGCGGTTCGGGCCGCGTCCGGTGAACGTCAGGAGTCTGCCGGGGGGTTGACGTCCTCGCGGGGCTCCTGACCGCCGGGCACCGGGGCGGTGGTGGACCGCGGGATGAGGTGTGTGGGCAGGACGACGTGCCGCTCACGGTCCGCGTCGGAGTCGTTCATGAGCTCCAGGGCCAGTTCACCCGCCGCACGGCCGATGTCCGAGGGCGACTGGGCCACCGTGGACAGATCGAACCACTCGGCCATCCGGTGGTCGTCGAAGCCCAGGACGGAGACCCGCCCGGGCACCTCCACCTGGGCCCTGCGCAGGGTCGTGATGAGGGCGATGGCCAGCTCGTCCTGCTCGGCGAAGACCGCCGTGGGCGGCTCCCGCAGACTCAGCAGCGCCCCGACCGCCTCCGCGACGCTGCGCTTGTCACCGAACTGCGCGGCGACCACGAGACCGTCGTCCGCGGGCAGACCCGCTTCCGTGAGCGCCTTCCGGTAGCCCAGGAGACGCTCGTGCGAGCTGAAGGAGAAGCCGCTGGTCGGCTCCGTCTTCACAAAGGCGATCCGGCGGTGTCCGAGGTTCAGCAGATGCCGGGTGCCGTGCAGGGACCCGGCGACGTCGTCGACGTAGACACTGGGGCGCCCCTCGACATGCTGGCTGACATAGATGACCGGCATCCCGAGGTCGTCCAGCCGCGCGGTCTCCTCTTCGGTGAGGTCGAAGGAGAACACCAGCAGGGCGTCGGCGTTCCGCCGGGCCGGAAGGTGCTCGAAGAAAGACGCCCGCTCGGACAGGTCGGGGGTCACATAGACCGTCAGCTCCAGGCCCGCCGCCCGCAGCAGCGGGCCCAGGCTGGACAGCGCCGAGCCCATGAACCACGAATTGAGCGTGGGCACCAGCACCGCCACCACTCCGGTCCTGCCGGTGACCAGGCTCGACGCCTGCCGCGAGACCGCGAAGTTCAGCTCGCGTGCGGCCTGTTCCACCCGGGCGCGGACCTCCGGCGAGACGGTGGTCAGGCCACGCAGGGTGCGGGAGACGGTGGAGGTGGACACCCCGGCCCGCTCGGCGACGTCAGCCATCGTGGAGTGTCGCTGGGCTGGTGGCATGAAGGGAAGGTAGCACGGATGACAGCGCTTGCACGAGGCGGCTGCTGACAACGCTGTCAGAACGGATTTCCCCCGACCGCCCGCGAAAGAAGCCAGTCCCGGCAAGGAGAGCCGCAGGTATTACCGGGAAGTAACGCATTGACTTCCCACAGGTGCACTCCTAGCGTGCAAGCGTTGTCCCGACCCGGTCGAAGCTGCTCTTACGAAGAGAACCTTCCCGGCTTTGACCTGCGGATTTCATCAGAATCACGCTGTGATAACGCAGTCTCACAACCCGAGTCCTTCCAGAGTCATCTCGTAGCGGCTCCCCCTACCGGGTGATCAGCCACGACCTCGGTTCCGCACGCCCAGGAGAGACAGTGAAGACCAGAACCACCAGAGCGCTCCGGTGCTCCGCAGTGCTCCTCGCCGCCCAAGTGGCCCTTGCCGCCTGCGGCTCGTCGGACGGCTCCGGCTCCGCCGGGCAGGCGGGGAGCCCGTCGTTCACGGGCCGTGGCCCCATCACGTACGTGGCCGGCAAGGACAGCACCGGCAGCGTCCAGGCGGCGATCGACCGCTGGAACGAGCGGCACCCGAAGGAGAAGGTCACCTTCGTGCAGCTGCCGACGGACGCCGACTCCCAGCGCCAGCAGATGATCCAGAACGCGGAGACGAAGTCCGACGCCTACACGGTGCTGTCCCTCGACGTCGTGTGGACGTCGGAGTTCGCCGCCCACCAGTGGGTCGACCGGCTGCCCGACAAGCAGTTCCCCCTGCGCAAGATGCTGACACCGGTGGTGGAGACGGCCAGGTACCGCGGCGGCCTGTACGCCGCCCCGTCCAGCTCGGACGGCGGACTGCTCTACTACCGCAGCGACCTGCTGAAGAAGGCCGGCATCGGCGGGCCCCCGGCCACCTGGTCGGAGATGAAGGCCGACTGCGCCAAGGTGAAGAAGCTGCCGGAGGCCAAGGACATGTCCTGCTACGCCGGGCAGTTCCAGAAGTACGAGGGCCTGACCGTGAACTTCTCCGAGGCCGTGAACTCCGCGGACGGCGTGGTCACCGACGCACGCGGCAACCCCGACGTCGACACGCCGGAAGCGAGGAAGGGACTCGACTTCCTCGTCGACTCCTTCAAGGACGGCACGATCCCCAAGGAGGCCATCACCTATCAGGAGGAGGACGGCCGCCAGGCGTTCCAGGCCGGCAAGCTGGTCTTCCTGCGCAACTGGCCGTACATGTACTCGCTGGCCCAGAAGAGCAAGGTGGCGGGCAAGTTCGCCGTCGCACCCCTGCCCGGCCTGACCGGACCCGGCTCCTCCAGCCTGGGCGGTCACAATCTGGCCCTGTCGTCCTTCGCCAAGAACAAGGCCACCGCCCTCGACTTCATCAAGTTCTTCACCGACGAGGACAGCGCGGCAAGGAACCTCAAGGACGCCTCCCTCGCCCCGCCGTACGCGAACCTGTACGACGACACCGCACTGACCAGGCAGTATCCGTATCTGCCCGTTCTCAAGCAGTCGATCCTTCGTGCCGTTCCCCGCCCCAGGGTGGTGCAGTACGGCGATGTGTCCTCGGTGATCGAGCGGCAGGCCTACGCGGCCCTGACCGGCGCCAAGAGCAGCGCCCAGGCGCTGAAGGACCTGCAAGGCGACCTGCAGAAGACCGCGACGCAGTGAGGAGCGGGAGCATGGTAGACACCGAGACCCCGCCGGGAACCGCCGCGGACGAGCCCCGCGGCGCCTTCGGCGGCCGGTCCCGTCGGCCCGCGGCGGCGGCGGTGCGCCGCCGCCGCGGGCCGGGCCGGCCGAGTGCGGGCTCGGGACGCATGGCGGCACTGCTGGTGTCCCCGACGCTTCTGGTGCTGACGGTGGTCGTGCTGTATCCGACGATCATGGCGCTGAGGGAGTCGCTGTACGGGGCCAAGGGACTGGACCCGAAGACCGGATTCATCCGCACCACCGAGCCGTTCGTCGGCCTGAGGAATTACGCCGACATCTTCGGCGAGGCCTCGGAGCGGTTCTGGAACGCCTTCTGGAACACCACGTTCTTCACCGTCGTCACGGTGGGCCTGGAGACCGTGATCGGCGTGGCCATGGCGCTGGTCATGCACAGGGCGTTCCGGGGCCGGGCCCTGGTGCGGGCGAGCATCCTCGTGCCGTGGGCGGTTCCCACGGCCATCTCCGCCCTGCTGTGGCGGTGGATCTTCCACAGCGACGGCATCGCCAACGCCCTGATCGGACACCAGGTCCTGTGGACGACCGAGGGCTTCCACGCCAAGGTGGCGGTGATCATCGCCGAGGTCTGGAAGACCGCGCCGTTCATCGGGCTGCTGGTCCTGGCCGGCCTCCAAGTGATCCCGAAGGAGGTGTACGAGGCGGCCCGGATCGACGGGGCCGGCCCACTGGGCCAGTTCTGGCGCATCACCCTGCCCCTGGTGAAGCCCGCGCTGCTGGTCGCGGTGCTGTTCCGCTGCCTCGACGCGCTGCGGATGTTCGATCTGCCCTACATCCTCGTCGGCGCGCAGAAGACCTCGGTGGAGACGCTGTCCATGCTCGCCCAGGACCAGGCGTCCAACGTGCGTTTCGGACCGGCCGCGGCCTACGCGGTGATCCTCTTCCTCTACGTCTTCCTCATCGCGCTCGGCTTCGTCCGGTTGCTGGGCGCCGATGTCACCGGCGACGGCGGCGCGGCGCGCGGCAACCGGAGCGGGCGCCGGCGCCGTGCGGTCGGGTACGGGGCGGAGGTGACGGCATGACCGCCTCGGCGAAATGGCGCGCCCGGCTGCTGTACGCGGGGGTCGCGGCGGTGGTGGCCTACTGCCTGGCCCCGTTCTACTGGATGGTGGTCTCCAGCCTGCGCCGCAGCTCCGACGTCTTCGACACCTCGCTGCTTCCCTCTGCGGTGTCGTTCGAGAACTACCGGGCGGTGTTCGAGCCCTCCCAGGGCTTCACCCGCGCGCTCGGCAACAGTCTGATCGTCGCCGGCGTCACCACCGCGCTCGCCCTGCTACTGGCCACGTTCACCGCCTACGCCATGGCCCGGCTGGAGTTCCGCTTCAAGCGGCTGGTGCTCACCCTGATCATCGCCACCTCGATGTTCCCGGTGGTGTCGATCGTGGTCCCGCTGCTCAAACTGTTCACGGACATCGGCTGGATCAACACCTACCAGGCCATGATCGTGCCCAGCATGTCCTTCGCGCTGCCGCTGGCGGTGTGGAACCTGACCACGTTCTTCCGGCAGATGCCCGACGAGCTGGAGCAGGCGGCCATGATCGACGGCTGCACCAGAGGACAGGCCTTCCGCAAGATCATCGTGCCGCTCGCGGCGCCGGGCATCTTCACCACGGCGATCATCACCTTCATCGCCGCCTGGAACGAGTTCCTCATCGCCCTGTCGATGACGAACAAGCAGGCGATGCAGACCGCCCCCGTCGCCATCTCCAAGTTCTCCGGCGCAACGCAGTTCGAGACCCCGTTCGGCAGCCAGATGGCGGCAGGGGTGCTCGTCACCGTCCCGCTGGTGGTGATGGTGCTCGTCTTCCAGCGCCGCATCGTCGCCGGGCTCACCGCAGGCGCCGCCAAGTAGACCCCGGGCGCCACACCGCCCCTTCATCCGTCCGAGGAGTGACGCAGCAGTATGTCCGGTACCGCCCCTTGGTGGCGCAGCGCCGTCATCTACCAGGTCTACATCCGCAGTTTCGCCGACGGGAACGGTGACGGCGTCGGTGACATCGCCGGCCTCCGGTCGCGTCTGCCCTATCTCAGGTCGCTCGGCGTCGACGCCCTCTGGATCAACCCGTGGTACAAGTCCCCGATGGCGGACCACGGTTACGACGTGGCCGACTTCCGCGAGATCGACCCGCTGTTCGGCACGGTGGCCGAGGCGGAGGAACTCATCGAGGAGGCCCATCGGTACGGGCTCCGGGTCATTCCCGACATCGTGCCCAACCACACCTCCGACCAGCATGCGTGGTTCCGTGCCGCGCTGGCCGCCGGGCCCGGAAGCCCCGAGCGGGAACGCTACGTCTTCCGCCCCGGCCGCGGACCCGACGGCGCCGAGCCGCCCAACGACTGGGTCTCCTGCTTCGGCGGCCCGGCCTGGACGCGGCTGCCCGACGGGGAGTGGTACCTGCATCTGTTCGCCCCCCAGCAGCCGGATCTCAACTGGGAACACCCGGACGTACGGGCCGAGTTCGAGTCGATCCTGCGCTTCTGGTTCAGCCGGGGAGTGGACGGGTTCCGCATCGACGTCGCCCACGGACTCGTCAAGGACCCCGAACTGCCCGACCTGCCGCCCCGCCGGGAACCGGCGGTGCTGGGACCGCTCGTCGCCCGGGACCACCCGGAGGAGCGGCCGCGGCGGCACGTCGAGCACCCCCACTGGGACCGCGACGAGGTGCACGAGATCTACCGCGCCTGGCGCAGGGTCGCCGACGAGTTCCCCGGCGACCGGTCGTTCGTCGCCGAGGCATGGGCGGACGCCCCCGAGCGGCTCGCGGCCTACGTCCGCCCCAACGGTCTGCACACCGCGTTCAACTTCGACTTCCTGATGTCGAGCTGGAACGCGAAGGACCTGCGTGCGGTCATCGACGACTCGCTCGCCATGCTCGGCGCGGTCGGCGCACCTGCCACCTGGGTGCTGTCCAACCACGACGTCATGCGCCACCCGAGCCGCTACGGCCGCAGGACGGTCAAACGGTGGACCGCGAACGAGCCCTATCGGCCCGAAGGCGATGCGGACCTCGAACTGGGCACCGTGCGCGCCCGTGCGGCCGCCCTGCTGATGCTCGCCCTGCCCGGCGGAGCGTACATCTACCAGGGTGAGGAGCTGGGCCTGCCGGAGGTCGAGGACCTGCCCGAGGACGTACTCCAGGATCCCGTCTGGGAGCGGTCCGGACACACCGACCGGGGCCGCGACGGCTGCCGTGTGCCCATCCCCTGGTCCGGAAGCGCCGCACCCTACGGCTTCAGCCCCGACGAGGCCTCAGCCGCACCGTGGCTGCCGCAGCCGTCCGCGTGGGCCGAGCTGAGCGTGGAGGCGCAGACCGGGGACGAGACGTCGATGCTGGAGCTGTACCGCACCGCCCTGCGACTGCGCCGGGAACACCCGGCGCTCGGTGACGGCACCCTCACCTGGCTGGACGCACCCGAGGGAGTCCTGGTCTTCCGCCGCGATCCCGGTTTCGTCTGCGTGGTCAACCTCTCGGACCAGGCGCACGCCCTGCCGGACCACACCTCGGTCCTGCTGGCCAGCGGCCCGGTCGAAGGCGGCGTGCTGCCCGCGGACCACGCGGCCTGGCTCGCGGTGTAGCGGGCCACGAAGTCGCCAGGGCCCGTTCCATGCCGACCCCGCTGACAACGGGCCCTGGTCCCGCCGGCACCCTCACCGCCGGCACCCTCACCGCCGGCCCATCACGTGCGCGTCCGCGTCCGGCATCCAGGCCTCTTCCGGCGGGCTCAGCCACCCCTGCTCCGCTCCGAGTTCGACGGCCGCCCGCCGAAGCGCGTGGATGCCGGGGTGCGCCAGGCCCTTCCGCCACACCAGCGACACCGGCGACAGCGGGACCGGGTCCACCAGCGGGCGTACGACCGTGTGTGGCAGGGCCGGGAAGTCCATCACGGCGAGGATCGGGTTGCCCGCCCTGGCCATGATCCGCTGGAACTCCTCCTCCCCCACGGCCAGCGGAACGGGCGGCGCGACCCGGATGTCACGGCCCTCGAACAGGCGGTGGGCGAGGTCCGTCCACTCCGGTGTGCGCGGGTTCCCGGCGCCGGCGTACACCGTCTCCCCCGCGAGCGCCTTCACCGGCACCGTCTCCAGCGGGGCAAGCGGGTGGTCCTCGGGCAGGACGACCGCCATCGGCTCGTAGCGGACGGGCTGCTGGTCCAGGCCGGTGCGCAGCGCCGGGGCTAGGCCCGCGAAGCGTCCGAACGACACGTCCAGCCGGCCCGCGAGCAGTTCGACGGCGGCATGCGTGAGGCCGCTCTCGAAGCGCGCCATCAGCTCCTGGTCCGGCGCGAGTTCCCGGGCCCTGTGCAGCACCCGGCGCCCCGTGACCAGGCCCGGGGAGTTCAGGTCCACCAGCAGCGGCCGGGCCTGCCCGAACGCTGTGAGCAACTCGTCCTGTGCCTGAAGCACCCGGCGCGCGTACGGCAGCAGCCGCTCGCCGTCGGGGGTCAACGTCACCTGCCGGGTCGTCCGGACGAACAGCTCGGCGCCGAGCTCCCGCTCCAGCCGGCGGATGTCACGGCTGAGCGCCTGCTGGGCCACGTACAGCCGGGTCGCGGCGCGGGTGAAGTGCAGTTCCTCGGCGACGGCGAGGAAGGCGCGGAGCAGGCGGGGGTCGACGGAGGCTGCGGGCATCCGCCGAACTTACAACCCAGGTGCGTCAATCACCACCGAGTAAGTGTTGGACCGCAGGTCAGAGCGCGGGCGACGGTTGCTCCATGCCGCAATCGACCTCCGGCACCGCCGTGTCCCGCAACCCCTACCGCCGCCTGTTCACCCGGCCCGGCACCCGCGCCTTCACGATCGGTAACCTCATCGCCCGCCTGCCCATGGGCATGTTCAGCGTGAGCGCGGTCATCATGATCGCCGGTTCCCGGGGTTCGTACGCCCTCGCCGGCGCCGTCACCGCCACCGGCCTCGTGACGACGGCCGTGGCCGCCCCCTGGATCGCCCGGCTCGTCGACCGCCACGGCCAGGCGCGGATCGCCGTGCCCGCCACGGTGTTCGCCCTGCTCGGCGGTCTGGCCCTGCTGCTGTGCGTGCGCTACGACGCCCCCGACTGGACCCTGTTCGCCGCCTACGCCACCACTGCCACGACACCCAACATCGGCGGACTGTCCCGCGCCCGCTGGGCCCACCTCTTCCGGGACGACCCGGACGCCCTGCACACCGCGAACTCCTTCGAGCAGGCCGCGGACGAACTGTGCTTCATGCTCGGCCCGGTGGTCGCCGCCCTTCTCTGCACCCGGCTCTTCCCGGAGGCCGGAACCCTGATCGGCGGGGTCTTTCTGCTCACGGGCATGCTGGTGTTCACGGCACAGCGCGCCACGGAACCGCCCCCGAGCCGGGGCGTCCCGGGCCGGGCCCCTTTCCGCAGCCCCGGCATGCCCCCGCTGATGCTCGGCCTGCTCGCCACGGGGGCGGTGTTCGGCTCGATGGAGGTGGTGACCATCGCGTTCGCGGACGCGCACGGCCACAAGGCGGTCGCCGGTCCGGTCCTCGCGCTCCAGGCCGCCGGGTCGTGCGCGGCCGGTCTGCTCTACGGCACCCTGCGCCCCGCGGGCCCTCCCGAGCGCCGTTACCTGTGGTGCCTGACGGTCATGGCCGCTCTCATGTCCCTGCCCCTGCTCGCGGCCCGCACCACCGGCTCCCTCGCCGCCCTCGCGCCCGCCCTGCTCCTCGCGGGCATGGCCACCGCGCCCACGATGGTCACCGCGATGACGCTGGTCCAGCGACACACGCCGAAGGGCCGCCTCAACGAGGGCATGACCCTCGCCGTGACGGCCCTGCTGGGCGGTGTGGCCTGCGGGTCCGCCACCGGCGGCTGGGCGGTGGAGCACCTGTCGCCGACGGCCGGTTTCACCGCACCCGCCGCCGCGGCGGGACTCGCGCTGCTGATCGCTGCGGGCGGGCGGTGGGCGGCGGGCATGACGCGCCCGCAGCAGAGGGAACGGCCCCGAGGGCGGGTGGAGCCGGGAACTCAGGCGCCGGGGGAGGCGTAGGCGGGGAACGCGGTCCAGGGGCCGCGCGAGGAGAAGGGGCCCGGAACAAGGGAGGCGGCGAGGAGTGCGTGTTCCCACCGGCCGACCGGCCTACCCGAGCCCCCAGGACCGCCCGAGCCGATACGCGGCGCACAGGTTCATGTCGAGGAAGTAGGCACCGGCCGCCCCGCACTGCCCGGTCCCGCTGCCGGGGTCGACGGGTTGTCCGTGCCCCATCCCGGTGAGGGAGTACGTCTCCACGACCGGGTCGCCCGCCGGATCCCGGAAGACCTGGTGCGGATACCCGGCGACGGTGTCGCTCGCATCCGCCGTCTGATCGGCGCCGTGCACGTCGGTCCACTGCCTCATCAGGTCGGTCATGTTGACGGGCTTGACGGTGTAGTCGGCCGTGCCCTGGAAGACGGTGAGCGTGGGCCATGGGCCGGTGTACCCGGGCCGGGCCGCCCGCACGCGGTCGCCCCACTGCTTCGGGGTCTGGTCGGCGCCGACGTACATGCAGACGTACGGCGATCCGGCCGCCTGCGCGCATCCGTAGGGCAGCCCGGCGACGACGCCGCCCCCGGCGAACTTCTCGGGGTACGCCGCCATCATGACGGCGGTCATGCCGCCGCCGGCCGACAGTCCGGTGACGTACACGCGCGCCTGGTCGCCCGAGACATCGGTGAGCTGGCGGTCGACCATCTGCGCAATGCTGGCGGCCTCGCCCTGGCCGCGCTCGATGTCACCGCTCTGGAACCAGTCGAAGCAATTGGAGATGTTGTTGGCGGACTGCTGCTGCGGCAGCACGACGGAGAAGCCCCAGCGGTCGGCTAGCTGGTTCCATCCGCTGCCGGTGCCGTACCCGGCGGCGTCCTGGGTGCACCCGTGCAGCGCGACGACTACGGGCCGCCCGGCGGGGAGCCCGGACGGGACGTACCGGAACATGCGCAGGGCCCCGGGGTTGGTGCCGAAACCGGTCACCTCCTGAGGGGAGGCGGCAGCGGCCCGGCCGGGAGTGAGGAAGGCGGCGAAAAGGGCGACGAGGAGTGTCGCGAGGACGGTGAGGCGGCTTCGGCCTGCGGCTCTGGTGTGTGTCATGCGGAGGCACGGTAGGAGTGGCCTCGTACCTCCGATATGGGCCGCCGCCCCACAATGAGCCCGGCGACCATGGGGCGGGATACGGCCTCTCCCGTCGACCGGCCCCGGCCTCCCCCGCGCATGGCACGCGGGGAACGACAAAGGCCCCGCCACCCGAAAGCAGCGAGGCCTTGCCCACATGGGGTAAGTGGAGATGGCGGGAATCGAACCCGCGTCCAACGGTGCGGAACCAGGGCTTCTCCGTGTGCAGTCCGCTTCGCTTTTCTCGGCCCCGGAGATCACGCGGACAAGTCTCCGACGGGCTCAGTCACTGTTTGGTTTCCCTCTTCACCCCGTGACCGGGATCAAGGTTTAGTTCCCTAGCTGATGCCAGGATCCGGGTCGGGAACGGCCCCGGGCTGACACTTCGCGAGTCGCTACTTAGGCAGCGAGGGCGAAGGAATCGCGCTTGGTGTTGGCGATTATTTTTTTCGGCCTGTGGTTTACGAGATCATGGCCGCTTCCTCGACACGCTTCCCCTGCTTCGACAGCCGCTGTCGAAACCGATCATCCCCATGTTGATTTTTCAATGCTCACACCGGCACGCGGTGCAGGCGACATCGTACGTGACCAACGCACCTCGATGCCAGCGCATTCCCGGCGGTCACCCCGCCGTGGTACCTCGTTCAACAGTGCCGTGCGCCGGATCATTCCCCCGTCCGGGCCGCTCGGACCCGCCGTCCGGACCGCTCAGGCCCGCTGCCGGCGCCGTGCCGCCGCCACCGCCCGGTCCGCCTCGCGGCGGTCCTGCTTCTCGCGGAGCGTCTGCCGCTTGTCGTACTCCTTCTTACCCCTCGCCAGCGCGATCTCGACCTTGGCGCGGCCGTCCTTGAAGTACAGGGCAAGGGGCACGATCGTGTGACCCGTCTCCTGGGACTTGGACTCCAGCTTGTCGATCTCGGTGCGATGCAGCAGCAGCTTCCGCTTGCGGCGTGCGCTGTGGTTCGTCCAGGTGCCCTGGCTGTACTCCGGCACGTGCACGTTGTGCAGCCACGCCTCGTGCGCGTCCAGCTGCACAAAGCCGTCGACCAGCGAGGCCCGCCCCTGGCGCAGCGACTTGACCTCGGTCCCGGTGAGCACGAGACCGGCCTCGTACGTATCCAGGATGTGGTAGTCGTGCCGCGCCTTCTTGTTCTGCGCGATCAGCTTGCGCCCTTTTTCCTTTGCCATAGTGCCGACCATTTTCGCACTACAGGGGGGTGCCGGGGGAAGCCGATTACGCGGAGTCCCGCGCGTCGATGACGAAGAGTGGCGGACACCGCTACGGAGCGTCGCCCAGGCCGCTGAGCACTGTCTCGGCCCGCTCGAGCACCTCGTCCCCGGCCTCCAGGTCGGGGGTGATGCCACGGCCGTCGACCTTGTGCCCCGAGGGGGTGCGGTAGTGCCCGACGGTCAGCTCCGCCACGGAGCCGTCGGGCAGCCGGCTCGGCATCTGGATGGAGCCCTTGCCGAAGGTGCGGGTGCCGACGACGACCGCACGGCCGCGGTCCTGGAGGGCACCGGTGAGCAGCTCGGCCGCGCTCATCGTGCCGCCGTCGACGAGCGCGACCAGGGGTCTGGTGGTGTCGCCGCCCGGTTCCGCGTGCAGGGCGCGCTGGTCGCCGTTGACGTCGTACGTCGCCACGAGCCCGCCGTCGAGGAAGGCGGAGGCGGCGGTGACGGCCTCGGTGACCAGGCCGCCGGAGTTGCCTCGCAGGTCGAGCACGATCCCGGCGCCTTCGGGGGCGTGGTCGACGGCGTTCCGTACGAGGTCGCCGGAGCCCTTGGTGAATGCGGCGATCTTGATCAGGGTGGCGCCGCCGGCCAGCCGGCGCACGGTCACCGAGTCCGTGGAGAGCCGGGCCCTGCGCAGTACCTCGCTCCAGGTGTGCGTCCCGCGCTCCAGGCCGAGCCTGACCCGGGTGCCGGCGGACGCGCCGTCGGTGTCGCCGCGGAGTAAGGAGACGACCTCCGTGACGGGCCTGCCGTCGACGTCCTCGCCGTCGACGCTGCGCAGCCGGTCGCCGCCGCGGATCCCGGCGACGGCCGCGGGCGAGCCGGGCTGCACATGGGTCACCTCGATCCGGCCGTCGCGCTCGCGCCGGGCCGACAGACCGACGCCGGTGTACTGGCCGTCGAGGGCCTCCTGGAACTCCTGGTACTCGCCCTGCGAGTAGACGGCGCTCCAGCGGTCGCCGCTGCGGCTGACGGCGCGCTCGGCGGCTTCCATGGGTGACTTGCCGTCGGCCATCGCCCGCGCGGCCGCCTCGGTGACGGCGTCGCCGTGCCCCGCCGGGGCCGCGGGCTCGGCGGAGGGGGTCCTGGCGGCGGTCTCGCCGAAGGAGCCCGTCGCGGCGCCGGCGACGAGGACACTCGCGAAGACCAACGTCAGAGCCGCCCCGTGGCGAACGCGGCGGGGCTGACAGAACAGGTCACGGCCGGACATGCGGGTGAGTCTAGGACAACGCAAAGGGCCGTACGGACGGTTGCTCGTACGGCCCCGTTGGCATGTGTCACACCTTCAGGTACTTGCGCAACGCGAAGAACGCCGCCAGCGCCGGCATCAGCAGGCTTGTGGCGAGTATCAGCGGGAGCTTGGTGAGGACGGCGTCCCAGCCGATGAAGTTGATGAGGTTCAGCTTGTGGGACAGGTCCAGACCGTGGTCGATGATGAAGTAACGCGCGATCAGAAGGAACGCACAGGCGACCGTGCCGCCGATGAGCCCGGCGACCGCGGCCTCCATGATGAACGGCGCCTGGATGTAGAACCCGGAGGCGCCGACCAGACGCATGATGCCGGTCTCACGACGACGGCTGAACGCGGAGACACGCACCGTGTTGACGATCAGCATCAGCGCGACGATCAGCATCATCGCCATCACCGCGCGGGCGGCCCAGTTCATGCCGTTCAGCAGGCCGAAGAGGTTGTCGAGGATGCCCTTCTGGTCCTGCACCGACTGCACGCCGTCCCGGCCGTTGAAGGCGCTCGCGATGACCTGGTACTGCTCCGGGTTCTTCAGCTTGATGCGGTACGACTCCTGCATCTGGTCCGGGGTCAGCGAACTGGCCAGCGGGGAGTCGCCGAACTGCTCCTTGTAGTGCTTGTAGGCCTCGTCCTGGGACTCGTAGGTCACCTTCTGGACGACGGACGTCATCTTGCCCAGATCACCGAGGATCTGCTTCTTCTGCTCCTCGGTGACCGCACCCTTGGAGCAGTTGGGGTCGGACTCCGCGTCGCTCTTGTTGCACAGGAAGATCGAGACGTTGACCTTGTCGTACCAGTAGCCCTTCATCTGGCTGACCTGGTCGCTCATCAGCAGCGATCCGCCGAACAGGGCGAGGGAGAGGGCGACCGACACGATCACCGCGAAGGTCATCGTCAGGTTGCGGCGGAGACCGACACCGATCTCCGACAGAACGAACTGCGCGCGCATGGCGTCTGCTCAAGCCTTTCCGTGGAACTCAGTGCTGGTAGCCGTAGACGCCGCGCGCCTGGTCGCGGACGAGGCGACCCTGCTCCAGCTCGATGACGCGCTTGCGCATCTGGTCCACGATGTTCTGGTCGTGGGTCGCCATCACCACGGTCGTACCCGTCCGGTTGATCCGGTCGAGCAGCTTCATGATGCCGACGGAGGTCTGCGGGTCGAGGTTGCCGGTGGGCTCGTCGGCGATCAGCAGCTTGGGCCGGTTGACGAAGGCCCGGGCGATGGCGACGCGCTGCTGCTCACCGCCGGACAGCTCGCCGGGCATGCGGTCTTCCTTGCCGCCGAGGCCGACGAGGTCCAGCACCTGGGGCACGGACTTGCGGATCTCGCCGCGCGACTTGCCGATGACCTCCTGCGCGAAGGCCACGTTCTCGGCGACCGTCTTGTTCGGAAGCAGGCGGAAGTCCTGGAACACCGTCCCCAGCTGGCGGCGCATCTGCGGCACCTTCCAGTTGGAGAGGCGGGCGAGGTCCTTGCCCAGGACGTGCACCTGCCCGGTGCTGCACCGCTCCTCGCGGAGGATCAGCCGCAGGAAGGTGGACTTTCCGGAGCCGGAGGACCCCACGAGAAAGACGAACTCGCCCTTCTCGACCTCCAGGGAGACATCCCTGAGGGCAGGGCGGTTCTGCTTGGGGTAGACCTTGGAGACGTTGTCGAATCGGATCACGGATGCACCACGGGCCGTTGGAGTAGGTGAGCGTGACCATACGCGAACCGGGTGTACAAGCGCAGTCGCCGGGAGGGGTTGCGTGAGAGTTGCGTGTTTTGTCCCTGCTGTTGAGGGCGTGACCGGCCGAGCCCGCGCAGCGGCTCGCGGAACCTGGCACAGTGGAGTGGGGAACGGTTGCGTTCCGGGAAACGTTGTGTACGTGGAAGCGGCACAAGGAGGGCGAGGCGCATGACGTACGACCGATTGGTGTGCGCGAACTGCGCGGCCCCCGTGAGTGAGGGCCGCTGCCCCGTGTGCCGTGCGAGCCGTGAGCGGCTCCAGCAGGAAAGCCCCTGGTCAGGGATGAATCCGGCGGCGCTGATCGCACTCCTGGCCGTACTGATCGCCGCCGTGGCGCTGCTGGCTCACCAGACGGCGTAGCGCACGGCCGGCGGTCCGGTACACCGGTCGCACGTCGGGCAGTCGTACGGCGGGCGGATGGGCGGGGCCGGGCGGGCACGCATACCGGTCGAGGGGGCCGGCGGACGAGGGCCGGCGCACGGCCGACGGCGGCGACGGGCGTACGAACGCACGACGAAGGGCCCGGGGCGGATGACGCCCCGGGCCCTTCTCATGCGTTTCTCGCCCTTCTCACCCTCACCTACGGTGTCACGGTGCGAAGGGCGCCACGGCATGTGTCAGGCCGCAGCCTGGCCACGGCCCTCCATGAGGCGCGGCAGCGCACGGAAGCCGATGCCTCCGGCAATCATCGTCGCGGCGCCGATCACCAGGAACGCGGTCTGCCCCGCACCCGTCTCGGCCAGCTGCTTGCCGCCGCCCTGGGCGGAGGTGTTCGAGGTGTCCGCGCCGGTGTCGGTCAGGACCGAGGAACCCTTGCCCTGCTGGACCGGGTTGTTGCCGCCGTCCGGGTTGGTGTCGTTGCCGCCGCCGTTGCCGTGGCCGCCGCCGTTGCCGTGGCCGCCACCGTTGCCGTGGCCGCCCGTGCCTCCGGTCGGGTCGTCCGTCGGCTCGGTCGGGTTGTCGGTGGGCTGGGTCGGGTCGTCCGTCGGCGTGCCCGGGTCGGTCGGGATTCCCGGGTCGGTCGGCGTGCCCGGGTCGGTCGGGATCCCCGGGTCGGTCGGGATCCCCGGGTCGGTCGGCGTACCCGGGTCGGTCGGGATCGTGGTCGCCGGAGGAGAGGTCGGGTCGTCGGGCTCGCCGGCGACGCTGATGTTCACCTCGAGCGCCGAGGCCGCGCCCGCAGCGGTCAGCGACGCACCCGCGGCGATCACGGCGCCTGCGGCTATCCGCGCCAGGCGGATCCGCGTCTTCTTCGTCATATGGCTGCTACCCCCAGTAGCTCATCGTCAATGGAGCAGCGCACGGGGCCACGGCGTCGGGAACGACTGTGCTCAAAACTCAAGTCCCCCGGTTCACATGCGCCCCTTGGATACGCATGCCGCCCTTTACCTTTCCGATTTTTCAAAGCAACGTCAAGGTCGTTGCGCACGCGATGTCCTGGAAGGTGTCTTTTGCGGGAGAGGTCGAGCTGTAAGTGTGATGCAAAACCCAGGCATCGAGCGACGGAAAAGGCAACTGCCCCTCGGACGGGGGCAGTTGCCTTGTCGACAAAGCGCTGTTTTCCGGCGGAGGTGTCGCCCTTGGTCGCCGGTGTTACTTCTCCTGCTGCTTGCGCCAGCGAATGCCGGCTTCGATGAACCCGTCGATCTCACCGTTGAACACGGCCTCGGGGTTGCCGACTTCGTGCTCGGTGCGCAGGTCCTTGACCATCTGGTACGGGTGCAGGACGTACGAACGCATCTGGTTGCCCCAGGAGTTGCCGCCGTCGCTCTTGAGGGCGTCCATCCTGGCCTGCTCCTCCTGACGGCGCCGCTCGAGGAGCTTTGCCTGGAGGACGTTCATCGCGGTGGCCCGGTTCTGGATCTGCGACCGCTCGTTCTGGCAGGTGACGACGATGCCGGTGGGCAGGTGCGTGATGCGCACCGCCGAGTCGGTCGTGTTGACACCCTGGCCACCGGGACCGGAGGAGCGGAACACGTCCACCCGGATCTCGGAGTCGTCGATCTCGACGTGGTCGGACTGCTCGACGACCGGAAGGACCTCGACACCGGCGAACGAGGTCTGCCGGCGCCCCTGGTTGTCGAAGGGGGAGATACGGACCAGCCGGTGGGTGCCCTGCTCGACGGAGAGGGTGCCGTAGGCGTACGGCGCCTGGACGGCGAGGGTGGTGGACTTGATGCCCGCCTCTTCCGCGTACGACGTCTCGTAGATCTCCGTCTTGTAGCCGTGCCGCTCGGCCCAGCGCAGGTACATGCGCTGGAGCCGCTCGGCGAAGTCGGCGGCGTCGACGCCGCCGGCCTCGGCGCGGATGTTGACGAGCGCCTCACGGGCGTCGTACTCGCCGCTGAGGAGCGTCCGGACCTCCATCTCGTCCAGCGCCTTCCTCACCTCGGTGAGCTCGGCCTCGGCCTCCGCCCGGGCGTCCAGGTCGTCCTCGGCCTCGGCGAGCTCGAAGAGCACACCGAGGTCGTCGATCCGGCCGCGCAGGTTCTCGGCCTTCCTCACCTCGGCCTGGAGGTGGGAGAGCTTGCTGGTGATCTTCTGCGCCTCATCCGGGTTGTCCCAGAGGGACGGCGCGGCCGCCTGCTCCTCGAGCACGGCGATGTCTGCCCTCATCTTGTCGAGGTCCAGAACGGCCTCGATCGACTCCATGGTCGAGGAGAGGGACTTGAGCTCTTCGGATACATCGACGACTGCCACGCATCCAGCGTAACGGCTCCGCCGGAAAGCCAGTGCCGAGTGACCGCCGGTTATCGGAGGTACCGGGGGCGGGGCGGGCACCGGGGGCGCCCGGCGGCGGAGCGAGGGCCCGGTCCCTCGGGCCCTCGGTCCCGGCGCGGCGTGGGCCGCCTCACCCTCACGGCCGAATGAGCCCGGCATTCCGGATCTACCCGCATTCCGGATGTATCCGGCACACTGCCCGAACCGGACCGGGCCGGCGGCTCGCCGCCCCGGCCGCGGACCGACGCGGGGGCGGTGCGCCCCCACCCGGGTGTCGCGGGGGCCGGACCCGGGTCAGGGGGACGCCGGAGCCGAGTTCTTGGTGTTCGCCGGGTCCGTGCCGTCGTCTCCGGAGGTGGCCAGCCACGCGCCGGCTCCCACCGCCGCCAGCAGCGCCGCCGTGGCCACGCCCAGCACGATCCGGCGGCGGCGGGCCTGCGCGCGGTGGCGGGCCGAGCCCGGGCGGGGGGCTCCCGTGGCCCGGGGCGCGCGGGCCGTGCCGCGGGCGCCGCCCGCCAGCTCGTCCGGGCCCGGCACCCGCATCGACGTGTGGGTGTCACGGTTGGAGTCCGGTTTCGCCCCCGGCACCAGCGGCACCGCCCCGCGCCGCACCCGGGCCACCGCGGGCTCTCCGGGCGCGGCCGCCTCGAGCGGCTCCTCCGTCGGCTCCGTGCCGGGCTCGTCGACGTCCAGCGGCGGCATCCCTGCCAGCAGCGGCAGCTGCTCCCGCAGCCGCGACGCCAGCTCCGAGGCGCGCAGCCGGGACGCGGGGGCCTTGGCCAGGCACTGCACGATCAGCTGCCACAGCTCTTCGGGGATGCCGGGGAGCGGGACCACGGTCTCGGTGACATGGCGGCGCAGCACCGCGCCGGGGTGCCCTCCGCCGAACGGCGTGAAACCCGCCAGCAGCTCGTACAGGACCGTCGCCAGCGCGTAGATGTCCACCGCCGCCCGCGGTGGCAGCCCTTCCACGATCTCCGGTGCCAGGTAGTCCGGAGTTCCGATGATCTTGGTCGCCTTGGTCCGGCGGGGCGAGTCGATCAGCTTGGCCACGCCGAAGTCGGTCAGCAGCGCCGGGTGCGAGCCGCCCGGGCCCAGCGGCCCCTGCATGTCCAGCAGCACGTTCTCCGGCTTCACGTCCCGGTGCACGATCCCTGCCGCGTGCGCCGCCGCCAGCCCGTCCGCCACGTCCGCCGCGATCGCCACCGCGGCCTCGGGCGCGAGGCGGCGCTCCCGCTCCAGACGGGTGCGCAGATCGGTGCCCCGGACCAGGTCCATGACCAGCGCCAGGTCGTTGCCGTCGACCACCAGGTCCCGCACGGACACCACGTTCGGATGGTCCAGCCCCAGCAGCGCCGTGCGCTCCTGGACGAAGCGGCCCACGAGCTCCTGGTCGGACGCGAGGTCCTCTCGCAGGAGCTTGATGGCGACGGGCCCGTCCGGCCCCTCGCCCAGCCACACCGTGCCGGCGCTCCCCCGTCCCAGGATCTGGTTCGCGGTGTACCGGCTGCCGATCTTCCGTGCCAAGACTGCTCCTACTGGGGACGCCTGTTGCCGACGCTGCGCCATCGCGGGGCGGCGGCACGAGCGGCTGACGCCGCGCTCTGCCGGCCCCGGTCGACAAAACTACGCGCCCGGAGGGGCAACCTTCACCGCCGAGACGGAAATCACCCCTCAGATGTCGACAAATCCCCAACCCCACGATGAGCGGGGAAGGTTGGACCCGTTGCGTGGGGCCCGGCCCTGCCCGCTAGTTGGAGCCCAGCTTGCCGAGCCACCCGGTCACCTTGCCGAACCAGTCGCTCAGCTGCGCCCAGTACGACTTCGTGGAGCCGATCCAGTGCTGCAGCGGGCTGAACTCCCAGACCAGCCACCCGGCGACGACAAGGATGAGGATCATGAAGAGGCAGCCCTTCAGGCAGCCGAGCCCCGGGATCTTCATCGGGTTGGCGCTGCGCTGACGCGGAGGCCGTGGCTCGCGCGCCGGACGCGGCGCCGGCTGCTGGGGCTGCTGCGGCGCGTACCGCTGCGGCTGCTGCTGCGGAGCGGGGGCGTACTGCTGCCGCTGGGGCGCGTACTGCTGGGGCTGCGGGGCGTACTGCTGGGGCTGCTGCTGCGGATAGCCGTACCCCGGCGCCGGCTGCTGCCGCTGGGGGCGCTGCTGCGGGCGCGCCACCTGGCGCTGCGGACGGCGGCGCAGCGGGTCCTCGCCGGGGTCGAGATATGCCTGGACCTGCGTCTGCTCGTTGCGGTCGCGGGCCGCGCGCAGCTGGTTCTGCCAAGGGTGCGGCTCCTCGGGCCGCTGCTGCCCGCCGGGCTCGTGCTGCGGCACCGGCGGCATCACGGCCGTCGGATCGGCGGCTCCGCTGTGGGGCAGGACGGCCGTGGGGTCCGCGGCGCCCGCGGGGCCCGAGGTGTGCGGCAGGACGCTGGTCGCCGCGTTCGGGTCGTACGAGCCGGCCGGGCCCTGCGGCAGCACCTGCGTGGGGTCGGCGGAACCGGGCACGGGCGCCGGAGCCGGGTCCGGCGCGAGCAGCGCGGACACGCCCTCCGCGGCGGCGATCTGCGCGGCGTTCGCATGCACGCCGACGCCCTCGGCGACCACCCGCAGGGCCCGGGCGAGGTTCTCGGCGCTCGGCCGTCCCTCCGGGTTCTTGCGCAGGCAGCGCTCTATCACCGTCCACAGCGGGCCGGGCACGGTCGAGGGCCGGCGCGGTTCGGCGCTCAGATGCTGGTGGAGGACCTCGAGGGCGCTCCCGCCTGCGAACGGCGGACGCCCGGTGACCAGCTCGTACAGCAGGATGCCGGCACCGTAGATGTCGACGGCGGAGGTCTGCGGGCGGCCCTCGGCCGACTCCGGGGCCACGTACGCGGGCGTGCCCACGAACTCGTGTGTGCGCGTGAGGCCCGGCGAGTCGGCCAGCCGGGCGATGCCGAAGTCGGTCAGCATCGGATGCATCTGGCCGTCGTGCTGCTTCAGCAGCACGTTCGCGGGCTTCAGGTCGCGGTGCACGACACCGTCGGCGTGGCTCACGGCCAGCGCGTCGGCGATCTGCGCGGTGAGCAGGGCCGCGGCGACCGGCGTGAAGGGGCCGTTCTCGCGGAGGTAACGGTGCAGGTCGGGGCCGTCGACGAGGTCCATGACCAGCGCCAGCAGATCGCCCTCGACGACCAGGTCGCGCACCCGGACGATGTTCGGGTGGGTGAGCCGAAGCAGAACGGAGCGCTCCCGCAGGAATCGCATCACGATGTCCGGGTCGCTTGCGAGCTCCTCCTTGAGGACCTTGATCGCGACCGTCTCGCCGGGCTGGCCGGGCACGGCCGCCTCGGCGCCCGCGGTCTCCCTCTGGCGGGCTCGCCAGACGGTGCCCGTGGCGCCGCGTCCGAGCGGCTCCTCGAGCAGGTACTTGCTGCCTACCGGCCGCACGTCATGGGCTCCCTGCTGCTTGCTTGCCTGGTCCATACGCCGGTTCCGGTCACTGCTCCCGGCGTGCCGAGCGTGTTCCGATCCACTGTAGTGCCGTGGTGGGCGGCACTCCCTGTCGTCCTGTCCGTCTTACGTTCCGCTTCCCGTGCATGTTCGAAGAAAAGACGCTCGCCTCGGTCCGTTGGTTGCCGCGGCCGGACGTGACCGATCTCAAGCGGACACCGGCCGGGCACTGGTCAGGCACTTTTGCGGGCAGAGCCGACCAATCAAGATCACTTGACGTTGGGCGGCGGGCGCGTTGTCGGCGGCAGGTGCGAGGATGCATTCCGTACTGGCCGCTGTGCTCGTGCGCGGTGGGGGGAGTTCGCGGTGGGGGGACCGCGGCGCGGCTCCGTCCTCGTGCGCGGGCGCCCGCGCAGAAGGGACCGCTGACGGCGATGCAGATCCGGCTGACCGTCGTAGACCCGCCGGGCCCGCCCCCGGAGTCACGGGCGCGCGCCGCGAGCTGCGACGTGCTGGTCACCGCTCCCGCCGGTACGGCACTGGCCGCGGTGGCCTCCGGCCTGGCCTCGGCGGTCGGCGCGGCCCAGGGCGCCTCGCCGCCCGAGCGCGGCCGGGAGCCCGGGGCGAGCTCCCTGGTGCTGTACGCGGGCTCCGAGCGGCTGGACCCGCAGCGCTGCACGCTGGGCGAGCCGCCGCTGCTGGACGGGGCGGTGCTGACCCTCGGCGCGCCCGCGGAGCCGGGCCCCGAGCCCGACGAGGACACGGCCCAGCTCCATGTGGTGGCGGGCCCGGACGCGGGCGGCGTCCATCTGCTGCACGGCGGTGCGGTTCGCATCGGCCGCTCCGCCGACGCGGACGTCCCGCTGGACGACCCCGACGTCTCCCGGCTGCACTGCGCGGTCACGGTCGCCGCCGACGGCCGCGTCTCGGTCGCCGACCTGGGGTCGACGAACGGCACCACGCTCGACGGCAGGCAGGTGGGCGACCGCCCGGTGCGGCTGACCCCCGGGGCGCTGCTGCGGCTCGGGGAGTCGGCCCTGCGGCTGGCCCCGCCCGGCTCGGCGCGGCCCGTACGGACGGCACCGGACGGAGAAGGGCAGGTGCGGATCCTGGGTGAGGCGGCTCCGGCCGGCCCGGCGGGTTCCACGGGCCCGGCGACCGTGCCGCACCCGGGCACGGGCAACACCTCGGGCGGGGACTCCGGCGCGACGGAACTTCCGGGCGCCCACGGCACGGCGGAGGACACGGAGGCCCAGGGGACCGCGGCGGCGGACGGCACGGGCCATGAGGGCCCCTCCGGCGGCGGGCGGCCGTCCGCAGGCGGCGCCTCCACCGGCGGGCACGGGACCGCCACGGGGCCCCGGGACGGACACGGACCCGTCACCGGCCCACGCGACGGACACCACGCCGGCACCGCTCCCCGCGACGGACTCCCCGTAACGGACGGCCCCACCGGTGCGGGGTACCCCGCCACGGACGGCATCGCCTCCGGGGACACCCATCACGGCTTCGGCGTCAGCGCCTGGGGCGCCTCCGACGGGATCGCCCCCGGAGCACAGGAACACGGCCCGGTGGAGGCGCCCATCCCCACGCCCGCCGTACCCGGGCCCCCGGCGTCCGGGCCCGGCGCCGGGGGCACCCGCAAGGGCACCCCGCCGCGGGGCACGGCCGTGCCTTTGGGAGTGCGCAGGCGCGGCGGGCTCACCGCCTGGGCACGGCGTCTGACCGGAAGCCGCGGGGAACAGGCCGGCACCGCACGACAGGGCGCCGACGGGGACCGGGTCGCATCGCCGCCCCCGTCCTTCGCCTCCCCGGCCCCCGAGAAGTGGCCCGACCTCGCGGCGCTGCTGCTCGGCGCGCTCGGCCCCGGGCCGCGGCTGTGGGAGCGCGGCCCCGGCCACCCGGAGACACTCACCGTGCGGCTGGGCACGGCCGACCGTGCGGCGCCGGACGGCGGGGGCCTGCTGCCCGCGGTGCCGGTGACGGCCGGACTGCGTGAGGTGGGTGCGCTCGGCCTGGCCGGGCCCCGCGCGCGGCTGACCGGGCTGGCGCGCGCGGTGGTGGCACAGCTCGCCGCGCTGCACTCCCCCGACACGCTGGAGCTGGTCCTGATCAGCGCCGACCGCTCACGTCCCCTGGAGGAACGCACCGCGGACTGGGCCTGGCTCGGCTGGCTGCCGCACCTGCGCCCGGCGCACGGCCAGGACTGCCGGCTTCTGCTGGCGTACGACCGGGAGCAGGCCACGGCCCGCACCGACGAGCTGCTGCGCCGCCTCGAGGACCACCTCTTGGACCCCACACCCTCCGGGGGCCACCCCCCGGCCACCCCCGGCTCCGCACAAACCGCTCCCGGCTCCGATAGGTCTGCTCCCGGCTCCGGGAATTCCGCCGCCCCCTCCCCCGGACCCGGCCCGCACACCGGTCCCGGGGTGCGGGGTGCCCTCCGTCGCCCCTCCTGGGCGCGTGACGAGGACGAGGCGGGCGACACCTTCCCCGGGCCGTACACGGTGGTGGTCGTGGACGGCGACCCGGGAGGCGCCGGTGTGCGCGAGGCCGTGGCACGGCTGGCGCAGGAGGGAGCGCGGGCCGGTATCCATGTCCTGTGCCTGGCCGACGCCCCGTCCGCCTCCCCGGCCTCCCCGGTCACGGAGACGTACGAGGCGGCGTGCGCGGCGTCGCCCGCGTTCCGGGAGTGCGGTGCCGTCGCGCTGCTGTGCGGTGACGTGGCGACGGCACTGCGGCTCCTACGGGTCGCGCCGGGCGGGGGCGCGGATTCCGCACGCGGGCGGCGAGCCCCCGTGGGAAACGGCACGGTCGCCACCGTGGACGCGGTGTCCCCGGCATGGGCGGAGCGGTTCGCGCGGGCGCTCGCCCCGCTGCGCACGGACGGCGGCGGGGACCGGCACCCGCGGGTGTCGGCACCGCTGCCGCAGGCTGCCCGGCTGCTGGACGAGTTGGGCCTGGCACGGGCCACTCCGGCTTCCCTGATGGCGCGTTGGGCCGACGCGGCGGACGACACGAGGTCGCCGGGCGGCCGCGCCTGGGCGGTGCTCGGCGCGGGGCCGCGCGGTCCGGTGACCGCGGACCTCGCCGCCGACGGACCGCACCTGCTGGTGGAGGGACCGCCCGGCAGCGGGCGTACGGAGCTGCTGCGTTCGATCGCCGCGTCGCTCGCGGCGGCCGAGCGTCCGGACCGGCTGGGAATCGTGCTCGTCGAGGGTGGGGGCTGCGGTCCGAACGGCGCCACCGACGGCGAGGGACTGCGGGTCTGCACGGATCTGCCGCACGTCACCACACTGCTGGCGGCCAACGACCCGGTGCGGATGCGGGAGTTCGCGCAGTCGCTCAGCGCCGAGCTGAAGCGGCGTGCCGAGCTGCTGGGGCGGCTCGGCTTCGCCGAGTGGCACACCCGGCGGCAGGTGTCGGAGCGGATCGGCCCGCAGCGCACGGGCGGTTCCGCCTCGGGCGACCTCGAATCCCCGCCGAGCACGACCCTGCGACTGCGTCCCGCGGCGGCGCGGCAGCAGGCTCGGACCGGCCCGCCGATGGCCCGTCTCGTGGTGCTGGTGGACGACCTGGACGCACTGCTGTCCCCCGCGCTCGGCGCCCCGGGCCGCCCGGCGGCAGGGTCGGTCGTACGGGCCCTGGAAGCGGTGGCCCGTGACGGAGAGCGGCTCGGGGTGCATCTCGTCGCCGCGGCGGGACCGGGCGGACGGACGGCCGGGTGGGAGCCGGCCCGCACGGCCTGTCTCCGGATCGCCCTGGACACGCCGGCACCGGGACCGGACGAACCGGCGCCCGGGCGTGGCCGGTTGACGGGTGCGGACGGCCGGGTGACGCCGTTCCAGGGTGGCCGGATCACCGGGCGCATTCCTCGTACGGCGACCCTGCGCCCCACGGTCGTTCCTCTGGAGTGGCACCGCATGGGCGACCCGCCCGCGCGGCGACCGGTTCGCGAACTGGGCAACGGGCCCACGGACTTGGCGCTCCTCGCCAGCGCGCTGGAGCGGGCGGCCCGCTCGGTGGCGGCCACGGAGGTGCCCTCGCTGTTGTAGGTTCCGCGACCGGAGGAGCGCGCTCACCGTACGTCACGAGGCGGTCACGATCGCCCGGTTGACGGCGCAGGCGCTCTTGCCGCCCCGATCGACCCCGCGTAGACCAGAGCGCACGGGACAGCGCGCGACGTTCGACGAGGAACGAAGAACGGGGCAGTGATGCGCAGTACGAGCAGCACCATCCGGACACACCGGGCCGCCAGGACCGCAGCCGCCGTCGTCGCGGGAGCTTTGGCGCTCTCGCTCAGCGGGTGCGGCGGAAGCGACGACGACAACAAGAGCAGTGGCAGGAGCAGCGGAGGCACGGAAACCGCCGCAACCGTCACCCTGCCGAAGCTGAACGGCCAGACCCTAGAGGTCGCCGCCGTCTGGACCGGCGGCGAGCAGGCCAACTTCAAGAAGGTGCTCGCCGAGTTCGAGAAACGCACCGGCGCCAAGGTCACCTTTGTGCCCGCCCAGGACCCGATCGTCAACTTCCTCGGCTCGAAGATCGCCGGCGGCCAGCCGCCGGACGTCGCCCTGCTCCCGCAGCCCGGCGCCATCAAGCAGGCCGTGCAGAAGAAGTGGGCCAAGCCCCTCGGCCCAGAGGCCCGGGCCGAGATCGGCAAGAACTACTCCCAGGGCTGGCAGGACATCGGCAAGGTCGGCGGCACCCAGTACGCCGCGTACTACAAGGCCGCCAACAAGTCCCTGATCTGGTACAACGCGAAGGTCTTCCAGAACGCGGGAACCAAGGAGCCGGCGCGCTGGGAGGAGCTGCTGAAGGTGGCCGGGGACGTCTACGACTCCGGGGTCACCCCCTTCTCCATCGGCGGCGCCGACGGGTGGACCCTGACGGACTGGTTCGAGAACGTCTATCTCTCCCAGGCGGGCCCGGACAAGTACGACCAGCTCGCCCGGCACAAGATCAAGTGGACGGACCCGTCCGTGAAGGACGCGCTGGCCACGTTGGCGCGGATCTGGGGCAGGAAGGACTACATCGCGGGCGGTCCCGACGGCGCGCTGCAGACCGAGTTCCCCGCCTCGGTCACCCAGACCTTCACCGGAGGCACCCAGCCGAAGGCGGGCATGGTGTTCGAGGGCGACTTCGCGCAGGTCAACATCGGCGAGACCAAGGCCGAGGTGGGCACGGACGCCAAGGTGTTCCCGTTCCCGGCGGTGGGAGGCCAGGCGCCGGTGGTCTCCGGCGGTGACGCGGCGGTCGTCCTGAAGGACTCCCGGGCGGCGCAGGCACTGGTCACCTTCCTGGCCTCGCCGGACGCGGCGACCATCCAGGCCAGGCTCGGCGGCTATCTCTCACCGAACAAGGCGGTCCCGCTGTCCGCGTATCCGAACGCTGTGCAGCAGAAGATGGCCAAGGCGCTGATCGCGGCCGGCGACGGCTTCCGCTTCGACATGTCCGACCAGGCCCCGCAGGCCTTCGGCGGCACGCCCGGCAAGGGCGAGTGGAAGGACCTCCAGGACTTCCTGAAGAACCCGGCGGACATCGCGGGCACACAGGCGAAGCTGGAGAAGGACGCGGCGGCGGCGTACGGGAGCGGGAGCTGACCGGCGATGACGTCGGCCACGGCGGCGGGGGCGTCCGCGGCCCCCGCCGCTCCGAAGAGTCGCAAGAGCGTGACCGGCACCCGGAAGACCGTGGCGGCCCTCTTCCTGCTGCCCGCCCTGGTGCTGCTCGGCGCGCTCGTGGTCTACCCGATCGGGTACTCGGTCGTCCGCAGCTTCGGGGACGCGTCCGGCGACGGCTTCGCCGGGTTCGACAACTACAAGGCGCTGTTCACGGACGACGGCATCCGCACCGCCCTCAAGAACAACATCATCTGGGTGGTGTTCGCGCCGACGGTGTCCACCGCGCTCGGGCTGGTCTTCGCGGTGCTCACCGAAAGGGTCCGCTGGGGCACGGCGTTCAAGCTGGTCGTCTTCATGCCGATGGCCATCTCGATGCTCGCCGCGGGGATCATCTTCAGGCTGGTGTACGACCAGGATCCGGACAAGGGCGTCGCGAACGCGGTGTGGGTCGGGATCCACGACACCTTCGCGCAGTCGTCCGCGTTCCCCAAGGCGCACCCCGGCCGTGAGTCGCCCCTGACGGCGCAGGGAGGCGGTTTCATCACCCGGACCGCCGTCCACACGGGCCGCCCGGTCGCCCTGCCCCTGGTCGGGGTCGCCCCCGACCAGATGCCGAGCGGCGCGAAGAAGGCCGTGCAGGCCGAACCCGAGCCGGGGAGGATCACCGGCACCACCTGGCAGGACTTCACACGTGGCAAGGGCGTCGGCAGGCTCGGGGCGGTCGACCCGTCGGAGCTGGGCTACGCCGGGATGAGGATCGAGGCGGTCAAGGACGGCAGGGTGGTGGCCTCGGCCGAGGCAGCCGCCGACGGCACGTTCACCCTGCCCGCCCGGGCCGACGGCGCCCGGCTGCGGCTGCCGGCGGGCAACTTCAAGGAGCCGTACAACGGCGTGGACTGGCTGGGGCCGTCGCTGGTCACACCGGCCATCATCGGCGCATATGTGTGGATGTGGGCCGGCTTCGCGATGGTGCTGATCGCGGCCGGGCTCGCGGGGCTGCCCCGGGAACTGCTGGAGGCGGCACGGGTGGACGGCGCGAACGAGTGGCAGGTGTTCCGCCGGGTCACCGTGCCGCTGCTCGCGCCGGTGCTCGCGGTGGTCACGGTCACCTTGATGATCAATGTGCTGAAGATCTTCGACCTGGTCTTCATCATTCCGCCGGGCTCGTCCCAGGACGACGCGAACGTCCTGGCCCTGGAGCTGTACCGGAAGGGCTTCTCGGAGGACCGGCCCGGTATCGCGAGCGCGATCGCGGTGTTCCTGCTGCTGCTGGTGATCCCGGTGATGGCGTTCAACATCCGTCGGCTGCGGCGGGAGGTCAGGCGATGACCACGCAGGTCCGAACTCCGCCGAAGGCGGCGCACGTCACCGTCGTCCGACCGAGGCGCTCCCTGGCCGCGCGGCTCGCGGAAGGCGTCGGCGGCGGTCTGGTCCGAATGTTCCTGATCGTCGTCGGCCTGTTCTGGCTGGTGCCGACGATCGGCCTGCTGCTGTCCTCGCTGCGCTCGCCGTCCGACATGAGCACGTCCGGCTGGTGGACGGTCTTCGGCAAGCCCTCGCAGCTGACCGTGGAGAGCTACCAGAAGCTGCTGGAGAACGGTGACATCACCAACTCCCTGCTGAACACGGTGCTGATCACCGTCCCGGCGACCGTCCTGGTGGTGGTGATCGGCTCCCTGGCGGGCTACGCCTTCGCCTGGATGGAGTTCCCGGGCCGCGACTGGTGGTTCCTCGCGGTGGTCGGTCTGCTGGTCGTGCCCGTACAGGTGGCGCTGATCCCGATCGCGGAACTGTTCGGCAGGATCGGTCTGTTCGGGACGGTCTTCGGGGTGATCCTCTTCCACACCGGCTTCGGCCTGCCCTTCGCGGTGTTCCTGCTGCGGAACTTCTTCGCGGAGCTCCCCCGGGAGCTGCTGGAGGCGGCCCGCCTCGACGGCGCGGGCGAACTGCGGCTGTTCGCCCGGGTCGTGCTGCCGCTGGGCGGTCCGGCGATCGCGAGCCTCGGCATCTTCCAGTTCCTGTGGGTGTGGAACGACATGCTGGTCGCGCTGGTGTTCACCAAGTCGGGCACCCAGCCGATCACGGTGGCCCTGCAGACGCAGGTACGTCAGTTCGGCAACAACATCGACGTCCTGGCGCCCGGCGCGTTCATCTCGATGGTGGTCCCGCTGGCCGTGTTCTTCGCGTTCCAGCGTCAGTTCGTGTCCGGTGTCATGGCGGGCGCCGTCAAATAGCGGCGCCCGTACGGCAGTTCGCGGGGTGGGTCGCACCACGGCCCACCCCGCGCCGTTCACCTCGGGTTTCCTTCGCCGTTCCCCCGCATGTCGCACCCGGGCGTAACCAAACCAGTCCATCGGACGTTTTCGGGCAGTATGCCCGTGCCGACCCATGGATTCCCCTTGCCCAGGTTCAGTGTCATCGTTCCCGCGTACAAGGTTCAGGCGTACCTGGAGGAATGCCTGACATCCGTGCTGGACCAGTCGTATCCCGATCTCGAAGTGATCGTCGTCGACGACTGCTCTCCGGACGCCTGCGGCGCCGTCATCGACGAGTTCGCCGCCCGCGACACCCGCGTCCGCCCGCTGCACCTGCCGGAGAACGTGGGGCTCGGCCGGGCCCGCAACGCGGGGCTCGAGCAGGCGAGGGGCGACTATGTGCTCTTCCTGGACGGCGACGACTGCCTGACCCCGGACGCCCTCCAGGACATCGCGGACCGGCTGAAGGCGGCCTGCGAACCGGACGTCCTCGTCTTCGACTACGCCCGCACGTACTGGACGGGAAGGACGGTCCGCAACCGGCTCTCCGGTCTGCTCACCGAGGAGGGCCCGGCACCCTTCCGCCTCGACGACCGGCCCGGCCTGCTCTCCCTGCTGATGGTGGTGTGGAACAAGGCGTACCGCCGGGAGTTCCTGGAGCGGGAGGGCTTCACCTTCCCGCCGGGCTACTACGAGGACACGCCGTGGACCTTCCCGGTGCTGCTGACCGCGGAGACCATCGCCACCCTGGACCGGGTCTGCGTCCACTACCGCCAGCGCCGGCAGGGCAGCATCCTCCGCTCGACCAGCCGCAAGCACTTCGACGTGTTCGACCAGTACGACCGGGTCTTCGCACACCTGGACGCTCATCCGGAGCTCGCGCGGTGGCGGCCCCTACTGTTCCGCCGGATGGTCGACCACCTGGCCACGGTGTTCGTCCGGCGTGGCCGGCTGCCCCGCGGCAGTCACGCCGAGTTCCTGCGGCGGGCCCGCGCCCACTACCGCCGCCACCGTGTCCCGGGCGCCCCTTTGCGCGCGCGCCATCTGCTGGTCCGGTTCGGCGCGCACCGCACCTTCCGGCTGCTGTCCCTGACCTCCCGTCTCGCGCGCGGCGCCCGGCTCCTGGCCGCCCGCGTGGGCCGCCGGTCGGCCGGCGCCGCGCTGCGGGTGCACTACCGCCTCCAGCGGTGCCTCCCGCTGCGCGCCGACCGGGCCGTCTTCGCCAGTGACGCCTCAGGCGGGTACGGCTGCAACCCGGCCGCCCTGGAGTCCGCGTTCCGCAGGCTTTTCCCCCGGATCCGCACCGCGTGGATCGCCCACCCCGAGCACCACCACACCATCCCGGCGGCCACCCGCCGGCTGCGGCCCGGCACGGCCGCGTACTGGACGGCGCTGGCCCGATCCCGGTACCTCGTGCACAACGCCGACTTCGGCCCGCGGCTGGTCAAGCGTCCCGGCCAGATCCTGGTCCAGACCCGGCAGGGCACCCCGCTCAAGCGCATGGGCCTGGATCTCCGGGACCGTCCGGCCGCCGCCCGCGGCACCGACTTCGCGCGGATGCTGCGCTCCGCCGACACCTGGGACTACGTCGTGTCCGGCAACCGCCACTCCACCCTGGTGTGGGAGCGCGTGTTCCCGTCCCGGTTCACGACACTGGAGTACGGCCTTCCGCGCAACGACATCTTCGCGCGGGCGACCTCGGCGGACGTGACCCGGCTGCGCGAGACGCTCGGCATCCCCGCGGACTCGGTGGCGATCCTGTACGCGCCGACCAGCCGCGACTACCTGCGAGGACCGCGTCCCGGCCTCGACTTCGAGCGTGTCCTGAGCAGGCTCGGCCCCCGCTTCGTGCTGCTGACCCGGGCGCACCCCTCGTACCGCGAGCCGCTGACACGGGCGACCGGCGGCCGGCTGATCGACGTCAGCGACCACCCGAGCGTCGAGGCGGTGTGCCTGGCCTCGGACGCGCTGGTCACCGACTTCTCCTCGCTGATGGTCGACTACGCCAACCTGGACCGGCCGATCGTGGTGTACGCGGACGACTGGGAGGCGTACGAGGCGGCCCGCGGCACCTGCTTCGACGTGCGGGCCTTCCCACCGGGCGCGGTCGCCTACAGCGAGGACGAACTGATCGACATCTTCGCGACGGGCCACTGGTGCGGCTCGCGTTCGGCGCGGCTGCGGGCCGCGTTCCGCGAGCGTTTCTGCCCCTACGACGACGGGCGCGCCGCCGAGCGGATCGTGCGCCGGGTCGTGCTCGGGGAGAGCGCCGTGCTGCCGTCGGTGGTCCCCTTGGCGGGCCGTCACCCGGTCCCGTCCGCCGCCGCGGGCCTGCCCGCCGTACCACTTGCCGTCGTCCCGGCGCCCGGAGGTCCCGTCCCGGTCGCCGAGCGCCTGTGACCCCCTGAACCACCCGGAGTTCCGCATGCCGCGCAGACCCACCCCCACCAGGCCGTTCACCTGCCGCCCTGCAGGACGGCCCGGGCGCTGACGCACCCGCACGCCCACGACGCACAGGCCCCGGCACAGGCACCGGGGCCCGAGAGAAAGACCAGAATGCCCCGCTTCAGCATCATCGTCCCCGCCTTCGGGGTCGCCGGCCGCCTGTCCCAGGCGCTGGACTCCGTCCTCAGCCAGTCCTACGGCGACTTCGAGCTGATCCCGGTCTGCGACGCCCCGGACTCCTCCGCGGGCTCGGTCGCCGCCGCGTACGCCGAGCGGCATCCCAGGGTCGTCCCGCTGACCTCGCCGCCCTCCGGCGGCGTGGGCGTGGCCCGTACGACGGGGATGGCGGCGGCGGCCGGGACGTATCTGCTGTTTCTCGACGGCGACGACGTCCTCACACCCGGCGCGCTGGCCGCGATCGACGCGCGCCTGACGGGGACCGGTGACGTGGACGTCCTCTTCTTCGACCACGAGCGGGTCCACTGGTGGGACGCCGAGACGTCCACGCCCCCGCTGGGCCCGGCGCCCGACGGGGCCTTCGCGCCCGGCCGGGCGCCGGCGCTGACCGGGGTGTCCGTGCCCGCGTGGAGTGCCGCCTACCGGCGCGCGTTCGTCGTCGGGCACCGGCTCACGTTCCCGGCGAGCCACTTCACCGACATCGGCTGGGGCGGTCTGGTCACGCTCACCGCCGAGCGCATGGCGGTTCTGCGGTCGGTGTGCGTACGGCATCTGGTGCGACGGCAGGGCAGCCGGCTGCACAGCCCCGGAGCCCATCAGCTCGACCTCCTCGACCAGGTCGAGCTGGTCCTCACCCGGGCCGCCGACATCGCCCTGCCCGCCGACCGGTTAAGCCCTCTGTTCGAGCAGCTCTTCTCCGCCGTCCTGCGGACCGCCGCGCATCCGGAGCGGCTGCCCGCGCATCTGCGGCGTGCGTTCTTCCGGCGGGCGAGCCGCCTGTACCGACGTCACCGCCCGGCGGGGTTCCGGCCACCGGCGGGCAGCGTCGGGGTACAGCACCGTCTGCTCGCGTCCGGTGCCTACGACGCTTTCCGTGCGCTGCGGGCCTTCAACCAGGGCGTGGCGCAGGCGGCGCGGCGCACCCCCCGGTCCCGGGGGCTGCGCACCCGCGCCCGGTACGCGTTGCAGCTGCGCCGCCCGCTCGACGGTGATCTCGCCGTGTACTGCGCGTACTGGGGCCGGGGCTACGCCTGCAATCCGGCCGCCATCCACGCCAAGGCCCGGGAACTGGCCCCGCACATCCGCTCGGTGTTCCTGGTGGAGCCGGAGGCGGTGGCCGGCCTGCCGGACGACGTGGAGTACGCGGTGATCGGCAGCCGCGCCGCCTGGGAGGCGCTCGCGCGCGCCAAGTACCTGATCAACAACGCCAACTTCGCGGACGGCGTCGTGAAGCGCCCCGGCAGCGTGCACCTCCAGACCCAGCACGGCACCCCGCTGAAGAAGATGGGCGTCGACCAGTCGACGTATCCCGTGGTCGCGGCCGCCTCCGGGAGCTTCACCAAGCTGCTCACCCGGGTGGACCGCTGGGACTACAACCTCTCCTCCAACCAACACTCCACGCGGATGTGGGAGCGGGCGTTCCCGGGCTCGTACGAGACCCTCGAGTACGGCTATCCGCGCAACGACGTGTACTACACGGCGACCGCCGACGACGTGGCCCGCGTCCGCCGCGAGCTGGGCATCCCCGAGGGCAGGACGGCCCTGCTGTACGCGCCCACGCACCGCGACCACGACACCGGCTTCGACGCGCGCCTGGACCTGGAGGCGTTCTGCGAGGCGATCGGCGACGCGTATGTGGTGCTGCTGCGCGCCCACTACTTCTACGACCGGGGCTCGGCGCGCGGCGACGGCCGGATCATCGACGTCACGGGCCACCGCTCCTCCGAGGACGTGTGCCTGGCCGCCGACGCGCTGATCACGGACTACTCGTCGATCATGTTCGACTACGCCAACCTGGACCGGCCGATCGTCGTGTACGCGGACGACTGGGACGTCTACCGGGAGGTCCGCGGCGTCTACTTCGACCTGATGGAGGCGCCGCCGGGCCGGGTGGCGCGTACGCCCGAGGAGCTGACGGCGGTCTTCCGCGACGGCGCGTACGCGGACTCCTCCGCCGCCGCCCTGCGGGCCGCCTTCCGGCAGCGCTTCTGCCAGTTCGACGACGGGCGCGCCGCCGAGCGCGTGGTGCGCCGGGTGCTGCTGGGCCAGCCGCCCGAGTCGATCCCGCCCGTGATCCCGCTCGCCGAGCGCGTCCCGGCCCCGGCCCACTCCCTGGTGAGGAGCTGACCTTCGTGCCCCGCTTCAGCGTCATTGTCCCCGTCTTCAAGGTGCAGGGCTTCCTCGGCGAGTGCCTGGACTCGGTGCTCGGGCAGTCCTACGCCGACTTCGAGGTGATCGCCGTCGACGACCGCTCGCCCGACGGCTGCGGAGCGATCCTCGACGAGTACGCCGAGCTCGATCCGCGCGTACGGGTGCTGCACCTGCCAGAGAACGTCGGTCTCGGCCGGGCCCGCAACGCCGGGATGCCGTACGCCACGGGGGACTACCTGTTCTTCCTCGACAGCGACGACACGCTCACCCCGGGGGCGCTGCGCGCGATCGCCGACCGGCTCGAGGAGACCCGCGACCCCGACGTCCTCGTCTTCGACTACGCCCGCACCTATTGGTGGGGCGGCACCCGTCGCAACGTCCTGGCCCGGGTGCTCGCCGAGGCGGGCGGGGGGACCTTCACGGCGGCGGACAACCCCGAGATCCTCGACCTGCTGATGGTGGTGTGGAACAAGGTCTACCGCCGGGACTACGTCACCGCGCACGACCTCGACTTCCCGCCGGGCTACTACGAGGACACGCCCTGGACCTTCCCCGCGCTGCTGAGCGCCCGGCGGATCGCGGCCCTCGACCGGATCTGCGTGAACTACCGGCAGCGCCGCCAGGGCAACATCCTGTCCACCACCAGCCGCAAGCACTTCGACATCCACGACCAGTACGAGCGGGTCTTCGCGTACGTCGACGCCCATCCGGAACTGGACCGCTGGCGCCCCTATCTGCACCGCAAGATGGGCGAGCACTGTCTGGACATCCTCGCCAAACCGGACCGGCTGCCCGCGTCCGACAAGGGCGAGTTCTTCCGCCGCACCGCCGAGCTGTTCCGCCGGCACCGCACCCAGGAGCCGGTCCCGCCCGAACTGCGCGTTCTTCAGGGCGGCTACGCCCGCTACCGGGCCCGGCAGCGGGCCGCCGCGCTCGGCGGCGCGCTCGGCAGGCGGGGAGAGCGGGTCCGCGGGGCGGCGGCCACGCGCGTCAAGGGCATCTGGTCCCGGGCGCACGCGCTGCGGCCCCTGGACCCGGATCTGGCCGTCTACTCGGCGTTCTCGCACCGGGGTGTCCTCGGCGACCCGGCCGCCATCCACCGCGCGGCATGTGAGCTCGCCCCGCACATCCGGGGCGTGTGGGTCGTGCGCCAGGACCAGGCGGAGCACCTTCCACCGGACATCGAGTACGTGCTCCCGGACTCGCTGGCCTACCACCGGGTCACCGCGCGGGCCACGTACTTCGTCAATAACGTCAGCTGGCCAGGCATCCTGGTCAAGCGCCCCGGCACCGTCCACATCCACACCCATCAGGGCACCCCGCTGAAGTACATGGGGGCCGATCTGCTGGGCAAGCCGGGCGCCCGCCACGGGGTGGACGTGCCGCAGATGCTGCGCCGCGCCGACCGCTGGGACTACAGCCTGGTCGCCAACCGCCACTCGGAGCTGGTCTGGGACCGCGCCTACCCCTGCCATTTCTCGTCGGTCCGCACCGGCAGCCCCCGCAACGACGTCCTGGTGGGCGCGGGGCCCGCGGACGGGGCCGCCTTCCGGTCCCGGCACGGCATCCCCGAGGACCACACGGTCGTGCTGTACGCGCCGACCCACCGGGACCACGTCCGGGGCGGCCACGCCGACCGCTTCGACCTGGCCCGGTTCGCCGAGGATCTGGGGACGGGCCGCACCTTGGTCGTCCGTCTGCACCCCTCGCTCGCGGAGGGTCCGGCCCGCGGCCTGGGTCTGGCCGAGCTGCACCGCCGCGGCGTGCTGGTGGACGCCACCGACGAGGCGCATGTCGAGGAGGTGATGCTCGCCTCGGACGTCCTGGTCACGGACTACTCGGCCCTGATGTTCGACTACGCCAACCTGGACCGGCCGATCGTCGTGCACGCCGACGACTGGGGCGCGTTCACGGCCGCGCGGGGCGCCTACTTCGACATCACGGCACAGGCGCCGGGTCATGTCTCGCGTTCGTACCGGGAGCTGGCGTGGCTGTTCGCCTCGGGGTGCTGGCGGGACGCGGAGTCGGCGCGGCGGCGGGCCCGCTTCCGGGCGCGGTTCTGCGAGTTCGACGACGGGCAGGCGGCACGGCGGGTGGTGCGGACGCTGATGCTGCGCGAGCCGGACGTCCCGGTGTCGATCCCGGCCCCGGCGGCGGGCGACGTGGATGCGCTGACCACGGCATGAGAACGCGCCCGGCACCGGGAGGGAATCTCACCGGCGCCGGGCGCGGGTCGCGTGGTTACTCGACGACCAGCTCGACCGGGATGTTGCCGCGGGTCGCGTTGGAGTAGGGGCAGACCTGGTGGGCCTGCTCGATCAGCTTCCGGCCGGTCTCCTGGTCCACCGAGTCGGGCAGCTCGATGCGCAGCGTGACGGCGAGGCCGAAGCCCTCGCCCTGCTTGCCGATGCTCACCTCGCCGGTCACCGCGGCGTCGCTGACGTCGACCTTGGCCTGGCGGCCGACGAGGCCGAGCGCGCTGGCGAAGCAGGCGGCGTACCCGGCGGCGAACAGCTGCTCGGGGTTGGTGCCCTGGCCGCTGCCGCCCATCTCCGCCGGAATGGCCAGCTGCAGGTCGAGCTTGCCGTCGGAGCTGACGGCGCGCCCGTCGCGGCCGTGGGTGGCGGTGGCGACGGCGGTGTAGAGCGCGTCCATGGAAAACCATCCCTTTCGAAAGTCTCTTCCGGCGGCCGGCCCTTCGTTGCGTCCGGACCGCCTTGCGGAGACGATTAGAGCACACAATTCAATTGCGCACAACTAAATGGGCCATCGGAGCTACCCTTGAGCCATGACGACCACGCCGACCCCCAGCACGGCGGCCTCCGCCGCCCCCGCGGCCGATGAGTACCTGCGCCTCGAGCACCAGATCTGCTTCTCGCTGCACGCCGCCTCCCGCGCCTTCAACAGCGTCTACCGCGTCGTGCTCAAGGAGCTGGGCCTCACCTACCCCCAGTACCTGGTGATGCTGGTGCTGTGGGAGCAGGGAGAGCTGCCGGTGAAGAAACTCGGTGAGCACCTGCGGCTGGACTCCGGGACGCTGTCGCCGCTTCTGAAGCGGCTGGAGGCCACGGGCCTGGTGCGGCGCGAGCGCAGCGCACGGGACGAGCGGTCCGTGCACGTCCACCTCACGGACGAGGGCACCGCGCTGAAGGAGCGGGCGCTGCTGGTGCCCCGCCGGATCTCCGCGGCCACGGGCTTCGACCTGGCGGAGATCACGGATCTGCGGGCCCGCCTCGACCGGCTGACCCGGGCGCTGGACGCGGCGGCACTGGAGGAGACTCCGGACTGCCTGTAGGACACCCGTCCGTCAGGTGCGGTCCGCAGCGGTTCGCCCACCGCCGCGAACGCCCTCGCGGCGCACGTAAAGTCGAAGGGTGACACCGCGGTGCACGTACTCCGCGCGGGTGACGAACTCCTCGTCGAGCGCGGCGAGTTTGGCACGGTCGGTGGCGTTCCAGGGGGTCCAGGAGGGCCGCAGCGCATACTCCTCGGCGACCACCCAGACGTACTCCAGCCCGCCGAGCCGCCGCCGCAGCTCACGGGGGCCGACCTCCTGCCCGTACAGCGTCCCGCCCTCGGCCGCGGACACGTCCAGCGCCAGGTCCCGGACCCCCCGGAACCCCGCGGGATAGGCCAGCGCCGACCGCCGTTCCAGCGAGGGGAGGAACAGCACGGGGTCCCCGGGCCGCACCGTGCGGCCGACCGCGGCCGAGACGGCGGCGAGGTCGTCGGGCCGGTTGGCGGCCCTGCGGTCGGCCCTGAGCAGGGGAAACTGCACGACCAGCACCCCGCAGACGAGCAGCACCCCGACCAGGGCCCCGACATGCCGGCGCCCCGGGGAGGGCCGCCGCGGGACCGGGCGGATGCGGGGCACGGAGATCCGTCGCCGCTCCCGTACCGCCACTCCCGCAGCGTCCGGCACCGGCCGGGGGGGCGTGGACGGCAGGGGGACGCGCACGGCCGGGCGGTCGGTGTGCGGGGAGCCGCTCCGCACGATGGCCGTGGCCCTCCCGGCCGGCCGGCGGAACATCCCGGCCACCCGCTCGACACCGGCCGCGGCCAGCAGGGGCGCCCCGGCCAGTGAGTACAGCACGTACCGCTCGTCGTAGAGCGGGCTGACCCGGGACACCACCATCAGCACCGCCGGCGGGACCAGCAGCAGCGGCAGCGCCACCCCGGCCGGCGAAACCCCGTGCGGCGCCCCGGACTTGCGCACCGCCAGCGCCATCAGCACCAGATACGGCCCCAGCACCGCCCAGGAGGGCCCCGCGAACTGCCGTAGCAGCCGCTCCACGCTCCGCCCGTCCGGCGGCGTCAGCCACGCCACCTGCTCCGCCTGCCCCCGCGACACCAGCACCAGCGGCAGCAGCACCACGGCCACGGCCCCGGCCGCGCAGGCCCACCCCCGCCACACCCTGCCCGGCACCCGGGCGAGTGCCAGCGTGCAGGCGTGGGCCGGCAGCACCAGCACCGCGAACTCGTGCAGCACACAGGTGACGGCGAGGACGACGCCGTAGGCCCACCACCTCCCGCCCCCCGCCGCCCGCACCAGCAGCAGTGTCGCGCCCGCGACACCGGCCGCGACCAGCGCGTAGCTGCGCCCCTCCTGCGCGTAGTGCCCGACCATCGGCGTGACGGCGTACAGCAGTCCCGCCCACAGCCCCACGCGCGGACGGCACAGCCGCGTGCCCAGCGCGGCGACCAGCCCGGCCGCCGCGGCCGCCCCGCAGACCGAGGGCAGCCGCAGCAGCACCTCACCGGGGTGGACGGCCAGGACCCCGTGCATCAGCAGGTAGTACAGGCCGTGCACCGCATCCACACGGTGCAGCAGCCGCCAGATCTGCGGCAGTGAACGACGCGCGACCTGGAACGTGGCCGCCTCGTCGCGCCACATGCCGTCGCGGTCCAGTCCCCACAGGCCGAGGACGAACATGACGGCCACGGGCACGAGGACAGCCACGCGCTCCGTACGCCTCAACGGTGACCCAGTCATGAGGGCATTCAACATGCGCCAACTCAGTACTATTAACTGACTTTTACCGCTTATGGACGGTATATCTGCACACTCGGGACATCGTGGCGGCTTACCATCCGGGCTTGATGAGTGCCTTGAAGAGTGCCATGGAGCCCCCCGCACCCCCGTCCGCGGCTGCGTCGCCGCCACCGCTGTGGAAGAGGGGCCGGACGACGCATCGGTTGCCTGTGCTCGCCGCCGGCTGGCTCACCACCCGGGCGCTGATGCTGTGGCTGCTGGCCCACGACCAGTACCCCCTGCTCGGCCGCGGCGGGGTCGCACGCGAGGTGTGGGCGCTGTACTTCCACTGGTACGGGGTCCTCTCGCACGGCGCGTTCCCGTCGGGCGACCGGTTGTGGCAGTACCCGCCGGGAGCGGGCCCGGTCCTGCTCTCCCCCGCAGTGCTGCCGGGATTGACGTACTTTCAGGCATTCGTCGTCCTCACCCTGCTCACCGACGCCGTGATCACCCTCGCCCTCGCCCGCGCGGGCACCCGCCCGGGCCGCTCGCTGCGCGGCGCGGCCCTGTGGACGGCGGGCCTGCCGCTGCTGCTGCACATTCCGCTCGCCCGGTACGACGTCCAGGTCACCGCCTTCGCGGTGGTCTCGCTGCTGACGTTGTCGCGCTCCAGGCGCGTGGGCGGCGCGTTCGCGGCACTCGGCGCCCTGGTGAAGGTGTGGCCGGCGCTGGCGCTCCTCGGCACCCCACGCGGCCGCGGCACCCGCGAGGCGTGGACGGCGGCCGCGGTCACCACGGTCACGCTCCTCGCCCTGCTCGCGACCCTGTTCCGCAACCCGTTCGACTTCCTGCGTCAACAGGGCGGCCGGGGCGTGCAGATCGAGTCGCTGGGCGGAACGGCGCTGATGCTCGCGCGCCGGGCCGGCTGGTCGGGGCGCACCCGCTACCAGTACGGGGCGGTCGAGTTCGTCGGCCCGCATGTGCACGCCGTCGCCGTCTGCTCGCTGGCACTGACCGCGGCCGCCTTCGCGCTGCTGCTGCTGTGGCGGGTACGGGCCCGCCACTGGACGCCCGCGACCCCCTACGACGCGGCGCTCACGGCCGTCCTGCTGTTCACGGTGACAAGCCGGGTGATCAGCCCCCAGTACATGGTGTGGCTGATCGGGCTGACCGCGGTCTGCCTGACCTCACGCCACACCACGCAGCTCGCGGTGGCCCCGCTGGTCCTGGCGGCGAGCGCGGTGAGCACGGTGGAGTACCCCGCCCTCTACGGGGACGTCATCAACAGCACCTGGGTGGGATGCCTGCTCATGGTCGTACGCAACGGGCTGCTGGCGTCCGCGGCGGTGCTGTCCTTCGTCCGCCTGTGGCGCTCGGGCCGGCGCCCCACCCCGGAACCGGTGGAAGCGGACATCCCGCCGGGGAACCCGGACCGCGTTCCTGCCCTCTTCCACACAAGCGGTTAATTGGCTCTTAACAGATGATTACCAGGTTTCCCTAGGCTTCGGCTCGTGGATTCGATGCACCCTCACGATGCACAGGTCAGCGTCGTCGTCATCGGTTACGACGACGCCACTCATGTGACGGACGCGGTGCGTTCCGCCCTGGCCCAAGGCGGGATCGTCCGCGAGGTCATCGCGGTCGACGACTGCTCCACGGACGGCAGCCCCGCGCTGCTGGACGCCCTCGCGGCCGAGGACCCGCGGGTGAAAGTGGTGCGCAGAACCACCAACAGCGGCGGCTGCGGCACCCCGCGCAACGACGGGATCGACGCGGCGACCGCCCCGTATCTGATGTTCCTGGACAGCGACGACATCCTGCCGCCCGGCGCGGTGGACGCCCTGCTCATGGCGGCCGTCGCACACGCGACCCCGCTCGCCGCGGGTCTGTGCGTGCGCCGTGAGCTGCCGTCGGGCCGCGAGGTCCCCTGGCAGCCGGAGCTGTACGAGCGGCCCGCGCTGGTCTCCCGCCCCTCCCAGCGCCCCCGCCTGGTGGACGACACGCTGTGCGTCAACAAGCTGTACCGCACCGACTTCCTGCGTGAGCACGGCATCCGCTTCCCCGAGGGCCGGTTCCCCTACGAGGACTTCGTGTTCACCGCGCGCGTACTGGCCGCCGGACCGAGCATCGCCCTGGTGCCGGACACCGTGTACGTCTGGCACGTGCGCCGCTCGGCGCAACGGCTGTCGATCTCCCTCGACCGCGCCGCCATCGACAACTGGAAGGCGCGCATGGAGGCGAACCGGCAGGCGTACGAGATCCTGCTGGGCGCCGGTGAGAAGCGGCTCGCGCGCGCGGCCCGCGCCGCCTTCCTGGACCGTGGGCTGCGGATGTACGCGCGGGAACTGCCGTTGCGCGACGCCGAGTACCGGGACGAGTGGTGGAGGCTCACGCGCGCGTACCTGTCGGACTTCGACGCCGCCGACCTCGCGCAGGCGTCCGTGTCGGGACGGGTCGTGGCGCAGGTGGTGCTCGCCGCCGACCAGCCCCGCGACCTGCACCGGCTCAAGGAGCTGGCGGCCCACCCGGCGCGGCTGGCCCCGCCCTACGCGACGGCCGAGGACGGCGCTCCCGTCTGGTCGGCGGATCTGCCGCAGGTCCGGCTGGAGCACCTGCTGCACCGCCCCATGGGGCACCTGCCGGTCGCCGTCGACGCGGAACTGCATCCACGCGCGCGGGGCACCCGGCTGCGGCTGCGCCTGCACGAGCTGTACGGGCGGGTGGAGAACGCGCGACCGCACCGGGTGGACATGGCGTTCGTCCAGCGGGAGGACGACAGCCGGGTGGGACTCGCCGCCACGGCCGCGCTCCGGCCGGACGCGGAGCTCGGCGGCTGGACGGCCGAGGCGCCCGTGGGCCTCGCGGAGCTCGCCGACGGGACCTGGGACCTGAAGCTGACGCTGCGCTTCGACGACGGCACGAGCCGCGAGACGACGGCCCACGCCGTCGAGGGCCCCGGCCTGCTGGGCCGGCGCATGGTGCCGAGCGTGCGGCACGGGGTGCTGCTGACGCAGCCGTACGCGACGCACTCCGGGGCGCTGGCCCTGCGGGTGGCATCGGGCGTACGGGGAGTGACGGCGGTCGTGGGCCGCAGGCTCCGACGCCTGCTTCACTGGAGATGACCGCAGACGCACACTGGGCCAACTGACGAGGGACGGCCGCACATGACTTGGCTGATCACCGGCGGCGCCGGCTACATCGGGGCGCATGTCGTCCGCGCGATGACCGAGGCGGGCGAGCGCGCCGTGGTGTACGACGACCTGTCCACGGGCATCGCCGAGCGCGTGCCCGCCCAGGTGCCGCTGGTGGTGGGTTCCACGCTCGACGGCGACCTGCTGCGCCGCACGCTGTCCGAGCACGCGGTGAGCGGGGTCGTGCACCTGGCGGCGAAGAAACAGGTGGGTGAGTCGGTCGAGCTGCCGCTGCACTACTACCGGGAGAACGTGGAGGGCCTGCGGGTCCTGCTGGACGCGGTGACGACCTCGGGGGTTCCCTCTTTCGTGTTCTCCTCCTCCGCCGCGGTGTACGGCATGCCGGACGTCGATCTGGTGACGGAGGAGACGCCGTGCGTCCCGATGTCGCCGTACGGCGAGACCAAGCTGGCCGGCGAGTGGCTGGTCCGGGCGACGAACCGCGCCACGGGCCTCGCGACGGCGTCCCTGCGCTACTTCAACGTGGCGGGGGCGGCGGCCCCGGAGCTGGCCGACGTCGGCGTCTTCAACCTCGTCCCCATGGTCTTCGAGAGGCTGACGCAGCAGGGGGCCCCGCGCATCTTCGGCGACGACTACCCGACCCCCGACGGCACCTGTGTGCGCGACTACATCCACGTGGTGGACCTCGCGGAGGCCCATGTGGCGGCGGCCCGCGCGCTGCGAGCCGCCCCCGGCACGGACCTGACCCTCAACATCGGGCGCGGGGAAGGCGTATCGGTGCGCGAGATGATCGACCGCATCAACGCCGTCACGGGCTACGACATCCCGCCGACCGTCACCCCTCGCCGCCCCGGCGACCCCGCCCGCGTCGTCGCCTCGGCCGACCGCATCGCCGAGCAGCTGGGCTGGACGGCGAAACACGACGTGGAGGACATGATCACCTCTGCCTGGGAGGGGTGGGTGCGCAGGCATCCGGAGGCGGCGCGGGGCTAGGGGGTTGGGAACCCCTGGTCGAACTCGCACCTGCTCCGCGCGTCAGCCCGTCGTCCCCGCGCGCTCGGCAAGGTGCGGGAACACGACACCGGTCAGCTCCTCCGAGGCCGTCCACAGGCGGCGTGCCGACCGGGGGTCGCTGGCCGCGCGGGAGCGGCCGACCAGTGTGGGCGCGCCCCGCATCTCGCCGAGGCCGTCCGGGCCGACGTAGCTCGCGCCGGGCAGGTCCTGGATCGCGGCGTACAGGGTCGGCCGCGCGCCCGCCTTGTCGTCCTGGGCCAGGAACCGGTTGCCGGCCCGCATCGCCATCCGGCGTACGACGCTGGCGTCATGGCTCTGGAGATTGGTCGCGGCCCAGCCCGGGTGGGCGGCGAGGGCGCGCACCCGTGAGCCGGCCTCGGTCAGGCGGCGCTGAAGCTCCAGCGTGAAGAGCAGGTTGGCGAGCTTGGACTGGCCGTACGCCACCATCGGCGCGTACTCCCCGGCCAGGTTGAGGTTGTCGAAGTGGATGTGCATGCCGGCCGGGAAGCGGTGCGCACCCGACGAGACGGTGACCACGCGGTCCGTGACGTGCGGCAGCAGCAGGTTCGTGAGGGCGAAGTGCCCGAGGTGGTTGGTTCCGAACTGCAGCTCGAAGCCGTCCTTGGTGCTGGCCTCGGGGACGTTCATGACACCGGCGTTGTTGATCAGCAGGTCCAGGTCGCCCTGCCAGCCCGCGGCGAACTGCCGTACGGAGGCGAGGTCGGCGAGGTCGAGGCGGCGCACCTCGACGCTGCCCCTCGCGTCACGCATGGTCGCGGCGGCCGCCTCCCCCCGCCGCTCGTCCCGCACGGCGAGCACCACATGCGCGCCCGCCCGGGCCAGGGCGTCCGCGGCGGCGAGACCTATGCCGCTGTTGGCCCCGGTGACAACGGCAGTGCGGCCCACCTGGTCAGGTATGTCGGTTTCATTCCATTTGCTCTGCGTCTTTGGCATGCGTTTCAATGTAGGCGCCGACAACAATGCTGTCAATGACAACAAAGGTGACACCGCCAACAATGTAGGCGGCGGTCACATGCTCGGTACACTGATCGCATGCACACTCGCCGCCGCTACCACCACGGAGACCTCCGCGCCGCACTGCTCACCCGCGCGGAGGAAACCCTCCGGGAGAAGGGACCGACCGCGCTCTCCCTCCGGGAACTCGCGCGCGACCTGGGCGTCAGCCACGCCGCGCCGAGCCGCCACTTCAAGGACAAGCAGGCACTGCTCGACGCCCTGGCGCTGACCGGTTTCGACCGGCTCGACGAGCGGATGAGCGCCTCGCTGAAGGAGGCGGGCGAGTCGTTCGCCGAGCGGATGAAGGCGGCGGCGCGCGCGTACGTGGACTTCGCCACCGCCAACGCCGAACTGCTCGACCTGATGTACTCGATCAAGCACGACCCCAAGGCCTCCGAGGAGCTGATCGCCGCGTCCCAGCGGTGGACCCGGCAGACGCTGAATCTGATCGCCGAGGGCCAGCGGCGCGGAGAGGTGCGCGAGGGCCCCCTTGAGCGCGTGGGCATCGGCGTCTTCTCCACCCTGCACGGTTACGCGACCCTGGCGGCCAGCGACTCCCTGCCTCCGGATGTACGCGCCGAGGGCCTGGACGAACTCGTGGCCTACATCCTGCGAGGCTGCGCCCCGGAGAAGCCGAGGCAAACAGCCTGAGAAACCCGTACGCTGCCCCGATGACCGACTCGGCCGGCCACACCCGACGGGCGATCGCCACCATCCTCGGCTCCGCCGTCGGCGACGCCCTGGGCGCACCCTTCGAGTTCGGGCCCGAGGGCGCGTTCTCGGCCCGCTTTCCCCTGCGGGGCCACGGCGGCGAGATGTGCGGGGGAGGCGGCTGGGATCCGGGCGAGGCGACCGACGACACACAGATGGCGGTACTGCTCGGGGAGTCACTGCTGGAGCGCGGCGGCCTCGAACTGCCGGACGTCTTCGACCGGTTCCGGCGCTGGGCGGCGGCCGGCCCCAAGGACATCGGCCTGCAGACCGAGGCCGTCCTCTCCAGCGGCGACCCCTGGGACCTCGCGGCTGCCCTGCACTTCCAGGTGAACCAACGGGCCGCGGGCAACGGCGCGTTGATGCGCGCGGCCACCTCGGCGGTCTACTTCGCGCCTCACGGCCGTGAGCCCACCATGCGCGCCGCCCGCCGGATCGCCGCCCTCACCCACGGGGACCGCGCGGCCTGGGAGGGTACGGCGATCTTCCACGAGCTGATCCGTGTGGCACTCACCGGCGAGGATCCCCTTACCGCGCTCCCGGACGTCCTCGGGGCCGTCCACCCCGGCCACCGCGTCCGCTACGCGACCGTCCTGGCCCCCGACTGGCATCCGGACCGGGCGACGGAGTTCAACGGGGCGGTCTGGCCCTGTCTCGGCTCCGCCGTCTGGGCACTGCGGACCACCACCTCGTACGAGGACGCCGTGCGCGCCGCCGTGGACCTCGGCGGCGACACGGACACGGTCGCGGCGGTGACCGGCGGGCTGGCCGGAGCGGTCTACGGCCCGGCCGCGATCCCGGAGCGCTGGACCGAGCCGTTGCACGTCCCGCTGCCGGGCTTCGGCGATCGCGTCCTGAGGTCGCCCCAACTGGTGGCACTGGCCCAGGGCCTGGCTCGCCGGAACACGAACTAGTGCTGCCGCATCTCTGCAGTGTCTGCCGCGCTCGATGCCGGCGGTGTCCATGGCCGTGTGCATGCCGCTGTCTCCTCCGCCGGTGACGGTGGCGGTGTTCGTGACATGGGCGGGGGCGCCGCAGGAGACGCGGACGGCCGGGATGGGGTTGCATGCCGCTGTCTCCTCCGCCGGTGACGGTGGCGGTGTTCGTGACATGGGCGGGGGCGCCGCAGGAGACGCGGACGGCCGGGATGGGGGGTGGATACCTCCGGCCGGGCTCCAGGACGTCGCTGTGGGTGCACGTCGGTGCTGCCGGCACCCAGGACCGTCCAGGACCGGGGGGCGCCGGGCGGTGAGTCCGGGCGGGAGGGTGTCGACCACGGTCACCGCGGTGCCGTCGGTCGCGACCGGTCCGGCGTTGCCGACGGTGATGGCGCAGACACCTCGCTTGCCGCGCCGCGGGCGGCACCGCCGGGGCGTCGAGCGGGCGGCGCCCGACGCCCCGGCGGACCACCGCAACCCCGATCAGTCACCCACGGACGGCACGGACCGGCACACGGCGGGCTCGGGCGGGCGTGCCCACCTCACAACGCTTTCAACGCCCCCGCGGTCGCCCGGGCCAGACCCGCCAGGTATCCCTTCGGCAGCTTCGGGCCCCGTACCACCACCGCTCGCCAGTACAGCGGTCCCGAGATCAGGTCGAGGGCCAGGTCCTGGTCGATACCCTCACCGATCTCGCCGCGCGCGGCGGCCGCCGCGACGATGCCGCTCGCCACGCTCTGCTGGCCCTCCCGCAGCGCCTTCTGCATGGCCTCCGCGATCTCGGGGTTGCGGGCCGCCTCCGCCTGGAGGTCCGGGATGATCTGCCCGGCCACCGGGTGCCGCAGGGCGCGTGACGTCAGCTCGTACAGCAGCCGCAGGTCCCCCTCCAGGGATCCCGTGTCGGGGACCGGCAGGCCCTGGACCGCGACCGCCGAGACCAGGTCGAGGACCAGGTGCAGCTTGGAGCGCCACCGGCGGTACACCGCGGTCTTGCCGACGCCCGCCCGGCGCGCGATGCCCTCGATGGACATCCGGGCGTAGCCGACGGCCGCGAGTTCCTCGAAGACGGCCGCGCGAATGGCCTCCGTCACGTCCTCGCGCAGCACGGCCGCACCCGCGGGCGCCCTGCGGCGCCGTTGCGCCTGGGGAGTGTCGGCGTTCGTGGTCATGCGGACCAGCATAGGGCGTGACGACGAAACGGTTGCGTTCCGACGTCACAACGGCTTACGCTCACGTTGCGACGATACGGTCCCGTCCCGACGTAAAGAGCAGTAGTCCAAAGTCCCAAGAGCAGCAAAAGAGCCCTAGAGCCCGGCAAGACCCCGGCAAGAAATGTGAGAAAAGCCGGGCAGTGGTACCAGAAGGGGCGCTATGGCGGAAGACTGCGGACCGGTTCGCGTAACCGACCCCCCCGAGCGAAAGCAGCGGATGTGAGCCAGGTCCTCCACACACCGCCCCCCACGGCAGCCGAAGCGGCCGAGACCCCGGCACAGCTCGCCGCCCGGTACGGCCTCTCGGTCAGCGGTGCCCGTCCCTCGCTGCCCGAGTACGTCCGCCAGCTGTGGGCGCGCCGCCACTTCATCACGGCGTTCGCCACGGCCAAGCTCACCGCCCAGTACAGCCAGGCGAAGCTCGGCCAGGTCTGGCAGGTCATGACGCCGCTGCTGAACGCGGCGGTGTACTACTTCATCTTCGGCGTGCTGCTGGGCACCAAGCACGGCGTCCCGGACTATGTCCCGTTCCTGGTCACGGGCGTGTTCATCTGGACCTTCACACAGAGCTCGATCATGGCGGGCACCCGCGCGATCTCCGGGAACCTGGGACTCGTACGCGCGCTGCACTTCCCGCGCGCCGCGCTGCCCATCTCCTTCTGCCTCCAGCAGCTCCAGCAGCTGCTGTTCTCGATGGCCGCCCTGATCGTCATCCTGCTCTGCTTCGGCGTACCGGTCGCCGCCTCCTGGCTGCTGGCGATCCCGGCGCTCGTCCTGCAGTTCATGTTCAACGCCGGCGTGTCGATGATCATGGCCCGGATGGGTGCGAAGACCCCTGACATCGCGCAGCTGATGCCGTTCATCCTGCGGACCTGGATGTACGTGTCGGGCGTCATGTGGAGCATCGACAACCTCACCGCGAAGGACCATCTGCCGCGCCTGGTGACGGTCGCCCTGGAGACCAACCCGGCCGCCGTCTACATCGACCTCATGCGCTTCGCGCTGATCGACAGCTTCCACGCGCACCAGCTGCCCCCGCATGTGTGGGCGGCGGCCACGGGCTGGGCCCTGATCGCCGGTGTCGGAGGCTTCATCTACTTCTGGAAGGCTGAGGAGACGTACGGCCGTGGCTAACCCGATCAGCGACCAGCCCATCCCGACCGTCGTCTGCGACGGCGTCGACATCGTCTACCGCGTCAACGGCACGGGCGCCGGCCGAGGCACCGCCACCGCCGCGCTCAACCGCATCGTGCGCCGCAAGCAGGCGGAGAAGGCCGCGGGCGTACGCCGGGTGCACGCCGTCAAGAACGTGTCCTTCACCGCGTACAAGGGCGAGGCCATCGGCCTGATCGGAACCAACGGCTCCGGCAAGTCGACGCTGCTCAAGGCCGTCGCCGGGCTGCTGCCCGTGGAGAACGGCAGGATCTACACCGACGGCCAGCCCTCCCTGCTCGGCGTGAACGCGGCCCTGATGAACGACCTCACCGGCGAGCGGAACGTCCACCTCGGCGGCCTCGCCATGGGCATGACCCGGGAGCAGGTCAAGGAGCGCTACCAGGAGATCGTCGACTTCTCCGGCATCAACGAGAAGGGCGACTTCATCACGCTGCCCATGCGGACCTACTCCTCCGGCATGGCCGCCCGCCTGCGCTTCTCCATCGCCGCCGCCAAGGACCACGACGTCCTCCTCATCGACGAGGCCCTCGCCACCGGCGACCGCTCCTTCCAGAAGCGGTCCGAGGAACGCATCCGCGAGCTGCGCCGGCATGCGGGAACCGTCTTCCTGGTCAGTCACAACAACAAGTCGATCCGTGACACCTGCGACCGGGTGCTGTGGCTGGAGCGGGGCGAGCTGCGCATGGACGGCCCGACCGAAGAGGTCCTCGAGGCCTACGAGGCCTTCACGGGTGGCGAGAAGAAGGCCGCCCCGTCACCGAAGCCGCAGCAGAAGCAACCGGAACCGGCAAAGGCGGCTCTTCCGTCTTGAGCCAGTACAGCGCTCGAACACACCGATCATCGACAGCAGTGCCGCCGTGGGCGTCTGTAGAGCAAGGAGGCCACGTGCAACCAGGGCTGAGTGTCATCGTCCACGGCCCCGATCCGCAAGGTCATCTGGGTGAACTCCTGGATTCCCTCACCGCCCAGCCGTTCACCGGAGCCGAGGTGATCGTCGCGGCCGTGGGCGACTGGGCCAGACAACAGGCCGAGCAGCGCGCCGCCGAGGACCCCCGGATGGTGGTGCTGCCGCTGCCGGACGGCACGAGCGACGGCGCGGCCCGGGCCGCGGGCGCCGACCGGGCCACCGGCCGCTGGCTGCACTTCGTGCACGCCAAGGACGGACTGCCCGCCGGTGCCCTGCGCGCGATCGCCGACCGCACCGCCGAACTGGCCGACACGGCGGACGTCCTCGTCGTCAACCATGTCCGCTCCACCTGGCAGACCGCCGGCAGGCCCGGCCAGGACGGCCGGTACCTGGCCGGTGGCGGCCGCCGCGCCGCTCCGCTCGCCGACTTCCCCCAGCTGCTCTGGGTGACCTCGGTCCTGGGCAACCGGATCATCCGCGCCGACTTCTGGCGCTCCCGGGCCGTCAGCGACGACCTGGCCGACGCCGACTTCGGCGACGACGAGACGTACACCGCCCTCGCCGTGCTCCTGCACGCCGACGAGATCGCCGCGCTCGACGAGGTGGCCTACGAGATACGGGAGCTGCGCGAGCAGAGCCTGCCGCCGATGACCACCGCACAGCGGTACCAGTGCCTCGAGCGGTACGAGCGGCTGCACCGGCTGCTCGCCGCGCGCGGCGCCTCCGAGGGACCGCGGGCGGTCCTGTACGACCTGATGGTCCGCGACCTGCTGCGCGTCTTCAGCCGCAGCGGAATGCCGGAGGCCGAGGCGCGGGAGTTCTTCGGCCGCGCCTCCGAGGCCGCCGTGCGGTGGCGGCCGGAGCACCACCGGCGCCCGGCCGGCTTCGAGGGCGTCCGCCACGCCTTCCTGGAGGAGAACGCGTACACCAAGTACCGCGTCTTCCAGGCCGCCAACCAGAAGCGCCGCGAGGTGCGGTCCGTGGTCGCGGCGGGCAAGCGGCAGGTCGGCGCCAAGCTGCGCGACCTCCGCTACCACCGCGCGCTGACGGAGCCCGTCGATCCCCACCTCGCCGTCTTCTCGGCGTACTGGGACCGTGGCGTGGCCTGCAACCCGGCCGCGATCTCCGCGAAGCTCGCCGAGCTCGCCCCGCACATCCACCCCGTGTGGGTGGTCGCCCGGAACAAGGCGGCCCTTCTGCCTCCCGGCACCGACCACGTCATCCCCGGCTCGCGCCGCTACTGGGACGTGATGGCGAAGGCCAAGTACCTGGTCAACAACGTCAACTTCCCCAACGCGGTGGCGAAGCGCCCGGACGCGATCCATCTGCAGACCCACCACGGCACCCCGCTCAAGCGCATGGGCCTGGACCAGGTGGACTTCCCCGCCGCCTCCAAGGGGCTGGACTTCGACGCCCTGCTGGCCCGCATCGACAAGTGGGACTACAGCGTCTCCGCGAACAGCCACTCCACCCGCATGTGGGAACGCGCCTACCCCTCGCGCTACACCTCGCTGGACTACGGCTATCCGCGCAACGACGTCTTCTACTCGGCGACGGCCGAGGACGTCCGCGCGATACGCGACCGCCTGGGCATAGCCCCGGGCCGCCGGGCCATCCTGTACGCCCCCACCCACCGCGACTACGAGGCGGGCTGGACGCCGCGCCTGGACCTCGCCTCGCTCGCCGACCGGCTCGGCGAGGACACGGTCCTGCTGGTCCGCGGCCACTACTTCTACGGCGGCGCGGCCTCCCCGCTGGCCGGTCTGCGCCGCTCCGGCCGGGTGATCGACGTGTCGTCGTACGACCCGGTCGAGGAACTCTCCCTGGCGGCGGACGCCCTGGTCACGGACTACTCGTCGATCATGTTCGACTACGCCAACCTGAACCGTCCGATCGTGATCTACGCCGACGACTGGGAGACGTACGCGAAGACGCGGGGCGTCTACTTCGATCTGATGGCCGAGGCGCCGGGGCAGGTGGCGCACACCCAGGAAGAGCTGGCAGCCGTCTTCGAGACGGGCGCATGGCGGGACGAGGCCGCGCGAAAGGCGCTCACCGCCTTCCGGCGCAGGTTCTGCGAGTTCGACGACGGACGGGCGGCCGAGCGGGTGGTGCGCCGGGTCTTCCTGGGCGAGAGCGAGGAGTCGCTGCCGCCCGTGGTCCCGGTGGACGAACGGACCCCGGCCCCGACCCCCGAGGAGGCGACGGCGTGACGACGACCCGTACCCCCGATGTGACGATCACCGTCATCGTCTACAACGACGCGGAACGCCTGCCGCGCGCGGTGGCCTCGCTGCTGCGGCAGACGTACACCAACATCGAAGTGATCATCAGCGACGACCACTCGACGGACGACACCCCGACGGTGGCACGCCGGCTTCAGGCGCAGGACGAGCGGGTGCGGTATCTGCGCCTGCCCGAGAACAGCGGCGGTTGCAGTGCCCCGCGCAACAGGGCCGTCGACATCGCCCGGGCGCCGTTCCTGATGTTCCTGGACAGCGACGACGAGCTGCCCGAGAACGCCGTCGAACTGCTGCTCAACGCGCACCGCGAGCGTGACGTCGACTTCGCCATGGGCGCGGTGGAGCGCGTGCGCGTCGACACCGGCCGGCGCTCGACCTGGATGCCGCACCTGGTGGCCGAACGGCGCACGGTCGAGGGCATCGAGTCCGAACCGGGCCTGCTCTTCGAGCACCTCTCGACGAGCAAGATGTACCGGCGGGACTTCCTCGACCGGCACGAGCTGCGCTTCCCCGAGGGCATTCACTACGAGGACCAGCTGTTCTCGGCGCAGGCGTACTGCCTGGCCCGCGCCTTCACGGTCATCCCCGAGCCGGTCTACCGCTGGTACATAGCCCCGTATGTGGCGGCGGAGGCGGCGTCGATCTCCAACCAGCGGCACAAGCTCTCCAACGTCCGCGACCGCATCCATGTGCAGACCCTGATCGACGCGTTCCTGACCGAGAGCGGCCATGAGTCCCTCCGGGCGGACAAGGACTACAAGTTCCTCAAGCACGACTTCCGGATGTACGCGGGTGACCTGCCGTACCGCGACGAGGAGTGGCTGGCCGGCTTCGCGGAACTGGTGACGCCGTATCTGGAGACGCTGGACCCCACCGCATACGCGCGGCTTCCGCGCGCCGAGCGGGTGGTGACCCAGCTGGTGCGCGAGCGGCGGACGGCGGAGGCGCAGCTGGCGGCGCGGGGACTCGGCCACGGCGTCGCCCCCCGCCGGACGGTGACGGACGAATCGGGCCGGACCTACTGGGGGGCCGAGATCCCGTCCTCCACCTGGGCGCGCCGGGAACTCGACATCACCGACCTGGAGCTGGAGTACCGGCCGTTCTCCAGCGCGCAGTTCCGCCACGAGATCACTTCCGTGACGCCGGGTCCGGGCGTCACGGTCGACCTCTCGATCCGGACGTACGACCCCGGCCTGCGGCTGCCCGTGGGACCGCAGCGGGCCAGCATCGTGGTCACGCCCGGCCGGCGCCAGCTGGTGACGGCGTTCCGCCTGGACCCGGTCCGTCCCGGTGTCTTCGAGGGGCGGGTCCGGTTGGACATCGCGGCGGCGCACCTGCCCGTGCAGGGCTTCGACGGCGTCCGTCACCCGGTGCTGCGCCTGAACCAGCAGGGCATGTCCAACTCGGGCGTCCTGCTGGCCCCGCTGTCCTTCCCGGCCCTGACGGCCACCCAGGTCGGCACGCTGCCGCACCAGGTCACGGTGGAGCCGGAGGGCCGCGGAGCGGGCCGCCTGCAGATCCGGTGGCGCCCGGTGGGTCTCACGGCCCGGGTGGGACCGGTGGTCCGCAGGGTGGCGGGACCACGGGTGCGAGAGGCGGCACGGCTGGTCCGCAGCGTCCTGCGGTGACACGTTCTGGGGCGGACCGAGCGGTCCGCCCCACCGTCTCGGCACCGAGGACACCAGGCCGGGCTTCCCGCGACGGCGCCCGGCCTGAAGCGGCGGCGCCTCAGCGCACCACCTCGTACAGCACCTGGCCGCCCGGTCCCGACGCCACCCGGCGCAGCGCCCGGTCGCCCGGTGGCAGTCCGCCGTCGGCCCGCCGCTGCACGACCCACCGCACGCCGTACGTCCGCAGCACGCCCAGACGCTCGCTCCGCGACGACCTCGCCGTGAAGTACGTCCGCACCGCCGCCTCCCGCTTCGCCTCGTCCGGCAGGAAGAAGTCCGGATACCCCGGCGCCACGGTGTACGCCCCGTACGCCGGAATCTGCCGCGCGGGATACGTCGTCGCCATCACCACGTCCCCGTACCGCACCCACGGCGTGATCCAGTGGTACCCCACCCAGGGCACCCGGTACTTCGCGGCGACCGGCGCGGGCAGAGCGCTGCGCCCCACCACGTATCCGACGGTCTGCACCTGTGTCCACGCACCCACCCCGAGCGCGGCCGCCAGCACCCACGCGCCCGCGTTCCGGAGGGTGCCGCGCGCCGCGCCGGCCACCTCCACGGCCGCCGCGACCTGCGCCGGGATCAGCACCGCCGGCAGCGCCCGCCCCCAGGAGTAGTGCCCCGTCAGCCCGCCCGCCGCGAACATCAGCACACCGAGCAGGAAGAACACCACGAGCGGATCCCGCAGGTCACGCCGGGCCCGGAGGGCGAGCGCCGCCACCCCGACCAGGACCAGGCAGAACCGGGGGAACAGGTGCTGGTACAGCGGCCGGTGTATCACCTCCAGGCCGCCCACCCGGAACAGCGCGAAGAAGTCGTAGTAGGGCCACAGTGCGAGGACCAGCACACCGAGCAGGACTCCGGCGCCGAGCCGCAGCCACTCCCCGCGTCCGGCGCGCGCACCGACCACCGTCGCCAGCGCGCCCAGCGTCGCCACGACTCCGGTGAACTGGTGGCTGAGCAGAATCACCGCCCACAGCGCACCCAACCCGAGGCAGACCGTCCAGCCCGCGGACCCTCCCTTCAGTGCCCGCGTCAGCAGCGCCCAGAAGTGGAAGGCGAGCCCCAGCGCCAGAACGCTGGGGTAGGCCACGGTCAGCGCCAGCGAGTTGAGCCCGAGGAAGCCGCTCCAGTTGAACACCTGGGTGCCCCACAGCAGCACCACGCACAGCAGGGCGAGCGGCGGCGCGAGACGGTGGGCGGTCAACGCCCGGACGTATCGCCACACGCCCGTCACCAGCAGCGTCAGGCCGATCAGCGCGCCGATGCGCAGCACGACCCAGACGGACAGCCCGGTCAGGCGGGCGAGCACGCCGAGGAAGACGGTCCACGGCGAGTAGTACGGGCTCGGTGTGTTCTCGTCGACCAGGGGGTTGCCGGGGTCCAGCAGCCGGTGCCGCAGCCGCTCCACGGTCGCCGCGTGCATACCGAGATCGCCGGCCCAGGGCAGCCGCACGATCACCAGCAGCATCAGCACGACGAACAGCGCCGCGGCCGCCCACAGCGCGGCGCCCACGGCACCACGCGGCGTCCCGGCGGCCGCGAACGGCCCCCCGGGGCCGCTGAGCCGTCCCCCGGTCCCCTGCCCTCCGCCGGTGTCCTGTGCGGTCACGCTCATCGGGCGCCGTGGCCCTGCTTCGCCTCGTGCTGGAAGACCCAGGTGCGGTACACCAGGAAGCGGAACGCCGACGCCAGCACGATCGACAGCGCCTTCGCCACGTTGGAGCCGAACGGCCCGTCCATGCCCAGGCCGTGGTAGCCGGCGTAGAACAGCACGCTCTCCATCACCACGCCGATCCCGCTGAAGACGAAGAACAGCACGATCTGCTGCCGGGTGCGCGAGGCACGGTCCCGGTAGGCGAAGAAGCGGAAGCCCAGGTAGTTGGTGCCCATGGCGATGACGCTGGCGAGGACGGTCGCCGTCATGGGAGCCCATGCCAGGCCGTGCAGAAGGGCATTGAAGACGAGGAAGTTGACCGCGACACCGCTGCCGCCGACGACCCCGAACTTGGCCACCTCGACCGCGAGCCGCCGGACCCGGGCAAGCGCCGGGACGGGGGCGCTCACGGGCATGGGGACGGCGGGCTCGGCGACCGGGCGAGCGACCTGGGGCCGCTGCTCGGAGAGGTTCACAGTCACGGGTACGGGTCCTCCACGCTCGTCCGACGATCACGCCAAACCTAGTCCAAACGTCGTGTTTAGCGAGCGAGAGTAAAGTGACCGCCGGAATTCCCCTAGGTCTTGGCAAGAAAGCGGTACGTGACGGGTGGACGGGGGAATGCTCCGTCGATACGCCGACGGGGGCGCCCCACCCAGGAGGCGCCCCCGTCTTCGTACCGGGACTAGCTGTGCGTCCGCAGCAGGGTCCGCATCGTGCGCATCGCGACCGAGAGGTTCGCGAGGTCGAACGAGTCCGAGTTGGCGATCTCGTCGAGGGTCGTCCGGGCCCGGGCCAGGATCGCCCCGTTCTTCTCCCGCCACGCCTCGAACCGCTGCTCCGGCGTGGAGGTGCCGTTGCCCACGGCCAGGACATCGGCCGTCAGACCCGCGTGGGCCGCGTAGAGGTCCTCACGGATCGCCGCCCGCGCCATCGACTGCCACCGGTCCGCGCGCGGCAGTTCGATGATGCGGTCCATGAGCTGGGTGATGCCGAGGCGGTCGGCGAGGTCGTAGTAGACCTCGGCGACGTCCATCGGGTCCTTGCCGGTGCGGTCGGCCACCGAGACGATGTCGAGCGTCGGGAAGGCGGAGGAGAACCCGGCCACGCGCGTGGCGAGTTCGTCCGGGACGCCCGCGCCCGTCAGCTCGTCGTAGATCTTCTGCCACCACTCCAGGTCCGCGCCGCGCAGCAGCTTGGGCAGCTCGCTCCAGACCTGCTCGACACGCTCGCTGAAGAACGCGATGGTCTCGCCGAGCTGAAGCGGCTGCGGCCGGTTGTTCAGCAGCCAGCGCGTACCGCGCTCGACGAGGCGGCGGGAGTGCAGCCGGATACGGGTCTGGACGTCGGCGTCGACCTTGTTGTCGAGGGCCTCGACCGCGTCCCACACCGCGCCGGAGTGGAAGATCGCGCGGGACGCGGTCTGCGCCCTCACGATCTCCTCCAGCGAGGCGCCCGTCTCCTCGCGCAGACGGTGCAGGAAGCTCGTACCACCCGTGTTGACCGTGTCGTTGACGAGCAGGGTCGTCACGATCTCACGGCTCAGCGCGTGTCCGTCGATCTGCTCGGGGAACCGCTCGCGCAGCGCCGTCGGGAAGTAGGCGTGCAGCAGGCGGCGCAGATACGGGTCGTCGGGCAGCTGCGTCTCCAGCAGCTCCTTGGCGACCGTGATCTTGGTGTAGGCCAGCAGAACGGCAGTCTCCGGACCGGTCAGGCCCTGGCCGGCGTTGAGCCTCTCCCGGATCTGCCGGTCGGTGGGCAGGAACTCCAGCGCCCGGTCGAGGTGGCCCTCGCGGACCAGGTGGCGCAGGAACCGGTGCTGTGCGTGGAGCATGTCCTTCGACTGGAACAGGGCGTTGGCGATCGCCACGTTCTGCGCGTAGTTGTTGCGCAGCACCAGGAAGCCGACCTCGTCGGTCATCTCGGCGAGCAGCTGATTGCGCTGCTTGACCGTCAGATCCCCGTTGGACACGACCGCGTTGAGCAGGATCTTGATGTTCACCTCGTGGTCGGAGGTGTCCACGCCCGCGCTGTTGTCGATGGCATCCGTGTTGATCTTGCCGCCGTGCTGGGCGAACTCGATCCGGCCGAGCTGGGTCAGACCCAGGTTGCCGCCCTCGCCGACGACCTTGACCCGCAGATCCTTGCCGTCCACGCGGATGGCGTCGTTCGCCTTGTCGCCGACGTCCGCGTTCGACTCCGTCGAGGACTTGACGTAGGTGCCGATGCCGCCGTTCCACAGCAGGTCCACCGGCGCCTCGAGGATCGCCTTCATCAGGTCGGCCGGGGTCATCTTCATGACCGAGCCCTCGATGCCGAGCGCCTCGCGGATGTGCGCGTTGATCGGGATCGACTTCGCCGACCGCGGGAACACACCGCCGCCCGCCGACAGCAGCTCGGTGTCGTAGTCGGCCCACGACGAGCGCGGCAGCTCGAACAGGCGGCGGCGCTCCGCGTACGAGGTCGCCGCGTCCGGGGTCGGGTCGAGGAAGATGTGCCGGTGGTCGAAGGCCGCGACCAGGCGGATGTGCTCGGACAGCAGCATGCCGTTGCCGAACACGTCACCGGACATGTCGCCGATGCCCACCACGGTGAAGTCCTCGGCCTGGGTGTCGACGCCCAGCTCCCGGAAGTGCCGCTTCACGGACTCCCACGCGCCGCGGGCGGTGATGCCCATCTTCTTGTGGTCGTAGCCCGCAGAGCCGCCGGAGGCGAAGGCGTCACCGAGCCAGAAGCCGTAGCTCTCGGCGACCTCGTTGGCGATGTCGGAGAACGTCGCCGTGCCCTTGTCGGCGGCCACCACGAGGTAGGTGTCGTCGGAGTCGTGCCGGACCACGTCCGCGGGCGGCACGACCTCGCCGGCCACCATGTTGTCGGTGATGTCGAGCAGCGCCGAGATGAAGGTGCGGTAGCTGCGGATGCCCTCCGCGAGCCAGGCGTCGCGGTCCACGGCCGGGTCCGGCAGCTGCTTGGCGACGAAGCCGCCCTTGGCGCCCACCGGCACGATGACGGTGTTCTTCACCATCTGCGCCTTGACCAGGCCGAGGATCTCGGTGCGGAAGTCCTCACGCCGGTCGGACCAGCGCAGACCACCGCGCGCGACCTTGCCGAAGCGCAGGTGCACGCCCTCGACCTTCGGCGAGTACACCCAGATCTCGTACGCCGGGCGCGGCGCCGGCAGGTCAGGGATGGCCTGCGGGTCGAACTTCATCGAGACGTACTCGTGCGGCTTGCCGCCGTGCGACTCCTGGAAGAAGTTGGTGCGCAGGGTGGCCTTGATCAGGGTGAGGAAGGAGCGCAGGATGCGGTCCTCGTCCAGCGAGGCCACCTGGTCCAGGGCGGCGTCCAGCTCCTCCAGCAGGGCGTCGGTCAGCTCCAGGCCGGCCCGCTGCCGCCCCGGCGACATCCGCGCCTCGAACAGCGAGACCAGCAGCCGGGTGGTGTGGACATTGTTGCGGAGGGTGTCCTCCATGTAGTCCTGGCTGAAGGTGGAACCGGCCTGGCGCAGGTACTTGGCGTATGCGCGCAGCACCATCGCCTGCCGCCAGGTGAGCCCGGCGCTCAGCACCAGGGCGTTGAAGCCGTCGTTCTCGGCCTGCCCGGTCCAGCTGGCGGCGAAGGCCTCCTGGAACCGCTCACGGGCGTCGTCGCCGAGGTAGTCGCCGTTGCCGATCAGCGACTTGGGCAGGCGCAGACCGAAGTCGTAGATCCACGCGTTCGTGCGGTCCGCGCAACGCAGCTCGTAGGGGCGCTCGTCGATGACCTCGACGCCGAGCCGCTGGAGCACCGGCAGCACGGCGGACAGGGAGACGGACTCACCCTTGCGGTAGATCTTGAAGCGGCGCTCGCCGGGGCCGACACCGACCGGCTCGTACAGGCTGAGCGCGAAGTTCCGGCCGCCCTCCTCGGTGCTGAGCTGCTCGAGGTGGACCAGGTCGGCGACCGCGGCGCGCGGGGTGTGATCGGCCTTGTAGCCCTCGGGGAAGGCGTTGGCGTAGCGGCGCTGCAGCTCGGAGGCGCGCTCCTCGCCGAGTTCGGCGTTCAGCGCCTCGTTGAAGGAGTCGGTCCAGGAGCGGGCGGCCTCCACCAGCCGCGCCTCGATGCGCTCCTTGTCGGCGTCGGACAGCTGCGGCAGCTCGGTGCCCTGCGGGACGCGCACGACGAAGTGCAGCCGGGAGAGGATCGACTCGGTGTTCCAGGCCGTGAAGTCGACGCTGGTACCACCGAGCTCCTCCTTGAGGATGTCGATGATCCGCAGCCTCACGCCCGTGGTGTAGCGGTCGCGCGGCAGGTAGACGAGGGCCGAGTAGTAGCGCCCGTACTCGTCCTGACGCAGGTAGAGCCGCAGCCGGCGGCGCTCCTGGAGGTAGAGGACGGAGGTGACGATGGAGCGCAGCTCGTCGGCCGGGGTCTGGAACAGCTCGTCGCGCGGGTAGGTCTCCAGGATCTGGAGCAGATCGCGGCCGTCGTGGCTGTTGGGGGAGAAACCGGCGCCCCTGAGGACCTCGTCGACCTTGCGCCGGATGACGGGCACGCGGCGCACCGACTCCGTGTAGGCGGCGGACGAGAACAGACCGAGGAACCGGCGCTCGCCGACGACGTTGCCGTTCTCGTCGAACTTCTTCACGCCGACGTAGTCGAGGTACGACGGCCGGTGCACGGTCGCGCGGCTGTTGGCCTTGGTGAGAACCAGCAGCTTGTGCTCGCGGGCCTTGGCGCGGGCGTCGGCGGGCAGCCGCTCGAAGGACGGGCTGACCGGGTGGCTCTCGCCACCCGCGTGGTGCGGGTCCGATCGCAGTATTCCGAGTCCGGTGCCGGGCACGGCGGCCAGCGCGTCGTCCTCCCGCAGCTCGTACTCGCGGTAGCCGAGGAAGGTGAAGTGGTCGGCGGCCAGCCAGCGCAGCAGCTCGCCGGCCTCCTCGACCTCGGCCTCGGGCAGGTCTCCGGGCAGCGATTCCTTCTGGAGCCCCTCGGCGACGCGCAGCGCGCACTCGCGCATCTTCTCCCAGTCCTCGACGGCCTCACGGACGTCGGACAGGACGCGCAGCAGGTCGGCGGTGATCTGCTTGAGGTCGGAGCGGTCGGTCTCGCGGTCGATCTCGACGTGGATCCAGGACTCGATGTGCGCATCGTGCGGCAGCTCGACGCCGGGCGCCTCGGGCAGCACCTCGAGCAGCTTGCCGGTCAGGTCACGGCGGACGACGAACTGCGGGTGGACGACGACGTGGATGCCGCGGCCCTGCCGTGACAGCTCGTTGGTCACGGAGTCGACCAGGAAGGGCATGTCGTCGGTCACGACCTCCACGACGGAGTGGCTGCAGGTCCAGCCGTTCTCCTCGACGGTGGGGGTGTGGACCCGCACGTTGGCCGTGCCCTGGGGACGTGTTTCGGCCAGTCTGTAGTGCGAGAACGCGGCTCCCAGGACGTCGACCGGGTCGCGGTCGGTCAGGTCCTCCGGGGCGGTGTGCAGGTAGTAGCGCTGGAGGAACGCGAGCACGGTGTCCCGGTCCGGGGTTCCCGCGCCCGTCGTCCCAGTCGGTAGGTGCCCCCCGACCGGGCTGTTCTCAGCTACCCGGGTGGCCCTCTCGAGCAACTCGGCCTTGGCTTCGTCCAGCTTGGTCTGCATTGTCCTCTGGCTCCTGTCGCGCGCCGTTGCGTGACGTAGAAGGAAGTACGGTCTCTTCTCCGGCGTAACGCCGCGACGCGGGGTGTCCGGTCTGGTTCGACGCTATGCCGCATGGAGAGATGGGTGGGGGGTTATCGGCCAATTCCGACGCCCTCGGCGACTGTGACGCTGCTCTCGGCGCGCTCCGCGCCCCTCGCGTCCCCGGCGCCCCGGTTGCCGTACCGGGCGCCTGCGGCGCCCTGTCCGACCGGCCCCGCCTGCGAAGACCAGCGACCGCCGCCCGGTCACGGATGTCGTCCGTGCTCACCGGGCGCAAGGCAGGGACGACGACGTCCCCGCGAGGTATCGCGCTGATCACGCCACCAGGCTATCGCTCCCCACGGGGGGCACGTCATGAGCCGTATGTGTACAAAACAGGGGGTGGAAGTTTGACGTTCTGCACAGGGGCGCAGGAGGCACTGCCGTGCAGGGCCTTCGGTGCGAGCATGGCCGTACGAACCGTACGGGCCCCCTTGGCAGTGTCCCCGGCTTGAGGCACGTTGCCGGAAGGCACCCGACGGGGCCGCCCGCACGATTGAGGGGAGCACAGCGGACATGACGCAGAAGATCCTGATCGTCGCCGGCGACGCGGCGGAATCACTGGAGGTCCTGTACCCCTACCAGCGCCTGCGCGAGGAGGGCTACGAGGTCCACATCGCGGCACCCACCCGGAAGACCCTCCGCTTCGTCGTCCACGACTTCGAACCCGGCTTCGACACCTACACCGAGAAACCCGGCTACACCTGGCCCGCCGACCTCGCCTTCTCCGACGTCGACCCCGGTGACTACATCGCCCTCGTCCTGCCCGGCGGGCGCGCCCCCGAGTACCTCCGCAACGATGCCGAGCTCCGCAAGATCGTGAAGGCGTTCTTCGACACCGACAAGCCGGTCGCCCAGATCTGCCACGGCCCCCTCCTGACCGCCGCGGTGGACGCCCTGCGCGGACGTCGCGTCACCGCCTATCCGGCTCTGGAGCTGGACATGCAGGCGGCCGGCGCCACCTTCCAGGACGCGGAGGCGGTCGTCGACGGCACCCTCGTCTCGTCCCGCGCCTGGCCGGACCACCCCGGCTGGATGCGTGAGTTCCTGACGGTACTGCGGGCGAAGGCACCGGTGAGCTGAGTCGCCTCGCGAAGGTGCGGTGCGCCGGGGGGAAGCGGTGCGTGGGGGGTGGATGCGGCGCCCATGGGCGCCGCGTCCGTCACGCCGCCAGGCGCTCGGCCTCCGCGACCGCCTGCTCCAGTGTGTCGACGACGGGCACCCCGGCCACCTCCAGGCTGGCGCGGCCGTGCGAGCCTCCCGTGTACAGAACGGCCCGCGCTCCGACGTGCAGGGCGGCGACCGCGTCGTCGGCGGCGTCCCCGATCACCACCGTGCGCGAGGGATCGACGCCGTCGAGGGTCCGTATATGGCGGACCATGTGTTCGGCCTTGCTGCCCCCGGAGGGACCGGTCCGCCCCTCCACCCGCACGAAGTGCCCCTCGATCCCGAATCCCCGCACGAGCGGCACGAGTTCCTCGTGCATGTACATGCTCAGCAGGGACTGGCTGTGGCCCGCCGACCGCCAGCCCGCGAGCAGCTCCACCGCGCCCTCGGTGAGCCCGCACCGGATCCGGTGCTCCGCGTAGTAGCGGTGGAAGATCTCGTCCATGACCTCCCACTCGGTGTCGGTGGGCAGCCGCCCCATCAGCCGCTCGTAGAACTTCGGCACCGGCACGCAGTACAGCGCCCGGTACTTCTCCAGCGTGATCGGCTCCAGGCCGAGCTCCGCGAACGCCGCGTTCGTCGCCCCGATGATCGCCTCATTGTCGTGGAACAGCGTCCCGTTCCAGTCCCACACAATGTGCGCGCTTCCGTACATCCCCATGCCGGAAAAAGTACCCGGTACCACTGACAATCACCGGTGCCCCGGACTCGGGGAGCGGGATCCGCCAGGTCAGCGGCCCAGCCCCAGAAGATTCGGAATTTCCTGCGTCGCGTACCAGAGCAGTTCGTGGTCCTCGGCCCCGTCCAGGACGAACTGCGCGTCGTCGTCCCCGTCCTCCGCCGCCGGAAGCACCCGGGCCGCCTCGGTCACGTCCGCCTCCGCGTCGGCCGCGTCCACGTGCACGGCCGCCGCCTTGGCCAGCGGCACGGTTCCCGCGATCCGCACCTCGCCGAGCGCGGACGGGTCGAGACCACGGTCCGGGTCGGCCACCGCCGCGCCGTCCGGGACGTCGACCGCGACGACGACCCGCCGCCGGGGCGCCCCCGGGTCCGCCGCCAGCAGCCGCAGGGAGGCCAGCGCGGCCCGGCTCAGCGCCGCGTACTCCAGCTCCTCGATGTCGTCGGAGAGGTACCACTCCCGCAGGGCGGGGGTGACGGCGTACGCGACGACCGGCCCGGCGCCCAGCTCGCCCGTCTTGTACGCCTCGGCGAGACCGGAGAGGGTCAGGGGGACGTAGACGCGCATGACGAGCCGCTTTCGTAGTCGGTCAGGGACGCCGGGCGACCCGGCAAGGGCCCCGCGGAGATCGTTCCGCTCCTCCGGCGAGTCACCCCAGGATACGTGCGGGCGTCCCCCTTCGGGCCCCGTCGGCACCGTTCCCCGCCGTCAACCAGGGCGCTTGCCGGTCACCCGTCCCTCCCGGCCGGGCCGCGGGTCCCCGCCCCGCGGCCCCACCCTGATAGGTGAACCTTCCGCGGGCCTCCACGCGGACCCGGATTCCCTGCGAGGCCGGTCCGCCTCGTACAGGATCCCCACCGAGAAGTTACCGACCGGTATCCGCCGGTCCCGTGAAACGGGGATCCCGCATGAACAAGGTGATGACCAGGAACAGCACGAACCCCAGGGGGAAGGGCCGGCCGAGCGGCCGCCCGCCGGTCCGCCACGACAGCCGCCGCCCCGGCGGCACTCCTCGCCGTACGGCCCCCGGCCAGGGCACGGCCCGCGGTACGGCACCGGGCGACCGCACACCCGGTACGGCACCGACCCCGAGCACCCCCGCCCTCGCACTGGAACAGGGAACGCCGGTAACCGCGCCGCCCCCCACTCGGGGCCGGGCTGCGACGGTCCCCCAGCCCCGCCCGACCGACCTCTTCGCCGACCGCCTCCTGTCCGTGCTGAGCGGTCAGCGCCCGGTGCACAGCATGCTCCGCCACACCGTCGGCCGGGCCTACGACGAGCTGGCCCGGCTCGCCGAACGCGGCCCGCTGCGCACCCGCGGCACCCGTCCCGTCGTCCGTGACATCGGCTACTACGTCCCGCGCCCGGGGGCCATCGAGGCCTTCGCCCGGATCGGCGCGGGCGACCAGCTGCGCGCCATGGCGTTCCGTCTGGAGTGCGGCTCCGACCACCGCTGGCGCTGCACCGCGGTGGAACTGGGCGGGCCCCGGACGCCACGGGCGGAGCAGGACTGAGCGCCATGACACGAGGGGCCGGGCACCCTCGGGTGCCCGGCCCCTCATCCGGCTCTGCCGCCGGACGACGACGCTCGTGACGCTGCAGGCAGCGTCACTTCTTGCGGCGGCGTCCGCCCTTCGCCTGCTTGCGGCGCTCCGCCCGCGTGAGACCGTCGGCCTCCGAGCGCACCGGCTCGCCGTCGTCGCTGGCGAAGTCGCCCTCGATGATGCCGCCCTCACCGTCCACGGTGGGCGCGGAGAAGTGCAGCCGCTCGCGGCGCTGCGGGGCGTCCAGGCCCTTGGCGCGGATCTCCGGGCGGGCCGCCTGGGCCGCCACGGCCTCCTCCTTCTCCAGGGAGGGCTTGGCGTCCTCGACGGGGACCTCCTCGACCTGCTGCTCGACCTGGACCTCCAGGTTGAACAGATAGCCGACGGACTCCTCCTTGATGCCCTCCATCATGGCGGTGAACATGTCGAAGCCCTCGCGCTGGTACTCGACCAGCGGGTCCTTCTGCGCCATCGCCCGCAGGCCGATGCCCTCCTGGAGGTAGTCCATCTCGTAGAGGTGCTCGCGCCACTTGCGGTCCAGGACCGACAGCACGACCCGGCGCTCCAGCTCACGCATGATCTCGGAGCCGAGCTGCTCCTCACGCTGCTGGTACTGCTCGTGGATGTCGTCCTTGATGGACTCGGCGATGAACTCGGCGGTCAGCCCGGCACGGTCGCCCGCAGCCTCCTCCAGCTCCTCGATGGTCACCTTCACCGGGTAGAGCTGCTTGAAGGCGCCCCACAGCCGGTCCAGGTCCCACTCCTCGGCGAAGCCCTCGGCGGTCTCCGCGGCGACGTAGGCGTCGATCGTGTCGTCCATGAAGTGCTGGATCTGCTCGTGCAGGTCCTCGCCCTCCAGGACACGGCGCCGCTCGCCGTAGATGACCTCACGCTGCCGGTTGAGGACCTCGTCGTACTTGAGGACGTTCTTCCGGGTCTCGAAGTTCTGCGTCTCGACCTGCGACTGGGCGGACGCGATCGCACGCGTGACCATCTTGTTCTCGATCGGCACGTCGTCCGGGACGTTCGCCATCGACATGACGCGCTCGACCATCTGGGCCTTGAACAGGCGCATCAGGTCGTCACCCAGGGAGAGGTAGAAACGCGACTCGCCGGGGTCGCCCTGACGGCCGCTACGACCGCGCAGCTGGTTGTCGATGCGGCGGGACTCGTGGCGCTCGGTGCCCAGCACATACAGGCCGCCGAGCGCCTCGACCTCGTCCTTCTCCGCCTTGACCGCCTGCTCGGCCCGCTCCAGGGCGGCGGGCAGGGCGTGCGCCCACTCCTCGATGTGCTCCTCGGGGTCGAGCCCGCGCTGGCGCAGCTCGGCCTCGGCGAGGTCCTCGGGGTTGCCGCCGAGCTTGATGTCCGTACCACGGCCGGCCATGTTGGTGGCGACGGTCACGGCGCCCCTGCGGCCTGCCTGGGCGACGATCTGGGCCTCACGCTCGTGCTGCTTGGCGTTGAGCACCTCGTGCTGGATGCCGCGCTTGCTCAGCTGCTGCGAGAGGTACTCCGACTTCTCGACGGACGTCGTGCCGACGAGGATCGGCTGGCCCTTCTCGTGCTTCTCGGCGATGTCGTCGACGACCGCCTCGAACTTGGCGACCTCGGTGCGGTAGATGAGGTCCGACTGGTCCTTGCGGATCATCGGCTTGTTGGTCGGGATCGGGACCACGCCGAGCTTGTAGATCTGGTGGAACTCGGCGGCCTCGGTCATCGCCGTACCGGTCATGCCGGAGAGCTTGCCGTAGAGGCGGAAGAAGTTCTGCAGGGTGATCGTGGCGAGCGTCTGGTTCTCGTCCTTGATGTCCACCCCTTCCTTCGCCTCGATCGCCTGGTGCATGCCCTCGTTGTAGCGGCGGCCGGCGAGGATACGGCCGGTGTGCTCGTCGACGATCATGACCTCGCCGTCGATGACGACGTAGTCCTTGTCGCGCTTGAAGAGCTCCTTGGCCTTGATGGCGTTGTTCAGGTAGCCCACCAGCGGGGTGTTCACCGACTCGTAGAGGTTGTCGATGCCCAGCCAGTCCTCGACCTTGGTGACGCCGGACTCGTGGATGGCGACCGTGCGCTTCTTCTCGTCTACGTCGTAGTCGCCGGTCTCCTCGATGCCCTTCATCGGGTTGCCCGCCTCACCGCGCTTCAGGCGGGTGACCAGCTTGGCGAAGTCGCCGTACCACTTGGTGGCCTGGTCGGCCGGGCCGGAGATGATCAGCGGCGTACGGGCCTCGTCGATGAGGATGGAGTCGACCTCGTCGACGATGGCGAAATTGTGGCCGCGCTGCACCAGCTCGTCCTGCGACCACGCCATGTTGTCGCGCAGGTAGTCGAAGCCGAACTCGTTGTTCGTGCCGTAGGTGATGTCGCACGCGTACTGCTCGCGGCGCTGGGCCGGGGTCATGTTCGCCAGGATGCAGCCGACGCTCAGACCCAGGAACTTGTGGACGCGGCCCATCATCTCGGAGTCGCGCTCGGCCAGGTAGTCGTTGACCGTGACGATGTGGACGCCGTCTCCGGAGAGGGCGTTGAGATAGGCGGGCAGCGTGCCGACCAGGGTCTTGCCCTCGCCGGTCTTCATCTCGGCGACATAGCCGAGGTGGAGTGCGGCGCCACCCATCATCTGCACGTCGTAGTGCCGCTGGCCGAGGACGCGCTTGGCGGCCTCGCGGACGGTGGCGAACGCCTCGGGCAGCAGGTCGTCGAGGCTCTCACCGTCGGCGTACCGCTGCTTGTACTCCTCGGTGAGGGCCCTCAGCTCGGCGTCGGAGAGGTCGATGAAGTCCTCTTCGATGGAGTTGACCTGGTCCGCGATGCGGTGCAGCTTGCGCAGGATCTTGCCTTCGCCTGCACGCATGATCTTCGAGAGGACGGACACGGGGGTTTGTCTCCTTGCCGGTCGGGCCTGGGACGGTCGGTTACCTATGACAGCTTGAGCAACGGCCATCGTAAGCGAGGACCCCGCCACGCCGGGAGGTCTGTCGCCGACAGCCACTAGGACAACGGACGGGCGCGACGGAAGGTGCCGCGTCCGTGCCACGAAAAGTAACCGGCCTCTCACCCGATGACGGAGGAGGAATGGCGACGGCGTGGCGGGCGTGACGGCCGTCCGACGGGGCGCGACGGCGGCCGCGGCAGTGGTCCGTCGGAGGGCGAGCATACGACGGCGGAGGCGGGCCGTGGCACGAAATGTCGTGGCGGCGGGGCGGGGGGCCGAGCAGAATCGGGCGATGAACCCCGTCACCCTGACCACCGAACGCCTCCTGCTGCGCGCCGTGGGCCCGCAGGACACCGACGCGGTGTTCGCGGCCGCCCAGGACCCCGACATCCAGCGCTGGACCACGATTCCATCGCCTTATCTGCGCGAGCACGCGGAAGGTTTCGTCGGGCAGATGGCGCCCGACGGCTGGGCCGACGCCTCGATGTTCACCTTCGGCGTCTTCCTGCCCTCCGGGGAGCTGGTGGCCATGCTGAGTCTGACCATGCGCTCCCTGGGCGTCGCCGAGGTGGGCTTCTGGACGGCGAAGGAACACCGGGGCAACGGCTACATCGTGGAGGCGACCCTCGCGGCGGCCCGCTGGGCCTTCACGCATCTGTCGATCGACCGCGTGGAGTGGCGTGCCGAGGTCGGCAACGCGGGATCCCGCGCGGTGGCGGAACGCGCGGGCTTCGTCATCGAGGGCACCCTGCGCGCCGCGGTCAACAACAAGGGGGTCCGCCGGGACTGCTGGGTGGGCTCGCTCCTGCCGTCCGACCTGGGCCTGCCGTCGGCGGCGCCGTATCTGCCGGCACCGTCCCGGCCGGTATAGCCGGGCTGCGAGTGCCCGGCCGGTACAGCCGGCCGCGGTGCCCGCCCGGCGCACCCGCGTGCTGTGCCGGCCGTCACAGCCGCCCCCGTGCCGTGAGCCGGGACCGGAGGCACCCCCGGCGTTGTCAGTGGCAGGTCCTACGGTGTGACCATGCCGAGCCTGCCGCGTCCCACCGCCGAACTGACCGCCGACGATGCCCGCCGCATCGCCCTGCGGGCGCAGGGCTTCCTCGGGGCCCCCGACCGAAGGGCCGGTGTCCGCGGGGTCCTGCGCCACCTCGGCGCGGTCCAGCTCGACACCATCTCCGTCCTCGCCCGCTCCCACGAACTCATTCCCTACGCGCGCCTGGGCGCGATAGGCCGCAAGGCGGTGGACGCGGCGTACTGGACGTCCTCGCCCGCCGGCCGGTCCGCGTCCCCGCACGCCTTCGAGTACTGGTCCCACGCCGCCTGCATCCTCCCGATCGAGGAGTGGCCCCACTTCGCCTTCCGTCGCCGCGCCTACCGCTCCCGCCCGCACTGGAATCACGAGCTCCCGGACGGCGCCTACGACCAGGTGATCAAGCAGCTGCGCGCCGAGGGCCCGCTGACGGCGACGGACCTGGGCGGTGCGAAGCGGACGAGCGAGTGGTGGGACTGGTCCGGCACGAAGGTCGCGGTGGAGCGCGCCCTGATGTACGGGGAGGTGGTGTGTGTCGAGCGCCGCGGCTGGAAGCGTGTGTACGACCTCGCCGAGCGCGCCGTCCCGCAGGCTCTGCTCCACGACGAGCTGGACGACTCCGAGTGCATGCGTCGTCTGGTACGCCTCGCCGGTCAGTCCCTCGGCGTCGGCACACGCGCGGATATCGCGGACTACCACCGCCTCAAGGGCGAGCAGGTCGACGCGGTGATCGCGGACTCGGGACTGGTCCCGGTGACGGTCGAGGGCTGGGGCAGACCGGCATGGGCGGATCCGGCGGCCCTCGCGGCCCCGCCGCGCGGCCGCCACCGTACGACGCTGTTGTCGCCCTTCGACTCACTGATCTGGGAGCGGGCCCGCACGGAGCGGATCTTCGGCTTCACACACCGCCTGGAGGCCTACGTTCCCAAGCCGAAGCGTGTCTACGGCTACTTCGCGATGCCGGTGCTCGCCGGCGGCCGGCTGGTCGGCCGTGTGGACCCGGCGCGCGAGGGCAGAACACTGGTCGCGAAGCAGGTCACGCTGGAGGACCCCCGGGCGGTGACTGCGGTGGCCCAGGCCCTGCTGGAGGCGGCGTCCTGGGTGGACTGCACGAACGTGCGTGTGGAGCGGGTGGACGCCCCGGCCCTGCGTGAGCCGCTGATCCGGGAGCTGGCGGCGGCCCTGGACTGATACGGCAGCTCGCCGCTGCGGCACCCTGCGGACTAGCGGATCTCGAGGATCTTCTCCCGCATCGCGTAGACCACGGCCTCCATCCTGGAGTGCAGTTGCAGCTTCTCCAGGATGTTGCGCACGTGGTTCTTCACGGTGTTCTCGGAAATGAACAGTTCCTTGGCGATGTCCCGGTTGTTCATGCCGGTGGCGACGAGCTTGAGGACCTCCAGTTCGCGGTCGGTGAGCCGCGGGGCCGGGACCAGCCGGCGCTCGTCGGTCCGCTGGATCATCGACTTGAACTCGGTGAGGAGTTTCGACGCCATGGAGGGGCTGATCTGCGACTGTCCGTCGGCGACCGCCCGAATGGCCGTGGCCACCTCGTCCGTGGAGATCTCCTTGAGGAGGTAGCCGGTCGCCCCCGCCTTGATCGCGTCGTAGAGGTCGGCCTCCTCATCGCTGATCGTCAGCATGATGATCTTGGCGCTGGGTGCCACCTCCTTGATGGAGGTGCAGGCCTCGATCCCGCCCCGCTTGGGCATCCGCACGTCCATCAGCACGATGTCGGGCAGCAGATCGGCCGCCTTGTCGACCGCCTCCGCACCGTCTCCGGCCTCGCCGACGACCTGGATGTCCTCCTCGGCGGCCAGCACGATCTCCAGGCCGCGGCGGAAGAGCGCGTGGTCGTCCACGACGAGGACACGGATGGGCTCGTTGCCCGCAGGGCCCGCCTCCGGGCCCATGCCGACGACGCCGTCGTCGGCATCCTCGTCCTGCATCGGTCCGAAGCTGTCCGCCATCGTTCCTCCCCCTGAAGGCTGTGGCCTGTGGTCCTGTGCCATCGCCAACCCAAGGCAACGGCCCACCGGTTGAGCCGTTGCGGCCATGATTCCATGCCCGGGCTACCGCCAGGTGACAGTGCGCGGCGAGAAATGGCCGCACACCGATGCCCCTGGGGGCGCACGGGCTCCCCCAGGGGCACACCGGTAAAGCCGTCACCCAGCGGGTCAGCCGCCGAGCGGTCCGCCTGCCGTCGCCGACCGCGCCTGAGTCACCATCTGGTCGGTGCTCAGGTGGATGACGCCGTAGTCATAGGCGTGCCGGCGGTAGACGACGCTGGGTTGCTTGGTCTCGGAGTCGACGAACAGATAGAAGTCGTGCCCCACCAGCTCCATCTCGTAGAGGGCCTGGTCGAGCGACATCGGCGACGCGACATGTGTCTTCTCGCGGACGACGAGGGGGCCTTCGCCCTTCACCTCGAGCGATCCGATCTTCTTGGTCGGCACCTCCGGCTCCTCCGCCACGAGGAGGCCGTTGCCGTTGAGGGTCGCGGCACCCGGGACGTGGTCGGGCACCTCGGCTGCCGTGAGCCTGCGGACCCCGCGGCGGGTGTGACGCTTGTCGTGCTGCTTGCGCAGTCGCGCCTCGAGCTTCTCCGCCGCCAGGTCGAGTGCCGCGTAAGGATCGCTGGCCGCTGCTTCCGCCCGAATCACCGGACCGCGGGAGCGGAGGGTGATCTCCACTCGGTCGGAACGGTCGGCCTGTCGGGGGTTGGGCTCCTTGGACACCTCGACGTCGAGGCTGATCACCTTGGCATCCAGCTTCTGGATCTTGTCCAGCTTCAGCTTCTCGGCCACGTGCTTCCGGAACCGCTCGGGCACCTCGGTCTTGCGGCCCTTGACGACGATGTCCACGCAGAACTCCGTTCCCGGATCGCTCCGCATTCCCGGCGGAGCATCTCCCTTGTGCACCAGGCTCCGGCGAACTCCGGAGCCACGGACTCGGTGACTTCCACCTCCTCCTCCCCCGTGGGCGAGATCTCCATCCCACGGCTGCGGGTGATTGCAGAAAGCCCGCAGCACGGCATTCGGATAAGCGAGGGATGGCCTGCGCCTTTCTCTCACAACCGAACATATCTCGCCCGGCCTGATGTCGTCACCCTCTACTGCGGCGTACCTCCGTTCCGGTGAATTGACCTGCTCATTACCTGCAACGACGCATGTTCCTAGTCAGTTCCGGTTGATTTCGAAAGAATCCTGCGACGCAGCGATCACGGCCGCGCGGATCCCGTCCTCGGCGCCGAGAGCAGCGGTCATTCCCGAGAACAACCGGGTCCGGGTCGCCACTGCCATCGTCTCCACCGTTCTTCGTTCCCCCCTTGCTTCCCCCGCCGCACCCGCATACACCTCCATGTCCCTCTTTCGAGGGTGCCCCAGCGCCGCCCGTACCGCGCGCGCCGCCTCCGCCAGCGACGCTCCCGTCGTCATCAGGTCGTCGACGAGGATCACCGGCCCGTCGGTCAGCAGCCGCACGCCCCCTTCGGCCACCTCCAGCGCTCCCGCCAGGTTGTCCAGCCGCTGCCGGGAGCCGAGCCCCGACTGGTCGGCCACCTCCCGTCGCTGCCGCAGCGCGGTCACCACCCGGGCCGCCGTTCCCGTCCGGCGCAGCTCCCCCGCGGCCGCGAGCGCGATCCGCCGGGTGGGATCGTGCCCCCTCGCCCGCACGGCCCGGCGCGCGGAGGGCACGGGCACCAGCGCCAACGGCCGAGCGCCGCCGGCCCGCACCGCACCCGAGGCCCGCCGACGGGCGACGGCACCGGCCCCGGCCTCGCCCAGCCCCGCCCGTACCGCTCCGGCCAGCGCCGTACCCAGCGGCCTCGCGAGCGTCAGGACGCCCCTCTCCTTGTGGGCCAGGAGCATGGCGCGCACCGCACCCCCGTAGGGAGCCGCCGCATGCACCACGGGCAGCCCCACCGGCTCCGGCACCGGGCGCACCCGCCGCGGTGCGGTTCCGTGAAGGGCCGCTCGGCACTCCGGGCAGAGCACCGTGCGCGGCCTCCCGCAGCCTCCGCACTCGGCCGGCAGCACCAGATCGGTGAGGTCGTGCCACCACCCCCGCATGACCACCACTGTGGCAAGGCCTGAGGCGGCCTGCCAGGCCTGTGGAAAACTCCGCGTGCCTGCCGGTCCCCGCACGCCGGGGACGGCTCACCCCGGATAGACCGGAGCCGTCCCCGCCTTGACGACCTTCTGCCACTGCGCCCCGGCCGACAGCCGTACGATCCCGTCCTCCGAGTACGCCACCAGCGGCAGCCGCTCGTCCTCCGACGCCGCGATCTGCTTCACGCCGGTCGGCGAGGGCGGCGCATTGCCCGCCGGCGTGGAGCCGTCGACCTGCACATAGCGCATCTGCTGCACCCCGCCCGACTCCCGTCCGACCACCACGAGCCGGCTGTCCCCGGCCCACGACATGGCCGTGACCTCCTCCAGCTGGGGAGTGACGGAACGCAGTGCGGGGATCGACACGGCGGCCTTCCCGTCGGCCCCGGTCTCCCGGTCGATGCGCCCGATCTGCAGGGACGTCTTGCCGTCCTTCTCGACGATGAGCGCGATCCGCACACCGTCGGCCGCCACCCGCACCGCCTCGATGCGGCCGTCGAGGTCCGGTGTGCGCACCTCGACCGGCTGTCCGGCGCCCTGCTCCAGCATCACCAGCCGGGGGTTCTTCGGGTCGCGGTCGGCCACCCACAGGTCCCCCGCGCCGTCCCAGCTCGGCGTGGTCAGCCGGTCGTTCTCCGACAGGCCCCGGCTGGTCAGCACCGCGTTCCCCAGCGGCGAACCCGCCACCAGCGGCACGACGTACAGACTCTGCCCGTCGAAGGAGACCCCGGCCGCCCTGTCCTCGTCACGCGACACGGCGGCCGCGCGCAGCTTCCTCGTCCCGTCGCCCAGAGCGCCCGGCACCGGGATGAACTGATTGGAACCGCTGCCGGCCTGCATGCGGACCAGCCGCTGCTTGCCGTCGACGAAGTACTCGTACTCGGGCCCCCTGGCCGTGCCGTGCGACGCGATGATCTCGGCCCGGCTCTCGTCCAGCTCGCACAGCTTCCCGCCGTCCGAGCGCCGCAGCTCGACCTGGGTCACCCCCGTCGGTGTCAGATCCTGCAGCGTGAACAGCAGCTGCGCCGCCATCCGCGAGCACTGCGTCCGCCCGACCCGGTCGGCCTTGTCGTTGAGCGGCACCGTGAGCTTGTTCTGGTCGTCGGGCGACAGCGAGGTGACGCCCTTCCCGAGTGCGACCCCCGAGGGGAAGCTCGACGTCGCCACCGGGTCCAGCCAGTGTGTGGGGCCCTTCAGCAGCGCCCGGACCGTCGAGGTGACGGCGTCGACCTTGCTGCGCACATACACCGGGTCGGCGACCGTCTTCAGCTGGCCGCCCTCCGCAGCGGGCACGTTCGCGGCGTAGTAGTACTTGTTGACGGACACGTAGTTGCGCTGGAAGTCGGACCGGCCCATGATCACGCCCTGCGGCAGCGAGTCGATGCGCCACTGGTCGGTCTTCTTGTCCAGTGTGAGGTGCACCGTCCTGTTGTACGTGCCCGAGTCCGGCGTGTACGCGTGTTCGGCGTCCACGACGGCGAACTTGCTGCCCGTCAGCGTGTAGGAGTAGTCGTCGGCCGCCTCCCGGCTCCTGATGTGCTGGGGCACCGGGTTCGGTCCGTCGGAGAGCACGGTGGTGGACTGGTCCGGGCGCCATCTGCCCGACGCCCCGGGGGTCAGGTACTGGCGGGCCGTCTCGTACCGCGGGTCGTCACTGGTCAGCGCCTCCAGGAAGCCCTGCACGATCTCCGCGGGCCCGGCGTTCTCGCGCGGCGGCATCGCGAACACACGGACCTGGGCGTCCTGCCGCGGCGTCGACTCGACCCCGCGCAGATCCCCGCTGTCCGGCATCGAGGCGCACCCGGCCAGCAGCACGGCACCACAGCCGACGAGCACGCCGGTGCGCGGCGCACGCCACCGTCCGCCCCCCACAGCGCCCACGAAACGCCTCCCCTTGCTCACTTCACTCGTGCGTCCCGTCGCCACGCGACGGGTCCTGTGTGCTGTCGTCCCGGTGCCGCACGGCCCCGGTGGGCCGCGCCACCACCCGCGCGCCGTTGCCCGGCAGCGCGGTCGGGTCGGCTGTGGGCGTCACCGCGGCCAGTCTCGGCGCGATCGGGGCCCGCTCGCCCGTGGACTGTGCGGGAACCGTGGCGAGCTTGCCCGAGCCGCCCTGGGGCAGTCCGGCGTCGTTGAGCCCGCGGTTGCGCCGCGAGTCCATGGGCTCCAGGGGTATCGGGGAACCCCGCAGCGGCTCGTCCGCTGTCCGCGGCAGTGTCAGCCGGAACTGCGAACCGCCTCCCGGCTCGCCCCACGCCTGGAGCCAGCCCCCGTGCAGCCGGGCGTCCTCCAGGGCGATGGACAGCCCCAGGCCCGTACCGCCGGTGGTACGCGCGCGTGCCGGGTCCGCCCGCCAGAAGCGGCTGAACACCCGGGTCGCCTCGCCCGGCTTGAGCCCCACGCCGTAGTCCCGCACCGCGATCGCGACCGCGCCGCCCGCGGCGGCGAGCTTGACGACGACGTCCTTGCCCTCACCGTGCTCGACCGCGTTGACCACGAGATTGCGCAGCACCCGCTCCACACGCCGGGCGTCGGCCTCCGCGACAACGGGCTGCTGGTCGCCGACGACGCGTATCTGCGTCCCCTTGCGCTCGGCGAGCGGCTCGGCCCCGCTCACCACCCGCCTCACGACCTCGCGCAGGTCGATCGGCTCGGCCTCCAGGGCCGCCGCACCCGCGTCGAAACGGCTGATCTCCAGCAGGTCCGCGAGCAGCGACTCGAAACGGTCCAACTGGTCGGCGAGCAGCTCGGCCGACCGCGCGGTCACCGGGTCGAAGTCGACGCGGGCCTCGTGGATGACGTCGGCCGCCATCCGCACGGTCGTCAGCGGTGTGCGCAGCTCGTGCGACACGTCCGACACGAACCGCCGCTGCATCCTCGACAGATCCTCCAGCTGCTGGATCTTCAACTGGAGGTTCTGCGCCATCTTGTTGAAGGCCTCGCCCAGGCGTGCGATGTCGTCCTCGCCGGTGACCTTCATACGTTCCTGCAGATGTCCGGCGGACAGCCGCTCGGCGATGCCCGCCGCCATCCGTACGGGGGTGACGACCTGGCGCACCACGAGCCAGGCGATGGCCCCGAGGAGTACGACGACGAACAGCCCCGCGGTCGCCAGCGTCCCCTTGACCAGGCTGAGCGACTTCTCCTCCTGCGTGAGCGGGAAGAGGTAGTACAGCTGGTAAGGGTGTCCGTTCGGGTCGTTGATCTGCTTGCCGATGATGAGCGCCGGCTGCGGCTCACGGTCGCTGTCGGTGTAGACGATGCGGGTGTAGCTCTGCGCCACGCCCATGCCGGCACCGACGCGCCGGCGCAGGGCATCCGGCACGCTCAGGTTGGGGTCCACATCACCCGACGCGCGGGGCCCGAGGCCACGGTTGTCGCCGCTGTCCACGACGGTGGTGCTGAGCGTGACCACGTCGAAGGCGCCCTGGCCACCACTGGACAGCGACTCGACCAGGTCGCTCATCCACCCGCTGACGTTCTGCACGGGGTTGTTGCCCGTGCCCGCGTTGTCGTCGCCGCCGCCCGCGCTGGCCGCGCTGTCCGCCTTCTGCCCGGCGACCGTGAAGCCGCCGACGGCCTGGCTCTGGGACGCCTTCACCTTGGCGTCCAGCAGACCGTTGCGCACCTGGCCGATGACGACGAAGCCCAGCAGCAGCACGACGCCCAGGGACATCAGCAGCGTCGTCACGACGATCTTGAGCTGGATGTTGCGTCGCCACAGCCGCATCACCGGCAGCAGCGGACGGCGCACCCAGCGCATGACGAGCCGGAGGACCGGGCTGCCCTGGACTCCGCCCTGCAGCAGCCCGCCCTCGAAGAACCGTTCCCATCCGGAGCCCGCCGTGCGCCGTCCGACAGGCCGCTCCGGTTCGGCTACCGGCCGGGCGGTAGCCGAAGCGGCACTGTCCCGCGGCACGTCAGCTCGGTCCGGCCTTGTAACCGACGCCACGGACGGTCACTACGATTTCCGGCCTTTCCGGGTCCTTCTCGACCTTGGAGCGCAGCCGCTGGACGTGCACGTTGACGAGACGGGTGTCCGCCGCATGGCGGTAGCCCCAGACCTGCTCGAGCAGGACCTCGCGGGTGAACACCTGCCACGGCTTGCGCGCCAGCGCCACCAGCAGATCGAACTCCAGGGGCGTCAGCGCGATCGACTGCCCGTCCCGCTTCACCGAGTGACCGGCCACGTCGATGACCAGGTCACCGATGGAGAGCTGCTCGGGCGCCGGCTCCTCCGACCTGCGCAGCCGCGCCCGGATCCGGGCCACCAGCTCCTTCGGCTTGAACGGCTTGACGATGTAGTCGTCCGCGCCCGACTCGAGGCCGACCACCACGTCCACGGTGTCGCTCTTGGCGGTGAGCATCACGATCGGCACGCCTGACTCCGCCCTGATCAGGCGGCACACCTCGATACCGTCCCGTCCGGGCAGCATCAGGTCGAGCAGCACAAGATCGGGCTTGGTCTCGCGGAAAGCGGCCAGCGCCTTGTCGCCGTCAGCTACGAAAGACGGCTCAAAACCTTCACCACGCAGCACGATGCCGAGCATCTCGGCCAGTGCGGTGTCGTCGTCGACGACAAGGACTCGTCCCTTCATGGACCACATCATCCCATTAACTAAATTGTTACCTGGCGTGACCTGTCACACAGCGCAGCGAGTGCATCGGCGGTCACAGGGGAAACGACACCTTCCTCGGTGACGATCGCCGTCACCAACTCGGGCGGCGTCACGTCGAACGCCGGGTTGTACGCCTGGGTCCCCAGGGGTGCCACCGGTATCCCGCCTCCCGCCTCCGCTCCCGCCACCGGAACCCGGGGCGCGGTGACCTCCGTCACCTCGTGTCCGGCCCGCTGCTCCACCTCGATGGACGCCCCGTCGGGCGTGCCCGGATCCACCGTCGTCACCGGTGCCACCACGATGAACGGCACATGGTGGTACCTGGCGAGTACGGCGAGCGGATAGCTCCCCACCTTGTTCGCCACCGAACCGTCGGCGGCGATCCGGTCCGCCCCGATCAGCACGGCGTCCACCTCGCCCGCCGCGAACAGCGAACCGGCCGCGTTGTCCGTGAGCAAGGTGTACGCCATCCCGTTGCGGGCCGCCTCGTACGCCGTCAAGCGAGCACCTTGCAGCAAAGGCCGCGTCTCGTCCACCCACAGCCTGCGCAGCCGCCCCGCCCGGTGTGCCGCCAGCGCCACCGCGAACGCCGTGCCCTCACCGCCGGACACCAGTGCGCCGGTGTTGCAGTGGGTCAGCACCCGGTGCCCGCCGCCCGGCAACAACTCCTCCAGCAGCGCCAGACCGTGCCGCGCCATCCGCGCGCTGGCCGCGGCGTCCTCCTGGTGCAGTGCGCGCGCCGCGGCCAGCGTCGCCTCGGCGGCCTGACCCCGGTCACCGCCCCCCGCGACCGCGGCCCGGTACGCGGCCTGGGCCCTGCGCACGCCGACGGCGAGATTCACCGCGGTCGGCCGGGCACCCGCCAGCGCGGCGGCGGCCTCCTCCACGTCGAAGCCACGCGCCGCGGCGAGCGCGACACCGTACGCCCCGGCGATCCCCAGCAGCGGCGCCCCCCGCACGGCGAGCGTGCGGATCGCGTCCACCAGCGCGGACGCGTCCGTACACACGAGCTCGACCTCCTCGGCCGGCAGTCTGCGCTGGTCGAGAAGGACCAGTACGGGCCCTTCGGGCGGCTCCTCCCAACGGATCGCGGGCATCTCCGCCGACTGGTTGTCCTCGTCTGCTCGCGCGTACTGATCAGCCATGCGGTCAGTCTGCCCCGTAACCGGCCGACAATTGAAGGTGTACAGCCCACACCACCCCTGGTCCCCCACCGGACGCAGCGTGGCACGATGTCTGCCAACTCGCCGCCGCATCCGCGGAGCGGGCACCGTGAAGGAGCGACGATGAATGACACTCCGGGCTGGGCTTCGCCCGGATCTGCCCCCTCCGAGGGGACGCAGCCGGACGCCACCGGCGCGCAGCCCCCGGAGCAGCCCTCGGGCCAAGGCGGTGGCGATCAGCCGCAGACGCCGACGCAGTGGTCCAGGCAGCAGCCCCCGCCCGGGCAGTGGAGCGCTCCGCACCCTCAGGTTCCCGGTCAGGTCCCGACGCCTCCGCCCGGAGCGGGCTGGGGTGCCCCGCCCACCGGTCCCGGCGGCCACGGGGCTCCCGTCGGCGGTCACGGCGGCTGGGGAGCTCCCTGGGGGCCGCCGGCCGCCGCCAAACCCGGTGTGATCCCGCTGAGGCCGCTCGGGGTCGGCGAGATCCTCGACGGCGCCGTCTCCACCATGCGCACCCACTGGCGCTCGGTCCTCGGCATCGCGCTGGGCGTCTCCGTCTTCACGGAGATCGTCGCCATCCTGTTCCAGAAGCTGGTCCTCGACGACCGCGCCACCGCGGAGACCCTCAGCGACCCCAGTTCCTCCGCACGCGAGGTGGGCCGCGCCATGGGCGGGGTGCTGCTGAGCTCCGGCGTGGTCTTCCTGGTGACCCTGATCGGCACCATCGTGGCGACCGCCCTGCTCACGACCGTCACCAGCCGGGCGGTGCTCGGCAAGTCGGTGACCATAGCGGAGGCCTGGCGCGACGCCCGCCCGCAGCTGCTGAAGCTGGCCGGACTGACGCTCCTGCTGCCGCTCATCGCCCTCACGATCTTCGCCGTCGGCACGGTGCCCGGCATCCTCATCGCGGCGGGCGGCTCGACCGCCGCGGGCGTCTCGCTGGCGGTCCTCGGCGGCCTCGGCGCCGCGGTGGTCGCCACATGGATCATGATGCGTTTCTCGCTCGCCTCGCCCGCGCTGATGCTCGAGAAGCAGAGCATCCGCACATCGATGAGCCGCTCCGCCAAGCTGATGCGCGGCTCGTGGTGGCGCGTCAGCAGCATTCAGGCCCTCGCCCAGATCATCGCGGGCATCGTGGGGTCGCTGGTCGTCATCCCCTTCGCCGTCATCGCCGGCATCCTCAGCGGTGACGGCATGAGCGGCCTCTTCAACGGCACCGGAGACGGCCCCGGCTGGACGTTCCTGATCATCAGCGGTATCGGCTCGGTGATCGGGCGCACGCTCACCTTCCCGATCAGCGCCGGCGTGACCGTGCTGCTCTACATCGACCAGCGCATCCGCCGCGAGGCCCTCGACCTCGACCTGGCCCGCGCCGCAGGCGTCCAGAGCTACAACGCCGCCGTCACCGACGCCACCCCGGGGAGCTGATGGGGTGAGCCCGACGGGGGGAGTGGGGAAGGTCGTGCCGGTGCTGTGGCGCTCGGGCGACCAGCCACCGATCACGATCCCGCGCGACCCGGCGCGGGAGGCGGCTCGGCGTGAGCTGTCCAAGCGGATGTACCACGAGAGCGACCCAAGCCTGCTGCAGCGGGCCCTGAACGCCTTCTGGGACTGGGTCGGCGGCCTCTTCGACACCGCCTCGTCCGCGGCGCCGGGCGGCTTCGTCGGCCTGCTCGTCATCGCCCTGGCGGTCCTCGCGCTCATAGGGGCCCTGTGGTGGCGCCTGGGCACCCCGCGCCGCATGCCCACCTCGTCCGCCGCCCTCTTCGAGGACCGCCCCAAGAGCGCCGCCGAGCACCGCGCGGCCGCCGAGGCGCACGCCGCCCAGAGCCACTGGAACCAGGCGGTCCAGGAACGCATGCGCGCCGTCGTCCGCTCCCTGGAGGAACGCGCCCTGCTCGAGGTACGCCCCGGCCGTACCGCCGACGAGGCCGCCATCGAGGCCGGCCGCGCACTCCCCGACCACGCAGACCGACTGCGGGTGGCCTCACGGGACTTCGACGACGTCACATACGGCGGCCGGGCCGCGGCCGAAGGAACGTACCGCCGGCTCGCCGACCTCGACGACGACCTCGAGCGCACCAGGCCCCAGCTCACCGACAGCGCCCCCACCACAGCCCCCGGCGCCCGCTCGGGAGCCGCCGGATGACATCCCAGGCCACGCTCCCCGCCACGTCCGTCTCGCCCACCGCCCGCCAGGTGTGGACCCGTTCGCGCGGACTGCTGCTCGCCGCCGTACTCGTGCTGGTCGCCGCCGTCGTGATCGCCGTCGTCCGCTCCAGCGCCCACCACGGCCGCCTCGACCCGCGCTCGGCCGACCCCTACGGCAGTCACGCCGTCGCCGCACTCCTCGCCGAACGCGGTGTCTCGACCCGGGTGGTCACCACGCTCGACGCGGCGCGCTCCGCCGCCGGCCCCGACACCACTCTTCTCGTCGCCGCGCCGGATCTTCTGACGCGCCATCAACAAAGCGGTCTGCAGCAGGCGACGCAGAACTCCGGGGGACGCACGGTCCTGATCGCGCCCGAGACCTCCGCCGGCGGCCTCGCCCCGGGCGTCTCGGCGGACCCCGCACCCAGCTTCGACTGGCTGCTGAGTCCCCGCTGCGCGCTCCCCGCCGCCCGGCGCGCGGGCACCGCCCACACGGGCGGGGTCCGCTACCTCACGGCCGGCGCCCACGCCGACCGCTGTTACCCCAGCGACGGCCTGCCCACCCTGGTGCGGCTCCCGGCCGCATCCGGAAGCGGCGACACCGTCGTCCTCGGCGCGCCCGACATCCTCTACAACAACCACCTCGACGAGCAGGGCAACGCCTCCCTCGCCCTCCAACTGCTCGGCTCTCGCTCCCACTTGGTCTGGTACCTCCCCTCGCTCTCCGACACCTCGGCCACCGACTCGGGCAGCCGCAGCTTCTTCGACCTGCTCCCCTCGGGCTGGCTGTGGGGCACACTGCAACTCTTCATCGCGGCGGCCTTGGCCGCCCTCTGGCGGGCCCGCCGACTGGGCCCGCTCGTCCCCGAGAGACTTCCCGTCGCGATCCGCGCCTCCGAAACCGTCGAAGGCCGCGCCCGCCTCTACCGCAAGTCGCGTGCCCGCGACCGCGCGGCCGCCGCTCTGCGCTCCACCACTCGCACCCGCCTCGCCGCCCTGGTGGGCATCCCCCTCGCCCAGGCGCATGCGCCCGAGGCCCTGCTCCCGGCGCTCTCCGCACACCTCCACGGTGACGGACAGTCCCGGCACTCCCTCCTCTTCGGCCCGCCGCCCGGCGACGACGCGGCCCTGATCGCACTCGCCGACCAACTCGACGCCCTCGAAAGAGAGGTACGCCGTCCATGATGGACCCGACCACTGACAAAGCCGGGCACACCGGGGATCCGGACGCCGTCCGGGCCTCTCTGGAGGCTCTGCGCGCCGAGATCGCCAAAGCCGTGGTCGGCCAGGACCCCGCAGTCACCGGTCTCGTCGTGGCCCTCCTGTGCCGCGGACACGTGCTCCTCGAAGGGGTCCCCGGGGTCGCCAAGACCCTCCTCGTCCGCACTCTCTCCGCCGCACTCGAACTCGACACCAAGCGCGTCCAGTTCACACCGGACCTGATGCCGAGCGATGTCACCGGATCCCTCGTCTACGACGCACGGACCGCGGAGTTCTCCTTCCAGCCCGGGCCCGTCTTCACCAACCTGCTGCTCGCGGACGAGATCAACCGAACCCCGCCGAAGACGCAGTCGTCCCTCCTCGAAGCCATGGAGGAGCGTCAGGTCACGGTCGACGGCACCCCGCGCCCGCTCCCCGAGCCGTTCCTGGTCGCCGCGACCCAGAACCCGGTCGAGTACGAGGGCACCTATCCCCTCCCGGAAGCCCAACTGGACCGTTTCCTGGTCAAACTGACGATCCCTCTGCCGTCCCGGCAGGACGAGATCGACGTCCTCACCCGTCACGCCGCCGGCTTCAATCCTCGCGACCTGCGCGCCGCCGGCGTACGCCCGGTGGCGAGCGCCGCCGACCTCGAGGCGGCACGCGCCGCCGTCGCCAAGACGACGGTGTCCCCCGAGATCACCGCCTACGTGGTGGACATCTGCCGTGCCACCCGCGATTCGCCGTCGCTCACCCTCGGTGTGTCCCCGCGCGGCGCGACCGCTCTCCTGGCAACCTCCCGGGCCTGGGCCTGGCTGACGGGCCGTGACTACGTCATCCCCGACGACGTGAAGGCCCTGGCTCTTCCGACGCTCCGTCACCGGGTGCAACTCCGCCCGGAGGCCGAGATGGAAGGCGTGACCGCGGACTCCGTCATCAACGCGATCCTCGCCCACGTCCCCGTGCCCCGCTGATGGCACTCACCGGACGAGCCGCGCTTCTCGCGGCACTCGGCACCCTCCCCGTCGGCATCTGGGCACCCGACTGGACGGGCATCCTCGCCGTCAACGGCCCGCTGGCCCTGGCCTGCGCCTGTGACTTCGCGCTGGCCGCGCCCGTACGCCGCCTCGGCCTGACCCGGTCCGGCGACACCTCCGTACGCCTGGGCGAGGCCGCCGACGTGACGCTCACGGTCACCAACCCCTCCCGCCGTCCCCTGCGCGCCCATCTCCGCGACGCATGGCCGCCCAGCAGCTGGCAGCCGGGAACCGAAGTGGCCGCGTCCCGCCATCGTCTGACGGTCCCTCCGGGTGAGCGCCGCCGGGTCACGACCCGTCTCACCCCGACCCGCCGGGGCGACCGGCAGGCGGACCGCGTCGCGATCCGCTCCTACGGACCCCTCGGCCTCCTCTCCCGCCAGGGCACCCACAAGGTCCCCTGGACGGTGCGGGTCCTGCCACCCTTCGCCAGCCGCAAGCACCTTCCCTCCAAGCTGGCCCGCCTCCGTGAACTGGACGGCCGGACCAGCGTGTTGATCCGCGGCGAGGGCACGGAGTTCGACAGTCTGCGCGACTACGTCCCTGGCGACGACACTCGCTCCATCGACTGGCGCGCCACGGCCCGCCAGACCACGGTCGCAGTACGCACCTGGCGGCCGGAACGCGACCGCCACATCCTGCTGGTTCTGGACACGGGCCGAACGTCCGCCGGACGGGTCGGCGACGCGCCGCGCCTGGACGCCTCCATGGACGCGGCGCTGCTGCTGGCCGCCCTGGCTTCCCGGGCCGGTGACCGAGTGGACCTGCTGGCCTACGATCGCCGGGTGCGCGCCCTGGTCCAGGGCCGGGCGTCCCGTGAGCTGCTGCCGGCACTGGTCAACGCGATGGCGACGCTGGAGCCGGAACTCATCGAAACGGACGCCCGCGGACTGACGGCAACCGCGCTCCGCACGGCACCGCGCCGCTCCCTGATCGTCCTGCTGACCACGCTCGAGACGGCGCCCGTGGAGGAGGAGCTGCTGCCGGCGCTGTCCCGCCTCAGTCAACGCCACACGGTACTGGTCGCCTCGGTCGCCGATCCGCATATCGCCCAGATGGCCACAGCGCGCGGCAGCGCCGATGCGGTGTACGAGGCCGCGGCGGCGGCCCGGGCCCAGACCGAGCGCACCCGCACGGCAGAACAGCTACGGCGCCATGGCGTCACCGTCGTGGACGCGACACCCGAGGATCTGCCGCCGGCACTGGCGGACGCCTACCTGGCCTTGAAGGCGGCGGGCCGACTCTGAGCGTCAGGGCCGGTGCCTCCGGCCCTGACCCCAAAACGCAGAAAGCCCCCGTGCCGACTGGCACGGGGGCTTTCTCAAGAATTGTTCGGCGGCGTCCTACTCTCCCACAGGGTCCCCCCTGCAGTACCATCGGCGCTGTAAGGCTTAGCTTCCGGGTTCGAAATGTAACCGGGCGTTTCCCTCACGCTATGACCACCGAAACACTATGAAACTGACAACCCGGCCGCCGTATCACTAC
>NZ_JAKEEB010000018.1 GCF_021462825.1 Streptomyces glomeratus | reverse complement strand
GGCACCGCCGCGGCCGCGCTTCTTGCGCTTGCCGCCGGCGGGCGCGGTCGCCTGGTCCATGTGCACGATCACGCCGCCGCCGTTGCCGTGCGCAAGGCCACTGTGCCCACGTCCTCCGAGGACGCGGCCGTCGTGGTCGTCCCGTCGGCGGCCGAGGAACCGGCAGCGGCCGGCGGAAGGGCGGCTCGACGGTCACCGATCAGCTGCCGAACGGGTCCCGGCAGACGGCGGCCACGGTCTGGCCCAGGCCGATGCCCTCCGCCAGACCGCAGAGCGCGAACGGGCCGGCGTCCGGATGCGACGGGATCGGGAACCCGTGCGCGGCGGCCGGCCGGGTGGCCGCCGTGTAGCCCGGTGCGCTCCGCGGAAGGGAACGCGGCGACGCTGCCGTGACGGTTCGCCGTCCGGGGCGCCCGTGCGCCGGTCGCCGGCCCGGCGCAGGGCCGAGTCGGCGGGGCGTGGGTGCGGGCCCGCGCTGCGCCGGGACGGGCCGGCTGGTCTGCGAAGCGGCGTGAAGCCCGGCGGGGGAAGGGCCTCCCGGCCACTGACGAGGCGCGGGGCCGGTGCGTACGAGCCCCGCCACCCCGCGCGGAGGCCGCGGCCCCGCGGCGCCTGGAGCGGCCCGGGCGGGTGAGCGGGCATCGGCGGCCGCGGCCTGCCGAAGGGGCCGGTCGCCGGAATCGGGCCGGACGCTCACGCACCCGGCGGCGAGCAGCGCGACGACGACGGAGAGGAGCATGCGGCGCATCCGCCCACGGTCGCGCACCGAAGAGCCGGGCGAGCAGCGGCGCGCGGGCGATGCACCGGGACGGGTGAGCGGCGCCGCCGAGCCGCCACACGCGAACCCGCCGTGCGTCCGTCCCCGGGACAGGGCGGAGCTGCGCGCGGGCTCCAGGCGAGCCAGGCACGGCTACAGGCGGGCCGGGGCCGATGCGACGGCACACGGTCGCCCGACCCGGCACCGTCCCCCGCGAGCCGGTCCCGGTGCTCGCCCGCCGTCCGGCCGTGCCGGTGTGGCTGGTGCGCAGTCCGCCGCGCACGGCCGCGGGGAGGAGCCCTGCCACCGCGGGAGGGCGGGCAACCGCGCGCCCGGGCCGTTGGCTCTACTCGGTCCGCTCCGCACCCGCGGTGTCCTCGGCGGGCGCGGCCTTCTCCTCGGGCGTGTCCGGGGCGGAGTAGTAGACGGACGTGCCCTGCTTGCTGCGCTGGGCCTGGTTCCTGGCCACGAGGCCTTCGAGCGTGGTGCGGACGACGGTGGTCTTGATGCCACGTTCGGGGTGGACCTGACCGAGCGCCGTGGCGACTTCCGCGGAGGAGCGTGGTTCGCTCTGTTCGGCGAGGTGACGGCGGACGAGTTCGACCAGCGTCGGCTCGGCCGTCTTCGCCGCGGGGGCCTTGTCCGCGGACTTCCTGGCGGACTTCTTCGCGGCCGGCTTCCCGGCTGCGGTACGGCCGCGCGCGGATGCGTTCCGCTTCGGCTTCGCCTGCTTGTCCGTGCCGGACTCGGCGGCGGGCTTCTTGCGCGCAGCGGGCACGGTGGTGTGGTCGGTCGTTGCCGCGGGGCCCGCGGGAGGCGGTGTCATGCCGAGTGCCTGCTGCATGTTCACCAGCACGACGTGATCGTGCTGGAGGGCGGCCAGTTGCTGCTGCAGCGCGGCGATCTCCGCGCCGACGCGGTCCTGCTCCTTGACGTTGCGTTCGAGGTCGTCGGCCACTTGGGCGGCGTACTGCGAGGTGAGATCGGTGGCGGAAGTGGTGGTCTCGGACATGGGGTCGACCTTTCTCCGGATTCGTGGTGCGGGCGCAGAGAGCCAACCGCACATGTTCTCGGGCTGGCGTCCGTGTAACGGTGGCGGTAACTGCGCGAATACCCCGGCGTAGTGATGGTACGGATGAGTGGAGTCTCTTGGTCCTCTTGAGTCATGTCTTTTGCTCGGGCTGAGCGTGAGGGTTCGGGTTGTGGCCCGCCTGTCAGCGCTCCCGCCGAGGCTGAACGGGAGCGTCGTGAGGGTGGGTTGCCCGCCGGTCCTCCGCAGGCGTCAGCGCAGCCAGCAGCACGGTACGGTCGTCCGTGCCCCCGGTCGCCGAGGTGTGGTGCAGCAGCCGCTCGCACCACCGGTGCAGGGTGTCCGGAGCGGTGATGTCCGCACATGCGTCCGTGTGCCGGGTCAAAAGGGTGGCGAGGCGGGTGATGCCCTGGTCGATGTCGCAGTGGCGTGACTCGACCATGCCGTCGCTGTAGAGCAGGAGCAGCGCCGGTTCGGGCAGGTGCAGCACGGTGGGCTCGTAGGTGCCGGTGCCGAGCCCGAGTGGCAGGCCCGCGCTGGTGAGTGTGACCGGCGCGGCCCGTCCGTCCGGGCTCCGGATGAGCGGCGGAGGGTGACCTGCCCCGACCAGGGTGCAGGTGCGGCGTCGCGCGTCCCACTCCGCGTACACGCAGGTGGCGAAGGAGGCACCGGGGGTGTCACAGGCGAGCGAGTCGAGCCGGCGCACCAGTTCGGCCGGGGCGATGTCGATGCCCGCCAGGGTACGGGCGGCCGTGCGCAGCTGAATCATCGCGACGGCCGATTCCGGGCCGTGCCCCATGGCGTCGCCGACGACGAGACCGACACGGCCGCCCGCCCGCGGCAGCACGTCGAACCAGTCGCCCCCGATGACGGTGTCGTGCCCGGCGGGCACATAGCCGTGGGCGATACGGCAGCCGTCGAAGGTGTGGCCGGTGGCGGGCAGCAGGCTCCGCCGGATGGCCAGCGCGGTCCGGCGCTCGCGTTCGTACCGGCGCGCGTTGTCCAGTGCCACGCAGGCCCGCGCGGCCAGCGACTCCACCGCCGCGGCGTCGCCCGGCAGGAAGCGGGCCCGGTCCGGTCCCCGCCCGCAGACGACGAAACCGACGGCGGCGCCCCGCAGATGCAGGGGCACGACAAGGAAGGACGCTCTTTGGAGCAGACGGCCGATACGGGCGTCGTCGCCGCCGGAGGCGCGCAGCCGCTCGGAGGTGTGGGCATCGACTTCGTCCGGAAGCTGCGGGCGCCTGGTGGCCAAGGAGCGTGCGTACGGCGTCTCGCGAGGGAAGACGATCACTTCGCCGACCGGCAGCATGCCCTCCCACCGCACCGAGGCCTCCGCCCCTACCCGCAGCGCGAGTCTGCGGGCCTCGATGTGGGCCGGATCACCGGCCGGACCGGCGTTCTCCTCGACGAGCCAGCGCTCCAGCAGGTAGACCGAGGCCGCGTCGCAGAAGCCCGGTGTCAGTGCCTGGACGATATGACAGCCCGTCAGATCAAGGTCGAGTGCGGATCCGATGAGGTCGGCCGCGGGGGTGAAGGCCGACCGGCGGCGCGAGGATGCGGCGGCCGGTGGCATGTCGAGCTGGCTGCGCGCTTGGTTCCGCAGGGTCGTGCCTTTCCGGGTGGGGGCCGGTTGCGACCGCGCACGGCGTCGGCGGCGCCTCGCCGCGGGTCGGACCGCAACTATATGATGGAACATCAAGATCATTGCTGAGGCGGAGAGTTGCTGTGCCGGGCGTCGAGTTCCCCCCGAAAGGGGTCGGTCGATCCCCGCAAGGCCGGTGTCGCCCGGTTGTATGACGCCATGCTGGGCGCGGAGCACAACTGCTCCGTCCACCGGAGGCAGTCGCGGCCTTCACCGCCATCGACCCCCGGGTGCGTACGCCGGCGCGGGCCGACCGCGCCGTTGTCCGGCGAGCGGTGCAGCATCTGATCGACGCCGGGGTACGGCTCGACGCCGACATCCGCAGGCCGGCGTCCTGTCCTCCTCGCAGGTGCGAAGGCTCATCGACTTCGACCGGCCCGTCGCCGTGCTGATGGTCACCATCCTGCACTTCATCACATCCGGCGAGGGTCCGGCCGTGGCCGCCTTCCGGGACGCCCTTCCCTGCGGCGGCCGGCTGGCGCTGACGCACGCCACCAACCAGGACCGCCGACACCGCCGCCGCCGGGAGGCGGCTCTACCGCTCCAGGGCCGCTCGTGCGTCACCGCGCGTTCCCACGCCGAGATCCTCGCCCTCTTCGAAGGCCTCGACCTGGTGGAACCCGGCCTGGTCCCTGTGCCCCTGTGCCCCTGTGCCCTGTGCCCCTGTGGCGCCCCGGCCGCCGGGACCCGGTCCCGGACAACCCGTCCGAGTACCGGGTCCACGCGGGAGTCGGCCGCAAGCGTCCGTGAGCCGGACGGGCATGCGCCGGCAGGCCGGCGAGCGCATCCTTGACTTCGAGCGCACTTCACGTCATAGCGTCCGCGGCATGGCCCCACCGGGCTCCGAGCCGCCGGGATGCCGGCGAGCGGGATCCGCCGCTCGAGTGAGCCGGGGGACGGCGGTGAGGCCGGAAAGACCCACCATCGTGAGGAAAGGCTGGCGAGGATCATGAAGCAGCGCAGGCTCCGGGACCTGGAGGTGTCCGCCATCGGACTCGGCTGCATGGGAATGTCCGCCTTCTACGGCTCCGCAGATGAGGAAGAGGGCATCAAGACCATCCACCGCGCCCTCGAGCTCGGCATCACCTTCCTCGACACCGCGCAGATGTACGGCCCGCTCACCAACGAGTCGCTGATCGGCCGTGCGATCAAGGGGCGCCGTGACGCATATGTGATCGCTACGAAATTCAATTACCGCATGGACAACGCCGTACCCGGTGATATCGGAACGGTCGGGCCGCAGGACGGTTCGGCGGAGCACGTACGCAGCTCGATTCACGGTTCGCTCAAGCGGCTCGGGACCGACTACATCGACCTCTACTACCAGCACCGGGTGGACCCGAAGGTGCCGATCGAGGAGACCGTGGGCGCGCTGGCGGAGCTGGTCGCCGAGGGCAAGGTGCGCCACATCGGCCTCAGCGAGGCGGCCGCGGAGACGATCCGCCGTGCGAACGCAGTCCATCCGATCGCGGCCGTACAGACCGAGTACTCACTGTGGACGCGCGACCCCGAGGCCGCGGTGCTGCCCGCCTGCCGTGAGCTGGGGATCGGCTTCGTGCCCTACTCGCCGCTGGGACGCGGCTTCCTCGCCGGCCGGTTCACCTCTCCCGACGAACTCGACGAGGGCGACTGGCGGCGCAGCGGGCCGCGATTCACCGGGGACAACCTCAAGGCCAACCAGCGGCTCGCCGAGAAGGTCAAGGAGATCGCAGCGGAGAAGGACGTCACTCCCGCGCAGCTCGCGATCGCCTGGGTGCTGTCCCAGGGCGAGGACCTGGTCCCCATCCCGGGCACCAAGCGCCGCACCTACCTCGAGCAGAACGCGGCCGCGGTGGACGTCGAGCTGACGAAGGACGACCTCGCGCGCATCGAGGCCGAACTCCCCAAGGCCGCAGGCGAGCGCTACGACGAGGCCGGGATGGCGGCCGTGGACCGCTAGACACCGGGGCGGCGGGCGCGACGGTCGGGCCAGGGGGTTTCGTTTGGTTGGGTTCGAACCCCGGCTGATCCGAACGAAACCCGCTAGTGCACCGGACGCGCGCCGCCGGGCCGGAGCGCGCCCGTTCCCGGCCCGGCGCAGGCACCTGTGGCGCATGCGGTGAGCCAGGCGTCGAAGTCGGCGTCGTAGCGGGTGCCGATGCCGGTGCTGTAGACGGCGTAGCCGCCCGGGTAGTCGCCGGCCCGGAAGCGGGCGAGCATGCGCTGGATGTCCTGCGGGTGCTTCTCGACCATGTAGCGCACCGCCAGATAGCCCCAGGGATAGGTGCGGGTCAGGTCGCTGTTGGCGTAGGTGCTCTGGAACAGCGTGCTCAGCGTGTAGGTGTGCTTGCCGGCCTCGGCGACCGCCTGGGCGTCGGTGATGCCTCGGTAGCTGTAGGAGACATACTCGGCCAGCCCCTCGATCCACCAGATGTCGGGGACCGCCGTCTGCTGAGTGAAATCGCCCTTCATGTCGTCGCGTGCGTCGAGGTAGTGCGTGTACTCGTGGTTGAGATTCCAGATCCGGGCCGTGAAGCCGTCGTCGTACGGCTTCTGGTACATGACCGAAACCGGCTGGTTGTGGGGGTCGGACGGGTCCCCCACGAGGGTGATGCCTCCATTGTCCGTACTGACGCCGAAGATCGCCCCGGCGTAGGTCTGGTAGTCGGCTCTGCCGGCGAACACCACAAGGTGGACGGTCGACTCGTACTGGCCGGGTATCGGTCCCTCGTCCTTGACGAGGTCGTGCATGTACGGGTCCTGGCCCAGCAGGCTGGCGCACGTCGCGTCGAGGTCGGCGGCGGTCAGCGACTGGGCCCGTATGGTGTGCGTGGCGTCGCAGTCGTGGGTGACCGGCAGCGCAGCCCTGCTCAAACGGTCCGTCAGGTCGCAGACGTCGTAGTACGAGCAGCCGGCCCGGTCGTAGGCGTCCACCTGGGTCGCGACCGCCACCCACAGCTGCGCGGTCGGGCCGGTGATCCGCGAGGCGCCCAGCAGGTCCTTCACCGGCGGGCGGACCAGGGCGGTCAGGCCGGGGTGCTCGATGTGACGGGCGAGGCCCATCCCGGCGTTGGAGTCCAGATACGCGCGGTCGGAGCCCAGCAGGTTCATATGGTGCAGCGCGAACGTGTGGAGGGTGCCGATGATGCGCGGGTCGGCCGCGACGGCGTTGACGTAGGCGGTGTTCCAGTTACCGCGCCACAGGGGCGTGTAGACGTCGTTGACGGCCGCAACCATGCTCGCGACGCTGTCGTAGGAGTCGTTGTATCCGTTCAGCAGCCGTCGGTAGGCGTTGAGATAGCGGCCCTGCAGGTCGGCGCTGTCGGTGAGGATGACGACGTCCCCCAGGACGTCGCCGTTCGCGGAGGTGACGTCCCAGGCGTGCCGGCGGGCGAAGAAGGCGTCCAGTCCGCGGGCCGTGGCCGCGGTCAGGCGCGCGCCGTACGGGCCGGTGTCGGCAGGGTTGTTGAACTGCACGTAGTAGCCGGCCCGCAGGAAGAGCACCAGCTGCCAGATGCGGGCCGAGTTGTCGCCGCCGTATCGCCGGGCCGTGCCTGCGAAGGCCTTCGCGACGGTGACCATCTGGGACTCTGCGAAGACCCTGCCCGCGTCGGCACCGGTGACGCCGAACAGGCTGTCGACGCACTCCACGGTCGAGGCTCTGACCAATGCGACGAGTGCGGCGCCGGTTCTGCCGCCGAAGTCGGCCGGAGAGCAGCCTTCCTTCGATGCGGCGACCGGGCCGGCCAGGGCGTCCGGATCGTGCGGGGACACGGCGGGGCGCAGGGGAGGGAGCTGGGAGGGAGCCATCGGCCGGTCCTGTACGGCGCGGCCGGAGGCAGCACGGGTGGAGCCGGTGGGAGTGGGCGCCGCGGAGGTGTGGACCGCGCTGGCGGTGTCGGTGCGGGTGGGCGACCCGGGGGCGGCGAACGCCGGCGGCGCCAGCAGGCCGACGAGCGTGACGCCGGCGGCGAGCGCGCCGGCCACGCGTCCGGGCAGGGCGAAGTAGCGCATCCGGACTCCTTCACGGATAGATGCGTCTCGGAATCGGTGATGAGGCGTGAGAGGCACTGTCGCAGTGCGACAGTCCACCGACAATGGCGTGTGACATAGCACATTGCACTGATGTCCCATAACACGTGTGCAGGCCACCGCCGTTGTCCGCTCTACCGTCCGGCCACGCTCCATGTCCTCGCGGCCCAGGCCCTCAAGTGCGGTGACTGACCGACGAGATCGCGGTACGCAGCCGTGGCGGAGGAGAACAGCGTCTCCGCCATCTCGCCGGGAACCGTGTCGCGCCGCCAGGCCAGCACATAGCGGCACCACAACGGCGTGCCGCTCAGCGGTCTGATCAGCACGCCCGGGACCGGCCGGAGTGTGGCCTGCACCAGGGACACCCCGAGGCCGTCGGCGATCATGTTCAGCAGCTGCTGCCGGTCACCGAGGAATGCGTGCACCGCCACCGGCGAGAAGCCGGCCGCCTCGCATGCCGCGTAGAAGACGCCGGGCCAGCCGGCCCCGTCGTCGGGTGTCACGAACCAGGCGTCCTCGGCGAGGTCGCCGAGCGCGATCTGAGTGCGGTGTCTGAGCCGGTGACGGGCCGGCAGGGCCACGAACGTGGGCTCGGTGACGATCCCGCGGTGTGCCAGCGAGGCGGAGTGGCGCAGTTCCCGGCCGGGGTAGTCCGCGGCGACCGCCGCGTCCATCTCGCCTCTCTCCAGGAGCTCGACGATCTCCGAGGAGGCGTACACGCTGCTCACCGTGAGCGACACCTCCGGCAGTCTGCCGCGTACCCGGGCCACCATGCCGGACAGGATCGGCGAGTTGGTCGCGGCCAGGCGCAGTGTCCGGTGCGCTTCGGCGGCGTCGGCCGTCCGCCGCTGCCCGATCGCCGCCGCGCGTGCCAGGACATCCCGTGCCTCGGCCACGACCTCGAGGCCGTACGGTGTCAGCGTCGCGCCCGACACTCCGCGCTCGAAAAGCGGCTTGCCGAAGAAGCGCTCGATGCGCCGGAGCTGGGTGCTCAGGGCCGGCTGGGAGTATCCCAGCTCCGACGCTGCCCGGCCCACGCTCCCCGCGTCGGCGATCGCGCACAGCACACGCAGATGCCGAAGCTCCAGCTCCATCCGCCCGCTCCCCCTCCTCGTCCTCCTCGCGGTCCGGTCGTTCCGGCCCGGCGTCCGGCGCCGCACCGGCGGAGGGGAAGCGTTCCATCGTGCCGTCGCGCTCACAAGACGGCGATCCGCCTACCTCGGCGCGGCGGGGTCAGTGTGCCGGGGCGGGGGAGGGGGCGGCTTGCTCCGATTCCGCTTCATCGCGCGCCAGCCAGTGGGCGAGGGCGCGGGCGATGGGCTGGCCGGTGTCCAGCTCCACGAACCCGAACTGTCCGGACTGGTTGCACTCCAGGAACCACCAGATCCCGTCGGCGTCCTCCGCGAAGTCGAAGGCGCCATAGGCCAGTTCGGCCCGCCGAAGAAAGTCGTGCACGGACCGCGCGATGCGCGGCGGGACGTCGGCGGGCTGCCAGGGGCCGGGGGAGGGGGCGAACCGGACGTCCACTTCGTCGGCGTCCGCGGCGGCCGGTTTGCGCGCCGCCAGCAGCCGGTCGCCGACGGCGGTGAGGCGGATGTCGGCGCGCTTGGCGATCCGCCGCTGGAACAGCGTCGGGCCGAAGGCCACGGCGGCGAAGTCGGCGTCCGGGGCGATGCGGCTGGTGGGTACCGCCCGGGGAGGGTCCTGCGGGTGCGTTCCGGAGACGGGTTTGACCACCAGGTCGGGGAAACGCTCGGCGAAGTCGCGGGCGGCCTGCGGAAAGGTCGTGATCAAGGTTGCCGGTACCGGGAATCCGGTCCGCTGGGCGAGATGGAGCTGCCAGGGCTTGTGACGGGCCCGGAGGGCCGCGTCGGGGCGGTTCATCCAGCGTGCGCCGGTGCCGTTCAGCATCCCGTACAGGGCCTGTGAGGCCTCCTCGGTCAGCCAGGCCGACGGCTCGGCGGCCCGCGCGGCCGGGACTCCGGGTCTGCGCACCCAGATGGATCGCAGCCCGCTCGTGCTCACCAGACGGCCGCCGACGGAGAGGTGCCCCTGGAACGCGCCGTGCACGTACTCCCCCGAGATGGCGACGGCGCCCGGGAGGTCCGCGGGGTCGAGCCGGACCACCGGCACACCGGCTCCGTGCAACTCGGCCACCACCATGTCCGCCGTCACATCCTGTTCACAGGTGAGGATCAGCACGGTCATCGTCGAAGTCCCGCGATCAGTCGTCGAAGTGGGTCTTCGAGCCCGCCGTCGAGGTCGTGGCCCCCCATTCCCGCAACACCGCGTAGTCGTGGGCGGCGATCCGTCCGTCGGGGAGGACGTTCAACTGCAGTGCGGAGTCGTAGCTGTACGGAGTGCTGACCTCCCACTCCTCGGCCGGGCGAGCGTAGTCCAGCGCGAACGGTCGCATCGTCTCTCCTTGTTCGGTGCTTCCTCGGCAGCGGACGGTGACGCTCCGGCGTGACCGCCGTCTGCCGGGCCGCTGTGCCTCCACCCACTTATACGAATCGAACGGGTGATTGGTTGCGTCACTTTGCGTTACGGAGGCGGCAGCCTGCCCCGGAGCGTTCGCTTCCCCCGCGAGGGCGCCGTCCGCTCGCGGGACTGCGAAGGACCCCGGTGACCTACGACGGGCCTCGGCAGGACTCCGGCGGGTGCCCGGCCCCCGTCCGCTCGTCCGGGCGGGCCTGCCGACCTGCGGGATGCAGATGTCGCAGGCGTCACCAGGACCGCTGGGGCGCACGGATGTCCCCTGCGCAGCTGGGTACCCGTGGGAAACGCCGGTGATCGCGCCGAACCCGGTGGCCGCAGACCTCCCGGAGAGGACGAGGCGAGGGCGAGCGAGAGGAGGACCAGGCGTATGACCGACACGGACGAGCTGCCCGTCCTGCGGACCCTCGGCGAACTGGGTGCCCTTGTGGAACGGCATTCCGACCTCTACGTGCGCTGGTCGCACGGCCCACACGCCGACCTCCGTGCCGCCGGCAGCAGAGACGACCTCACCGGCGTCCGTATGCCGGGCCTGTCGGCGAATCCCCTCGGGGTCGAGCCCTGGTGGGGAGACCGGCCTGTCGAACTCTGGGTGGCCCGGCGGCTGCACGACTACTCGCACCTGCCCCGGGAGAAGGGTGAGGGGGTGCGCCCCTGGGTCCTGCGGGGCCGGGTGGAGGGGCGAGGACCCGACAACGAGCCGCTGGTGGCGGACGTGGAGCCCGTCGGCTGGGTCGACGACACGGTGATCAGACAGGCGCAGACCGAGGTCGACCGCCAGGTCGGCTCCTGGGGGCCGCTACGCCGCGACGACGACCGCTGAGTCACCGAATAGCCGGGACGGCCCGACGAGCAGCGCATCAACGACGAGCGGCACGGGAACGACAGGAGGCCGCCGGCCCGGAGGTTTCCTGAACCGTGGCCCGGCGACGGCCGGGAGCTCCTCGGAAACGGCGTCAGCGGGCGAGGTAGAAGCGGATGGTGGTGCCGGGATCGCCGGTGTGCGTACGGACGAGATCGGCGACGTGATTGACCAGCAGCAGCCCCCGCCCGCCGGGCCGGGTGGGCGTCTGGGGGCGTCGGCCGGCCAGGGGATCCATCAGCCGGCCGGCGTCGTGCACCTGGCAGACGACGTACTCGCCCTCCGGCCAGATCCCCAGGGTTCCCCCGCCGGCACCGTGGATGACGCTGTTGGTGGTCAGCTCCGCCACCGCGAGTGCCAGATCCTCCAGTGCGGGGCCGGACAGGCCCATCCGTTCGCCGTGCCCCACGGCGAACTCGCGGGCCTCGGACAGCTGCCCGCTGCCCTGGAAGAAGAACGTTTCGGCGCCCGGCGGCACCGAGAGGGCCTCGTTGTAGCGGGCGACGGCCGCCTCCGGGTCGTAGAGAGCGGAAGCCGTCTCGCCGTCCTCGTCGATCACCACCGGGTGGGTGGCCCACGCGTCGTCGAGTACACCGCCTTCCAGCGCGGCGGCGTCGTACGGGCACAGGATCGTCACCTCGCGTCCGGTGAACGCCGCGTTGATCAGCGCCTCGTGCTGCACACACGCCGGATACTCGACCGGGGTACGGCCGGGCCAGATCGGTTCACCGATGATCCGCACCCGCCCGTCGCGGTGGGCGTCGGCGAATCCACGCAGCACTGCCGGAATGATGCGTCCCGGGTTGCGGCCGGCCTCCGTCATGTCCACGAAGCGCACCTCGTCGGCGCGCGCGCCGAGGCCGTCCCTGATCAGCTGCAGGCGGTCCGGCGGAGCGGCCACCGCGACCGGCTCGCCCGCGGCGAGACCGGCCAGAACGAAAGGGACCGTACCTGCCACGTACTGCTGGGCGCCGCGGTAGAAAAGAGCCGGGTGGACGAACGCTTCCCGTGTGGTGACCGTGTCGGTCACGGTGCCACCTCGATCCTGCCCTCTCCGGGCCAGAAGATGTCCAGTACGCGTGCCATCTGCGGCGGCGGCCGGTGGACCACGAGGCGCTGTCCCTTGGGCAGTGACCGCACAGCCGTCACCAGGTCCGTCACTCCTGCCACGTCGATGAACGCCACCTCGGAAAGCTCCACATGGAGGGGCGTTCCACCGTGCTGCGCCAGCCGGCCGAGCGCTTCCTGCCAGGCGCGTCGTGTGTCGAGGGTGACTTCTCCGACGACCCGCACACCGGGACGTTCCGACAGCGGATGCGCCTCGAGCCGGGCGCCATGGCGCGGTGGCGCGGCGGGGAGCCCACCGAGTGAGACGTCCACGCTCCACCTCTCAGCTCTCGTTCCGGTCTGCGCATGAGCACCATAGCCCTGTCGACCGCCGACATGGTCATCGGACGGCGGCACGGCGCCGTCTGCCGTTCTCCTCGGGAGGCCAGGAATCCGGCCCAGCGCAAGCAGTAGGGCCCCTTGCGAGTGGGGCCCTACTGAGGGAGTCTGACGGGTCAGCGCTTGAAGGTGTCCTTGGTCTTCTCCTTCGCCTGGCGTGCGTCACCCTTGGACTTCTCTGCCTGACCCTCGGCCGTCAGCCTCTCGTTCCCGACCGCGCGCCCGACCGTCTCCTTGGCCTTGCCCTTGGCCTGTTCCATCTTCGCCTTGGCCTTCTGCTCTCCAGCCACCTTTGCTCACTCCAGGTCGCGTCGACTACCGGTGCACTACACCGGGTGACCTCCGGCGCGGTCTTCAAACCGCACCCGCCCCCCTGTCGCGGTTCAGGTCGCGAGGTCTCTATGACAGCCGTCATGAACATGTGCTATGACAGCGGTCATGACCGGTACGGCGCCGGGGACCGCGGACGAGGGGGCACAGTGAGTGATGTCGCAGCCCGGTCGATGTGGGAGCTCGCCGAGCCCGTGCACGACCTCGTGTACTTCACTCCGGAGGCACGGCAGGCGGCCGACGAGATCGGCATGCGCGGCTTCTGGATGGGGTACTTCGCCCTGCGCGCCGCTCCCTTGGGGCAGGTGCCGCCGGCGGTGGTGACCAGCTGCTTCTATGTGTTCCACCCCAGCCGGGTGACGCGGGCACTGCCGGACGCCTGGCGGTACGCGACGGTGGAGGACGTCCTCGGCGCGCGACAGCGGGCGGTCGATCTCGCCATGCGGCGGTTGTACGGGGAGGACGCCCTGCGCAGTGCCCTGATGGCGGAGGCGGCGGACCTCGCCTGGGCCGCTGCCGAAGCGGCCGACACCGCGGGGCGGGTGCTCGGCGCCGCCAACCAGGCCCTCGAGCGCCCGGCCGAGCCGCATCTGCGGCTGTGGCAGGCCGTCACCACGCTGCGCGAACACCGTGGTGACGGGCATGTCGCCGTCCTGCTGAGCCGCGGTGTCGGGCCGGTCGAGGCGCTCGTCCTCAAGGCCGCCGCGGGAGAGTCCGACGGCGCGTTGCTGCGCGAGAGCCGGAAGTGGGACACCGCCACCTGGTACGGCACCGAGGCCGAGCTGCGGGCCCGGGGGTGGATCGACGGCAGCGGGCGGCTGACCGCCCCGGGAGCGGCCGAGCGCCGTGCGATCGAGGAGGCGACCGACGCGGCCGCCGAGGGGCCCTGGCGGGCCCTGGGCCGCGACGCCACCGTACGACTGGCCGAGCTGCTGGCTCCGTGGGCCCGGAAGGTGGTGGCGTCCGGACTCATCCCCTCTGGTAACCCGGTGGGCCTCACCGGCGCCGCGCCGCATGACAGCGGCAGTGCCCGCCCCTGAACCGTGAGCCGACGTACGCGGGGCTCGGGAAAGGGCCCGCCCGCAGGCGGTGCACGGGCGGGCGCGGGTGCGGTCGGCCGCCGCGCTCACGACCTCCGGCGGCAGGCCGGCGGCCGTGTCACCTGTGCCGCGGCCGGTGACAGACGAGGGCGTGCTCGACGGCCGCCGCCATCGCCTGCTCACCCTCGGCGTTCGGGTGCAGGGGCGCGGCGGGCGTGGCCGGGGACAGGGTCTCGATCCAGCGCTGCCCGGTCGGCCGGCACAGGTCGTGCCCGATGGTGGGTGCGTAGGTGTCGACGTACCCCGCTCCGTGCCGGTACGCCTCCCCGGCCAGCATCCTGTTGAGTTCCTTCTCCTTGTCCCGCAGATAGGGGAAGTCCCCCGCGGCGAACGGGACGGAGTCGCTCGTACAGCCGACACCGTTCTCCGGGAACAGATCGGGGTAGCCCACCACCAGGATCCGGGCGTGCGGGGACCGCTGCCGGACGCCGCGGATCACCCCGGCGATCTTCGGTGCCGTCCGCTCGACCGTCTCCGTGAGCCGGTCATGTCCGCCGTCGGTGAAGAAGGCCCGGCACGGGGCGCCGGTGGGATCGGATGCTGTGAGGCGGGCACAGGTACCGAGGACGGTGGTGAAGCCGACGTCGTTGCCGCCGATGCTGACGGTCACCAGGTCCGTCCTCCGGCCGAGAGCGGCGAACTGGGCAGGGGCCGTGCCCTGAGGGGCCGTCATCTCGGCGGTGGTGGCCCCGGAACGGGTCACGTCCCTCAGCCCTGCCCGCGCGTACGCCGCCACGAGGGAGGGGTAATTGTGGTCCGACCGCTTGCAGTTGGCATCGACCTCGTCGGGGATCACCGGTGCCGACGCGTAGGAGTCACCGAGGGCGACGTATTCCGGGTGCTGCGCGCCGGAGGCGGACGCAGTCGCCGGACCGGCGCCCGGGCCCGCCAGGGCGGCGACGCCGCTCATCACTGCCGCACTGAATGCCAACGCGCGTCTCGCCCCGAGACTCCGTGCCTTCTTCGCCACGGCCGGTCCTTTCATGGAGGGGGACACAGCCTCCGGCCGAGCGGCCGGAGCAGACGCGAGGTCAACTCGCTTGTCCCCAACGGATTCCGAGGATCACAAAGAACCCCGGCCGTCGGTACCTCCCGTGCCGTAACGAATCGGCGGGCTCGGTGTGCCGTTCGCTTCCACCCACCAGGCCGTCGGCGAACCGAACCTCGCATACGAGGGCCTCGAGATGGCCGCCGAACCCGGCCTGACCCTGACCGTCTACAGCGCCGAACCCGGCTCCCCCTCCGAAGAAGCCCTACGCCTGCTCGCCTCCTGGGCCGCTACCGAGGAGTCCGCCTCCCTCACGCGGCACGCATCCAGCTGACGACACCGGGCGCAGGCGGGCGCACCGCGGCACAAGGCGTAGCCCACCCGCTTGGCCACGGCCTGGCCGCCCTTGCCCGCGTAGTAGTTCCGCCGCCCCCTGCTCGGACATGAGGAGACCGCGCGCCGAACGGTCACCCCGCTGCGCTCCCACCACTTGGGCTGAGCCGGCGCGCCCTCCCTCTTCGGCCCTGGGGTACTCGCCATGAGGCCCTGTCCGGCCGGCTGAAGGGACCTGCCATGACCGCCCCGCCGCGGAGGCGCTGCGACTGCACTTCGTCGGCAACGCCACCGTCCTCATCCGTTACGGAGAGCTGACGCTGCTCACCGATCCCAACTTTCTGCACCGTGGCCAGCACGCCTACCTCGGCTACGGACTGGTGAGCCGACGCCTGACCGACCCAGCCCTCGACGTACGGGGACTGCCACCGGACCTCGACGCCGTGCTCCTCTCCCATCTCGCAGCAGGGCGGTGAGCGCCCGAAGGGTGGCGTCGTCACCGACGGCCTGTATCAGCTCCCGGCCGTGCTTGGCGGGGTACGTGAAGACGATGCGGCCCCGAGAGGCCCTGGCATGCTCACGGAGCAGGGTCGTCAGGCCGTAGGTCTGGTGCAGGTCGGCGTAACGGTCGCTGCCGATTCGGAAGAAGCCCAGATCGAGCAGGCGCGCGGCGGTGGCCAGGACGCGCTCGCGGCTCAGCCCGCGCCCGCTCAGGTGCGCCTCCACGGCCTCACGCAGGGACGGCAGCGCGTCGGCGACCTCCAGGACGTGGTCGTGTTTGCTCTCCTCCCGCTGGGCCCGGAACCGGGGATGGTAGAGATACTGGCGGCGCCCCGCCGCGTCGGTGCCGACGGCTTGCAGATGACCGTGCGGATGACGGCAGATCCATACGTCCCGCCAGGCGGGCGGAATGGTCAGCTCCTTGATCCGCTCCAGTTGCGACGCGTCCGACAGGACGTTCCCGGAGGCATCGACATACTGGAACCCGCGGCCACGCCGTCTCCGCAAGTACCCCGGCTCGCAGGGACGACTGTGACGCAGACGCACGTCCTCACCTTCCTCACCACCGGATCCGGCCGCGACCACGGAGGCCTATCCGGTACCCCGAAGCGGTCCCCTCACTCGGACGTGTGTGAACGTACAGCGCATCGGCCCGGGCCTGTGCGTGACCAGCCGGTGGCCGGGTACGTTGCCCAGAGCATGGACGACAACGACCCCCTCGGCCTCGACGGCCTCGAGCCCGCCCCCGTCGAGCAGACGATGGAGCGGCTTGCACTGATGAGCCGTGAAGAGGCACACGATCTGCTACGGCTGCTGGCGACGGTCGCCGAGGAGGGCGGCCCGCTCTCGGCGGAGGCCGAACGGCTGGCGCGCGAGATCGCGGCCCGGATCCCCTCGGAGAACTGAGATCGCGGCCCGGATCCCCTCGGAGAACTGACCGCCGCCTTCCCCGGCTGCAACGGATCCGTCACGGCGCCGGAGGCGTACGCAGGGCCAGAACGGCGACGTCGTCGTCGTTGTCGGCCGGCCGGGTGCGCTCCAGCAGCTGATCGGCGAACGACTCCAGTGAGCGCCGGGCCAGGGCGGCGGCGTGCCGGCGCAGCCGGTCGAGCCCCTCGTCCAGGGAGTGGCCCGGCGATTCGATGAGACCGTCGGTGTACAGCAACAACGTCGACTCCGGCGGCAGCACCGCGGTCGCGTCACATCGGTGCCCCCGGGGTCCGATGCCGAGGAGAGGGCCGTGCCCGTCGGTGAGGTACTCGGTCAGACCCTCACGGGTCACGAGCAGGGGCGGCGGATGGCCGGCGTTGGTCCACGACAGGGTCCATCGTCCGTCGTCGCCGAGCGCCATCCGGGCGAAGACCGTCGTGGCCATGGGGACGTCGGTCAGGCGGGTCATCGCCTCGTCGAGCCACTCGACTATGCGACTGGGCGGTTCCGTCTGGGACCACGCGTAGGCGCGGAGCATGTTGCGCACCTGCGCCATGCCGGCCGCGGCGTCCAGATCGTGACCGACGACGTCCCCGATGGCGAGTGCCGTGTTGCCGTCGGCGAGCGTGAAGGCGTCGTACCAGTCGCCGCCGACCTGTGAGGCATCGGGAGAGGGCAGATAGCGCGCGGTCATCTCCAGTTCGGTCAGGCGCGGCATCTGGGGGAGCAGGTGGCGCTGCATGGTCTCGGCGACCTTGCGCTGCCGCTGGTAGAGCCGCGCGTTGTCCAGGGCCAGTCCGGCTCGCCGGGTGATGTCCTCCAGCAGCGCGAGGTCGGCGGGGGTGAAGGCCTCGGGCCGCTCCGAACGTCCCAGGGTCAGCGCCCCGAGGACCTCCCGCAGGCCGCGGATCGGGGCGATGGCGGCGGAGTGCATGCCGGTCGCCTCGAACAGCCGGCGTTGTGCGACGGCCATCCCCGCGTCCGGTGCGCGCCGGTAGGTCTCGGGGCCCGCCAGGGTGGACGCGACGCCGCGCAGGGCGCGCGACAGCGGCATCGGGGACTCCTCGGGCACGGGCGGCATCGGGCCCTGAAGGTCCTCCCGGTGCACCAGGAGGCCGTTCTCCGCGTGCACCACGGTGGTGCGCCACACCTCGTCACGATCGGTCACCTGGTCGATGACGGCCCAGTCCGCCAGACGGGGCACCACCAGGTGCACCAGTCGCCTCAGCGCCTCGTCCACGTCCAGGGTCGAGGTCAGCTGGGTGGTCGTCTCCGCCAGCAGGGCCAGGCGTTGCAGTTCGGAAAGCGGCGCCGTGGCCGGCTCCGGCTGGTTACGGGGGGCGTCGCCGTGGGCGGACGAGTGGAAGAGCACCAGCGTGCCCGGTCCCAGGTCACCGATGTCGTACGGGGTGACCAGCCACCGCACCGGCATCACGAAGCCGTCCCCGCGGGCGAACCAGACGTCTCCGGACTGCGCCGTCTGCCGGCCCAGAAAGGCCGGTCTCATCGCACACTGGGTTCTGGGCACCGGCTCCCCATGGCTGTTGCGGTGCAGCAGATCGTGGGCGTCGTGCCCGAGGAGTTCACCGGAAGGCCGGAGCAACAGGTGCTCGGCATGGTAGTTGACGGCGAGGATGCGTCCCTCCTCGTCGACGACGTAGGCGCCGGTACCCAGTGCGTCGAGCGCTCCTGTCAGCGACTCCCGAACGGTTCGCCGCCAGGGCCCGTCGACCGCGTCCGCCCCTTTGAGGTCCGCCACCCTGACCCTCCTCCGCCGTGCCGTGGCCAGCGATGCCGGCCCGGCCCACTCGGGCACGGACGGCTGTCGCACTTGCTGACCGATATTCTCACCGGCTTCCCGGCCGTCACGCCCGCATCGGTCACTCCTCGAGGTGAATTCTTCCGGGCCCGGCCCCGGGGCCGGGTGACGAAAGGCGGTGCCGGAGCGCGTAGGACTTCTGCCCATGGGTACCGGAGAGGGGTCGCGCTCCACGGCTCGCCGTGGAGGTCCCCGTGCAGCGGATGCCGGATACCGGATCCGGGACACCGGCCTCCGACCTCGCGACATCTGTCCGCGACGGCATACGAAGCGTCGGCCCGGGCGACAGCGGAATCCGGACACATGCGACCGGCGCCCCCCGTGCGGCTGCGAACCGCGAATCGGCGAGGGGTCACCTTCGGTCCTCGTTCGTGCCGGGCGATCGCCCCCGGCCGTGGACGCCCAACGGTCGCAAGCCCCGCCTCCCCCGCCTTCGGCGCTGCGATCGGATGAGGACGTCATGAACGCACACCAGGAATCCACGCCCCACCGCCTCGCCCGTGCCCTGGGCTGGGGCAGCCTCGCCCTGGGAGGGCTGCAACTCGCGGCTCCGGACACCGTCCGGAAGCTGGCGGGCGTCGACGACTCCCGGGCATCCCGGACCCTCGTGCCGATGGCCGGTGTCCGCGAACTCCTGCACGCCGGGCCCCTGCTGGTCAGCCGTGAGCCGGCCCCCTGGGTCTGGACCCGCGTCGCGGGGGATGTGATGGACCTGGCGGTCCTGGGCCGGGCCCTGGGCTCCCGCAGCGGTGGGCGCGGACTCCGGACGGGCGCCGTCACAGCCGCCGTGGCGGCCCTGACCGCGCTCGACGTGTACACCGCGGCCCGCGGAGCGGGCGCCACGGCGCACCGGCGGGACGAAGACAACGCGCTGGAGGCGCACGCGGCCATCACCATCAATCGCCCGCGGGCGCAGGTCTACCGCTTCTGGCACGACTTCAGCAATCTGCCGCGGTTCATGGACCACCTGGAGTCCGTCGAGCCACGCGGCCAGGGGCGCTCCCACTGGAGGACCCGGGGGCCGCTGAAGCGGACCGTGGAATGGGACGCCGACATCGTCGAGGACCGGCCCGGGAAGCTCATCGCCTGGCAGTCGGTCGGACGCACCGCGGTGGAGAACCACGGTTCGGTGTGGTTCTCGGACGCTCCCGGCGGGCGTGGCACCGAACTGCGGGTTCACCTGGCCTACGAACCCCGGGCCGGCCGGCTCGGCACCGCCGTCGCGAAGCTCCTCGGCGAGCACCCCGACCAGCAGGTCCACGACGACCTGCGCCGGCTCAAGCAGGTCCTGGAGGCAGGGGAAGTGGTCCGCTCCGAGGGCAGCCCCGAGGGCACGCGCGCCATGCGCCTGCTCAGGCAGCGCCCGGCCCAGCCGCTGGTCTCGGGCTGACCACGGCCACCACGCGTCGACAGCAGCCGGAGCCCGGCTGCGGAAAGGACATCCGATGAAGGCCACATGCTGGACCGGGCGCAACTCCGTCGAGGTGACCGAGGTTCCCGACCCCAAGATCCTCAACCCCAGGGACGCGATCGTCCGGATCACCTCCACGGCGATCTGCGGCTCCGATCTCCATCTCTACGACGGCTACATACCCACCATGGAGAAGGGCGACGTCCTCGGCCACGAGTTCATGGGCGAGATCGTCGAGGTGGGCCCGGAGGTGACCGACCTCAAGGTCGGCGACCGGGTCGTCGTGCCCTTCCCCATCGCCTGCGGCCACTGCTGGGCCTGCGAGCACCAGCTGTACTCGGTGTGCGAGAACTCCAATCCCAACGCGGGTCTCGCGGAGAAGTTCATGGGCCACAGTCCCGCCGGCATCTTCGGCTACTCCCATATGCTCGGCGGCTTCGCCGGCGGCCAGGCAGAGTACGCCCGAGTGCCGTTCGCGGACGTCGGTCCCATCAGGGTCGACGACGACCTGCCCGACGAGCAGGTCCTCTTCCTCTCCGACATCCTGCCCACCGGCTACATGGGCGCGGAGATGTGCGACATCAAGCCGGGCGACGTCGTCGCCGTCTGGGGTGCGGGCCCGGTCGGCCAGCTCGCCGTCGCCAGCGCCTATCTGCTGGGCGCCGAGCGGGTCATCACCATCGACCGCTTCCCCTACCGGCTCGACCGGGTCAGGGAGTACACCGGCAGCGAGACCCTCGACTACGAGGAGGTCGACGTGCTGGACGCCCTGGCGGACATGACGGCCGGCCGCGGCCCCGACGCGTGCATCGACGCGGTCGGCATGGAGGCTCACCACCCCACCGGTCCGCTCCACGCCTACGACCGCGCCAAGCAGGCCGCACGGCTGGAGACCGAGCGCCCGCACGCCCTGCGTGAGGCCATCCTGGCGTGCCGCAACGGCGGAACGATCTCCGTGATCGGCACCTACGGCGGGTTCCTCGACAAGTTCCCCATGGGCAGTCTGATGAACCGGTCGCTCACGTTGCGCGGCGCCCAGTGCCATGTGCACCGCTATCTGCGCCTGCTGCTCGACCGCATCCGCGACGGCGACATCGACCCCAGCTTCGTCATCTCGCACCGGTTGCCACTGGATCAGGCTCCCCAGGGCTACGAGATGTTCAAGCACAAGGAGAACGAGTGCAACAAGGTCGTCCTCCAGCCGTAGCCGGGGCAGGCGGGCGGCGACCGGAACAGCGGGCATGGCGGCCGGCGTTACCGTGACGGCGGCACAGGAACGGTCAAGGCGGTCGGCATGCACGGCGAGTACAAGGTGCCCGGGGGCAAGCTGGTGGTGGTCGATCTCGACGACCACGACGGCGTGCTCCGCAATGTCCGCGTCGCGGGCGACTTCTTCCTGGAACCCGACGAGGCGCTGCTCGCCATGGACCGTGCTCTCGAGGGAGCCCCCGTCACCACGGACGCCGCCGAACTCGCGGTGCGCATCCGAGCGGGCCTGCCCGAGGGCACCGTCATGTACGGCCTGACTCCCGACGGCGTCGCGACAGCGGTCCGCCGTGCGCTCGCCCAGGCCACGGACTGGACCGACTACGACTGGCAGCTGATCCACGAGGAGCCCCAGCCGCCGGCCCTGCACATGGCGCTGGACGAGGTCCTCACGGCGGAGGTGGCCGCCGGGCGCCGGCCGCCGACCCTGCGGGTGTGGGAGTGGGGCGGCCCGGCCGTCGTCATCGGCAGCTTCCAGTCTCTGGGCAACGAGGTCGACACCGAGGCCGCGCGCCGTCACGGGATCACCGTCGTACGCCGTATCTCCGGGGGAGGCGCCATGTTCGTGGAGCCCGGCAACACGATCACCTACTCGCTCTCCGTGCCCGCCTCCCTCGTGTCGGGGCTGTCCTTCGCCGACTCTTACGCCTACCTCGACGACTGGGTGCTGGGTGCCCTGGACGACATGGGCATCAAGGCCTGGTATCAGCCCCTCAACGACATCGCCACCGACGCCGGCAAGATTGCCGGAGCCGCGCAGAAGCGCATGGTCGGTCCGGACGGCGGCCAGGGCGCGATCCTGCACCACGTGACCATGTCCTACGACATCGACGCCGACAAGATGCTCCAGGTGCTCCGTATCGGCCGCGAGAAGCTGTCCGGCAAGGGCATCGGCAGCGCCCAGAAGCGGGTCGACCCGCTGCGGCGACAGACGGGGCTGCCCAGGGAGGCCGTCATCGACCGTATGATCCGCTCGTTCGGGACGCGTTACGGCCTCGCCAGGGGCCGGCTCACCCCGCAGGAGCTGGAGCGGGCAATGGAGCTGGCCGCCACCAAGTTCTCCGCTCCGCAGTGGACCGCCCGCGTGCCGTAGCGGCGCTGTCCGCCCGTGCGCACGCCGGCATCAGTTCCACAGCGAATAGGTCACCACGCGGTCGAACCCGTCGGGCCTGCCGTCGGTGTAGACGAGGCTCATCTGTGTGTAGTGCTGCACCCGCGGATTCTTCTTCCATGGCTGCGGGTGGTCGAGCCGCACGGTGACCGGATACGAGTGGAACCTGCCCGCCGCGCAGTACGGCTTGCAGTCGTTGACCACGTTGACGCCGCTGGCTGTCGCCGAGCCCTGATCCCAGTGCGACCAGCGGAGCGAGGACAGGCTGCTGTTGCCGTCACCGCAGGCGATCATGAAGTCGGCGGGACGCACCTGGGGGTGCCAGACGCAGTCGACGATCACGGGATGGGCGGGCTGCGGGTGGGGGGTGCGCCCGGCCGGTGGGGCGGCGGAGGCCGTTCCCATGGCTGCTGTGAGCAGGGCGACGGCACCCAGCGTAACCGCCGTGTTCACCTTGTGCATCCGCATGTCGACTCCCGGCCGTGAGTGCAGGCGCGTCTGTACCGACGCTACGACCCCGGCAGGCCAATGCACCACTCGTACGCGCAGTACCACTCGTACGCGCACCGGTCGGTCACCAGAGCTTGTCGACGTGCCCTGGAAACAGACCGACACGGCTGTCGTGGAACGACGTGCGGTGCTGCCGTGCCCTGGCCGAGAAGAAGTCGCCGAGGGTGACCTTGCCGAAGCCGGGCCGGTCGCTGGGGAACGGGTCCTGCGGTGTCCCGCCGATCAGCACCGTACCGGGAAGCACCTGCCACCCGGCACGCTCGTAGAAAGCCCGGAGCGGGCGGTCGCAGGTGAACAGCCCGAGATCCAGGTTTCGGGCGATCATCGTCTCCCTCGCCGCTGCCACCAGGCGCCCACCGTGTCCAAGGCCCCGGCTCTCCGGCCGCGTCACCACCGTGCTCAGTCCGCCGGCGGCATAGCGCTGCCCCGCGTGGGAGATCTCCTTGGACAGAATGTCCAGAGCGGCCAGCACCGTCCCCTCGTCCACGAGCAGCATCGACCACGGCCGCAGCAGGGGATCGTGGGTCGGAGCGTCGGCCGCGGCGAGAGGACCGTCAGCGGACGGCCATGCCTGCTCCTGGAGGTCGCGCACCTGTGTGCGCAGCTCGGGCGGGGTGGACTCTTCGGGAAACGACACGATCGGCACGCGCCGATTCTCTCGGCCCGGCACGGGAGCGCAAGCGGTTTAGTTCCGGGCCATGCCGCACGGAGGGGGAGGACGGTCTCCAGAGGCTCCCGAGGAGTCGAACCGTCCCGCCCAATTCACCCGATCGGATCATCCGAGACGAGTTGTCGAATATTCCACTATTGCGTCTGCATTCTTGTCCATGTCGCGCCGGAGGGGCTTGGGAAGCGGCGCCGAGAGAGCCGCAGGGCGCGTTTTCTTGTCGCGTCCGGGTCACGTTTTGCGCGGGTTCGGATTCGGTGCCCAGAAGCCGTGGTATGGCCGGTCGGCGCCTGCGTAAACCTCCCATCCGGGTGATTGTCGCCCACTTCCACGATGCAGTGAGCCCAGGAATACCGGTCCGTTGAGCGCTAGTGTCGAGTTGTCGAGATCGAGTTCGAGTGGCCACCGGATCGTGGCCGACCGACACTGAAGCGGCACGATTTTCGCGATCAGACGGGAGAGGCCGCGACGTCGGGGCTTCCCGGATCACCGGTCCGGTCGCTGCCGGCCGCGGGGACATGGGTCTGGCCGTCGCAGAGTGATGGTCAGCGATATTTCCGCAAGGAGTTAGCATGGGAGAGAAGTCTGCCGAGGTCGTGATACCCGGGCCGGACGAACCTCCGAGCACCAGGCGAAACAGCGCAGGCCCGTCAATCATGGAAACCGAGAGGAAGCTCGCCGAAGTACTGGCTGAGGTCGTGTGCGTCGAACGCGTATCGGCCGACAGTCACTTCTTCGAAGATCTCGGCGCCAACTCCTTGGTGATGGCCCAATTCTGCGCACGCGTCAGGAAGCGGTCGGACCTTCCCTCGGTGTCCATGAAGGACATCTATCGGAACCCCACGATCCGGCACCTGGCGGCGGCACTCGCGGACGCCATTCCCACCCCTGTCGACGGACAGCCCCTGACGCGGCCGGCGCCGCCGGCGGCGCTCGCTCAGCCCACCCGGGCCAGCACGACGAGTTATGTCCTGTGCGGAACACTCCAGTTGCTGGTCTTCCTGGCCTATTCCTTCCTCACCGGGCTCGCCACCGCCCGCGGCTACGAATGGGTCGCCGAGGGCAAGAGGCTGAGCGACATCTACGTCCGGTCGTTGTTGTTCGGGGGAGCGGGCTTGGTCGCCGTGTGTGCCTTCCCGATCCTGGCCAAGTGGATCCTCGTGGGGCGCTGGAAGCCCGGTGAATTCCCCATCTGGGGCCTGACCTATCTGCGGTTCTGGATCGTCAAGACGTTGCTCCACGCCAATCCGATGGTCTTCCTCGTCGGCAACCCGCTGTACGTGCTGTACCTACGGGCTCTCGGCGCGCGGATCGGCAAGAGAGTCACGATCCTCTCCCGCTCCGTCCCGGTCTGCACCGACCTGCTCACGATCGGCCCGGACACGCTCGTCCGCAAGGACTCGTTCTTCCTTTGCTACCGGGCGCACGCCGGGCGTATCCAGACGGGCCGGGTCACACTCGGCCGCGATGTGTACGTCGGTGAGAAGACCGTGCTCGACATCGACACGTCGATGGGCGACGGCGCCCAGCTCGGCCACGCATCCTCCCTGTACCGGGGCGAGTCCATCCCGGCCGGTGAGCATTGGCACGGATCTCCGGCGCAGCCCACGGACTTCGACTACATAAGGGTCGAGCGGGCCGAGTGCGGCACGCTGCGCCGGGTCTGCTTCGGCCTCGCCACCCTGCTCCAGCTCTTCCTCCTGTACATCCCGCTGGCCATCGGCGGTCTGTACATGGTGTTCATCGCGGTGCCCGCGCTCGGAAAGCGCGTGGAGCCGACCGACGTCAACTCCGTCTCCGAGCTTTTCGCCGACGCGCTGATCACGTCCCTGGTGCTGTTCTTCGGTATCGTCGTCATCGGTCTCGCCGCGCTGTTCATCGGGCCCCGGCTGCTCAACCTGGTCATCAAGCCCGACAAGGTGTATCCGCTCTACGGCTTCCAGTACGGGGCGCAGCGGGCCATCGCCCTGATGACGAACATCCATTTCTTCACCTGGCTTTTCGGGGACAGCTCCTACATCGTGCATTACCTGCGGGGCCTCGGATACGACCTGACGAATGTGGAGCAGACCGGCTCCAACTTCGGCACCGAAGTGGTGCAGGAATCCCCGTTTCAGGTGTCCATCGGCAGGGGCACGATGGTGGCCGACGGTCTCTCCATCGTCAACGCGGAGTTCTCCAGCACGTCCTTCCGGGTTTCCCGGGCGACGATCGGGCCGCACAACTTCATCGGCAACAACATCGCCTTCCCCGCAGGGGCGAGAACGGGCGACAACTGCCTGCTCGCGACCAAGGTGATGGTTCCCCTCGACGGCGAGATCCGCGAGGGCGTCGGGCTGCTCGGCTCGCCGAGCTTCGAGATTCCCCGGTCGGTCGAGCGCGACTCGCGGTTCGACCACCTCAGGAGCGGCGCTGAACTGCGCCGTCGACTCGCCGCGAAGAACCGCTACAACCTGCGCTCCATGGCCCTGCTCCTGGGCCTCCGGTGGCTGCACACCTTCGCTCTCACGGCGCTCGGCCTGGCCTTCCTCAATCTGTACGGGGCACTCGGGTACCTCCTGATCGCCGTATATCTGGCGTTCACGCTCGGGTTCACCGCCGTCTACTACGCCGTGGTGGAGCGCTGCATCGCGAGGTTCCGCAGGCTGCGGCCCCAGCTGTGCTCCATCTACGACCCGTACTTCTGGTGGCACGAGCGCATGTGGAAGGTGCCGGAACGGCATTTCATGGTATTCAACGGCACCCCCTTCAAGAACGTGCTCTGGCGGATGCTGGGCGTGCGCATCGGCCGCAGGGTCTTCGACGACGGCTGCCATGTGACGGAGCGGACGCTCACCGCCATCGGGGACGACTGCACCCTCAACGTCGGCACCAAGATCCAGTGCCACTCCCAGGAGGACGGCACCTTCAAGTCCGACCGCACCACCCTCGGTGCGGGCTGCACCCTCGGCGTCGCCGCACATGTCCACTACGGCGTGATCGTGGGAGACAACGCCGAGCTGGCACCCGATTCCTTCCTCATGAAGGGCGAGGAAGTGCCCCCGTACGCACGGTGGGGAGGGAACCCCGCCGCCGAGAACCCCGACGCCCCCGGCTGGCCCTTCGGCGTAGGTCCGGCGACGGCGACAGCGACGTCCCCGGCACCCGGTGCCGCGCCGACGGTGAGTTGAGGAAGGCCATGCGATGGAAGCGCACGTGAACGCGGACCGGGAGTTCTGGAGCCGTGTGCTGGCCGCCGGCGGCTCCACCGCGATTCCCCGGTGGGCGCCGGATCCGGCGGTGGGCGTCGCCGCGTACGAGACGGTGGTACCGGGAGACACCGCGGAGGCGGTGCACGCGCTGGCGGGGGAGCTGGAGGTGCCGGTCAGCGCGGTCCTGCTGGCCGCGCACGCGAAGGTGCTGGCCGCGCTGTCGGGTGAGCAGGAGGTGGTGACGGGCTACGCCTTCGGGGCGGACGGCGGCCCGCTGCCGTGCCGGCTGACCGTCGCTCCCCCCACCTGGCGTGAGCTGGTCTCGACCGTCCATCGCAGCGCGGCGGAGCTGCTCGCGCACCGAACGTACCCGGTGGAGGAACTGCGCCGTGAGCTGGGCGTGGCCGGTCCGTCCTACGAGGTGGTCCTCGACCCGGCGGGCGCCGGGAACGCACTCGCCGACACCACGGTGCTCGCGGTGGACTGGGAGGAGCGAGGCGGGCGGACGCTGCTGCGCCTCCGTTATCGCACGGAGGCACTGAGCGCCGACTGCGCGGCCCGGATCGGCGGCTATCACCTCACCGCGCTCAGGCTGATGACGGCCGATGCGGAGGCCGAGCACGCACGGCAGAGCCTGCTGTCGGAGGAGGAGGTGCGGCGTCAGATCGACGGACTGGCCGGGCCCCGGCGGACCCTGCCGGAGCATCGGGTGCACGAGCTGTTCGAGCAGCGGGTTCGGGCCCACCCCGAGGCGGTGGCCGCTGTGCACGGCGACCGTACATGGACGTACGCGGAGCTGAACTCCCGCGCGAACCGGCTGGCCCGGGCGCTGCTGGTCCGAGGGCTCGGCCGGGAGGGCGTCGTCGGTGTGGTCACCGAGCGCAACCTCGACTGGCTGGCCGCCGTGCTCGCGGTCTTCAAGGCAGGGGGCGTGTACCTGCCGATCGAGCCGCATTTCCCGGCCGGCCGTATCGAGGCGACACTGGCGCGTTCCGGATGCCGGCTGGTGCTGACCGAGTCCGGCAGCACGCACACGCTCGACAAGGCCCTGGCCCTGCTGCCCGACATCGAGAGGCTGCCGGTCGAGACGGCGTACGCGGAACAGCAGGCCGACAGCGATGTCTCGGTGAAGGTCACGCCCGACCAACTGGCCTACATCTACTTCACCTCCGGCTCCACCGGCGAGCCGAAGGGTGCGATGTGCGAACACGAGGGCATGCTCAACCACCTCTACGCCAAGATCGACGACCTGGGCATCGGCGAGGGGCGGGTGGTGGCGCAGACGGCCCCGCAGTGCTTCGACATCTCGCTGTGGCAGTTGCTCGCCGGGCTGCTGGTGGGCGGGCGGACCCTCCTGGTCCGGCAGGACGTGATCGTCGACGTCGAGCAGTTCGTCGACACGCTGGCCCGCGGCCGGGTCGGTGTCCTCCAGGTCGTTCCCTCCTACCTCGAGGTGGTGGTGTCGTACCTGGAGCAGCACCCCCGCGAACTGCCCGACCTGACGTGTGTGTCCGTGACCGGCGAGGCGCTGAAGCGGGAGCTGGTCCAGCGCTGGTTCACGATCCAGCCGGGGATCAAGCTGGTCAACGCCTACGGGCTGACCGAGACCTCCGACGACACCAACCACGAGGTCATGGACCGGGTGCCGGAACGCGTGCTCCTGGGACGGGCCGTCAACAACGTGCGCGTCTATGTCGTCGACGAGCATCTGTCACTGGTGCCGCTGGGCGCCCCGGGCGTGATCGCGTTCTCCGGGGTGTGTGTGGGCCGAGGGTACGTCAACGACCCCCAGCGGACCCGCGAGGCGTATCTGGACGATCCCTACCGGCCGGGCGAGCGGCTCTACCTGGGAGGCGACTGGGGACGCTGGCACCCGGGAGGCGCACTGGAATTCCTCGGCCGCCGGGACCACCAGGTCAAGATCCGGGGCTTCCGCATCGAGATCGGAGAGGTCGAGAACAACCTGCTCAGGGTGCCCGGAGTACGGGACGGTGCGGTGGTCGTCGCGGAGCTGGCGGGCCGCAGCGCGCACCTGATCGCGTTCTACACCGGCCGGTGCCAGCCCGCGGACGCGTTGCGGCAGGCGCTGAACGCCGTGCTGCCCGCCTACATGGTTCCCTCGGCCTTCCACTGGCGGCAGAGCCTGCCGCTGACGGCCAACGGCAAGATCGACAGGAAGGCCCTGACCGCGATCGCCCAGCAGACCGCCTCGGCCGCGGACGCCGGCCCCGCCGGGAAGCAATTCCAGGAACCGCGCACCTCCTCCGAGCGGAAGCTCGCCGCGGCCTGGGCGGAGTTGCTGGGCGTCCCCCAGGACCACATCGGCCGGCAGGACCACTTCTTCGACTCCGGCGGCACCTCCCTGTCGGCGGTGAAACTCACCATCGCCCTGGGCCGGGCGGTGTCCCTGAAGGACATCACCCGCAACCCGGTGCTCGCCGATCTCGCCGCGCTCCTCGACGGCGCGGCCCAGCGGCGCGCCGAGCTGCTTCAGCCACTGTCCGCGCCCGACGGTGCGCCGGACTGCGCCCTGGTGTGCTTCCCCTACGCGGGCGGCAACGCCGTCAACTTCCAGCCCATGGCCGGCGCCCTTGCCGGCAGCGGGACGGCGGTCTACGCCGTCGACCTGCCCGGCCATGACCTGGCCGCGCGGAACGAGCCGTTCGCGCCGATCACGCGGGTGGTGGAGCGGGTCAGCGCCGAGATCGAGGGACGGGGCCTCACCAGGGTCATGCTCTGGGGGCACTCCTCGGGCGCCGCTCCGGCGCTCGAGACGGCGAGGAGGCTGCTGGAGGCCGGGGTGGACGTCCCCCGGGTGTTCATCGGCGCCCAGCTGCTCGGCACCGCCGCCGAGCGGCGCTCGGCCATCGCCGAGCTGACGGGGCGGAGCAATACCGAGATCGCCGCCCGGCTGACCGCCGACAGCGGCTACACCGAACTGGGGGAGCTGACTGCGCAGCACGCCGAGCACGTCGGTGCCGCCTACCGGCACGACTGCGTGTCCGCACACCGCTACTTCGCCGACGTCCTGGAAAGTCCCCCGACGGCGAAACTGTCCGCGCCGGTCACCGTGGTCCTCGCCGCCGACGACCCGTACACGTCCGGGCCCCCCGACCGCCACCGGGGCTGGCAGCTCCTGGTGGACCGCGTCGACCTGCACGAACTCGCCGAAGGAGGCCACTACTTCCCGCGTACCCGACCGGCCGAAGCGGCACGGGCCGTCCTGGGCGTGGCGGAAGTGCTGACCTCCTCCTGATCCTCCCCGAGTCCGCGGGGGGCAATCGAAAGGAAACCGAGATGTCCTCCTCATCCCCGGCATCACTGCTCGAGGTGGAGCTGCCGCCGGACAGGCCCCCGATCCTGCACGTCGACCCGCCCGGCGATCCGGCCGGCTGGGCGGCCGGGCACCGCGACGCACTGCGCGGGCAGGTCACCGAGCACGGAGCGCTTCTCGTCCGCGGCCTCGGACTACGGGACACGGGCCAGGTGGGCGCCGTCTTCGCCGGACTCACCGACGGTCTGATGACGGAGAGGGAGGCGTTCGCCCCCCGGCAGAGCCACGGCCCCGGGCTGTACTCCTCCGCTGCCTGGCCGGACAACCAGCCCATGTGCATGCACCACGAACTGAGCTACCGGCTGGAGGTTCCCGGCCTGATGCTCTTCGCCTGTCTGAGCGCGCCCGACCAGGGCGGCGCGACCGCCGTCGCCGACGCGGAGCGCATGCTCCAGGCGCTGCCCGCCACGCTGACCGAACGCTTCGAACGCGAGGGCTGGCTGCTCACCCGCAGCTACAACGACGAGATCGGGGCGTCCCTGGAGGAGTCGTTCGGCACCGACGACCACGCCGCCGTGGAGCACTACTGCCTCACCCACGCCATCGAGTTCGCCTGGCAGCCGGACGGGTCACTGCGCACACGGCAGCGCCGCAGCGCAGTGGTGCGGCACCCGGGCACCGGCCGGCGTTGCTGGTTCAACCAGATCGCCTTCCTCAACGAGTGGACGCTGGCCCCGGAGGTGCGCGAGTACCTGGTGGACGTCTACGGCGCGGACGGGCTGCCGTTCAACACCCGCTTCGGCGACGGCAGCCCCATCGGCGAGGACGTCATCCAGCTGATCAACAGCACCTACGAGGAGCACACCCGGCGCGAGCCCTGGCAGCCCGGGGACCTGATGCTCGTCGACAACATCCGCACCGCGCACAGCCGCGAGGCCTTCTCCGGAGAGCGCCGGGTGCTGGTCGGCATGGCCGAACCGCAGCGCCTCCCCGACAGCGACCCCACCCCGGAGGTGAGCCAGCGATGACGACCCTGCCGTCCTCCGCCACCGAGGCCGCGCCGCCGCGGGGCCCCGCGCCGACCTTCGCGGTGATCTCCGGTGCCCAGGTCCAGCAGACACTCGCCGGACGCGAGAAACAGATCGTGGAACTGGTCGAGACCACCTACCGATTGCACGGCGCAGGGGACTCGGTCAACCCACCCTCGTACTTCCTGCGCTTCCGCGACCGCCCGACGGCCCGGATCATCGCCCTGCCGGCCTCCATCGGCGGGTCCGTGCGGGTCGACGGCGTGAAATGGATCTCCAGCTTCCCGGGCAATGTCTCCGCCGGGCTGCCCAGGGCCTCCGCGGTGCTGATCCTCAACGACCCGGAGACCGGCTACCCGCTGGCCTGCCTGGAAAGCTCCATCATCAGCGCCACCAGAACCGCGGCGTCCGCCGCGCTGGCAGCGGACTGGCTCAGCCGCACCCGGCCGCGCCCCGCCCGAGTCGGATTCTTCGGGGCGGGCCTGATCGCCCGGTACATCCACTCCTTCCTCATCGGCACCGGCTGGGCGTTCGACACGATCGGTGTGCACGACCTGTCCGCCGACAGCACCTCCGGCTTCTGCGGCTATCTGCGGCAGTCCCCGTCCACCGGGCAGGTCACCGTCCACGACAGCGCCGAGGACCTGATCCGCTCCAGCGACCTGGTGGTCTTCGCCACCGTCGCCGGCAAACCCCATGTCACCGACCCGGCGTGGTTCAGCCACAATCCGCTGGTCCTGCACGTGTCCCTGCGCGACCTCGACCCCCGGATCCTGCTCGCCTCGGCCAACTACGTGGACGACGTCGAGCACTGTCTGAAGGCCGACACCTCGCCCCATCTCGCGGAGCAGGCCACCGGCAACCGCGACTTCCTGGACGGCACTCTCAACGACGTCATGACCGGGCAGGCGACCCCGCCGGCCGACCGAACGGTGATCTTCTCGCCCTTCGGGCTCGGCGTCCTCGACCTCGCCGTCGGCAAGTACGTCTACGACGAAGCCGCCCGGGCCGGACACCTCCACCTCATCGACGACTTCTTCCACGAGCTGCGCCGATACGGCTGAAGGCGCCTTGCTTCAGCCCTGGCACCAGGAGGCCACCGTGCCCGTGATAACCGTTCCTCACGCCTTCAACGAAAGCCAGCTGTACGTCGACCTCGAGCCGATCTTCGGGCGTTCTCTCTACCTGAAGTGCGAGGGCTTCAACTTCGCGGGCTCGATCAAGCTGAAGGCCGCCATCGAGATGGTGGAGACGGCCGAACGGGAAGGAGTCCTGAAGCCGGACTCGATCCTCGTCGAGTCCTCGTCCGGCAACCTGGGCGTGGCGCTCAGCATGATCGCCGCCAGCAAGGGCTACCGGTTCCTGTGCGTCACGGACTCCCGATGCAATCTGTCGACCCGACTCCTGATGGAGGCGCTGGGCAGCCAGGTACACATCGTCGCCGACCTGGACGCCAACGGCGGCTTCCTCGGCGCGCGCATCGACTACGTCCGCGAGCTGTGCGCCTCCGACGACCGGTATGTGTGGCTCGGTCAGTACACCAACCCTGGCAACTGGCGGGCGCACTACCGCACCACGGCGCCGGAGATCGCCGAGCACTTCCCGGAGCTGGACGTGCTGTTCATCGGGGCGGGCACCACCGGGACGCTGATGGGCTGCGCGCGCTACTTCCGCCAGTGGCGCAGGCCCGTGCGGATCGTCGCCGTGGACAGCGTCGGCTCGGTGGCCTTCGGCGGCAAGCCGGGGCGCCGGATGATCCCCGGCCTGGGCATGAGCATGCGCCCGCCGCTGCTGGACGAGTCCTTCGTGGACGACGTGATGCGGGTGGAGGAGGCGGACACCATCCGTGCCTGCCACCGTCTGGCCCGGCGAGGGTTCCTGTTCGGTGGCTCCACCGGGACGGTGGTCAGCGGCGCGATGGACTGGCTGACCCGCCACGACCCGCACGGTCTGACCTCGGTGGCCATCGCCGCGGACCTCGGCGAGCGCTACCTCGACACCATCTACCAGAGCAACTGGCTGGAAGCCCTGTACGGCGACCGGATCCTCCTCGACTCCGAAGGGACCATGAAGGATCCCCGGGGAGGCCAGCCCATCCCGCGGGCCTCGCGCCGACGCCCGGAGACCTAGGTCTACGCCGGCCCACGAAGTGCTGCCCGACGACACCGGCCGTCGGATCTGTGACCAGCGGGGCTTACCGCCCCGCTGGACCAGACCTACGGCAAGGTCGAACGCCCCCACCGCATACTGCCGTGAAACGGCGGGGCAGGGATCGCGTCCCAGCCGTTCCCGAAGGCCTTCGGGACCTCGTCGCGGATGTGCGCCGGTCCCGGCGTCACTTCACGCAGCCCGCAGGGACCACAGGGCTGCGCTGGCAGTTGGTGTGCGTGTTGTTCACGATCCGCGAACGCAGCGTCCCGACCCGGGTGTCGGTCCATACACCGGCCGGCGCCTTGGCGGCGGAGTTACCGATGATCCGCGCGTTCGACAGGGTGACGTGGCCACCGAGGTTGTAGAGGCCCCCGCCTTGGGACGCGCTACCGGTGACCGTGTTGTTGCTGACCGATGTGTCCCGCAGGGACAGTGAACCGTCGTTGTAGATGCCTCCGCCCCCGGGCTGGGTCGAGATGATGCCGGCGCGATTGCGGTCGACGGTCGAGCGGAGGACCTGCAGGTCGGCTCCGCTGTAGATACCACCGCCGCCGTCGCCGGACGTCGCGGAGTTGTGATCCACGTGGCTGTCGCGGACGAGGGCGGTCCCGCCGCCGAACTCCAGGCCTCCGCCGTCGAAGCGCGCGACGTTGTACCGGATCTGGGATTTGATGATCGTGGTCCTGGAGATGGAGCCGAACTGGACGAGGCCGCCACCGAACGTGGCCGTGTTGGCCACCAGCTCGGAGTTGCTGATGGTCGCGGTGCCCATCACGGCCACCCCGCCGCCGTTGCGCCCGGAGGAGTTCTGGCTCACCCTGCTGCGGTACAGATTCAGATTGCCCATGGCCTGGACCAGGATCCCCGCACCGAGCTCTTGGGTCCCGGCGACCTTCCCGCCCCGGACGGTGACGTCCCGCACGTCCAGGCTCCCGCCCGAGGCCACGTGCAAGATCCGGAAGCGGCCGGATGCCGACGCGTCTCTCTGGATGGTGGCGCCGTTGCCGAGGACGGTGATCCGCTTGGTGATGGCCGGGAGGCCGTCCTGGCGGGAGTAGGCGGCGGTCAGGTGGTAGGTGCAGTGCGGGGCGAGCGCCAGCCTGCCGCCTGTGCCGCTGTTCGCGGTCTTGATCGCGGAGATCAGGGAGGCGGCGCTGCACCGAACCTGTGTGGCGCCGACCTGCCGGCCGGATCCCGGTGCGGCGGCAGCGTGTGGAACGGCGAGGGAGGCGACGACGGCGGCTCCACCGAGGTAGCAGGCGGCCTGCCGGGCGACGGCGGCACAGTTGGGCATGGGTGTGTTCCTTCCGGAATGGGGACGGTCGAGGAGGGGACGCGTGGTCGTCCAGCTTCCACGAGAGATGACGGCCTCAGGGCCGGGCCACACCCGGGCCCCGGTTGCCTGTCCCCCGCCGGGAGGACGGATGCCCGCCGCCGACTACTCCGCTCGGCCGACCGGCCTGGTGGCCGGTGTCCGGCGCGCGGACATCACGAGGAGGGCGCGTTGTGCCGTCCGTGTGCCTCCTCGGCGAGCACGCCGGCCGTGGGCGGCCCGTCCTGGGGGGTGTGCTCCGGCGTGGGAGTGTGCCCGCCGCGCAGGGCCGAGGCGGCCGCGGAGACCAGGGCCATGGCCGCGGCGACGCCGAAGACGATGGTCAGCCCGTGGTGGAACGGCCCGGAGACCAGCCGGGGGAAGAAGCCGTGGCCGGTCAGCGAGGCCTGCTGGGCCGCCGAAAGGTGGCTGAGCGTCCCGCCGGAGGCGAGCAGGTGCTCGACGGGGTTGTTGCCGAGGAACGTGGCGAACAGCGTGCTGACCGGCGGCAGGGACGCCGCGTGCCCGGCGGCGCCGGCCGGGACGCCGTGCGCCGTGAGTCCGGCCCGTAGGGACGCGGGCAGCGAGGAGGCCAGCCCGGAGACCATCAGCGAGAAGAACACGCCGATGGACAGGGCGGTGCCGGAGTTCTGGAAGGTCGAGCGCATCCCCGAGGCGACGCCCCGGTACTCCGGCGGCACACTGCCCATGACCGACGACGTGTTGGGCGAGGAGAACATGCCCTGGCCGAGCCCGTTGAGCAGCAGCAGCGCCGCGAACACCCCGTAGTCGAAATCGACCGGCAGGGTCAGCAGGCCCAGGAAGGAGGCAGCGACGACGACCAGACCCGCGGTGGAGAACACACGGGCGCCGAACCGGTCCGACAGATAGCCGGACAGGGGACCGGCGATCAGGAAGCCCAGCGTCAACGGCAGCATGAAGATGCCCGCCCACAGCGGGGTGTCCTCGAACGCGTAGCCGTGCAGGGGCAGCCATATCCCCTGCAACCAGATGATGAGCATGAACTGCAGCCCGCCGCGCGCGATCGCGGTCAGCAGAGCGGCCAGATTGCCCGCGGCGAACGCCCGCACCTTGAACAGGGCCAGCTGGAACATGGGCTCGGGGACCCGCGTCTCCGCGTAGCAGAAGAGCAGCAGCAGCGCCGCGCCCCCCAACAGACCCGTGAGCACCCAGGGGTTGGCCCAGCCGGTGGCGCTGGAACCGTAGGGCTGGATGCCGTACGTGATGCCGGCCAGCAGGATCCCCGCGCCCGCCGCGAAGGTGATGTTCCCCAGCCAGTCGATGCGGGCGCGCCGGCCCGCCGCGGTCTCGCGCAGACTCAGATACGACCAGATCGTCCCGGCGGCACTCACCGGCACGCTCACCCAGAACACGGCCCGCCAGTCGACGGCGGCGAGCAGACCGCCGGCCAGGAGTCCGAGGAACTGACCGGCGAGCGCGGTGATCTGGTTGATGCCCAGGGCCATGCCGCGTTGCCGGGTGGGGAAGGCGTCGGTGAGGATGGCGGCCGAGTTGGCGGTGAGCATGGAGCCACCGAAGGCCTGCACGATGCGCCACAGGATCAGCCACAGGGCTCCCGCGCCCGCCCGGAACGGGTCCAGGGACAGCGCGATCGACGCGCAGGCGAAGACGAGGAAGCCGAGGTTGTAGATCTTGACCCGGCCGTACATGTCGCCGAGCCGGCCGAGGACCACCACGAGTACGGCCGACACCAGCAGATAGCCCAGGATCATCCAGAGCAGATAGCCGATGTTTCCGGGCGCGAGCGGGTCGAGGCCGATCCCGCGGAAGATCGCGGGCAGCGAGATGATCACGATGGAGGCGTCCATCGTCGCGATCAGTACACCAAGCGTGGTGTTGGACAGGGCGACCCACTTGTAGCCCGGGCCCGGGGGCAGTTCCCGCCGGCGTGTGGTGCGCGCCGTACGGACGGCGGACGGCCGGCCGCCCACCGCGCGGTCCCCAGGCCGGTCGCCGGTGCCGGAGGCGCCCGCGCTCACAGCCGTGCCGCCAGTCGGTCGAGGAGGGGCAGCGCCGCGGCGAGCGTCTCGCGCTCCTGAGCCGTGAACTCCTCCAGGGCGGACGAGAGACGGTGGACGGACTCGGAGTGCCGCTCCGCCAGCATGGCCCGTCCCTCCTCGGTGATCGCCACGACGGCCCGCCGTCCGTCGGCCGCGTCGGGTGTACGACGCACCAGCCCCCGCTGTTCGAGCACGGTCAGCGTGCTCGCCATCGCCTGCGGCCGTACGCGCTCCAGGTCGGCGAGGGACCCCGGCGAGCCGGGACCTTCGGCCGCGAGCCGCGCGAGCACCGACACCCCGGAGAGCGACACATCCCCGACGGCGTGCGCCTGACGCAGCCGCCGGGTCATCCGGCCCACGGCCAGCCGCAGACCGGAGGCGAGGCGGGCGGTGTCCTCCGCGGTCGCGATGCGATCGGAAGCCGTGTCCTTGTTCACCATCACAGGTACTAACACTAGGTTTATCAGCCTGAGCTGTTCAACCCGATGTTATTAATTGTCGGGTCCTCCTGGGCTGATCCGGTAAACACACCCCGGACGCCTCAGCCCCTTCGTTCCCCTTCGCGCTCTTCGGCCCGTTTTGCTGGCTCCTGTCCTGGTTACCCGCCCGGTGAAACCGACGGCCGACATGGAGAGGAGGGCGCTGCCATGAGCGACGCGACGATGGAACGCGAGCAGGCGGCGCGGCTTCCGGAGGGCGACGTGGTCCGCATCCTGCTGTTGCAGCACGCCCGGATCCGCGACTTGTTCGCCGAGGTCAAGAGCGCGCAGGGGGAGCAGAAGAAGTCGATCTTCGACGAGCTGAGGGCTCTGCTGGCGGTCCACGAGACCGCGGAGGAGATGATCCTGCGGCCCACGGCCAAGAAGACCGCGGGGCAGGCGGAGGCCGACGCCCGCAACCATGAGGAGAAGGCGGCCAACAAGGTCCTCGCCCAGCTGGAGAAGATGGACGTCAGCAGCCCCGAGTTCGACGACAGGCTCGCCGCCTTCGAGCGGTCGGTGATCGCCCATGCCGAGCACGAGGAGCAGGAGGAGTTCCCCGCCGTGCGTCAGGGCTGCGACGAGGACCAGCTCAAGCGGATGGGCGCCCAGCTCCAGATGGTCGAGAAGATGGCACCGACCCACCCGCACCCGACCGCGGCGGGATCGCCCGCCGCCCAGTGGATCACCGGGCCCTTCGCCTCCCTGGTCGACCGGGTGAAGGACGCCGTCACCCGATCCCGCGGCGGCACCTGACACGGCGAGGCCGGCCGTGCGGCCGTACGACCGGCTGCGCTTCGACGGCTGGATCGCCGGCATCGGTACGTCGTCCGGGACCCGTGTGGTGGTGGGGCGCTGGGTACGCACGCCGTTCGGGCCCTTCGACGACGTCATGCTCGAGCGGCAGGACGGGCACCGCCTCCTGCTGGCCCCCTCCGCGCAGACGGCGGACTTCATCGCGGGCACCTACGCCTTCGACGAGGTACGGGTGACGCCGGTCAGGGTGGATATCGCCGGGCGTCACTGGACGGTGACCGCCCCGTGCCTGCATCTGCACTTCACCCTGGGCCGCCGGGGTGCCCTGGGACGTCTGCTCAGGGCCGTGCCCGGGCCGCTCTCCGCCCGTCCCGCCTGGGCCGCGGCGGTGGCCCTGCCGGCGCGGCTGCTGCTGGGCGCGCGGACCTGTGGCAGCGCGGGCGCCGGCCGGTACGAGTGGTACGGGGCGAAGGACCTGCATCCCGTCACCGCCGCCGCGGCCCGCTACGAGGGCGAGGACCTGGGCTCCCTCGCCCCGGTCGAACCGCCCGTGCGGTTCGGGTTCGGATCGACCCCCCGGGCCCCCTGCGTCGTACGCCTCACCACCACCGTTGCCATGGGCGCCCGGCACGAGCCCTGCGGTTCGCCGCCCGGCCTTGCCCGACCGTGAACAAGGTGTGGCCAAAGTTTGAGTCGTGCTCGGACCCCTCCTGCGGGAAGGTGGAAGGGTGACAGCGGGCACTACGGAACTGGCCCAGGAGTGCGAGCGGCTGCGGGTGGAGAATCGGCATCTGAAGCGCGCGGTGGTTTCGCACGCCCTGGTCGACCAGGCCATCGGCGCGGTGGTCGTACTGGGGCGGATCCCGCAGGACGAAGCCTGGGGGGTGCTGCGGGACGTCTCGCAGCACACGAACACCAAGCTGCGGCTCATCGCCGAACACGTCCTCAAGTTCGCCCAGGGCGGCGACCTGCCGCAGCCGGAGCTGGACGAGTTCAGAAGGGCCCTGGACCGCACCAGGATCGCTTCCCGCACCCGTCCCTGAACCCGGGACCGCGGCCCCCGGACCCTCCCCGTACGTCGAACGCCGGGGGCTGCATCAGTGGAAGATCGCAGCGGACGGGTCGGGCGAGCGGACCGGGACGGCCGCGGACCGCTCCGCCGGTTCGTCACGGCCCCGCGACACCACCGACGCGCCACAGCGGATTCCGCGCACCGACGGGCAGCGCGATGGCAGTATCCCTCCGGAGCAGGTGGAAGACGCGGCAGCCGCCCTGCTGCCCCGGCACGGCCGGCGGGCTCCGGGCGGTGATCAACGCAATCGGTCTCGTGCTGCACACCAACCTCGGCCGGGCCGACGGACTGCCGAGCTGGACCTGTGCACAGGCGTACGCGCCCGCCGAGGGCGCACGGCTCTGCGGGACCCTGCACGACCGGGCCCCGTCCGCCGCGGCGGTGCACGTCGTCGACAACGGTGCCGCCGCGCTCGTCCTCCTCGCCACCGCGCCGGCCGCCGGCAAGGACATCGTCGTCAGCCGGGGGAGATGGTGGTGGAGATCGGGGACGGTTTCCGGCTCCCGGACCTCGTATCCACCGGGGCCCGGCTCCGCGAGTTCTGCACCACCCACCGCACGACCGTCGCCGACTACGCCGCCGCGATCGGCCCGGACACCGGCTTGGTGCTGAAGGCGCGCCTCTCACAATCGCTCGGGGGAGCTGAACAACCGTCACAAGGTCACCGGCGGGCGGTTCGAACAGGCCGTGCCACGATCACGGTCCTCGGCCGTGGCCGCCGCGCAGACCTCCGGCCAGTTGCTCGTCGCCGGTGCTGCAGCCGTTGCGACCCCAGTGGCAGGGCAGGCCCACCAGGTGCAGGCTGCGCCCGTGCACCGGTCGGCGGTGACATCGGGTCGGTGACCGGCACCCGCGCCTGGATCACCCGTGCCGACCATCGTCGCCCATGCGGTGTGCGCAGGGCCCCGCTCGGGTGGGGGCGGTTGCAGGGGTTCGGGTGCATCAACTGCCGTACGGGGTGCGCCGCATGCAGTGGGCACAGGCTCATCCCCTTCCCCACGGCCGCTGGTGAGTACCCGTGACGTGCCCGGCCGAACCGGTGTCCGTCCCGGCGAGGAGGTGTGAACCCGGGCTGCCGGGGGACTCCGGCCTGCGGTGTGTCCCCTCGCGGAGCGCACACCGCGCCCGTAATGTCCGGGTGGCTCGGTGATCGGATTGCTTGCCGGTGACCGTGGTGAGTTGCCTGACGGTGGCGGTGACGGTGACGGTGGCGAGACGACGACGTGTGAAGAACTCCGGGGCCACAGGGTTCCGGGGTACCGGGGTGAGCGGCTCACCCGGAGGGCGGCGCGGTGACACAGCGACACATCTTCGGCGACGTGTTCGCCCTCTTCGGCTATGCGCTGATCGCCCGCCGGGCCGGCCGCGGGACGGGCGCCTCCAGACGGCCGGAACGCCCGAGGCTCGAGGCGTACTGCATCAGCGTGCTGACCGGGTTCGCGGTCTTCCTGGTGGCGTGGACCGCCTGGCAGAACCACCGGGAGCACCGGGCGGCCGGCGCCGCGCCCGTCCGGGTCGACGTGACCGGCTTCCAGTGGTGCTGGGACTTCCGCTACCCGCAGTCCCCCGACCGGCGCAGAGTCTCCGCGAACTGCCGGGCCGGGAAGCTGCCGACCCTGGTGGTCCCGACGGGGCGTCCCGTCCAGCTGCGGCTGACCTCCCGTGACGTCGCACTTCGTCTACGGCCGGTGGCTGCTGGCCCTGGCGATTCCACTGCTGGCCCTGGCGGGCGGACTGGCGCTGCGCGGCACCGCGCCCCGGGAGAGGTGAACCGGCGTGCACCACACGGCACACCCGGACTCTCTGGCCTCCGCGGCGGCGATGGCCTGTTCCGGCCTCGTCCTGGCCGCGCTGGTCCCCGGCGCGCTCTGGCTCGTGCGCCGCGCGCCGCTGTGGGAACGGGTGAGCCTGCCCGCGGGCGTCGCCCTGCCCCTGCTGGTGCTGACGCACGCCTGGGCGGTGCTCGGCGACATGGTGGGCCTGACGCCCCCCGGCGGGGCGTTCCTGACCGAACCGGCCCTGCTGGCGGCCGCAGTCGTCTTCCGGCTCCCCGTCCTTGCGCACACCCGGCACCGCCTGAGCGACCCGGGCCGCTGCCTCTGTCTGTTCCTGGCCGCTCCGCTGCTGGATCTGCCCGCGGTCGGAGTCGTGGCCGCCGGGCACTCCCTGGAGGGTCTGGCCATGATCGTCGCCATGCTGCCCGTCGGCGGCGCCGCGGTGGCCGTCACCTGGGCATGGGTCAACCGCGAGGAGCGGATGGCCGCGCACGCTCTCGCACTGCCGGCCGGGGACGGTGATCTGCGTGCTCCGTGACACACGACTGCCCCTTCTCGTCTTCGACGTCAACGAAACGCTCACGGACATGGGCCCGCTCGCCGCGCGCCTGGAGGACATCGGCCTGCCCGGGCGTCTGCTGCCGGTCTGGTTCGCCGGAGTGCTGCGCGACGGATTCGCCCTGACTCTCGCGGGCGGTCACGCCTCCTTCGCCGCTGTGGCCCGGGACGTGCTGCTGACCCTGCTCGCCCGGGAACGGCCCGGTGCACCGGACCCCGGAGCGGCCGTGGACCACGTCCTGGCCGCTCTGCCCGGGCTGCCCGTGCACCCGGACGTGCCCGACGGCGTACGGGCCCTGTACGCGGCCGGACATCGCCTGGTGACCCTGACGAACGGCTCGGCCGACACCACCCGCGCGGTCCTGGACCGGGCCGAACTCGGGGACTGTTTCGAGGAGCACCTCGACATCGAGGGCGCGGGCAGCTGGAAGCCGGCCAGGGCCGCCTATGCGTACGCGCTGCGCGCGGTGGACGTACCCGCCGCACAAGCCATGCTGGTCTCGGTGCACCCCTGGGACGTCGACGGCGCCGGACGGGCGGGTCTGTCCGCCGCCTGGCTGCGGCGGACACCCGTTCCCTACCCGGCGGCGCTGCGCCCCGCCGACCGGGAGGCCGCCGGGGTCGCCGATCTCGCGCGCCGACTGGCCGCCGGGTGAACCCGCGTCGGGCCGGCCGTCAGCGGAGAGCGCCTCTCCAGCCGCTCCCGTTGCGGCACGACGGTGTACTCGGGGTCCTCGGCGGACGCCACCCCGGCGTGGAACACCCCGAACCGCAGGGCCGCCGACCCGGTCATCAGGGACGGCCGGTGCCGTAGCAGGAGAAGAACTGCGCCTCGCGCGCCATGGGTTGCCCGCTGCGTCCGCGACGGCGCCGGCGGCGACCGGTGGACGCACCGGTGAGGGCTGCGCGTCCGGGCCGTGCCCCCTGCACCCCGTCGTGGGTGACATCCGATCCGCTCATCCCGGCGAGACGGTCGTAGCACAGGGTGCACCAACCCCTTGCTCGGCTTGCTCAGCTCTCATCGCCCTCGTCCGCCTCGCCCGGACCGGCCCGCACCACATCGATACGGCCGCGCTGCCACTCGGCGGCGGGCATCTCGACCCGCCGGCCGAAGTACCACCGGCTCAGCGCGTTGCGGATCCGGTGCTTGCGGAACCAGCGCCAGACTTCCGTCCCGTAGGCGAGCGGCCGGGGCTCGTCGCGCACGAGGACGCGGTACACCTCGGCCGCGGGCAGCAGCGTGCGTGCCTCCTGGTACCCGCCCCGGGCCGTGCGCCGGACTGGTACCCGCCCCGGGCCGTGCGCCGGAGTCCTCGGTGACCTGACTCTCCAGCAGACGGCGGCGGTCGGCCGCCTGCAGGCCCAGGCAGGCCCGCTTGGTGACGTGATAGGTCAGGAAGGGCACGACGAACAGCGCGCTGCGCTGCTCGGTCTGACCGGGGTCCGCTGTGCGCGCCCGGCCGCGGTGGGCGCGGTCTGGGACGAGGCCCTGGCGACGGCGGGGCCGACCGTACTCGAGTTCGTCGTGGACGGAGAGATACCGCCGGACTGGGCGGCGGCCGAGGGAGCACGGCGCGACGAGGACCGGTCGCTTCCCGGGATCTCCGGCGGGATTCTGCGCCGGAAGGTCCAGGCGGCGATCGGGGATCTCTTCCGTTCGCCGTAAACGGGCGGAGAGGGGCCGGCCGCGAGCATCACCCGAATGGCGTGCATGCCGCCGTTTCGGTACCGCGAGGCGGGAAACCCAGGAAGCGGCGCCGCGGCGGGATGGTCGCGGCGCCGCACGAACCCAAGGAGTTGGTCCCTTATGGCGGCGAAGTCAGGTCCCAAGCGGGAACGGCAGTACGAGCACATCAAGGAGAGCGCCCAGGAACGCGGGGCCTCGACCGGGCGGGCCAAGGAGATGGCGGCGCGAACGGTGAACAAGCAGCGAGCCCAGTCGGGCGAGACGAAGTCCTCCCGGTCCTCCTCGAGCAGAAGCGGCTCCTCGGGCGGATCGTCCCGGTCCTCGCGCGGCGGTTCGTCGCGGTCGGCCCCCACCCGCGACGAACTGTACGAAGAGGCCAAGCGCAAGGGCATCGAGGGGCGGTCCACGATGAACAAGGAACAGCTCTCCAGGGCCCTCGGGCGCTGAGCGGAAGGCGGGTCAGGGATCCATTCGCCGCTGCCGCCGCAGCCGTTCGTTGTGCCACGCGACGGCACGCCGGATCTCTGGCTCCTGCAACCCGGTGCGGCACGCGAGCTCCAGCAGGGACAGCACGGGCGGGCCGGTGGTCAGGGACCGGGTGATCTTGGCCGCCCAGAGCTCTTCCACCACGAAGGGGCGATGCAGATACGTCTCCCGAACCGCCTGGAAATGAGCCTCGCTGCACGCGGTGACGAGACGAAGACCGTCGAACCAGTCGTCACCCGGCTGCGCGGAGGAGGAGTCCGGAACGTAGCCCCGCACCGCGTCGCCGCCCGGGAAGGTCGCGGCGCACAGATCGCACAACTCCACAGGAAACGCCTCGGCGGGCGGTGCGCCCTTCTTCCGCTTTCTCATCGCGGCCTCCCAGGAAGGAGAACGACCCGGTGCGCACCGCCCGCCGTGGGGCCGCCGACTCCACGGATCGGTCGAGCTTACGAGTTGCCCGGCGCGCCGACGGTGAAACGGACCGGCCCACCCTCGGTGGGCGCTGATGGGCCGCACGGTCCGGCGTGAGAGGTCGCCTCGAGAATTCCCCATTTGCCTCATTTGATATGTCCAGGAGGAAGTCCATGGCCGAGGCCAACCCCGTCAAGCGTGCGGCGCGGAAGCTCACGGGCAGCGTGCACGGCAGCGACGGCGCTGGGCCGGAGGAGGGTATTCCGGGGAAGCCCGGCCCCGAATCGCCGCCGTTCGAGGAGCCGACGGAGCCCCGTGACCCCCTTCCGCCGAAGCCGGACCAGAGCGGTCCCGACACCATGTCTCCGACCGGCCGGCCCACGGGTGCCGACCAGGCGGCGATGGCCCAAGGCGGCAGCTATCTGACGACCGCGCAGGGCGCCCGGCTGTACGACACCGACCACTCGCTGAAGGCCGGACCCCGTGGTCCCGTGCTGCTTCAGGACCACCACCTGCGTGAGAAGGTCATGCACTTCGACCACGAGCGCATCCCCGAGCGGGTGGTGCACGCCCGTGGCGCGGCAGCGCACGGTGTCTTCCAGAGCTACGGCACGGCGGCCTCCGTGACCAAGGCCGCGTTCCTGGCCAAAGACGTCGAGACCCCGGTGTTCGTCCGGTTCTCCACGGTGCTGGGATCCCGCGGATCGTCCGACACCGTCCGCGACACCCGGGGATTCGCCACCAAGTTCTACACCGGCGAAGGCGTCTTCGACCTGGTCGGCAACAACATCCCGGTGTTCTTCATCCAGGACGCGATCAAGTTCCCGGACGTCATCCACGCCGGCAAGCCGCACCCCGATCGGGAGATCCCCCAGGCGCAGAGTGCTCACGACACGTTCTGGGACTTCGTCACCCTGCACACCGAGGCCACCCACCACACGCTCTGGAACATGTCCGACCGCGGCATCCCGCGCTCGTTCCGCATGATGGAGGGCTTCGGCGTTCACACCTTCCGCCTGGTGGACGCGAAGGGCGGGACGACACTGGTGAAGTTCCACTGGAAGCCGAAGCTCGGCGTGCACTCCCTGGTCTGGGAGGAGGCGCAGATCATCAACGGCGTCGACCCCGACTTCCACCGCAGGGACCTCGCCGATGCCATCGAGGCGGGCGCCTACCCCCAGTGGGAGCTCGGTATCCAGACCTTCCCCGACACCCCGGAGCAGACCTTCGAGGGCATCGACCTGCTGGACCCGACGAACATCGTCCCGGAGGAACTCGCCCCCGTGCAGCCCGTCGGGCTGCTCACCCTGAATCGCAATCCGTCGAACTTCTTCGCCGAGACGGAGCAGGTCGCCTTCCACGTGGGCCACCTCGTTCCCGGCATCGACATCACCGACGACCCGCTGCTCGCGGGGCGGCTCTTCTCCTATCTGGACACTCAGATCACGCGCCTGGGCGGTCCCAACTTCCCGCAGCTGCCCATCAACCGCCCGCACGCCCCCGTGAACGACATGCTGCGCGACGGCATGCACCAGACGGCCGTCCACCGCGGCGTCGCGCCGTACCGGCCCAACTCCCTGGACGCCGGTTGTCCGTTCGCCGCGGGAGCGGACAACGGCGCCTACGTCGAGGCGCCGGTGCGTGTTCCGGAAGCCACGAAGGGCCGTCAGGCCCCGGAGTCGTTCGCGGACCACTTCAGTCAGCCCCGCCGGTTCTGGCTCAGCATGAGCCCGGTGGAACGCGAGCACATCATCGGCGCCTACACCTTCGAGTTGGGCAAATGCTACGAACAGACCGTCAAGGAACGCGCGTTGCAGGTCCTGGCCAATATCGATCCCGAACTGTGCGCGCAGGTCGCCACCGGCCTCGGGCTCCCGGAGCCCAAGCCCACCGTGCCCCTCGCCGAGGTCGAGCCCAGCCCGGCACTGTCCCAGGTCGGCCACACCTGGCCCACGAGCGGACGCATCATCGGCATCGTGACCGGCGCGGACGGCGACCTCGACGGTGTCCGCGGCGTGCGCGACGCGGTGCTCGCAGCGGGCATGGTTCCCCTGGTGGTGGCACCCACCGGCGGCAAGCTCGAGGCCGGCGACGGCGCGTTGACGGTGCAGCGCACCTACGTCACCGCGCGCTCCGTCGAGTTCGACGCCGTCCTCCTGGCCGGAACACCCGGCGTGGGCAGCGACGCCTATGGTGCGCGCGACGCCAAGGGCGCCCCCGCTGCCACCCGGCAGGCGACATGCGATCCGCGGGTCGGCCTGCTGCTGTCCGAAGCCTTCCGCCACGGCAAGGCCATCGGCGCCTGGGCGGGCGGCGAGGCGGCTCTGGAGGCGGCCGGTGTACCCACGGACGCGCCGGGAGTGGTGATCGGCGACAGCGGCACCGCCACTCTGCAGCAGCTCACCGGCCTCCTGGGCGCCCACCGCGTCTGGGAGCGCTTCGTCTCAGAAGGCTGAGGGCTGCCGCAGACACCGGCCCCGGCGCCCTCCGTGGCTGCCGTGTCCGTGACCGGCGGAACTCCGCCGGTCACGGACACGACGGCGGTGGGCACGCCCGGTTGGGCCGGAGGTGCCTGCGCGCCCGGCAGTACGCGAGTCCCGGGCCCAGGGGCGGCCCGCACGCGGTGCCAGTCAGGAGGCCTTCCCTCGCAGGGTCGTCTGCGGCGTGCGGCCGTAGGCCCGGCGGTAGAGAGCGGAGAAGCGTCCCGGGTGGTGGAAGCCCCAGCGCGCCGCGATCCCGGTGACCGTGGCGCCGCTGTCGGCGGCGGCCGAGCGGAGGTCCCGGTGGGCGTGGGCGAGGCGGACCTGGCGCAGATAGCCGAGGGGGGTGGTGTCCAGATGCCGCCGGAAGGCGTACTGCAGCGTGCGGATGGTGACGTGGGCGGCCGCGGCGATGTCGGCGACCGTGATGTCCTGGTCGGCGTGGTCGTCGATGTAGGCGACGGCGCGCCCCAGGGCCGGGGGACGGGCGTCGGCGCGGTCGGCGGCGGTGGGATCGGTCAGCGCGTTCGAGGGGAAGGCCGCGAGGACGCTGGCGGCCAGGTGCTGGGTGGCGGTGGAGACGACCAGGGGCTGCCCGGCGAGGGCCGGTTCCGAGAGGATGGTCCGCAGGTGGGCGATGGTGCTCTTCAGGTGCTCGGCGGCGGCGGGGGAGTGGGGCCGGTGGCCGGTCAGGCGCACCGGCTCCGGACGTGAGCGCGGGGCGAGGTCGGCGACGTCGGTGAGCAGGCCGGGGTCGAGCATGGTGATGTTGTAGCGGGCCTGGCGGATACGTCCGCTGTAGGGGAGCTCCGGCGGGGCGAAACACACGAGGTCACCCGGGCCGAAGTCGTCCCGGACCCCGTGGAAGGTGTGCTCCTCGATGGTGCCGGTGTGCACGACGCAGAGGCAGAGCCTTCCGAGCGGGGTGACCGAGTAGTCCATGTCGAAACGCAGGTCCAGCTCGTCGGTGCTCACTCGGTCCGTGGCGTGACGGACCAGCCGCGTACGGCTGCCGTCGCCGCTGCCGCCGATGCGCATCCTCGCGTATGCCTGGCTGAGGAACGCCTCGGTCTCTCCCAGGTCGTCACTTTCGCAGGCCAGCGTGTCCATGGCCGGTGTCTGCCCTCTCTTCGCGGGCCCATGTCCTCGGGGCAGGCGGCCGGCCGGAAACGAGCTCACGCAAGGGTGCGACGCACGGCTTTTCGAGGCACCGGCGGAAGGCGGGCGCGGCAGCGGCAGGCCACTCGGCGCGGCCGGCGGGCCTTGCTTTCGTTCCCTGTCCTGCGCGGCATGAGCTTTTCGTTTGCCGTATCGCGACGCGGGCCCGTCGAGTGCAGAGTGGGCCGGGAAGAGATCGTCACGTTCCGTGTCGACGGCCGGTTTCGCGCGTCCCCGCCCGCCCGGAAGGTGTTTCCATGGCGTTCTTCGTCCTCTCCGGGCGTCACCCCCTGGAGCTGCTGCCGTGACGGACCTCGCCCGGGACGTCCGGCGGCTCCGTGCGGAGAACGAGCAGCTTCTGCGCGCCCTCAAGGCGGATGCCACCCACCATCAGGCCGTCGGCGTCCTCGCCGTGCTGGGCCGGATCGCGCCGGAAGCCGCGTGGCGGGTCCTGCGGGACGTGGCGCAGCGCACCGGCACCGACCTGGACGACCTTGCCGAGGGCGTGCTGACGTTCGCCCAGGGCGGCGACCTTCCCAACCCGCAATTGGGCGAACTGCGACGGGCACTCGACCGAGACGCGATCGATTCCGGGGCGGAGACCTCAGTCAGGGCCTGATCCCACGGCGACCCGAACGGCCGGCCGCTCGAACACGGGCGGGAGCGGCGGCCCGCAAACGTCTCGCGTGCGCAGCTCACCCGAGCGGGCGTACGGCGCCACTCCTTCGGTCCGGTCCGGCGGGCCGGGTGGCGGCGACCACTGAAGGCTCGCTGCGGAAGAACCCCTCGGAAGGAGGAGCCCATGAGCGCCACCCGACGCTCTCGCCGCCTGCGCAAGCCCCTGTCCGGCCTGACGGCGCTGGCCACCACCGCAGCCCTCGCCGTCGCAGTCCCGGCCCTGGCCACCCCTGCCGCCGCCACCACCCAGGCGACCTGCGGCGACCCGCAGCAGAGCCTGGAGCCGACCGCACAGGAGTTCCTCGACAAGCTCGCCGCGGCGGGCGGCCCGCCGATCCAGGACCTCACGCCCGAGGCCGCCCGCAAGGTACTTCTCGACCTGCAGGCCGCGTACCCGGTGGACAAGCTCCCGGCCGACATCACGACGCGCACCATCCCCGGCGGACCCACCGGCTCGGTCTCGATCCGCATCGTGCGGCCGCACGGCGTGTCCGGCTCGCTGCCCGCGGTGATGTACTTCCACGGCGGTGGATGGGTGCTCGGCGACGCCTCGACGCACGACCGGCTCGTACGTCAGATCGCCAACGGCGCCAAGGCAGCCGTGGTGTTCGTCGACTACACCCGGTCACCCGAGGCCAGGTACTCGGCCGCCAACGAGCAGGCGTACGCCGCCACCCAGTGGGTGGCCCAGCACGGGAAGGAGATCGGCGTCGACGGGTCGCGGCTCGCCGTGGCCGGTGACAGCGTCGGCGGCAACATGACCGCCGCCGTCACCCTGATGGCCAAGCAGCGCGGCGGCCCCAGGCTGGCGCAGCAGGTGCTGTTCTACCCGGTCACCGACGCCTCGTTCAACACCTCCTCCTACCAGCGCTTCGGCACGGGCTGCTGGCTCACCGCCGCCGGCATGAAGTGGTTCTGGAACCAGTACGCCCCCGACACCGCCGTCCGCACCCAGCCCACCGCCTCTCCGCTGCGCGCCACCGCCTCCGAGCTCAGCGGCCTGCCGAAGGCACTGGTGATCACCGACAGCGATGTGCTGTACGACGAGGGGCGCGACTACGCCGCGAAGCTGCGCTCGGCGGGCGTTCCCGTCACCCACGTCCACTACGAGCACATGATCCACGACTTCGTGATGCTCAACGGGCTCGCCGGAAGCGACGCTGCCAAGTCCGCGGTCGCCCAGGCCACGAACGCCCTGCGCAACGCCCTGTACGGCTGACACGCGCCCGCGCCGCCGGCGTTTGGTCACGCCGGCGGCCCCGTTCGGTCGCACCGCACGCCCCTCATCGGCTCGGGCACCGCTTCCTGATGTGGGCCTCGTGGAGGTGGCGGCCCAGCAGGGCGCCTCCGAAGACGACGAAGCCGACTCCGATGAGCCAGGACTGGACGACGAGGACGGTGCCCACGGCGCCGTAGGTGACGGCGTTGTTCACGATCAGCGGGGAGAACACCTGGTAGGAGAACCAGCGCAGGCCGACGAGCCCCAGCATGGTGGCCGCGGCCCCCGGCAGCAGCGCCCGCCAGCTCACCCGGCTGCCCAGCAGGAAGTGCTGGCCCCACCAGAAGAACAGCACGCCGAACACGACGGTCAGGAGGATGCGGACGGCGGACTGGAGGATTCCGCTCCCCAGGATCGCGCCGCTCTGCACCTCGGCGAACAGATAGGCCGTCAGGGCGGTGAGCCACACGGCGCGGCGCCACACGGTGTGCCAGCGGCCCGCGGGCAGGTCCCAGACCCTCTCGTAGCCCGTCTGGACACTCGAGGCGAAGGTGAGTCCGAACAGGGCGAGGGCGACCACGCTGAAGGCGCTGGTGGCGCTGAGCACCGTACGCGGCGCACCGAACAGGTGGTCGACGGCGTTCGCGGGCCGCCCCGTGAGGCTCATGCCGTCGGTGACCCAGGAAGCGAAGCCGCGCTGCTGGAAGGGTGCCGCGGCGGCGACGACGATCAGCAACGGCGCGAGGGTGACCAGGGCCAGAGCGGCGAAGCCCATGGACCGGTGCAGCAGTTCCATCTCGCTGCCGTGCTGCCAGAACCGCCCGGCGGCCGAGTTGTGCCAGCGGGTGTGCCGTCCGCGGTGCTGGGGCCGCTCGTCCGGCGGCGGGCCCGGGGAACCCGTCATGCGTCCCCCGGTTCCCGAGCCGCACTCGGCCGAAACCCCCTGGTCCCGCTGATCACCCGCGGTGCGGGAACGGCCGTACCGTGGCGGGCCGGGATGTGCTGCCGGTGCGCTACACTCGATCTTGTGCACGGCGCTGAACGACGGTGCCGATGCCATGCGTTGGTGGTCCAAGGAAAGACGCCCCGCTTCCTGCGGGGAGATGCAGGTGCAAGGCCTGCCCGGCGCTCCACAGGACCCCGCCTCCGGTATGCCGGAGGCGGGGTCTTCAGCGTGTTCCTGGACGTTCCTGGACCCATGGAGCCCCCGCGTTCGGCGTACTCCGCGGGGCGGTCGGGCGTCACCGGTCGTTCCGGGGCGTGACACGCATGCAGGGGCAGCGCGTTGGGACGGATCTGCACATGCTCGACGGCGTGGACACGATGCCGGGGGAGCGGGTGGAGCCGCCGACGCGCCGTGATGGCCGCCAGCGTGATCCGCATCTCGTGCCAGGCGGAGTGTCGCCGATGCATTTGCGGTTCCCGGCCACGAAGGGGATATAGGCGCCGCGCGGCAGGTCACGTTCCGTCAGATGCGGCCAGCGGCCGGGGTCGAACCGCAGGGGATCGGGAAAGGCGGCCGGGCCGCGGTGCAGTGCGGCCGCGCTGAGGATGAGCTCGGCGCCTTCGGGGAGCGGTACCGAGCGGATGGCCGTCGGCCGTGTGGTGCGCCACATCATGAACCAGTTGGGCTGGTACAGGCGCAGGACTTCGGTCAGGTGCTGGAGAGCCTGCGGACCTGACGGACTGACCCGCATCACGCTGCCGTACATCGGCAAAGTCTTCGAGTTCGCCTATGACGCCGTCCAGCAGTGGCTCACTTCTCGCGCAAACCTCCCGTAAGAGTGGCGGGTGCGCACGGACATGCGCGGTCCGAAACCGCCATGTCGGGCTGCCGAGCACCGTGCGCACCGGCTGAGCGCAAGGTCAGGACGGAGACGGTCGCCGTCTCCCACTGGTGTCCGTGGCGGGCGGCCCGGGAGGCATCCCGCTCGGTCGGCCGGTGGTCTCCGTGGTGTCCGCCGATCGTCACTGACCCCTTCCCGCGACGGGTGCGGCTGCCTGGAGTCCCGTCCCCGGAGCGCCGGAGCCGACCCGGGTGTCCGCGGGCGGACGGTGACCGGACCAGGACTGATGGTCTTGCAGTCCGGACAGGCGGGCCGGCGTCGCCGTGGGCGTGCCGTAGGTCCGGGTGGACCGGCCGCCACCGGCCGTCGCCTCGGCCAGGGCCAGGGCGAGCTGTTCGAGGCGGTTCTCCAGTGTCCGCAGTACTTCCTCGTCCCGCTGGCGCAGTGATCCGAGCAGGTTCATGGCGCTCTCGTCGTCGGCGAGCGCCGCGACGCTCTCACCGGCGCGGCAGGCCGCCAGGGCCTGGGCGGCGGCGGCGTACTCGCACTCCGTGATCCTCAGCATCTGGCGGTCGGTGGCCGGGCGTCCGCCGAGCAGGACACCGTCCGCGATCACCGCGCCGGCCTCCAGAGGGATGCGCGCCGCGCGGACGGCGACCGACGCGAGCGTCCGGACGAGGGCGGTGGCGTCGGTCAGCAGCCGCCGGGGCCGCAGGGCGCGGACATGGTCGTCGATGCGGTCGATGTGCGCCCGTACGTCGGCGAGGAGGTGTTCGAGTGTGTGGCGGTGCGGATGTGCGGGGGTGACAGCCAAATCCGCTCGCAGCATGTGGATGAGCGCGGCGTGGGTCTTCCGGGCGTCTTGTAGCACCGGAATGAGCGCGTCCGTCGTCACTGCCATTGCGCATGCTCCCTTGTGTGGGGTCGTGGGACGGCGGGAGGGGCGGACCTGCCTGTGGAGCGGATGTCCGGCGTGGGCCGGCCCTGGGATCAGCGTGTGCGAACGGGCCGAAGATCGCGCGGTGGCCTGGTCCATCCCGGGTGCGGCCGACGGTGGCTCCTTGCGGTGACAGCCGCACGGGGGCACATCTGACGACACGCCACCTGGCTAGCCCGTCCGGGTGGCGGTTACGCCATGCGGCGCATACCCGTCGAGGCTCGCTCGGGGATTCGGCGGGCGCCGGGCGTTGAGCCGCGGTGTCCCCGAGCGGCGGATCGATGCGCCCGTGCCGGGCCCCGGCCGGGGCGCGGTTGTCCCCGATCCGTCGCCGGCCGATGACCGGCCGGGGTGATGTGCCGCTCCCCGAGGCGTTGTCAGTGGTCGCCACTATGTTCAGCCGTGTCCCGCCGATCCGGCGTGGAAGTCCCCTGGGCGCAAAGGAGATGGTGCGTTGTCGCATTGGGAGAAGTCGAGCACGGCACGCGTGACACCGCCCGCTCGGCCGCGCAAGCTGGCCAAGGTTCCGTTCGTCGAACTGGCCGACGGACGTCTGCAGGGTGTGGTGTCCAGCGGCTCGGACATCGAGCGGGTGTACGTCTCGTCGGTCGCGGCCGGGACCTACGCGTTCGCCTGCAGTACCAACAACAACCGTCCCTGCGGTGGCGCACGGGGCTCTTTCTGCAATCACATCCGGGCCATGATCAACGAGGCCGTGCTGCAGTACGGCGCCGAGCGCGTCGCCCGTTATCTGCGTGTGGAGATCTCGGACGAGGGTCCCAGCGCGGACACCGTCGTCTCGGCCATGACCGGCGCCCGGCCCCCGCAGGCGGACACCAAGGCCGCCGCCGCCGTCTTCAGCCGGTTCCTGCGCCACCTGGCCTATCTGCAACTGGCCCCGACCACCGCCCCTTTGCCCGAGATGCAGTGGTTCCCGCCGACGAGGGCGGCGGCGACGGGGGTGCCCCCGCGCGAGCCCGGTTCGGGCGAGGCGGAGCGCACCGGCCCGCTCGCCGAGCCCGTTGCGGGACTGGACGATGCCCTGACGGCCGTCGACGCCTTCGACCGGGCGCTCGTCGGCGGACTGCTCCGTCCGCGACCCGACCAGGCCGTGGCTCTCGGTGAACTCGCCGACGCCGTCGCGGGGACGCCGCTGGCCTCCAGGGTCGCCGAGGCCGCCGGGAAGGCCGCCGCCGGAGCGGCCGGCGAGGACGACTTGGTCGCCCTGGCCGCCGCCCGCACCGCGCTGCTGGGCGCCGTGCACGATGCGCTCATGGCGCGTGTCGCGGAGACGACCGGCCGGGGGCACGGCGAGGCGGAGGCGGTCCCGGAGCCCGGTGCGCAAGCGACGGCGAACCTGCCGGCCGCCGCCCGCGCCTGGCTGTGCGATCTGGCGCGCGCCGGATGGCAGGGCATCGACCACGAGACGGTCTCCGGGGCGGCACAGGTCGTCTCCGCGATGCTCCCGGACCCCGCCCTGCGCCGCCTGGGCACCCTTCTCGACGGCTTCGCCGCCGAACTCGCCGCCTCCTGCCCCGGCGCGTCACTCGAACGGATCCCGGTACGCCGCTGGGGCGACCTGTGGTCACGGGCGATGCTCCTGACGCTGCCGCACGCCGCCGGCACCCCCGCGGCCGGTACGGTCACCGGCCGACTGCTGCCCCTCGGCGTGGATGTGCAGGAACACGCGACCGCGGCCCAGGCGCAGGTCCACGCGGTACTGGAACCCGCCGACGGCAGCGCGCCACGGCTGGTGCGGGCCAGTATCTCGGTGCCCAAGCCGGACACGGTTCTCGGAGCCGGTGTCTGGCAGCTGATGCGGCCGCACATGTCGCTGCTGGCCGCGGCCGGCGAGGGCCGCTCCATGGATCTCGTGGACATGCCGATCACCGCCGAAGGCGATCTGATCTGGAGCGAGGAGCACGGACGTCCGGGTGAGCCCGCCGACGCCTTCGCCACCGCCCGCGTCGCCCTGCCCGCGGCGACGGCCGCGCCGGCCGCGCCACTGGACCGGCACCCGGCCCGTATCGCCGTACCCGTGCTGCTGGAGGGATACGCCGTCCAGCGGGACGAGGACGCGCTGACGTTCACGGTCGCCGGTCACCGGCTCGCCGTCGACGCCGACCGGGCGCCGGGTGCCGGACCGCTCGGGGCCGAGGAAGTGGCGGCGTCGAGGGCCTGCATCGGCCTGCTGCGCTGGGACGCCGGTGCGTTCAGCGTGCAGCCGCTCGCCGTGGAGACGACCGTGCGGAAGAAGGCGGTGGCGGTGCACGCCGGGGCATGGGCCGGCGGCACGGCCGACAAGGCCGGGATCAAGGCCGAGAAGGCCGCCACCGATGCCGTCGCCGCGCTGCGGGAGCGCGCCGGGAGGCTGCTGCGGAAATGACCGGGCAAACGACCGAGCAAGCCACAGGGCGGCCGACCGAGCAAGCCACAGGGTGGCCGACCGAGCAAGTCACAGGGCGGACGACCGGACATACGGTTCCGGCGGACCACGGGTCGGCAGCCCACGACAACCGTCGCCAGGTTCTGTACTGGCGGCTTCTCGCCCGCCTCTTCGACCACGAGGAGCAGGCGACGCTCGAGTCGGCGAGCCTCGCCGTCGTCGAGGACATAGGCCTGCCGCCCGCGCTGCTGGACCCGGCGACGTCAGTCGACTCGATCGTGCAGCGCCATCCGGAGCTGACCGAGGAGTTCGAGGGCCTCATGGTGCCGGAGCCCGACGACGACGGCGCACGTGACCACGCGGCAGAGGTGCGGCGTGCGGCACTGGTGTCCAAGGTGCTGCTCAACGTCTTCGCCGCCGGCTCCGGTACGGTCACCGCCGCACAGCTGTCCCGCTGGCAGTCCGACGCGGGCTGGCTGGAGCGGGCGTTCGGCTGCAAGCCGGGCGACCTGCGCGGCGGCCGCGGCGCTGGGGGCGGCGCCGCGGGCCCGGGCGTCACCCCGACCGGCTCCGGCGGCCGCGGTACGACGCCCGATCTCAGCCGGCTGATCCCGGCGATCGGCCCGGAACTCGGCTCCATCGAGGCGGACCTCGTCAAGAGGATGCACCTGCGCGAGGTTCTCGCGGACCCGCAGCTCGCCTCCCGGCTGACGCCGAGCATGTCGCTGATCGAGCAGCTGCTGCGGGACAAGAACAACCTCTCCGGTGTCGCCCTGGCCAACGCCAAGGCCCTGATCCGCCGCTTCGTCGACGAGGTCGCCGAGGTGCTGCGTACGCAGGTGGAAAAGGCCACGGTCGGCGCCCTGGACCGTTCGGTGCCGCCCAAGCGCGTCTTCCGCAACCTGGACCTGGACCGCACGATCTGGAAGAACCTCACCAACTGGAGCCCGGAGGAGGAGCGGCTCTACGTCGACCGCCTCTACTACCGCCACACCGCCCGCAAGACGACGCCCCAGCGGCTGATCGTGGTCGTGGACCAGTCGGGCTCGATGGTCGACTCGATGGTCAACTGCACCATCCTGGCGTCGATCTTCGCCGGGCTGCCCAAGGTGGACGTACACCTCATCGCCTACGACACACAGGCGCTCGACCTCACGCCGTGGGTGCACGACCCCTTCGAGACCCTGCTGCGGACCAACCTGGGCGGCGGCACCGACGGCACGGTCGCCATGGCGCTGGCCCAGCCGAAGGTCGCCGAACCCCGCAACACCGTGGTCGTCTGGATCTCCGACTTCTACGAATGGCGCACCGAGCAACTGTTCGAGAGCATGTCCGCCCTGCACCGCTCGGGGGTCAAGTTCATACCCGTCGGCTCGGTGACCAGTTCCGGCCGCGGCAGCGTCAACCCATGGTTCCGGGAGCGCTTCAAGGATCTGGGCACGCCGGTGATCTCCGGTCACATCCGCAAGCTCGTCCAGGAACTCAAGACGTTTCTCGCCTAGTCCTTCCGGTTCTCCACTCGGTCTTCGTTCGTCATTCGCTCAGTCATCCACTGTGAAAGGCCCTGTCATGTCCGACCTGTTGCGCGCCCCTGCCGAGATCAAGTACGCCGAGGAGCTCGACTGGCTGGAGTCGATCGACGACGGCCCCAAGCCCTTCGCCTGGCGCCTGTCCCCGAAGATGGTCCGGCTGTTCATCCTGGGCTCCGAGCGCTCCGACGGTCTCGACCGGGACATACCGCAGAAGTGGTTCGGCGACCGCAGCTTCGTCGAGCGCTCCATCGTCACGCTGGCCTCCGACCGCGGTCTGCTGCTCATCGGCGACCCCGGCACCGGCAAGAGCTGGCTGGCGGAACTGCTGTCCGCCGCGATCTGCCGTAATTCCACCCTGGTGGTGCAGGGCACGGCCGGCACCACGGAGGACCACATCAAGTACTCCTGGAACGTGTCGATGGTGATCGCCAAGGGCCAGTCGCGCGAGTCGATGATCCCCTCGCCGATCATGACCGCGATGGAGTCCGGTGCGATCGGCCGCTTCGAGGAACTCACCCGCTCCACCAGCGACGTCCAGGACGCCCTGATCTCGATCCTGTCGGAGAAGTACATCTCGGTCCCCGAGCTGGACAGCGACAACATCGTCTTCGCCAAGCCCGGCTTCTCCGTCATCGCCACCGCCAACAGCCGTGACCGGGGCGTCAACGACCTGTCCTCGGCCCTCAAGCGCCGCTTCAACTTCGTACGCATCCCGGTGGTGACGAACAAGAAGAGCGAGGCGGAGATCGTCCGTTTCCGCACCGAGGAACTGCTGCGCCGCCACCGCATCGAGCTGGACGTGCCGCCGACGCTGCTCGACGTGCTGCTGCAGAGCTTCGCCGACCTGCGCGCCTCGGCCGCCGCGGCGGCCGGCGACGACGAGAGGCTGGAATCCGCGCTGTCCACCGCCGAGCAGATCGGTGTGCTGGAGGATGCCATTCTGCACAGCAACTTCTTCGGCGAGCGCACGCTGACCGCCCGCACACTGGCCTCCTCGCTCGTGGGATCGCTGGCCCGCCGCGAGCCGGAGGACCTGGCCATCCTCAACAAGTACCTGCACGGGGTCGTCGAACCGCGCAGCAAGGAAGAAGGCGGATCCTGGCCGGAGTTCCTCGAGGGCGGCCGCGACACGATCGCCACCCTGTCATGAGCGGCAAGGGAGAGGGGACGTTCGACGCGCTGCGCTCACAACTGCAGCAGGCGGCAGCGGCGTTCGCCGACGGGCCGGACGCCCTGGAGGGCATCCTGCTCGGCATCGTCGACGACGTCGACCGAGCGGTGCGGGAACCACTGGAGATCTTCCCGGTCTGCCACCACTCGCCCGCCTCGGCGACCGCGATGGCGCGCCGGCTGCGGGAGAAGCAGCCGAAGGTGGTGTACCTGGAGCTGTGCGAGGACATGGCACCGCTGCTGACCGAACTGCGCAACTGCAGACTCCCGGTCGCGGTGCAGGCGTTCGCGACCGAGGTCGACGGCTTCCCGGCCGACTGGGCGCCCTTGTCGGTGGTCGCGCCGATCACCGAGGCTTCGGCGGAGTACCAGGCGATCGCCTACGCGCTGGACACACCGGGTGTCGAGCTGGTGCTCGTCGACCGCTCCTCGGACCATGTGTTCCAGTGGGAGCCGCGCGACACGGCCTCCGCCGAGCCGGCCGATCCGGACGCGCCCCCGGCCGAGGAGGAGGCCGCGCTGCACGGCGACGCGGTCGGCGTGGAGATCGGCGATCTCAGGCCGCGCTTCGCCGAGCTGGAGGAGCATCTGCTGCGCCACGGCCGGGTGCGGCACTGGTCGGAATGGTGGCACCAGTACGTCGAGCTGCCGCTCGGCGACTGCGACCACGACACCTACCGGCAGGTCATGCTTCTGATCGGCAGTCTGTTCCGGCGCCTCGCCCCCGGCGATCCGCGACGGGTGCGCGTGGACGAGGACCGCGAGCGCCATATGTGGACCAGGATGCGCGCACACCTCGCCGCGACCGGGACCGATCCCGCGGACTGCCTCTATGTGTGCGGTGCGTTCCACGCGGCCAGCCGGGTCGCGGAGTTCGGCGTCCACGGTGCCGACACCTTCGAGATCAGCCCATCCAGCGCCACCAAGTGGCAGTACGGCCTGATCCCGTCCAGCCACGCGGCGATCGAGGCACAGTTCGGTCTCGCCGCCGGCTCCGTGTCGATCGCCGCCACGGTGTGGGCGAAGAACCTCAGGCGCACGGGGATACGGCCGTACCGCCTGGACGGTCAGGCGGGCGCGAAGAAGACCGCGGCAGCCAGGAAGACCAAAGCGACCGGGAAGAACGCGACAACCGGGACGACGGGCGCGGCGGCCGTACCCGAGCCGGCAGCCTTGTCCACGGACAGACTGTCCGGCTTCCTCCAGCGGCCGCCGGTGCTCGACCGGCTGGACGAGGCGGAACTGCTCGGCTGGTCGGTGGAGATCGTGCGCGCGGCACGCCGCAACGGCTACCTCGCCTCCACCGCCGACGCCATCGCGGTGTTCGAGACGTCGATCCTGCTGGCCGGGATGCGCGACCGGGCCAAGCCCACGCCGTACGACTTCCAGGACGCGGCGGTCACCTGCATCGAGAAGGACTCCGTGCCGGGCCGACGCGATGTGCGCCGCCTGGTGGAGATCATGATGGGCGGCGACCGGATCGGCCAGGTCGGCTACGACGCCCTGCCACCCCTTGCGCGCGACGTGCACGACCGGCTCGCGCCGCTCGGCCTGAAGCTCGGGCAGCGCGGTGTGCAGCGCGCCTTGCTGGACATCGCCTCCCGGCCGGAACTCCAGCAGTGCTCGGATGTGCTGTGGATGCTGCGCCGTCTGATGCCCCAGGGCGCCGCGCGGCCGATCATGGGCGAGCGGCGGCTCGGCGAGCGGTCCATCCAGGAGTCCTGGGATCTCGCGCTCGGCACCCACCAGCGGGCGCTCATCGAACTCGGCTACGAAGGCGTCAGCATCGAGCAGGTCCTGGAGCAGCGCCTGCGGCGCACCGCGTACGGTCCGCACGCCACCGCGGCAACCGTGCTGGAGACGGTGGAGGACGCGACGCTGTATCTGCGCAGCCGCCGCCTCGCCGACGAGCTGGGCACACACGCCCTTGAGGTGCTGTCGAGAGAACGGGGCGTCGACGGCGCGCCGGAGGTGCTGCGCCGGGTACGACGGCTGCTGGCCTACTACCGCACCGGCGAACCGGTGCTCCCGCCGTGGATCGAGTCCTTCGTCAAGGCCGGCTACGCCCACTACTGCACCCTGTTGCCGACGGCGTTCACCGACGAGGAGGCGACGGTCCGTCAGGTCGCGGCGACCATGGGCTTCCTGTTCGGCATGGAGAGCCTCGCGCTGTCGCTGGGCTGCGACCGGACCCAGCTGGAGCTGGCAGTCGCGCAGTCCCACCCGCAGGAGCCGTCGAAGACGGCCCTGTTGTGGGCGGCTCAGGTGCAGCTGGGACATCTCTCCCGCGCGGAACTGCGGGCCCGGTGTGAGGACCTGCTGGACAACCCGTTGGTCGTCCCCGCGTATCCGCGTTATCTCAGTGGATTCCTGCACGCGCTGGAGCCGGTTCCACAGCTGGCCGACTTCGTCGTGGAGGCCGTTTCGAACGCGTTCGCACGGTTGCCGGACCCGGTGCTGCTGCCCTGGCTGCCGACCTTGATCACCACATTGCGGTCCGACGGTGCCGAGCTGGCTCCGCTGCTGATCCGTGAGGCCGGGCGCATCTTCCCCGGCCGGCTGCCGGTGCTGGACGCATGGGTTCCGCCGTGGCGGGACCAGCCGGGCCCCCGAGCCGATCCTTCTGCCGGGCGCGCCGGGGAGAACCGTGGCGTCGCACTGCTCGCCGCCCACCCGGCCACATGCGATGCGGTGGCGGGGATCCTGGGCTGCGACGAGGCCTGGGAGCGGGCGGAACCGGGACCGTCCGGCGTGGCGCTGCTCGGACACCACCCCGACACGGCGGTCGCGCTGGAGGCGTTGCTGGCCGCCTCCTGACGCATGCCGGGCCATGGCCCCGGTGACCGAGGGGGTGTGTCCGGCCGCATGCGGCACGGCGGCTCCCGCAGGAATACCTCGCCTCCAACCGAACGTTTAGTCGGTTGTAGGCGAGGTGTCATGGGTGCCATGGGTATTCCGCACGGGTTTAGCCATCAGGTCCGGCCGGGCGGGCGCGCACAGGCAGCCGGCCGACCGGTCCACCGCCGTGCATGGCTGTTGTGTCACCGGCCCGAGGCCGCGGGGCTGGCCCGTCGGCGTGCCCGGACCTTCCTCGAGCGCCGGCGGATGGACCAGCACACCATCGACGGGGTACTGCTGCTGGTGTCGGAACTGGTCACCAACGCCGTGGAGCACGCCCGGCCGCCGATCGTGCTGCACCTGCACGTCGGACCGCGTGGCATACGGGTCGAGGTCACCGACAGCGGCCCGGCCCGGCGCGAGGCCGCGTGGGCGGCGAGCTGCGGCCCGGAGGAGCGCGGACGAGGCCTGCGCATCATCGACGAGGTCGCCACGGCCCACGGCGAGGGCCGTGCACACCACCGCGCCCTGCACTGGGCGGACCTGACCACCGCCGCCTGACCCGTGCCGCAGTACTGCCGTGCGCTCCGAAGGCGGCACTGCGGCACTGCGGCACGGCAGCACTGTGGCACGGCGGTACTCGCTTCCGCCGCGCGGGAGACCAGCGGGCCGGCACCAGGGGTGCGGGGCCGCTCCGGGTGTTCCGGTACGTGCCGCCCGTCAGCGGCCGCCCGGGTCCTCGCCGAGGACCTCCTGTGCGCTCTCCACAGCGGTGGCGCGGTCGTCGGGAACCAGTCCGATGCGGGTGCGGCGGTCCAGCAGGTCGGCCGTGTCGAGCGCTCCTTCATGGCGTACGGCCCACAGCAGTTCGGCGCGGGTGACCGGGTGGCCCTCCAGGACCGGCTCGGCCAGCCGGGGGTCGCTCACGGCCAGGGCGTGCACGGCCGGCGCCTCGGTGCCGTACCGGCTGACCAGACGCCGCGGTGCGCGCAGGGCGCCCAGCACCTGGGGCGACGCGGCGCCGACCAGGGGAAGACCGGCGGTGGGCGAGGGCCCCGCGGCCAGACGGCGGGCGGCGATCGCGGCGTCGACGGCGTCCTGGGCCATCCGCCGATAGGTGGTCAGCTTGCCCCCGACCACGGTGACCACGCCCTCTGGCGAGGTGAGGACGGCGTGCCTGCGGGAGATGTCGGCGGTCCTCGGTGCCGCGCCGGAGCCCCCGGCCGGTGTGGTGTCCAGCAGGGGCCGCAGTCCGGCGAAGGCACCCACCACGTCGTCGCGGTGGATCGGGATCTCCAGGGCGGAGCCGAGGACGTCGAGCAGAAAGCCGATGTCGGTCTCGGGCACGGAGGGCACGTCCGGCACGTCGTCCACGGGCTCGTCGGTGAGGCCGACGTAGACCCGGCCGTCGCCCTGGGGCAGGACGAGAACGAAGCGGTTGGTCTCGCCCGGGATCGGAATGTGCAGGCCGGCGGGCAGGAAGCCGAGCCGGTCGGCGCGCAGTACGAGGTGGGTGCCGCGCGAGGGCCGTATACGGACCCCGTCCACCAGGCCGCCGGCCCAGACGCCGGAAGCGTTGATCACCGCGCGGGCCCGGATCTCGCCCTCGCGGCCGGTGAGTTCGTCGCGTACCCGGGCCCCGGACGAGGTGAGTTCCAGGGCCCGTACACGGGTCAGGATCCGTGCGCCCCGTGCCGCGGCGGTGCGCGCGACCGCGGTGACCAGGCGGGCGTCGTCGGTCACGCGTCCGTCCCAGGAGAGCAACCCGCCGCGCAGGCCCGCGGCACGCAGCGCGGGAGCCAGATGGCGTGTCTCCGCCGCGGAGAGCCTGCGCGGCGCGGGCAGCGTCGACCGGGCCGTGCGTGCCGCCAGGCGCAGCGAGTCACCGGCCCGGAAGCCGGCCCAGGCCAGGGCGGCCTGACCGCGGGAGACCAGGGGGGTGAGCGGCAGCACGAACGGCTGGGCACGCACCAGATGGGGGGCGGTGCGCTCCATCAGGATGCCGCGTTCGAGTGCGCTTTCGTGGGCGACGTCGAACTGCGCGGAGGCGAGATAGCGCAGACCGCCGTGAATGAGCTTGGAACTCCAGCGGGAGGTGCCGAAGGCCAGGTCGTGGGCGTCGATCGCGGCCACCGTCAGTCCACGGGCGGCGGCGTCCAGGGCGGCGCCCGCGCCGGTCGCGCCGAGGCCGACGACCAGGACGTCCACGGGCGGCCCGCCGACGGTCTCGTCCAGTTCGCGCAGGCGGCGGGCGGCGGTCAGGGACGTGCCCGGAGCGGGCTGTCCCGAAGGGGCCGGGCTGCTGCTGGAGCTCATGGTGTGAGGGTCCTCTCGAGGATGGTCCGCAGTTCTCCGTAGAAGGCCTCGGTGCCCAACTCGGCGTCGTCCTCCTCGGTCATGGTGCGCAGCGACAGGGTGAAGGACTGGGCGACCAGGAGCAGGGACCTGGCCTGCCGTTCGGGGTGGCCGGGGCGTACCGACCCGTCCGCGTGGCCCTCCTGGAGGGCTTCGGTGAGCAGTTGGAGGAGGGCGTCCTGGCTCGCTCCCCGCCGGTCGAGCACATAAGGGAGGAGGAGTTCCGGGTCCACGTCGACGATCTTGCGGAAGAGCGGATGGCGGCGGAAGGCGTCCACGCCCTTCGCAAGTCCCTCCACGATCAGGGAGCGCGCGTCCGTCCCGCGGCCGCGCTCGGGCATCGCGCCGGTGGCGACCGCGATCCACTCCCGGGTCATCAGGTCGCCGACCAGCGACCGGACATCGGGCCAGCGGCGGTACAGCGTCATCCGGGAGACGCCGGCTCGGCGCGCCACGTCGGTCAGGGTGGTGCGCCGGACACCGACGGCCAGGACGCAGTCGCGGACCGCGTCGAGCACCGGATCGTTGTCCGAGGCGTTGTGACGAATAGGCGTCATGTGTAACAGTGTAACGCCCCCTGCGGCAGCGCAGGAGACGGCTCCTTTCACGACGACCGGTGAGGACAAGCACCATGGACATGCTGTGGAGCGGCTGGGGCGACCCGGCCCGGGCCACGCCGCTGCCCGACACGGTGATCGGGCTGCTGCGCGACATGCTCGGTGTGAAGCCGCGCGGCGCCGAGCCGGTCGCCCTGGACGAGATCACCGTGCCGGAACCTCCCCTGGATCCCGCCGCGCACCAGGCGCTGCTGGCCGCCGTCGGCGCCGAGGAGCACCTGCGCACCGACGCCGAGTCCCGCATCCGGCACACCCGCGGCAAGTCCACCCCCGATCTGCTCCGCATCCGCGACGGCGACGTGGGCGACCTCCCCGCGGCCGTGGTCCTCCCGGCCAGCCACGAGGAGGTCCTCGCGGTGATGGAGGTCTGCGCCGGCCACGACCTGTCCCTCGTCCCGTTCGGCGGCGGCACCTCCGTCGTGGGCGGCCTCGCCCCCGAGCGGCGGCGCCCCTTCGTGGCCCTGGACCTGCGCCGCCTGGACGGCCTGCTCGACGTCGATCCGGTCTCCCGCACCGCCACCCTGCAACCCGGCCTGCGGGCCCCGCAGGCCGAAGCGCTCCTGGCGGAACACGGCTTCACCCTCGGCCACTTCCCCCAGTCCTATGAGTGGGCCACCATCGGCGGGTTCGCCGCCGCACGCTCCAGCGGACAGGCGTCCGCCGGCTACGGCCGCTTCGACGAGATGGTGCTCGGCCTCACCCTCGCCACCCCCACCGGGACCCTCGAAGTGGGCCGCGCGCCGCGTTCGGCCGCCGGACCCGACCTGCGTCAGCTCGTCCTCGGCTCAGAGGGAGCGTTCGGCGTCATCACGTCGGTGACGGTACGGATCTGCCCCGTCCCGCACAGCCGCGTCTACGAAGGGTGGCGCTTCGACTCCTTCGAGGAGGGTGCCGCCGCCCTGCGGCGCCTGGCCCAGGACGGGCCGCGCCCGACCGTGCTGCGCCTGTCGGACGAGACCGAGACGCTCATCGGCCTTGCCCAGCCCGACGCCATCGGGGCCTCGGGTCTGCCGCAGGCCGCCGGATGCCTCGCGATCGTCGGATACGAGGGCACCGAGGAGGACACCTCACACCGACGGGAACGGGCCGCGGCCGTGCTGCGCGACTGCGGTGGCACCCTTCTGGGCCAGGAGCCGGGGGAGCGCTGGGCCCACGGCCGCTACTCGGCGCCCTACCTCCGGGACGCGCTGCTGGACGCCGGAGCGTTCGCCGAGACACTGGAGACCGCCGCCTTCTGGTCGCGACTGCCGGGGCTGTACGCCTCCGTCCGTGAAGCGCTCACCACGACGCTCACCGACGCGGGCACACCGCCCCTGGTGATGTGCCACATCTCCCATGTCTACGAGAACGGCGCCTCCCTGTACTTCACCGTGGTCTCCGCGCAGGGTGACGATCCCGTGGCGCACTGGGCGCCGGCCAAACAGGCCGCCAACGAGGCGATCATGGCGGCGGGCGGCACGATCAGCCATCACCACGGTGTGGGCACCGACCACCGCGACTGGTACGTCCGGGAAGCCGGGCCTCTCGGCATCGGCGCCCTCCAGGCCGTCAAGCGCCGGCTGGACCCCACCGGTCTGCTCAACCCCGGCGTCCTTCTGCCCGCCGACTGACCCCCGCCCGCATCCCGCGTACTCTCCTCCCACACACCCCTCCCTCCCGCACACCACCCGCATGGTCCACGACCGTCAGGCGCCCCCGGAGGCACACCGATGCGACAGTTCACCGCGATCGTCAACCCCGCCGCCGGCGGATCCGCCGGGGTCGCGGTACTGCTCCGGGTGGCCCGGGTGCTGCGGGAGGCCGGGGCGGAACTGGAGACCGAGTACAGCCGCAGCCTGCCGCATGCCCAGGAACTCGCCCGGGAGGCCGGACAGCGGCAGCGGGTCGTCCTGGCCGTCGGCGGCGACGGCATCGTCGGCGGCATCGGTGGCGCCCTCAGCGGCACGGACACGCTCTTCGGCCTGATCCCGGCCGGCCGTGGCAACGATTTCGCCCGCGCGCTCGGCCTGCCCACCGACCCGGAGGCACTGGCCCGGGTGCTGCTCCACCACGTTCCCCGTTCCGTCGACACCATCGAAGTGGAGTCCGCCCACGGCCGCAGCGTCGCCCTCGGCAGCGTGTACGCGGGCGTCGACGCGCTCGCCAACCGCCACGCCAACCGCTCCACCGTCCTGAAGGGCGCCGCTTCCTACTACGCGGGCGGACTGCGGGCCGTCGCCGGCTGGCGGCCGGCCGGCTACCGGGTCACCGTCGACGGCGAGGAACTGACGCACCGCGGCTACACCGTCGTCGCCGCGAACTCCGCCTACTACGGCTCCGGCCGCATCATCGCCCCCGACGCCCGTGTCGACGACGGGCTGCTCGACGTGGTGATGATCCGTGAGGCGCCGCGCCGGCTCTTCTTCGCCCTGATGAACGAGCTCAAGTCGGGGGCCCATGTGCACCGGCCCGAGGTGCGGATCGTGCGCGGCACAGAGGTCCGTATCGAGGCCGACCGGGATGTCCCGTTCGGCGCCGACGGCGAGGTCGACACCGTCCTCCCCGTCACCGCCAGGGTGCTGCCCGGAGCGCTCGCCGTGCTGTGCTGACAGCGCGCGGGGTGGTGAAGTGCGCGATCCCGGGAAAACGGCCGAAGTGATCTTCGAGTCGAACCCGTGAGGGGGAGTGCACCACGTGGCCACGCCCGTCCGCCGTACCCGACCGATGAACCGGCGCTCTTTCGACCTCCGCTCCACCGCCCTGTTCTTCGGTCTTCTCGGGGCCGTGATCGCCCTGCTGGGGCTGGCGGCTCGTACGGCGATCAGGGTCGTCGAGTACCGCCCCGCCTGGGCCGTCGTCCTCGGAGTCCTCGCCGTCGCTACCGCTCCGGCTCTTCGAGGGCGCCGACGGAACCGGATCTCCGTGGCCCGGACGGTTCGCGAGGCGACCGCTGCGCTCGACGAGGCGACAAGAACGGCGATCGACGCGCTGGACGAGCCGTCCCTTCCCGGCCTGGAGCCGGCCGTGTCGCCCACGGCGGTGGCTGCGCCCCTCGCCCCGGATGATCCGGCCGGGGCCGACGGGCCGGCCGCCGACCACCGCGGCGCCGAGGCCACCGTCATTCTCACGCCCGGGATGCCTGACGCGGTCACCGCCGCCCCGACGGCCGAGGTCGTCGACTACGACGCCTTGGGCCCCGACGAGTTCGAGCAGGCGATAGCCGCTCTGTGCGAGCGCGACGGATGCGCGGGGGTGGAGGTCGTCGGTGGAGCCGGGGACCTCGGCGCCGATGTCGTGGCCACGGCCCCGGACGGACGGCGTCTCGTCATCCAGTGCAAGCGCTACGGAGACGGCAACCGGGTCGGCTCCCAGGACCTCCAGCGCTTCGGTGGCACCTGCTTCGCCGTGCACGGGGCGGACATCGCGGTCGTCGTCACCACCAGCGGCTTCACCGCCCCGGCCAGGGAGTACGCCGAGCAGTGCGGGATCGTGTGCTGGGACCGGGAGGATCTGGAGGCCTGGGGCGAACGAACGGGGCCGGAGCCGTGGCGGGCGCACACGGGCGGCGGCGAGACGGGGTGACCCCGTCGGCGATACACACGTACACCGGCCTCCACCAGCCATTCGCTCCGTTCATGAACCTCATGAGGCGTGCCCATCACCGGCCGTGGTCCTGACGGTCTCCCCGTGGTGCGATGGGCACATGGAACTGCGTGAGCCGCATGCCTTCGTCGCGGTGGTGGAAGAAGGCGGTTTCTCCGCCGCGGCCCGTCGGCTGCACGTCAGCGGGCCGGCGCCGTCGCCGACGGTCGGTTGCCCGGAGCGTCAGCTCAGGCTGAAGCTGCTGGTGCGCGGCAACACCGCGTGCGGCCCACCGACGCGGGTGCGGCGCTGCTCGGGGATGCGCGTGTGGTCCTTGGGCGGACGATCAGGCGCTGCGGATGATCGCCCGGTACAGCGGAGGGGGAGGCGGCGTCCTTGCTGGTCGACCGGGAACGGCAGGGCGTACTGCCGGCCGCGGAGCCGGCCGAGGCCGAGGGGATCGCGCTGGATCGGCTGGCCGGTCTGCAGTGGGTGGCCTTCCCCCGCTCGGACAGCCCCGCCTGGTGCGACGAGCTGACCGCGATCCTGCCCAGCCACGGCCTCGACCCGGGGGGCCACAGGCCCCGGAGGGGCAGCGGCCGATCGCGGAGGTGAAGCCGGCGGCCGTCGGTGCCGGCCGGGCCTTCGTGCTGGCGCCACCGGACTGGTCGTAGCCCATTCCCGACGGTGTGGCCTGGTCGCCACTGATCGGCCACCGCTCATCCGCCGGACATGGGCGGTGTGGCCGGCCGACTCACGGCGGCAGGACCTGGGACGCCTCATCGCCGCCTTCGAACAGCCGGCCGGTGACCGATCACCAGCTGACTTTCGTCATTGACAGTCAGCCCGGCGGCCGGTTAGCGTCGCAAGGCGAAGTCGGAACAGGGAGGCCCCGGGGCATGGGAAGATCACGTACGTACGAGTGGGACGACCCCGCGATCACCGCGGAGGCCGCGGGCCGCACGTCCGGTCTCGAACTGCTGCACGACATGCTCGCCGGGCGTCTGCCAGCCCCGCCCCTCAGCGCGACGCTGGGCATGGCGCTGCTGGAGGTCGAGCGGGGTCGTGCGGTGTTCTCGCTGGTCCCGGGTGAGGAGCACTACAACCCGATCGGCAGTGTGCACGGCGGCGTCTACGCGACCCTCCTCGATTCCGCGGCCGGATGTGCGGTCCACTCCACCTTGCCCGGGGGCATGGGCTACACCTCGCTGGATCTGACGGTGAAGTTCCTGCGCCCGGTCACCGTCGACACGGGCGAGGTGCGGGCCGTGGGCACCGTGCTCAGCAGCGGCCGTCGCACCGCCCTTGCCCAGGCCCAGCTGTTCGACGGAGCGGACCGCCTGCTCGCCCACGCCACCAGCACCTGCGTCCTGTTCCCGACGTCCGGGTCCTGAGCGGCCGCGTGGTCTGCTCGCCCACCCGCCCGCTCATGGGCCGAGACGCGGCGGATGCCCCGGTCCGTACCCGGGGAAGAGCGAGCGCGGGTCCGGGAGCGTCGCCGCGCCGGTCACGGTGACAGCGTCCGCCTCGGGCCGGTTGCGGCCGTAGACGAGGCGCAGCATCGCCTCCGCGGAACCGGAGAGGGCGCCGGTCGGCTCGGCGGGCTCGCACGGGTAGATGTGCAGTTCGGAGCCCAGAAGCAGACACAGGGTCCGCTGCGGGTCGGTGGGCCGCACCGCGATGCGGCCGGGGACGAGCCGGCCGAAGGCCTGCACGTCCCGGAAGCGGGTCGCCACCAGATCGAGCCGCTCCCACAGCAGATCGACCTCCGCCGTGGGGATCAACGCGGTTAACTAACCTCGCGCTCCGCACCGCGGCCGGCACCCTGTCCGGGCAGTCAATCGGCCAGCAGGTCGAGGAGAAGGACGTCGAGACGGTCCTCGACCACCTGAGGGCTATCTGGCCCGACGGCGTCGAGACCGTGCACTCCCACCGGCTCGTCGAGGCCCTCGCCACCTACCGGGCCGACCTCTACAAGCCGTGGACGGAGATGGACGCGGCAGACGCGTCCACGGCGCTCAGCGCGGCTCTCAAGCCGTTCAAGGTGTCCACCCGGCAGCTCACGATCCGAGAGTGCTGCGGCGGCGCCAAGGGCCTCCGCTACACCGACCTGCCGGCCGTCGAGGACGGCGAGTAGGGGCCCTTGAGCCGGTTTCGGGAAGGGGTTGCGGTTTCACCCACCCCGAAACCGGTTTCGCCCCTGATGTCGGCTCTGAGCTGGGAAGTTTCGAGCTTCGGGCAGTCCAGCGGCCTCCCAAAATCGGATGCCACGAGGCCGTCGTCATACCTAGTGAGCCGAATCTGCTCCATCACTAGGGGTCCGGCCGCCCGTCACAGCGGCACTTCCAGCGCCACGGGATCGTCCTGCCCATCCCACGTCACGTAGATCGTCGTTGGAACGGGCATGCCCATCGCCGTGAGGATCTGGAACTCATGCCCTTCGCCGGGCTGCAGCGTCGCCCCATCGGGCAGGCTTCTGCACTGGCCTGGCTTTCCGGCCCGGACGACGGTCACGTTGATGGCAGCCCCTGTACCGACGTTCCGTAGGACGTACTGAACGCCGCCCGTCCGGGTCACCCTCAAGTCCGGCTTCGGCCGCGTCGCTTCAGCTTCCGCGTTCCGCCGCTCCTGCGCTTCGCGCCGCATCTCGGTGAGCGCGGCCTCGTCGGCCGCAGCCGACCGCTCCGCCGCCGCCGCGGACCGGTCAGATGCGATCGCCGATTGCTCCGCGGCTTCGGCCGACTGCCTGCTGTGCTTCAGGGCTAGGCCGCTGAACACGGCCGCCACGACCGCCACCACCAAGGCCCCCCAGGCCGGGACGTCTCCCCAGTTCATGCGGGGACGATAGCCCGCATCCCCCAACTGGCCACAGTCTCTGCGCAGTACAGCTACGCTTCCGCCACCGATCACGTCTCGGGGGGACCTTCATGTCGCCACGCCGCACCCGCGGTTCATCCTGCATGTTCTACGTCCTCGTCGCCATATGGGGCGTCGGCGTCCCGCTCGCGATCCTCCTCCAGTTGGTCAAGCACGAACCGGCCCTCGGTATCCCGCTGCTTCTCGCCGCGTTCGCCGCCAGCGGTGCCTACGTGGTGCGCCGCGCCCGCAAGGCCGAGCAACGCCGCCTCGATGCCGCGCGCCTTGCGCAGATCCGCGACGTACAGTCCCGCGAGGTCGCCCGCTACCACACCATGAGCCCGAACGAGTTCGAGCACGCCATCGCCTACCTGTGCCGGCGCGACGGCTGCACGGACGTCAGGGTCGTCGGCGGAGCCGGAGACCTGGGAGCCGACGTCATCGCCACCGCCCCCACCGGCCACCGCATCGTCATCCAGTGCAAGCGCTACGGGCTCACCAACAAGGTCGGCTCCCCGGACGCGCAGCGCTTCGGCGGCACCTGCTACAGCGTCCATGGCGCCCACATCGCCGTCATGGTCACCACCAGCACCTTCACCCGGCAGGCCATCGGCTACGCCAACGCGCAGCGCATCCGCCTGTATGACGAGCACGCCCTCGCCGGCTGGGCCTCGCAGACCGGCCCGGCCCCGTGGCATCAGGCAAGCGTGCCAGCCGCTTAGCCATCAGGTACGTCGCAACGGGCCCGGCAAAGCTCTGCGGGTCAGTGGAGTGCTTCGATGGCCTTCACGATCAGGGCGCGGGCGTCTGCCCCGTACACGGCCAGGCCGCGCAGGCCATCGAACGCCTTTACGTACAGGGCGATCTCGGTGGGCTGTGTGATCTGCACGCGGGCGGCCAGCAATTCCACGGACACAAGGCTCTCGTCGTACAGGTGGAACAGCTCCTGCGGCCACATGGGGCGCGCGATGGTCGCGCTGGGGATGATGCCCAGCGACACCTGCGGCAGCGCCCCAGCCGTGAGGAGGTAGCCAAGCTGAGCAGCCATCGCGTCCTGGTCCCCCAACTGATAGTGGAGGACCGGTTCTTCGATGACCAGCGAGAACCGGCGGCCGGGCTCGTGGATGATGCGGGACCGCTCGAGCCGGGCGGCGACGGCGTCAGCAACGTCGTCGGGGATGCCGCGGAAACGGGTGATCGAGGACATGAGTCCACGGGCGTAGCCCTCGGTCTGGAGCAGCCCGGGGACCATGGTGGGCGAGTAGACCCGGAACAGCTTCGTCGCCTTGAACAGCGGCACGTAGCTCTGCTGCAACTGCTTCAGCCCGGTGCGGGACTTGCGCCGCCACTCGGTGTACATCGACTGGGCGGTGCGTGACTGGGCGATGATGTCGTCGGCCTGGCCTGCGGCACCGCAGGCTTCGCACCAGCGGCGGATGTCGTCGGCCGACGGCGGCGTGCGGGCGCCCTCGATCCGGTAGGTCTTGGGGTGGGACCAACCGCAGCGGGTGGCCAGCTCAGGCCCTGTGATCCCGGCGTCGGCCCGGAGTTCCTTCAGGCGCTGCGCGACAGCTTCGCGGGCGACCTGGGCCGAGGAGGACGGGGACATGGGCATGAGCTGGCCTGACCTTACTGGCTGATCGTGTACTGGTCGTGCGGGATGGCGCGCGCCCACACCTCTTCGAAGGCGTCGGCGCACAGCTTGGCGGCGGCCGGGTCCTCGCTGATCTCTCCGCCCGCCGAGGCGCCCTCGCCGGTGAAGTGGTTCCACCGGACCAGGCGGCCGTCGATCAGCCAGAAGTCATTGCCCGGCAGCGGAATGTCGGAGGCGCGGCGGCGGGGGAGCCAGCGCACCTGCTCGCCGGCGGCCACGTTGGTGAAGGTGCCGTCGTAGAGGAACCGGGTGTACTCGCTGACGGGCTCGGACACGATCCGGGCGCGGCGGACGATGACGCCGCGACCCACCGTCTCTTGGATGAGGTCGAGCCACGGCCGCCACCAGGACGCGCGGTCCGCCGGGTCGTGGCGGAAGCCGGCCCGCCAGGCGGCGAACGGACCTTTCTCGTAGTCGACGGCGTAGGAGTCGCGCATCTCCAGGTGAATGGCCGTGCGGGTGGCCGAGCCGAGGAGTTCAGGCCAAGTCGGCACGCTCGACGGCATCGCACGCCTCCCTGATCATCGGCACCATCCTGGCGGGGATCCGGATTACGGCTTCGTGGTCCGGGATCCCCACCGCGTGCCCGGGTACCTCGAACGCCGCGCATGCGGCCTCGAGGTCCGGCTCCGGCTTCCAGCCCTGGAGCACAAGCTCCTTCGCCTCCTGGTCGACCCACACGGTGGGGCTCTCGCCATCCCCGGTGTTTGGGTCGATCCCGATGAACTGTAGATCCACAGTCGCCTCCGATGCTCGACGTGTTCAGGGATGTACACCACCATTGTGCGGAGAGCATGGCAGGCAACACCATAAACAGGACGCGTGTACATCAGTGCACACTGCTGGCTGTGACGGTGTGCACGCTTCTAGCGTCGGCAGCCACGACAAAACCCCGATGAGGCGGTGGAGCCTCCCGGGGCGTGGCCAACGCTGTGAAGGAGCGTCGACGCCATGCACGCCACAGCCGACCCGACCACTGCGGCAGAACAACGCCCACAGAGGGAGCGTGACGCGCTCGCCCGGGCCGCCAAGGCCTTCACCGCGAAGCCCTCCTACGCGGCCTACAAGGCGCTCATCCAGCACTACGGCCACTGCCCCGCCTGCGCGCACAACATCGCCCCCTGCGGACCGGGCAGGCAGCTGCAGCAGGCATGGAAGGCGGTGCGCTGGTCATGATCGACACGACGATGAGCGCGCCCGTCGACCTGCCGTTGCCCCTAGAATGGCCCGCTCCCGCGCCGCACTGCCGCGTGTGCACGGCTCTGGCCAAGCAACGCGCAGAGGCTGCGGAGGCCAGGGACTACTCGAGGGTCTCGGACTGCAACGTCGAGATCCGCGAACACAAAGACGACCACCCAAGGCGGCGGCCGTGAGTCGCGCAGGTTGGGCGTACGTGCCCGCGGGCAGCGGCCGCGGCCGCCTGCAGCGCATCGCCAGCAACAGCCGGGAAGCCCGTGTTCAGCGCGCCTATCGGACGTACATAGACCACTGCCGCGGCTGCGCCGTCTGCGCCGTCGACAGCGCCCTGTGCCCGACCGCCGAGGAGCTGTGGGGCACCTACCAGGCGGCCATCAAGCCCTCATAAAGCTCCGCCCGTCCCGTACCCCATGCACCGGGGGACGGGCGGCCCCTGCGACCCGCTCCGGGCACGCAGGAGAACACTCCGCACATCATCACTCCAAGGAGACGATCATGCGTACAGCAGCCCTCCCGTTCGGCGTCCGCGCCGAGCGCACCCCCTACACCGTGACCCTGAAGGCTGGCTCGTTCGCGTACGACCGCGCCCGCCAGGTCAACGTGCTGACCGACGGCTCCGGCTCTCTGTGGAGCCGATCCACATCGCTGAACGGAAGCTGTACCAACACGAACTGGGACAGCCAGAACGACGACACCGCCGACCCGTACGTCATTCGGTGACACAGCACCTGTCCGGCGGCCCGGTGCTGGTCGTCACCAAGGAACTGGACCCCGCAGCGGACCTCGTGGTCGACGAACTCTCGGCCCGGCACGTGTCCGTGATGAGGTTCGACATGGGGGACTTCCCCCTCTCCATCTCGCTCTCCGTCGAACACGCCGCGGCACCTTGGGCGGGGGTCCTGGCTGACGAGTTGCGCTCCGTGCGGCTGGAGGAGGTGAGGGCCGTCTACTACAGGCGGCCCCGCCTTCCCGCCGTCTCCGAGGAGCTGCAGGAGCCCCACCGCGCGTGGGCCAAGGAGCAGGCTCTCGCTGGGCTGCTGGGCACCCTGTACGCGCTGCCGGTGGCGTGGGCCAACCGGCCGGACGTGGACGGCATCGCCTCCCACAAGCCGGGCCAGCTCCCCGTGGCGGCCGCGCATGGGCTCCGCACGCCTCGCTCGCTCATCACCACCGACCCGGCCGCGGCCCGGAAGTTCTGCCAGGACGTGGGCGGCCGGGTGATCTGCAAGCCGCTCATGGGCGGCCCGCTGGAGTACCCCGATGGCCGCCGCACCGGGGTGCCGACCCACTTGGTCGACCCCGACACCATCGACGACTCCGTGACCCTGACGGCCCACCTGTTCCAGGAATGGATCCCCAAGGCCCACGAGGTGCGCCTCACTGCCGTGGGAACGGACCTGTTCGCCGCCGAGATCCACGCCGGCAGCGACGCCGCCCGGGTGGACTGGCGCAGCGACTACGCCGCCCTCAGCTACGACATCTGCGATGTGCCCGACGACGTACGGGCGGGCGTGCTGGGCTGGATGGAACACTTCCGGCTCAACTTCGGCGCGTTCGACTTCGCCGTCACCCCGGCCGGCGACTGGGTGATGTTCGAGTGCAACCCCTCCGGAGAGTGGTCCTGGATCCAGAACAAGACGGGCCTGCCGATCGCCGCGCACATCGCTGACCTACTCGCCGGAGAACGACCATGACGACGCAGACCGAAGAGCGCGCCGAGCAGCTGCGCGCGGCCCTAGCCGACGACCTCCTGGCCAGCGGCCAGCTGTACGACCCGACGTGGCGCAAGGTGTTCGAGACCGTTCCCCGGCACCCGTTCGTGCCGGAGTTCTGGAGCCTGGTCGACGCCGAGGTCCGGCATGTGCTGTTCACTGATCCGGACTGGCTTGACCTGGTGTACGTGGACGACGCGCTGGCGACGCAGATGACCGACGGCGTGGCCACCTCGTCGTCCACGGCGCCCGGCCTGATGCTCGCCATGCTGCAGGCTCTCGACGTCGCGGACGGGCACCGGGTGCTCGAGGTGGCCACCGGGACCGGCTACAACGCGGCCCTGCTCTGCGAGCGGCTCGGCAGCCACAAGGTCGTCACCATGGAGGTGGACCCGGAGCTCGCGCAGCTGGCGAGGAGCAGGCTGCGGCGCTGCGGATACACCCCGCAGGTCGTCGCCGGGGACGGCCGCGACGGGTACCCGGCCCCGGCACCGTACGACCGGCTGATCGCCACATGCGGCTTCACCGCGATCCCGGCCTCGTGGCTGGAGCAGGTGAAGCCGGGCGGTGTGATCGTCTGTCCGGTGGGCTGGGGGACGGTGCGCCTGGTCGTCAGCTACGACGGGCGCGCCGAGGGCCGGTTCCTTCCGGCGGGCTCGTACTTCATGGCCGTCCGCGACGCCGCCACCACCGGTACCGCGCCGCACCCGGGCAGTCCGGACTCGACGAGCGACCGGCCCACGAGCCTCGACCTGGTCGCGTTCGACGAGGACGACTCGTTTCGTTTCGTCGTGTCGCTGGCCGCACCTGGTACGGCGTTCGCCCTGGAGCGCAACGACGAAGGGCGGGTGGCGGCTGTGGAGCTGTGGGGCGCTGACGGAGCCTGGGCGCGGGCCGAGGGCGGGATCGTGTGGCAGGCCGGGCCGCGGGCGCTGTGGGACGCGGTGGAGGCCGCGCACGAGCTCTGGGCAGCGCACGGGCGGCCGGGCCGGGAGCGCTTCGGCGTTACCTCGACCGCCGCCGGGCAACGCGTCTGGCTGGACTCCCCAAGCCGTCCACTGCCCACCGCTGCCGTCGAGTAGCCGCAAGCTCCCCTTGCCGTGGACCGGAAACCGCGGTGAGGGGACCGCCCGCCCCGTTGGAGGACCGGAAACCTCTGGCGGGGCGGGCTTCGTTCTGCGCCCATGACCAGCCCGGGCGCCTAGACTTTCCTCTGACCCTCATGGCGCCTCCTGGGCGCCGCACGCGCGGCCCGCTGCACCCACCCGGCAGCGGGCCGTCCGCGTTCGCGGCCAGCGTCAGCACCCGCTGCCCCCGTCAGACCACGTTGGATTCCACGCCGAACTGGTTCAGCAGCCCGGAGGATAGCGACTGAGCGCAGTCCCGAAGCACAACGCGACTCGCTGCCCCGGGCAGCTCAGAGCCCGCAGGAAGGATCTTCATCGGCGTTCTCGCGTGCGAGGGCACCTCCAAGAACGAGTGATTCTCAATGAGCGGCGCGAATCCGATGTAGTGGAGGATGGGCGGCCTCTCATGAGCCGCGGGATCGCAGACGATCACTGCGGTCAGGTCGCTGCCACTGTCGATGCGACGTGCGAACCGGGACTCGTGGGCGAGAGCGACGGCCTCGCATACGCCGATCTGCACGGTCCTGGTTTCGACGGGCACGTACGGCATATGGATCGGACTCTTGGGGACCTCGTTCTTCTGCAGCACATAGCGCGACACGTCGACGGCGTACACGACCGTTCCGTCATGGTGCAGTTCCACCAGCATGAGTCGGCTGTTTGGATGTGCTCCCTGGAACGGCTGCAGGAAGTTGCCCTCAACCCAGCGCCGCAACCCGACCTTGGGCGCTCCGGCGAGGGCGTCGCGCATGAGGGCTGGGCCTCGAAAGTCGCCCAACATGTCGGCCGCCGTGCCGAGCGCAGCCCTGAGGACCTTCCGGGCTTCATCCCTTGTAGGTGCAGGCACTAGCGGGGGGACAGGCCGTGCCGGGCGGGATACGACGATGAGCCACGCGACCATCGGGTCACCCTCCGTCAAAACGACTTCCCGGGTCTGCTCAAGCTGCCGCGCCAGAGCTCGGTCGGCTTCGGCCTGCCGCGCGAAGCGCTCCCGGTAAGCCCTGTCGATCTCGTGCTCGGCGAGCCATCCGGTGTGGTCCGCGTACCGGAAAGGCACTGCAAACGCGTGCAACTGCTTCTCGCGGGGCGACGTGCCGAGGACGAAGTGTGGCGCCATGGCGCTCGCTGGGACATCGACTACCAAGACGCTCTTGCTGCCGTCAGCGGATGAGCGTATGTACGCATCGACGCCGGTCACGAAGGGTTGCGTGTTCGCCCGCAGCCATTTGTACAGATGCTCTGTGTTGGCGGCGTCCGGGTCGATGCCGGTGATGGTGCGGTCGTTGCGGACCCCATAGATAAGCAGGCCGCCGCGAGCGTTGGCCATCGCGGCGACGTCCTTCGCGAACTCGTTCCACTCGCCCGGCTCGGCCTTCTTCGGAAGATCGCGCTTCCAGTCGAGATCATCCCGCTCCCCCTCGATCTCGGCCGCAGCCTGCTCGATCATCTCGTAGGTGACCGGGACGGGCGGAGCGCCGAGTTCCTGATGAATGCGAGTCCATGAGGTGGCCATTGCGTCAGCATAGGAGCGCACAGCGGGGTGAGAGCTTTCCCCGAGCCGCCCGACCGTGCCACGGACGTGCCAGCAGCCATCGAAACAGCAGTTCAAAGACGCGGAACCGCGTCCCCTATGCGGTTACGGCCTCTGCCGCAGAGGGCGGCCACAGGGGCACACGCGAGACCAGGTCGACCGCCTCAACCCACTCGGCTGCCGGCAGCGACCGCTCGATGATGTACCAGGCGCCCGGATCTCCCCCAAACCGCGTGGACGTGAGCGTCTCGGCAGCTCCCGGAGGCAGACGCCGCCAGGCCCAAGGCACCCACCGGTGAGCCTCGGCGTCAGGGACCTTGACGGTGATCCGTATCGGGAGGGCGCCGAACTTCTCAGGGAGGGAAGCCGGATCGGGGCTGATGCTCAGGTGCACGGTGCACGGTGCGCGGGAGCTCCGGCATGTCGTCGGGGTCGCGAGGCCATCGGGCGCGGATCTCGCCGGACGCGACGATCCCTTCCCAGTGCTCAGCATCGGTGAAGTGGTACAGCAGCATCGCCGAACGATACGCGAGAGCACCGTTCGGGGCGGGGCTCGACGCTGCGCCCGGACGCCGCAGGAAGGAGCCGGGCCCTATCGGAGGCCCGGCAGTCCCGAACACCCTCAACGGCGGGACAGCACAAAGGTAGCCGTTCCGCATTGACGGAGGGGCCGAACATCAGCAGGCGGGGCCGACAGCCACCTGCACCTTCTTCAGGCGCTTCGCCGGCGTGGCGTCGGCGTTGTAACCCGGGTTATCGGACGCCCACGCCGCCTCGGTGCAGTAGCCGGCACCGGTCGGTGACGTGTGCGTGAGCGACTGGAATGTCGTCTCACAAGTCGCGACGTAGTAATTCCCCAAAACCTGTGCGCTGTCGGGCAGCTCGGGCGTCTTGTACCAGACGATGACGTCCCGCGTGGGCTCGCATGTCTTCGACGAACGGGAAGGCTTCGGCTTCTGCTTCGCCGCGTTCGATGCGCTCTTGGTGGGCGCAGCCGCTACGTGGCTGCTCTTCTTCGCGGCCGACCGAGGCGAGGCGTGCGCAGACGCTGATGCGGAGTGCCCCCCGCTGCCCCCGCAGGCGGTGGTCAGCAGGATGGCGGCGATGGGCAGGATGAAGCGGCGCACGGGGTCCCCCCTTGGACAGTGCTGCAGTTGCGTGCGGCCACAGTGGCAGCTGCGTCCGGAGCGCGGGTTGTTGTTGCCGGACCGTGACGGCAGGAGAAGCGTAGGACCGTCATAGTGCACGATGGAGGCCGGACCTGCATTACACACGTCCGGCCTCCTGACCAACGAGGTCAGCGCTTGTACGAGCTGTACGTCCTCGGATTCCGCATACCCAGCTGGAGCATCTGCTTCTCGACGACGTTCCGCAGGTTCCGCTCGGTCAGCACGTGGCCCTCGACCGTGATGGCCAGGTGGTAGTGGTTCACCACGCCACCCCCGCCACCGCCCATCGCCAGGCCTGTGCCGGCGAACGCTCCGGCTCCGGCCACGGAACCAGCGAGCCGGTTCACGGCCCGGGTCGCGTGATGAGCGCTGCCCTCCACGCCAGCCGCGAGGCGGCGGGGGATCCACTGGCCGATCTCGGCGAACACTCGGCTGGGGCTCTTGATACCGAGCGCTTTCTTGATCGCCTTCTGCATGCTCTTGGCGATCTTCATCATCTGCTTTTCGATGGCCTTCTCTTGGCTCTGCAAGCCACGAACCAGACCCTGCGCGGCCCGGATCCCGGACCCGTACATCGAGTCCGCGACTGCCCGGCCGGCGCTGTCCGCCGCGCGCTTGGTCGTCTTCTGCAGCGCGTTGATCTGGTCGATCTGGCCCTTCGACGCCCCGGCGAGAGCTGCCGCCGTGGCCCAGCCCTGATCGACGCCTGCGGCGGCGATCTGCGCCACGAGGTCGGCGCTCAGCCCCTTCTTCTGCAGGGCGCGTAGCTGGGCCGCGTAGTGTACGGCCTTGGTCATCTGGTCGCGCATCTTGTTGGCCACCTCCTGCGCGGTCAGGGCGAAGTCTTCCTGCGGGGCCTCCGTGACGATGCTGAAGCCCTGCATGATGCCGGAGGAGACGCCCACTTCCGCAAGTACCTGTGGAGCGAGCACTTCTGGTCACCCTCCTACTTCGCCGGCTCCTGCGGTGGGGCACCACTGGCCGTGGTCAAGGAGTACATCGAGAACCAGAAACGCCCGGACTGAGCCCAGCCCCGTCATGGGAGCATTTCCGAAGCGATGCGGCGGCGCTCCGCGCCGCCCCACTCAGGATGCGATTCCTCCCAAGCGTGAACGCCCCGGGTTCCTCGCAAGATCAGGCTGAATCCACGGCGACTTCCACGTCCCAGGCGTGCACGGACTGCTCCGAGAGCCGGTAGCTGGCGTACTCCGGGACGCTGAGGGGTCCGCTGAAGTAGGGGATGCGCAGGGCGGCCCGCTGGGAGCCGTCGACTGAGTCCGGCAGGGCCAGGTGCCGGGCATCCGCCTCCCGCCAGGCGTCACGACGGGCCGGCCCGGTCAGGGCGTTCCAGTGTTCCCAGACCGGCACGCTGTCCTCCTGCCGGTTTTGTGCACGGTGCGGTGCTCCCCGTGGACGGCGGCCGCACCGCCGTCTGACCCGTGGCATGCCCCGCGACGCGACGCCCTGGAAGCCGAGCAGGTCGCACTCGCCGCCCGGCACAGACCTGACCACGCATCCGCTCCGCCGCTGTCTCGTTCCTCTGCGGGCCCGGCGGACTCGAGGCCGCCCCGGCGGAGCGGCCATCCGGGGGCCATGGTCGCGGAAGTCCCGTGCCGAGACGACTGCACGGGTACTCAAGACCAGGGCACGCACGCGAAAGGGCTGTGACGAGATGCAGATCGATCTGAAGGGCCGTACCGCACTGGTCACCGGCTCCACCCAGGGCATCGGCGCGGCGATCGCCACCGGACTGGCCCGCGCCGGGGCCCGGGTGGGTGTCAACGGCCGTTCCGCCGAGCGCGTGGCGGACAGCATCGCCCGACTGATGCAGGAGGTGCCCGGAGCCGATGTGGTGCCGGTCGCCGCGGACGTCACCTCCGAGGAGGGCGCGCGCCAGGCGGCGGAAGCGCTGCCGCACGTCGACATCCTCGTCAACAATCTCGGGATCTTCGGCGCCAAGGACCCCCTGGAGATCACCGATGAGGAATGGCGACGCTACTTCGAGGTGAACGTACTGGCCGCGGTGCGCCTGACCCGTCTGTACCTGCCAGGCATGAGCGAACGCGGCTGGGGACGCGTCCAGTACATCGCCAGTGACTCGGCCGTCGTCATCCCGGCCGAGATGATCCACTACGGCGTGTCCAAGACGGCGCTGCTCGCGGTGAGCCGGGGATTCGCCAAACAGGCCGCGGGCACCGGTGTCACGGTGAACTGCGTCATCGCGGGCCCCACGCACACCGGAGGCGTCGAGGAATTCGTCTACTCACTCGTCGACCGGGAACTGCCCTGGGACGAGGCCCAGCGCGCCTTCATGCGCGAGCACCGGCCGCAGTCGCTGTTGCAGCGACTGATCGAGCCGGAGGAGATCGCCCACATGGTCGTGTACCTCAGCTCCGAACAGGCCTCGGCCACCACCGGGGGCGCACTGCGTGCCGACGGCGGTTACGTCGACTCCATCCTGCCGTGAACCCACTCCCCTCCGCAGTGCGCTGAGATGCGGAACCACGGGTGTGCACATAGCGTCTGAACCGCACCTCAGTGGGGGACGGCACCGGGCGCCGCGTCGTCGTGCGCGGTGCCTGCTCGGCGCGGGAGGCCGTCGACCATGCGCACCACAACAACCCCCCGCCGTGGACCGGCCCGGACGCCGCTCGTACGGCGGTGGCGGCAGGCGGCGGACCGGCATCTCAATCCCGTGCAGCGATCCTTGCTGGTGACATGGGTGTCCTTCGGGCTCACCTTCGGCGCCGTGCGGGTCGTCACCCACGGCATCCGCGGCGGATGGCTGCCCTTGGGAAACATCTCCGCGGGCGGAGAGCACCTGCACCACTACAACTTCGGGATCGCCACGCTCGCCGGACTGGGCCTGATCGCGGTGCGTGGGGACGAGCGGGCCGTCGGACATCCCGCCGTGGCGGTCGCCTACGGCTGCGGGACCGCGCTGATCTGCGACGAGTTCGCGCTGCTGCTCGACCTGCAGGACGTCTACTGGGCCAGGCAGGGCCGGATCAGCGTCGATCTCTCCCTGGGAGTGCTGTCGGTGCTGGGCGCCTACCTGACGGCCAGGCCCTTCTGGCACGAGATCGGCCGCATCACGGGCCACCATCTCGCCTCAGCGGCCGGCGGCGGAGCACGGGCGGCCGTCTGAGGGCCCGACCACACCGTCGGCGGCGCTCGACCGGCCGGGACGCATCCCGACGGTGCCGCGACGGGCGTTGCGTGAGGCACGAGGAGGATGGATGAGCCAGGGCGAGCACGCCACGGGATCCCCGCAGCGGCAAGCCGCCGGAAGCGACGCCTCCGGCAGGGACGACGGAAGACGGGGCGAAGAGCTCCGCCACCACACCGCGCCGGGCACCGGGAACACGGCCGGGGCCGGCCCTCCGGCGGCGAAGAGCCGTGAGGAGGGCCGGCCCGACGACACCACCGCCACACCCCACCCCCAGGAACCGGCCCGCGGGCCGGTTGCCGGCGCCGCGGCGGCGAACGGGTCGCCGGAACGCCGGGACGGGCAGCCGCCCCCGGCCCCCTGGCGTGACGGCGGAACAGTGTCCGAGGCATCCGCCGACGCCTCTCGACGGCGGCCGGGTACCAGCCGCACACCGCGGTGGCGCAAGGCACGGATGCGGATATCCCAGGCCGACCCCTGGTCGGTGATGACGACGAGCTTTCTGGTGTCGGCCGGGCTGGGCCTGTGCGTGATCGTGGCCGTGGCGGCGGTCACGATGATGATGAGCGTCCTCGGCCAGGAACCGGTGCTGTCGCTGGGCTGGCAACTCACCCTCGCCTTCACCATCGCCGTCGTGGCGGTGGAGGTCGCACTGGCCACCGCCCTCGCGACACTGGCCGCCTTCCTCTTCAACTGGTCGTCGGGCTTCGCCGGCGGGGTCGAGGTCACGCTGGCCGAGGACCTCCCGGCCCCGCCTGAGTCCGCCCCCGACGGTCCACCGGACCGACAGCGGTGAGGCGGGCGTGTCAGCGGTGCGCGGACAGGTAATGCGAAGAAGCCCTGGCGCGGTGGCCGAAGGCTTCTTCGTATCGGCTGCCGACGACGGCTGTCGCCCCGCTCAGCGGCGGTAGAGGCCCTCGATCTCTTCCGCGAAGTCCCGCAGCACCACGTTCCGCTTCAGCTTCAGGGACGGGGTCAGATGGCCCGAGGCCATGCTGAACTGGGCATCCAGGATGCGGAACTTGCGTACGGATTCGGCCTTGGAGACCGCGGCGTTGCCGTCGTCCACCGCGCGCTGTATCTCGGCGAGCAGCTCGGGGTCGTCGCGGAGTTCCGCCGGGGACACCCCCTTGGGCTTGTTGTTCTGCTCGGCCCAGCGCGGCAGGAACTCCTCGTCGATGGTCACCAGGGCAGCGACGAAGGGCTTGCCATCACCGACCACCATGCACTCGGCGATCAGTGCATGGGCCCGGATGCGGTCCTCGATCACGGCCGGGGCGACGTTCTTGCCTCCCGCGGTGACGATGATCTCCTTCTTCCGGCCGGTGATGCGGAGGTAGCCCTCCTCGTCCAGCGAGCCGATGTCGCCGGTGTGGAACCAGCCGTCGACGAGCGCCGCCGCGGTCGCCTCCTGGTTGTTCCAGTAACCCGTGAAGAGGTGCTCGCCGCGCAGCAGTACCTCGCCGTCCTCAGCGATGCGCACCGTGCTGCACGGCAGCGGCAGGCCCACCGTGCCGATCTTCTGCCGGTCCCACGGGTTGAGCGTGGTCGCGGCGCAGGATTCCGCCAGACCGTAGCCTTCGAGCACGGTGAAGCCGAGTCCGCGGTAGAAGTGGCCGAGGCGCTCGCCGAGCGGGGCGCCCCCGGAAATGGCGTGCCGGGCCCGCCCGCCGAGAACCGCGCGCAGCCTGCCGTAGACCAGCCGGTCGAAGAGCTTGTGCCGCAGCCGCAGCGGGAAGCCGGGTCCGGAGGAGGTCTCCAGGGCCCTGCTGTACTCGATCGCCGTGTCCACGGCCTGGTCGAAGATCTTGCCCTTGCCGCTCGCCCGTGCCTGGGCCCGTGCCGAGTTGTACACCTTCTCGAAGACGCGGGGCACGCCCAGCAGGAAGGTGGGCCGGAAGGAGGCGAGTTCCTCGGTGACGTCCTTGATGTCACCGACGTGCCCGAGTTTCACCGGTGCCATCATGGCTCCGACCTCGACCACCCGGCCGAGGACGTGCGCGAGCGGCAGGAAGAGCAGGACGGAGGAGTCCTCGGCGAAGATCGGCTTCATCCGGGTGATGGTGTTGCCGCACTCCGCGAGGAAGTTGCGGTGGGTGAGCAGGCAGCCCTTCGGGCGACCGGTGGTGCCGGAGGTGTAGACGATGGTGGCGAGCGAGTCCGCACCGGCGGCCCCGATGCGCTCGTCCACCTGAGCGTCCATCACCTTTTCGCCGAGCGCGACGAGTTCGTCGACGCCGCCCGCCTCGATCTGCCAGAGGTTCTTCAGCAGGGGGGTCCGCTCCCGCACCTGCTCCACGATCGCCTGGTGTGTCCCGGTCTCCACCACGCAGGCCACCGCGCCCGAGTCGCCGATGACCCACTCCACCTGCTCGGCGGAGGACGTCTCGTAGATGGGGACGGAGACCGCGCCGGCGCTCCAGATGGCGTAGTCCAGCAGCGTCCACTCGTAGCGGGTCCGGGACATGAGCGCCACCCGCTCCCCGGGCTGGACACCGGAAGCGATGAGACCCTTGGCGACGGCCCGTACTTCGGCGAGGAAAGCGGCGGCGGTGACATCCCGCCACTGTCCGGACACCTTGCGGGCGAGCACGGCCCGATCGGGGAACTCGGCCGCGTTGCGGACGACCACCTGCGCCAGGTTGCCGTCGGGGGGAACGTCGTATAAGGCCGGAACGCTGAACTCACGCAAGGCTGCTGCTCCTTGTCGGCGTCGACATCGGTGTCGGCTGCGGCGTGGGGGGCCGCGTCAAGGGCTTGCGTTCGACGGCCCGAACGGTACCAGCCGTGATCGGACACTACCAGCCGGTAAGTGAACACGAAAAGATGTCGGGCGTGTGTACTTCAGGAAGGCGTTCCCCGCGTCTTCATCCTCACATGTTCGAGGGGTTGATCAGGAAGGCCCGATTCCTCTGTCATGGAGGGCATGCCCGATCCTAGTCTGTTCGCATGGCCCCTCTACCGACCGGTAATGACGAACCCCTGTGGCCCGTCGGCCAGTTGAGGGGGAAGTATGTGTGCGTGCCGAGAGAGCGAACGGGGACCCGTTCCGCGGTCTCCGGCTGCCGGGATCCGCCCGGCGGCGCCGCGTCCCAGCGCCTCGACCGGTTCCGGCTCAGGCCGGCGTCGGGCCGGGGCTCTCACAGCGGCCGCGGCTGAAACGTGACGGTTCCAAGAAGGCTTCGGTGCGATCCGTGCGTGGGAGCGGTCCCTCGTGACCTCCTCGCGCAACTCGCTTACGACACCGATGCGTCCTGCGTGATGTCCAGTCCCGCGTCTCGTACCACAGCCGGCGACCTTCGATGCGACCGCCCGACCTTCGGGGGCGTCGGCAGAACGAAGAACGTTTCAACCGAGAGGTACCACGCAATGTACAGCCAAACAAGAACTGTAGCTTCGACGAACCGCCACCGCCATCCTCTGGCAGTTCTGCGCTCCAGGGCCGGTTTCACCCACGGCGAGTACGCCCGTTTGATCGCCAGGACACACGCGGAGCTCGGATTCGGCCAGATGGCCGCGCGGCGCGAGAAGGTCTCCCGCTGGGAGTCCGGCCGCGCCGTTCCGGAGCGGACCGCCCAGCTCGCCATCGCACACGTCCACGCGGTTCCCCCCGAGGAGGTGCTGCGACTCGACTGGCCGGACTGGCTGCATCTGGCCAACGGGGACGCACGCCAACTGGAATTACCGTGGACCACATCAGCCGTCCCCGAAGCGATACTCGACGCGATCGCCGGGCGCGAGGAAACCCAGCAGGATTACCTCATGGCGACCGGCTGGGCAGCCAGGTCGCTGATGGAGAACTGGCTGGACGCCATGGCCGAGAAGACGGCGACGGCGCCCGCGGATTCGACCCCTCCTGCCTCAGCTCGGGTGCGGGGGCCCGGCCTGGTCGGCGAGACCGAATCCGTGCTGGAGGCCTGCACCCGGCTCCGTACACTCCACCGGTTCGCGGCCAGCTTCTCCGCGGGCTGGCTGGTGGCCGCCAGCGAATCCGAACTGCGGCACCTGGCGGACCACTTCCTCGCCGCGCCGGAGGCCCTGCACCACGGCAGGGAGCTGCTGGTCCTGGCGGCCGAGGGGCTGGCCGTCTGCGGTTTCATCGCCCGGCTGCAGGGCCAGCACGTCACTGCGCAGCGGTACTACGTCGCCGCGCTGCGCTGCGCGACCGCCGCCAGTGATCCGGAGACGGCGGCGGCGATCGTCACCCTGCACGTCGGCCAGTACCTGGATCTGCATCTGCACGAGGAGGCCGCCGAACTGCTCGAGGCGGTCAAGAAGCTGTTGCGCCGCAACCAGGTGCATGTGAAGGACCCGACCCTGCTGGCGCTCCTGCAGACGCAGTCCGCCCGCGTCCACGCGCAGCGCGGGGACGACCTGGGACGCAGAAGGGCGCTGGCCGTGGGGCGCCAAGTGCTGACGACGGGGACCTCGTCGGCCGGCATACCGATCCTGCCGCTGCGGTCGGAGGACTGGCTCAGTTGCATGGACGCGGTCTCGCTGCTGGACCTCAACCAGCCGGACCGCGCCATCAAGCACTTCGAGCCGGTGCTGTCCGAGCATCACCCGAACCTGAAACTGCCGCCGTGCGTGCACGCCATGTACCTGCTGCGCGCGGCCGAGACGCAGGTCGCACTGGGAGACGCCACGGGCGGCGCGGAGTCCGCGAGCAGGGCGGCGACCTTGCTCGGTGGAGTGCGGGCTGCCGCGTCCGAGCGGGTACGGCTCGCCCTGCGCGCGTACGCGCATCTGCCGGAGGTCACCAGGTTCCTGGCCTCCGCCTAGCGCTGACGCTCCCGGGCCGGCGGTCACCGCCGCGCGCGGCGACGCGCGGGCCCGGGACACACAGCACCACTGACCACGAGGAGACGGAGGGACGAGGAGCCGGCTCCCGCGGCGGCACGGAACTCGGCCGCCCGGCACGTACAGGAGTGCCGGGCGGCCGAGTGCTGTTCGGGAAGGGGAGGGCGAGGGAGCGCAGGGGGAGAGCGCGAAGATCCGGGGAGGAGCAGGGGAGCGGAACGGCGGCGCTGCGTGACCGGTCGCCCCTGTGCGCCGTCGCACTCCGTAGCAACGACCGCGGTGCCGAGTCAATGTGCCTCGGGGGTGTCCCGTGCAGCCGCGCGACCGCGAGGCACGCCCGAAGCACACGGGGGGATGTGGAAAATCCCGGGATGTTGCGATGAGATTTCGGTGCCCGTCCCGAGAAGTCACGCAGTCCGCAATGGCCGCGTACGCCAAGGACGCGAGTATCGCCGCACGGCAGGGATCGGGCAGTGCTCCGGATGTTTTTCGCGACCATCACGACCATCAGGCTGGAGATTTGCTCATGAGCCGTTCTGTCCTGGTTACCGGCGGAAATCGCGGCATCGGTCTGGCCGTGGCTCGGCGGCTCAGCGCCGGCGGTGACCGGGTGGCGGTGACCAGCCGTTCGGGGGAGGCGCCCGAGGGACTGTTCGCGGTGCCCTGTGACGTGCTGGATCCCGCCGCCGTGGACGAGGCGTTCGAGAAGGTCGAGGCGGCCCACGGTCCGGTCGAGGTCCTGGTGGCGAACGCGGGCATCACGCGGGACAGCCTGCTGATGCGCATGACCGAGGAGGACTTCACCTCGGTCATCGACACCAACCTCACCGGCACCTACCGGGTGCTCAAGCGCGCCGTGCGGCGCCTGGTGCGGGCCCGGGGCGGACGGGTCGTCGTCGTCTCCTCGACCGCCGCGCTGAGCGGAGTCGCGGGGCAGGCCAACTACGCGGCGTCGAAAGCGGGCTTGATCGGCATGGCCCGGTCGCTCGCCCGCGAACTCGCCCCGCGCGGCGTCACGGTCAACGTGGTCGCGCCCGGGCTCACCGACACCGCGATGAGTGCCGCGCTCAGCGAGGAACAGCGCAAGAGGATCGTGGGCCAGGTTCCGCTCGGCCGCATGGCGGATCCGGATGAGGTGGCCGCGGCGGTCCAGTTCCTGACCTCACCCGAGGCCGCCTATATCACGGGTGCGGTAATTCCCGTGGACGGCGGCATGGGAATGGGGCACTGATGTGCTCTCGGTCACATATGGATCGAGGGGTCGTCATGGGGGAAGCGGTAAACCCCCGGTGACCGGACGCATTTGTTCCCCCAAGGGCCCACAAAGAATTCGGCTTCGCCCGGCCGAAAATCGACGAGGCCATTTCCTCGAACCGACCGACATGACTCACGGGCGAATCGCACCGACGCTGGGAGGCTACAGGTGAACCCGCAGACTGGACCCGGCCGGACCGGCAGGAGGGTCGCCGTCACCGGGATGGCGGTTACCACGGGTTACGGGCATGGTGTCGACGTGCTGCGCGACGGGATCTACTCCGGTGTTCCCGCCTTCGTGCCCGTGACCCGGTTCGACACGAGCAGGTACCGGGTCGGCGTCGCCGCCCAGGGCGCGGCCGAACTGGACCTCGACACGGAGCTGAAGACGCTCACCGAGGAGGCCTGCAAACAGGCCGGCCTCACCCAGGGGGAGCGCGCGAACACGCTCCTGGTCGCGGCACGGCACGCGGATCCCGCCGTCTCCCGCCTGCCCAGGCAGGAACAGGAGTCCCGGCCCATCAGCGAGACCGCGCAGTGGCTGGCGCGCGAGTGCGGCTTCGGCGCGGCCGGACGCACCTACATCAACGCCTGCGTCGCCGCCAGTACCGCCATCGCGGAGGCGGGCACCCTGATCTCCTCGGGCCGGCACGACCGTGTGGTGGTCGTCGCCGGTCACCTGGTGGACGCCGAGTCCTTCACCACCTTCAACGCCGGCAAGGCGCTGGCCGTCGACGGGCGGCTGAGGCCGTTCAGCTCCGGGCGCAAGGGGCTCCTGCTGGGCGACGGCGCCGGCGCGGTCGTACTGGAAGCGGCGGACAGCCGCGAGGAGATGAGCCCGCTGGCCTACCTGGACGGCTGGGGCATGGCGGGTGACGCGCACCATGTCTGCCAGCCGCACCCGCAGGGCCTCGGCATGGCCCGTTCGATACAACTCGCCCTCTGCCGAGCGGGATTGGGCCCACAGGACGTGGACTACGTCAACGCCCACGGTACCGGGACGCCGTACAACGACTCCGCGGAGACCGCGGGACTGCACCGGGCCTTCGGGGAGCACACGGAGCGCATTCCCGTCAGCTCCACCAAGTCGATGCACGGACACGCCCTGCAGGCCGCGGGCATGGTCGAGTTCGTCATCTGCGTCCTCGCCCTGCAGTCGGGACGCCTGCCGGTCAACTCCGGCTATCTCGGTCCCGACCCCGACTGCCGGCTCGACCTCGTCCTCGACACCCCCAGGGAGCGTGCGGCAGAGCATGTCATCAGCCTCAACTCCGCCTTCGGCGGGGCCAACACGGCACTGGTGGTGAGCGCGGCATGACCACGGCATCCAAGACCACCACCCTGGAGCACGTCGTCTGGCCCGCCGAGGGGGAACGCGAACAGCCGCCGAACCTCCCCGGCTTCACCGCCTCGCCGTTCGGCCCGATCATCGCCCACGTCGCCGACCGCTGCCTGAGCCGTCACTGGGGTGAGCCGCCCGCGCCGCCCGAACGCGCCGGCCGCACCGGGATGGTCATGGTCTCCCGGCTCGGTGACATGGCCACGGAGGCCGCCGTCACATCGTCGGTGGACTCGGGTACGAAGGCATCGCCGCTGCTCTTCTACCAGTCGGTGCCCAGCGCCGTCCTCGGTGTCGTCTCGGCGCGCTGGGGGCTCGGCGGTCCCGTCATCTGCATCAGCCCGGCCGGCGACCCGCTCGCCGAGGGCGTGGAACTCGCGGAGCTGCTGATCGAGGACGGCAGCGCGGCCGACGTTCTGGTGGTGCTGGTCGAACTGGCCACCCGCGAGGGGGAGTCGGACCGGGCGGAGGCGCTCCTCGTGACCGCCTCGGCGCCGCGGGGCGAGGAGGGAGGGGCATGACGGACACCAGCCTGGACTTCCCGCTGTCCACCGAGATCGCGATGCTGCGGCAGTCCTGGTGGCTGCATGACGCCCGCTGGTACCAGGCGGTGAAGAGCCGGTTCGGCCAGGATGTGGCCAACGAACTCAATGCCGAGGTGATGAAGTTCGTCGCCCGGCGCGTCGCCACCCTCTACAGCCGGCGTCACCCCGTGCCCTCGGATCCCACGCCGAAGGAGGTGGGCGAGAGCCTCGAGGCGCTGGCCCGGCTGATGTTCTCCTCGATGGTGCGTCTCGAGTCCGCGGAGTTCGACGACGACGGCGGCACGTGGGAGAGCGTCGTCAGCGAGCACTTCGCGCTCAAGATGCTCGCGGCCAGCCGTTCGCTCGAGGGCTATCGGTGTCCGTGTCTGGAACTGCGCGCCGGCTGGTTCGAGGGCCTGAAGGTCAAGGCCGACGACGAGGTCGTCGAGTGTATGCGCGACGGGGCGGCGGCCTGCCGCTTCCGTGCCTGCCTGAAGTAGCCCGGCCGCCGGGAGGCGCCAGGCGCGGACTCCGGGCCCCGGACTCCGGGTCCCGGACGGGTTCGACAGCTACAGCGAAGGGAGCGAGGTGCCAGCGATGCGACTGGTCGTGGCCATCACCGGTGCCACCGGAGTGGTCCTGGGCGTACGGCTGCTCGAGGAGCTGCGGCTCCACGAGGAGGTGGAGACGCACCTGGTGATGAGCCGGTGGGCGCGCTCGACCCTGAAGGTCGAGAGTGATCTGACGACGCGCCAGGTGAGCGCGCTCGCCGATGTGTCGTACGCCCCGGACGACCAGGGAGCCGCGATCGCGTCGGGTTCCTTCCCGGTGGACGGCATGGTCGTCATGCCGTGCAGCATGAAGACCCTGGCCGCCATCAGGACCGGCTACGCCGACGGCCTCGTCGCCCGGGCCGCCGACGTGACGCTGAAGGAACGGCGCAAGCTCGTCCTCGTGCCCCGTGAGACCCCTCTCGGCGACATCCACCTCGACAACCTGCTGGCGCTGTCCCGGATGGGCGCGGTGGTCCTGCCGCCGATGCTGACCTTCTACAACCGTCCGTCCACCGTCGACGACATGGTCGACCACATCGTCGCCCGGGTCCTCGACCAGTTCGGTATCGCCTCGCACCGCGCCCGCCGGTGGCGGGGGCTGCCGGACGCCTCCTTCCCCGCGGCCGGCCTCGACCGTCAGCCCGTCATCGCGAACTCCCCCGGAGGGCCGACCCCATGAGCCATATCGTCGATCTGCGTCAGTACACCGACACACTCGCCGCCCTCGGCGATCTGAAGACCATCAGCCGGCCGGTGAGCGCGGACCTCGAAGCGGCGGCCCACACCCGGCGCTCGTACGAACTGCGCGCTCCCGCCCCCCTGTTCACCCACATCACCGAGGACCGGATCGGGATGCGGCTGTTCGGCGCGCCCGTCGGTGTGAGCGCCCGGCCGGACATTCCGCTGGCCCGGCTCGCCCTCTCGGTGGGCCTGCCGCCCGAGACCGACGCCGAGGCACTGGTGGAGCACCTGGTGCGCACCCGCGACGCGGCGCCCCTGCCGCCGCGGACCGTGCCGCGCGAGGACGCTCCGTGCAAGCAGAACGTGCTGCTCGGGGACGCGGCGACCCTGGACCACTTCGCCGTGCCCCGTATCCACGAGGAGGACGGCGGACGCTATCTCAACACCTGGGGCGTCATCGTCGCCAAGACGCCCGACGGGAAATGGACCAACTGGTCCATCTCACGGATCATGATGCTCGACGGCAAGCGCATGACCGGGCTGGTGGTGCCCCCGCAGCACCTCGGCCTGGTCTGGCAGGCCTGGGCCGAGCGGGGCGAGCCGATGCCGTACGCCCTGGTGCAGGGCGGTGCTCCCGCCATTCCCTTCGTGGGCGGCATTCCCCTGCCCAGGGACGTGGACGAGGCCGGCTACATCGGCGCGCTGCACGGCGAGCCGCTCGACGTCGTCCGCTGCGAGACCGTCGACCTGGAAGTCCCCGCGCACGCGGAGGTGGTGATCGAGGGTCACCTCTCGGTGGGGCGGGACAGCCTGGAGGGACCGTTCGGCGAGTACGCCGGATACGCCTCGACCCAGACCTCGTTGCAGCCGGTGTACTCGGTGGAGGCGATCACCTACCGCGACCGGCCGATCTGGCCGATCGTCGCCGAGGGCCGGCCGGCGGACGAGTACCACACCGTGACCGGCACCGGACGGGCCGCCAACGTGCTGCACGCCCTGCGCCGCGCCGGCCTGCCGGTCACCACCGTGTGGATGCCGTTCCTGGCGGCCATGCACTGGACCGTGGTCACCGTTCCCGAGGACTGGCGTGCCGCGCTGCCGGGCGTCGATTCCACCGAGTTCGTACGGCGCATCGGTGAGGTCATCCACAACAGCGGGGGGCCCAGCGCGATGATGCCCGTCACCTTTGTGCTCGACGACGACATCGACCCCTCGAACGAGGCCGACCTGTTGTGGGCGCTCGCGACCCGGCTGCACCCGAAGGACCGGCGCGCGGCGTGGGACGGAGTGGTCCTGCCGTTCATGGCCTGCTACTCGGAGGAGGAACGCAAGGCGATGCGCGGCCCGAGCGTGGTCCACGACGGTCTGCTCCCCGCCTGGGGCGAGGGGCGCCTGCACCACAGTTCCTTCGCACAGGCGTACCCGCCCGACATCCGCCGCAAGGTCATCGACCACTGGGACGAGTGACCCTGCCCATCGACCGGGCCTGCCCACCGACCGACCCCGCCGACCGACCCCACCGACCGACCCCGCCGACCGACCGGTCACTCCGACCGACGGACTGCGCCGACCGACCGGTCACTCCCACAGACCGATTCCGCCGACCGACCGGTCACCCCCCACCCACTGACCGCGGCTGCCGGGCCGACCACCCCACCCGACCCCACGCCACCGGACCGACCACATGCGCGGACCGCGCGGAGCGGCCGGCCCGGTGCGCCGAGGACCGGGCGCACCCGCCGGCCACCGCACTCCGCGACGACCGGACGCTCCGGCCGCTCGCCGCATTCCGCTCGACACCCTGCTCGACTTCCCACCGATGGAGCGACATGGCGCTGAACCCGAAGTGCGTCGGGACGACGTACCCGCCCGCACAGCCCTACCCCGTGGAGCCGCAGGCGATCCGGCGCTTCGCCGAGGCGGTGGGCGACCCCGCTCCCGTGTACACGGACCCCGCGGCGGCCCAGAGCCTGGGGCACCCGGATGTGCTGGCGCCGCCCACCTTCCCGTTCATCGTGGTCGCCCGGGCGATGGAGGAGGTGTTCCGCTACGAGGACATCGGCTTCGACCCGACCTACCTCATCCACGGCAACCAGCGGTTCGACTACACGCGGCCGGTCCGGGCCGGCGACCGCCTGGTCACCACTCTGGAGATCACGGGGGCCCAGACACTGCGCGGCCGGGACGTTCTCGGTCTGCGCGCCGATCTCGCGGACGCCGACGGCTCACACGTCGTCACCACACACATGACCTTCGTATCCCTGAGCGCCGTGGAGGGCGGTGAGCGCGATGACGACCAGCGTGACGATCAGCGCTGAGGACGTGGAGATCGGGACCGAACTCCCCGCCAGGACGGTCACGGTCACCCGCACCGACCTCGTGCGGTACGCGGGCGCCTCCGAGGACTTCAACCCCGTGCACTGGAACCCGAGGGTGGCGCGCGAGGCCGGACTGCCCGATGTCATCGCCCACGGCATGCTCACCATGGCCGTGGCCGCCCGCACGGTCACCGACTGGGTGGGCGACCCTGGCGCGATCCTCGAGTACCGCACCCGCTTCAGCAAGCCGGTCGTGGTGCCGGACGACGAGCACGGCGCGACGGTCGAGGTCCACGGCCGGGTCGCCGCGAAACTCGACGACGCCCGCGTCCGCATCGACCTGGTGGTGACCAGCGGCGGCACCAAGGTGCTCAGCGAGGCACGAGCGGTCGTACGGCTCCCCTCGCCGTGAGCACCGCCGCCCGGCCACCGACGGGCACCCGGCCCGTCCACAGACGAGCCCGGGAACGGGCCCACGACGAACGGGGACGCGAGCCGAGTGCGGCCGACGATCCCTCCCTCGACCGCCGATCGAACGGAATACAGGACGGATGAGCAGTTCACCGGCTTTCCTCGTCGCGCCCCGCTACGTCCTGGGCGAGACCGAGGAACCCCACACCGCCCTCGAGAACCTCGCAGCCCGCGCGGCCCACTACGGCATCCCCATGGCCCCCCGCACCTGGGGCTGGGGCAGCTACTTCCGCACCCGACGCAGCACGGTCGAGCTCGCCGTGGCCAGCGGTATCGCCACACTGGAGGCGTCCGGCGCGGCACGTGCGTCGGTCGACGGGCTGATCGTGTGCACCAGTTCCTTCCCCAGCTCCGTCGACGACCACGCCGGCTTCCTCGGCGCGGTGCTGAACGGACTGGGACTGCCTGGAGTGTCGTTCGCCTCCGGAATGACGCTCAACCGGTGCAACAACCTGCTCGCGGCCCTTCACGTCGCCACATCGCTCGTACGGGCCGGCAGCCGGCGCCGGGTCCTCGTGGTCACCGCCGACCGGATCGCCGACGAGGCCGCACGGCTGGAGAAGTTCGCGCTGTTCAGCGACGGCGCGGCGAGCTGCCTTGTGAGCGCCGACGAGGGCCCCGACGGCTTCGCGGTCCTCGCTTCGGCCTCGGCGCAGGACGCCGATGTGCTCGGGCTGCGGGACCAGATCGACTCGCGGCTCGCCGTCGCCGTCAACGAGGAACTGGAGCGGGCGACCGGAATACCGCCGGAGAAGATCACCGCGTTGCTTCCCGCCAACCTGGTCCGGCCGCTGGTGACCATGAAGGAACGTCAGGCGGGCTTCACCACCGCCCAGATGCGCACCGGCAACATCGAGCGCGTCGGCCACTGTTTCGCCGCCGACCCCCTGATCAACCTCGTCGACCTCGTCGCCTCGGGCGAGGGGGAGCCCGACGGTCTGTATCTGCTGGCCTCCAGCGTTCCGGGCGCCCGGCACGGCGTCCTGCTCCGCAAGCTCGCCTGACGTCGAAAAGAGGTGTCCGAATCATGGTTTGGGTCGGGATGAGGACCGCCGCGGCCGCCGGGCCGACGCGCCGTACGCCGGCCGGTGGACGCGCCGCCCGGGGGGTGGCACGGTGACCGCCACGGCGCCCGGTCCGGCCCCCTTCCTCCGGCTGACCGGTGACTCCTTCGAGCTCGGGCGGCAGCACGGCGCCGCCCGCGCCACGGCGCTGCGCGCCTTCCTCGACGACGGTCTCGCCCGGATGAACCACCTTCTGGACACCCCCGTCTCCCTTTCCTCGCTGAGTCCCACCCTCACGGCCTTCCACAAGGAGATCGAGGCCGCCACGCCCGATCTGGCCGAGGAGATCCGCGGCCTCGCCGCCGGCGCGGGCATCAGCCACCAGGAGGCCCTGCTGCTCCAACTGCGCCGGGAGATCACGGGCTACCGCAGCACCCGCCGTCCGCACGGCGACTGCACCACCTACGCCCGGGTGGACGGCGCCGGCCCCCACACCGTCCTGGCCCAGACGGTCGACCTCAACGGGAACCTCGACGACCAGACCTGTGTCCTGTCCCTCGGCAGGACCGGAGCCCGGCGGAACGTGCTGATGCTGAGCTTCGGCGGCCTGCTCGGCTACCTCGGGATGAACAGCGACGGCCTTGCGGTCGGCATCAACCTCGTCCTGGGCGGGCAGTGGGGGCCGGGCCTGCCGCCCTACCTCGCCGTCCGTCACGTCCTGGACAGCGCCGGATCGGTGGACGAGGCACTGGACGTGCTCGCGGGCCTGCGGCTCGCCAGCTCCCGGTCCCTGACGCTGTGCGACTCCGGCGGCGCCGCCTGCGCCGAATTCCTGGACGGGCGGATGCATGTGGTGCGGGCCCGGCAGACAGTCCACACGAACCATTTCCTCCACCCCGAGTTCATTCCCTTCGACGAGCTGAACGTCTTCGCCAAGAACTCCTCGCTGCGCCGGCTGGACGCGGCCACCGTCCGGTTGAGCGCCCTGCCGGAGTCGGCGGCACCACGGGACCACCTCGCCCTGCTGACCACACCGCCGATCTTCGTGCCCGACAACGGCGACATCCGCCGCGAGCGCACCGTCGCGGTGGTGGCGATGCGGCCGGCCATCGGCGATCTGCACCTGCTGGGCTCCCGGCCGTCGGCACTGCCCCAGGTCTTCACGGCCGGGGAGATGAGCGGGGCGGCGGGCTCATGACGACCGGACGCCCCGCGTACGACGACACGGCCACCGGAGACCGGACGACGGCGCCCCGGGTCGAAGGCTGGCTCGTCGACCTCCGCGCGGCGCAGCACACCTGGGACGACGAGGCCCGCCGCAGTGAACTGTCGGCGGAGGAGACGCGGCGGGCGCAGCGGTTCCGCAGCCCAGACGCCGCGGTCACCTACATACGCGCGCGCTCCACCGTGCGCCGGGTGCTCGCCCGTACCCTCGGCGAGCACCCCGCCACGGTACGGCTCGCGGCCGCGCCGGGCGGCAGGCCCGCCCTGCCGGACCACCCGCAGTGGCATGTCAGCTGGTCGACGTCGGCGGGTGTGCTGCTGGTCGCGGTGCGCCGGGGCGAGCCGGTCGGCGTCGACGTCGAGGTGATGCGCACCGTGCCGTCGCCCGCCAGGGTGCTGCGGACCGTCTATCCGCACACGCCCGCGCTGGCGGAACTGGGCGAGCCCGAGACGTTCTTCTCGGCCTGGACGCTGCTGGAGGCGGCGGTCAAGGCGACCGGGCGCGGACTCGCGCGGGGAGGGCGGGACGTACGGCTGTACCGACCGCACGGGGCGCGCCGCTGTGCCCTCGCCGGGATCCGCAACGCCGGGAGTGCGCCGTGGTGCGGCCGCACCGAGCAGTACGAGGTGCCGTCCCCCCGTCCCACCGTTCCCGCCACACGGGTGATGACGGCCGTGGTGACCCGGGGCCGCACCGCCCCGGCCGTCCGCCTGAACGCCTGGCGGCTCCCGCACGCCCGGCACACGGAGTGCCCTGTGCGGCATTTGGCCGATCCCGTACACAACGAGAAGAACGGCAGGAGGTGACATGTCCGCCGAGGAACACACCCGGACGCCCGGAACCGACTCCGGGCTGCTCTCGCCCGTCTGGGCCGGCGCACCGGTCGAGGCGGTCACCTCGGACGAGGCCTGGCTGTCGGCGATGGTCGAGTTCGAGGCCGCGCTCGCGACCGCCCAAGCCGGTCTCGGCGCGGTGCCGCAGGGCACGGCGGCGGCCATCCGCGCGGCGGGTACCAGCGGACGGCTCGGTCTGGTGGACCTGGCACGCCGGGGGCGGGAGGCCGCCAACCCGGTCGTGTATTTCGTCAAGAGGCTGACCGAGCTGGTGGCGGACATCTCCCCGGAGGCCGCCGGGCACGTCCACGCCGGTTCCACCAGCCAGGACGTCCTGGACTCGGCGGCCATGCTGGTCGCCACCCGGGCGCTCACACTGCTGCGGGACGACCTGGGCCGGATCCGCGCGGCCCTGGCCGCCCTGGGACGCGACCACCGCACCACGCCCGCCGCCGCGCGCACGCTGACCCAGCATGCCGTGCCGACCACGTTCGGGCTCAGGGCCGCCACCTGGCTCACCCTGGTCGCCGACGCCCACGACCGGGTCCGCGCGCTGCTCGACCGCCGCCTGCCCGTCTCGCTCGGCGGCGCGGCCGGCACGCTGTCCGCCTACCACGACCACCTGCGAGCCGCCGGTGTTCCGGGGTCCCACCCCGAACTGCGGCTCGTCGAGCTGGTCGCGGACGAGCTGGGGCTTTCGGGGACCGCGTTGCCCTGGCACGCCGTCCGCACCCCGATCGCGGATCTGGCCGGCGTCCTGGCCTTCGTGGGCGGAGCACTCGGCAAGTTCGCCGCGGACGTCCTGGTGCTGTCCCGCACGGAGATCGCCGAGGTGTCGGAGCCCGCAGCGGCGGGCCGCGGCCAGTCCTCCGCGATGCCGCAGAAGCGCAACCCGGTTCTGAGCACGCTGGTCGCGGCGGCGGCGCGCCAACTGCCGGTCTACGCGCTGGTTCTCCAGCAGGCGGTGGTCACCGAGGACGAGCGGCCCGCCGGGGCCTGGCACGCGGAGTGGCAGCCGCTGCGCGAGTGCCTGCGGCTGGCCGGCGGCGCGGCGCATACGGCCGCCGAACTCGCCGAGGGACTGGTCGTCTCCGAGGAGCGGGTCCGCGCCAACCTGGTGCTGACCGGAACCGGTCTGGTCGCCGAGCGGCTGTCCGTCGCGCTCTCCCCGGACCTCGGGCGGCGTCAGGCCAAGGAGACCGTCACCCGTGCGGTGCGCTCCACGGAGACCGGTGTGCCGCTGGCCGAGGCGCTGCGGCTGGCCCTGAAGGAAACCGGACACGCGGACGGTTTCTCCACCCCTCTCGAGCAGTTGCTCGCCCCCGAGGACTACCTGGGAGCGGCCCTCCCCCTCACCGACCGCGCCGTGCACCGGGCCACCACCGTGACCCCCGGGGACCCCGTGCCGGCCACCATGCCCCCGCACCCGTACACCCATCCCACCCCCTCGTCGCACGACCGGGAAGACTAGGAGACTGCCAGATGATGATCAGTGAGGAACTCCGTCTGAAGATTCTCGCGGACAGGGCTCTGGGTGCGGGCAACGTGCTGCACCGGCTCACCGGGTACGGACGGTCCCTGGACGAGCAGGTGCTGTGGACGGACGGCTCCTGGCGCGCGCCCTCCGGTGACCACCCGGAGGTGCTGACGCTGGGCGAGCTGCAGGAGGTCGTCGCCACCTACGCCGGCTTCTACCACCAGGCGGGTGTGCGGGCGAAGGACGCGGTCGCCATCGTGTCCACCTCCATCACCGACTTCGCCCTCAACCTGATGGCGCTCACCAGTCTCGGCGCTATCGCCTCCCTGGTGAACGCGAACATGCCGCCCGAGGTACGCCGTGAGTACATCCGCCGTCAGCAGGTGGTCGGCGTGATGACCCGGGAGCCGTGGCACAGGGACCTGCTGCAGCACCTCGACGACGACCCCGCGCCGAAGTTCGTGGCACTCCAGTCGGAGATCACCCCCGAGCACCGGGCGCAGCGGCCGGAGAACTACCCGTTCCGCCACACCCCGACCGACCCGATTCTGATCTCCCACTCCTCGGGGACCACGGGCATCCCCAAGTCCGCCTTCCACACCCACGAGACGCTCTTCCACGGCGCGCTCAGCAGGCTGGAGGACGGCCAGGACTGCAGCACCCGCAAGCGGCTGCTCGCGCTGCCCGGCCACCATGTGTCGGCGATGTCGAACACCCTCCTCGGCCTGGTGCTCGGCGCGCCGCTGGTGCACTTCACCGACCCCAGCGGCCATGCCGTTCTCGACGGCATCGAGAAGCACCGCCCCACCATCGTGTTCGGCTTCACCCACACCTTCGCGGAGATGGCGGCCGAGGACCTGGCGGGCCGTGACCTGTCGAGCGTCGAGGCGTACTACGTCTCCGGGGACGCCGCGCACCTGGTGCACATCAAGCGCCTGCTGGAGAAGGGCTCGCACACCGTGACGGGCCGCGACCTGAAGCCGCACACGGCCCCCGGCGCGATCTTCATCGACATGTTCGGCTCCACGGAGATGGGCTATGTGCTGTTCGACTTCGCCCACCGTGCCGGCGGGCAGAACATCGGCCGCTGCATCGGCCGCCCGATGCGCTTCGCGCAGGCGGCCGCGCTCTCCGAGGACGGTGCGGTGCTGCCGCCCGGGCAGGTCGGACGGCTCGGCGTGCGGTCCCGTTCGCTGACGCCGGGCTTCTGGAACGACAACGTCCGCTGGCACAAGCAGTGGCTCGGCGGCTACTTCCTCACCGGCGACCTCGTCTACCGCGACGGCGCGAACAACTTCTACCACCTGGACCGCACCACCGACGCGATCCGCACCGAGTCGGGCTTCGTGTACAGCGCCTACACCGAGGAGGTGCTGCTCGGGGAGTACCCCGAGATCCGCGACTGCACGGTGGTCGGCATGGCCGACGAGGGCGTGAAGTTCGGCTGGGAGGACGACGGGGTGGCCGAGACCCATGTGTTCCTGAGCCTCGTCGAGGGGACGAAGGCGCCCGAGGACCCGACCGCCTGGGTCAACGCGGCGCTGTCCAAGCACGGTTTGCCCGAGATGGCGAAGGCGGTCGTCGTCGACGAGGACAGCATCCCGGTCGGCATCACCGGCAAGGTCCTCAAGCGCATCGTGCGGGACCAGGCCAAGTCGATGGTCGGCGGGTGCTGACAGGCACCGCGTCCTGACCGGGGAGGCGGCAGGCCCGCCTCCCCGGTCACCGGAGCGGAGACCCCCGCGGTCACCGGAGGGAGACATGGAATGAGCGTCGACTACGACGTGATCGTCATCGGCGCGGGCAACGCCGGGCTGAGCGCCGCGGCCACGCTGCAGCGCGGAGGAAAGCGGACGCTGCTGGTGGAGCGCCACAACGTCCCGGGCGGCGCGGCCACCTCGTTCGTCCGGGGCCGCTTCGAGTTCGAGGTGTCCCTGCATCAGCTCGGCGGCATGGGCGGCCCCGGCCCCCTGCGCGAGATACTGGACGAGATGGATGTGACGCGCAGGCTGCGGCTCATCCAGGACGACGAGCTGTACCGGACGGTCGTGCCCGGTGTGCTCGATGTGACGCTGCCCGCCGACTGGCAGGGCGCGGTGGACGTGCTCGACAGCCACTACCCCGGCAACCGTGCCGCGCTCACCCGCTTCCTGGAGATCGTCCGGGACGTCGGCCTGTGGCAGCTGACCGCCCGAGCCAACCTGCACCGGCTCAAGGAGCAGGTCGAGTGGCTGTCCGGCCTGTCCGACGTGCGCCGCTACGGCCTGCGGACCTACCGGGAGGTGCTGGACGAGTTCTTCACGGACGAGCGCCTGAAGTTCGTGCTGTCGTCGTACTGGAGCTACAACGGCCAGCTGCCGTCCCGAATGTCGTTCATGGACATGGCGCGCCTGCTCGCGCTGTTCATCGAGACCAAGCCGTACCAGATCGTGGGCGGCAGCCAGGCCCTGTCCTCGGCGATGCTGGAGTCCTTCCTGGAGGCCGGCGGCGAGGTCCGGTTCAACACGAGCGTCGAGAAGATCGTCACCCGGGGAGGCAGGGCCGTAGGGGTCCGCGTGGACGGCGGAGAGACCGTCTCCTGCCGGCTGGTGGTGTCCAACGCGCCGTCCAGCACCACGTACACCCGGCTGCTCGACCCTGCGGACGTCCCGTCCGGTGTCCTGCGGGACCTGGGCTCCCGGCGCATGGGCCCATCGGCCACCGCACTGTATCTGGGCCTGGACGCGCCCGCTGCGGAACTCGGCTTCGCCACGGCGACCAACTTCCTCACGACCGACCTGGACGAGCGCACCGTGGCCCGGGGCATGCGTTCGCTGGAGCCCGCCCCCTTCCTGCTCGCCAGCTGCTACGACGTCCGGCCGACCGGCTTCGCGCCGCCCGGCGCCTCGCAGGTCAACCTGGTCACCATCCAGTACGCCGACCCATGGGAAGCGGTCCCGGTGCGGGACTACCAGCAGGCGAAGTCCGCGTATGCGGCCTCGCTGCTCGATCTGCTCAAGGCCATCGCGCCCGGGGTGCGGGATGTGATCGAGGAGGCCGAGATCGCCACCCCGCTCACCTTCAAGCGCTACCTCAGCCAACCCGGCGGCGCCATCTACGGCTTCGACCAGGACGCCATGGACAGCTGGCTGTTCCACGAGGACGACCTCAAGCCCAACGTTCCGGGACTGGTCCTGGTCAGCAACTGGGTCACGGCCGGCGGTTACAACTCGACCATCGTGACGGCGGCCCGGCTGTGCCGGCGGCTGCTGGCCGTCCTGTGACGCACCATCGAGCGGAGTCAGACATGTCAACGTCCACCAACCCGTTGGCCCACCTGTTCGAGGGGGCGGACGACGTCGTCGCGGAGATCGAGCGGCGCGGCGCGGCCGGTGCGGACCATCCGGCCGACGCCCGGGAGGAGATCACGCCGTACCACCCGAAGGTCCTGGATCTGACGGTGGCGGAGGTCGTCGAGGAGACCGTGACGACGAAGACCTTCCGGGTGCGGCGCACCGACGGCCGCCCGCTGCCGCCGTTCCTGGCCGGCCAGTACATCAGCCTCCATGTACGGGTCGGCGACGTCCTGACGAGCCGCGCGTTCTCCATCTCCTCCAGTCCGGCGGCGCTCGACCACTACGACCTGACCGTGCGACGGCTGCGGGGAGGACGGGTCAGCAACCATCTGATCGACACCGTCAAGCCCGGCGACCGGCTCACCAGCGGCGGGCCGATCGGCACCTTCTACCACGACCCGCTGTTCCACGGCGACGACGTCGTCTTCCTCGCGGGCGGCTCCGGGGTCGCGCCGGCCATGAGCATGATCCGGGACATCGTCGACCACGGCCTGTCCCGTCGTATGACACTGCTCTACGGCTCCCGGCGCGCGGACGACATCATCTTCCACGACGAACTGGACGCCGTCGCACGGGAACACCGGGACATCACCGTCCACCACGTCATCTCCGATCCGGGTCCCGACTGGACGGGGGAGGTCGGGCCCCTGGACGCCGCGCTGATCTCCCGGCTGGCCGGCCCGCTGGCCGGGCGGATGACGTATCTGTGCGGGCCCCCCGGCAAGTACGCCTATCTCGTACGGCAGTTGGAGTCGCTCGGGCACCCGCGCCGCCGGATCCGCCTGGAGGCCAACAGCGTCGCCCTGCCGCCACCGGCCGACCCCCGCTGGCCGGCGGAACTCGACCCCGAGGAGCAAGTCACCGTCACCGTCCGGGGCCGGGGAAGCCTCAGGGTGCCGCGCGGACGGCCACTGCTCGACGCGCTGGAGGACAACGGCCTGCGTCCGGAGGCCTCGTGCCGCTCCGGGGAGTGTGCCCTGTGCCGCGTACGGGTGTGCTCCGGGGAGGTGTTCCACGCCGAGGAGGCGCGACTGCGCGCGTCCGACCGCCAGTTCGGCTTCGCGCACTGCTGCGTCGCCTATCCGCTCACCGACCTGGAAATTGACTTCTAGCGCCCCGCCGTCCTTTCTCGGGTGCCCGCAGACTGTCCGAAAAATTGCTCCACAGCCCTTCATATTCCGGCTGGAATGTGGTTTGCTGGCATTGCACACCGACCGGCCGGTTTGGCTGGAGGGTGGAAATTCTCCACCCTCGTACCGTGTGCTTCCCGAGCTCTCGCGGAGCTTCCCGGAGTACGTCTCTCTTTGCACCCGGCGAAATGCCGAGGCGTTCCCCGTGGTGTCCACACTCTCGACAGGAGGTTTGCAGTATGTCCTCTGACCTGCGCAAAGTAATGATCGACACGCTCCGGGACATGCACTTCGACACGGAGTCGGTGTCCGACGAAACCCCACTGGGTGACGGTGGCCTCGAATTGGAGTCGCTGTCGATAGCGGAACTGGTAATGCAGCTCGACAATTACGGCGTCGAATTCTCGGACGAGGAGATGGAAAAGCTGCCGACGATGACCTTCGGTGAATTCGCCGAAGAGGCCGCGCGGCGCGCCGCGACGAAGTAGGAAAAGCCCTCACCGTACCGTGCCCCGGCGCTCGTTTCGCTCGGGCGGACCGAAGGAAGGAGATGTGACCTTGCCGCAGCCGACCAAGGCGATCTGCGTCGTGGGCGCCGGTCCGCGAGGCCTCGCGGTCCTCGAGCGGTTATGTGCCAACCACACCGGCGAGCGCCGGCTGTCGGTCCACGTGGTCGACCCCTGCCCGCCCGGGCCCGGACACACGTGGCGCACCCGGCAGTCCCACCACCTGCTGATGAACACGGTGACCTCGCAGGTCAGCCAGTTCACCGACGACAGCGTGCACTGCGCCGGGCCCGTCCGGCCGGGCCCCAGCCTGTACGCCTGGCTCCAGCGGGCCGAGTCCGGAACCGGCACGGGCTGGGCGGGGGCCGAGCAGCTCGGGCCCGACGACTACCCCTCCCGCGCACAGTACGGCCGCTATCTGGAATGGGTGTTCTCCCACCTGGTGGAGACCGCCCCCGACACCCTCCGCATCGTCGTCCACCCGGCCACGGCCGTCGCGCTGGACGAGGACGCGACCGGTCAGTGCCTCACCCTGGACGACGGCACCCGGCTCACGGGCCTGGACGCCGTGGTGCTGTCCCTCGGGCACGGCCCCAACGAGCCGGCGGCCGAGGAGCGGCGGCTCGCGGACTTCGCCGGACGCCAGGGGCTGCGCTACCTGCCCGCGGCCAACCCCGCGGATCTGGACCTGGACGGCATCGCCTCCGGCGAGCCGGTCGGCCTGCGCGGCCTCGGACTGGCGTTCTTCGACGTCCTCTCCCTGCTCACCGAGGGCCGGGGCGGGAAGTTCGTCCAGTCCCCCGAGGGGCTGCAGTACCTCCCCTCCGGCCAGGAACCCGCGCTGTACGCCGGATCACGCCGGGGAGTGCCGTACCAGGCGCGCGGGGAGAACCAGAAGGGGCCGACCGGCAGACACGAACCGCTGTTCCTCACCCTCGACGCGATCCGCCGGATCCGGGCCACTCCCGAAGCGACCTTCCGCCAGGACGTATGGCCACTGCTGGACGCGGAGGTGCGCACGGTCTACTACCGGGCGCTCGTGGCCCAGCGCACCGACCGGAGTACAGCCGACCGGTTCCTGGCCGAGTACCTGGCATCCCCCGCGTCCGGGCGGACCGCAGTGCTGCGCCGTCACGGGGTGACCGCGGCCGACGAGTGGGACTGGGACCGCGTCGAACGCCCCTACGGCCGACGGGAGTTCGCGGACCGGGCCGACTTCAACCGGTGGCTGCTCGGCTACCTGCGCGAGGACGCCGGGCAGGCCCGCGGCGGCAATGTGGACAACCCGCTCAAGGCGGCCCTGGACGTCCTGCGCGACCTGCGCAACGAGGTCCGCCTCGCCATCGACCACGCCGGGATCACCGGCTCGTCCTACCGGGACGACGTGGTGGGCTGGTTCACGCCGCTCAACGCCTATCTGTCCATCGGCCCGCCACTTTCCCGCATCGAGGAGATGATCGCGCTCGTCGACTCCGGCGTCCTCCAGGCCGTCGGCCCCCGCACCCGGGTGCGGCCGGACCCTCGCGGAGAAGGCTTCCTCATCGGATCCGACGCCATACCCGGCTCGGAGGTGCGTACCACCACGCTGATCGAGGCGCGCATCCCCGACGTGGACCTGCGCCGCAGCGGCAACCCGCTGCTGCGGCACCTGCTGAAGACCGGACAGTGCCGGCCGTATCGCATTCCGGATTCCGGCGGCGGCTACGAGACCGGCGGACTCGACGTCACCCAGCGCCCCTACCGGGTGGTGGACGCCTCGGGCGTGTCCCATCCGCGCCGGTTCGCCTACGGAGTGCCCACCGAGTTCGTGCACTGGGCGACGGCCGCGGGGATCCGCCCCGGGGTCGGCTCGGTGATCCTCGAGGACGCCGACGCCATCGCCCGGGCGGCACTGGCGTCCTGACGGACGGCGCCGGCCCGGCCGGCCCGTGCCACCCCGGCGCGGACCCGCCGGCCGGCCCGACGCCCGATCCGGTCATCCGAACCGGCCGGGCCGCCCCGCGGCCCTGGTCCTCACCCGCACGGAGTTCCCCAGTGGACATCACCACGAGCTTCGACCCCGAAGCTCTCGCGCTTCCCTTCTACGACGACGAACACCGCAGCTTCGCCGAGGAGATCGGCGTCTGGTGCGACGGCCACGGCCCGCTCTGGGAGGCCGTGCGCCGGATGGACCCGGACGACGCCGGCCGGCGCCTGGTGGGCCTCCTCGGGGAGGACGGCTGGCTCGCCGCGCTCGACCCCCAGGCCGCGCCCCACCGTCTGCCCGGTGACCTGCGCGCCCTGTGCCTGGGCCGGGAAGCACTCGCCTACGCCGAGGACCTCGCCGACTTCGCGTACTCCATCCAGTCCCTGTCCGCCACGCCGATCATCCGGTTCGGCGACGCCGAGCAGCACAAGCGCTACCTGCCCGGCATGGCCGACGGCTCGCTCATCGGTGCCTTCGCGGTCTCCGAGAAGGAGGCCGGTTCGGACCTCGCGGCGGTGAGGCTCAGCGCCCGGCGCACCGAGGGCGGCTACGTCCTCAACGGCAGCAAGGCGTGGATCGCGCACGCCACCATCGCCGACCTGTTCGTCGTCATCGCCCGTACCGGGGAGGGACCGGGACCCCTCGGCCTCACCGCCTTCGTGGTGCCCGCCGACACCCCCGGCGTGCGGGTGAGCGAACGGCTCGAGGCCATCGCGCCCCGCTCCTTCGGGCATCTGTCCTTCGAGGACTGCCGGGTGCCGGCCGAGGCCGTACTCGGCCGGCCCGGCCGGGGCTTCGTCGTCGCCGTCGACATGCTCGAACGGTTCCGCATGACCGTCGGCGCCGCAGCCGTGGGCTTCGCCCGCCGGGCCGCCGACGCCGCGCTGGCCCACACCAGAAACCGGGACGCCTACGGCGGCACGCTCTTCGACCTCCAGATGGTGAAGGCCTCGCTCGCGGACATGGAGGTCCGGATCAACGCCGCCGCTCTGCTGGTGGCGCGCGCCGCCTGGGACTGCGACCGGGGCAGCCGCGGCTTCGCCCGCCACTCCCACATCGCCAAGGTCCATGCCACGGAGGCGGCGCAGCACGTCGTCGACGCGGGCCTGCAGCTCTTCGGCGCCGCCGGAGTGGTCAAGGGCGGCGTGCCCGAACGCCTTTACCGGCAGATCCGTTCGCTGCGCATCTACGAGGGCGCCACGGACGTGCTGCGCCAGGCCATCGCCGACGCCCTGGACGTACGGCGCGCCGCCCTCGCCGGATGACGGCCCGGCACCCCGGCCCGCCGCCGGGTCCCACCCACCCGCAAGGAGCCCGAGCTTGACCACCCCGACCCGCACAACGGCCCATCCGGCCCGCGTCCGCCGGGCCGGGGCACGTTACCCCTTCGAGGAGCAGCACTGATGTCGGACCTGCCCCGCCTGTGGCTGCGGCACGAGAGCCGTCCCACCGAACGCCGAGCGCCGCTCGTGCCGCGAGACGCCGCGCGGCTGGTGAGCCAGGGCGTCCAGATCACCGTCGAGGAGTCCCCCCAGCGCGTCTTCCCGCTCGCCGAGTACGTCCGCGCGGGCTGTGCCACCGCACCGGCCGGCAGCTGGACCGGGGCCCCCGAGGACCATCACGTCCTGGGGCTGAAGGAGCTGGCCGCGCTGCCGGGTCCGCTGCGCCACCGGCATGTGTACTTCGGTCACGCCTACAAGGGCCAGCCGGGCGCCCGGGAGCTGCTCGGCCGCTTCACGGCGGGCGGCGGCGCGCTGCTCGACCTGGAGTACCTCACGGACGACCACGGGCGGCGCCTCGCGGCCTTCGGCTACTGGGCCGGCTACCTGGGTGCGGCGCTGGCGGTCCTGCACCGGCGCGGCACGCTGCAGGCGCCGCTGCGCTCCCTGGACCGGGCGGAACTGGACGCCCTGCTGCGGGACGGCCGTGGTGGCGGGACGGCCCTGGTCATCGGGGCCCTGGGCCGCAGCGGCCGGGGAGCGTGCGACGCGCTGACGACCGCCGGAATCACGCCGGTCCGCTGGGACCTGGCGGAGACCCGCACCCTGGACCGGCAGGCCCTGCTCGGACACGACATCCTGGTCAACACCGTGCTGGTGACCCGCCGGGTGCGGCCGTTCCTCACCCCGGCCGACCTCGACGCGCCCGGGCGGCGCCTCTCCGTCGTCGTCGACGTCACCTGCGACGTGGGCTCCGACTGCAACGTCCTGCCCGTCTACGACGCCGTGACCGACTGGGCGCAGCCGGTCCGGCGGCTGCGCGGCGGTGACAGTCCGCTGGACCTGATCGCCATCGACAACCTGCCCTCCCTGCTGCCGGCCGAGGCCAGTTCGGACTTCTCCGCCGAACTGTGGCCCCATCTGGCGGACCTGGGCGCGGACGCCTCGCCCTGGCCCCGCTGCCTGCGCGCCTTCGCTGAGGCCGTGGCCAGGGAAGCGGCCGGTTCCGGTGCGCAGGGAGCCGAAGCCGTCTCCGCCGCGGCAGCGGACACGCACGGTGCCGGTCGAGGGGAGGGCGTCCGTGTCCGGTGACCGGATCGTGCCCGCAAGCGGCGTCGTCCACTGGATCGGGACGGGACTGTCCACCGGCCGCAGCGGCCTGGGGCTGCTGTGCGAACGCGCCCGGCGGCTGCTGCTGTGGGACCGTACCGCCGAGCGCGCCGACCGTCGGCTCGCGGCCCTGGGACTCGCCGGACGCGCACAGGCCCGCGCCCTCCGACCAGGCGCCCTGGCGGCCGGGATACGCCCCGGTGACGTGGTCGTCTCCATGCTGCCCGCGACCGAACACCCGGCCCTGCTCCGGCTGGCCACCGCCCGCGGGGCCCACTTCGCCTGCACCAGCTACACCTCCGAGGCGCTCACCGAACAGGCGGCCGCCGCGGCCCGCGCCGGCCTCGTCGTCCTGACCGAGGCCGGGCTCGACCCGGGCATCGACCATGTGCTGAGCCACCTGCTGGTCGAGCGGGCCCGCGAAGAGGTCGGCGACCGTGCGGAGTCGGTGACCTTCACCTCGTACTGCGGCGGCATCCCCGCCGAACCCAACGACTTCCGCTACCGCTTCAGCTGGGCTCCCTACGGCGTCCTGGCCGCGCTCCGCACGCCCGCGCGGCACATCGACGGCGGCAGGCGGCGCACGGCCCGCCACCCCTGGCAGGCCACCCGCACCCTGGTCCTGGACGGGGAGCCGTTCGAGGTCTACCCGAACCGGGACAGCCTGCCGTTCGTCGCCCAGTACCGCATCCCGGACGGCTGGCACCTCCGGACATTCGTCCGGGGCACGCTGCGCAACGCCGGCTGGCGCACGGCCTGGACCGAGGTCTTCGACACCGTCCTGACCGGCGACGAGGCCCGGATCCGGTCACTGGCCAAGGAACTCGCCGACCGCTACCCGACCACGCAGGCCGACCGGGACCGGGTGGTCCTCTCCGTCGAGCTGACCGTCCAGGACACCGACGGCGGGATCCGGTGGCGAGGATCCCACCTGCTGGACCTCCGAGGCGACGAGACCGAGAGCGCGATGGCTCGCTGTGTCTCGCTGCCGCTCGCCCACGGCGTGACCCGCATCCTCGACGGAGCCCTGCCGACGGGCCTGAACCGCGCCGCAGAGGACCCCGAGGAGGCCGCCCGCTGGGTGCGTTTCCTCCACGCCCACGGTGTGCCCACGACGTTCACCCGGACTCCGCCCACCCGCCCGGGAGTCGCACCATGACCCCCGTGCCAGGCCCGCACACACCCCTCGGCACCGCGTCGCCGAGCCCCCGCCGAGCGGTGGCGGCCGCTCGGTACGCGTCCGGCGGCCCGCCGGGCACCGCACGAGAACCGCTTCACACCATCGAGCGCGGCGACCCGCCCGAAGGAGAGATCCCACATGGCTCATGAGCCCACTCGCTCCGGCCCGACGCACTACCGATGCCTGGGAGTCGGCGTAGGCCCGGCCAACCTGAGTCTCGCGTCACTGCTGTACAGCCGGCCGGAGGTGACCAATCTGTTCCTGGAGCGAAAGGAGTCCTTCAGCTGGCACGACGGTCAGCAACTGCCCGGAAACACCCTGCAGGTCTCCCTGTTCAAGGACCTGGTGACGCTGGCCGACCCCCGCAACCCCTTCTCGTTCCTGGCCTACCTGCACGACAACGGCCGCCTGTACCACTTCCTCAACGCCCAGTTCGACGCCGTACCACGGGCCGAGTACCGCAACTACCTTGCGTGGGCCAGCCGTTGCAACAAGAACGTCGTCTTCGGCGAGACCGTACGAGAGGTCACCTTCGACGGGGTGTTCACGGTCCGCACGGACCGCCGTACCGTCACCGCGGACAACGTGGTCGTCGGCGTGGGCAGCCGCCCCTGGGTCCCGGAGCAGGTCCAAGGCGCCCTGGGCCCCACGCAGTTCCACGTCAGCGAGTACCTCCACCACGCCAGAAACCTGAGCGGCAAGCGCGTCGTGGTGATCGGCGGCGGACAGTCCGGGGCCGAGGCATTCCTCGACATGATCTCCCAGCCGGGCAAGGCCCTGCCGCGCCGCGTCTCGTGGATCTCCCGGCGGGGCAACTACTTCCCGATCGACGACTCGCCCTTCACCAACGACTACTACATGCCGTCGCACGCGGAGTACTTCTTCAGTCTCGACCGCGACGCCCGGCGGGCGTTCAACGACCGGCACATCCTCACCAGCGACGGCATCTCGGAGAGCACGCTGCGCGACATCTACCAGCGCGCCTACGTGCACCGGTTCGTCGAGGGCAACGTCGACCTGGTGGGCCTGTACCCCAACCGTGAGGTGACCGACGTGTCCACCGGCCTGTACGGCGGATGGCAGGTGTCCGCGCGGCACAACGACGACCACGAGGCCATGGAAATGTTCGAGGCGGACGTCGTGATCTGGGCGACCGGCTTCCGGCCCACCCGTATGGACTTCCTCGACCCCGTCGCCGACCGGCTGGAGCGGGACGGCGACGAACTGCGCATCGACGAGGACTACGCCGTTGTCTGGGACGGGCCGGACGACCGCCGGATCTTCGTGCAGAACGCGGCGCGCGGCCAGCGCGGACTCGCCGACCCCAACCTCAGCCTGAACGCCTGGCGCAGCCAGCGGATCGCCGACCGGCTCGGCAAGGTGTCGAGCAACGAGCAACTGCCGTCGTTCATCGAGTGGTCGACCAAGATGGGGGCCGGGGCCGGGAGGGACACATGAGCCCGACGCACAACACCCGGATCGCCGTGATCGGCGCCGGCGTGATCGGATGCATGATCGCGCGCGAGATCCTGGCCGCGGACCCGGGCGCGGAGGTGACGGTTCTCGACCGCGACCTGGTGTCCTCCGGCGCGACCCGGCGCTCCGCCGGTCTGCACTTCCCCCGCGGAGTCACCCCGGCGGTCCGGGCCATGGCCTCCGAGAGCCAGCGCTACTACGCCCAACTCGCCGCGCACCGCCCCGGGCTGCCCATCCACCCGCTCGGGATGACCGTGGTCGCGCCCGAATCGGCCGGGCGGCGCCTCGAAGAGGTGTACCTGCCCGAGTCGAACCTGCGGCGCGTGGACGATGCGCCGTCAGGCGCCGTCACCCTTCCGGAGGGCACGGCGGCCTGGGCCGGGGATGGCTGCCAGTTCGCGGACGTGCCCGCCCTCACCCAGGCCCTCGCCGCCGAGCTGCGTCCGCGGGTGGAGTTCCGTGAAGGGGTGACGGTGACCGGCGTCGAGCCGGACACGGAAGGGGTCCGGCTCACGCTGTGCACGGGCGACGTGCTCACCGCACGGCAGGTGGTGCTGGCCCCCGGGCCGTGGCTGGCGCATCCCGCCTGGCGCGATCTGGTGGCACCGCTCGGGGCGCGCGTGAAGAAGATCGTGGCGCTGCACATCGAGGACGTCCCGTCCGACGGGGACGGCGCGGTCCTCTTCCACGACGAGGACGCCTTCCTGTTGCCCTACCGGGCACGCGGCCACTGGCTGTTCAGCTACACCTGCAGCGAGTGGGACGTGGACCCCGACACCGTCGATCCCGGTCTGACCCCCGCCAACCGGGCTGAGGCCGTGGAGATTCTGGCCCGCTACGCGCCCCGGCTGGCGGACCGATGCCGCTCGGGACGGGTCTTCTGCGACGCCTACAACCCGGGCGGCGGTCCACTGGTGCGCACGCTCACCGACGACGGGCGCCTGCTCTTCGCGGGTGCCGCCGGCGGCTCGGGCTACCGCCTGGCACCGGCCATCGCCGCCGAGACCGTCCGCCTGCTGTCCAAGCACGCCGCCTGACCGACGCCTCCCCGAACCCTTCCCGGTTCCCGAGCAGCCTTACCGGGCGTCTTCCGAAGGCCTTGCCGAGCCGTCGGAACGTCCTCCCGAAAGGATCCGACATGATCTTCAGTCGCTATGACGCGCGTGCCCTCCACGACGCGTTCGGCATCCGCATGAGCAGCATCGAGGGGCTGGGCGTGGGGGCCGGCTGGGGGCGGGTCGCCCCGGGGCAGGCCTCCACCGGCCACCAGCACGACGAGACCGAGTTCTTCGTCATCGTCGCGGGCCGGGGCGAGTTCGTCGTGGACGGCCGCAGGCACCCCGCCGAGCCGGGCACGCTGGCCCTCTTCGAGCCCTTCGAGACCCACGTCCTGGAGAACACCGGCGACACCGACCTGATCTTCGTCACCCAGTACTGGCGCGATGCGGGCCGCGCCCTGAAGTCCGCCGACAACGCCGAGCGCCGGGCCTTCGGCGACCGCCCGGTGTTCGTCTTCTCCACGCCGCCCACACCCAACGGCGACCTGCACCTCGGCCATCTGTCCGGCCCCTACCTCGGCGCCGACGCGTTCGTCCGCTTCCAGCGCATGAACGGCACCGAGGCGTGGCACCTGACCGGCAGCGACGACTACCAGAGCTATGTGGTGGGCGCCGCCCGCCAGGAGGGCCGCGAGCCCGCCGAGACCGCCGCGCACTACAGCGCCGAGATCGCCCGCACCCTCGACCTGATGGACATCAGGCCCGACCAGTACACCGTCACCGACGCGGAGCCCGGCTACCGCGACGGCCTGCGTGACTTCTTCTCCCGGGTGGTCGCCTCCGGCTGGGCCACCGTCACCGAGAAGGACGCGCTCTTCGACGCCGAGAGCGGACAGTACCTGTACGAGGTGGACGTCAAGGGTGGCTGCCCCGGCTGCGGCTCGGGCACCAGCGGCAACATCTGCGAGGAGTGCGGCGAGCCCAACACCGTGGTGGACCTGGCCGAGCCGCGTTCCGCCGGCTCCGCGGCCGAGCCGCGGCGCGCACCGCTGGCCCGTTACTCGCTTCCGCTGCACCTGTTCCGCGACGAGGTCACCGCTCACCACCGCCTCGGCCGTGTCCCGGCCCGGCTGCGCGAGCTGAGCGACCGGCTTTTCGCCCGCCCCGCCATGGACATCCCCCTGACCCACCCGTCCTCGTGGGGCGTACCGCCCGCGGAGACGGACGTCGACGGGCAGGTGATCTGGGTCTGGCCCGAGATGTCCTACGGCTTCCTGCACGGCATCCAGTCGCTGGGCCTGAGGCTGGGGCGCGACTGGAAGGCGGCCGAACCGGACCAGGACTGGAAGATCGTCCACTTCTTCGGCTACGACAACAGCTTCTACCACTCCGTGCTCTACCCGGTGCTCTACCGGCTGGCCCACCCCGACTGGGAGCCGGACATCGACTACCACGTCAACGAGTTCTACCTGCTGGAGGGCAGCAAGTTCTCGACGAGCCGGCGCCACGCCATCTGGGGCAAGGAGATCCTGACCCCCGACTCCGTCGACGCCGTCCGCTACTTCCTCTCCCGCTCCCGGCCCGAGGGCGAGCGCACCGACTTCCGCCGCGCGCACTACGCCAGGACGCTCGACGAGACCCTCATCGGGACCTGGCAGCGCTGGCTGCACGACCTGGGCGCGCGGGTCGTCAAGCACTACGACGGCAAGGCGCCCGACGCCGGCAACTGGACACCGGAGCACTCCGCTTTCCTCGCCCGTCTCGGCGCCCGCCTCGCGGCCGTCGGCGGAAGCCTGCGCGCGGACGGCTTCTCGCTGAACCAGGCAGCGGCCGAACTCGACGGACTGGTCGAGGACACGGTCCGGTTCTCCCGCCAGGAGGCGCTCACCGCGCAGAGCGCCGGATGGCAGGACGAGGCCCGCACCGCCGTCGCGCTGGAACTGGCCGCGGCACGGCTGCTCGCGCACGTCGCCGTGCCCGTGATGCCCCGCTTCGCCGGCCGGCTGGCCGCCGCGCTGGGTCTGCCGGAGCCCACCAGCTGGCCGCAGACGGTCGAACTGGTCGCGCCGGACAGTGAGATACGGCTCGCCGAGACCGTCTTCTTCCAGCCGGACGACACATCCGGCACGGGCCTGCGACCGGCCGAACAGGCAGCGGGGGAGGGGGACCGATGACTCAGGACACGCTCGGTCGCATCGTCGCCACCGAGCCGGGGGACGGGCACATCCGCGTTGCGAGCCTGCTGGGCACCCAGACCCTGACCCTGCGCGAGCTGTACCGGCGCTCCGGCCGGGTCGCCCGGTGGCTGACGGGGCAGGGGGTCCGCCCCGGCGACCGGATCGGCATCCTCGCGGCCAACAGTCTGGAATGGGTCCTGCTGGATCTGGCGGCGCTGCGCCTGAAGGCCGAGACCGCCGGGTTCGAGCCGGGCAAGTTCGCGCCGACCGGCGATCTGATCCGGCGTTACGGCATCCGGCTGCTGTTCACCGACCGACCCGCCGAGGCGCCCGGCGCGGTCCCCATCGGCGAGGTGACCGAGGTGTCGCAGCGGGCGGACCTGGATGGGGTGCCGCTGCGGCCGGTGACGTGGGGTCCGAAGGACGTCACCACCGTCAAGTTCACCTCGGGCAGCACCGGCGAGCCCAAGGGGCTCGGCGCCACCGCGGGCAGCATCGACAGCTCGCTGCGGGCGGTGCAGCAGATCTTCGAACACGGCCCGGGTGACGACCTGTTCGTGTTCCTGCCGCTCTCCCTCCTCCAGCAGCGCTACTGGATCTACTCGGCGCTCCTGCACGGCCACGACGTGACGGTCAGTACCTACGAGGCCGCGTTCGCGGCGCTGCGCCGGGTGCGGCCGACCGTGGTGATGGGCGTCCCGGCCTTCTACGAGACCGCCAAGCGCCAGATCGAGGCCAGGATGCGCCGGGCGGGCGACGGACAGACCGTGGGGCAGGCGGCGCGGGCCGTCTTCGGCGACCGCATCCGCTACCTGTGGACCGGATCGGCACCCGCGGCCTCGAGCATGCTGCGTTTCTTCACCGAGGCCGGACTGCCCATCTACGAGGGCTACGGGCTCAACGAGACATGCATCGTCACCAAGAACCATCCCAAGGCCCACCGCGACGGCAGCGTCGGCCAGGTACTTCCGGGCAAAGAGGTGCTGATCGGGGAGGACGGCGTCGTCAGCGTCCGCAGCGAGCACCCGGTCAACGACCACTACGCCTACTGCCGGCCGGGCGACTCGGAGCGGGTGTTCGGCCCGGACGGCACCGTTCGCACCGGCGACCTGGGCTATCTCGACGAGGACGGATTCCTGTTCATCCGGGGCCGGGCCGACGACGTGATCGTTCTGGACAACGGCAAGAAGGTGATCGTCCGGCCGATCGAGGAGGACATGAAGGCCGATCCGGCCATCGCCGAGTGCGTCCTGTTCTGCCCGGGACAGACCGAGCTGGTGGCCGTGGTGTCCCCGGCCGCCGAACCCGCCGACGAGAAGGCGATCGCCGCCCGGCTCGCCCTCACCAACGCCGTGCGCGCCGCCGACGAGCGGATCGGCCGCGCCATCGTCGCGGATCCTCCGTTCTCCATCGACAACGGCCTGCTCACCTCGCAGTACAAGCCGAAGCGAGGCCGGATCCTCGACGTCTACCACGACGCCGTCCACGACCCCGAGGAGGGAATCCATGCTGTCTGAATCCACGCTGCCCGAGCTGGAGACCGCGGCCCGCGAGCAACTGGCCGCCGTGCTGACCCACCACATCGCGCCGACGGCGCTCGATCTGGACGCCGACATGGCCGGTTCCTATGCCCTGACGTCCTTGAACAAGGTCCTTTTCCTGACGGAGCTGTGCGAGGCTACCGGGGTCGACCTCGCCCATTTCACCGAGGACGACCTCGACCGGATGCGAAGCCTGCGTGACGTCGTAGAAGCACTGGCCCCACACTCGACCAAGGGATCCTGACACATGACCTGGGCACAGAAGGCGGCGGCCGTCCTGGAGAACGAGCATGTGCGACTCCACCCGGTGACGGAAGCCGACCGCGAGGGTATCCGGGCGGTCGCCATGGACCCCGACATCTGGCGCTACTTCGTCTCGGCCGTGGAGAACGAGGCCGACTTCAAGGTCTTCTTCGACACCTGCCTGGCCGACCAGGCGGCCGGGCGCAGGGTCGTGTTCGTCGTCACCGACAAGTCCTCCGGCCGGATCGCCGGCAGCATGTGCTACGGCAACCTCGCCGAGGCGGACGCCCGGCTGGAGATCGGCTGGTCCTGGCTGGGCCGCGACTTCCGCGGCAAGGGTGTCAACCGGTGGGTGAAATACCTGCTCCTGGAGCACGCCTTCGAGCGACTGGACGCGGAACGGGTCGAGTTCAAGACCGACGTCCTCAACGAGCAGGCGCGACGAGGGCTGCGCAATATCGGCGCCACGGAGGAGGGCGTCCTCAGGAGCTTCAACTACATGCCCGGCGGGCGCCGCCGTGACGCCGTCTTCTACAGCGTTCTGCGCGCCGAGTGGCCTCGGGTGAAGGAACACCTGTTGACCGGCGGGGCATGAGGAAGGGGGTGCCGGTACATGTTCGACGGCCTGTTGCTCCGTAAGTTCCTTCGCGGCCACGCACGCCGGATCGGTTACCGCTCGCCCGCCACGGGCTACGCCGCGCTCGTCGACGAGACCGAGTACGAGTACGCCCATCTCTCGGGTGCCGAGCTGGTCAGGGCGGTGCACGGCTCGTACATCGACTGGATGGGCGGACGCCGGGTGGTCGGGGTCATGGGCCGTCTCGGGCGCCTGGCACCCCGCGCGGCGGCCCGGGCCCTCACCCTGGCGACACCGCAGCTGTTCCGGTGGCTCGTCGGCCCGATGAAGCGCACGGGCCGGACCGAGCTGGTGGTGGAGCGGTGCAGGTTCCTCACCAGCACCTCGCCGGAGATCTGCCTGAGCATCTGCAAGGGCCCCACGGAGACCTTCTTCACCGACTCCCTCGGTATCCCCACGACGCTCACCCCCGACTTCCAACGGTCCACGTGTGACGTCTCCTTCACCCCGTCACCGCGCCGGCCCGGGTGACCCGCGCCCCGCAGCCCCCCACCGGCGAGGTGGGGGCCGGGGCGCGGCACCGCGCCGACCACGGCGACGGATGCCGGGCAGGGGGGCGATGTCCTCGGTGCCCGGGACGGAAGGGATCATGGAGGTATGCCTGAAACCTCTAGACGCGGTCTTCTCGCCGCACTTGTGGCCTCGGCCGCGGCCGTCCCACTCACCGGTCTGGCCGCCGGCCCCGCGCGCGCGGCGGGCTCGTCCGCAACCGTGCCGCCCTTTGCAGGTCCTGCCGGATCGAGCCCGGCCCGTTCCTCGGTGACCCTGCCGCCGCTGGACGCCTCCTACTTCACCCCGGTGACGCTCACCACCCCGCTGACCGCCACGGTGCTGGCGGGTACCCCGGCCCGCACGGAGGTCACCTCCGGTGGCCGGCGCGTCGCCCTGCTGACCCACGGCGCGCGGACCGTCGTACTGCCCGGGCCGCAGCGGGTGTTCGCCGAGAACAAGCGGCCCTTCGTGGACGGCTTCCAGCGCACCCTGCCGGATCCGTCCCTGCCGGAGGCGGACCGGCAGTACTGGGGGAGCTCTCCCGGGGGCGGGAGTTGGTCCACCCTGGGTCCGGCGGACACCGACTACTCGGTCGTTCCGGGCGCCGGCGTGATCAGCCTGACGACCGACTTCGCCAGCCGCCACGCCACGCTCAGGGACGACGAGATCACCGATGTCGATGTGCGGTGCGTGGCCCGCTTCGACAAGGTGCCCACCGGCCAGGCGTGTTCGTTCGCCCTGTCCTTCGGCTACCAGGACACGCACAACAACTACCGGGCCCGGCTGTCCTTCCTGACCACCGGCGCGGTCGAACTGCGGGTGGAGAAGGAGGTCGCCGACACCGTCACCCAGCTGGCCTCGGCCCTGACCCTGGCCACCGACGTGCCCGCGGGCTCCGACTGGACGATACGCATACGCCGCGAAGGGGCCCGTATCCAGGCCAAGGCCTGGCGCGGGGGTTCGGCCGAGCCGTCCGCCTGGTCCGTCGACGTCACCGACAGCACGTTCACCAAAGGCCGCGTGGGGGTGCGCGCCCTGGCCAACAAGGGCTGCACCAACCTGCCCGTCAAGCTGTCCGTCAGCCGCTTCGAGGTGTCCGCCGCGAACTGGGAGGCTCCGCCGACCGTCACCCACGGTGACTGGGTGCGTGTCCTTGCCGAGCCCTTCGACGGCACCTGGAGCGGCCAGCTGGAGCAGACCATCCGTGCCTGGGCGGGTTCCACGGTTCCGGACGTACTCGCTCACGCCGCGATGTTCCTGGGCGGCGCGCCCGCCGTCACGGCCGGATCGGGGCCCGCGCAGGGCAAGCAGGTGCTGGGGGAGGCCGGTTACGGCTATCTGGATCCGCAGGGCTACCGGTACGAAGGCGCCGACTTCCACGAGTACATGAACGTGGGCTGGACCTTCGACGACGGCACCCACACCGGGCCGTCGAGCAAGCAGGTGGGCAACCTGGACTGTTCCGGCTATACGCGCATGGTCTATGGCTACCACATGGGTGTGCCGATGGCCGCGGGGCAGGACACCTCCGGGCAGAGGCTGCCGCGCAAGTCCCGCGACATGGCCGACTACGCGCCCGGGGTGCGCATCGACCGGACGGACGGCACCAACCCGCCGGCCGCAGCCCTGCTCCAGCCCGGGGACCTGGTGCTGTTCAACGCCGACTCCAGTGACGACAAGGTCACCGTCACCGTCGATCACGTAGGCATCTACCTGGGCCAGGACGCGGCCGGCAAGCGCCGCTTCCTCTCCAGCCGCAAGACGGTCAACGGGCCCACGATGGCCGACCTCGGCGGCGCCTCCGTGCTGGACGGCACGGGCACATACGCCAAGAAGCTGCACACCGTGCACCGCATCTGACATCGGCGCGGCCCGGGGGCGCCGCCGCGCGCGGCGGCTCCCCCGGGCCGGAGGGACCTCGTCAGGAAGGCTTCACAGCCGACACCGCGGTCACGGTCACCTTGTTGTCGCACTCGGCGAACTGGCCGTCCGACATCGCCACTTGGTGCTGACCGGCCCTCGGCAGGCCCACCACCAGGGTCGGATACACGACGGGCGTGGAACCGGATACACAGTAGCCGTCGGCCTCGCCCTGGACCTGGACGAAGGTCAGCTTCGTCCATGCCTTGCCGCCCGGTGCCAGCCGCACGGGTGACGCGGAGCCCGAGCGCGTCACCGACAGCGGAGCGTTGTGCTGCGGGGAACCGTTGCCCGCACCCGCCACCGTCGGATGGCCCTGCACGACACAGGGCTGCTTGGAGACGTTGGTGAACTCGACGATCGCCGCTCCGGTTCCCGTACCCACCGGGCGGTGGACAGCCTGGTACACGGCCGCGTTCAGGTCGGTCGGGGTACACGCCTTCGCCGTGCCCGCCGACGGTGTGACCGCCCGCGAAGCACCGGCCACGGGCGCCGCCGACGCGCCCGAGCCGGAAGGCTTCGAGGCCGCGGAGTCCGGCACGCCCGACGAGGCGGCCCCGGCACTCGGCGCTCCTGACGGCGCCACCGACGGCGCTGCCGAAGCCGCCCCGGCGGCCCCCGGCCCATCGCCGGGCTGGCACGCGGTCAGCGCGAGCGCGGCCGAGACCGCGGCCGTCACCAGCGCGGCTCTGCGATGGGTCTTCTTGTACTGCATGGCATCCCCCGAATTCGGATTGTGCGGACAGCCGGTCGTGCACCGGCACTCGCCGCTACAGACGAGGCCGGCGCACGGCGGGTTCGCCGGCCGATCATCTGTCACACAGCGGTGACAAGATCAGTGTCGGCCCGTGACCAGGCGATCTGCGTTCTCCGCCGGGTGATGTGCGCCCCGGCTGCCCTCATGGACATTGACGTGGTGTCATATCGAGTGGTTCAGTGGCTCAGCCACTGAACCACTCATCCGCCAAGGGGCCGAAGTGGAACCACTGCCACGCGAGACGATCGTCGAGGTGCTGGAGGAGCGGCTGCGCGAGGACATCCTCGACGGACGCCATCCGGCCGGGAGCTACCTGCCGCCCGAACGCGAACTGGCCGACGTCTTCGGGGTCACGCGCACCACGCTCAAACACGCCTTCGGGCGGCTGGTGCACGCCGGGCTGCTGGAGACACGACACGGAGTGGGAACCCGCGTACGCGACTTCCTGCGCCTCGGCGGGGCGGACATCCTGCCCATGCTCGTGCGCCACAGCCCGGACTGGATCGGCGAGATCTTCGAAGTCCGCCGCAGCATCGGCGCGTTGATCGCGGAACGCGCCGCCGCACATGCCTCGCCGTCGCAGATCGCCGAACTGCGCTCCCTGCTGGCGGCCGTCGGCGACGCCACCGGCGGCGACCCCGTGCAACTGGCGGACGCCGAGGTGCACCGGGCACTCGCCCGCGCCACCGGCAACCGGGTGTACGTCCTTTTGACCAACACCCTGTTCAACGCCTATCTGCCGGTACGCGCGGCCCTGGTCGGTCCCTTCCGGGATCCCCGGTCCGCGCACGACCGTCTGGCACCGGTGATCGAGGCCGTGGCCGCCGGCGACCAGGAAGCGGCACGCACGGCCGCGGGCGACTACCTGTCGGCGACGGAACGCATCATGCTCGAAGGGCTGGCGCATGCCCACGGACGCCGGGACGGTGCCCGATGACCCGACGCGGCACGGTCTTCGAGGAAACGATGCTGGGCCGTGTGCGCCTGGTCGCGGAGGACCGCGACCGCCCGCTGCGTCTCGACCTCCGCGCCCGAGCGGACCGTGTCCTGCTGCCGCACCGTACGACGCGGGCGCGGCTGACCGGACGGGTGCGGATAGCCGGACGGGCGGACGACCCGGAAGCGGTGGGGGAGTTGGAGATCTCGCCCCTGGCCCGGCGCAGAATCCGCTACCGGATCACCTTCACCCTGGAGGGCCGGCGCCTGACGCTGGACGGCTGGAAGTCGGTGTCGCCCCGGCATCCGCTCGCTTCGATGACCGTATTGCCGTACACCCTCTACGAGGACGGCGAGCGCGTCGGAGACGGCACCCTGCGCTTCCCGCTCGTCACCGGCCTGCTGCCCTTCCTCACCAGTTTCCGGTTCCCCCCTGCCGCCGTGCCCGCCGCGGACCGTGACACGGCGTCGCGCTGGGACGGGAAGCCGGGGCGCACCGAGGTCTGGTACACCACCCTGACCGACCAGGCGACCGGCAGCGGGGTGTGGTTGCACCATGAAGTGGTCGCGCCGACCGACGGCAGCGGCGCCTACGCACACGGCTGGGTCGCCGTCTTCCCGAAGGACGGCCCCGTCGAGCACGCCCGCTTCGGCCCCTTCCCCTGGGAAGCGGCTCCCCAAGGCTTCGCCGCCGAGGGCATCCGCGCGCTCCCCGGCCGGCTCACCGGCTCCGCGGAGCCGTTCTCCTGGGCGCTCACCGAGGAACCCGACGGCCCGCCCCTCCACACCTTCCCCGGCTGGTCCTGGCGACGGCCCTGGCTGCCGGCCTCACAGATGCTGCCCGCCGCCCGCGCCCGCTACAGCGGCACGGTGCGGTACGGCACCGGCGAGCTGCGCCTGGACGGCGCCCCCGGTGCGAGCGCCCGTATCTACGGCCACGGCAACGCCCGCCGCTGGGCCTGGCTCCACGCGGACCTGGGCGGCGGCGACATACTGGAGATCATCGCCGCGGTCTCGATGCGCCGCGGACTCGACAGGCTGCCTCCTCTCGTCTTCCTGCGCCTGCACCGAGACGGCCGCACCTGGCCCCGGCGTGTGGAACGCTCCGCCGTGGGCTGGGCGGGAGTCGGCCGGTTCCGCGCGGACATCCGACTGCCCGAGTGGCGGGTGGAGGGCAGGGCCGGCCGGCGCCGTATACGGGTCACGGTGACCCAGCCGCCCCACCGGACGCTCGCCCTCGGCTACACGGACCCGGACGGCTCCGCCGCGGTCTGCCGCAACAGCGAGACAGCGGATGCGGTGGTCTCTCTGGAGCGCTGGTGGGGCAGGTGGCGGCCGGAGGCCGCATGGCGGCTGTCGGGCACTGCCCACGCCGAGGTCGGTGAACGATGAGTCACCGGCCCCCCGCCCCGCTGACAGGACTTGTCGCCGCGTTCCTGGCGGACGACGGCACCGCCGACTGGGCACGAAACGTGCCGCGACGGCTCGAAACACTCCTCGGCACGATGCCCGCCCCGGCACGGGCAGCGGTGCGCGGCGCGGCCGCGGTGATCGACGCCTACGCCGTGGCCCGCACCGGCGGGCGGCTGTCCGGTCTCGGCCCCGCGCAACGCGAGGACGTCATGGCGTCACTGGTCTCCCGTCGGGCCCTGCTGCCCTTCCTGGACGCGGTGAAGGTACCGCTGCTGCTTGCGGCCGGTACCGAACGGATACCGCACCAGGGCGCCGCGCCCGCGCGGCCCGCGCCCGACGATCCGCCGCTCGACTGCACGCCCTCCGGCCAGTGGCCCACGCGGTCCACCGCGGACGCCGTCGTCATCGGATCCGGTGCCGGCGGGGCCATGGCCGCCAGGACCCTCGCCCGCGCGGGCCTGCGCGTCGTCGTCCTGGAGGAAGGAGAGCACCACAGCACCGCGTCGTTCGCCAGGCGGGCTCCGCTCGACCGCTTCGGCGACCTCTACCGGGACGGCGGAGCCACGATCGCCGTCGGCAGCCCGCCGCTGGTCGTGCCCGTGGGCCGCGCGGTCGGCGGCACCACCGTCGTCAACTCCGGGACCTGCTACCGGACTCCCGACGACGTCCTCGCCCGCTGGTCGCGTCGCCACGGATTCGCGGCCGCCGAAGGCTTCGAAGCAGATCTCGACGAGGTCGAACGCACCCTGAGGGTGGCGCCCCAGCCGCTGGACGTCCTCGGCGGCAACGGACTGCTCGCACTGGCCGGGGCACAGCACCTCGGCTGGGCCGCGGCACCTCTGAACCGCAACGCCCCGGGCTGCGCGGGTTCCTGTCAGTGCGTCGTCGGCTGCCCCACCGGCGCCAAGCAGAGCGTCCAGCTGTCCGTGCTTCCCCAGGCCTGCGCGGCCGGCGCCCGCATCGTGACGAGCGCCCGCGTGCGGCGGATCCTCACCGACCCCGACCGCCCCGGCGGAGCCCGGGCCGCGGGGGTGCTGGTCCGCCGCCCCGACGGCAGCGAACTGGAAATCCTCAGCCCTCTGGTCGTGGTCGCCGCCGGGGCCCTGCAGACCCCGCCGCTGCTCCGCCGTTCCGGACTCGGCGGGCACCCCCGGCTCGGCCGGAACCTCAGCGTGCACCCGGCCATCAGCGTCGCGGGCCGCTTCAGCCGACCGGTCACCAGCTGGAAAGGCGTCCTGCAGAGCGTCGGAGTGGAACACCTGCGCACCGACGGGATCCTGATCGAGGCCACCGCCGCGCCTCCGGGCATGAGTTCGTTCGTACTGCCGGGCGTCGGACGCGAACTGCGCCGTGAACTGGAAGGAGCGGACCGGCTGGCGACCATCGGCGCCATGATCGCCGACCGCCCCTCGGGCCGCGTTCACGGCCGGGATCGCACACTCATCCGCTACGACCTGGCACCGCGCGACGCCCGCCGTCTGCTGCGGGCGCAACGGGCCATAGGTGCGCTGCTGTTCGCCGCGGGCGCCGAGGAAGTACTGACCGGAGTTCCGCACGCGCCACGCGCTCGCACCCCCGCTCAGCTCGAGGAGCTGCTCGACGGGGTGACCGCCGGCAGGCTCCATGTCTCCGCCTTTCACCCCACGGGTACGGCCGCCGCGGGCGCGGACCCCGAGCTCTCGCCGGCCGACCCGGACGGGCACCTGCGCGGCGCGCGTGGCGTACTGATCGCCGACGGCTCCGTGCTGCCCAGCTGTCCGGAGGTGAATCCCCAGCTGAGCATCATGGCGGCCGCCCTGGCCATCACTCGGCGCTTCGTGGCGAAGGCTTCCTGACATCCGTGGAGCACGGCGGACAGGGCCGGCAGGCCGCCCCAGGTGTGCCGCGTTGGATTGCGACGACTATGGAAGGAGGCAAAGCGGCCACCGGGGACTACCTGGGCCGCGACGTACTGGAAAAGGGGATCGTGCATGGGGACGACGGACTCCTCCCGGCCCTTGAGACGCCCGGAACCGGTCGATCCCGCGGCGCCGCCCAGTGGCCTCCTCGACCTGCTCAGCGTGGCCGCGGTGGTGCTGGACTCGGAAGGCCGGGTGGTCTTCTGGAGCCCTCACGCTGAGGAATTGTTCGGTTACACGGCGGGCGAGGCGCTGGGCCGGTTCGCCGCGCGGCTGTTGGTCCACGAGGAACACTGGGACGAGGTGATCCGGCTGTTCGCCGAGGTCATGGAGTCCGGCGCCGACTGGGCCGGGGCCTTCCCGATCCGGCACAAGGACGGCAGCACCCGCCTGGTGGAGTTCCGCAACATGCGGCTGCTGGACGAGCTCGGCGAGACCTTTGCGCTGGGCCTCGCCGCCGACCAGGCGACCGTCGCGCGGGTCGAACGGGACGTCGCGCTGTCCACACGCCTGGTCTCCCAGTCCCCGATCGGGCTGGCCGTGCTGGACGCGAAGCTGCGCTTTCTGACCGTGAACCCGGCACTGGAGCGCATCGTGGGCCTGTCCGCCGCCGAGTACCTCGGCAGGCCGGTCGGCGAGGCCCTGTCCTTCCTCGACGTCCCGACCGCCGAGGAGCGTCTCCTTCGCGTACTGGAAACCGGTGAGCCGGTCGTCGACCGCCAGGTCGTCTGCCGTCCCCCCGTCGACCCGGAGCACGAGCACGCCTGGTCCGTCTCGTACCACCGGCTGGAGGACCAGGGCGGGCGGGTGCTCGGCCTCGCCTTCTCCGTCATCGACATCACCGAGCGTTACCGTGCGGCCACCGAGGCGGCCCAGGCCCGGCAGCACCTGGCCCTGATCGCGAGCGCGTCGGCGTCCGTGGGAACCACCCTCGACCTGGAGACGACGGCGCGCGAGCTCGCCGACGTGGTCGTACCGGTCCTCGCCGATGTGGCCGCGGTGAACGTGCTCGACAGCGCTCTCGCCGGCCGGGCCGCGCCGTCCACGGGCCCGGCCGGCTTCCGTGTCCTCGCCGTCAGCGCGGCCCGCCCCGCAGAGGCCTTCCACGCGGACGACCCGCCCGGGACGGTCACCACCTACGACAGCGAACACCTGATCACACGATGCGTGCACACCCGCCGACCGGTTCAGGTGTCACACACCACGCCCGCGGATCTGCCGCGCATCGCACACCACGAAAGCGCCGCCGCCGTTCTCGCGGCGGCCGGGCTGCACTCCTACCTGGCCGTGCCCCTGGTGGCCCGGGGCGAAGTCCTCGGCGCCCTCGCCCTCACACGCACGCAGCACCCGGCCCCCTTCGACGAGGACGATGTGTTCCTCGCCTGCGAGCTGGCCTCCCGCGCCGCCGTCTGCATCGACAACGCCCGCGGATACCAGACCCAGCGCCACGCGGCCCTCACCCTGCAACGCAGTCTGCTTCCCGAACTCCCCTCGACCCGGCCGGGCCTGGAGGTCGCCTGGCGTTACGAGCCGGCGGGCGCCACCAGCGAGATCGGCGGTGACTGGTTCGACGCCATACCTCTGCGTGGGGACAAGACCGCCCTGGTCGTCGGGGATGTGATGGGAAGCGGCATCAACGCCGCGGCCACCATGGGCCAACTCCGAAGCGCGACACGTGCCTTCGCCGAGCTCGACCTGCCCCCCGCCGAGGCCCTCTGCCATCTCGATCACCTGAGCGAGGGCATCGGACAGGCCATCACCACCTGCATCTACTGCGTCTACGATCCCCATCGCGGTCAGTGCGACGTCTCCCTCGCCGGCCATCTGCCGCCGGCCCTGATGCGTTCGGGTCATCCGGCGCGGCTGCTCAACCTGCCCGCCGGGGTGCCACTGGGCGTGGGAGGCGTCCCCTTCGACACCACCACCATCGCCTTCCGTCCCGGTGACCAGCTCGCCCTCTACAGCGACGGTCTGGTCGAAACGCGGAGCGACCCCATCGACGTCCGTCTGGACATCCTGCTCGCCGCCCTCTCCGCCACCCAGCAGCATGGCTTGGAGGAGACCTGCGACCGGCTTCTGGCGATGCTGCGGCCTCCGTACGGCTCCGACGATGTCGCCCTGCTCATCGCCCGAGCCCGGGCCTGAGCCCGTGATGTGAGTCCCGAAGTCCCGGGCACGCTCGCGGATCGCGGATCGGCCGGCCACCGGTCGGGCACTGCTCGGCCGGAAGTGTTTGCCGTGGGTGCGAGCGGTAACGCGATGCCCATGACTGAACAGAACAATGGAACGCATCGGAAGACCGAGACCGAGCGGACGCCCGCGGCCAAGGCCAAGCGGACCGCGAGCAAGGCGACCGCTCCTGCCTCGCGGGCCGCGAAGAGCGCCGCCGCCGGTACGGATGACGCGGTGTCAGCGGCCAAGTCCGGTGTGGAGCGCTCGGCCGAGTCGGCGACCGGAGCCGTGCACGCCGCGGCCAGGGGCGTGGAAGCGGGCCGCCAGGCGATCATCGCCTCCTCGGGCCAGGTCGCGGCCACCGCCAAGACCGCCTGGACGGTCATCGCCCACCGTAAGCTCGTCGCCGCGGGCGTCGGCGCCGGTCTGACGGCGCTGAGCGCCGCGTCGTATGCGGTGGGCCGCCGCGCGGGGAACCGCCCCCAGGGCCCCCTCACCCGGCTCACCGGCGGGCGGATCTGACGCACGAGGGGAGCCGCACGCCGGGCCTGTCCGGCCGCGCCGTCACCGCTGAGCGGGTCCACAGCGGACGGCGGTGGCCCCACGGAGATCACCGACTCGGTGGCCCGGTGGTCAGGCGACGGTGGCCGGTCGGGCCGCCGCCGTCGGCGGCCCGACCACGGCCGGTGAAGTACCGAGGACGGTCAGCGGACGTTTCCCAGACGGGCGTCCTGCCACAGGTCCACGCCGCTGTCGGCGGCGTACTTGTCGATCTCGGCCAGTTCCTCGCTGCTGAAGTCGAGGTTCTCCAGCGCGGCGACGTTCTGCTCCAGCTGTTCGGTGCGGGAGGCGCCGACGACGAGCGAGGTGACGCGTTGGTCGCGCAGGGCCCAGGCGAGGGCCATCTGAGCCAGGGTCTGCCCACGGCGCGCCGCGATGTCGTTGAGGGCGCGCAGCCTGTGCAGCATGTCGTCCGACAGCCATGCCGTGTCGAACGACGTGCCCTGCGCGGCACGCGAACCCTCGGGGATGCCGTCGAGGTAGCGACCGGTGAGCAGTCCCTGGGCGAGCGCCGTGAAACCGATGATGCCGAAACCGTCCTCCTGAGCCGCGTCGAGCAGGCCCTCGGTCTCGATCCAGCGGTTGAGCATGCTGTACGACGGCTGGTGGATGAGGAGCGGCGTGCCCAGCTCCCGGAGGATGGCGGCCGCCTCACGGCTGCGCTGCGTGTCGTAGGAGGAGATACCGACGTAGAGGGCCTTGCCCTGGCGGACGGCGGTGTCGAGCGCGCCCATCGTCTCCTCGAGGGGAGTGGTGGCGTCGAGTCGGTGGGAGTAGAAGATGTCCACGTACTCCAGACCCATGCGGCTCAGCGACTGGTCGAGCGAGGCGAGGACGTACTTCCGTGAGCCGCCGCCCTGGCCGTACGGGCCGGGCCACATGTCCCAGCCGGCCTTGGTGGAGATCACCAGCTCGTCCCGGTACGGCGCGAGGTCCTGCTTCATCAGGCGCCCGAAGTTGATTTCCGCGGAGCCGTAGGGCGGACCGTAGTTGTTGGCGAGGTCGTGGTGGGTGATCCCGAGGTCGAAGGCGCGCAGGGCGACCTCGCGCTGCGTCTCGAACGGCCTGTCGTCCCCGAAGTTGTGCCAGTAACCGAGGGACAGGACGGGAAGGTCGAGCCCTGAGCGCCCGCTGCGGCGGTAGCGCATGGTGCCGTTGTAACGCTCAGGATCCGCGACGTGGTTCATCGGATGATCTCCGGATGGTTCGGTGAGAGGTGGCCCCGCCGGAAGACAGGGGACATACCCACACTGCCTCTACGTGATCCTGAAGTCCAACAGCTCCCTTTCATGGGATTCAGAGGTGGGGCTTCTGAATCGCGACGTTGGCGTGAGGAGTCCCGAGGATCGTTCGGACCTGTGTGGCGTGGGTGGCCCGTCCGGGGGTAGGCGCTGGGTGTGAACGGGGTGGCAGAGGCGGTCCGGATGCATCCATTTCCGCGCGGCGAGAGCCGCACGAGGCCGGTGGACGGCCAGACACAGATCATGATCGCGCTGGACGGCGGCGGTGCGTGCATCGCCGACGCCCGGCACCTCACCGGAGCCTTCCTGGCCCGGCTCCAGGCAGAGCACGGGCTTCCGGTGTCGGCCCGGGCGATGGACCTCACCCAGCTCGTGGTCAGCGAGCTGGTCACCAACGCCCGCAAGTACGCTCCCGGGCCCGCTTGGCTGGAGCTGTGCGTCGTCGGCGCCATGGTGGAGGTGACGGTGTGGGACAGCGACCCGGTGCTGCCGGTGGCCAGGGCGGCGGATCCGGGAAGAGTGGGCCAGCACGGCCTGGAGATCGTGATGGCCCTCGCCGAGGGGTTCGAGGCGCGGCGGGAATCGCCCGGCAAACGCGTCACCGCCCGTATGGCCCTGTGGGACGCCGGGGGCGGCGGGCACCCGTGACGGCCGGCGGCACCGCCACCGCGTCGGGGCGTACCCGGCGATCGTAAGGCTCCGGAAGCGGCCGGCGCTGTCCGCCGGCGGGCCGCACACCAGCCGCAGGCCCCATGCCGGTCCGGACGTCAGGGCGGGGTGATGCGGGGGGCGAGTGCGATGGCTTGGGCGCCGGAGAGTTCGTCGAGCGAATGGCCGCGTGTCTCGACGCGGAAGGCGAAAGTGACGAGGAATCCGCACGCACAGGCCCCGGCCACCGCGTAGAGCAGTGCGGCCTCGCCGATGCCCGCGAGCAGTACGGGGAAGAGGAAGGTTCCCAGAGCCGCTCCGAGTTTGCCGCAGCCTGCGGCGAACCCGTGTCCTGCCGCGCGCATCTCGGAGGGAAACACCTCGGCGGGCAGGGTGAACGTGGTGGCGTTGGGCCCCGGCTGGCCGCATGCCATCCTCCGTACGCGATCGCCCGGGAGACGGACGACGGGCGATGCGTCGCGCCCAGGCACTCGAAAGGGCGTACCCGCTCCGGCCGGGCTCCGGGCCCGCGGGAGGTCGCAGGCCGGTGCACTGGTTGCCTGCTTACCCCCACTCACCTGCTGGGTTTTTTTGTGATACTGGGTAGGCTGAGGGTATGAAACGGACGTCGTTCTCCGCCTGGCCCTGTTCCATCGCCCGGACCATCGACTTGCTGGGTGACTCCTGGACTCCCCTGGTCCTGCGTGAGGCCTTCTACGGCATCCGTCGCTTCGACGAGTTCCAGCAGGAGCTGGGGATCGCCCGCAACACCCTGACCGACCGGCTGCACCGCCTGGTGGACGAGGGAGTCATGGAGAAGCGGCTCTACCGGAGCGATCCGCGGCGCTACGAGTATCTGCTGACGGAGAAGGGGCGGGACCTCTTCGGCGTGCTGGCCGCCATGTCCCGCTGGGGTGACCGGTGGCTGGCGGGCGCGGAGGGCGTCCCCGTGGTGCTCCACCACGACAGGTGCGGCCACGACACCCAGGCCGAGGTGGTGTGCGCCGCGTGCCACCAGCCGCTGGAGGCCGGGGAGACCTCGATGCGGATGGGGCCCGGCTACCCGGAGCGGCTGAAACGCCGGCCGGATGTGCAGCGGCGCTTCGGCACGGCCTGAGCGCCCCGGGCGCGCGGTCCCTTGACAGGTTAGTCTCGTAAAGCAACTCTGGTGGTCAGATCCCTCGGTGCGGAGGAGTTGGCTGACGTGGAGTGGACGGGTGCGCGCTACGCGGACAAACCCACCCTTGAAGTGCGGACCTGGATCGACGCACCGCCGGAGCGGGTGTGGGCCTTGGTCTGCGACATCACGCTGATGCCGGGCCTGAGCGACGAACTGCAGTCGGTCGAATGGCTCGATGGTGCGGCCGCTCCCGCCGTGGGCGCCAGATTCCTCGGCCGCAGCAGGCACGAGGCGTTCGGGGAGTGGGAGACGACCTCGCACATCGTCGAGTACGAGCCGGGGCTGGTGCTCGCCTGGGCGGTGGAGGACCCGGCCAACCCATCCGCGATCTGGCGCTTCCGGCTCGAACCCAAGGACGGGGGAACCGAACTGTCGGAGTGGATGCAACTGGGCCCCGGCCGCTCCGGTCTGTCGGTGGCCATCGACCGGATGCCGGAAAGGGAACAGAAGATCGTGTTCGTGCGGCTGCGCGAGTTCGAGCGCGCCATCGCCTCGACTCTGGAGAAGATCAAGGAGAGGGCGGAGGCCTGATGCGCACTGCCACAACCATCGAGGCGTCCGGCGGCGAACCGTGGTCTCAGCAGGCCGCATTCGTCGTCGAGGCCGAGAAGCTGGGCCTGGACATCTGCTGGGTTGCCGAAGCGTGGGGCTCCGACGCGCCCTCCGCGCTGGGCTACTACGCCGCTCTCACCGACCGCATGCTGCTGGGATCCGGCGTCATGCAGGTCGGCACGCGCACCCCGGCGGCCGTGGCGCAGACCGCGATCACCTTGTCCAATCTGTCCGGCGGCCGTTTCCTGCTCGGCCTCGGGGCTTCCGGTCCCCAGGTGATCGAGGGCCTGCACGGGGTCCCGTTCGCCCGTCCGTTGAGGCGCATGCGTGAGACGGTGGAGATCGTGCGACAGGTACTCGAGGGCGGCAAACTCTCGTACTCCGGATCGGAGTTCCAGATTCCACTGCCCGGCGGTGGCGGCGTCCCGATGCGGCTGTCGATGCGGGCCGAGCACGAGGTCCCCGTCTATCTGGCCGCACTGTCACCGGCCATGCTGCAACTGACCGGGGAGGTCGCCGACGGCTGGCTGGGTACCAGCTTCGTACCGGAAGGCGCGGCCGGCGCCTACTTCGCCCACCTGGACAACGGTCTGGCCCGCAGCGGGCGCACCCGGGCGGACCTCGACATCTGCCAGGGCGCCGAGGTCGCCTTCGCTCCCGACGAGGACGCGCTCGGCGAGATGACCGCCGCACGGAAGAAGGAACTGGCCTTCAGCCTGGGCGGCATGGGAACGGCGTCCACCAACTTCTACAACAACGCCTACAGCCGCCAGGGCTGGGCCGAGGTCGCCGCCGAAATCCGTGCGCGCTGGCAGTGCGGTGACCGGGACGGCGCGGCCGGCCTCGTGACCGACGAGATGGTGTTGGGCACGACGCTGATCGGTACGGAGCCCATGGTGCGCCGGCGGCTGAAGGTGTGGCGCGACGCCGGTGTGGACACCGTGCGCCTCTACCCGGCCGGGCAGACACTGGAAGCCCGGCTCACCACTCTGGGGAGGGCGATCGAACTCGTCCGCGAGGTGGACGGCATGTCGTGAGCCGCCCCGGCCGCGCCATTTCGACGGCAGACGTTGGATTCCATCCCTGATCTTGGGTGGGTATCCCCGGCTTCAGCCGGGGAGGGAAACGCGTTCTTGGACCGGAGGCGCGCAGCGCCGGAGTTCGCTGCGCCTCCTCGGTGAGGGTCAGGTGGGCTGCTTCTGGCCTTCGATGTACTGGCGGACGATGCTGAGCGGTGCGCCGCCGCACGATCCGGCGAAGTAGGAGCGGGACCAGAACACAGAGCCGATGCCGATGCGGTTGATACGGCCGGTGTACTCGGCGCGCAGGTACCGGGAGCTGACGCCCTTCAAGCTGTT
>NZ_JAKEEB010000017.1 GCF_021462825.1 Streptomyces glomeratus | reverse complement strand
CTTCCTTCGTACTCACCCGAGAGACTCTCTCAGGCTTTCCTCCGGGCGCTTCCCTTCGGTGTTTCCGACTCTATCAGTGTTTTTCCGTCTCTCTGACCACCCTTCCACGGACATGCGGAAGGACCCCGAGATTGGGATCTGACAAGTTGGGTGCCGCCGAGTGGGGACGCCTGTTCGCGCCACCCCGCCTCAAGCAGGAGTACGACTGTACACGGAGCCCCGAAGGGGGTGCAAATCGCTCGGACTGGTGGTCTAGACCACTAGCTGGTAACTTTCATGGGGAACGAGCACTTCATCTGGCATACGCTGCTGCTCAGCGTGCTGTCCGGGACAACCGGCGACGGCCCTCGTACTGCAGCTCCACCCCTGGGAGGCTTCCCATGACCACCGTGACGTCCCCTCTCGCAGGACGCGCCATCGGACTGGCATCCGTACCGGATCCGGTCTTCTCCGGGGCCATGGTCGGCCCGGGCACCGCGATCGATCCCGTGCGAGAGCCTCACGAGGCGGTCTCGCCCGTTGACGGCGTGATCGTCTCGCTGCACCCGCACGCTTTCGTCGTGGTCGACGCGGAGGGACACGGAGTACTCACCCACCTCGGTATCGACACCGTGCAGCTCAATGGCGAGGGCTTCGAGCTGCTCGTCAGCAAGGGCGACACCGTGACGCGCGGTCAGGGCATCGTGCGCTGGGACCCGGCCGCCGTCGAGGCCACCGGCAAGTCCCCCGTGTGCCCGATCGTGGCGCTGGAGGCCACGGCCGACTCCCTCTCCGATCTCCGCGACGACGGCGATGTGAAGGCGGGCGACAGTCTCTTCGTATGGAAGTGACGTCAGTGCCGCCGTATGACGGCAGGTAGGACAACCACCGCGGCGGCGGGACCCCGCCGCACTATCGGAGACGGGTGAGATGGAGACAACGCTGCGAGGCGTCGGTGTGAGCCACGGTGTGGCGATCGGCGAGGTCCGTCACATGGGGACGGCGGTGCTCGAGCCGCCGGCGAAGCAGATTCCGGCGGAGGAGGCGGAGCGCGAGCAGGGGCGTGCACGCCAGGCCGTGGAGGCTGTGGCAGCCGATCTGACCGCCCGCGGCAATCTGGCGGGTGGCGAAGCGCAGGCCGTGCTGGAGGCCCAGGCCCTGATGGCCCAGGACCCCGAGCTGATGGCGGACGTGGATCGCCGTATAGCCGTCGGCAGTACCGCGGAGCGCGCGGTGTACGACGCCTTCGCCGCCTATCGGGAGCTGCTGGCCGGCGCCGGGGAGTACCTCGCCGGGCGTGTGGCCGACCTGGACGACGTGCGGAACCGCATCGTCGCCCGCCTGCTCGGGGTGCCCATGCCGGGGGTACCGGACAGCGACGAGCCGTATGTCCTCGTCGCCCGTGACCTTGCGCCCGCCGACACGGCCCTGCTGGACCCGGGCCTGGTCCTCGGCTTCGTCACCGAGGAAGGCGGGCCGACGAGTCACAGTGCGATCCTGGCACGCGCGCTGGGTGTCCCCGCCGTCGTGGCGCTGCCAGGTGCGGGTGAGCTCTCCGAGGGAACGATGATCGCCGTCGACGGCAGCACCGGCGAGATCTTCGTGAACCCGAGTGACGAGAAGACGGCGCAGCTCGAGGCGGCGGCCGCCGAGCGAAAGGCCGCTCTTGCGGCCTCCAGCGGGCCCGGGGCCACCGCCGACGGGCACAAGGTGCCCCTGCTGGCGAACGTCGGCGGCCCCTCGGACGTGGCGGCCGCCGTCGGTGCCGGGGCCGAGGGTGTCGGCCTGTTCCGCACGGAGTTCCTGTTCCTGGACGACAACAAGAAGGCCCCGTCGGAGGAGAAGCAGGTCGAGGCCTACCGGCAGGTACTGGAGGCCTTCCCCGAGGGCCGTGTGGTCGTGCGCGTGCTCGACGCCGGTGCGGACAAACCGCTGGACTTCCTGACCCCGGCCGACGAGCCGAACCCGGCGCTGGGCGTGCGGGGTCTGCGGACGCTGCTCGACCACCCGGATGTGCTGCGCACACAGCTGACCGCGCTCGCGAAGGCCGCCGAGGGACTGCCCGTCTATCTCGAGGTCATGGCGCCGATGGTCGCCGACCGCACCGACGCGAGGGCGTTCGCGGACGCGTGCCGTGAGGCGGGGTTGCAGGCGAAGTTCGGCGCGATGGTGGAGATACCGTCGGCCGCGCTGCGGGCGCGCTCGATTCTGCAGGAGGTCGAGTTCCTGTCGCTCGGGACGAACGACCTCGCGCAGTACACGTTCGCCGCGGACCGCCAGGTGGGCGCGGTCTCGCGTCTGCAGGACCCATGGCAGCCCGCGCTGCTCGACCTGGTTGCGCTGTCCGCGGAGGCGGCCAAGGCCGAGGGCAAGAGCTGCGGCGTGTGCGGCGAGGCCGCCTCGGATCCGCTGCTGGCGTGTGTGCTGACCGGTCTGGGTGTCACCTCCCTGTCGATGGGCGCGGCGTCGATTCCCTATGTGCGGGCCACGCTGGCGAAGTACACGCTGGCCCAGTGCGAGCGTGCCGCGGCGGCCGCGCGGGCCGCCGACACGGCCGACGATGCGCGCAAGGCGGCTCAGGCGGTGCTGTCCGGCGAGTAGCCGGGGCGGGTTGTCGCGCCGGTCTTCGTGTGGCCAGGGCGCTCCACCTGTGGGTGGGGCGCCCTGCGCTCATTCGGGCACGGGCCTGGTCCGGGGCCGGTCGCGCCCGAACGAGCGCCATGACCGCCGTCAGTGGATGTGGCCGGTCAGGGGTCCGTCGTCCCCGAGGTCGGGTGGGGCGCTGTAGTCGACGCCGGATTCCGGGGAGACGAGGTCGCCGGACTCGACGTCGGTGCAGTAGGCGTCGAAGACCTCCCCGGCGGTGAGCGGTTCCAGCCGTTCGCCGCGCAGGCGCCAGCCGTAGACGCGGTCCGTCGTGTCGGGCGCGGTGGTGCGCATGACCAGTCCGCCCGCTGCGTGAGTGGCGATGCCGAGGGCGAGGACGGTTGTGAATTCGAGAGCCTCCGTCTCGTCGATGCGGCTCGTGCCGTCGGGGTCCTCGTCTGCGTGGAGCACCGCGACGAGGGTTTCGGGCGGCGCCGAGACGCTGCAGACGAGGTGACGGTGGCCCGGGCTCGCGGTGTCGAGGATGCGGGTGAGGAGTCGAGAGGCCTGGGCGAAGGCGGCGCGTCCGATGTCCTCCCCGCAGGAGGCGCAGGCCCCGAGGCGGGCGAGCACGGTGGTCGCGTACTCCCAGGTGGCCTGGCGAACGGCTTCGTCGACCAGGTCCGGGACGAGTTCGTCCAGGGGCTGGCCCTCGTACGGGATCGCAGGTCCGGTGGCGGCCACCTCCGCCGTGAAGCGGGTGCGGCTGGCCGGGGCGTCGGGTTCCAGGCCGCCGGCGACGCAGAACTCCGCATACTCCACCGGGTCGAAGAGGGCGACCGTGGTGTGGGTGCCCCGGGCGGCGAGGGTCCTCAGCAGGGCCTCCACCTGCTGGAGGTAGGTCGTGTGGTCGTCGAAGGTGAAGGTGCGGTACCGCCGCATCGCCGTGAAGTCGTGTTCGTCGGTCAACAGACCGATGGTGCCGGCCATCTCGCGGCGCAGAGCGCGACGCATGGTCCGGTGCTCGGTGTGTGCCATGGCTCCCCCTACGTACAGTCGGTCATCATCACAGACCGTAACCGGGAGCACTGACAACGCCCGCCGGTCGCGGTGACCGGCGGGCGGCCGCGGACGCCCGCCCTGGCACCGGGGTGCGGCGTGGGGCGGCGCGGTGCGTCAGGAGCGCTTGCGGGCCAGGTCCTCGTAGAAGTGGAGCAGGTCGAGGTTGTCGATGGAGCCCGGGTTGACGGCCTTCTCCAGCGGGGTGCCCTGCATGAGGCGTTTGACCGGGACCTCGATCCGCTTGCCCGTGAGCGTGTGCGGGACGCCCGGGACCTCGATGATCTCGTCGGGGACGTGGCGCGGGGAGAGCTGTTCGCGGATGGTCTGCTTGATGCGGTTCAGGAGGGTGTCGTCCAGGACGGCTCCGGGGGCCAGATGCACGAAGAGGGGCATCCAGTAGCCCCCGTCGGGCTGCTCGACGCCGATGACGAGGGACTCCTTGATCTCGGGGAGCCGCTCGACGGCCTCGTAGATGTCGGCCGAGCCCATGCGGACGCCCTGGCGGTTCAGGGTGGAGTCCGAACGGCCGTGGATGATCACCGAACCGCGGGAGGTGAGCGTGATCCAGTCGCCGTGGCGCCACACTCCCGGATACATGTCGAAGTAGCTGTTGTGGTAGCGGCTGCCGTCGGGGTCGTTCCAGAAACGGATCGGCATGGAGGGCATGGGCCTGGTGACGACCAGCTCGCCGACCTCGTCGACGACCGGGTTGCCGCTGGGATCCCAGGACTGCAGGTCGGTGCCGAGGCCGGGGGCCTGGAGTTCGCCGATGTATACCGGGAGCGTGGGGACGGCTCCCGCGAAGCAGGAGCACACGTCGGTGCCGCCGCTGACGGAGGCGATCCACAGGTCGTCGCGGACCTCGTCGTGCAGCCAGCTGAAGCCGTCCGGCGGCAGCGGGGAGCCCGTGGTGGCCACGCACTGCACCCGGGAGAGGTCGTACTCCCGTGCCGGATGCACGCCCGCCTTGCGGCAGGCCATGACGTAGGCCGCGGAGGTGCCGAAGAGGGTCGCCCCGGTGCGCTCGGCGACGCGCCACTGGGCGCCGGTGTCGGGATGGCCGGGGCTGCCGTCGTAGAGGACGATCGTGGTTCCCGTCAGAAGTCCGGAGACGAGGAAGTTCCACATCATCCAGCCGGTGGACGTGTACCAGAAGAGGCGGTCGCCGGGGCCGAGGTCGCAGTGCAGGCCCAGCTGCTTGAGGTGCTCCACCAGGATGCCGCCCTGCGACTGGACGATGGCCTTGGGCAGGCCGGTCGTGCCCGAGGAGTACAGGACCCACAGCGGATGGTCGAAGGGGACCTGTTCGAAGACGGGCTCGGTGTCCGCCGAGGTCAGGGCCGACCAGTCCAGGGCGCCCTCCGGAGCCTCGGAGCCGAGCAGCGGGATGTGGACGACGGCGCGCAGGGTGGGCAGTTCGCGACGCAGCTCGGCGACGGTCTCGCGGCGATCGTGCTCCTTGCCGCCGTAGCGGTAGCCGTCGACCGTGAACAGGACGACGGGCTCGACCTGCTGGAAGCGGTCCAGCACGCTGCGGGCGCCGAAGTCGGGTGCGCAGGAGGTCCACACCCCGCCCACGGCGGCGGTGGCCAGGAGGGCGACGACGGCCTGAGGGATGTTGGGGAGGTAGCCGCTGACGCGGTCTCCCGGGCGGACGCCCAGGGCACGCAGTTCGGCGGCGAGTGAGCCGACCTGGCGGCGCAGTTCGGCCCAGGTGACCGGGCGGGGCTCGTGGGACTCGTCGACCGCCAGAAGGGCCGGCTCGTCGGCGTGGGTGGCCGCGGCGCGCAGGGCGTGTTCGGCGTAGTTGAGTGTCGCACCGGGGAACCACTCCGCGCCCGGCATGGAGCGGTTGCCGAGCACGCGCGTAGAGGGAGTGGCGAACCGTACGTCGAACCACTCGGCGACGGCCTTCCAGAAGGTGTCGAGCTCGTCCACCGACCAGCGGTGCAGGGCCGCGTAGCCGCCCTCGGAGGGGGCTCCGTGGTGTTCGGCCGCCCAGGCCTGGAACCGGGTGATCTGTGCCCGGGCGATGCGGTCGGCGTCGGGCCGCCAGAGCGGCGTGAGGTTCGCTGTGGTCATGTGGCGGCTCCCGGACGGTACGCGTCGTATGCGTGAGTCGCGCACGTGCTGGGGTGTGCGCGTTACGCGGCTGACACGGACGATGCCATGTGATCGACTTCTGCACCAGGGTGCGCCACACATAGTTGGCTTCGTGAAGCTGTGCTCCCAGCACGGGTGAACGACAGTTGAACGGCGCCCTTGTACGGGGACGTCGATGACAGGGTGAGCAGCATGGACGGTCGTGACCTGGTGCGTTCGGTGAAGGCGGTCGGTTCGGGGGGTGCGGTGCAGGGTCTGCGCACCGTGCGTGCCGCGTGGCGCAGGAGGCGTACCGACGCCACCGGGTTGCCGCGACGAGGTGCGGAGCGGGCGCGGGTGCCCGGGCCCGTCCAGAGCGCCGAGCCCGGCCCCGGCGGCGGTGTCGTGCGGTTCGCCCGCACCGACCTGAGGATCACGGTCGCGGTGAACGGGGCCGTCTTCTGGGGCTGGGACGGGGCGGAACCGGAGCCGTCGTACGCGCTCGCGGGCCGCTGTCCGGAGCCGGATCCGCGGGCCCTGCTGGAACCGGACAAGGACGGCGGCTGGCGGGTCGTGGCGGAGCGGGTGACGGTCGTGGTGTCGCGGCACGGCGCGATCGAGGTGCGCACGCCGGGCGGGGTGACGCTGCGCCGGGATCTGCCGCCCCGCTGGTGGGAGCCCTCGGACGGGGGTGCCGCGCGGTGGATGCAGCGGTCCGAGGTGGCGGCGGACGCCCGGTTCTTCGGGCTGGGCGGCCGGGCCTCGGGGCCGCGCTTGCGGGACGGGACGTACCGGCTGTGGAACACGGACCCGGGTCGGCCGTTCGGGCCCGGCGACGACCCTCTGTACATCACCATGCCGGTCCAGATGGTGGTTGCCGACGCCGCCACCCATCTGGTGTTCCTCGACACGTCGTGGGACGGCACGGTGACCCTGCGCGAGGGCAGGGAGGGCGCGGGCTCCGGGCACGACCGGGCGGGCACCAGTGAGATGCGCATGGACGGCGGGCCGCTGCGCTGCTGGGTGATGGTGGGCACCCCCGCGCGCGTGCTGCTGGTCTGGGCGTCGCTGACCGGGGCGCCGGCCGTGCCGCCCGCGTGGGCCCTGGGGCACCACCACGCACGGTGGGGGTTCGGCAGCGAGCAGGAGGTGCGGCGGATCGTCGCGGGCTATCAGGAGCGTGACCTTCCGCTCGATGCGGTCCATCTGGACATCGACCACTACGACGGCCACCGGGTGTTCACGGTCGACCGGGAACGCTTCCCGAAGCTGCCGCTGCTCGCCGAGGAGATGCGCCGGCACGGCATCCGCCTGGTCTCGATCGTCGACCCGGCGGTCAAGGCCGAGCCGGGCAGCCCGGTGTTCGACGGCGGGAGCGCCGAGGACGTGTTCGTGCGGGACGCCTCGGGGAGGGTCGTCGAAGGGGTGGTGTGGCCCGGGGAGTCGGTCTATCCCGACTTCACCGACGCGCGTGTGCGGCGGTGGTGGGGCCGGCTCCTGGAGGAACGTCGCGCTCAGGGCTTCGAGGGGCTGTGGCTCGACATGAACGAGCCGGTGTCGTTCACGGCCTTCGGGGAGAACACCCTGCCCCGCTCGGCCAGGCACGCGCTGGAGGGCCGTGGCGGTGACCACAGGGAGGCGCACAACGTGTATGGGCTGTGCATGGCCAGGGCCGGATACGACGGCCTGCGGAACCTGGCCCCCGAGGAGCGGCCTTTCCTGTTCTCGCGCTCGGGATGGGTGGGGATGCAGCGGTACGGGGGGACGTGGTCGGGGGACGTGGCGACGGACTGGCCCGGGCTGCGCGCCTCGCTGTCGCTGGTGCTGGGGCTGGGGCTGTGCGGGGTGCCGTACTCGGGGCCCGACGTGGGCGGCTTCGACGGGAGTCCCTCGCCCGAGCTGTATCTGCGCTGGTTCCAGCTGGCCTCGTATCTGCCGCTGTTCCGTACGCACGCGGGCGTCCGGGCCGGGCGCCGGGAGCCCTGGGAGTTCGGCGACGACGTCCTCGAGCACGCGCGAGTGGCGCTCGTTGAACGGCGACGTCTGCTGCCGTACTTCGTCACGCTGGCCCATCTGGCCCGGCGCACGGGGGCGCCCTATGTCCGGCCCGTGTGGTGGGGTGCTCCCGAGGACCGGGCGCTGCGCGACTGCGAGGACGCCTTCCTGCTCGGCGACGGTCTCCTGGTGGCGCCGGTGCTGGACCCCGGCGTGGAACGGCGGACGGTGCTCCTGCCGCGGGGGCGCTGGTACGACACGGTGACGGAGGAGGCGTACCAGGGGCCGGGCCGGGTGGTGGTCGATGTGTCGACGGAGCGGATTCCGGTGTTCGCACGCGCCGGTGCCGTGCTGCCCGTGCGGGGTGAGGACGGCGGTCTGGAACTGGAGGTCTGGGCGCCCGCACGCGGGAGGTCCGGGGGCGGGCTGGTGGTTCGGGACGGCGGCGAGGGCTGGGACGAGCCGGAGGCCGAGCGCTATGTGACGCGCTGGAAGGGCCGTCGGGTGGTGGTGAGGCAGGACGGTGACAAGGGGCGGACCGAGCCCTTGTATCCGGTACGCGTACGTGGCCTCGGCCACGGGTGACGCGGGCGGGGCCGGCGGGCGGCTCGGTCGGGCGTTTCACGCGGACGCCGGGGCCACCCTGCGGTAGGCCTCGCCGGGGGGCGGCCCCGGTAGGCGGGACGCGCGGTGATGCCGTGCCCCCGCCGCCCGCGGGTCAGACGTAGCGGCCCTCGAACCATCCCTGGACGGCGAGTGTGTGCAGCGGAAAGGCGAGTTCGGTCGGTCGGCGCAGGAGATGCCAGCCCTCCGTCTCGGCCGTGCCGGCGGACCGGGGCAGGTCCGCTGCCGGGCGCTCGGGCAGGAGCCCGAAGAGCAGCAGATGGCCGTCGGGGGAACTCATCGCGTCGACGAGCCGCACGTCGCGGCCTGCCGCCTCGATGCCGGTCTCCTCCTTCAGCTCGCGTACGACGGCGTGCCGCCAGTCCTCGCGGTGGTCGATGAACCCTCCGGGCAAGGCGATGCCGCCGCGCGCGGGAGCGATGGTTCGGGTGATGACGACGAGGGCGGTGCCTTTGGTGTCGTACACGGGCTGGAGGGCCACCGCGACGGGCAGCGGATTGCGGTAGGCCGTCGTGCCGCAGGCGGCGCAGGTGCGGGGCCAGCCGGAGATGCCCTCTCCGTAGGACGTTCCGCAGCCCGAGCAGTGGGAGCCCGGCACGGCGTCGGCGGATGGGAACGGGGATTCGGACACGGGCGGACTGTATCCGATCACGCGGAGGGCGTCTCCCCGGGGCGCGAGGCGTGGGACGGCCAGAACCACCCCCGCAGGCCCCGGCCGTCCCCGCCGTTACAAGGACGCCGGCCGGACCCCGGCGGTTCACAGCGACGCCTGCCGATCCCCGAGAGCCCGTGGCACACTTCTGACGTACCGTCAGATCGCTGGCCCTGGAGGTGCCATGCCGCGTGTTCTCACCCCCGTGGTGTCCGGATGGTTCGCCGGCGACGGGGACGACTTCCACCTCGTCGGCACGCGGTGTTCGGCGTGCGGGTCGGTGTTCTTTCCGCGTGAGGACGTCTTCTGCCGAAATCCCGGGTGCGAGGGCGGCGATCTCACCGAAACGCCCCTGTCCGGAACGGGGCGGATCTGGTCGTACACCGACACCCGCTACCAGCCACCGTCACCCTATGTGACGAGTCCGGAACTTCCGTGGCGGCCCTACGCGTTGGTCGCGGTGGAACTGGAGGCAGAGCGGATCGTGGTGCTCGGGCAGGCCGTTCCGGGGGTGACCGTCGCCGATCTGGCCGTGGGCATGGAGATGCGGGTCGTCCCCGGTGTGCTGCACGAGGACGCGCACACGACCTGGACGACCTGGCACTGGCGGCCGACGGGGGTGGCGGGATGACGGACGACGTGGCGGTACTCGGAGCGGGTCTGCATCCCTGGGGCAAGTGGGGGCGCGGCTTCGTCGCGTACGGGACGGCGGCGGCGCGTGCGGCGCTCCTGGACGCGGGTGTCGGCTGGCGGGAGGTCGGCTCGATCGTGGGTGCCGCCACGGTGCGGGGCGGCTATCCGGGCCATGTGGCGGGGGCGACGTTCGCCAAGGCGCTGGGCTGGCAGGGAGCCCGGGCCGCGAGCGTGTACGCGGCATGCGCGTCAGGAGCTCAGGCGATCAATACGGCGCGGGCCCAGATCCTTGCGGGAATCGCGGACGTGGTACTGGTCGTCGGGGCGGACTCGGCACCCAGGGGGTTCTTCCGCCCGGCGGACGGCGACCGGCCCGACGATCCCGACTGGCTGCGGTTCCGGGTTCTGGGAGCGACCAATCCGACGTACTTCGGGCTGTACGCGCGCCGGCGGATGGCCGTTCACGGAGACACGGCCGACGACTTCGCCCGGGTCAAGGTGAAGAACGCGGCCGTGGGGGCGCTGAACCCGAACGCCCGGTACCGCAAGCGGCTCACCGTCGAGGAGGTCGAGGCCTCCGCCGTCGTCGCCGATCCCCTGCGGCTGCTCGACATCTGCGCGACCTCGGACGGCGGCGCGGCAGTGGTGCTCTCGAGCATGGAGTTCGCGCGGCGGCACGGCGCGGCGGCGCCGGTGCGCATCCGGTCGGTGTCCACGGTGACACCGCGGTTCCCCAACACCGTGCTGGACCTGCCGGACATCGCGACGGACTCGGCGGTGGCGGTGGAGCCCTCCGGCGAGACGTTCCGCTCCTCGATCGCGCGGACCGCGTACGAGGAGGCGGGCATCGGGCCCGATGACCTCTCGCTCGCCGAGGTGTACGACCTGTCCACCGCGCTGGAGTTGCAGTGGTACGAGGATCTGGGCCTGTGTGCGGAGGGCGAGGCGGCGAAGCTGCTGCGTGCAGGCGCCACCACGCTCGGCGGGCGAATACCCGTCAATGTCAGCGGTGGGCTGTCCTCCTTCGGGGAGGCGGTTCCGGCGCAGGCGATCGCCCAGGTGTGCGAGCTGACCTGGCAGTTGCGCGGAGACGCGGGTGACCGGCAGGTGGCGGGGGCCCGGGTCGGGATCACCGCGAACCAAGGCCTGTTCGGGCATGGTTCCGCGGTGATCGCCGTGCGGTGATCGCCGTTCGGTGACCACCGTGCCTCCTGCGGGGAGGGCGAGAGCGGGCCGCGCCACGGCACACGAGCGACGGACAGGCCGACCCCCTGCCGTTGCGGCGGCACACGGTGTACGACCCCAAGGTCGTTCGGGGCCGGTTCGGGGCCGTTCGGGGCCGTTCACACTCTCCGTAGTGACCTGGGAATGCTGTGTGAACAGGTCATGAATTGGGCCTTTTGGTGCGCCGACGGCGCCATCATGCTCACGTGCCCTCCTGGACGGATACTCTCCATTTCGCGTTCCAGCCGGTGGTCAATCTGACGACCCGAGGGGTCGCCGCGCTGGAGATCCTCGCACGCCCGGAGACCGGCGACGTTCTGGCCCAGGCCCGCCGTGACCCCGAACTCGACGGAAACCTCGCCGCGTTGGCGATCCGCGCCGCGACGCGGATGGAGACGCTGCTGCCCCTGCACGTCAATGTGTTCGCCGGGACCCTCGCCGATCTCGGGGGCCTCGCCGCGCTGCGGGGTGCCGTGCGCGAGGCGGGGCGGCTGCCCTGGGAGGTCACGGTCGACGTGGGACCGCCGTACACCCATGTGCCGCACCGGGCGCTGCTGGAGGCCGTTGCCGTACTGCGCGGGGAGGGCTTCCGGATCTGCGCGGACGGAATCGGCGACGGTGACCTGCCGCTGCGGCTGCTCGCGGAGATGGCACCGGACCTCATGAAACTCGACGCGTCGCTGGTGGCGCGGCCGGCCGTGGTGCGGGCCATGCGCACACTGTGCGAGGAACTGGGCGCGCTGCTGTCGGTCGAGGGGGTGGAGACCGAGCGGCAGTACGCGGCCGTGATGGCGGCGGGGGCCCAATCGGCGCAGGGCGACCTCTTCGCGCCCCCGTCCCGGCTCCCCGTCGCGGACGTATACCTTCCGGCGCGACCCGCCGCGGTGCCGCCCACGCAGCGCACCGGGCCGCCGGTGCGGCAGTTCCTGCGGCCGGCCGCGCTGCTGCCCGCAACGGCCCCGGCCGGGCAGGTGCGGGCGCTGCTCACCGGCTCCCCCGATGTGTCCGGCGTGCTGCTGGTGGATCCGGCCGGGGTGCCGGTCCGCTCGGTGCACCGCTCGCGCTTCCTGCTGTCGATGTCGGGACGCTACGGGCATGCGCTGTACGCCGACCGGCCTGCGGCGAAGCTCGGTGATCCGCCGCGTACCGTCGGGGTCGACGCCACGGCGTGGGAGGTGCTCGACGTGGTCGCGGACGGGGCACGGGACCGTACCTCGGACGACGTGGCGGTGGTCGACCGCCACGGGCGGTGCGTGGGGGTCGTCCGGCTCGCGGATCTCGTACGGGCGCTGGCCGAGCGCCGGGTCGAGGAGGCGGCGGGCCTCAATCCGCTGACCCGGCTGCCCGGTTCGGACGCGATCACCGGCGAAGTCGACCGGCGCATCGCCGACGGACGGATGTTCGCGCTGAGCTGGCTCGACGTCGACCACTTCAAGCAGGTCAACGACGGGGCGGGGTTCGCCGCCGGGGACGAGCTGATCCGTGCGGTGGGACACGCGTTGCAGGGCGCCGCGTCCGGGAGCACCCGTGTGGGGCACATCGGCGGGGACGACTTCCTGGTACTCGCGGATCCGGAGGGGCTCGACCCACTGGCCGCGTCGGTGCTGGACGCGCCGTGGTCGGCCGGCGGGCGCGCCGTCACCCTCTCGCTGGCCACGGTTCTGTGCCCGCCCGGCAGCGTGACCGACCACCGCCAGGCGGCCGCTTGCCTGGCGCCGCTCAAGCAGGCGGCCAAGGCACTGAGGGGCGCGAGTTGGGTGCTGGGCCGGGCCGGACTGCCGGGCCACGAGATACGCCGGGGTACGGCGGTGGCTCCGGCCCAGGCGGGCGAACCGGCGTGGGGCTGACAACCAGCGCGGCGCCCAGCCTCTTGCCCCCTCGCAAAGCTCGGCCTCAACCGTTGCCGTCGCCGACCTTGACGCTCTGTGGGTGCCGGTGAAAACTTCCGGATGTCAGTCGGCATCGTCGCATTCAGGCGTATCCACTTAGTGCGCCCCTGAGGGCCGCCCGGGCACGGGCCGTTGCCCGCGGGCGATTCCACTGCACAGGCACGCTCGTCGCGGACGCCGGGCGGGGCGCGGGACCCTCCCTGCCTTCGGCTGAAGTCGCCAAGGGACACGCACCCTGCACGGAGGACGGACACGGGGCGGACCGCCCCGGGCGAGGGCCTAGGAGCCGCCATGACCCACGGAAGCATCTTCGTCGGCGAGTTGATCGGAACGGCCATCCTCATCCTGTTCGGCGCGGGTGTCTGTGCCGCCGTCACCTTGAACCACTCCAAGGCCAAGGGCGCGGGCTGGGTCGTCATCGCCTTCGGCTGGGGCTTCGGCGTTCTGGCCGGTGCCTACACCGCGGCCCCGAAGTCCGGCGGACACCTCAACCCGGCGGTGACCCTCGGTCTCACCATCGCCGGCATCACCAAGTGGGGCGACGTCCCGTACTACCTGCTGGGTCAGATGGCGGGCGCGATCCTCGGCGCCGTGCTGACCTGGCTGCTCTACTTCGCCCAGTTCCGGGCCAACGCCGACGAGGACAACGCGCTGCCCACGCTCGGGATCTTCTCCACGGCTCCCGAGATCCGCAATCCGCCCGCCAATCTGATCACCGAGATCATCGCGACCATGGGTCTGGTGCTGCCCATCCTGTTCTTCGGCAAGAACCTCGGCACCGGCATCGGCCCGATCCCCGGCACGACGGCGTACGGCTCGGGCATCGGCATCCTGCTCGTCTCACTGCTCGTCGTCGGCATCGGCCTCTCCCTGGGCGGGCCGACCGGCTATGCGATCAACCCCGCCCGCGACCTCGGTCCGCGCCTCACCCACGCCCTGCTGCCGATCCCGAACAAGGGTTCCTCGGACTGGGGTTACGCCTGGATACCCGTGGTGGGTCCGCTGATCGGCGGTGCGCTCGCGGCCCTCGTGTACAACGCAGCCTTCTGACCCTTTGACGAAGGGGACGTCATGACGGACAACGCCCACAAGTACGTCGCCGCCATCGACCAGGGCACCACGTCCAGCCGCTGCATCATCTTCGACCAGGGCGGCGCGATCGTCGCCGTCGACCAGCGCGAACACCGCCAGATCTTCCCCAAGCCGGGCTGGGTGGAGCACGACGCCACGGAGATCTGGTCCAAGGTGCAGGCAGTGGTCGCGGGCGCGGTCGCCAAGGCCGGACTGCGCGCCGACCAGCTCAGCGCGCTCGGCATCACCAACCAGCGCGAGACGACGGTGCTGTGGGACCGCGCCACGGGCAAGCCCGTGCACAACGCGATCGTCTGGCAGGACACCCGGACGGCCGCGCTGTGCAACGACCTGGGAGGCGCGGACGGGCAGGATCGTTTCCGCGAGCAGACCGGCCTGCCGCTCGCAAGCTACTTCTCCGGCCCCAAGGCCGCCTGGCTGCTCGACAACGTGCCCGGTCTCAGGGCCCGGGCCGAGCGCGGCGAGATCGCCTTCGGCACCATCGACTCCTGGTTGATCTGGAACCTGACCGGGGGCACCGACGGCGGCCGGCACGTCACCGACGTCACCAACGCGGGGCGCACGATGCTGATGAACCTGGAGACGCTCCAGTGGGACCCCTCGCTGCTGTCGGCCATGGACATCCCCGAGGCCATGCTGCCGGAGATCAGGTCGTCCTCCGAGGTGTACGGGACCGCGGTCGGCCAGTTGGCGGGTGTGCCCGTCGCCTCGGCGCTGGGCGACCAGCAGGCGGCCGTGTTCGGGCAGGCCTGCTACGACGTGGGCACGGCGAAGAACACCTACGGCACGGGCAGCTTCCTGCTGCTCAACACCGGTAACCGGCCGATCCCGTCGAAGAGCGGCCTGCTCACGACCATGGGCTACAAGATCGGTGACGAGGCGCCGGTCTACTGTCTGGAGGGCTCGATCGCGATCACGGGCGCACTGGTGCAGTGGTTCCGCGACCAGCTCGGCATCATCCGCAGCGCGGACGAGATCGAGACCCTGGCGGGAAGCGTCGAGGACAACGGCGGGGCGTACATCGTGCCGGCCTTCTCCGGCCTGTTCGCGCCGTACTGGCGCTCCGACGCACGCGGTGTGATCACCGGCCTGACCCGCTACGTGACGAAGGCCCACCTGGCGCGCGCGGTGCTGGAGGCGACGAGCTGGCAGACACGCGAGGTCGTCGACGCCATGTACCAGGACTCGGGGGTGCAGATCACCACCCTGAAGGTCGACGGAGGCATGACGAAGAACAACCTGCTGATGCAGCACCAGGCGGACGTGCTCGGAGTGCCCGTGATCCGTCCCGAGGTCTCCGAGACGACCTGTCTGGGCGCCGCCTATGCGGCGGGTCTCGCGACCGGCGTGTGGCACGACCTCGACGAACTGAAGTCGCACTGGCAGCAGGACGTCGAGTGGACACCGGTCATGGAGGCGTCGGTGCGCGATCGCGAGTACCACAACTGGCGCAAGGCCGTGGAGAAGAGCTTCGGCTGGCACGACGAGGACGCGGTGAACTGAAAGCACCTCCACGCGTGCGTGCGTCTCGCATGCGCGCCACGCGCGTGTGGCCGGCGGCGGCCCGTACCCCGGTCGGCGGGGTACGGGCCGCGTGCGCGGTGAGTCAGGTGCTGACGCTCGCGCGGTCGTCGGCCGTATACGCCATGGCGTGCCGGACGACCTCGACGAGGACCTCCTTCACCGACTGGCGCTCGCGGGCGTCACAGAGGACGACCGGCACGTCGTCGTCGAGGTCGAGGGCCCGCCGTACGGCCTCGGCGGGGTAACGGGCCGCTTCCTCGAAGCAGTTGACGCCGACGACGAAGGGTATGGTGCGGCGCTCGAAGTAGTCGACGGCGGCGAAGCAGTCCTCCAGGCGCCGGGTGTCGGCGAGGACGACCGCTCCCAGGGCGCCGGCGGCCAGTTCGTCCCACAGAAACCAGAAGCGGTCCTGGCCCGGAGTGCCGAACAGGTACAGCGTCAGGTCCTCGCGGAGGGTGATTCGGCCGAAGTCCATGGCCACGGTGGTGGTGTGCTTGCTCTCGACGCCGCTGGTGTCGTCGACGGGACGACCGGCCTCGGTGAGCACCTCCTCGGTGCGCAGTGGCCTGATTTCGCTGACCGCGCCGACAAGGGTCGTCTTGCCCACGCCGAAACCGCCGGCCACGAGGATCTTGAGCGTGACGGGCTCGACCTGAGGCATGCCTCGCTCACTGCGCCCGAAGATCATCGTTCTCTTCTCCTGCTCGATGGGGGTCGGTGGGCGGCGGTCCGTAGCCTCCGCCGCCGGGTGTCTCGACGACCAGTACGTCGCCGGGCCCCACCTCTGCGGCGTCGGAGCCCTCGAGGTGCAGCACGGTGCCGTCCGCGCGCTCCACACGGTTGGCGCCGAGCGCGCCCGGTCCGCCGCCCGCCATGCCGTAGGGCGGGACCCTGCGGTGCTGGGAGAGGGTGGAGACGGTCATGGGCTCCCGGAAACGGATGCGGCGCACCGCTCCGTCGCCGCCGCGCCAGCGGCCGGCGCCGCCACTGCCGTACCGTACCGCGAACTCGTCGAGCAGTACGGGCAGTCGCCACTCGAGAACCTCGGGATCGGTCAGGCGCGAGTTGGTCATGTGGGTCTGCACGACGGGGGCGCCCGGGAAGCCGTCGCCCGCGCCGGAGCCGGAGGCCACCGTCTCGTAGTACTGGTACCGGTCGTTGCCGAAGGTGACGTTGTTCATGGTGCCGGAGCCCTCCGCCTGCACGCCCAGTGCCGCGTACAGCGCGCCGGTGAGGGACTGGGAGGTCTCGACGTTGCCGGCGACGACGGCGGCCGGGGGCTCCGGCGCGAGCATCGAGCCGGACGGGACGACGATGTCCAGGGGTCGCAGACAGCCGTCGTTCAGCGGGATGTCGTCGGCGACGAGGGTGCGGAAGACATACAGGACCGCGGCGTTGACGACCGAGAAGGGGGCGTTGAAGTTGGTGGTCAGCTGCGGGGATGTGCCGGTGAAGTCGATGGTCGCGGAGCGGCTGTCGCGGTGCACGCGCACGCGGACGCGGATGACCGCGCCGGAGTCCGTCTCGTAGGCGTACTCGCCGTCGTCCAGGGCGTCGATGACGCGGCGGACGGCCTCCTCGGCATTGTCCTGGACGTGCCGCATGTACGCCTGGACGACATCGAGACCGAAGTTCTCGATCATGCGCGCGACCTCGTCGACGCCCTTCTGGTTGGCGGCGATCTGGGCGCGCAGGTCGGCGAGGTTGGTCTTCGGGTTGCGTGACGGGTGCGGCGCCCCGGTCAGCAGCCGGAACGTCTCCTCCTCGCGGAAACGGCCGTTCTCGGCGAGCAGCCAGTTGTCGAAGAGGACGCCCTCCTGCTCGATGGTGCGGCTGTGCGCGGGCATGGAGCCGGGGGCGATGCCGCCGATCTCGGCGTGGTGGCCGCGGGAGGCGACGTGGAACAGGATGCGCTCACCCTCCGTGTCGAAGACCGGGGTGATGACGGTGACGTCGGGCAGGTGGGTGCCGCCGTGGTACGGGTCGTTCACGGCGTATGTGTCTCCCGGGCGCATTCGGCCGGCGCGCCGTCGGATGACCTCTTTGACGCTGGTGCCCATGGAACCCAGGTGGACGGGGATGTGGGGGGCGTTGGCGACCAGGTTGCCCTCGGGGTCGAAGAGGGCGCAGGAGAAGTCCAGGCGTTCCTTGATGTTGACGGACTGGGCCGTGGACTCCAGGCGGGCGCCCATCTGTTCGGCGATGGACATGAAGAGGTTGTTGAACACCTCGAGCAGGACGGGATCGACTTCTGTGTCGAGATCGGAACTCTCCGTAGTCGCCACGCGTTCCATGACCAGATGCCCGTCGTCGGTCGCCGCGGCCCGCCAGCCGTCGTCGACGACGGTCGTGGCACTGGTCTCCGTGATGATCGCGGGGCCGCTCACGGTTTCGCCGGGAGGCAGGTGCTCCCGGCGCTGGAGAGGTACGTCGCGCCAGGCGCCGCCCGTGTGGAGGCGGACGGTCTCGGGTGCGGCGGAGCGGCCTTCGTACGGGGCGAGGGCGGAGAGATCGGGGGGTTGGGTGATGCCGGTGGCTTCCACGGAGAGGGCTTCGACGACGATCGGACGGTCGAGCGTGAAGGAGTACGTGGCGCGATGACGCTCTTCGAAGGCGCGCCTCATGGCGTCGGGCTCGGTCAGCTCGACGGTGAGGGTCGTGTCCGTGCCGTCGTAGCGCAGCTGGGCCCGGCGGGCGACCCGGATGCGGTCTTCGGGCACGTCCTCGGCGAGGAGTTCGGCGCGGGCGGCGGCCGCCAGATCGTCGGCGGTCTCGCGGACACGGGGCATGGAAGCGGGTTCCAGAGGTGCCTCGACGGACTGTTCACGCATGGCCGTGGTGTCGGCGAGGCCGATGCCGAGTGCGGAGAGCACGCCGGCCATGGGCGGCACGAGGATGGTGCGGATGCCCAGGGAGTCGGCGACCATGCACGCGTGCTGCCCGCCCGCACCGCCGAAGGTGGTGAGCGCGTAGCGGGTGACGTCGTGGCCCTTCTGGACCGAGATCCGCTTGACGGCGTTGGCGATGTTGGCGACCGCGATCTGCAGATAGCCCTCGGCGACCTGCTCGGGGGTGCGGTCGTCGCCGGTCCGCTCGCCGATCTCGTGTGCGAGGGCGGCGAAGCGGTCGCGGACCAGGACGTCGTCCAAGGGCTGGTCGCCGTCCGGGCCGAACACCTCGGGGAAGTGGGCGGGCTGGATGCGGCCGAGCATGACGTTGGCGTCCGTGACCGTGAGCGGGCCGCCGCCCCGGTAGCAGGCCGGCCCCGGAGTCGCACCCGCCGAGTCCGGCCCTACGCGGTAGCGGGAGCCGTCGAAGTGGAGGACCGAGCCGCCGCCGGCCGCGACCGTGTGGATGTCGAGCATCGGTGCGCGCAGCCGGACGCCCGCGATCAGAGTGGTGAAGACGCGTTCGTACTCACCGGCGAAGTGGGATACGTCGGTGGACGTGCCGCCCATGTCGAAACCGATGACGCGGTCGAAGCCGGCGAGCTGCGACATCCGGGCCATGCCGACGATGCCGCCCGCGGGCCCGGAGAGGATGGCGTCCTTGCCGCGGAACTGTCCGGCCTCGGCGAGTCCTCCGTTGGACTGCATGAACATCAGCCTGACCCCTTCGAGCTCGTCCGCCACGTGCCGGATGTATCGGCGCAGAACGGGCGAGAGGTAGGCGTCCACGACGGCCGTGTCGCCACGCGGGACCAGTTTCATCAGGGGGCTGACCTCGCTGGAGAGCGAGATCTGCGCAAAGCCCGTCCGGGCGGCCAGCTCGCCGATGGCCTGCTCGTGGACGGGGTGCAGATGGCTGTGCATGCAGACCACGGCCACCGCGCGGATCCCGTCGTCGTGCGCTTCCCGCAGCGGTCCGGCGAGAGCCTCGAGATCGGGGGCGCGCAGGACGGTGCCGTCGGCGGCGATGCGTTCGTCGACCTCGACGACCCGCTCGTACAGCGGCTCCGGGAGATCGATCGCGCGGGAGAAGATGCTCGGGCGGTTCTGGTAGGCGATGCGCAGGGCGTCGCGGAATCCTCGGGTGACGACGAGGAGAGTGCGTTCGCCCTTGCGTTCCAGGAGGGCGTTCGTGGCGACGGTCGTGCCCATCCGGACACCGTCGATCGGTTCGTCCGGGCCGAGGAGTTCTCGCACGCCCGCGACGGCCGCGTCCGCGTAGTGGTGAGGGTTGTCCGACAGCAGCTTGTGGGTGAGCAGGCGGCCGTCCGGGCGGCGCGCCACGATGTCGGTGAAGGTGCCGCCGCGGTCGACCCAGAACTGCCAGCCCGTGGTCACGTCCGTCTCTCCGATCGTGCTGCCGGGCACCGTGTCCCCGGGCGGGTGATCGGCCCGTCGCGGCCGGTGGTCGACGATCGGTCAGATCATAACGGGCGGCCCCTGCCCACGCCGGTCCACGCGCGCGGGCCCGCGCCGAGACCCGCCCCTGTTCAGGGGTCCTCTCCCCGGCTTTCCCATGCCCGGCCGGCGCCGGCCTCCGGATGCCCGCGCCCAGGCCGGAAGGGCGGCGCGGACATCCCTGGTTCACAAGGCCCGCAGGCCGTTGATCACATCGCGCAGAATGCTCTCGTCCACGAGCTCGGCGGGAGGCACGGGACGCGATACATGGACCAGTTCCTCGTCCACGAGGTCTCCCACGAGGACACGGACCACGCCGACGGGCAGATCGAGTTCGGCGGCGAGTTCGGCGACCGACTGGGGTGCCTCACGGCACAGCTCGACGATGTCCACGTGTTCCGGGGACAGCGACGGGTCCCCCTCGGGATCGTCCCCGTGCGGTTCCGTGACGACCACGGCGATCAGGTCGAGGCGGTGCTGGGCACCGTGGTTGGTGCGGCCGCGCGTCATGGCGTACGGACGGACCACGGGCCCGGCCTCGTCGTCGAACCAGTGGCTGCTTCCCTGACCTTCTCCGCTCATACCATCTCACTACCCGCCCGAGGGCAGATCGGTGCGCGGAGCGGAGGCGAGATGTGCGCCGACACGCTTGACCAGGAGGGTCATCTCGTAGGCCACCTGACCGACGTCGGAGTCCGCGTCCGACAGAACGGCCAGGCAGCTTCCGTCACCGGCGGCCGTGACGAACAGGAACGCCTCGTCGAGTTCCACGATGGTCTGCCGGACACCACCGGCGTCGAAGTGCCGCCCGACCCCCTTGGCAAGGCTGTGGAATCCGGAGGCGACGGCGGCGAGGTGCTCGCTGTCCTCCCGGTTCAGCTCCCTGGAGATCCCTGTCGGCAGGCCGTCGCCGGAGAGCACGAGCGCCTTGCGGATGCTGGCTACGCGCTCCACCAGGTCGTCGAGGAGCCAGTTCAGCTCTCCCGATGCCTTGTTCGTCGCGGTGGGCCCTGCGGCCTTCGGTGCGGTCATCGACCGTCCCCCTCTGTCGTTCCTCGTGCTGAGCCGTCCCGGGCCTCGTCGCCCGCGGCGTTCTCCTCCCGGCCGCGCCGCCAGCCCCGCTGGAGCGAGGCGAACCGGCTGCGGACCTCGTCGGCGTCGCGCTCGGCCGGACCTGCCCCGTTCGCGGCGCGGGACCGGTCCGGTGCCACGCGCCGATCGGGGCCTTCCTTCAACTGCGGTGCCAGGCTGGCCTGCCGGACACGGCGGGGCAGCGCGCCCGCGCCCGATTCTGCCGGTCCGTCCTCCGCGTCCCGTGGCGGGGTGGTCGCGTCCGGGCCCGCCGGGGGCCGGGTGCGACGCCGCTTGGGCAGGGCAGGGGCCTCGGACCGGTCACCGGGTGAACGCGGGACGGCTCCACCGGGTTCCGTCTGGCGGCCGGAGGGTCGTCTGGCCTCCTGGAGATCCGTCACCCGCCGCTCCAGGGGCTCCGCCTCCGTGTCGGCCCCTCCGCGCCGCGACCCCGGTCCCGTCACCGGACGGCCGTGGGAGCTGACGAGCTTGGGGGCGCCGCGACGCGGCAGCGGGACCGGGGCGCCCGGGTGGTGGGATTCGGCGGGCCGGGCCGCTTCCCGGCGCGTGTCCCCGGCCGGCCCGCGCTGTGCGCCCGGGGGGTCGGCGAGTGAACGCCGGGGACGGAAGAGATCCCCGCGTTCGCTGTCCTCCTCGCCGAGCGCGCCGGGGAAGTCGTCGAGCGCGTCCAGGTCGACAGGGGCCTCCAGTTCCACCGGGCCGTCCAGGATGGACGCCGGGATGCCCGGGAGCTGGACGGGCACGTGGGAGAGCGCCGATGTGCGCCCCCCGGCCTCCCCCTCCGTCTTGTCGGGCATCGGGCGGTCGAGGCGGAAGCCGATCCCGTTGGTGTCCGGGACGTCGTCGGTCAGCAGCGCGTCGGGGATGAGGACGACGGCCGTGGTGCCGCCGTAGGGTGACGGCTGGAGGGAGACGCGGACGTTCTGGCGCCGGGCGAGTCTGCTGACCACGAAGAGACCGAGCCGGTCGGTGTCGGACAGCTCGAACTCGGGGGTTTCGGCGAGTCTGAGGTTGGCGTCGAGCAGCGCTTCGGCCGACATGCCGAGGCCGCGATCGTGGATCTCCAGGGTGAAGCCGTTGGCGACGCGTTCGCCGATGACCTGGACGGCGGTGTGCGGCGGCGAGAACACCGTGGCGTTCTCCAGGAGTTCTGCCACCAGGTGGGTGAGGTCGGCGACCGCGGCACCGGTGACGGCGACGCGCGGCAGCCGTCGTACCTCGATGCGCTCGTAGTCCTCGACCTCGGCGACGGCGGCGCGCACCACGTCCATGAGCTGGACCGGTTTGCGCCACTGCCGGGAGGGGGCGGCTCCCGAGAGGATGACCAGGCCTTCGGCGTGGCGGCGCATACGGGTGGTGAGGTGGTCGAGCCGGAAGAGGTCGGCGAGTTCCTCGGTGTCCTCGGTCCTGCGTTCCATGGTGTCGAGGAGGGTCAGCTGCTTGTGGAGCAGGACCTGGCTGCGGCGGGCGAGGTTGACGAAGACCTCGGACACCCCGGCGCGTAGTTCGGCCTGTTTGACGGCGGCCTCCACGGCGGCGCGCTGGAGGGTGTTGAGGGCCTGGCCGACCTCACCGATCTCGTTCTGGCCGTACTCCAGGCGCGGCACCTCGGTCTCGATGTCGACCTGTTCGCCCGCCGACAGACGGCGCATCAGGCCGGGCAGCCGCACCCCGGACGCCTCGTGGGCGTCCAGGCGCAGCCGGCGCAGATCGCGGACGAGGCCGCGGCCGATGCGTACGGACATGATCAGGGAGATCAGCAGGGCGACGAGGCCCAGGACACCGGCGACGGCCGCCTTCAGGATCACGTCGACGGCGAGGGGACGGACGCGGTCCTGGTAGCGGTCACCGGCCTGGCTGCTCATCCGGTCGAGCCGGTCGAGGACCTGCCCCGCGGCCTCGTCCCAGCTCTTGGCGGTGACCCCGTGCGGTGTGCCGGGGGCGGCGTCGACGACGGACCGCTCGGCCATGCGCAGGGGCGCGGTGTCGGCGTTCTTCCAGTAGCGCTGGAAGCGTCCGCTCTCCGAGCCCGGCAGCAGGGGCAGGCTGACGTCGTACATCACGCCGCGCTGCGCGACGAGGCCGGAGACGGCGCGGATGTCATCGCGGGTGACCCGTCCGGCGACGAGCGCGGAGCCGAGGAGGGCGTCCTCGCGGGAGAGCAGTTCCCGGGCGCGGAAGACACCGGCGAGTGCACGGCTCTGCCTGTCCATGTCCACGTCGTCGAGGATCCGCAGGTTGGTCAGGAGCGTGAAGCAGGGGTCGACCAGACGGTCGTAGAGGTCCAGGGCCTGGGTGCGGTCGACGGTGCCTTCCTCGACACTGCGGCGCAGCGACTGCATGCCGTCCAGGGCTTCCAGGACCGAGGTCAGACGCTGGGCGGTGCCCGTCCCCATGTCCTCCCGCAGATCCTCGTCCTTGCTGTTGCGACGGAGCTTCGCGACCACCTGGTCGGTGGCGGCGCGGCTGCGGCGGAGCGCGGCGAGGGAATCGGAGGCGCGCGGGTCCGCGAGGTAGACGAGGGTCTGGCGGCGTTCCGCCTGCAGAACGCGGACCGTGTCCTCGGTGGGGTAGCCGACCTTTTCGACGACGTGCGAGGCGTGGAACAGGGACTGGGCGGCACGGCCGGTGAGCACGGTCGCGAAGGCCCAGATGGCGGTCAGGGACAGGAGCGGCACGAGAAGGAGCGCCACGATCTTCCGGCGGATGGACTTCCCGCGAAAGCGCATGGCCTCCCCCAGCTCGCCCCCCTCCGGCCGGGGGTACACACATCCGTCAACAAACGGCGTGAGCCTACTACCGACACACGGGTATCTCGAAGGGCCGACCCGCCGCACCACTCCATGGACAGCGAACAGGACATGGGGAGTTGTCCCGCCATTGGGGGGCATTTGCTCCCCGGAACCGGCATGCGGCGCAGGAGGACACCGGATCGGTCATCCGGGGCGGTTGACCGGAAATTTTCGTTCGTCGGGAATCTTCCCGGAACATCGGGCGTCCTTCTGTACGGGAAATCGGGGGCGGATTCGGCCACAGGCGCCGCATGCCGCACTCAGGCGGCGTAAAACAGCGCAAGCCGGGCAGCCACTGGGGAGCCGGGGTCGGATGACACCGGGACGAACGGTCTGCGGGCGGTGGGGAGTGACACGTTGATGGGGACGGCGGAGCGGAGCGGGACAACCGGGTCGGGTGGTGCGGCACCCAAGGCGGCGCGGGGAGACGTGCAGGGGGCGGATCACGGCGGGAGGAGGCGGGCGGACGAGGAGTTTCACGAGGCGCCGTACTACCGGCCGTTGTGGCTGGAGGAGCCCGCGCGCAGGCGGCGGCTCCCGGACCCGGTGCGTACGGCGGCGGTGCGGGCGGTGCTCCTCATCGCGGTGACGCTGATCCAGGCGGTCGTCGCCTTTCTGTGCACGATGGCCGGCTCCTGGCTGGCGTTCCCGATGGTCCTGTCGAGCGTCGCCAGTACGGTGGTGGCGACCTGGGGCGTGCTCGACGTCTGGGTGACGCGTCAGGTCTGGTATCAGCGCCATGGGGTGGTCTCGGCCCCCAGCAGCACGGCCCGTGAGCTGCGCCGCGAGCGCCGCACGGCCCGCCGGCAGGCGCGGGCCGCGGAGCGGACCCGCCGGCATATACGCAGGCAGCGCGGGGCCGGCCAGCTGTCGCATCCCTGACCATGGTGGTGAGTCCGGGTGTCCTCCGTGCTGCCGCCGGCAGGCCCCCCACCATCGAGGGTCACGGTGCCGCCGGCCCCACCGGTTCGGCGGCGCGCGCGAGTTCACGCCCGGTCCGCATGAACGGGCGAGGGCGGTCGACGGAGAGGACCGCCGTGGTCCGCCCCCTCGCGCCCGTAGACGGCGGGGAGACCGCCTTCGGCGGGCGCGCCGTCCTCGAGGGCACCCTCGGCGCAGCGCACGGTGTCGGTCGGGTGCCGGCCTCCCGCGAACTGGAGGCGCACACCGTACTGGCCCTACCGGAAGTACGGCAGCGACCGCACCGTCTTTGCCGTGTGCCCGGCCAGCAGATTGCGTACGGGGACACGGAGTTGCTCCATGGCGGACGTCCAGTGCCCGGCGCGGTGACCGCCGACCCGGGCGACGTCGCCGACGGCGACGACCTGGGGAAGGGCGGTGGCGCAGCCGTCCTCGCACAGCACTCCGTCGCGGAGCACGCCGTCGCGCAGGGCGAGTTCCGAACCGGCGAGCCGGTCGTTGCCGGGGGTGGCGCCGGTACCGACGAGCACCGTGTCGGCGGGCAGGGCACGGTCGTCGGACGGCTCCACGACGATGACGGCACGCCCCGGCGGGGTGGCCGTGCCGGGTGTCCCGGTGGTGCCGGTGGCCTTGGCCGGTGCGCCGTGCAGCCGGGCGACCCCGGTGCCGGTGATCGGGGCGACACGTCCGCGGTGGTGCAGTGCTGCGCACAAGGCCGCCATCTCGGGGCCGAGTTGCGGGACGAGGGGCAGTGGTGCGGCTTCGACGACCGTGACGTCCTGTCCGAGACCGACGCAGGAAGGGGCGGTCCTGGCCCCGATGAGGCCGCCGCCGACGACGGTGACCCGGCGCGCCCCTGGTGAGTTCGGCGCGCAGGGCACGTGCGTCGTCGATGGTGCGCAGGGTGTGCACTGCCGACGCGTAGGTCACGCGGGCCGTTTGAACATCCGTGTCGCGGTGATCTCGCTGTGCACCGCCTCCCCCGCCTGGGGCTGCTGCGGCAGCCCCGGCCGGAGGTGTTCCTCCACCCGGATGTACTTCAGCCCCGCCCGCAGGTCGGCGTCGTTGCGCAACCGGATGACCAGCGGGAACTCGGCGAGCGCGGTGGTGTCGAACAGTCCGGTGGTGTACAGGAGCTGCACACCGAGCGCATCCGACACGGCCCGCTGGAGTTCCAGCAGATATGTGGCGTTGGCGCGTCCGATGGGGTTGTCAAGGAACAGCGTGCCCGCGTGGCGGTGCTTGTCGCGGCCCCGGTCGTTGGAGCGCAGCGCGGCCATCGTGCAGTACAGGGCGATGGCGGCGGTGAGCAGCTGGCCGCCGGAGAACACGTCTCCCATCTGCCCGACCGGGACGCGCTCGGCGCGCAGCACGGCGTCCGGCTTGAGGATCTCGACCGCGACGCCCTTGGGCTGGAGCGCCGCCGCGACACCCCTCAGCAGCAGCGACATGCCGTCGCGCCGCAGGTCGGAGTTCTTCCTGACGGCCGCACGCGTCGCGTCGTCGATGACCTCACCCAGGCGTTCGATCAGCGTGGCCGGGTCGGGCTCCTCGAAGCGGATCCGCAGGAACTCCTGCCCGGACCACTCCCCGAGGCCCTCGGGGAGCCGGGACAGCCGCTGTGCTGACCGCAGGGTCGTCAGCGCCGACTCCACCAGGCCCCGCAAACGGTCGACGATCGAGTCCCGGTTGCGCTCCAGCTGCGCCAGTTCGTCGGTCAGCACCCGCAGTCGCGGCGCGAAGGCATCCGCCCACCGCTGCGCGTGCTCCGGCAGCGCGGACGCGGGCAGTTCACGGATCTGCTGCCGGGCGGGGGTGCGGACCTGCTCGTACCGCGTGGAGTTGGCGTGCCGGACCAGCACGTCGCAGGCCTCGCGCACGGCGGCTTCGGCGGCGGAGAGATCGGCGGCACAGCCGCGCAGCGACCTGCGGGTCTCGGCGGCGGCCCGGCGGGCCTCCTCGAGGGTGCCCGGATAGGGCTCCGGCTCCTCCTGGTCCTCCTCCGCGGCGTGCTCGCGCAGCAGGTCGCGGAGCATGGCCGCGACCTCGTCGAAGCCGCTTGCCGCGTCCTCGGCGGCCCGGTGGGCCTCGAGGAGTTCGGCGTGGGCCTCGCGGGCCAGGCCGAGCGCCTCGGCACGCGAGGCGAGCTCGGCCGTCGCGGTGCGCAGCAGGGCCTGCGCGTGCTCGGCGTCCCGGGGCACGAGCTCCTCCGGCAGCTCGGTGTGGGCCTCGCCGTTCTCGGGCGCGTGCCGCTCGGCCTCACCGCGCAGCCGTCCGAGCTGCTCGCTGGCCGTGGACATACGTGTCTCCAGCAGCTGCACCAGCTCCTCGGCGCGCGCGGCCGCGGCCTGCCGCGACGGGCCGTCCGAGCCGTCCGGGGACTCGAGGAGCTGCTCGGCACGCGCGCGTACCTTGTTGCTGAGCCGGTCCAGTTCGGCGAGCGCCGCGGACTCGTCGCTTTCGGCCCGCGCCTGTTCGGCCCGCAGATCGGCACCGACGCCGACCTTCTCGTACACCTGGGAGGCGGCCCGGTAGGCCTCGCGGAGGGCGGGCAGGGACCCCGTGGGCGCCTCCGCGTCGTCCTCCGGTACGTCGTCGGGGGCGCCCGCGATCTCCGCGCGCTCGGCGCGCAGCGCACGCGCCGTGCGGCGGGCGTCGTCGGCGGCCCGCTGGGCGGCGCGGCGGTCCTCGTCGGCGGCGCGGGCGCGCTCCAGCCACGACTGGGCGCGGGCCTCCGACTCGACCGCCTCGTCGGCGAGCTCACGCAGCTTGACCTGCCAGCCCGCGCGCTCGCGCAGCCGGAAGGCGAGCCCGGCGAGGGCGTCGGCGGCGCGGCGGGCCTTCTGGGCGGCCTCCTGCCGCTCGTCCCGCAGCTGGGCGGCCTCGGCCGCGGACTCCTCGGCCTCGGCGCGGACGGTGCGCGCCTCGGCCAGCTCGGCCTCCGCCTCCTCGGTGAACGCGCGGGCGTCCCGGGCGGCCGTGGCGAGTTCGGTGAGCCGTCCGGCCGGGCACCCGGTGCGCCAGGAGGCCAGCCGGGCCGCGAGCTCCCGGTCCTTGCCGAGGCGGGCCGCGAGCACCCGGATCTCCTCGTCCCGGGCGGTGGCCCGTGCGCGCAGCGCCTGCCGCTCCTGGTCGGCGGCGTGCTCGTCGTGCATGGCCGGGTTCGGCGGTACGAGGAACACGGCGGCGGCGCCGCTCTCGCGCTCGTCGAGGGCCGGGGCCGGGGCGAGCAGCGCGGCGGCGGTGCCCACGGCGACGGCGGAGCGGGGCAGCAGCGCGGCGTCGCCCAGCGCCTGCCGGGCCCGGGCGTGCGAGTCCGGATCGGTGATGATCACGCCGTCGACGAGTTCGGGGCGGGCGGCCAGCACACGCGCGTGGTCGGCGGGGTCGACGGCCTGCGCGAGATAGCGCCAGCCTGGCAGGGCGGGGATGCCGTGCTCGCCGAGGAACTCGACGGTCGCCAGCACATCGGGGCCCGGCGGGAGCAGCCCGCCGTCACCGAGCGCTCCGAGGATGCGCGCGTCGTCGGCCGCCGCGGTGCGCAGGTCGAAGAGCTGCCGTTCGGCGGAGGCGACGGAGTCCTCCAGCAGGGCGCGCAGCTCGTCGGCGAAGCCGTCCAGCTCCTCGGGGGTGAGGGGGCCCTCAGGGGTCGCCGGAGCACCCGCCGCGTGAGTGTCCGTGTCGCGCCGCGGCCCGGGGACCCGTTTCCGTGCATCCGTGCCCGACAGGCTCAGCAGTTCCGCCAGGCGCTCCTCCGCGGCCAGCGCCTCGGCGGTCCGGCGCTCGGCCTGGTACGTCCGCTCGGCGGCCGTGGCGGCGTCCGCCGCGCGGGCCGCCGTCAGTTCCGCCCGGGACTCGGCGGAGGCGGCCTCGCGGGCGAGCTCGGACGCGCGGCGGGAGGCCTCGCGGGCGGTGTCCCAGGCCGCGACGGCCGTCTTCTCGGCGTCGCTCGCGGCCAGCGCGGCCCGCGCCGGATCGGCGTCGGGTGCGCTGTCGTCGAGCCAGCCGGCCCGCACGGCCTGCGCGGTCTCCTGCTCCACCTCGGCGAGCCGCTGGCGCAGATGCTCCGCCTCGCTACGGGCACGCTGCGCCTGTGTGGCTGCGGTGGTGGAGTCCCGGTGGGCGGACTCGCCGGCCTCCTGGAGGGCGGCGGACCGCTCCTCCTCCTCGTTGGCCTGCAGCTCGGCTCTCTCGGCCGCCGCGTGCAGCGCCCGTACGAGATCGACGGCGGCCCTGGCGCGGGCGGCGAGTGCCGGGGCGGCGTCCCGCTCGGCCTCGCGGATCGCGGCGGCCACGCGTGCGGAGCGGTCGGCGGCGGCGCGGTGCCGCAGTACGGCCTCTGCGGCCTGCCACGCGGAGTACAGCTGACGTGCGTCGGCCAGTTCGCGCTTCTGGGCGGCGGCGGCCTTCTCGGCGCCGGCGAGCGCCAAGGACGCGTGCCGGTAGGCCAGTTCGGCCGCGACCAGGGCACTGCGCTGCCTGGCACTCTCGGCGTGGGTGACGGCGTACGCGGCGGCGGTCACCCGCTGGGCCAGATCGGCCGCTTGGACCCGCTCCCGCACCCCCCGCGCGGACAGCCGCCGGGCCAGGGTGCGGGTGCGGCGCTCGGCACCCGCGTGGATGTCCCGTGCCCGTGACCGGGCCCCGGTGGCGTCGACGATCCGTCCGAGCAGGTCCACCGACCCTGCGGTGAAGTCCCGCTCGGCGATCAGCTCGGATCGCCGTCCCAGCTTGTTGCCGAACCCGCTGACCAGGTCGGCGAGTCCGTCGGTGTCCCGGGTGTCGGTGACGGCGCGCAGCAGCAGGTCCGTGAAGTCGGAGTCCTTCTTGACCGCGAAGAGTCCTGCGGCCTCGCCCTCGTCGGCGTTCATCTCCCGCTGGTATCGGAAGAGTTCGGGGTCGAGACCGAGGTCCGTCAGATGCTCGTTCCAGCGGTCGTGGATCTCCTCCCAGTGCACTTCCAGGTGCGGGTAGGCCTTGCCCGCCTCCACGAGGGCGTCCCGGAAGCCCTTCATGGTGCGGCGCCGCCCCTGTGCGCCGGACGCGCCCTCGACGGGCGGCCGTACGGCGGTGGACTCGGCGACCGGCAGGTTGTCGAGGCTGAGGCCGGGCCCCGGCCGGAAGGAGTACCAGGCCTCCGCGAACTTCCTGGGGTCGTTGGAGACCTGGCGGCCGCGCCACTCGCTCACCTTGCCGACCACGACGCACTCGCCGGTCAGCGTGTGCTGCCACTCCAGCGCCACGTGTCCGCAGTCGTCGGCGAGCAGGAACTTGCGCAGCACGCCCGAGCTGGCGCCGCCGAGGGTGTTGCGGTGACCCGGCAGCATCACCGAGAAGATCAGCTTCAGCAGGACGGACTTGCCGCCGCCGTTCTCCAGGAAGAGCACGCCCGCGGGCGCGGGGCGGCGCGGCGGCCCGGCGGGCTCCTCCTCGAAGAACTCCGCCTGGGTGGGCGCGGGGTCGGGCACCAGATCGCCCACGCCCCGCAGGTCCAGCACGGTGTCCGCATAGCGCGCACCGGCCGGCCCGATGGAGTAGAGGCGGACCCGGGACAGCTCGTACATGGGGGGCTCTCGTCGTCGGTCGTGCTGGGTGTTCGGAAGGAGTGAGGAGGTCCGGGAGGCTTCGGGAACTGCGAAGGGCTGTAGTGCCGCGGGGCTGACGGCCCTGCGGCGCCCAGGGCTTGCGCCGGGAGCCTCAGGAGTGGAACGGCAGTCCGGCGTCGGCCACCAGCTCCAGGTCTTCGGTGTCCTCGGCGGGCAGCAGGGTGGCCGTGCCGTCGGTCACCGGGACGACGCCCAGTTCGAGGAGCTCGGCCATGGCCGCGCTGCCCGCCATGTCGCGCACCTGGAGCTGGTAGCGGGCCGTCGTGCGGTAGGTGCCCCCGCTCTCGTCGCCCGTACGCTGCAGGAAGCCCGAGTCGGTGAGGAACGCGACGGCCTTGGCCACGATGCCGGTGGTCGAGCCCGCCAGTCTGCGGGCGTCCTTGGTGGCCCCGGTCGCACTGCGCCTGGCCCAGATGCGCCAGGCCGCCTCCAGGCCGGGCGTGTCCGTCGCCGGGTCGGTGTTCTCCCCCTGTTCCTCGGCCCGCTCCTCCAGACGGCGGCAGGCCTGGCGCACGAAGGCGTCGACGCCGTTGACCGTGACCCGGCCGATGTAGCCGTCGTCCGCCAGGTCCTCGGGGCGCGGGAAGGCGAGGGCGGCGACGGCGAGATGGGCCAGTCCGTGCAGGAAGCGGTCGCCGGAGTCGGCCGACGTACGACGCGCGTAGTCGCCCATGCGGACGGCGAACACGGAGTCCTCGGCGGCGGTCACGGCCATGCCGGCACGCGGGGACACCTCCAGGACGATCAGGCCGAGTCCGGTGGCGACGGCGTCGGCGAGGCGCCCGAACGGCGGGTCCTCGCGGTATCGGCGCAGCAGGTCCGCGTACTCCTGGTCGCGCGCGGGGCCCAGCTTGGGTTGCAGCCCGAAGGCGACGAGCCGCGCCGCGTCGGCGGCGTCGGCGGGGGTGACGGCGGCGCTCGCCGGTGCGGCGGCGGTCTCCGGCTCGCTCCACTCGGCGTGCTCGGTCACGGTCGGGACTCCTTGTCGCGCTGGTACTGGTTGCCGGTCATGCCGCCTCCGTCCGGTCCGCCGCCATTCCGGCCGCGTCGAGCAGAGCCGTTCCCACGATCAGATCCGCACCGCCGAACTCGGGGTCGTCCAGCTCCGTTCCGTCGTCGACGGCGAAGAGCAGCTTCTGTTCGCCCTGCCGGTAGGCCGTCCCCACGGGCGGGCTGGCCGCATGCACGGCCAGCAGGGCCACCAGGTACGCCAGGCCGGGATCTCCCGTCCGGCGCGCCTCCGCGAGCAGCCCGGACAACCGCCGCGGCGCGTCCGCCGGCAGGTCGAGCAACTCGGTCGCGGCGGCCAGCTGCTCCTCGCTGAACCGGCTGTCGTCCGGTGTCGCGACGAGGTCCGGCTCGGGCATCTCCGCCCCGAGGTGCTCGCGCTCCACCGGGGGCGTCAGCAGCAGGTCGACGAGGTCCCCGACCCGCACGGAACCGGGCGTGCGCAATCCCGTGCCGTGCGCGAAGAAGGCGTCGGTGACGCGGATCGCCTGCTCCAGCGGGAGCGGCAGCACCGGCGCGAGGAGATGCCCGTAGAGGTCCGTGCCGGACGTCGTCATCGGCGTGGCGAACGCCTGACGGTCCTGTTCGGCGCGGAACAGCGGGCCCGCCTCCAGGAGCCGGGACTGAAGCTGGGTGTGTCTGCGGATGCAGTCCTTGACGATGTCGACGAGTTCGGCGGCGCGTCGCTTCTGCTCGGGGTCCTCGGACTCGTCGCGGGCCTTGCGGATGTTGGTGAGGATGGCGTTCTCGTGGCGGTAGCGGTCGGCGACGTGGTCGAGGGCCTCGGCGATCATGTCCGGCACCGCGTTGAGCCAGTCGACCGCGCGGACATTGCGCCGGGTGGCCTCGAGAGCCCTGCGCAGGGACTCGGAGTACTGCACCGTGCGGTAGCGCGCCTGTTCGGCGGCGAGCTGGGCGTCGGCGAGGCGTCCTCGGCTGATCAGCACCTCGAGCTTGACCTCGGCGGCGATCTGGGCGCTGGTGACGTCCGTGTCGAGTGCGCCGACGAGGACGTTGACCGCCTCGTCCGTCGTCCGGAGGTAGACGCTCCCGCCGTATCCGGGCACCTCTTCGATCAGTTTGAAGTCGTAGTCACGGCGGGTGTAGGTGCCGTCCGGGTCGAATGTGCCGTACACGGCACGGAAGCCGCGGTCGACGCTGCCGACGTTGATCAGGTTCTCCAGCACCCAGCGGGCCACGCGCTCGTGCTCGGCGACCGGGCGCCGCGGGGCCTGGGCGGCGATGCGCGGGATGAGCCGGGCCACGATCTGGTCGTGGTCGGCGCCCGTGTCGAAGTCCATGTTCAGGGTGACCAGGTCGATGGCGGCGAGGGCGATCTCCGCCATCCCGTACACCGAGTACTCACCCGCGAGGTTGGCCTTGCGTGCGTCGAGGTCGTGCAGCGGCGCGGTGCAGGCGAGTGCGCGCAGCCGCCGCGCCAGCCCTTCGTCGGCGGCCGGGCCCGCAGCGGGGCGCGGCCCCGCGCCGAGCTGGGGCGGAACACGGTCCGTCGATACAGGCGAAGTCACGGTGCACAGATTAGGTCCTCGGTCTGACAACGACCCAAACGACGGCACTCAGACCGCGTCCGCCACCCGGCGCCCGTAGATCTCGACGAGGCCCGCTCGCGAGTCGTCGAGGTAGTCCGCGAGCAGTACCTCGGCCTGTTCGCGGTTCCCCGCCCGCAGGGTCTCGAGGATACGGAGATTGCGCGCCAGGTACGGCTCGTGCAGCCGGCGCGGGTCGTCCACCACGTGGAAGGCCAGCCGCAGTTCGGCGAAGATGCTGCGCATCAGCTCGTCCGTGCGTTCGCTGCCCGCGAGGGCCACCAGGTCCCGGTGGAAGTGGATGTTCGCCGTGGACACCCCTTTCCAGTCACCTTCGCGTGCGGCGCGCTGCCCCTCGGCGACCGCTTCGGCGAGCCCCTCCAGGGCGTACGGCGGCTTCCCGAGGCCGCGTACCACGGCGCACTCCACCAGTGTCCGGACGCGGTAGATGTCCTCGACGTCGTCGACGGCCAGCACCCGTACGAAGACCCCGCGGTTCAATTCGTGGACCAGCAGCCGCTCATGCGTGAGCAGCCGAAACGCCTCGCGCAGCGTGTTGCGGGAGACGCCGAGCGCGCCGCCGATGCTGTCCTCCGACAGCCGGGTGCCGGGCGGGAAGTAGCCCTCGGCGATCCGGCTTCTGAGGATGTCCGAGACCCGCTCGGCGGTGCTGGTGCGCCCGAGGAGAGCGCGGTCGTCGGCCAGTCCCGTCAGCTGCTCTGCCATGCCCGGAATTGAATCGCAGAGACGAGGACGAAACAACACGGGTATTGAAGGATCGTTCAACGATCCTCTACCTTGCTGCGCACGGCGCCGCCCGCTCCTCACCGCGGCGCCGCGGCTTTCCCATGGCATGGCTCGATTTCCAGCACCCTCCGTCCCTCAACTGCGAGGTGCCCATGAGCTCGAACCCTCCATCCGACGCCCTGACCTCCGACGCCCGGCCGGACACCGCCGAACCCCTCTCCGACGGGAGCGCGCCGGGCTGGCTGCGGGCCCTGGGCCCGCACGGCCGGCGTGCCTTCGCGGGGGCCTTCGGCGGCTATGCGCTGGACGCGTACGACTACTTCACCCTGCCGCTGAGCATGGTCGCGCTGGCCGCGTACTTCGGTCTGGACAGCGGACAGACCGGCCTGTTCACCACGGTCACCCTGATCGTCTCCGCGGTCGGCGGCGCCGTCGCGGGCGTGGTCGCCGACCGCGTCGGACGGGTCAAGGCCCTGATGATCACCGTCGTCACCTACGCGGTCTTCACCGTCGCGTGCGGCTTCGCGCCCACCTACGAGACGCTGCTGGTCTTCCGGGCCCTGCAGGGGCTCGGCTTCGGCGGCGAGTGGGCGGTCGGCGCGATCCTGGTCGCCGAGTACGCGAGCACCCGGCACCGGGGCCGTACGCTCGGCGCGATCCAGAGCTCCTGGGCCGTCGGCTGGGCGCTGGCCGCAGCCGTCTACACCCTGGTCTTCTCGTTCGTGGACGACGGCCTGGCCTGGCGCGTGATGTTCTGGACCGGCGCCCTGCCCGCGCTGCTGGTGATCTGGATGCGCCGTCGGGTCCACGACGCCCCGCAGGCGCGGGCCCGGCGCGAGGCCAGCGAGCGGAAGGGCTCCTTCGCGGCGATCTTCCGGCCGGGCAGGGACGGGGCGCCGGGCCTGCTGCGCACGACGGTCTTCGCGGGCCTGCTCTCCACGGGCGTCCAGGGCGGCTACTACACCCTGGCGACCTGGGTGCCGACCTATCTGAAGACGGAGCGGGGCCTGTCCGTCGTCGGCACCGGCTCCTATCTGACGTTCCTGATCTCCGGAGCCTTCATCGGCTACCTGACCGGCGGCCACCTCACCGACCAGCTCGGCCGCAGGCGCACCATCTGGCTCTTCGCCCTGCTCTCGGCGCTCTGTGTGCTGGTGTACGCGAACATCCCGAGCGGCGCCGACACCCTGCTGCTGGTGCTCGGCTTCCCGCTCGGGTTCTGCATGTCGGCGATCTTCAGCGGCTTCGGGTCCTATCTGAGCGAGCTGTACCCGACGGCCGTGCGGGGCACGGGCCAGGGCTTCACGTACAACACCGGTCGCGCCGTGGGCGCCGTCTTCCCGACCCTTGTGGGCTTCCTCGCCGACAGCTGGGGCGTGGGCGGTGCGCTGGTCTTCGGCGCGGTCGGGTACGGTCTCGCGGCGCTGGCGCTGCTCGGGCTGCCGGAGACCCGCGGGAAGGAGCTGCGGTGAACCGTGGAGAGGACCGCTCCGTGACCGTCGTCGACGAGTACGCGCACGCGTGGAGCCCGAGGGAGGCCCGGGCCCGCTTCCGCGAGGGGCTGACCGGCCCCACGGCCGGGGCCGCCGCGGGCCACACCCAGGTCAACCTGATCTCCGTCCCGGCCGACTGGGCCTACGACATGCTGCTGTTCTGCCAGCGCAACCCGCAGCCCTGCCCGGTCCTGGACGTCACCGACGCCGGCTCCTTCGCCACGGTTCTCGCGGACGGCGCCGATCTGCGCACCGATCTGCCGCGCTACCGGGTGTGGCGGGACGGCGAACTGGTGGACGAACCCACCGAGGTGCTGGACCACTGGCGCGACGACCTGGTGTCCTTCCTCATAGGGTGCAGCTTCACCTTCGAGTGGGCGCTGGCCGAGGCGGGTGTGCCGCTGCGTCACATCGAGCAGGGCCGCAACGTCCCGATGTACGTGACCGCCCGCGACTGCCGACCGGCCGGACGGCTGCACGGCCCCATGGTGGTGTCCATGCGCCCGGTTCCGCCGCAGCACCTGGCCGCCGCGATCCGGGAGAGCAGTCTGCTTCCCGCGGTGCACGGCGGCCCCGTCCACTGCGGCGATCCGTCGGGCCTCGGCATCGGGGACCTCGGCCGGCCGGACTTCGGCGACCCGGTGGACGCCGAACCGGACGACATCCCGGTGTTCTGGGCCTGCGGAGTGACCCCGCAGGCGGCGGTCACGGCCTCTCGGCCGCCCTTCGCCATCACCCACGCACCGGGCCAGATGCTCATCACCGACGCCCGCGACGACCAGTACCGCGTCGGCTGACGTCGGACGACCAGGAGGGGTCATGATCGATCTGAACGCCGACCTCGGCGAGGGCTTCGGCCGCTGGCGGCTCACCGACGACGAGCGACTGCTGTCGGTCGTCACGAGCGCCAATGTGGCCTGCGGCTTCCACGCCGGCGACGCGGCCACCATGCAACGGGTGTGCCGGCTGGCGGCCGAGCGCGGCGTACGGATCGGCGCTCAGGTCTCCTACCGCGACCTGGCCGGTTTCGGGCGGCGCGCGATGGATGTGCCGCCCGCCGAGCTCGCGGCCGAAGTGGCTTACCAGATCGGCGCGTTGGAGGTATTCGCCCGCGCGGCGGGCTCCCGCGTGTCGTATGTGAAGCCGCACGGCGCGCTCTACAACCGGGTGGTCCACGACGAGCGGCAGGCCGAGGCGGTCGTGGACGGCGTGCTGCTCGCCGACGCGACGCTCCCCGTGCTGGGGCTGCCCGGGTCGCGCCTGCTGAAGGTCGCCGAGAAGGCCGGGCTCCCGGCCGTCACCGAGGCGTTCGCGGACCGCGCTTACACGGACGAGGGCACGCTCGTGCCGCGCGGGGAGGACGGCGCGGTGATCAGCGAACCGGACACGGTCGTCGGGCGCTCGGTGGACCTGGCCCGCCTCGGAACCGTCACCGCCCGCTCCGGGCGGGAGATCCCCGTACGGGCGCGCTCCCTGTGCCTGCACGGGGACACGCCCGGAGCGGTCGACCTGGCCCGACGGGTGCGCGCCGGGCTGGAGGCGTCGGGCGTGCGCGTGGAGGCCTTCGCATGAGAGTGCTGCCCGTCGGCGACTCGGCCCTGCTGGTCGAGGTGTCCTCCGGGGAGGAGGCCCAGGCCCTGCACGCCGAGTTGCTGCGCCGCCGGGCCGCCGGGGAGCTGACGGCGGCCGAGATCGTTCCCGCGGCCCGCACCGTCCTCCTCGACGGGGTGCCCGAGCCCTCCCGGACCGCGGCCCGGCTGGCTGGCCTCCCGATCCCGCGGGTCCTGCCGCGTGATCAGGAGCCGATCGAGATTCCCGTGCGATACGACGGCCCCGATCTTCCGGAGGTGGCGGCCCTGTGGGACGTGCCGCCGAAGGAGGTGGGGCGGATCCACGCGGCGGCCGAGTTCCGCGTCGCCTTCTGCGGGTTCGCGCCCGGCTTCGGCTATCTGACCGGCCTGCCGGACCGCTGCCACGTGCCGCGCCGGCCCACCCCGCGTACGGCCGTCCCGGCGGGTTCGGTGGCGCTCGCGGGCCCGTACACGGGCGTGTATCCGCGCTCGTCACCGGGTGGCTGGCAGCTCATCGGCTCGACCGACACGGTCCTGTGGGACCCCGCGCGCGTGCCGGCCGCGCTGCTGGCCCCGGGTGCCCGGGTCCGCTTCGTACCGGTGGGGGCCGGATGACGGACCGTGCGCTCGCGGTCGTCCGGGCCGGGGCGCTGACCACCGTGCAGGACCGGGGACGGCCCGGCCACGCGCACCTCGGTGTGCCGCGTTCCGGGGCGCTGGACGCGCCCGCGGCGGCACTCGTGAACCGGCTGGTCGGCAATCCGCCGGAGGCGGCGGTGCTGGAGACGACGCTCAACGGCTGTGCCGTGCGGCCGCGTTCGGCGGTCACCGTGGCGGTCGGCGGCGCTCCGTGCGCGGTCACCGTGGACGGCCGTCCGGCGCCCTGGGGGGCACCGGTGCGCGTCCCGGGCGGCGCGCTGCTCGAGCTCGGCCCGGCCCGGTCCGGGGTACGCAGCTACCTCGCTGTCGCGGGCGGGATCGCCGTGGAGCCGGTGCTCGGCAGCCGCTCCACGGACCTGCTCTCCGGGCTCGGCCCGCCGCCGCTCGCGGACGGGGCCGTGCTCCCGCTCGGGAGGCCGGCCGGCCCGCACGCGCACGTGGACACCGTTCCCCAGCCGGGCCCCCCGGCCGAACTGGTGCTGCGGGTGACGCCGGGCCCGCGCGACGACTGGTTCTCCACGGACGCGTTCCGCACCCTCGTCACGCGCGCGTACCGGGTGTCCGCCGCGAGCAACCGCATCGGCCTGCGTACGGAAGGTCCCGCCCTGGCGCGGGTCCGGGCGGGTGAACTGCCCAGTGAGGGCATGGTGCTGGGGGCGGTCCAGGTACCGCCCGACGGCAGGCCCGTCGTGTTCCTGGCCGACCATCCGACCACGGGCGGGTACCCGGTCATCGCGGTCGTGCGCGCCGCCGACCTCGCTGCGGCGGCACAGGCGGCTCCGGGCACCCCCGTGCGGTTCACGGTCGTGAGCCGTCGTTAGGCCGCCCGCTCAGGCCGCGTCCGGCTGCTGCTCGGTCACCGAGAGCGCGGCCAGCGCGGACGCCACCGCGTGCGAGGCGCTCAGATCCAGCCGGGCGCTGGTCCCCCTGGCCTTGTGGCGCACCTCCGCGGCCGCGAGGGTGAGCAGTTGGGGCAGCAGGTCGGTGCACCGCCGGGCCACCCAGGCCGTCCCGGCGGTGGCGAGCCACCACAGGTTGGCCGTACGGGTGGGTGCGGCGAAGTCGGGTTCGGGCGAAGGCATGGTACCGGTCGCGACGCCCGCCTCGGCCAGCAGGGCGTGGAAGTGGAGGGCGAGCTGCCGGTGCCCGCGCTCCCCCGGGTGCAGCCGGTCCGCGCTCCACATCGCACGGTCGGTGATCCAGCCCCCTTCCGCGGCGTGCAGATGGACGGCCCCGTACCGCTCGGACAGCGCGTGCACGACCGCGTTGACGGCCCGCTGCCGCCTGGCGAGCGGACGCGCCAGCGCCCCGGGCAGCCGCAGCATCGAACCCGGGTCGGGCAGACAGGCCGTGAGCAGCACGGCGCCCTCGGCCCGGAAGGCCGCGTAGACCTTGTCGAGCCGGGCGGCGACGGCGTGGATGTCGAAGGTGCAGCGCAGCGTGTCGTTGACGCCGATGACGACCGAGACGACGTCGGGGCGCAGGGCCAGCCCCTGCGGCGTCTGCCGTTCCAGGACGTCCCTCGTCTGGGCACCGCTGACGGCCAGGTTGGTGAACTCCGCGGCCGCCTCCGCGGGGGCGAGCCCGTCGGCGAGCAGGGAGGCCCACCCCCTCCAGGTGTCCCCGACGGGGTCGCCCACGCCCTCGGTCAGCGAGTCGCCGAGTGCCACGAACCGCAGGGGTCTCATACGACGCCCTCCCGAGCGGCGCCCCGCACCCGGGGCTCGGCCGTCGCCGGCGTGACGCTCGGCCGCGCGTCGTGCGCCTGGGCGTCGTGCACCTGCGCCTCGTACGGCTGCGCGTCGTGCGCGGCGAGGAACGCGTCCACCGCGGTCTTCCAGCCGAAGCACTCGGCACGCGCGCGTGCCGCCTCCCGGCGCTCGGCCTCGGACCGCCCCATGAGCAGGTCGACCGCGTCCGCGAAGGCGTCCCCGCTGTTCACGGCGGTGGCCCCGGCGGACCCGATCACCTCGGGCAGCGCGGAGAAGGCGCTGGCCACCACGGGCGTGCCGCAGGCCATCGCCTCCAGGGCGGCGAGCCCGAAGGTCTCGGCGGGCCCCGGGGCCAGGCACACGTCGGCGGTGGCCTGCAGTGCCCCGAGCAGGTCCCGGTCGCGGACATGACCCAGGAAGGTCACCGGCAACCGCCGCTCTTGCGCCCGCTGTTCCAGCCGGGCGCGCAGCGGCCCGTCCCCGGCGACCACCAGCACCACGCGCCGTCCGCGCCGCAGCAGCGCCTCCAGCGCGTCCAGGGCCGTGCCGGGCCGCTTCTCCACGGAGAGGCGGGAGCACATGACGAGGAGCGTCTCGTCTCCGCGCGCGTACCGGTCGCGCAGCCCCGGGTCCCGCAGCGCGGGGTGGCGCTGCTCCAGGTCGACGCCCAGCGGGGCCCGTACGACGTTGCGGGCACCGATCCGCACGAACTCCCGCTCTGCGAACTCGGTGGTGCACACCACGCGCGCGTAGGTGTGGGCGGTGCGGGTGTTGAGGGCGTCGGCGGCTCGCCGGGAGAGGTTCTCGGACAGGCCCCAGGTGCGCAGGACGCCGTCGGCGGTCTCGTGGGAGACCATCACGGCGGGGATCCGGGCCCGCCGCGCCCACTTGCCGGTCCAGCGCAGTGTGGTGCGGTCGGAGACCTCGAGTCGGTCGGGGACCAGGTCCTCCAGGAGGGAGGCGACACGCCGCTTGTCCGTGAGCACCCGGTAGCCGCCGGTGCCGGGCAGCAGCGGCCCGGGCAGGGTGATGACCCGGCCCTGCTCGGTCATGCGGTCGGTGTGGTGTTCCCCGGGCACGATGAGCACGGGCTCGTGTCCGGCCTCTTTGAAGCCCTTGCCCAGTTCCCGCAGGGCGGTGCGCAGTCCGCCGGAGGCGGGCGCGACGAAGTTGGCGAGCCGGACGATCCGCAGACCGTCGCCGAAGCGCTCGGTGGCGAAGCTCATGCCGCCACCACCGTCCTGCGGGCGGCGAGCACGTCCTCGTAGTGCCCGATGAGCTGGTCGCCGACGGCCGCCCAGGTGCGGCCCTCGACGGTGGCCCGTGCGGCGGCCCCGTACGCGGTCCGCAGCGCGGGATCGGCCGCCAGGGCCGCCACGGCGTCCCGTACGGCCGCCGCGTCATCGGGCGGGACGAGGAACCCGGTGCGCCCGTGGGCCACCAGGTCGAGCGGTCCGCCCGCGGCGGGGGCGACGACCGGCACACCGCTCGCCATGGCCTCCTGCACGGTCTGGCAGAACGTCTCGAACGGTCCGGTATGCACGAACACGTCCAGGGAGGCGAAGATCCGGGCCAGCTCGTCGCCGGTGCGGCGGCCCAGGAAGGCGGCGCCGGGCAGGGCGCCCCGCAGGCTCGTCTCGCTCGGCCCGTCGCCCACCACGACGACACGGACCCCGTCCAGACCGCAGACACCGGAGAGGAGCTCGATGTGCTTCTCGGGGGCGAGCCGGCCGACGTAGCCGACGATCAGCTCGCCGTTGGGAGCCAGCTCCCGCCGGATCGTCTCCGTGCGCAGGTCCGGCCGGAAACGGACGGTGTCGACGCCACGCGGCCACAGCCGCACCCGCGGCACGCCGTGCGCCTCCAGGTCGTTCTGAGCCGCGCTGGAGGGCGCGAGGGTGCGGTCGGCGGCGGCGTGCACGGAGCGGATGCGCCGCCAGGCCGCGGCCTCGCCGGCGCCCATGTAGGTGCGGGCGTATCCGGCCAGGTCGGTCTGGTAGATGGCCACGGCGGGGATGCCGAGCCGGGCGGCGGCGGCCATGCCGCGGACGCCGAGGACGAAGGGGCTGGCCAGGTGCACGATGTCGGCGCGGTGAGCGGTGATCGCCGCGGCGACGCGTCGGCTGGGGAGTGCCACGCGCACCTGGGGATAGCCGGGGAGTGGAAGGGAGGGGACGCGCACCACGGGGCACGGCGCGAGAGCGTCGGCCCCGGTAACGGTGCCGAGAGGGGCACCTCCCTGTTCCAGCGAAGCCGAGAACTTGGGGGAGGTCGTGGGAGCGACGACGAGGGGAGCGTGACCGCGATCGACGAGGTGCCGGGCGGTCTGGAGCGCGCAGTGGGCCACGCCGTTCACATCGGGGGGAAAGGATTCGGTCACGATGACGACACGCATACCCGTGTTCTCGCCGTGCCGGACGTGGCCGCGTCAACGTCGATCTTTCCGGCCGGGGAACGTCCCATGAGCGTTGGGCTGCACAGCCGAGCAGGCCAGCCCCTGTCCATACGCTCCTGGCTCCGGGGTCACCGAACGTTCATACGGTGGGCATGTCGGGCCCGATCCGGCTGCGTACGGCGGTCTGGACCTCGGCTTCCTCGGCCGGATCCGCGGCGAGTCGGCGCAACCGCTCGACGACGCGAACGTCCCCGGTCTCGGCGTGCCGCGCGGCGATCTCGCGGGTGGACTCCTCACAGTCCCAGAGGCACTCGACGGCGAGTCCGGCGGCGAAGGACGGGTCGGTGGCGGCCAGCGCGCGGGCGGCGCGGCCGCGGAGATGCGACGAGGCCGTCTCGCGGTAGATATGACGCAGAACCGGTGCGGCGCAGGCGATGTCGAGCCGTCCGGCGCCGTCGACGAGGGTCCACAGGGTCGGTGCGTCGGGGCCTTCGCCTCGCACCGCCTCGCGCAGCGCCGCGAGGACCAGGTCGCGGTCCTGGGTACCGCCCCGGCAGGCGAGCACGCGGCCGGCGGCGGCCCCCAGCGCGTCGGGCCGGCGGGCCCAGCCGCGCGCCCGGTCCACGGCGGCCACACTGCGCATGCGTTCGAAGGCGTCCACGGCCGCGTCCACCACGAGCGCGGAACCCGTGGCCAGGGCGTCCTCGATCAGGTCGAGCGCCTCGGGGTCGTTGCCGTCGGCGAGGTAGCGCAGCGCGGTGCAGCGGGCGCCGTCGCCGCCGGAGCGGGCGGCCTGGACGATCTCGGAGCGGTCCTCGGGACCTGCGACGGCGGTCAGGCAGCGGGCGGCGGGCACATGGAGCAGAGCACCGCGCTCGATGCCCTGCTGGGCCCAGTCGAAGACCGCCTGGACGCTCCAGCCCGGCCGGGGGCCCTGGGACCGCAGCTGCCGCTGCCACCGGTCGAAGCAGCCGGCCTCCTGCGCGGCACGCACGCGCGTGGCGATCGAGGAGCGGGGGTCGTCGGCCCACAGCCGCCAGGGCCGGGGTTCGAAGGCGTCACGGACGGCGGCGGCGAGTTCGGCCTCGCCCTCGGGGTCGGCCGGGAAGCGGGCCAGGACGGGAGCGGCGAGGGCGCGCAGCCCCGCGTCGTCGTCGCGCAGCGCCAGCTCGTCCAGGGCCCAGGCCCAGTTGGTGCCCGAGGCGGCGTACCTGCGCAGCAGTTCGAGTGCGTCCCGCCTGCCGTACGAGGCGAGGTGCCCAAGGACCGCGAGGGCGAGCCCGGTGCGGCACTCCTCGGTGTCGAGGACGTCCTCGGCGCCGAAGAGATGCGCCTCGATCTCGTCCAGCTCGCCGTTCAGATCGAGGTAGAGCCGGGCGTAGTACAGGGAGCGGTTCTCCACCTGCCAGTCGTGGCGGGGATCGCGCAGCACACAGTGGTTGAGCGCCGCGAGCGCCTCGGCGCGCGGTGCGGTGAGCGCATGCAGCGTGCCGTCGCCGCGGCCCCTCTGAAGGAGGCCGAGCAGCGTACCGCTGGGCGCTATGACCGGTTCGAACATGGGAAACAGCCTCACATCAAGCGTCGACGCAACCGGGGAACACGCACTACCTGGCCGCGTGACAACACGTCGGGGCGCCCGCCGTCTCTTGCTTGCTGTAGACCATCTTCCTCTGCCTCTCGTCGTGGCCCGTACGGACCGCATCACGGTCCGCGCGGTGCGGCAACACCTGCCCAGCCATCGCGTCCGTGAATCACGACGTCATGATGACCCGGCGTCTTGCGCTGCCGCGACCTTATTTCGGGCGGCCCCGTACCGCCTCCCCCGTTTTCGTTGTTTTCGCTGGTCAGAGTATTCGCATCAGTGTGCGCCGAACAGTTCGAGCAGATCGTTCTTGCCGAACATACGGGCGGTGTCGACGGCCGAGGGCGTACCGGCGGCGGGATCGGCCCCGCCGTCCAGGAGCGCCCGGATGACCTCCACCTCGCCCTTGAAGACCGCGCCGGCGAGCGGGGTCTGGCCTCGGTCGTTGATCCGGTCGGCCTCCGCACCCCGCTCGAGCAGGGCCCGGACGGCGTCCGCGTGGCCGTGGTAGGCGGCGAGCATCACCAGGGAGTCGCCGCGGTCGTTGGTGAGGTTGGCCGGAACGCCCGCGTCGACGTACGCCACGAGCGCCTCGGTCTCGCCTCGGCGCGCCAGATCGAAGATCTTGGTCGCCAGCTCCACGACCTCGGGGTCGGGGGCTTCACTCATCGGCCGGACCGCCTCTCACTACGACTGCTGGGGACTGCGGGAGCGTACGACAGCGAGCGGTGCCGTCGCGCACGGCGCGTACGGCGGCGAGCGGTGCCTCCGTACGGGTGAATCGCCAGCGTACTGGCTTCCACGGCACATCACCGGCGCTGTGCCAGGCAAAGATCACGCCAGAGGGCGTCGAGCCACGTACGGCGGCCCCTCGGCGTACGACAGCTCGGCCCGCCGGGGGAAATTCTGACCATTTCACCCATTTGCACCTTTTATCGTATGGATACATGCTGTGAGCCTGGAAGTACTCATGGTGACAATCCCCGCGTTCAGGAGAGCACATGGTCCTCAACATCTCCGGTGTGCTGCTGCTCGGCACCTGCGTCTTCCTCTTCTTCCGGAAAGACGGCCTCAAGGGCTCGCACGCCACAATCTGCTCCCTTTTCGGCTTCTACCTCGCCAGTACCGGCATCGCCCCGGGGATCAAGGCCGGCGGCCAGAGCCTGGCGAGCCTGCTCGGCGGGATCAATTTCTGACCCCGCCGCCCCCGCACACACCCTCAGGAGAACGACGTGGCCCGGCGCCCACTCCCCCGCATCCTGCGCAACGGCAGCGCCCGGATGGCCCGCGGACGGCAGCTGGCCCGGACGGCGGCCGGCGGAGCGGGCGACGTCCTCCAGCCGCTGTCCGTCCTCACGCGCGGGCTGCGTCGGCTGGCCGCGGCCGGGCGGCGCAGATGGGTGGAGACACCCAAGGACCGGAGGGGCCCGCTGCTCTTCCTGGTCGCCTCGGTGATCCTGGTCGTCGCCCTGGTGCCCTACGGGCCGCTGCTCGGCGGGCTCTCGATCATGGCGGTGGCGGCCTGGAAGGGCCGCGATCGCGGACAGCCACGGCCCTCGGGTCCGGACGACGCGCAGACCAAGCGCCTGCGGACGCTGTACGAGGCACTGGTGCCCTACTTCTCGGCGGCTCAGGACCCCGATCCGCTCTATGCGCACGGTGGGGACTGGGCCCGGGCCTTCCCCTCGTACGACTTCGACGAGAGCGCCCGGATCTCCCGGCTCCGCATCCGCTACCCCGCCTACTTCACCGACGGCGAGGCCACGTCACGGGCCCGGATCGAACAGCTCCTGCACGCCAAGTCGGGCCGTGGCCGCGAGTACCACTTCTCCTGGGACGAGGAGGCCAACGAGCTCACGGTGACCGTGCTGGCGCCGCTGCCCACCGACATCGCCGCACAGCGCTTCGTGACCGCCCCGGGCGAGACGGTCCTCGGCTTCACCGACCCCACCGGCGTCCAGCGCACGCTCCCGCTCACCCATGGCGACGAGCAGCGCGATGTGCCGCCGGTGGTGTGGCGCACGGGCGCACGCTCCACCGAGCCGCACCTGCTGATCGCCGGCGCGCCCGGCAGCGGTACGACGACGCTGGTGCGTTCCATCGCCCTTCAGGCGCTCCAGCACGGCGACGTCCTGATCGTCGAGGGCGGGGACACGGGCGAGTACGCGTGTCTGACGGGCCGGGACGGAGTGCTGGCCGTCGAGTCGGGCCTCGTCGGCGCGGTGACGAGCCTGGAGTGGGCGACCCATGAGACGGAGCGGCGGCTGATCGCGGCGAACCGCGCACGGCAGGCCGGGCACCCGCCGCCGGACGACATCAGGCGTCCGCTGTGGATCCTGCTGGACCGGCCCGGCGCTCTCGGTCACCTGGCCGCCGCCGACGGCCGCCCGGACCCCCAGACGCTGCTCCAGGTGCCCCTGCGGCACGGGCGCGCGGCGAACGTCACGGTCGTGGTGGCCGAACAGTTCGACGCTCTGGACGGCCTGTCCGACGCGGTACGGCAGTACACCCGCGCACGGGTGGTGCTCGGCCCCGCGGCCCCGGACGAACTCGAGACCGTGCTCGGCGCGCCCCCGCACACCACACCCGTCCAGGACGTCCCACCGGGCCGGGGCTACGCCCGCCTGGGTTCGGGTCCGGTCCACCGCCTCCAGGTGCCGGCCACCCCGGACCCGTACGACGACGCGACCAGCGAGAGCCACCGGCAGGCGGTCCTGGGACTGCTGCCGCGCCACAATGCGCCGGTCACGCCGGCGGGAGTCGATGCGGGAGTCGAGGCGCTGGCCGCGGAGAGCTGAACCGGCCGCCACCGGCCGGTCTCCCCCGGAGGGTGACCGGCCGGTCTCTCGCGACCGGAGCACCACCGGCGACCGCCGGGTCCCCCGGCCGGTCGCAGCCGTGCCGGCCCCGGGTCAGGCGACGAAGGTACGCGGCGCCTCCGCCGGGCCCGACGCACCGGTCTCGACCAGACGCGCCGCGGCGGCCAGACGCACCGCCGCCTCCTCCGCGACGGCGCCGCCCACCGTGAACGGCAGCCGGACGTACCCCTCGAAGGCACCGTCCACGCCGAAGCGGGGCCCGGACGGAACCCGGACGCCCACCCGCTCCCCGGCCTCCGCCAGACGGGAACCCGACAGGCCCCCGGTGCGCACCCAGAGCGTCAGACCGCCCTGCGGCACCGAGAACTCCCACGACGGCAACTCCCTGCGCACCGCGGCGACCAGCGCGTCCCGGTTCTCCCTGGCCTGTTCGCGCCGCAGGCTCACCGCCTGCTCCCAGCCGCCCGAGCCGAGCAGCCAGTTCACGGCCAGCTGCTCCAGCACCGGCGTGCCCAGGTCCGCGTAGGCGCGGGCCGCCACCAGGCTGCGGATCACATCGGGGGCGGCCCGCACCCAGCCGATGCGCATGCCCGCCCAGAACGCCTTGCTCGCCGAGCCCACGGTGATGACCGTCGAGCCCGCCGGGTCGAAGCCGCTCACCGGCCGCGGCATCTCGAGGCCGTCCTCCAGGTACAGCTCGCTCATGGTCTCGTCGACGACCAGGACCGTCCCGGCGGACCGGGCCGCCTCCACCAGGCGGCGGCGCTGGTCCTCGTCGGCCAGCGCGCCCGTCGGATTGTGGAAGTCCGCCACGACATAGGCCAGCCGCGGCGCGGCCTCCCGCAGCACCTGGCGCCAGCGGTCCAGGTCCCAGCCGCCGAGTCCCTCGGCCATGGCCACCGGCACCAGCCGGGCGCCGGCCTCCCGCATCAGCTGAAGGATGTTGGCGTACGACGGCGACTCGACGGCGATGCGTTCGCCGCGCCCGGCGAAGAGGTGGCAGATCGCGTCCATCGCGCCCATGGCACCCGTGGTCACCATGATCTGCTCGGGCATGGTGGGGATGCCGCGTGCCGTATAGCGGTCGGCGATCATGGCGCGCAGCGCTGGCAGTCCCGCCGGGTAGTCCCCGTGGGTGTGCGCGTAGGGCGGCAGCTCCTCCAGGGCGCCCTGCACGGCGCGGGTGAGCCAGGGTTCGGGCGCGGGCAGCGCGGCGCAGCCCAGGTCGATCATGGAGCCCAGCGCCTCCGGCGGGAGGGGCTCGAGGCCGCGTGCCGGCAGCGGGTTCCCGGCCGGCACCGCGGTCCAGCTGCCCGCCCCGCGGCGGGACTCCAGGAATCCCTCGGTGCGCAGCGCCTCGTACGCGGCGGCGACCGTGGTCCGGCTCACGGACAGGGCGAGCGCCAGCTCGCGCTCGGCCGGCAGCCGGGCCGCGACGGGCACGCGGCCCTCCAGGACGAGCAGCCGGATGCCGTCGGCGAGCGCTCGGTAGGCGGGCGGACGGCGGGTGCCGGGGCCCGCGGGACGGTCCTGCTGAGAGGTGAGCAGCCGGGCGAGTTGTGCCGCACCCACCGCTGAGGTCCACTGCGCCATGATTCCCGGTCCACCTTCCCCGAATTGGCCATGGATGGCTTCTCTTCCCAAGCCACAGAGTGACATGCGTCAGGCCACCACCACCACAGGGGGGCACGTTTTGTCCGGGGACCCGTCCACCGATCCGTCCACTGATCCGTCCATTGACACGTCCATGACGCGGCGGCCGATACGCCGGGTGTTCCAGCTGTACGCGGGCCTGGCGCTGTACGGGGCGAGCTCCGCACTCCTGGTGCAGGCGGGACTCGGCCTGGAGCCCTGGAACGTCCTCCACCAGGGGCTCGCGGAACTGACCGGCCTCAGCATGGGCGTGGTGCTCACCATCGTCGGCGCGATCGTGCTGCTGCTGTGGATCCCGCTGCGCCAGCGACCCGGTCTCGGCACCGTCTCCAACGTTCTGGTCATCGGCTTCGCCATGGACGCCACCCTCGCCGTGCTCCCCGAGGTCCGCTCCCTGGCCGTACGAGTGCCCGTTCTCCTCGCGGGCATCGTGCTGAACGGCGTGGCTACCGGCCTGTACATCAGCGCGGACTTCGGGCCCGGACCCCGCGACGGGCTGATGACCGGACTGCACCGGCGCACGGGCCGCTCGATCCGGCTGATCCGCACGGCCGTCGAGGTCGCCGTCGTCACGACCGGCTTCGCCCTCGGCGGCACGGTGGGGGTGGGAACCGTCCTGTACGCGCTGTCCATCGGCCCGCTCGCCCAGTTCTTCCTGCGCGTTTTCGCCGTCCCCCGGGCATCGGGGCGCAGTACGGTCGTTGCCACCGGGCAACCGGAACCGGCGATACTGCCTCGGTGACCACCCTCATACGTCATCCCTATCTCGATCATCCCGGCCCGATCGCCTTCGCCCACCGGGGCGGGGCGGCGGAGGGCCTGGAGAACACCGCGGCCCAGTTCCGGCGCGCGGTCGCGGCGGGCTACCGGTACATCGAGACGGACGTGCACGCCACGGCCGACGGGAAGCTGGTCGCGTTCCACGACGCGACCCTGGACCGGGTGACCGACGGGGCGGGCCGGATCGCCGACCTTCCCTGGGACGACGTGCGGCAGGCCCGCGTGGCGGGCACCGAACCGGTCCCCCTGTTCGAGGACCTCCTGGAGGAGTTCCCCGAGGTGCGCTGGAACGTGGACGTCAAGGCGGAGCCCGCCCTGCTCCCCCTGCTCGACCTGATCGGCCGGACGGACGCCTGGGACCGCGTCTGTGTCGGATCGTTCTCCGAGGCACGCGTGTCGCGCGCCCAGCGCCTGGCCGGGCCGCGTCTGGCGACGTCGTACGGCACCCGCGGGGTGCTGGGCCTGCGGCTGCGCTCCTGGGGCGTACCCGCGAAGGTGCGCCGCTCGGCGGTCGCCGCCCAGGTTCCCGTGGCCCAGTCGGGCGTGCCCGTCGTCGACCACCGCTTCGTGCGCACCGCCCATGCGCTCGGACTCCAGGTGCACGTGTGGACGATCAATGAACCCGGGCAGATGCACCGGCTCCTGGACCTGGGAGTCGATGGCATCATGACCGATCACATCGACACACTGCGCGAGGTCCTCGAGGACCGGGGCACCTGGGTCTGACGCCCGCGCACGATCACGTACAGCGGGGAAGCGAGGCACGGGTGGGCACCGACACCGAACGGGCGGGGGTTCCCCTGGAACCGGGTGCGCCGGCGTCGCCTGCGGAGGCCGACGAGGCCGCCGGGCGGCGGCGTGAACAGCATGGCTGGTACTTCTACGACTGGGCGTGCTCGGTCTACTCGACGAGCGTGCTCACCGTGTTCCTCGGGCCCTACCTCACCGCGGTGGCCAAGTCGGCGGCGGACGCGGACGGTTATGTGCACCCGCTGGGCATCCCGGTGCGGGCGGGCTCGTTCTTCGCGTACTCGGTCTCCGCCTCCGTCGTCGTGGCGATCCTGGTGATGCCGCTGGCAGGAGCGGCGGCCGACCGCACCGGCCGCAAGAAGCCCCTGCTCGCCCTCTGCGCATACCTGGGCGCCTCGGCCACCACGGGCCTGTTCTTCCTGGACGGCGACCGCTATCTGCTCGGCGGTCTCCTGCTCGTCGTCGCGAACGCGTCGATGGCCGTCTCGATGGTCGTCTACAACTCCTATCTCCCGCAGATCGCCCCGCCCGAGGAGCGCGACGCGGTCTCCTCGCGCGGCTGGGCCTTCGGCTACGCGGCCGGCTCCCTGGTCCTGATCGCGAATCTCGTCCTCTTCACCGCACACGACTCCTTCGGCCTGACGGAGTCCACGGCGGTGCGTATCTGCCTGGCCTCGGCGGGCCTGTGGTGGGGCGCCTTCACGCTGGTACCGCTCGGGCGGCTGCGCGACCGCCGTACGACGTCCACGGCCCCCGCGGTGCACGGCTGGCGGCAACTGGCCGCCACAGTCCGGGACATGCGCGGCAAACCGCTCACCCTCGCCTTCCTGCTCGCCTACCTCATCTACAACGACGGCATCCAGACGGTGATCTCCCAGGCGTCGGTGTACGGCTCCGAGGAGCTGGGCCTGAGCCAGTCCACGCTGATCACCGCCGTCCTGCTCGTGCAGGTGCTGGCGGTGGGCGGGGCCCTGGGCATGGGGCGGCTGGCGCGGACCCACGGCGCCAAGCGGACCATCCTCGGCTCGCTCGTCGCCTGGACGCTGACGCTCGGTGCCGGCTACTTCCTGCCCGCGGGCGCTCCGGTGGGCTTCTACCTCCTCGCCGCCTGCATCGGGCTGGTGCTGGGAGGCAGCCAGGCGCTCTCCCGCTCCCTGTTCTCCCATCTCGTACCGCCCGGCAAGGAGGCCGAGTACTTCTCGGCGTACGAGATGAGCGACCGCGGCATGAGCTGGCTGGGCCCGCTGCTGTTCGGCCTCACCTACCAGGTCACCGGAAGCTACCGGGACGCGATCATCTCGCTGGTGGTCTTCTTCGCCCTCGGCTTCGTCCTGCTCGCCCGGGTTCCGGTGCGGCAGGCGGTGCGCGACGCGGGGAATCCGGTACCCGAAAGGATTTAGCACTTGACGGCAAAGGGCGGTAGTGTACGCGTTTGGCCTGCCAGGCGTACCGTTACTGCGCGTCAAAGGAGCCGAAACGCTGGGTGACATCTGCTAGCAGATGTGACAAACCGGGCGCCGGTGGGTACAACAAGGGGCGGCTACGACGGCGACGCATGACCCGGAACGGGACTCGGAACGGGAATCTTTACCGCCGACCGGACGTTGACCGGATGACGACGACAGCGACACCTGTCCTGTGGGCGACAAGCCCGGGAGGCACGATTCATGAGTGAGCGAGCTCTTCGCGGCACGCGCCTCGTGGTGACCAGCTACGAGACGGACCGCGGCATCGACCTGGCTCCGCGCCAGGCCGTGGAGTACGCATGCGAGAAGGGGCACCGGTTCGAGATGCCCTTCTCGGTCGAGGCGGAGATCCCGCCGGAGTGGGAGTGCAAGGTCTGCGGGGCCCCGGCACTCCTCGTGGACGGCGACGGCCCGGAAGAGAAGAAGGCCAAGCCCGCGCGTACGCACTGGGACATGCTGATGGAGCGGCGCACCCGTGAGGAGCTCGAAGAGGTCCTCGAGGAGCGCCTGGCGGTTCTCCGTTCCGGTGCGATGAACATCGCGGTTCATCCCCGGGACAGCCGCAAGTCCGCCTAGCCCCTACGGGGACTGGGCGGCACAACAGCGCACGACGGCTCAGCGGGCGCCGTACGTCGGTATGACGTACGGCGCCCGCTGCCGTGTGTGCGAGTGCGGACGGTCATGAGCGGGGGGCCGCGGGCTGTTCCCGCCCCCGGAGGCTCGGCGGACCATCGGGGATCCCCGGCCTCAGCGGGTCAGCGGCGGCCGCGGCTCACTCGGAGCGTCTCCGGGCTCATCCCTGATGACCTCACCCTGGACGACCTTTCCGTCGGGACGGTGAATGCGAGCCTGCCGGAAGGCGTCGCCGAGGCTGCCGTACGGGGTCTCGCGGAGCTTGCGGTCCAGGGTGCGCTCCGCACGCCGGCCCACCGTCCTCTGCACCGGCGGAAGCAGGAGCAGCAGGCCCACCGCGTCGGAGATCAGACCCGGCAGCATCAGGAGCAGGCCGCCCAGCATCGTCAGGCCGTTGCCACCGCTCGTCGGCCCGGCCTCCGGGGACCGGGCCTGCAGCGTCTCACCGAGATTGCGGAAGGCGCGGCGCCCGGCCCGCTTGACCACCACGGAGCCGAGTACGAAGCCGGCGACCAGCAGCAGGAACACCGTGAACCCACCGGCCGCGCCCGCCACCAGCGTGAGCAGCCAGATCTCCAGCACCAGCCAGGCGGCGATGCCCAGCGGCAGGAACCTGCGCGGCCGGGAACGCCGGGGCCGGGCCTGGTACGGGGAAGTCGGTGCGCCAGTCGTCATGCTCCCAGTGTGCCTGGAGCAGGCTCAACGCGGGATAAGCGGTTACAGGGCGACGGTCGGCCGCCCCGGCGCGGACCCCGAGCCGTGCTTGTGCACCCGTACGGGCGAACACCGAAGGCGGCTCCCCGTTGACGCGACGCCACGCCACCGCCTGGTGCTCCCACCATCTGGGCTGGGCCCTGCTCCAGGCGGGCGGCGCGCTGCCCGTACGGCCCGCGGCCCCGGCTCAGGAGGTTTTGCCGCGGCCCTTGACCTTGGCCATGCGGTCCCCGACACCCCACGCGGTGACGCGCCACAGCGCCTCGATGAGGATGTCCCGGCTCATCTTGGAGTCGCCCAGCTCACGCTCGACGAAGGTGATGGGCACCTCGACCACGTGATAGCCGGCCTTGACGGCGCGGCGCGCCAGGTCGACCTGGAAGCAGTACCCCTGCGAGGCGACCTCGTCGAGGCCCAGGCCCTGAAGCGTCTCGCGGCGGAAAGCGCGATAGCCACCGGTGATGTCGCGCAGCGGCAGATCGAGGGCGAGGCGCGAGTAGAGGCTGCCGCCGCGGGAGATGAACTCCCGGCTCTTGGGCCAGTTCACGACCCGGCCGCCCGGCACCCAGCGGGAACCGAGCACGAGGTCGGCGCCCTTGAGCGCGGTCAGCAGGCGCGGCAGTTCCTCCGGCTGGTGGGAGCCGTCGGCGTCCATCTCGACCAGGACGCCGAAGTCACGCTCCAGACCCCAGCGGAAACCGGCGAGGTACGCGGCGCCCAGCCCCTCCTTGCCCTTGCGGTGCAGGACGTGGACCTGGTCGTCCTCGGCCGCCAGTTCGTCGGCGAGCTTGCCCGTCCCGTCGGGGCTGTTGTCATCGGCCACGAGGACGTGCGCCTCGGGCACGGCCGACCGCACCCGGCCGACGATCGTCTTGATGTTCTCCGCCTCGTTGTAGGTCGGGATGATCACCAAGGCGGTGCCGAGCGGACCGAACTGCCTCCCCCGGGCTTCTGCCGCGAGGGTCCCGTCGCCGTCGTTCACTGCTGCCCCTTCATGTCCGTACGCAGGGGACCACCATAGTGTCCCTCGTCTGTACCGACGTGACTGCACGTTCCTACGGGGGTGTCGATTCCACAAGAGTCGGGTAAGAGTGCCGGTTTGCGCACCCGGCAGGTTCACTCGGGGGGCGAACTGCGGATGGGGGCCCGGCGCCCTTCGGGCCGACCTGGGACCCGCTGGCTGCGGGTCGACCGAGAGCCGTTGTCTACTGGACGTCCGGGCCCCACCCGGGTCGCACCCTGCCGACCGGCCGGAACGTTCCCGTGCCGTGGCGCGGGCGCTGAGCCTGGCTCCCAGTGGTGGTGCGCCGGTGCGGCACACCATCCCTGACCCAGCGGCGCTCCGGCGACTGCGCGGAGGTTCCCCGGTCGGACGTCCGTCGGTGGACGCCGCCGAACCTACCGGCCCCCTGCGCCTCGCTGTCAACAGCCGCCCGACCTGCGGTTTCTCCGCCCGGCGCCTGGTCAGGCGGGAGGATGCGCAGGTCGCGCGACGGGGTTCGGGGGGGCGGTCGGAAGCACGCCACCCCGGCAGATCACTCGCCCGGCCGTACGAACACCGTCCGGCCGCCCACCACGGTGCGCAGGCAGACGGGGAGGTCGGTGCCGGGGGTCAGATCGGGCAGCCCCGGAGTGCCGGAGCGGGGGTCGGTGGACCAGCGGGCCACCCGGTCGTCGGGAGCCTGCACGACCAGTGCGTCGGTGCGCCATACGGCGTAGTCCGCGGGCGCGCCCGGGACCAGCACCCCGGCGTCGTCGCGACCGATCGCCCGCCAGCCGCCGCGCGTGTGCGCGGTGAACGCGGCGCGTACGGAGATCCGGTGCTCGGGGGTGCGGTGGAAGGCGGCCGCCCGCACCGTGCCCCAGGGGTCCAGGGGGGTGACGGGGCTGTCGGAGCCGAAGGCCAGGGGGACGCCGGTGCGCAGCAGCGTCGCGAACGGGTTCAGCGACCGCGCCCGCTCGGCACCGAGGCGCTGCGCGTACATGCCGTCCGCGCCGCCCCACAGCGCGTCGAAGGCGGGCTGCACGGAGGCGGTGAGACCGAGCTCGGCGAAGGCGGCGACGGTCTCGGGGGTGAGCATCTCCGCGTGCTCGATCCGGTGGCGGGCGGCACGGACGCGGGCGAGGCCGACCTTCTCTGCGGCGGCGCGCACCCCCTCGACCACCGTGGTGACGGCGGCGTCGCCGATGGCGTGGAAGCCCGCCTGCAGCCCGGTCTCGGTACAGGCGACGACGTGCGCGGCGACGGCGGAGGCGTCCAGGTAGGCGGTGCCGGTGTGCCCCGCGTCGGCGTACGGCTCGTGCAGGCACGCCGTGTGCGAACCGATGGATCCGTCGACGAACAGATCGCCGGCGGCACCGAGCGCACCCAGCTCACGCGCCTTCTCCACGTCCTGCTCGGCCCAGTAGCCGACGACCCGGGGTCCGGGTTCCCCGGAGGCCAGGCGCAGCAGTCCGGTGAGGTCCTCCTCGGAGGAGATCTCAGGGCCCGCGCACTCGTGGACCGATCCGATGCCGAGGGAGGCGGCGTGCGCGAGGGCGGCCCGCTGGGCCTCGGTGCGCTGGGCGGGGGTCACCGCCGCGAACGCCGCGGCGCGCACGGCGTGGTGGGCGTCCCGGGTGAGCGGTTCCCCGTCCCTGAAGCCGTCCCGGTCGCGTACGCCGGGCGTCAGGTCCAGCAGGGCGGTGGTGACGACGGCGGAGTGGACGTCGATGCGGGTGAGGTAGAGCGGACGGCCGCCGGTTGCCTCGTCGAGTTCGTCCCGGCGCGGGGCCCGCCGCTCGGGCCAGCGGGCGGCGTCCCAGCCGTGACCGATCAGCACACGGTCGCCCGGGCGGGCGGCTGCGAAGTCGCGGACGAGGGCGAGTGCGGCTGCCAGGGAGGGCGTGCCGGACAGGTCCAGGCCGGTGAGCGCGAGGCCGGTGGAGGTGGTGTGCACATGGGCGTCGGTGAAGGCCGGGGTGACGAGCGCGCCGTCCAGGTCCACGACCTCGTCCACGCCGTCCGCGAAGGCGTCGGCCGCGCCTTCGGAGCCGACCCAGGCGATCTTTCCGCGCTCGACGACCATGGCCGTCGCGAAGGGGTCGGCGGGGCTGTGGACTTCTCCTCGGCGCAGCAGGACGGTCCGCTGCGGGGCGGTGCGCTCATTCATGGGAACAGTCTCGCGCCTCGCCCGAGCCGCCCGGCACGCAGGTCAGGCCGGACACGACGGGCGGAGGGGTCCGGATGCGTCAGATCCGGGGCGGCCGTGCCTCGTACGGGGTGGAGAGGACCACCGTCGTGCGCGTCGACACGCCCGCGAGCGTCCGCAGCCGCGCGAGCAGCTCCTCCAGCTCGTGGGGGGTGGCCACGCGGACCTTGAGGATGTAGTTCTCGTCGCCCGCGACGCTGTGGCAGGCCTCGATCTCCGGGACGCCCGCCAGGCGGTCCGCGATGTCGTCGGGGGCGCTGGGGTCGAACGGCTTCACCGAGATGAAGGCGGTCATCGGCAGACCGACGGCCTCCGGGTCGACGACCGCGGCGTACCCGCGGATGACGCCGCGCTGCTCCAGCCGGCGCACCCGCTGGTGCACGGCCGACGTGGACAGGCCCGTGGCCTTGCCCAGGTCGGTGTAGCTCATCCGCCCGTCCTTGACGAGCAGCTGCACGATCTGTCGGTCCAGCTCCTCCATGCCGCTAGAACCTACCGTGCGGTCAATCTCCGCGGATACCTCGGCGGCGCAGGTCACACCCGGTTCGTGATGTTGGCGAAGGCTCCCGGGGAACCGTCCGCGGCAGACGGCCGCCGCACACGGCACCTGCGGACGGCATGTGACGAACGCCACAGCGCCCCGACCGGCTTCGTGATGTCCTCGCGATTACCGCCGAGACGGGGCGGGAAGTGCTTGCTGTGGTCGAGGCCGCGGTGCCTTGCCGGCCCAGCCCGAGGGGGAGTTCCCATGCAGAGTCTGAAGCGCCCTGGCCGCAGCACGTCCAAGCGGCAGCAGCCGGTCGTCGAGCCCGAGCCGGAGGGCGTCGAACCCGTCGACGACGAGTTCGACGCCTACGACACCTTCGAGATGTACCGGGTGATCTGCCCGGACTGCGCGCAGCCCATCGCGCTCCTCGCGGACGAGGAGATCCTGCCCGAGCACGCGCTGTGCGCCTCGCCATGGAACCCGTTCGGGCTCACGGTCTGTGCCGGTACGGGCCGCGCGGCGGCCGAAGCCCGGCCCGCGGACGAGTCCGTGGAGCCCCAGGAGCAGGACGCCGCCCTGCTGTTGACGCTCCCTCAGGGGCTCGACTGGCGGATGCAGCCGTTCTCGCATGTCGGCGGCCCGGCCTCGCGCCCGATGCGCATGCCGTTGATGCCTCGTCAGGCGGCCTGATCCCCACCTCGTCAGCCGGCTGACCGCAGATCAGCTCCGGCCGGTCGCAACCGACACGGCCGGAACACCGCGTGAACGGACGCGGCATCAGGTGAAGGCGCACACCGTACCCCCGTCCGGGCCCCCCGGGAACTCACGCTCGATTACCGGGGCCGGTGACCCGCGCACAGGCCCTGGCGTTCCCCATGCATGACCGCCACACAATCGGCGACCGGCCGTCGGCGACCGGTGTTCGTACCGGCGTCGGGGGCACTGCTCCCGCCGCCTCCCCAGCCCCCGGATCCGCCCATCTACCGGGCGCTCATGCGGACCTGGGCCGACCGCGGGCGCACGCTGCCGGGGCGCCACGACCCGGAATGGGTGCGGCTCGCCGCGCCCCCGGCCGGTCCGGGCCGGCGCGCGGCGGGCCAGGACCCGTTCAGCGGGTCTCGGGACCCACGAGGTGACGGGCGATGACCATCCGCTGGATCTGGTTGGTCCCCTCGACGATCTGCAGCGCCTTGGCCTCGCGCATATAGCGCTCGACCGGGAAGTCGGCGGTGTAGCCGTACCCGCCGAGCACCTGGACGGCGTCGGTGGTCACCTTCATCGCGGTGTCGGTGCAGTGCAGCTTCGCCATGGCCGCCTGCTTCGCGAAGGGCAGGCCGGCGTCACGCAGCCGCGCCGCCGCCAGGTACAGCGCCCGGCCCGCCTCGATCTGCGTCGCCATGTCGGCGAGCATGAAACGCAAGCCCTCGAAGTCCGAGATCGGCCGCCCGAACTGCAGACGCTCGGTCGCGTATCCGACGGCCTCGTCGAGGGCCGCCTGGGCCAGGCCGATCGCGCAGGCGGCGATGCCGAGCCGTCCGGAGTCGAGCGCGGACAGCGCGATCGAGAAGCCCTGGCCCTCCTCGCCGAGGCGCCGCTCGTCGGGCACCCGCACCCCGTCGAAGTGGACCTGGGCGGTGGGCGATCCCGTCATGCCCATCTTCTTCTCGGGCGTCACACCGCTCAGCCCGTCGGCGTCGCCGCGGACGAGGAAGGCGGTGATACCGCGCGGCCCCTCCACGCCGGTGCGCGCCATCACGGTGTAGAAGTCGGCGATCCCGCCGTGCGTGATCCACGCCTTGGTGCCGCTGATCACCCAGTCGTCGCCGTCACGGCGGGCCCTCGTGCGCAATGAGGCCGCATCCGATCCGGAGGACGCCTCGGAGAGGCAGTAGGCGCCCAGCAGACCGCCGCCGAGCATGCCCGGCAGATGCTCGGCCTGCTGCTCCTTGGTGCCGTAGTGCGCGAGGGCGTGGCAGGCGAGGGTGTGGACGCTGACGCCGAGACCCACGGTGAGGCGGGCCGCGGCCAGCTCCTCGAGGACCTGGAGGTAGACCTCGTACGGCTGGTCACCGCCGCCGTACTCGGAGGCGTAGGGCAGCCCGAGAAGTCCGGATGCGGAGAGCAGGCGGAAGACCTCGCGCGGGAAGTGTCCGGCGTACTCCTCCTCCGCCGCCTTCGGTGCGATCTCACGCTGCGCGATGTCACGGACGAGCGAGATCAGATCCCGGGCCTCGTCCGTGGGCAGTTGACGGTCCACCGGCTGCGGGGCGCGGTCGGGCATGGCGACGCTCTCCTCCCTTTTCGGGAACATCGACGGATGCGCGCCTTGGGTGGGGCAGCTCCGCCGGGTCTCACTGGGCCTGGCCGATGCTCGCCGCTCCGGGTTGCGGAGGGCGGCTGACCAGCGGTTGTGGCGCTTGGAGTATGCCCGATCGGAGGCATGTAGTCACCAGTTAACGAGCGTTTGCTCCAGAGAAAATCCGCGGTCCGGAATTGGTCCGAACCATTGACTCACTGGTCTAGTCCTCCTACCGTGTCGGACCGATCGCTTCACCGCGTTCATGCCAATCGGCACGCGTTCAGTCAGCGCGCGTTCCCCTCTCCCCCACGGAGGAGACACGATGCTCACCTCGCACCGCTCCCGCGCCCTCCCCCTGCGGGCGCTCCTGTCCGCCGCGTGCAGCGCCGTCCTCGCGGCCGGACTGCTCGCGGACGCGGGCACCGCGACCGCCACCGAGGCGCGGCCCGCCCAGCAGACCGCGGCCGTCACGGCCGGCTCCAAGGTCGTCGGCTACTTCACCGAATGGGGCACCTACGACCGCAAGTACTTCGTCAGGAACATCGAGACCTCCGGGTCGGCGGCGAAGCTCACTCACCTCGACTACGCCTTCGGCAACGTCACCGGCGGCAGGTGCGCCATGGGCGACTCCTACGCCGCCACCGACCGCGCCTACACCGCGGCCGAGTCGGTGGACGGCGTCGCCGACACCTGGGACCAGCCGTTGCGGGGCAACTTCAACCAGTTGCTGAAGCTGAAGAAGAAGCACCCGAACCTCAAGATCCTCTGGTCGTTCGGCGGCTGGACCTGGTCCAGCGGCTTCGGCGAGGCCGCGAAGAACCCCGCGGCGTTCGCCCAGTCCTGCTACGACCTGGTGAAGAACTCCAAATGGGCGCACGTCTTCGACGGCATCGACATCGACTGGGAGTACCCGAACGCCTGCGGCAACACCTGCGACACCAGCGGCCGGGCGGCGTTCAGAAACCTGATGGCGGCGCTGCGGTCGAAGTTCGGCTCCGGCTCGCTGGTCACGGCGGCTATCACCGCCGACGCCACGAACGGCGGCAAGATCGACGCGGCGGACTACGCGGGAGCGGCGCCGTACGTCGACTGGTACGACCCCATGACGTACGACTACTTCGGCGCCTGGGACTCGGCCGGCCCCACGGCCCCGCACTCGCCGCTGACCTCCTATCCCGGCATCCCGAAGGCCGGCTTCCACACGTCCGCCACCATCGCCAAGCTCAAGGGGCTCGGCATCCCGGCCTCGAAGCTGCTGCTCGGCATCGGTTTCTACGGGCGCGGCTGGACCGGTGTCACCCAGGCGGCGCCCGGCGGAACGGCCACCGGGCCGGCGGCGGGCACGTACGAGCAGGGCATCGACGACTACAAGGTGCTCAAGACCACATGCCCGGCGACCGGCACGGTGGGCGGCACCGCGTACGCCAAGTGCGGCAGCAACTGGTGGAGTTACGACACCCCGTCGACCATCACGGCCAAGATGGCCTACAAGAACCGGCAGGGTCTGGGCGGCACCTTCTTCTGGGAGCTGAGCGGCGACACCGCGAGCGGAGAGCTGATCAAGGCGATCAGCTGACGCAACATGTCGCCGGCCACGTGGGCAGGGCACCGGGCGGGAGTCGCGGCGGCTCCCGCCCCGGTGTGCCGTCAGATGTCCCGGCGAGCGGGCGGCGGGGCCGCGTAGGCGGGTTCCAGCTCCTCGATGGCGCGCAGGGTGCCACCGAGGGTCTTCACGAGCAGTTCGCGCATGGTGTCGCGGGACAGCTCGGGCCGGTCGATCCAGTCGAGGGTCGCGGCCTCCACGCTGCACACCCAGCCGAGCAGGCCCATGCGCACCAGCGGGGCGATCTCACGTCGGCCGTACGCCCCTTCGGCGATGGTGGTGACGATTGCCTCGCGCACCCCGTCCCGGATGGCGTGCACCTGGGCGTCGAAGCCCACCCCGCCGCTCACGATGGTGCGATAGGCCGCCTGGTTGTTCTCGGCATACCGCAGATAGCTGTCGACGGTGCGGTGCACCCGCTCCACCGGGGGCAGTTCCAGGCCGCCGGCCGCCAGGGTCACCAGATGGGCCACCGAATCCTCGACAATGGCCAGGTAATAGCCGCGCTTCGATTTGAAGTAGTAATAGATCAGCCCTTTGGCCACATGGGCATGGCGTGCGATGTCGTCCATGGACAACGCGTCGTACGAGGTGTCGGAGAATAACTTCCGCCCGATGGCGATCAGTTCGGCGCGGCGCGCCAGAGAGCGATCGGTGCCGCGCGCCCGAGGGCGCGCGGCCCCTCGCTGTTGACTGTTATTCAATTTCGACCCAAGCCTCCAACTGCCAGCGGGGACATCCGCAGTATTGCAGAACGACTCGCGTGGCACGTTCGAGCCTGATCGACCTCGTGGAAGGCCGTTCGGAAAGCGCGCTCCGGTTCAGGAATAACGGAGTGCCCGCGTCACAGCAGACCGAGCTGCGTGACGAGCATCGCGAGAACCACCACGAGGACCCAGCCCGCTATGTGCTCGACGATCTTCGGGCCGTCGTCTCTGGGGCCGCCCGTGCGGGCGCGGAGTCGGGCGGCGGTGGCGGATGCGGAGGTCATGGCAGCTCGCTGGTCTTGGGCCGTGCGGTGGACTCCCCCCGATGTGTCCACCTTGCCACCCGCAGGCGCCGGCGCGGCGGAGAGCTTGGTCACACGGCGAGGCCCCCGGCCTCCCGGGGCCCGAGATCACCGCGAGACCGGTCAGCGCACACCCACCGCCGCGAGCGCCGTACGCTGCGGGGCCGTCGGGTGCGCCGGGAAGTACAGGTAGCACACCCCTCCGCTGCCGGAGACGACCTTGCCGGACGCGTTGTACCGCTTGGTCCTGAGCCAGATGTTCTCGAATTCCCGCCGCTTGTAGACCCGCCGCACCGCATCGTCGTCGGGCGAGGCCGGGTCGTTGGCGATCACGTCGCCCCCGGCGGTGAAACCGATCACGGTCATCAGATGGCCGGAGGTGCCGTACCCGGCCCCGGTCAGCTCCTTCTCGAGGAACGACTGGGACGTGATGGCGGGGATCCCCGCCGCGATCAGCCGCTCCAGGTCGGTGAGCGAGGAGAGCCGGGTGACGACGCCCTGGAGGTCCTCGAACGTGGCCGCGTAGGCCGCGTTGAAGGGCCAGTTGCCGCAGCCCTGGTACTGGTAGTCGTAGGTGGAGCGGGCCGCGTGGCAGACCTGGGGATCGGCGTACGAGGGGTCGACCCAGGACAGCTGCCCGGGGGTGAGCCGCCGCCCCCAGTACTCGATGATCATCTGCGAGGAGGTGGGGCTGCACCACGCCTCGCCGCCGTTGTCGTACTCGGGGTACTGGCCCTTGTGGATCTCCTGCGAGTAGCGCGGGACGGTCAGCTCCCGGACGAGTCCCGGGGCGGAGGCGGGGACGGTGAAGCGGTCCGGGATGTCGGAGCCCATGGCGCCCAGCCGCCACACGGTCGGGGTGAGCCGGCTGCCAGGAGTGCGGTAGAGGGTCAGGCGCAGCCGGTACGACACCAGGCGCAGGCCCGAGGCGGCGTCGGCGAGGGCGCAGGTGTCGGTCGAGACAGTGCTCTTGCCGTCGGTCTGGCCGTCGACGGAGGTCCGCCGGATGTCCCGGTCTCCGGCCGCCCAGCGGCCCATCACGTACCAGGGGGTGTCCGTGCCGTCGGAGTAGGTGCCCTGCAGCTCGACCTGCAGCCAGGTGCCCGCCGGGGTGTGCGCGTTCCAGGAGGCGATGGCCTCGGTGGACGGGACGGACAGCCGGTGCACGGGGGAGGTCCAGGTGGCGTACTCCCAGCTCGCGGTCTTCCCGGTGTGCGGGTCGGTGTAGTCGGTACGGCCGGCCGGGGTGCCGATGGCCACTGCGGGGCGTGCGCCGGCGAGGGCCCGGACACCCTGGCCGCTGCCGCCGAGCCAGTCGGAGTACGAGGTCCAGGCGCGGTAGTCCACGGTACGCGGGGATTCCTGCGCCGGTCCGGCGGCCGGGGTGGCCGCGGCCGCCGGGCCCGCGACCGCCCCGGTCGCCGTGGCCGCGGCGACCGCCGCGGCCAGGACGGTTCTGCGGGACGGCTCGGAAGCTCTGCTCATCGGTGGGTGACCCCCAGATGTCCCTGAAGCGGTGTTCGGACGCACGGTCTGCGCCAACTATGGCGGTCGTCCGGGGAGTCCGCCACCGCTTGGGCCGTCGGCGTGTCCACCACTATTGGTCCCGACCACTGGCAGGACCCGGGGGCCGCCGCGCCCGGCGAGGACGCGGCGGCGGGCACGGTGGCCCCTCAGACGAGGTCCATCGCCGCCACCTCGTCCGGGCGGCCGTAGCTGACCGGCCCCTGGAAGCGGCGGCGCGCGGTGGCGAACCACCACACCGTGGCCACGACCAGCACCACGGCCAGGGCGATCGGTGCGTAGTTGAAGGAGTCGACGGTGATCGGCGACGCCTGGGGCAGCATGAACAGCGCGCTGCTGAGCAGGACCCAGATGACGGCGACCACCCCGATGGGCCGGCTCCAGCGTCCGAGGTGCCAGGGACCGGGGCTGAAGTCGGCGCCGAGCCGGAGCCGCAGGAAGATCGGCACGGCGTAGGCGAGGAAGAGGCCCACTACGTTGACGCTGACGATCGCGGTGAAGGCGGTGTGGGACCACCAGCCGGGCAGCACCAGGGCGAGCGAGCAGACGACCGCGAGCCATACCGCCTTGACCGGCGTACGGGTGCGCGGCGAGACCGAGTGCCACCAGCGGGAACCCGGCATCGCGCCGTCCCGGGAGAAGGCGAAGATCTGCCGCGTGTTGCTGGTCAGGTTGGCCAGGCCACAGAACAGCATGGCGCCGATGACGATCAGCAGCAGTGCCTTCGCCCCACCCGTGCCCAGCCCGTCGATGAGGATCTGCACGGGCGGCGCCGCGGAGCCGGCCACCTTGGTGTAGTCGCCGATGCTGTACACCAGGGCCAGCATGAGAACGAGTCCGGTGGCCGCCGACCAGGCGATGGCGCGGGTGATACCCCGGGGCGCGTTCACCGTCGCCCGGACCGTTTCCTCGGACATGTGGAAGCTGCCGTCGAAGCCGGTGAAGGTCCAGCTGGTGACGAGCAGGCCGAGCATGCCTCCGTAGAGCCCGCTGGTGAAACCGGTGTTGTTCACGAAATGCGTCACGAAGGACGCCGACCGGTGCTCGTCCGGGCCGACGACCAGTGCGCCCACGATCACCACGAGCCCGATCAGCAGCCACCACACGGAGATCCGGTTGAGGACGGCGACGAGACGCACGGTGTAGGTGTTGGCCAGCCCCTGGAGCACGATGATCAGCGCGGTGATCAGCACGGTCTGGTGCGCGGTCGGCCGGTAGGAGGTCCACTGCAGGGCGAGGAACGCCTGGACGAACGTGGCGGCCGCGTATCCGGTGGCCGCGGTGCCGCCCACCTGGCCCACGAAGTTGAGCCAGCCGGTGAACCAGGACCAGGCGCCCTTATGCCGTCGGGCGAGCTTTCCCGCGGAGAAATACAGGGCTCCGCTCGTCGGATAGGCGGAAGCGACCTCCGCCATCGCGGCACCGACGAAAAGCACCATGACGGAGACGCCGATCCAGCCGAAGACGAGAACACGCGGGCCACCCGCGTTCATTCCGAAGCCGAACGACGAGAAAATTCCGGAGATAATGTTGATGATGGTGAAGGATATGGCGAAATTGTCGAAGGCCTGAAACCTCCGGGTGAGTTTCCGCGGATATCCCATCGCGTGCAGGGTGGCGTCGTCGTCGATCGCGACGGGGTCCCGGCCGGCACGCCGTCTCGTACGGGGCATCGACATCCGTTCTGACACAACCGGACCTTTCTGTGTGGGGGTTGAGGGTCGGGTGGAGAGACGGGGTCAGGCAGCTCCCGGCACGGGCAGTCCGCAGGCGCGGCGGGCTCTCGAGAGCTGTTCCTCGGGGTCGCCGAACACGCTCCACGGCATACGGGAGGCATAGGGCCCCATGGCCACCAGGACGGCGCGCGCCTCGAACGCACACTGGGCCATGACCAGCGCGTGCGCGAGGTAGGCGAGGTCAAGCACCGGCGTGAAGCGGTAACCGGAGACCTCCGGCAGCCAGTTCTGGTAGATCGCGAGCGCGGCGGAGCGCCACTGGGGTTGTTCCCAGACGCGGTCGGCGAGCGACTGCGCCGGGTTGTAGCTCTCCACGAGCGCGACCAGCGGCAGCAGCCGCAGGGGCGAGGTGACGGGTGCCCGCTGGCTGAGAAAGGCGGCGACGTCCCAGGCGGCGTTCGCCGAGCCGCGGTGACGGCTGAAGAAGTAGGCGAGGAATCGGTGGTGGCCCTCGCGGTGGAAGGGGTCGAGCCGCAGGATGTGCGAGAACAGCTGCCAGGGACCCGGCGGCGCGGTGAGCAGCCCCTGCGGTGCGGGTTCGCGGATCTCGTGCAGACGCGTGAGCGCCAGCCTGGCCACCCAGGGAGTGGGGTCGCGCGGCGCCATGACGGTGGCACGGGCGCACGCATTCAGCGCGATGCGCTCCAGGGGGCGGGCCCGCTCGTCGCGGGCGTCCGCGGCGCGCAGCGCCCGCAGGACGGCGACGCGCGCCCACAGCAGCGAGGCCTCGGGGCCGGGCTCCTCGGCGAGCCAGCGCTCGGCCAGGTCGGAGTCGGCGGCCTCCGAGGCGAGGACCAGGGAGCGGTGGGCGCGCAGCCCGAGGTCGTCGCGGGTCTCGGCGAGCAGTTCGTGGGCGCCCAGATAGCGGCCGGCCCGCACTTCCACGCATACGCTCGCCAGTTCACGGTCGTCGGCCGCCGGATGCCACACATACTGCCCTGCGAATAACCCCGCGGCCATGCTCCCCTGTCCGTCCCCGTACGACACCGGCGGTTGCGCACCAGCACCTTACTCACCATGCGGCACAACCGGAATGCCGCTTCCCGCCTCCTGGACAGCACTGATGATTGAGCCGTGAACAGTTCAATGTGGCACCACATTCCGGACCCGCCCCCTGTGCGCTCACGTAAAATGCTCATCCGGAAAAAGCCCGCACCCCTTCACGTCCAGGAATCGCCATTCACACGCTCGCCTCCCGTCTGCTGCGGCTGCCGCCGTCCTGCGGCCCCGTCCGCCTCATCGGTGTCGACGGGCACGCCGGCTCCGGGAAGTCCACGTTCACCGGACAGTTGGCGGCCGCGCTCGGTGGCGCGCCGGTGCTGCACCTCGACGACATCGCCACCCACGAGGAGCTGTTCACCTGGACGGACCGGCTGCTGCGCGAGGTGATCACGCCACTGGGCCGGGGCGAGACCGCCCGCTACCGGCCCTACGAGTGGCACACGCGGAGCTTCGGCTCCACCCGCTCGCTGCCGCCCGCCGAGGTGGTCCTCGTCGAGGGGGTCGGCGCCGGACGCCGCGCACTGCGCCCCCACCTGGCAGGGCTGCTGTGGATGGAGACACCGCGCGAGGAGGCCTGGGAGCGCGGGCGGTCCCGGGACGGCGAGGGGCAGAGTGCGTTCTGGGCGGGATGGGTCCCGGCGGAGCGGCGGCATTTCGCCGAGGACCCCTCGCGACCGTTCGCCGATCTCCTGGTGCAACAGGGGCCGATGGGTTATCAGGTGCTGCGAGGGCCCGCCGTGTCCCCTGATCCGGACCAGTAGATCACCCTCAGTGACGGAACCGCGTCGTTGTGCTGAACTTGTGAAGACCCTTGCGGGCGAACTTCTTTGACTGCACCACGTCGGCTTGACCCGGGGGCGGGACAGGACTTACGTTCTCAATGTGCGGTTTCGAAGCCGCCCCCAGAAACGCGAGGCCCCCGGTTGTTCCCCCGTGATCGGGGGCTTCGTTCTGCCTCGAACCCCCTCTCTCCGCCGTCGCGAGGCGTGATCCGTTCACGCTCGGTCACCATGCGCGTGGCGCCCCGTCCGCCCCACCTCGTCGAACGGCTCGTGCGGCACCCTTCGGTGCGCCACTCCCCCGCAGGTACGATGCCTCTCGGTGCGACCTTCGGACCGCTGCCTCGCGCGGCGGTCCAACTCCGGTCCGCGGCACAGCAGTTCCAGCAAGGCGGCCGGCGGGCACGGGCCCGGCGGTGAACCACGGGGGCACGGTATGTGGGGGACGTGATGGATTTCGGCACGCGGGGCCCCGAGGCCCCGGCCGACCTCGCCTGGCTGCGAGGCGTCGACGCCTACACCATGGGCGCCTATCCGCAGGCGGAGGAGGAGTTCCGCGCGGCGGTCCGGATGGACCCCGGAATGGCCGACGGCTGGCTCGGGCTGCACGCGCTGCGCGTCGACACCACGACCGCGCTGCTGCGGATGTTCCGCCACCGCGACCGCTTCGGGGAGCAGCGCGCACGGCATCGGCGGACCCTGAACTCCTGGTACTGGCTGGGCTGGTGGGTGCAGCCGGTGCTGGAGAGCCCGCGAGACCTGCTGCTCGCGCACGCCTCGCACTGGCTGGACGGCCGCCACGTCCCCGAGCTGGACCGGGCGCTCGCGGGGCTGCCGCCCGTCGACACCGACCCCCAGGTCCGCTTTCTGCACGCCTGTCGTGCCTACCTCGTCAAGGACTGGGAGCAGCTCGTCCGGCACACCGATCCGCTGATCGACGACCCCATGCTGGGCATCGAGGCCGGACTGTTCGGCGGGATGGCCCGGGTCCGCCTGGAGATGTACGGACAGGCCGAGCCGCTGCTGTCCGCCGCGCTGATGCGCTGCCGCAGCGAGCAGCCGCAGCGCAAGGAGCTGCGGTACTGGCTGGCCCGGGCCCACGAGGGCACGGGGCGTTCGGCGGCCGCCCTGCCCCTGTACCGGGCGGTCCACCGGATCGACCCCGCGTTCATGGACACCTCCGCGCGGCTCGCCGCGATCGCCGAGGGCGACGGCTACGACGAGTCGGCCGACCTCACCGCGGTGGCCCTCGGCGGGGGCGGCGACCTGCTGGATGGGCCGGACGGTCTCGATCCGCTCTTCGGCACCGAGAGCCGGGAAGTGAAGCTGTCCGAACCGGACCTCCCGCCCACGGGCCCGCTGCCGGCGCAGAGCGATCTCGTACGGGAGAAGGCCACGGTCCCCGCGCCGCCGCTGCCGACGGGCCCGACCGATCCGGCGCTGCTGGAGGAGGCACTGGCCGAGCTGGAGCGGATGGTCGGCCTGGAGCCGGTCAAGCGCCAGGTCAAGGCCCTGTCGGCGCAGTTGAACATGGCGCGGCTACGGGCCGGCCAGGGCTTACCCGTGCAGCCCCCCAAACGCCACTTCGTCTTCTCGGGTCCGTCGGGCACCGGCAAGACCACGGTGGCGCGCATCCTGGGCCGGGTCTTCTACGCGCTCGGCCTGCTCGGCGGCGACCACCTCGTGGAGGCCCAGCGGGCGGACCTGGTCGGCGAGTACCTGGGCCAGACCGCGGTGAAGGCCAATGAACTGATCGACTCGGCGATCGGCGGCGTACTGTTCGTGGACGAGGCGTACTCGCTGTCCAACTCGGGCTACGGCAAGGGCGACGCGTACGGCGACGAGGCCCTGCAGGTGCTGCTGAAGCGCGCCGAGGACAACCGCGATCACCTGGTGGTGATCCTCGCCGGCTACCCCGAGGGCATGGACCGCCTCCTGGCCGCCAATCCCGGCCTGTCCTCCCGCTTCACGACACGGGTCGACTTCCCCTCGTACCGCCCCCTGGAGCTGACGGCGATCGGCGAGGTCCTGGCCGCCGAGAACGGCGACGTCTGGGACGAGGAGGCACTCGAGGAGCTGCGCTCCATCGCCGGTCATGTGGTGGACCAGGGGTGGATCGACGAGCTCGGCAACGGGCGGTTCCTGCGGACGCTGTACGAGAAGAGCTGTGCGTACCGGGATCTGCGGCTGATCGGGTATCCGGGGACACCGAACCGAGACGATTTGTCGACTTTGCGGCTGCCGGACCTGATGCAGGCTTACGGCGAGGTCCTGTCGGGCCGGGGGCCTCAGGATCCCTCGGGCCTCTGACCTTGATCGGGCGTTCCACCCGCGCCCGCGGGGGCGCGGGTGGAACCCCTCTTCGGTCAGCTCGGCACCGCTTCCCTCTCCTCCGGCATGCGCGGCTGGGGCGGGACCTCGCGGTGGGCCGGGTCCCTGACCTCGCCCACCAGCAGTTCCAGCACATCCTCCAGGGCGACCAGGCCGAGCACCCGGCCGGATCCGTCGGCCACCTGGGCAAGGTGGGTGGCGGCCCGGCGCATCACCGTGAGGGCGTCGTCGAGCGGCAGCTCCGCGGCGAGCGTGGTCATCGGGCGCCAGAGCCGCTGCGGCACCGCCCGCTCGGAGTCCTCCAGGTCGAGGACGTCCTTGACGTGGAGGTACCCCATGAAGCCGCCGTTCTGTGCGACCACCGGGAAACGGGAGTACCCGGTGCGCGCGGTGAGCGCCACCACCTGTCCGGGGGTCACCGTGGGCTCCACGGTGACCAGCAGGGCCGGATCGAGGAGCACATCGGTCACCGGGCGTGAGCCCAGCTCCAGCGCATCCTCCAGGCGCTCCTGCTCCTCGGGGTCGAGCAGTCCCGCCTGGCCGGAGTCCTCCACCAGCTGGTTGAGCTGCTCGCTGGTGAAGACGGCCTCGACCTCGTCCTTCGGCTCCACCCGGAAAAGCGTGAGGATCACCCGGGCGCAGGCGCTCAGCGCGACCGTCACCGGCCGGCACAGGCGCGCGAACGCCACCAGCCCCGGGCTCAGCCACAGCGCGGCCTTCTCCGGCGCCGCCATCGCCAGGTTCTTCGGCACCATCTCGCCGATCACCAGGTGGAAGAAGACGACGGCGGCGAGCGCGATCACATACCCGAGCGGATGGACCATCCCGTCCGGGAGATGTGCCGCCTCGAACACCGGTTCAAGCAGATGTGCCATCGTCGGCTCGGCGACCGCGCCCAGCGTCAGTGAGCAGACGGTGATGCCGAACTGGGCCGCGGCCATCATCTGCGGAAGCCGCTCGAGGCCGTAGAGCACCTGCCGGGCCCGTGCGGTCCCGAGCGGCTCGATCTGGCTGCGCCGCACCGACACGAGCGCGAACTCGGCGCCGACGAAGAACCCGTTCGCCAGCACCAGCAGCGCCGCGAACACGAGTTGGAGCAGGCTCATCGCACCGCCTCCGCGGCCGGCGCGGGGACGTCCGCGAGCCTGACCAGTCTGACCCGCTCGGCGCGGTAGTGCCCCACCTGGCGCACCGTGAGCCGCCATCCGGGCAGTTCGGCCCGGTCCCCGGGCGCCGGGATCCGCCCGAGCAGATCGGCGACGAGTCCCGCGACCGTCTCGTACGGCCCCTCGGGGACTTCCAGTCCTATCCGCTTGAGGGTGTCCACCCGGCAGCTGCCGTCGGCCTCCCAGGCGGGGCGCCCGTCCTCGGGCGGCGCGACGGCCAGTTCGGGCAGGTCGTGTTGGTCGTGCTCGTCGCGTACCTCGCCGACGAGTTCCTCGACGATGTCCTCGAGGGTGACGACACCCGCAGTGCCGCCGTACTCGTCGACGACGACCGCGATGGGCTGCTGGCTGCGCAGCAGCTCCAGGAGGGGCTGCACGGGCAGTGTCTCGGGCACGAGCAGCGGCGTCTGGGCGATGCGGACCACGGGTGTGCGCAGCCGTTCGTGTACCGGCACCGCGAGCGCGTCCTTGAGGTGCGCCATGCCGACGACCTCGTCGATCTTCTCTCGGTAGACGGGGAAGCGGGACAGGCCGGTGGCCCGGGTCAGATTGACCACATCCTCCGCCGTGGCGGACGACTGCAGTGCGCTGACCTTGACCCGCGGGGTCATCACGTGCTGCGCGGTCAGCTCGCCCAGCGAGAGCGTGCGGACGAACAGATCGGCCGTGTCCTGTTCCAGCGCCCCGGCCCGCGCCGAGTGCCGGGCCAGGGACACCAGCTCCCCGGGTGTGCGCGCGGAGGCCAGCTCCTCGGCGGGCTCGACACCGAGCGCGCGCACCAGCCGGTTGGCGACCGCGTTGAGGGCCGCGATGACGGGCCGGAACAGCCGGGAGAACAGGTGCTGCGGGCCCGCGACGAAGCGTGCGACCTGGAGCGGCCGGGAGACCGCCCAGTTCTTGGGTACGAGCTCGCCGATCACCATCTGGGCGGCGGACGCCAGCAGCATGGCGACGACGACGGCGATGCCGTCCGCCGCGCCCTCGGGGATGCCGGTCAGGCCGACGGGGCCGCGCAGCACCCGGCTGAGCGCCGGTTCGGCGAGCATGCCCACGACGAGCGAGGTGATGGTGATACCGAGCTGGGTTCCGGAGAGCTGGAAGGACAGCTCCTTGAGCGACTCGACGACCGTACCGGCCCGTCGGTCGCCGTCGGCCGCGGCCTTCTCGGCGTCGGGCCGTTCGACCGTGACCAGTCCGAATTCGGCCGCGACGAAGAATCCGTTGGCCAGGATGAGCAGGAAGGCCGCTCCGAGGAGCAGCAGGGTGATGGTCATGATGCCGCCGCCTCCGCGTCGGCGCGGACCTCGGGGGTACGGTCCGCGCTATGTCGGCAGGGGGCGGCGCAGGTACTACAGGACGATCCGTCCATCGCCGGAGGGAGTCACTCCTCGGGTAGCAGGAACCCCTGAGCACCGGGCGGAACCTCAGGGGCGAAGGCGCAACGGAAACGCCTCTGCACACCAGATTAATCAAGATTCCGTCTTGCGCGTCAGGGCGGGCGCCCCGAAGTCAGCCCCGATGTCGCTCGGGATCGGCCGTGGAGCGGGCCTCGGCGAGCGCGCGCAGCGTGCGCGCGTCCTGGATCGCCCGCTGTCTGGCGATGCCCGGCTGGATGCCGAGGGCGGGCAGGCTGGTGCCGTCGCTCAGATCGAGGAACACCCAGGGATCACCCGGACGCAGGTTGACCCGCAGGATCTCCGCCCACTCGAGGCGGCGTGAGCTGGCAATATTGACGACGGTGACCCCGGACTCGTCGGCGACGACCTTGGGCCGGGAGAGCAGCAGCAGCACTCCGCACAGAAGGGTCGCCGTGACGATGAAGCTGAGCCGTTCGCCGGCGGTGAGCGGCTCCAGCAGCAGGCCGACCGTGGTGATCACGGCGAATATGGCGATCCCCGCGGTGACCAGCACCACTCGGGTGCGGGCGGGCCTGAAGGTCACGGGGAGGGCGGGCAGGTCCGGCATCGGTGTGCGATCCCTCACAGACGGCAGGCGTGGATCGCCGTGGTCAGGATGGCCCGGGCGCCGATGGCATACAGGTCGTCCATGATCCGCTGGGCCTCCTTGGCCGGGACCATGGCGCGGACGGCGACCCAGCCCTCGTTGTGCAGCGGGGAGACGGTGGGGGACTCCAGGCCCGGGGTGAGGGCGACGGCCTTCTCGAGCTGCTCGACACGGCAGTCGTAGTCCATCATCACGTACGTCCGGGCCACCAGTACGCCCTGGAGGCGGCGCAGGAACTGCTGGACCTTGGGCTCCCCGGCGTCGGCGCCGGTGCGGCGGACGACGATCGCCTCGGACTTCATGATGGGCTCGCCGATGACCTCCAGGCCCGCGTTGCGCAGCGAGGTGCCGGTCTCGACGACGTCCGCGATGACCTCGGCGACACCGAGTTCGATGGCGGTCTCGACGGCGCCGTCCAGGTGCACGACGGAGGCGTCGATGCCCTTGTCCGCGAGGTGCTTGGCGACGATGCCCTCGTAGGAGGTGGCGACCGTCATGCCCGTGAGGTCCTCGACGCTCCTCGCGGTGCCGGGCTTGGTGGCGAAGCGGAAGGTCGAGCGGGCGAAGCCGAGCGGAAGGATCTCCTCGGCGTTGGCGCCGGAGTCGATGAGCAGGTCCCGCCCGGTGATGCCGATGTCGAGGCGGCCGGAGGAGACGTAGATCGCGATGTCGCGGGGGCGGAGGTAGAAGAACTCGACCTCGTTCTCCGGGTCGACGATCCTGAGCTCCTTGGACTCCCGCCGCTGCTGGTAGCCGGCCTCATGCAGCATCTCCGCCGCAGGGCCGGACAGTGAACCCTTGTTGGGGACGGCGATGCGCAGCATGAGGTCGGCTTCCTTTGCTCGTTCGTACGGAACTGTGTGGGGGCTGGCTCAGAGGTGGGCGTAGACGTCGTTCAGGGAGACTCCCCGCGCCACCATCATCACCTGGACGTGGTACAGCAACTGCGAGATCTCCTCGGCGGCCGCCTCCTTGCCCTCGTACTCGGCGGCCATCCAGACCTCGGCGGCCTCCTCGACGATCTTCTTGCCGATGGCATGGACCCCCTTGCCCACCAGTTCGGCGGTGCGGGAGGTGGCGGGATCGCCGTGGGCGGCCTTGTGCTGGAGCTCGGTGAAGAGCTCCTCGAACGTCTTCTTGGACATGGTGGTGCTAACCCTAGCGCTCCGGGCGCTGCCTCAGTGCCAGGGCTCGGATACCGAGCGCAGCGTCGCCGCGGTCGCCACCGCCGCCGTGACGGCTTCGTGGCCCTTGTCCTCGCTGGAGCCCTCCAGGCCGGCGCGGTCCAGCGCCTGTTCCTCGGTGTCACAGGTCAGCACGCCGAAGCCGACGGGTACGCCGGTCTCGACCGACACCTGGGTGAGGCCCTGGGTGACGCCCTGGCACACATAGTCGAAGTGAGGGGTTCCGCCTCGGATGACGACCCCGAGGGCGACGATGGCGTCGTAGCCGCGGCCCGCGAGCACCTTGGCGGCCACCGGCAGCTCGAAGCTCCCGGGAACCCGCAGCAGTGTCGGCTCGTCGATCCCCAGCTCTCGCAGGGCGCGCAGGGCGCCCTCGACCAGACCGTCCATCACCTTGTCGTGCCACTGTGCCGCGATGACGGCGACCCGCAGGTCGCTCGCGTTGCGTACGGACAGCTCCGGTGCACCCTTGCCGCTCACGTCTCTCCTCCGTGCTCTCTTACTGGTTGCCGCAGGCGGACACGGCGGTCGTGTCCAGCCCCGGCAGGTCGTGCCCCATCCGGTCCCGCTTGGTGCGCAGGTAACGGAGGTTGTGTTCGCCCGCCTGTACGGGCATCGGCTCCCGCTCGGTGACCTTGAGGCCGTGGCGGACCAACGCCTCGGTCTTGTCGGGGTTGTTGGTCATCAGACGCAGGCTGCGGACGCCGAGGTCCTCCAGGATCTGGGCGCCGGCGGCGTAGTCACGGGCGTCGGCGGGCAGGCCCAGCTCCAGGTTGGCGTCCAGGGTGTCGCGGCCGCGTTCCTGGAGTTCGTAGGCGCGCAGCTTGGACAGCAGCCCGATGCCGCGTCCCTCGTGGCCGCGCAGATAGACCACCACGCCCCGGCCCTCGGCCTGGATGCGCTCCAGGGATGCCTCCAGCTGGGGGCCGCAGTCGCAGCGCAGGGAGTGGAAGACATCGCCGGTGAGGCACTCCGAGTGCATACGGACCAGGACGTCCTCGCCGTCGCCGATCTCACCGTGGACGAGGGCGACGTGCTCGACGCCGTCGACGGTCGACCGGTAGCCGTACGCCGTGAAGGTGCCGAAGGCCGTCGGCAGGTGGACCTGGGCCTCGCGGCGGACGGTGGGCTCGGAGGTACGGCGGTAGGCGATCAGGTCCTCGATCGAGATGATCGTCAGGCCGTGCCTGCGGGCGAACGGGATCAGTTCCGGCAGGCGCAGCATGTGGCCGTCCTCGCCGGCGATCTCCACGATCGCGCCGGCCGGGCGCAGCCCCGCGAGCCGTGCGAGGTCGACGGCGGCCTCGGTGTGGCCGTTGCGGACGAGGACGCCGCCGGGCTTGGCGCGCAGCGGGAAGACATGGCCGGGGCGGACGAAGTCGCCGGGGCCCGCCTCGCCGCCGGCGAGCAGCCGCAGGGTGGTGGCACGGTCGGAGGCGGAGATACCGGTGGTCACGCCGTGGGCGCCGCTCGCGTCGACGGACACGGTGAACGCGGTGCGCATCGACTCGGTGTTGTGGTCGACCATCTGGGGGAGCTGGAGGCGGTCGAGTTCCGCGCCCTCCATGGGGGCGCAGATCAGGCCGCGGCACTCGCTCATCATGAAGGCGACGATCTCGGGGGTGGCCTTCTCGGCGGCGATGACGAGATCGCCCTCGTTCTCGCGGTCCTCGTCGTCGACGACCACGACCGGGCGGCCGGCCGCGATGTCGGCGATGGCCTGCTCGACCGGGTCGAGCGCGAAGTCCTCGACGTCGTCCATGCTGTACAGGACCGGCGCGGTGGTCATGCGTGGGCTCCTTCCAGTACGGGCCGCGCGGCCCTGCGGGAGCGCAGCCACCAGTCGCGCATGCCCCACAGGACGAGCGCGCCGTAGATGACGTAGACGAATCCGGAGAAGGCGAATCCGTTGGCGAAGTTGAGCGGGACGCCGACGGCGTCCACCAGCAGCCAGGCGATCCAGAACTCGACCATGCCGCGCGCCTGGGCGTACATGGCGACGATGGTGCCGACGAAGATGTAGGCGTCGGGCCAGGGGTCCCAGGACAGCGACGGGAAGGCGGTGAACAGGCCCGCCACGGCGAGCGTGCCCGCGGCCGCGGCGCCGGCCAGCACGCCGCGCTCGCGCCAGGTGGCGAACCGCACGGCGATGTGGCCGTCCTCCGCCTGGCCCTTGCCGCGGTTCCACTGCCACCAGCCGTAGACGGCGACGACCATGACCACGATCTGCTTGCCGGCGCTGCCGGACAGATGGGCGGTGGCGAAGGCCGCGAAGAGGATGAGTCCGGACAGGAACTGGGTGGGCCAACTCCATATGGAGCGCCGCCAGCCGAACGCCAGGGCGACCAGGCCGATGACATTGCCGATCATGTCCGACCACTTGATGTGCTGGCCGAAGACGACGAACGCCTCGGAGTTGAGCCAGTTCACCGGGTGGCCCCCTGGTTCGCCAGCAGCCGCTCGACGTACTTGGCGACGACGTCGACCTCGAGGTTGACCGGGTCGCCGGGCTGCTTGAGGCCGAGCGTGGTCAGGGCGAGAGTGGTGGGGATGAGGCTGACGGTGAAGTAGTCCGGGCCCGCCTCGACGACCGTGAGGCTGATGCCGTCGACGGTGATGGAGCCCTTCTCCACGACGTAGCGCGAAAGGTCCTCGGGCAGTGAGACCTTGACGATCTCCCAGTTCTCGGAGGGCTTGCGCTCCAGCACCGTTCCGGTGCCGTCCACGTGGCCCTGCACGATGTGGCCGCCCAGGCGGGCGCCGACGGCGGTGGGCCGTTCGAGGTTGACCCGGGAGCCGACCGTGAGGGCGCCGAGGCTGGAGCGCTCGAGGGTCTCCGCCATGACGTCGGCGGTGAATTCGTCGCCCTCGTGCTCCACGACGGTGAGACAGACGCCGTTGACGGCGATGGAGTCGCCGTGCCGGGCTCCCTCGGTGACGACGGGTCCACGGAGACGGAAGCGGGAGGAGTCGCCGAGGTTCTCGACGGCGGTGACCTCACCCAGTTCTTCGACGATTCCGGTGAACACTTCCCGGGTCCTCCTGCCTCAGTAGGGCACGGACTCCGGGGCCTGTCGATGACGACAGCAGACACGGGCGAGGACACCGGGGCGACGCCGGACAGGGCCCGTCCTCTGGACGAGCCGGTACGGCGGCGCGCACGAATGCCCGCCCGCCGCGCACTGCCTCCCATCCGGACTTTAACCGTCGGTCCAGGAATTTCACCTGGTCAGCCGATCGCTGGAAGCGACCGGGTCGCGGACTGTAACCGCCGGTTCGGACTTTCACCGACCCCGGAGTGCGCTGCTTTTGGTACAGGCTCAGTGTGCCACGCCCGATGGACGGCCATGCGGGTGAACCGCTGTGGGCTGCCTCACATGCTCACATAGCGGACTGCACGCGCACCGCGGGGTGGAGCCGCCGACCGGCCGGTGGGAGCGCATCGCGGCAACGGCGGCCCCGTGAAGGGCATTTGACAATTGGTCCATACCTATTGACGCGTCTGGTCTAGTCCTTTTAGGGTCGGCGATCCCGGCCCGGTGCGCCGTCCCTGAACGGCCCGGCGGCGGTGACGGAGGCCCTTGCCCCGCCGCCGGGCTCCCACCGGGGCGTCTGGGAGGCTGTCGGCGTGACGACGCAAGCCGACATATTCGAGAGCCACCGTCCGCGCCTGTTCGGTCTCGCCTACCGGATGCTGGGATCCGCCGAGGAGGCGGAGGACACGGTGCAGGACGCGTTTCTGCGCTGGAGCGCGGCCGACCGGGAGGACGTGGAACGGCCCGGGGCATGGCTGGCCAAGGTCGTCACCAACCTCTGTCTCACCCGGCTCACCTCGGCCCGTGCCCGGCGCGAGGTGTACCCCGGGCCCTGGCTGCCGGAGCCCGTGGTCACCTCGGACGGCACGCTCGGCCCCCTGGAGTCCGCCGAACAGCGCGATGCCGTGTCGTTCGCCCTGCTGGTCCTGCTGGAGCGGCTCACCCCGGCCGAGCGTGCGGTGTACGTGCTGCGGGAGGCGTTCGCGTACGGCCACCGGGAGATCGCGGAGGTGCTGGACCTCGGGGAGGCCAACTGCCGCCAGCTGTACCGCAGGGCGGTGCGGCGCCTGGCCGCCGACGACACGCGGTTCCAGGCGGAACCCGAGCGCCTGGCCTGGCTGCTGGAGTCGTTCCTGGCCGCGGCCCGGGACGGTGATCTGGCCGGTCTGGAGAAGCTGCTCGCGACGGACGTGACCTGGTGGGGCGACGGCGGCGGCAAGGTCAGCTCGGCGCGGCGGCCGATCGAGGGGCGCGAGAAGGTGCTCCGCTTCCTGGCGGGCGGTTTCCGGGGCTTCCTCGCGCACGTCGGTCTCACGGTGGAGGAGGTCAACGGCGCGGCGGCGCTGGTGGCCCGGGACGGCGACCGGGTCGTGGGGGTCGTCGCGATCGAGGTCCGCGACGGGCTGGTGGCCCGGCTGCGGTCGGTGGTGAACCCGGACAAGCTGGCGTTCGTGGAGCGCCAGCTCGGCCGCTGCTGAGCCTGTCACATTCGGCGGGTGCCGTCCGGTCGTAGCGGAGAAGGGGCGTTCCAGGAGGGAGCGCCCTCACGCGAAGGGACGGAAGCACATGACCACGATCCTGGTGACCGGCGGCACCGGAACGCTCGGCCGGCTCGTCACCGAGCGGCTGCGGACGGGCGGCCACGAGGTGCGTGTTCTCGCCCGTCACGCACAGCCCTACGCCGTCGATCTGATCCGGGGTGGCAGCGGTCTGGACGCGGCGGTCGCGGGCGTCGACACGGTGGTGCACTGTGCGAGCACGCCCCGCGGCGGCGACGAGCAGGCCGCCGTGCACCTGATCGAGGCCGCGCGGCGGGCGGGCGTGGCCCATCTCGTGTACATCTCGATCGTCGGGGTGGATGCGGTGCCGATCGGCTACTACAAGGCCAAGCACGCCGTCGAGCGGCAGATCCAGGAGTCGGGGCTGGGCTGGACGATCCTGCGGACGACCCAGTTCCACGATCTGCTGGTGCGGGTTTTCGAGGGCATGGGCAGGCTGCCGGTGCTGATCCTCCCGGCGGGCGTGAGCGACCAGCCGATCGCGGTGTCCGAGGTGGCGGACCGGCTGGCGGAACTGGCCGTGGACGGGCCGGCCGGGCGGGTCGAGGACATGGGCGGTCCCGAGGTGCGGACGTTCCCGGACCTGGCCCGGGCCTGGCTGCGGGCGACGGGGCGCCGACGGCCGGCCCTGACCGTGCCGGTCCCGGGCAAGGCGTTCCGCGCGCTGCGCGCCGGTGGCCATCTGACCCCCGGGAACCCGGTGGGCAAGGGCACGTTCGAGGAACACCTGGCGGCTCGGTACGCGGGCGGGGCGACGGCGCGCTGACCGATGCCGACCCGAGGTCAGCGGGCCGGGGGCGCGAAGATGTCGTCCTGCGCGCCGTCCCGCGCGGTCAGCAGCGCACCGCGCAGGACCGCGTTGCCGCCCAGCGCACTCGCCCGCACCTCGGTCCGCAGCGGCGACATCCGGGCGAGCCGCTCCTGGACGCGCCCGGCGAGCATGCGCCCGCCGGCCTGTCCGACCTCGCCGCCGAGCACGACACAGCCGGGGTCGAGGACCGCGGTGACGGAGGCGGCGCCGATGGCGAGACGGTCGGCCAGGGTGTCGAGGAAACGGGACGCGTTGTCCCCGTTTGGGGCGCCCGGTCGGCCTGCGGCGGCAGCCGGGCCCGCGGCGCCGGCCGGGCCTTCCCCGGCAGCCCGGCCGGCCACGGCATCCCGCCCTTCCACCGCCCGTACGGCCCGGCCGACCAGTGCCGCCACGGTCGGGCCGTCCGCCTGGCCCTCGGTCAACAGGCCGTAACAGCCGGCCAGTTCGGCGATGGCGGCCGCTCCCGCCAGGGAGTGGAAGCCCCCCTCGCAGTCCGTCGCCGACGGCAGCGTGCGGGTGCCCGGGACCGGCAGAAACCCGATCTCGCCGGTGCCGCCCGAGGCTCCGCGACGCAGGGCGCCGTCCAGCACCACGGCCGCACCGGTGCCGTGTCCCAGCCACAGCAGCACAAAGGTGTCACGGTCACGCGCGACGCCCTCGCGTTGCTCGGCCAGCGCGGCGAGGTTGGTCTCGTTCTCCACGATCACGCGCGCGGGCAGGCGCTCCTGGAGCGCGGTGACCAGACGGCGGTGCCATGCGGGCAGCCCGGTGGTGTCCCGCAGTTCCCCGGTGGCGGGGTCGATCAGTCCCGGCGCCCCGATCCCGACCGTGTGCAGCGAAGCGGCACCGGCCTCCTTGGCGGCACGCTCCACCAGCGTCACCGCCTGCTCGACCGCGGGCCCCGTGCCCGTGTCGCCGCCGATGGGCACCGACGCCTCGGCGAGCACCCCACCGAGCAGATCGGAGACGAGGACGGAGACACCGCCGGTGCGCACGTCGAGGGCCGCGAGATGGGCGCGGTCGGCGACGATCCCGTACAGTCGCGCGTTCGGGCCGCGCCGCTGCTCGCCCGACTCCCCCACCACCGTGATCAGCCCGGCCGCGGCGAGCCGTTCGACGAGGTCGGCGACCGTGGGCCGGGACAGTCCGGTGAGCTGCTTCAACCGCCCTGCCGTCAAGGGGCCTTCCTGCTGCAGCAGGCGCAGGGCGAGCCGGTCGTTGATGGCCCGGGCAGTGCTCGGGGATGCGGGCATGCCGGGATCCTCCCAGATCGACGGGACCGCTCGAGGGGCGGCACCCTGCCCTGCCCAGCAGGCCTCCCTATCTATCAGGCAGGGTTCCTGATAGTTTACGCCCGCGGCAGGGCGGACACACCCGGGGAGGGGCCCGAGAATGAGCGTGATGACCGCAGGGGTCCATGGACAGCGCGAGGTGAGGCGCGCCCGGTACGCCGTGGCCGCCGTGTTCGCCGTGCACGGTGCCGTCACCGGTTCGTTCGCGACCCGGGTGCCGTGGATCCAGGACCACGCCTCGCTCAGCGCGGGCCGGCTGGGACTGGCGCTGGCGTTCCCCGCGCTCGGCGCGTCCGTCGCCATGCCGCTCGCGGGCCGCATCACCCATCGCTTCGGCGCTCGCAACGCCCTGCGCGGACTGATCGCCCTGTGGACGCTCGCCCTGGTCCTGCCCTCCCTCGCCCCGAACCTCCTCACCCTGTGCCCGGCGCTGTTCGTCTACGGCGCCTCGGCGGGCATGGCGGACGTCGCGATGAACGCCCTCGGCGTGGAGGTCGAGAACCGGCTCGGCCGGTCGATCATGTCCGGTCTGCACGGCATGTGGAGCGCGGGCGCCCTGCTGGGCTCGGCGGCCGGCACACTGGCCGCGCACCTCGGCTCGGACGCCCGGGTGCACCACGCGCTGACGGCCGCCGTCCTGACCGCGCTGGGACTGGCCGCGTGCACCTGGGTGCTGGACCTCCAGCCCGCCGAGGACGAGGAGCCTCCACCCCGGTTCGCCCTGCCGCCGAAGTCGGCGCTGCTGATCGGTGCGGTCGGATTCTGCGCGGTGTTCGCGGAGGGGGCGAGTCTGGACTGGTCCGCCGTGTACCTGAGGCACCAGCTGGACACCTCCGCCGGGCTCGCGGCCGCGTGCACGACGGGCTTCACGCTCACCATGGCCCTCGCCCGGATCGCCGGTGACAGGGTGGTCGACCGGTACGGCCCGGTGCGCACGGTACGGGCGGGCGGCATCCTGGCCGTCCTCGGCGGCCTGCTGATCGTGAGCGCCGGCCCTCCGGCGGTGGCGATGACCGGGTTCGCGCTGACGGGCCTGGGCATCGCGGTCGTCGTACCCCTGTGCTTCGCGGCGGCGGGCCGCAGCGGGCCGAACCCGAGCCAGGCCATCGCCGGCGTCGCGACCATCACGTACACCTCGGGGCTGGTGGCGCCGAGCGCGATCGGCGGACTGGCCCAGGCGACCAGCCTCGTCGTGTCGTTCGGCCTGGTGACGGTGCTCTCCTGCGGGCTCGTCGCGTGCGCGGGCGTGCTGCGCACGGGCGGGCGCGACCGGCTCGAGGTCAGCCGGCCGGACGCAGCAGTTCCCGGCCCACGGTCCTGAACTCCTCGCCCCACGAGGCCGGGCGCAGCGTCGCCGCGTCGAGCCGGACCAGGACCCGGGTGCCGTGCGCGTACGTCACCGCTCCGTCGGCCGAGCAGAACCGGAAGCCGTACGTGAGGCCGGTGTTCCCGAGTCGCTCGAGCCACAGGTGGACGGCGTACGAGCCCGGCTTGGTCACCGGGGCCTCATAGGTGATCCGCAGCTCCTTGACGGCGTTGCAGAAGTCCCCCGCGGCCTGCCAGTCGCCTTCGAAGGTGAATCCCTGCTCGTGCCACAGGGCCGACCAGGCGCGCTCGACCATCACCGGATAGCGCGCGTTGTGGAGCAGGCCCAACGCGTCCAGGTCGTCGAAGTGCACGACGACGGGGATCAGCCGGCCGTACGACACGACGGGCGCGGCCTGGGCTTCGACGGTCACGGGCGGAGCTCCTGAGACGTACCTGGTGAGGCGCTCGCTGATACTGCGGCGCTGGACTCACCCATGGTAAGCGGTCGCTCAGCCGACTTCCTCCGCGGCTCTGGTCCGATCGGTCGGGCTGCTCGGAGGCGGGCCCAGGAGCGGCCCGTCGATCGCCGGGTGCCGCCGCTGGGGAGCCGTTTCTGCGTCAGCCTGCCCACGAGCCGGACTTCGTCGTGCAGGCCCTTGGCGTCCACGCCCGGGAAGAGGGAGACGTGGCCGTCGCCCCGGCGGACGAGGATGTCGTCGGCGGCGGTGTTGGCGGTGAAGGCGCCGGCGGCGACCACGGTGGCGTCCGTCCAGTTCGACTTCGCGGGCCGGATCTTGATCTCGCCGGGCAGGTCCTTGCCGGTCACGCCCGGGTAGATGGTGGTCTCGCCGTCGATCCAGCGCACCAGAAGGTCGTCGGTGCCCTTGCCGGTGAAGGCGCCGGTGGTGAGCTGCTCGGCGTAGGACCAGGTGGTGTTCTTCGGGAACGGGACATGAAGTTCCTCGGGACGTGCGGGATGCGTGGGAAAGGCGGAGGGGGGAGGCACGCGGCCGGGTCAGCCGGTGAGACGCGGTTCCAGCGCAAGGGCGGGCGTGCCTTCACCGCCACCGCAAGCCCCCATCGACCACCGCCGACCGACCAAGGGGAACAGCGGCTTGGGGATGGGCCGGCTTCGGTTTCTGCCGTGCCGGTGACGGCGGTGGTGGCGGCGATGGCGGTGGCGGTGCCGGCGGCGATGACAGATGAGAGACGTCCGATCTGAGACGGCCATCAGGGACGGCCGATCAGAGACATGCGATCAGAGTCGGCCGATCGGAGACATCCGATGAGAGACGGCCCGTCAGAGACGGCCGTCGTGCTGCCGTGGAAGATCCGTCGCGCATGGCGCGGAAGACCGGCGACCGGCGGAAACGCAACGGTCCCGGCTCAGGGAGAGGTCAGCCGGTGATGCGAAGCTCGACGAGGACGGAACGCTTGCTGGAGTCGCCCGCCTCGCCGACCGGCGTGTAGTCGTTCTTGGGGGCGTTGACGACGGTTTCCTTGCCGCCGGTGTCGAGCGTTGCCCGAACCGGGTGGTCCTGGGTCCAGATGCCGTAGGCGTCGGGGAGTTCCATGGTCAGGTACCCCTGCTTGCCGCTGACCTTGAAACAGAAGTACATGCCCGCGGTGCGGGACTCGACCTTGATATCGAAGGCCGAGGAGCAGTCGGTGAGCAGGATGTGGCCGTCGCCGCGCTTCAGCGTGATCTTCTGCTCCGCCTGGATCTTCGCGGCTCCGGGATAGTCGTAGGTCTCGACGGCGGACGGCATGCCCGTGTCGGTGGGCGCGGGCTCGGTCGGCGAGGCCGACGCCAATGTGGCAAAGCCCACAGAACTCACTACAGCCGCTATAGCGCCAACAACAAGGGTCTTTCCGGCGCGTGACATCGTCACGGGTTCCCTTCGATCGGCGGGGACTTGATCGTCCCCGATGAGGTGCATAAGTGAAGCATATGTAAGGTACCTGCGAAGGACCCCCCAACTACTTCGGGTTTCAACCTAGTTGACGTGGCGTCATGGGCGGTCATCTGCCCAGCGAACCGCATTCCGGACAGCGTGCAAATTCACGTTCGCCAACGGCGGGGTGGGTGCAGAGGCCGCCGGGTGATCGCACCAAGACGTCATGAAGCTCATTCGGTATGAAAAGGACTTCGCATGAAGAAACGTTGGCGCCCTGCACGGGCGTCGCACGGCCGGGCAATTGAGCCCATACGGGCCCGCGGCCGCCGCACTGCCTTGCACGGTGCAACTGCCGGGCTGGTGCCGCTGGCCCTGGCGGCGGGACTCCTCGGCGCCTGGCCAGCCGCGGCGGACGGCGAGGAGGACTTCGTCCCCGCCGACCGGGAGCTCGTGGTCGAGTACTGGCAAGACGGTGGCAGTGGGGTGAAGGAGGCCGCCGAGCGGGCGTTGCTCGGCGGTGACGACGACATCCGTGCGTTCATCCGGGACGAGCCCGCAGTGCAGGCGGTCGATGACCGGGTGGATGTCAGCCGGATCGTCAATGCCGGTGGTCCGGCGGTGCGCCAGGCGGCGAAGACCGCGCTGGGCTCGCAGAACCCGGACGATGTGACCGCGTTCCTGCGCGGTGGCTGGAAGGCTCCCCTGGAGCAGGACCAGCGCGTCGAGGCGTCCCGGGTGATCAACCTCGGTGGCCCGGGTGTGCAGGATGCAGGCAAGGCGGCGCTTGCCGGCACACCGCAGGATGTGGCGAAGTTCCTGGCCGAGGGCCAGTACACCGCACGCGAGGCGGACAACCGGGTCCAGGTCTCCCAGCTGGTCAGCTCCGGTGGCCCGGCGATGAAGGCGGCCGGCAAACTCGCCCTGCAGGGAACGCCTGAGGACATCGTCGAGTTCCTGGAGGTCGGGCAGTTCACCGCCCGCAACCGTGACCAGGAACACGCCACGATCGCGCAGCTGACCGAGCAGGCCAGGCAGGCCGGCGAGCAGGCGGACGATGCCACCAAGGCGGCGCAGGAGGCCTCGGCCAAGGCGGTTGCGGCCTCGGAGCTGGCCAAGGCCGCGGCACAGCGGGCCGCGAAGGAGACCGCGCAGGCCAAGGACGACGCGATCAAGGCGGCGTCCAAGGCTCGGCAGGCGGCCGAGGCCGCCAGGGCCGCCTCGCAAGCGGCGCAGACCGCGATCAGCGCGGCCAACGCCGCCGACCGCTCGGCGCGTATCGCGGCGCTGGCGGCGGCACAGACCGCGGCCGCGGCCACCGCTGCCGCCAACGCCGCCGGAGCCGCCTACAAGGCCGCCGCCGATGCGGCCGGCGACAAGAACAAGGCCGACTCCGCACGGGACTCCGCCCAGGCGGCCCGTGCCGCCGGAGCGCTGGCGAAGTCGTCGGCGGCCGCCGCGGAGCAGGCCGCCCGGGCCTCGCTGGCCGCCGGCGCGGCCGTCAAGGCCTCTCTGAGCGCCACCGCCAACGCCAACGCGGCCGCCGACGCCGCCGACGAGGCCAACCGCCAGGCCGACGCCGCCGGCGCCCACTCCGCCGAAGCCCAGGCCGCCGCCGCAGAGACACGCCGCCACGCCCGTGAGGCGAACCGGGCGGCCAACGCCGCCCAGGCCCTGGCCGGCGAGTCCGCCCAGGCCGCCTACGACGCACGCGACGCGGCCAACGCGGCGGCCACGCACGCCCAAAACGCCGCAGACGCGGCGGAGGAAGCCGCCAAGCAGGCGGGCAAGGCCACCAACGCGGCCAACGAGGCGGCCAAGCAGGCCGCCAAGGCCAAACAGGCCGCCGACACCGCCACCGCCGCGGCCGCCACCGCGCACAAGGTGTTCACCATCGCCCGCAAGACCGAGGCCGAGGACCTGGCCACCCGCACCAACGCGGCGATGGAGAGCGCCCAGTCACAAAAGGACGCCACCGACACCTTCACCTCCCAGCTCGCCCAGGTCGCACTCGAGGACAAGCGGATCGGCCAGGACACCGCCGCCCTGGCCGCCGAAGCCGACAAGCCCGGCGCCGACACCACCACCATCGCCGCCAAAGGCCGCGCCCTGGCCCTGCGCGCGTTGAAGCAGTACGGCTCCTGGCGCCAGGAAGCCGCCGCCCGCGCCCTGTCCGGCGACGACACCGACGTCCTGGACTACCTGAGAACCGGCGCGCAGCAGGCCCAGAGCGACGAGATCCGCCAGCAGGTCACCGATCTGGCACAGTCCAGCCCCTACGACAGCGTCCGCGCCGCTGCGAGCGAAGCGCTCGAGGGCAGCGATGAGCAGATCCGCGACTTCTACACCACCGGCCAGTACACGGTGGCCACCGCCGACTACCGGGTCCTCGTCTCCCAGATCAACAACGCCGGCGGCCCGGCCGTCAAGGACGCATCCAAGGCGGCCCTGGCCGACGGCAGCCCGCAGGCGATGATGTCCTTCCTCAACGGCGGCCAGTACCAGGCCCGCAACCAGGACGAACGGGTACTGGCCTCCAAGCTGGTCAACGACGGCGGACCGGAAGTACAGGCAGCCGCCAAGACCGCACTGACCGGCCCCGCCGACGAACTGCACGAGTTCATCGAGGTCGGCCAGTACATGGCCGACCGCAAGGACAAGCTCACCCAGACCCACACCGCCCAGATGCAGCGCCTGCTCGACGAGGCCGACGGCATCGCCGCCCTGGCCCGCCAGGACAGCTACCTGGCCGCCAAGGCCGCCGCCACCGCCAAGAACGCCAAGGACGAAGCGAACGAGGCAGCAGCCGAGGCGAAGAAGAACTCCGAGCAGGCCGGCAAATACGCGCAGGACGCGAAGAAGTCCGCCGACCAAGCCCAGACCAGCGCCAACCAAGCAGCCGAATCCGCCAAGACCGCCCGCAACGCCGCCGACCGAGCCGACCAGGACGCCGCCAACGCCGACGAATCAGCCGCCCAGGCAGAATTCTCCGCAGCCTACGCACGGGACTCTGCCTCCGCAGCCGACGACGCGGCCGACGACGCTCGGAATGACGCCATCGCTGCGGGCAAGAGCGCCACGGAAGCCAATACCGAGGCATCCAAGGCTTGGTCGGACGTGGCGACCAAACGGAAGGCGGAAGAGGCCGCGGCTCGGAAGCAGGCGGAGGAGCTGCGCAAGCAGCAGCGCGAGCAGGAGAAGCAGGCCAAGAACAAGAAGCACTGCATCGCCTACATGTCGCGGGACAGCCTCCCGCCGTGTGCGCTGGCCGGCCAGCCCCTCGAACTGCCGCAAGCCTCGCCCGACCTGGCCAAGCTCCTCCTCAAGGGCGGCATGGAGGTCCTCGGCATCACCGACCTCATCGACTGCGCCAAGGAACCCACACTCGGCAAGTGCACCCTCGCCGTGGCCGGCGTACTCCCGGTCGGCAAGCTGAAACTGCTCAAGAAGGCCGCCGACGGCGTCGAGGACATCGCCAAGGCCTCCCGCGCCGCGAAGGCCGCCGCGAAATGCTTCAAGTGCTTCCTCGCCGGGACGAAGGTCCTCATGGCGGACGGTTCGAGGAAGAACATCGAGTCCGTCAAGGTCGGCGACTCGGTCACCGCCACCGACCCCCTGACCGGAGTCACCGGGCCGCGGACCGTGACCGACACGATCGTCACCGAGCACGACAAGCAGTTCGACGAACTGACCCTGCACACCCGTCACGGCATCGAACACCTCACCGCCACCAACGAGCACCCCTTCTGGTCACCCTCCTCACGAACCTGGGTGAAGGCCGAGGACCTGCACGCCGGAGCTGCACTCCGGACCGTGGACGGCACTGAGGTCACCGTCCGGAGCAACCGCTCCTTCCAAAAGACCGCCCGGACATACAACCTCTCCGTTGCGGGCCTGCACACGTACTACGTGCTGGCGCGCGAGACGCCGATCCTCGTTCACAACAGCGGCGGATGCCTGGTCGTCCTGCGAAACTGGAAGAGTCAGCGATTCCAGTTCGGCAGTGAAACCTTCTTGCTCGACAAGAAAGGATTTGAGCATATCCTCACTCGCCATCACCCGAAATACTGGGATGGTTCAGTGAAGCAGACGCAGTCCTTCTTCGATGCGAACATGAGCGTTGAGGACGTTCAGAACGCAATCGGCGAAGTCATGAAGCAGAACCGCGACATGCTCATGCAGCGCGGCAGCAAGGGCATGTATCAGATTCGCGGAAAGGTGAACGGTGTTGACTACGTGCTCGGCATGAACAGAGGCCGAGTGGGCCAGTTCTACCCGCAAACTTCATAGCGGAAGGACCTAAGACATGGTCAAAGTGGAGACGTTTCTGAAGGACTCGAATGGCGAGTTCCAGCCAGTGGAGACCTGCCGTACCCAGCCGAGGGACCTTGATTACATCGAGGGTGCCATCCAGCTGTCCATCGACGGGCTGCCGATCATAGGCCTCGAAGAATGGGACTACGTCGACCAGCTCTGGTGCTATGTCGCCGACATGGTCACGCAGTTCGGTACGACAGGCTTCGCAGAGACGTATTTCCCGGACCAGCCGATCAAGCTTTCCTTCCAATCCTCGGGATCACGTGTCCTGGTAACCGCCGAGACCGGCAACGAAGTAAGAAGAGCAAGCGCCCCGTCCGCCGAATTCCTTGAGTCCGTCAGGACGGCTGGGACACGATTTTTCGAGAAAATGTCCGAGCTGGCCCCGGCTAATTCCTACGCCGAGGCGATCCAGCAGTTGGCGAACTGAAAGGAGGAGGCTCCGCTGGACTCCGTTTCAGCGGAGCCTCCGAGAACCGCATACTCGGCATGCGGAGGCGGACTTTCGCCATGATCGTCGCGCTGGTGATATCACTCGCCAACGTCTCGGCGCAGGAGCCCTGTCGTTCCGGTCGTGTGCCGCGCTCAGCTGCTTACGCGTCCTCCGCGTAGGCGTCGAGTCCAGCCGGAGTGGCCGCCGTCGTAGTCGCCGGCAAGGCGAACCGGTCCGCCCGCCGCGGAGCGGAGGGGCCCTCCCACTGGGCGACCGCGTCCGGTTCGAGGACGACGACCTCGCCGGGGCCGGATGCGGCCGCGAAGGCGTCGATCCGGGCGTCGTACGCGGCGAGGTGGCCGACCGCCGAAACGCGTGAGCCCGGCACCCGCCCCCTTCCGTCCCCCTGATGGCCCACAGCGGGCGTCCCCCGTTCCGGGGAAGCCCACGGGCCGGTGGCGCCCCGGTCAGCCGAGGACTGGAACCCTGCCCCCATGGTGCGGTTGGAGCAGTTCACGACCGGGGTGCACACGGTCGTCTCACGCATGCGGGCGCTGGACGGAGCCTGGCCGGAGCACGATGGCGTCGCGGTCTTCAACCGGGTCTACCTCGCCGTCACCCAGGAGGTCGACCGCCGTCTGGACGCGGGGTACTTCCCGGACCCACGGGCCGCGATCGCGCTGGACGTACGGTTCGCCGAGCGGTATCTCGCCGTGGCCGAGGAGGGTCCGGTGCCCGCCTGCTGGCGGCCGTTGTTCCAGTTCCGGCGCCACCCCGGGGTTCGGCCGCTGCAGTTCGCGCTCGCGGGCATCAATGCCCACATCGGCCACGACCTGGCACTCGCCGTCGTGGACACCTGCCGAACGCTCGGCTGCGAACCGGCCGGTCTGGAGGACGAGTTCGAGCGGGTCGGCGACCTTCTCCTCTCGCTGGAGGAGCGCATCCGCGACGAACTGATGCCCGGCCCCGATCTGCTTCAGCTCGCCGACCCGTTGACCCATCTGCTCGGTGCGTGGAGCCTGGAGCGGGCCCGGGAGGCCGCATGGTCGGCGGCCCGGGCGCTCTGGGCGCTGCGGCACCTGCCGGACGTGGCCGAGGAGTTCGGGCGCCGCCTGGACGCGGCGGTGGGATTCGCGAGCCGGATGCTGCTCACACCCCTACCGCACTGATCCGGCCACCGGCGCCTGTCGCGCCGGACAGTGCCCCGTGGCCGCTGTACGTTGATCAGGGGGCCCTCCATGACGAAGGAGCGACAGGCATGGCGACCCTGCTCGGACTCGGACTCCCGCAGAACAAGCAGTACGACATCGGGCGGGACGTACCCGACGTCGCACACGCCGCCGAGGAGATGGGCTACGACAGCCTGTGGGTGTACGAGCGGGCCCTGTTCCCCGAGCCCGCGGCCCAGGGGCTGTACGGCATCGAGGGAATGCCCTGGCCGGACAGCTACCGCGGGGTGGCTCACCCCCTGGTGACGCTCGCCCTCGCCGTCTCGGCCACCCGGCGCGTCCGGCTCGGCACCGGCGTTCTGGTGGCGCCGCTGCACGGCCCTTTCCAGCTCGCCAAGGCGTTCGCCTCGCTGGACGCGGCGAGCGGCGGCCGGATCGTCGCGGGCCTGGGCACCGGCTGGTCCCTCGACGAGTACGCGGCGGCCGGGGTCCGCCCGTTCGAGGAGCGGGGCCGGGTCATGGACGAGATCATCGATGTCTGCCGTGCCGTCTGGGGCCCCGACCCGGTCTCCTACGAGGGCGGGCTCACGAAGATCTCTCCGGCGGTGGTCGCGCCCAAACCGGCCCGGCCGATCCCGATCCTGCTGGCCGCGACGAACAGGACCGCCCAGCAGCGGCTCGTCGAGAAGGCGGACGGCTGGCTCCCGGTGGGCCTCGGCGCCGGCCGGCTGGCGGCGCAGTGGCGCACGCTGCAGGACCTGGCTGCCGAGAAGGGCCGCGTGGAACCGCTGCAGACGGTGATGCGCGCGAACGCGGTGTACACGGCGAGGGCCTACGACGGCCCGGACCGAGGGCCCTTCCAGGGCAACGTCGACCAGATCGTGGAGGACCTGGCGGCCCATGCCGAGGTCGGCTTCGACGAGATCCTCGTCGACCTCCAGGGCTCGGCCCGGGACGCGCAGGAGCTGAAGGACCTGGCCGCGAACGTATACACGACGGCGCGGGCGGCCGGGATCTGACCGGCCGCCCGCTCGTCGACGGCCGGGCTCAGTCCTCGGGCAGCTCCACCGGCGCGATCTCGTCGTAGACGTCACCGGGGCCGGGGTTGGACGGGTCGGTGGCGCCGCCGAAGTGGTGCATCACGCCCCACACGGCGTTGAGCGCGGTCTGCACGGCGCCCTCGGCCCAGCCGGCCGTCCAGGAGATGTCGTCGCCGGCCAGGAAGATGCCCCGCTTGTCCTCGGGCAGCCGGTCCTGCATGAAGTGGGTGAACAGGCGCCGCTGGTAGCGGTAGTGGCCGGGCAGGTTGGCCTTGAACGCGCCCATGAAGTAGGGCTCGTTCTCCCACGAGACCGTCACCGGGTTGCCGATGATGTGCTTCCTGATGTCGACCTTCGGGTAGATCTCGCCGAGCGACTTCAGCATGACCTCCATCCGCTCGTTCGCGGACAGCGGCAGCCACTTCAGGCTGTCGTCGCACCAGGTGTACGACAGACAGATGACGGCGGGCTTGTCCGGGCCGTCGTCCAGCAGGTAGGTGCCGCGGGTCATCCGGTCGGTGAGCGTCATCGACATGACGTCGCGGCCGGTCTCCTCGTCCTTGTCCAGCCAGAACGGCCGGTCCACGGGCACGAAGAGCTTGCTGGACTCCATGTAGTGGGTGCGCTCGATCGCCGTCCAGTGGTCGATCGGGAACAGTGCGTCGTCACAGGCGATCTTGGACAGCAGCATCCAGGACTGGGCGGTGAAGATCGCCGCCTTGTAGGTGCGGATGTCGCCGTTGGCGTCCGTCACAGTGATCCGGTTGCCCGTGGTGCGGTGCAGCCGGGTCACGGCGGGCCGGGGCTCGCCGTTCTCGTGCAGCGACCTCAGGGACGTCCCGTGGGCCCAGTGCACGATCTTCTGCGGCTCACGCTCCCACAGACGCAGCGGCAGCTGCTGAGAGCCGCCGACGATGCCGCGGTGGTGGTCGTCGGCCTCGGTGTAGACGACCCGCAGGATCTCCAGGATGGAGTTCGGGAAGTCGGTGTCCCAGCCGCCGGTGCCGAAGCCGACCTGGCCGAAGATCTCGCGGTGCCGGAAGGATTTGAAGGCCTCGGAGTCGCAGAGGAAGCCGTAGAACGTCTGGTTGTCGAGCTTCTCGACGAGCTTGGCCCAGATCTCGCGAATGCGCGGGACGTCCCGCTCGCGCATGGCGCGGTTCATGTCGGAGAAGTCGGCGCCCTCCTCGAGGCACTTGTTCCAGGCGTCGGCGACGTCACGGTAGACCTGGGGGAGGTCGTCGATCGTCTCGGCGTAGTGCGACTCGCCCTTGAGGTCGACGACGGTCGAGGGGGTCGCCTCCGCCAGCGGGTTCGGGAACGGCGTGGTCTCCAGGCCGGCCAGGTCGATGTAGTGCTGCAGTGCCGTTGAGGACGGCGGGAAGCGCATGGCGCCCATCTCGGCGGTCAGCGACGGGTCGCAGCCCTCGAAGCCGACGGTGCGCAGCCGGCCGCCTATCTTGTCGGCCTCGTAGACGACGGGCTTGAGGCCCATCTTCATCAGCTCGTACGCGGCCACGACGCCGGACAGACCACCGCCGATGACGGCGACCTCGGTGCCGTGCTCGGTCGCGGGTATCTGGCCGAGGCCCGCCGGGTGGGCGAGGTAGTCGTCGTACGCGTACGGGAAGTCCGGGCCGAACATGGTGATCGGCGGCTGCTGCTCGTCTGCGTGCTCGACGGCGTTGGGCACCGTGGACGTCATGGGGTACGGACTCCTTGCGCGGGAAGAACTCGGGGGAAGGCTGCGGGGATCAGACGAGGGACCCGTAGAGACCGGGGCGGCGGTCCTTCAGGTACGGGTTCGCCTCGCGGGAGGCGGTGAGATGGGCGGGGTCGACGTCGGCGAGGACGAGCTCCTCGATGTGGCCCGCGCGGGCGCGGGCGACACCGTCGGGTCCGGCGAGGGTGGACAGCCCGATGAACTCGAACTCCCCTTCCCGGCCGACGCGGTTGACGTAGGCGACGTACATCTGGTTCTCGAAGGCCCGCACCGGCACCAGGGACTCGGCGACGAACTGGAACGGATGCATCTGGGCCGTGGGGACCACAAGGAGATCGGTGCCGGCCAGGGCGTGGGCGCGGACGTTCTCGGGGAACTCCACGTCGTAGCAGATCATCAGGCCGATGCGCAGGCCGTTGAGCTCGGCCTGGACGACCGGCCGGTCGCCCGGAGTGAAGTGGTCGCGCTCGAAGCAGCCGAAGAGGTGGGTCTTGCGGTAGTTCGCGAGGCGGGTGCCGTCGGCGGAGATCAGCTGGGCGGCGTTGAAGACGGTCTCGCCGTCCCGCTCCGGGTAGCCGTAGGCGATGGCCAGACCGTGCCGGGAGGCGATGTCCGCGATCACGTCCGAACAGTCGCCGTCGGCCGGTTCGGCGAGCCGGGCGATCTCGTCGCCGATCGCGTACCCGGTCAGGAACATCTCCGGCGCGACCAGCAGCCCGGCCCCGGCGCCGGCGGCGCGGCCCGCGGCCTCGTCGAGCACCTTGAGGTTCTCGGCGACCGAGCCGGGGCGGCCGGAGCTCTGGAGGAGGGCGGTGCGCATGCGTGTTCTCCACCGGTACGGAAGGGGTTGGGGGGCCAGTTAGACGGTACGGTCGGCGCCCTCGGCCGGACAAGGAGGAGCCGTTGCGCGCCCATGAGCGGATCGTTGCGTGGGGGGCGGGCCGGCCGGCGATTCGTTGCGTGCCGCCGGCGCTCGCTCCGGGGCTTCGGGGCTCACAGCTCGCGCAGCCGCTCCACGATCTCCCGCAGCAGCTCCGGGCCGGCCGCCGGGGCGCCCGCGGGCCTGAGGCGCGGCTCGTCGATGCGCACCAGACCGGCCTCGGCCAGGTCGCCGAGCAGCACACGCACGACCGTCAGCGGCAGATCGGCGTCCGCGGCGAGCTCCACGACCGGCCGCGGCCCACGGCGCACCAGGTCGAGCAGGGACGCCGGGGCATGGTCGACGTCCGTGCGGGAGTCCTCCGTGTCCAGGGCGGTGACCTGCGACATCAAGTCGATGGAGTGACGGTGTGAGGGGCGGGTCCGGCCCCGGGTCACGGTGTAGGGACGCACCATGGACCCGGTCTCGTCCTCGTACCAGCGGTCGTCTTCGGACACGGCCGGTCAGGTGCCGGCGGGGTCCGAGGCCGACCGCAGGGCGGCGTCCATATGGCGGCCGACCCGGCGGACGAGCAGCGCCATCTCGTGCGCCAGCTGTCCGACGTCGGTGCGGGCCTCGCTCAGTACGGCCAGCCGGGTGCCGGCTCCGGCCGGGGTGATGAACAGATAGGCCTCGTCGAGCATCACCATGGTCTGCCTGACCTTGCCGGCACCGAACCGCTCCCCCGCCGAGCGGGCCAGGCCGTGAAAGCCGGAGCAGACGGCCGCGAGGTGCTCGATGTCCCGCCGGCGCATGCCCTCCGAGGAGCTCAGCGGGAGGCCGTCCGCGGTCAGCAGCACGGCCTGGCGTACGTGGTCGGTTCTTGCCACGAGATCGTCGAGCAGCCAGCCCAGATCCGTGCCGGGCGGCTGGTCGGCCTGGGCGGGGTGCTCGGGGCTCTGGTCACGGCGCATCGTCGGCGTCCGTCCCTTCCTCGGTCTCGGTTCGCTCCGCGGGGGTCTCGGTTCGCCCGGCGGGGCCGGGGTCCGTGGGGATGCCCTTGCGGCCGCGGTCCAGGCCACGCTGGTAGGCGCCGAAGATGTCCCGTACCTCTTCGGCGCTCACCTCGCGCCCCGGGGCCTCGTCGGGAGCCGGCGCCCCGGTGCGCAGGCCGGGCGCGAGGGAGGTCTGACGGACGCGGGTGGGCAGGGCGGGAGCGGCGGGGGGCGGAGCGGGTTCGGGCCCCTCCTCGCGCGCGTGCTCGGGCCCCTGCTCGCGCGGGTGCTCGCTCCCCCGCTCACCCGGGTCCCCGGACCCCTTCTCTCGCGCGTGCCGCGGGTCCTCGGGGCCCTCCTGCCGCGTGTGCCGCTGCTCTCGCTCCCCCCGCCGCTCGCGGGTGAGCACCGCCGTGCCGCCCCGTGCGGGCAGCGCCCGGACCTTGGCGTCGTCCCGCGGGGCGGGTGTGGCGAGCACGACCTCGGCCAGGATCGCCTCCGGCAGCAGCACGACCGCCGTGGTGCCGCCGTACGGCGACCGTGTGAGGGTGACCTCGACCCCGTGCCGGGCGGCGAGCCGGCCCACCACGTACAGGCCCAGCCGGTCGTGGCGGGTCGGGTCGAACCCGTCCGGGGCGGTCAGCGTGCGGTGGGCCGCGTCGATCTCGTCGGGGCCGAGCCCGAGGCCGCGGTCGTCGATCTCCAGGACGAAGCCGCCGCGGACACGCTCGGTGCGCAGGGTGACCCGGGTGTGCGGCGGGGAGAACACGGTGGCGTTCTCGAGGAGTTCGGCCAGCAGATGCACGACGTCGGCGACGGCGTCCGCCGCGATCCCCACCTCCGGCATCGGCGGGACCACGACGCGCGCGTAGTCCTCGATCTCGCTCACCGCGGAGGACACCACATCGGCGACGGGCACCGGCCGCCGCCATCTGCGGCCGGGAGCCGCACCCGAGAGGATGATCAGGCTCTCCGCGTGGCGCCGCATACGGGTGGTCAGATGGTCGATCCGGAACAGCTCCTCGAGGACGTCGGGGTCCTCGGTGCGCCTCTCCAGGGTGTCGACGAGCTTCAGCTGGCGGTGGACGAGGGCCTGGTTGCGCCGCGCGATGTTGAGCAGCACGGCGAACAGCCCGCGGCGGAGCATGGCCTGCTTCACGGCGGCCTCGACGGCCGCGCGGCGTGCGGCGTTGAAGGCCCGGCCGACCTGCCCGATCTCGTCGGGGCCCGCCTCGCCCTCGGCCAGCGGCGGCGCTTCGGCGAGGGCGTCCACCTCCTCACCCGCGCTCAGCCGCTCCATGACGTCGGGGAGCTGTCGGGTGGTCAGCAGGTCGGCGGAGTCCCGCAGCGTTTCCAGGCGGCGTGAGATACGCCGGGCGCCACGGACCGCCAGCCACAGCGACAGGCCGACGGCGGCCAGTCCGATCACCCCGACGGCTGCGGCCTTGGCCAGCTCCCGGTAGGCGAACGCCCGCCCGTGCGCGGCCGCGTTCTCGGCGGACTGGGTGCACAGCAGCATGTAGCGCTTCACGGCCCGGTCGGTGGTCGTCCGCCACGAGTCGGCCGAGACCGCCCGGCCCGCGCCGTCGGCGCCCGCGCGCAGCAGGGCGTCCTCGCCCGCGGTCAGGGCGCTGTGCACGCTGTCGTGCTGGAACCGCTCGAAGAGGGTCCGCGAGTCGGACGGCAGGTCGGGCACATAGGTCCGTTCGAACACACGGCGGTCCTCGATGGTGGCCGTGAGCGTGTCGTACTGACGGTCGGTCAGTCGCCCGGCGGCACGCGCCCCGGCGACGAGCGCGTCCTCCCGCGAGACGAACTCCCGCACCCGCACCAGCTCGGTGACGACCTGTGCCTCCCGCGCGAGCCGGCCGGCCTGCAGCGCGGTGAGCGCGGACTGGACGTCGAAACCGGGTTCCACCAGGGCGCTGTACTCGGCCACCGCCCGGTCCCAGGAGATACGGCCCGACAGCACACGGTCCCGCAGCCCCTCCAGCCTGCCCGTGGCGGCGACCGCGGAGTCGAGCGTCCGCCGCTGCCCGTCGGACAGCCGGCCGCGGTCGCCGTCCCGGACCGCTTCCTTCAGGGCGTTCACGGCCCGGTCGGTACGGCGCTGCTGCTCCAGCAGGTCCAGGGCGGCCCCGTTGCGGTGGCCCCCGCCCAGATACGCGGCCGCGAGCCGTCGTTCGATCTGGATCTGCCCGATCGCCGTGTCGACGGGCGTGCCGAAGTCCTCGTACACGCCCTGGAGCCGGACGAGGGCCCGGAGTTCACCGGTGACCGACACCATGGCGAAGCTCCACAGGGTCAGCAGGGCGATCGCCGGAGCCAGCGAGAGCGCCACGATACGCGCGCGAACCGTGGTGGGACGGCCGAAAGGCCAGCGCATGGTCTCCCCCGGGAGGACATGACGGTCGGGTGCCGGGCGGGGGTCGGGTGACCTGCAGGTATTACCCGCCGGTAGTGAGTGCGGCACAACCTACGGTATGGATCAGGTCACCGCAATGGTTGCCTCGGGTAACCCGGAGTCAGGACCTGCGGTGAACGGCGAAGGTGGTGACGACCGCCGCGTGGTCCGAGGGCCAGTCGTTGGCCGCGACGTCCGGCCAGGCGCTCGGACTGCCGACGACCACGGTGCGGGAGTCGAGCACCGCGAGGCCCCGGTGGAGCACGTAGTCGATGCGGTCCTGGGGTTCGGGGCGCCCGCTGCCGTCCTCGTGCAGGACGTGGATCGGGGACCAGGTGTGGCCGGGGTGGCGGACGGGGTCCGGGTGGGCCTCGCGATAGGAGTCGCGCAGGCCCGCCTCCTCGGCGGCCTTCGTCACCGGCCATGCGACATCCGGCCAGTCCAGATGCGAGGGGCAGTTGAAGTCGCCGACGAGCACGAGCGGAACGCCGTCGGTGGCCGACTCGTCGATCCGGCGCAGGGTGTCCCGCATCTGGGCGAGCCGCACCTCCTCGTGGGCGATCAGCTCGGTCGCGGGCAGCCCGTCGAAGGCGGATTCGTAGGGTCCGTACGGGGTGTAGTCCAGGTGGGCCGTCCAGACGTCGACCTCGCATCCCGGGCCGACGCGCAGCCGGACGCCCGCCGCCCCGTAGAAGCGCACGTCCGGGTCCCCGAAGCGGGCGGTGATGGGGTACCGGCTGATGACACCGAGGTTCTCCCCGGCCCGGTGGTGGTGCCAGCCGAGCGCCTCGGCCAGCTCCTGGGCCGCCGTGCCGCCCGTCTCCTGGAGGCCCACCACATCGGCCCCCGTCTCCAGGACCGCCTTGAGCTGTTTGGCCCGGTGGTCGTCGACCATGCTGCCGCCGAGCCACAGGTTCCAGCTCATCACGCGCAGTTCGTACGGCAGCAGGGACCGCAGCCGCTCGGGGGTGGCGTCTTCCAGGCTGGCCAGCACGGTCCGCCCGGGCGCGGGCTCGATCGGTGCGAGCGAAGGTACGGCGAGCACCGCGCAGCCCGCCGCCTCGGCGGAGGCGACCCCGGTCGGGGTGTCCTCCACGGCCACGCAACCTGCGGGGTCGACGCCGAGCGCGCGGCACGCGGCCAGGTACGGGTCGGGCGCGGGCTTGGTGTGCTCGGTGTCGTCGGCGGTGACGGATACCGCGAAGCGGGCCGCGCCCAGCACTTCGAGGACGGTGTCGGCGACAGCCCTCGGGGAGGCGGTCACGAGCGCGGTGGGGATGCCCTCGCGGGCGAGGGCGTCGAGCAGGCCGAGCGCGCCCGGGCGGGGCACCACGCCGTCGCGGACCCGCTCGGCGAACTCACCGTGCAATGCGGCGGCGAGACCGGCGGCCGGGGCGCCCGTGAGCGAGGCCAGCCAGCCGGCCGTGTGCTCGACGGGACGGCCGAGCACCTCAGGCTGGTCGTCGGCGCCCAGCGTCCGGCCGAGTCCGGCCGCGACCCGCTCCACCGCCTCCCACCACAGCCGCTCGGTGTCGACGAGCGTGCCGTCCATGTCGAACAGGACGGCCTGGAGCGGGCGTCGGGTCACGGTTCTCTCTTTCCTGGGTGGGGGGAGGGCTTGCATATGAGGCGGCGGGCGTCAGCGGGCGCGCTCGGCGACCAGCACGGGGCGCTCCGGCAGGGTCACCGTCACGGCGGCACCGGCGCTCAGCTCGGCCGCCTCGTGCGCCGGCAGGTCGGCCTTCAGCTCGGTGGCGCCGGCGAGGCGCACGGTCAGCCGGACCGAGGCGCCGAGGAACGCGGTGGCGACCACCCGCGCCTCGCCCTTCTCGTCCGCGGTCACCCGGACCGCCTCGGGCCGCACCAGCACGTCCACCTCGGTCGCGGCGGGTGCGTCCCCGTCGACGGGCAGCCGCTGCCCGAGCACCTCGACGGTGTCCGAGGACAGCCGCCCCGGGATCCGGCTCATGGTACCGACGAACTCTGCGACGAAGGCGGTGGCGGGACGGCCGTACAACTCCGCGGGGACGGCGCACTGTTCGAGCCGTCCGGCACGCATCACCGCGACCCGGTCGGCCATGGACAGGGCCTCCTCCTGGTCGTGGGTGACGAACAGGGTGGTGATGCCGAGTTCCTGCTGAAGGCGGCGGATCTCCTCGCGCAGGGTCAGTCGCACCTTGGCGTCGAGCGCGGAGAGCGGCTCGTCGAGCAGCAGGACACGCGGGCGCAGGGCGAGTGCCCTGGCCAGGGCGACGCGCTGCTGCTGTCCGCCGGAGAGCTGGTGCGGGAAGCGCTCTCCCTTGTCGCCGAGGCCGACCAGGTCGAGCAGTTCGGCGGCCCGGGCGCGCCGCTGGGCGGTGCGCACCTTGCGCATGCGCAGCCCGAACGCCACGTTGTCGAGCACGGTCAGATGCGGGAAGAGGCTGTACGACTGGAAGACCATCCCGGCGTCGCGGCGGTGGGCCGGGACGCGGGTGACGTCCTCGCCGTCGACGAGCACCGCACCGGAGTCGGGGTGCTCGAATCCGGCGAGCATGCGCAGCGCGGTGGTCTTGCCACAGCCGGACGGGCCCAGCAGGGCGAGGAGCTCGCCGGGGCGGACGGTGAGGTCGAGTCCGTCGAGGGCGACCGTGGCGCCGAACTCCCGGCGCAGGCCGCGGAATTCGACCGTGGCGGCCTTGTCGGGCGTGACGGCCTGTTCGAGCGTTGCGGCCTTGTCGAGCGTCATGAGGTTCATCCCTTGGCGGCGGTTCGGGAGCGCCCGCCGAGGACGGCGAGCGAGAGAAGCAGGGCCCAGGTGACGAGCAGACTGAGCACGGAGACGGCGACGGACAGCTGGGCCTGTGAGCCGCCGACGCTGTAGATCCACACGGCGAAGGGGGTGAAGCCCAGCAGCTGGGCGACGGTGAACTCGCCGAGGACCAGCGCCAGCGTGAGGAAGGAGGCGTTCAGCAGGGCCCCGCGCAGATTCGGCAGCACCGCCCGGACCAGCGCCTGGGCCGGGCTCGCCCCGCAGCTGCGCGCGGCCTCCACGAGGGTGCGCACGTCGATGGCGCGCAGGCCCGCGTCCAGGGACCGGTACACGAACGGCAGCGCCATCACCACGTAGGCGAGGACGAGCACGACGGGGAAGTCCTGGTTCTGGATCGCCACGAACGTCTGGAACAGCGGCGTGCGGGAGAGATAGTCGGGCCCCCACTTCAGGACCGTGGCGATGCCCGCGACGAACGCGATCGGCGGGACGACCAGCGGCAGTGAGCAGACCACCTCGACGACCGGACGCAGCCGGGACGCGTCGAGCCGCAGCGCCACGGTGGCGGGCACCATCAGGAGCAGCACCACGGCGATGGTCGCGGCGGCCAGCTCGAGCGACAGCAGCAGGCCGGGGCCGAAGCCGGGGGTGGAGACGATCTGACGGTAGGCGTCGAAGGTGACGCCCTGGCCGGGCACGTCCACCGTGAAGACCACGGAGGCCGCGAGCGGGACCAGGAAGTACAGGCCGGCCAGGGCGAGGACGCCCCAGCGCCACAGGTTCAGGCGAGCCATCGCGCACTCCGTCGTTGCAGGGGCAGGTACACGGCCATGACCAGGCCCGCCACCAGGACCATGTCGAGGCTGAGGGCGAGTGCCACGTTCTCCTGGCCGACCAGGACGTTGCCTGAGAGGGCGTCGGCGATCTGCAGGGTGACCAGCGGAACCGCGCTGCCCACCATGGCCGCGGCGGTGGCGTAGGCGGAGAAGGCGCTGCCGAACAGCAGCACGAGTCCACCGAGCAGCGAGGGCCCCAGCACGGGCAGGGCCACATGGCGCCAGTACTGCAGGGTCGTGGCGCCGTTGTTCTGCGCGGCCTCGCGCCACTGCGTGCGCAGGCCCTCCAGCGCCGGGGTGATGGTGAGGACCATCAGCGGGATCAGGAAGTACAGGTAGACGATGACCAGGCCCCAGAAGCTGTACAGGCTCCAGCCCTTGTCGGTGAGCCCCAGATGGCGGGTCACCACACCGGAGTTGCCGAGGGTGGCGACGAAGGCGAAGGCCAGCGGGACACCGCCGAAGTTGGCGAGGACGCCGGATGCGGTGAGCACGGCCTCGCGCAGGGCCCGGAAGCGGGAGGTCACCACGGCCTGGGCGAGCGGTAGCCCGAGGACGGTGCCGAGGGCGGCACAGACGGCGGACAGCTTCACGCTGCCGGCCAGGGCGGTGAGGTAGGCCCCGTGCAGCGAGACGGTCAGGTTGGCCGTGCCGTAGGACGTGGCGCCCGTCGTGGGGTCCTTCACGGTGAAGGCGCCGTTCAGCATGGCCACGGCGGGGATCCCGAAGGCGACGGCCGTGAAGGCGAGCAGCGGGAGGACGGCGAGCGTGCCGGAGACGCGGCGCCGCCGCCGCTGCTGCGCAGCAGCGGCGGGCGCCACCTCGGCCTCGGTGAGGACGGCGGTCATCCGGAGACGGCCTTACCCCAGCCCTGGGCGATGAGCGTCTTGGCCTTGCTCTGCTGGGCCTCCGTCGGGAAGGACGGCGTGCCGGAGACCGCGGGGAGCTTGGCCGCGGCGGTCTTGTCGAGCGTGCCGGCCTTCTCCATGGCGGGCATCAGCGCGGGACGGGCGTATCCCTTGAGCCAGAGGTTCTGGCCCTCGGCGCTGTAGAGGTACTCCTGCCACAGACGGGCGGCCGCCGGGTGCGGGGCGTCCTTGGTGATGGCCTGGGAGTAGTACTGGGCGTACTGGCCGTCGGCGGGGATGGCGACCTTCCAGTCGACGCCCTTGGACTTGAACTCGTCGGCGTAGCCGGCGTTCAGGTAGTCCCAGTCGATGCTGATCGGGGTCTCGCCCTTCTCGACGGTGGCCGGGGTCGACTCGACGGGCGTGTAGTTGCCGCTCTTCTTGAGCTTGGCGAAGAAGTCGAGGCCGGGCTGGATGTCGTCGAAGGAGCCGCCGCCTGCGAGGGCGGCCGCGTAGACGCCGCCGAAGGCGGAACCGGACTTGGTGGGGTTGCCGTTGAGGGCGACCTGGCCCTTGTACTGCGGCTTGAGGAGGTCCTTGAAGGTGGTGGGGCACTCCTTGACGCGCTTGGCGTCGCAGCCGATGGAGATGTAGCCGCCGTAGTCGTTGTACCAGCGGGCCTGCGGGTCCTTCTGGCCCTCGGCGATGTCGGCGTAGCCCGTCACCTTGTACGGCGCGAGCAGCCCCTGCTGGGCGGCGCTCAGCGCGAAGGAGCTGCCGAGGTCGAGGACGTCGGGGGCGCGGTCCTGGCCCTTGCGGGAGGTGACGGCGTTGATCTCGTCCTGGCTGCTGCCGTCCGGGTTCTCGACCTGCACCTTGATGCCGTACTTCTTCTGGAAGCCGTCGATCAGGGCGCCGTAGTTGGCCCAGTCGCGGGGCAGGGCGATCGCGTGCAGCGTGCCCTCCTTCTTGGCCGCCTTCACCAGGGCGTCGAGGCCGCCGAGGTCCGCGGCCGAGGTCGCGGTGGCCGCGCTCTTGCCGTCCGCGGTGGTCGACTTGTTGTCGGGGGCTGCGCCACAGGCGCTGAGGGCGAGTGCGGCGGCGACGGCAAGGCCACCGGTGAGGACGGCGGTTCTCGGCAGGAACACGGTCACTGTCTCTCCAGGAGTACGCGCGAGCGGTGAAACTGAGGGAGGGAGGGCTTGCTCAACTTGTCTGAACAAGTTACCCCTAGTACGCCCGCAGCCGGTGTCCTTTTCGTAAACGCCGGTGAAACCCTGGGCCTCTCTTGCCTGCACAATCCCGACGAGCGAAGATCACGCCCAGGTCTCGATTAGGCTGGCCATGCTGTGAACAGCAGTCGACTCAGAGGGGAAGCATGGCGGCGCGACACGAGGAGATCGCCGACGCACTGCGGCGGGCGATCGACCGCGAGGAGTACACGGTGGGCAGTCTGCTGCCCACCGAGACGGACCTCGCGGCCCACTACGGCGTCTCCCGCGGCACGGTCCGCCAGGCCGTCGCCGCCCTGAGCGCCGAGGGACTCATCGGGTCCCGGCAGGGCGCCCGCCGGGTGGTGCTGGCCAGCCGCCGCAGCCAGAGCTTCGCGGAGCTGCGCAGCTTCGCGCAGTGGGCCCGCGCCATGGGCCGCGAGGCGACCGGGCACGTGGTGGCGCAGGGGTACCGGCCGGCCACCAAGGAGGACGCGGTGCGGCTCCACCTGTCCGAAGGCACACCCGTGCTGCATGTGCTGCGGGTACGCGGGCTGGACGGCGAGCCCGTCCTGCTGGAGCGCACGGTGTACGCCGACTGGATCTCCCCCGCGGTGGAGTCCATCGAGCCGGACTGCTCCTCCGTCACCCAGCGGCTCTTCGAGGAGACGGGCCTGGTCTTCGCGTACGGGGAGCACATCATCGACGCGGTCGCGGCGGGCGCGCAGGACGCCGAACTGCTCGGTGTCCGCCGGGCGGGCCCGCTGCTGCGGGTCCGCCGGGTCACGACCACCCGCGAGGGACGCCCGGTGGAGTGGTCGGACGACCGCTACCGCTCGGACGCCGTGAGCTTCAGCGTGCACAACTCCATCGGGAACAACGCGTTGGCCCGGAAGACGGCGGAATAGGGGGCGGGGCGCGCCCCTTGCCGGGACGCGCCCGTTGACCGGGGCCTTGGACCGGGCGCGCGCCTCGGCCGGGCGCGCCCACGTCGGTGCTCTCCTTAGGCCGGCGAGCTCCTCAGGCCGGCGAGCTCTTTACGTCGGCGAGCCCGACGAGAACCGGCGCAGCAGCGGCGACAGGACGAGCACCGACTTCGTGCGCTCCACGAACGGCTCCCCGGCGATCCGCTCCAGCACACGCTCGAAGTGACGCATGTCGGAGGCGAAGACCTGCGCGACCGCGTCCGCCTCACCGGTGACGGTGGAGGCGGCCACGACCTCCTGATAGCGCTCCAGACCCCGCTGGATGGTCTCCGGAGAGGTGTTGCGCCGGCAGTAGATCTCGACGAACCCCTCGGTCTCCCAGCCGAGCGCCGCGGGGTCCACCCGGACCGTGAACCCGGTGATCGCGCCGGTCGCGCGCAGCCGGTCCACCCGCCGCTTCACGGCGGGCGCGGAGAGGCCGACCAGGTGCCCGATGTCCGCGTAGGAGCGGCGGGCGTCCTCGGCGAGGGCGTGGACGATGCGTTCGTCGAGATCGTTCAGCAAGGCGGGTGGTTCACTTCTCTGCGGTGACTACGGGTGCCGCGGGCTCCGCGGCGGCCAGCCGGGAGCGCCGATAGCCATACAGGAAGTAGAACACGAGCCCCACGGCCATCCAGACCCCGAAGACCACCCAGGTGACGGCAGAGAGGCTGCCCATCATCCAGAGGCAGAAGGCGAAGCCCAGCGCAGGCAGCACAGGCGACAGCGGCACCCGGAAGGTGCGGGTCATGTGCGGACGCGTACGGCGCAGCACCACGACCGCCACGTTGACCAGCGCGAAGGCGAACAGGGTGCCGATGCTGGTGGCGTCGGCGAGCTGCCCGAGCGGAATCGCCGCGGCGAGGACACCGCAGAAGAGGGACACGATGACCGTGTTGGCGCGGGGCGTTCCGGTGCGCGGGTGGACACGCGAGAACACCTTGGGCACCAGGCCGTCGCGGGACATCGCGAAGAGGATGCGCGTCTGGCCGTAGAGCACGGTCAGCACGACGCTGGCGATGGCGATGACCGCGCAGGCCGCCAGCAGCGTGCCCCAGAACGTCTGTCCCGTGACGTCCTTCATGATCTGGGCGAGAGCCGCCTCCGAGTCGTTGAACCGCTTCCAGGGCTTCGCGCCCACGGCGACGGCCGCGACGACGACATACAGCGCCGTCACGATCACCAGCGACAGCATGATCGCGCGCGGCAGGTCTCGCTGTGCGTTCTTCGCCTCCTCGCCCGCCGTGGAGGCGGCGTCGAAGCCGATGTACGAGAAGAACAGCGTGGCCCCGGCGGCGCTGACCCCGGCCATGCCGAGCGGCATGAAGTTCGCGTAGTTGCCGGAGCGGAAGCCCTGGATGCCGATCAGGCAGAAGAGCAGCAGCGCGGCGATCTTCACGACGACCATGATCGTGTTGGCCCGTGCGGATTCCTTGGCACCGCCGAGCAGGAACGCCATGGCCAGAAGCACGACGATCAGTGCCGGGAGGTTGAAGATGCCGCCGTCGCCGGGCGGGGCGGACAGCGCGTCCGGGATGGTGACACCGATCGTGCCGTCCAGCAGCTCGTTGAGGTACTGGCCCCAGCCGACCGCGACGGCCGCGACCGACACGCCGTACTCCAGGACGAGACACCAGCCGCAGACCCAGGCGATCAGCTCGCCCATCGTTGCGTACGCATACGAGTAGGAGGAACCGGAGACCGGGATCGTGCCCGCCAGCTCGGCGTAGGACAGGGCGGAGAACAGCGCGGTGAGACCGGCGATCACGAAGGACAGCGTCACGGCGGGACCGGCCTTCGGGACGGCCTCGCCGAGGACCACGAAGATGCCGGTGCCGAGCGTGGCACCGATGCTGATCATGGTCAGCTGCCACAGCCCGAGCGAACGCCGCAGCGTTCCGCCCTCGCCCTGGCCGCCCTCGGCGACCAGGTGTTCCACGGGCTTACGGCGCACAAGCCGTGCGCCGAGACCCAGGGACGGCCGGGCTGGATGACTGCGGGACTGCAGGGGTGCGCCTTGGTCGAGCACGCGTCGGCTCCTTATCGCTGCCGTCAAGGGGGCAGGCGGGGACCGGCGGCACCCAGGGACGGGGACCACCGAGCGGGGTCCTCGCCACGCCACGTACAGCGCACGACCCTATGAGTGCGCCCTTCCCGGGCGTAATGCAGCAACCTTGCGCACCGTCGCAAGATCATTGCGTTCATCGAGACGTGCCGGGAATTTGTTGCGCAAGCCCTTTCGAAGTTTGCGCCGGGCGTCCACCGGCGGTGGCGGCCCCGTCCACGGGCCCACGCCCCCCGCCCTCCGACCGGGCACGCGAACGGCCCCCGCTCCCCGGAATCGGGGAACGGGGGCCGCAGCCGAGGATGTGTCGGATCAGCTCCAGCTGGCGTGCAGCGGCTTGCCCTCCGCGTAGCCCGCCGCGCTCTGGATGCCCACGACGGCCCGCTCGGCGAACTCCGCCAGGGAGGCGGCACCGGCGTATGTGCAGGAGGAGCGGACGCCCGCGATGATCGAGTCGATCAGGTCCTCCACGCCCGGGCGGGCCGGGTCGAGGAACATGCGGGAGGTCGAGATGCCCTCCTCGAACAGCGCCTTGCGGGCCCGGTCGTACGCCGACTCCTCCGACGTGCGGTTGCGGACCGCGCGCGCCGAGGCCATGCCGAACGACTCCTTGTAGAGGCGGCCGTCCGCGTCCTGATGCAGGTCGCCGGGGGACTCGTAGGTGCCCGCGAACCACGAGCCGATCATCACGTTGGACGCACCGGCCGCCAGCGCCATCGCGACGTCGCGCGGGTGGCGGACACCGCCGTCGGCCCACACGTGCTTGCCGTACTTCCGCGCCTCGGCCGCGCACTCCATCACCGCCGAGAACTGGGGCCGGCCGACACCGGTCATCATCCGCGTGGTGCACATGGCACCGGGACCGACACCGACCTTGACGATGTCCGCGCCGGCCTCGATCAGGTCGCGCACGCCCTCGGCGGCGACGATGTTGCCCGCCGCCAGCGGCACCTTCGGGGCGAGCGCCCGCACCGTCCTGATCGCGCTGACCATCGACTCCTGGTGGCCGTGCGCGGTGTCGATCACGAGCGTGTCCACACCCGCGTCGAGAAGCTGCTTGGCCTTGCCCTCGACGTCACCGTTGATGCCGACGGCGGCGGCGATACGCAGCCTGCCGTTCGCGTCGGTCGCCGGGGTGTAGAGCGTGGCACGCAGGGCGCCCTTGCGGGTGAGGATGCCGGCGAGCTTGCCCTCTTTGTCGACGGCGGGCGCGTAGCGGCGGTTGGCTCCGTCGAGGGTGTTGAACGCCTCACGCGGGTCGATGTCCGCGTCGAGCAGCAGCAGGTCCTTGGACATGACCACTTCGAGCTGGGTGAAGCGGTCGACCCCCGAGAGGTCCGCGTCGGTGACCACACCGATCGGCCGCTGCTCCGCGTCGACGACCACGCCCGCGTTGTGCGCGCGCTTGGGCAGCAGCGCCAGGGCGTCTGCGACGGTCTGGTGCGGGGCGAGCACGATCGGGGTGTCGAGCACCAGGTGGCGGCTCTTGACCCAGGAGATGACATCGGTGACCACGTCGATCGGGATGTCCTGAGGGATGACGACCAGCCCACCGCGCCGGGCCACCGTCTCCGCCATGCGACGGCCGGCGATCGCGGTCATGTTGGCGACGACCAGCGGGATGGTGGTGCCCGAACCGTCCGGGGAGGCGAGGTCCACGCCCTGCCGGGAGCCGACTGCGGAGCGGCTCGGCACCATGAACACATCGTCGTACGTCAGGTCGTAGGCGGGCTGGATGTCATTGAGGAAACGCACGTGCTGCACATCCCAGTCGATCAGAGGCGGCCCCCTGACAGGTCAGCCAGGGGGAAGAGCACGTACTTCATTGTCCCATGGCGCCACTCGTACGGTCCCCGGGGCGATCATCCAGGCAGGTCAGAGGACCCTTCGTAGGATCCTCCAAGCTCAAGGGCCACGGACAGCCCCGGTGTCCCCTCCACGGCCTCGGAGAACACCTCCTCGGCGATCCGCCACTCCTGCGGCCGCTCCTTCGCGTACGGCCGCCAGCCCCGCACGACGAGCAGCAGACCCCGCTCCGCGGCAGCGGAGGGCCATACCGTGAGGTCGCTCAGCGAGTCGGCGAGCGCGTCCCAGTTGCGGCCGAACCAGTCCGGGAGGTCCAGGGCGCGCGCGACCCGCTCCATGAAGGCGGACTTGTCGGTGACCCCGTCGAGGTCCAGCAGGACCACGAGGCGGCCCGCCAGGTCGTCGGTCATCTCGTACCGCCCTCAACGATTTTGTTGAAACGTCTTGTAGTGAAACGTCTTTTGAAACGTCTTGCGGTGATCGTCGGTGCAGCACCGCTGTCTCACCGCTGTCTCACCGCCCGGACCGGCGACGAGGCACCCGGCCCCGGGCTCGCGCGAGCCCAGGGCGGGCACCGCGTACGCGCGGTCCTCGCAGCCCGAGGACCCCGCCCGGCCGGCGTCGGAATCCCGGGGCCCCCGCAGCCCTCAAGTTCCGTCGGGGTCCGCTCGGTGCAGGGCCGGAGTCGGGGTCGGACCCGCCGTCATCAGGTAGTCCGCCGCCGACGTGTCCGTCACCAGACTGGTGACAAGCCCGGAGCGCAGCACCGCGTCGATGGCGGACGCCTTCCGCTGCCCGCCCGCGATCGCGACGACCTCCGGGATACGACGCAGCTGGTCCGCCTTGACGGTGATGCACCGTTCCCCGAGGTCCCGTCCGATCCGGCGGCCCTGCGCGTCGAAGAGGTGCGCGGACATCTCGGCCGCGACACCGAGCGACGCGTAGTGCGCCCGCTCCTCGTCACTCAGCATGTCGTGCACCGTCGAGATGCCGGGCTCCCAGGAGCCGATGGAGACACAGGCGACCGTGACCTTGTCGAAGTACTCGAAGGCCCGGGCGATCCCCGTCTGGTTCCGCAACGCCGCAGCCGTCGCCGCGTCCGGCAGCAGCATCGGCGCGTAGATCGGGTGCGCGTCCCCGCCGGACACCTGCGCGGCGCGGCGGACGGCCTCCACCGAGCCTCGCTCGGCGGTGCCGGCGTCGTACACGCCCGTCAGCTGCACCACCGTGCACGGTGGCAGCCGGTCCAGGGCGGCCGCCATGTGGATGGTCGACCGGCCCCAGGCCAGGCCAAGCACATCGCCCTCGGTCACCAGCTCGCCGAGCAGGTCGGCGGCCACCTCCCCGAGGTTCTCGGGATCGGGCGACTCCTCGGCCTCGGCCGGCGACTCGACCACGACGGCGTGCCTGAGGCCGTAGCGGGCGCGCAGCGCGTCGGAGCGCTCCGCGTCCAGCTCGGCCGGCACTCGGATCTCGATCCGTACGAGATCCCGTTCGAGGGCGGTCTCCAGGACCCGGGCCACCTTGAAGCGGCTGACGCCGAACTCCTCCGCGATCTGGATCTTGGACTTGCCCTCGAGGTAGAAGCGACGGGCCATGGCCGCCGCCTGCACCAGCTCAGCGGGTCCCATGCGCATGGCTGACCGGCCCGCCGACATACCCGACACGGCCATCTCCTCACTGCTGTTCACACTCTGCATTCGCCGTTCATCCTTGCAGATCCGGCGGTTTCGATCAGCCCGGACGGTCGGCGTTCAGGTTCCGTTGGCTCAGTCGTCGCACGCCCAGGACGCGCGGGCCGTCGCCGCCTCCGCCTGGGTGCGTAGTGCACGTACCGCCGCGGCGGGGTCGGCCGCCCCGTATACCGCCGAACCGGCCACGAAGACGTCCGCCCCCGCCTCCGCGCACCGCTCGATGGTGGAGGCCGAGACGCCGCCGTCGACCTGAAGCCAGAGCTCGAGGCCGTGCTTGCTGATCAGCTCACGGGTGCGGCGGATTTTGGGCAGCATGATGTCGAGGAACGCCTGACCGCCGAAGCCGGGCTCGACGGTCATGATGAGCAGCATGTCCAGCTCGGGCAGCAGGTCCTCGTACGGTTCGATGGGCGTCGCGGGCTTGAGAGCCATGGAGGCGCGGGCGCCCTTGGCCCGGATCTCCCGGGCCAGCCGCACGGGCGCGCCGGCCGCCTCGGCGTGGAAGGTGACCGATCCGGCACCCGCTTCGACGTACTGCGGTGCCCACCGATCGGCGTCCTCGATCATCAGATGGCAGTCCAGCGGGGTGTCCGTCGCCCGCGCCAGGGCCTCTACGACCGGCACGCCGAGCGTGAGGTTCGGGACGAAATGGTTGTCCATGACGTCGACGTGGAGCCAGTCGGCTCCCTCCACGGCCTTCGCCTGCTCGGCGAGGCGGGCGAAGTCGGCGGACAGGATGCTGGGGTTGATCTGCACGGCCATGCCCCAAGACTGCCATGCCCGCCGTCGGTCGCTCTCCCCGGTCCGCTTCGAGCCGCTCCCCCGGCCCCCGCCCGTCAGACCGGCGAGGTCGGCCGCGCCCTGGCGATGAGCACCTCCAGCAGCGAGAGCAAGGCGCCGCGTACGTCGTCCCGCGAGCGGGCGTCGAGCAGGAGGACGGGGGTGTTCGGATCCCGAAGGTGCAGGGCCGCGTTGATCTCCTCGACGGTGTACGGCTGCTCGCCGTGGAAGCAGTTCGCGGCGACGACGAAGGGCAGTCCGCGGTTCTCGAAGAAGTCGATGGCGGGGAAACTGCGGTCCAGGCGCCGGGTGTCGACCAGGACGATCGCCCCGAGCGCCCCGTGCAGCAGGTCGTCCCACAGGAACCAGAAGCGTTCCTGCCCGGGTGTCCCGAAGAGATAGAGGACGATTCCGGCATGGTGGAGGGTGAGACGGCCGAAGTCCATCGCGACTGTGGTCGCCGCCTTGTTCTCGATGCCGTCGAGGTCGTCGACCCCGACGCCCGCGGCCGTCAGCCGCTCCTCGGTGCGCAGCGGATCGATTTCGGAGATCGCCGAGACCAGGGTCGTCTTGCCCACGCCGAAGCCCCCCGCTATCAGGACCTTGACGGGGGACGCTCCCGGTGCGGCGCTGTCATAGTCGCGCAAGGCTGTCCCTGATTTTCATGAGCAGGTGGACTTGGGAGGTCTCGGAGGCGTCCAGCGGCGGCCTGTGACGGATCAGACCACGGTCCAGCAGCTCGCCGAGCAGGACCGTCATGGGGGTCAGAAGCATCTGCATCCGGGCGGCGATCTCGGCGACCGCCCGTCCGTCCGGCGACGGGCACATGGCGAGGATCTCCTGCCACTCCGTGGGCAGGCTTCCCCGGGCGTCGGCGTCGGCAGCCGCCGTGATCATCGTGTCCATCGTCAGGCCGTGCCGGGACGCGGCCGTACGCCCGTCGGTGAGGGCGTACAGGCGCGTCCGGCGGCGCCGTCCGGGCTGGGGGTCGGACATCGTCACGCCGTGGGCGCCTGTGAGCGTTCGGGGGTGTCCAGCCACTCGCCGAGCGCCTGCGAGGCGCGGACCGTCTCGCCGCCCAGTTCCCCGAGCCGTGCCTTGCGGGAGGCCACCACGATCAGGGTGCTGCCCGACCCGCACCCGACGATGCACAGGTACCGGTCGTCCATCTCCACCAGCTGACGGATCACCGCGCCACCGGCGATCTCCCTCGAGATGGCCTTCATGCTGGACGCGACACCGGAGGCCGCCGCGGCCACCCGCTCGGCCTGGTCCCGCTCCAGCAGGTAGGCGCTGAGCCTGATCCCGTCGTTGGAGAGGAGCACGGCTCCATGGACCCCCGCGATCCTGCTCAGGTTGTTGTCCAGGATGCTGTAGATGACATCGCTCTGTGCCGTCGTCATGGCTGGTCCTGTCGGAGCTCGAGTTCCGCTTGTCGGGTGCTGTCTTCGTAGTCCGCCCAGGCGTCGGCGACTTCCTCGGGCGTGGCGGCGTCCTGGCCGGCCGATGCGGCCGCGCGTGGCTCACGCAGTTGCTCGGCGATATGCGTCTGCGGGACGCGCTCGGGGAGCGCCGGCCGGCCGGAGACGACCCGGGAGCCGCGGGCAGCCGCGCCCACAACCGCGGACCGTGCCGGCCCCACCGGCTCCTTCCGCCGGCGGCGCGGGAGCCCGGACCCGGTCGGAGCGAGGCCGTCCTCGCCGTCGGCGGCCCCCTGCCGTGGGACGTCCCCGGGCCGGCGCTCCTCGGCGGGCCGCCGTACGGACGCGGGCTTCGGCGCCGGATCGGGGAGCGGGCCGCGCTCGTGGGTGTCCACCAGGTGCTCACCCGGGACGATCACCACGGCGGACGTCCCGCCGAAGACGGACCGGCGCAGCGTGACCTTCGCCCCGAGCTGCTCGGCGAGGTGGCCGGCCACGAAGAGGCCGAGCCGATGGGCGTTCTCGGCCAGCACGGAGTACGGCGGGGCCGAGTGCAGCCGGCCGTTCATCTCCTCGTATCTCTCCTCGGTCACCCGAGGGCCGCGGTCCTCCACCTCGATACAGAGGCCGCCGGCCACGAGTTGGGACCGGATGTCGACTCTCGACGTCGGCGGGGAGAAGCGGGTGGCGTTGTCCAGCAGCTCTGCCAGGAGGTGGCTGAGCCGGCTGATCACGCCGGGCTCCACACTGATCTCGTCCAGGGCGTGACGGTCGATGCGCCGGAAGTCCTCGACCTCCGCGGCCGCCTCCCGCAGCAGGTCGGCGACGCGCATGGGCTCGGTGTGCGGGTCGGGGATCTCGCCGCCCGCCAGGATGAGCAGGTTCTCGATCTGACGGCGCATGCCCACCGTGAGCTGATCGGCCCTCATCAGGTCGGCGAGGAGTGCCTCGTCCTGGCCGAAGGTGTCCTGCAGGTGCTCGGTGAGGGCGAGCTGCCGGCTGACCAGGTTCCCGGTGCGGGAGGCGATACCGGAGGCGAACATGCCGAAGCCCCGTCGCTCGTCGGCGAGCTTCTGGTGGCCCTCCACGGACACGGTGACGACGCGGGCGAAGGCGTCGCCGATCCTGCCGACCTCGTCCTGCTCCCCCTGCGGCTGCGGCAGCGCTTCGGCGCCGACGGTCTGTCCGCGCTGCAGGCGGGCCACGATGTCCGGCAGGGTCTCCTCGGCGACCGTCACCGTCCGGTCGTGGAGGCTCTTCAGACGGCGCAGAACCGAGCGTGTGGTGAGGACCACCACGACGACGACCAGCAGGAGGGCGGTGGCGCCCGCCGCCACCAGCACGGCCACCTGCCTGTCCAGCTGCGCCGCCCGCTCGTCGGCGTGGGCGAGCAGCTCCCGCAGCCCGCTCTCGTTGAAGGTGTTCAACCGGGCGGCAAGGGCGTCGTCCGCCGTCCGCCACTCGCGGATGCCGTAGGGCAGCAGGACCTCGGAGGGAGCGTCCCGGTGCTCGGAGATGACCGCCCGCTCGACGCGGAGCTTGGTCTTCCAGGCGTCCGAGGCGAGGATCCGCTCGAGGGCCCTCTGGTCGCCGGCGGTCAGTTCGGGGGCAATCGTGTCGTACAGGTAGTCACTCGCGCCGACGGCTTCGATGAACTCGGTGAACTGAGCGGCGGTCAGCCTCCTGGAGGGGCCTGACAGCGCGAGGATCGAGTCCTCGCGGGCCACCACCTCCGAGGCCGAGAACAGGGAGACCAGTGACGCTCTCTCCTGCGTGAGTCCGCCGTCGTCGACATGGCTGAAGTCCTCGTAGCTGCGAATCGCCTCGTGGATCACGCCGGTGTAGTAGTCCACGGTGTCGCCCGGACTGCCGTTCCGCGCGTCGGCGCGCTCGCGCCGGGCGCCCAGGCCGGCCAGACGCCGCTCGACCTCCTGGAGGTGGTGCCGGGCCCGGTCCGCGTGGACCCGGCCGGGATCCGAGGATCTCAGGAACGCGGCCACGGCCCGGTCGGTGTCGGCCCGGCGGCTGCGCAGCTCGGTTCCGGACACAGGTGAGCCCGACCAGGACGCGGCGGTGATCGCGCGCTCGGCCTGCATCTTGATCACGAGCTGATACAGGGGCGTGCCGGTCTGACGGCCGGCCACCACGTCCTCGCGCAGATGCTGCGACTCCCGCAGCAGCCGGCTCGAACCGATGAGCACTTGGACACCCATGGCCACGGTGGGCACCACCGCCAGCCAGACCAGCAACGTACGAAGGCGTACCGCACGCCGGTGAGTGCCGGCTGTGCCCGGGGATCTAACGGATTGCACACCGAAAGGTCACACGGGGAATGCGGCACCGCACAGCGGAAATCGCGGTTTCCCTACGTATGAGCGAGGGTTCGAACTTTCAACCGTCCCCAGTGGGCGAGTAACCGCGAACGGTGCCGGTCAGGCGGTGCGGCGGACCAGCGCCAGATACATCGCGTCGGTGCCGTGCAGATGCGGCCACAGCTGCACGTCGGGGCCGTCGCCGAGTGCGGGTACGCCGGGCAACAGCGGTCGCGCGTCGATGAGTTCGGTGTCGCGGTACTGCTTGCGGACATCGTCGACCACGGCTCGGGTCTCGGCGAGGTGGGGCGAGCAGGTGGCGTAGCCCACGACACCCCCGACCCGTACCGACTCGAGGGCCGTCCGCAGCAGGGCACGCTGGAGCGGCGCGAACCCGTCGAGGTCCTCGGGCCGGCGCCGCCAGCGGGCCTCGGGCCGGCGGCGCAGCGCACCGAGGCCCGTGCAGGGCACGTCCATCAGGACCCGGTCGAAGGAGCCGGGGCGCCACGGCGGCCGGGTGCCATCGGCGGCGATGACCTGGTACGGCCCCGGGTTCCCGGCCAGCGCCCTGGCCACCAGACCGGCCCGGTGCGGCTGCTTCTCGGAGGCGAGCAGCGCGGCGCCGCGCTCGGCGGCGAGGGCGGCGAGCAGCGCGGCCTTGCCGCCGGGCCCGGCGCATCCGTCCAGCCACCGCTCGTCCGGCCCGTCCAGGGGTGCGTTCGCGAGGGCGAGCGCGACGAGCTGGCTGCCCTCGTCCTGGACGCCCGCACGGCCGTCCCGCACGGCCTCCACGGCCCCGGGGTCGCCGCCCTCGCTGAGCCGGACGGCGTACGGCGACCAGCGGCCGGGCACGGCGGCCTCCTCGCCCAGCAGCTCCCCGGTGGTGGCGCGGCCGGGCCGGGCCACGAGCGTCACCTCGGGCCGCTCGTTGTCGGCCTCCAGCAGGTCCTCGATGCCGGCGCGCCCGCCGCCGAGGGAGTCCCACAGGGCGGAGACGACCCAGCGCGGGTGCGAGTGCACCACGGCGAGGTGGTCCTCGGGATCCTCGTCGTAGGGCGGGGCGACCCGTTCCAGCCAGCCGTCGAGGTCGTTCTGGGCGACCTTGCGCAGGACGGCGTTGACGAACTTGGCCCGCCCGTCGCCGAGCACCACGCGGGCGAGCTCGACGGTGGCGGACACGGCGGCGTGGCTGGGGATCCGCGTCCCCAGCAGCTGGTGGACGCCGAGACTCAGCACGTCGAGCACCGGCGGGTCGACCTCGCGCAGCGGCCGGTCGACACAGTCCGCCAGGATGGCGTCGTACGTGCCCTGCCGGCGCAGCGTCCCGTACACCAGCTCGGTGGCGAGCGCCGCGTCCCGCCCGTCCAGGTCGCCCTTCTCGCGTGCCTTGCGCAGCAGCGGCGGCAGGACGAGGTTCGCGTAGGCGTCCCGCTCGTCGACGGCCCGCAGCGCGTCGAAGGCGAGAATGCGGACGGGGTCCTTCTTGGGCCGGCGGTAGGGCTTGCCGGGCTTGCGGGGACGACGGGACTGCTCGCTCACGAAAAAGGTGCTCCGGGTATGGGACGGCGTGCGCTTCCCAGCGTACGTCCGGGGGGTGGCGGTCAGGCGGGGAGGTCAGTCGCCGAGGGTCTCCGAGGCGCCGATCCGCACCCCGCGTGCCCAGTCCGCGGCCTGCATCGGCTTCTTGCCCTGGGCCTGCACCCACACCAGCTCGACGGCGTGGGAACCGGTGCCGACGTACACGTTGTTCTTGCCGACCGACAGCTGTCCCGGGGCGAGATCCGTGCGTTCGGGCACGAGTGCGACCTGGATCAGCTTGAGCCGCTCGCCGCGGAAGGTGGTCCAGGCGCCGGGGGCGGGCGTGCAGGCCCGCACCACGCGGTCGACACGGAGCGCGGGCGCGGCCCAGTCGACCTGGGCGTCCTCGACGGTGATCTTGGGTGCGAGCGTGACGCCCTCGGTGGGCTGGGGCACGGCCTTGAGGGTGCCGTCCTCGATGCCGTCCATGGTGGCGGCGAGCAGTCCGGCACCGGCGAAGGCGAGTCGGGTGAGCAGGTCACCGCTGGTGTCGGTGGGGCGGACCCGCTCGGTGACGGTGCCGTAGACCGGCCCCGAGTCCAGTCCTTCCTCGATGAGGAAGGTGGAGGCCCCGGTGATCTCGTCGCCCGCCATGACGGAGTGCTGCACGGGGGCGGCGCCGCGCCAGGCGGGCAGCAGCGAGAAGTGCAGGTTGACCCAGCCGTGGGCGGGGATGTCGAGAGCCACCCGGGGCAGCAGCGCACCGTAGGCGACGACGGGGCAGCAGTCGGGCGCGATCTCCCCGAGCCGCGTGAGGAAGTCCTCGTCGCGGGGCCTGTTCGGCTTGAGGACCTCGATCCCCGCCTCCTCCGCCCGTTCGGCGACGGGGCTGGCGACGAGCCTGCGCCCTCGACCCGCCGGTGCATCGGGCCGCGTGACGACGGCCGCCACCTCGTGCCGCCCGGACGCGAGCAGGGCGTCCAGCGCGGGAACGGCGACCTCGGGGGTACCTGCGAAGACAAGCCTCATGGGTGGGTGACGGCCTCTCGGGCGGGAGTCGGGACAGGCCCGGGCGCCTGCGGCGGGCCGAGGCACGCGGGTAGCGCACCAGTCTATGGGGGGCCATGGCACCGAAAGCAGGAAGGGCGCCCTGATCCGGGGCGAATGCTTCGCACAGCGCACACCGCCCCGGGGGGCGTACATACGTCTCCTTACGCCCCCGCACCGTGACCAGAGCCCCGCATGCGCGTTGGTCAAGAAAGAGTTGACCACAACGGGCCGCGATCGCGGCCCGATTCCTTTCAACGCCGGTTCGAGAGGCTTGTTCATGGCCGACCACGCAACCCACGACGCCCAGGCTCGGGCCAGCCTGCACCTGCTGGTGCGGGACATCGAGCGGGTCCGCCGACAGGTGGACGCGCTGCGCACCCTCACCGCCCAGTTGGGCAATGTCTACCGCCCGCGCCGCTCCGGCCCCTCCACGGGCTTCGTCGTATACGGACGTGCTCCCGCCCCGACCGTCCGCCTCGCCCAGGAGCTACGGGACAGTGTCGAGACCCTGGTGACGGCGGCCGTGGACTTCGACCGCTCACTCGGCTTCTCGTGGGACGCCGTGGGCTCCGCACTCGGAGTCACCAAGCAGGCGGTGCACCGCCGTTACGGCGCCCGCCGGGCCGCCGCCCAGGCGGCGACAGAGGCCGAACGCGCGCCCGAGCCGACCGGCGGCCGCGCGCTCAACGTGGGCACCGGCATCGCCACCGTGCCGGCGGCCCGCTCGATGCCGACACAGCCGACGGCGGGCAGCCCCACGCTCCGCGACGAAGTGCGGCCTACTGCCTTCCCGGGCCCCCGCAACGGCTGACCCGCCCTCCGCCTGCCTCCCGGCCGCACCGGGAGGCAGCCGTGCGGCCGCGGCGCCCCCACGCGGCGGGCGAGAGGCCGTCCGGCGGACACGTCACCGCGCCTGTCACACCGCCGGTCGGGCGGGAGTTCGCACCCCGGATCCCGACACCGTCGCCCGCGTCCCGCATACCGGGCTCCCGAACCGAGCGCCCGTCAGCCGATGTCCGGTGGGTCGATCCGGATCCGGACCGCCTCGCTGCCGCCGCTCCCCGCACGAGCCGTCCGGGCCGCCAGCGCGGTCTTCAGCGCGGCGGCCAGCGCCGCTCCGCTCCCGGGGGGCACCCGGATGAGCGCCCTCTCCCACCGCTCCCCCGGCGGCGGCCCCCCGGTACGCCGTGGCCGCCCGGCCTCGGTGACCGGCACGGGCACGGGTCCCAGCACCTCGGCGTCCGGCGGGAGTCCGGCCCCGGCGAGGAAGCCCGCGACGGCCTCCGCCGGCCCCGACACCTCCGCCATCCGGGACACCGGCGGAAAGCCCAGCTCGGCTCGCTCGGCCAGTTCCCGCACCGCGTGCCCCACGGGGTCCCACCGGACCAGCGCCTGCACGGGCCGCAGCGTCGGCTCGGCGACGACCACCACGGTCCCGCCCGCCGACTGCGGCCGGACCAGCGCGCCCGCGCCGATCCACCGCCGCAGCGCCTCCTCGCCCGCCCGCAGATCCGGCCGCCCGAGCATCGCCCATCCGTCGAGCAGCAGCGCGGCCGCGTACCCGCCCTCGGCGACGGGCTCGGCACCCGGGGTACTGACGATCAGGGCGGGGGTGTCCGGAACCGTGTCCAGCACCTGCTCACGCCCCGACGTCCGCACCGGTACCGCCGGGAACGCGCGCCCCAGCTCCTCGGCGGTCCGCCGGGCACCCACGACCTGGGCGCGCAGCCGGAAGCCGCCGCACTCCGGGCAGTGCCAGGCGCTCTCCTCCCGCCCGCACCAGCCGCAGCGCAGCTCCCCGGCGTCCTGGGCCGTCAGCGGCCCGGCGCAGTGCCGGCAGCGGGCGGGCGCACGGCAGTGGGCGCAGGCCAGCCGGGGGACGTATCCCCGCCGGGGCACCTGCACCAGCACCGGGCCGTGCCGCAGTCCCTCGCGTACGACCGCCCAGGCGAGCGTCGGCAGCCGGGCCGCCCTGGCCGCCTCGTCCCGCGCGAGGTCCCCGTCCCCCACGGTCCGCACGAGCGGCGCGGCGGCCCGTACCTGCTCGCGGTCGGCGACGAGCGGTGCCGCCCAGCCGCTCTCGACGAGCTGCGCGGCCTCGACGGTGCAGCTCCAGCCCCCCACCAGGAAGGCGCACTTGTCGCGCGACGCCCGGAGCTCCAGGACCTCGCGGACATGCGGGAAGGGCGCGTTGTCGTCGCTGTGAGCGGGGTCTCCGTCGTCCCAGACGACGACGAGCCCGAGGTCGCGGACCGGCGCGAACATGGCGGCCCGCGTGCCGACGACCGCCCGCACGGCTCCGCGTCGTATCGCAAGCCACTCCCGGTACCGCCGCTCCTGGCCGGCGTCGGCGGTCAGAACCGCGTGCCGCCCGTCTCCCATCAGCGCGCGCAGCGCGGCGTCGACCCGTGCGGCGGGCCGCCCCGCTGGGACGACCACCAAGGCGCCCCGGCCCGAGGCGAGCGTGGCCTGCACGGCCCGGGCGATCTCCTCCGCCCACTGCGGCCCGGGCAGGGCGGTCCACACGGCCCGCGGCGCACCGCCGGAGGCCAGGGACCGCAGGAACTCCGGCCCTCGCCCGTACCGCCGCCAGGACCCGGGGTCCGGAGCGGCGGGTGGCGCGGGTGGCGGACCCGTCTCGGTGGCCTCGGCCCGGGCGTGCCGCGGTGGCACGGCGAGCTGGAGCACATCGGCGAGACTGCCCGCGTACCGGTCGGCGACGGCGCGGGCGAGCTCCAGCAGCTCGGGCGAGAGGACGGGCTCGGGTGACACGACCTGGGCCAGGGCCGCGAGGGGCCCGGTGTAGTCGGACTCGGGCACCCGCTCGACGAGGAACCCGTCGATGAGGCCGCCGCCCTCGCGCCGCCCCTCACGCACCGTGCGCGCGCCGGCGCCGAATCTCACCCGGACCCGGACGCCGGGCCGGGCCACGGCGTCCAGCTCCTCCGGCACGGCGTAGTCGAAGTACCGGTCCAGATGCAGTACACCCTTGTCGACCAGGACGCGGGCGACGGGCAGCTCCTTGGCGAGGGCGGCCCCCCGCCAGGTGCGCGGCTTGGCCCGGGGCGCCTTGGCCTTGCGTACGGCCTCACGGATCAGCGCAAGCTGCTCGGGCGGCGCGGCATCGTCCCCGCCCGCCGCTCGCTGCTGCCCGTTCCCGCTGCTCACGCTTGCATTCTTACCAAACCCCACTGACACCGCCGTGCGGGCTTCGCATTACGTGGGGGCCGGTGGGCGACACGCCGAGGCCCGGCTCCCTCAGGGGAGCCGGGCCTCGCGCACGAGCGGGAGAAGGGCTTACAGCCCTGCCGCCGCGCGCAGCGCCTCCACACGGTCCGTGCGCTCCCAGGTGAAGTCGGGGAGCTCACGGCCGAAGTGGCCGTACGCGGCGGTCTGGGCGTAGATCGGGCGGAGCAGGTCCAGGTCCCGGATGATCGCGGCCGGGCGGAGGTCGAAGACCTCGGTGATCGCGTGCTCGATCTTCGCGGAGTCGACCTTGGCCGTGCCGAACGTCTCCACGAACAGGCCGACCGGCTCGGCCTTGCCGATCGCATACGCGACCTGCACCTCGCAGCGGGAGGCCAGGCCCGCCGCGACGACGTTCTTGGCGACCCAGCGCATCGCGTACGCCGCCGAGCGGTCGACCTTGGACGGGTCCTTGCCGGAGAACGCGCCACCGCCGTGCCGGGCCATGCCGCCGTAGGTGTCGATGATGATCTTCCGGCCGGTCAGGCCCGCGTCACCCATGGGACCGCCGATCTCGAAGCGGCCCGTGGGGTTGACCAGCAGACGGTAGCCGTCGGTCTCCAGCTTGATGCCGTCGTCCAGCAGCGCCTTGAGCTCGGGCTCGACCACGAACTCACGGATGTCGGGGGCGAGCAGCGACTCGAGGTCGATGTCGCTCGCGTGCTGGGAGGAGATGACCACCGTGTCCAGGCGGACCGCCTTGTCACCGTCGTACTCGATGGTGACCTGGGTCTTTCCGTCCGGGCGCAGGTACGGGATGGTGCCGTTCTTGCGGACGTCGGACAGGCGCTTGGACAGGCGGTGCGCCAGGAAGACGGGCAGCGGCATCAGCGTCGGGGTCTCGTCCGTCGCGTAGCCGAACATCAGGCCCTGGTCGCCCGCGCCCTGGCGGTCCAGCTCGTCGTCGTCGCCCTCGACACGGGACTCGTACGCCGTGTCCACACCCTGCGCGATGTCCGGGGACTGCGCGCCGATCGACACCGAGACGCCGCAGGACGCGCCGTCGAAGCCCTTCTTCGACGAGTCGTAGCCGATCTCGAGGATCTTGTTGCGCACCAGCGTCGCGATGTCCGCGTACGCCTTGGTCGTGACCTCGCCGGCCACGTGCACCAGCCCGGTGGTGATCAGCGTCTCCACGGCGACCCGGGATGTCGGGTCCTCACGCAGAAGCGCGTCGAGAATGGTGTCACTGATCTGGTCAGCGATCTTGTCGGGGTGACCCTCGGTCACAGACTCCGAGGTGAACAGGCGACGGGACACAACGCTCCCTGGGGTTGCAGCGGCTGCTGGCTGATCATGGGTGGACGGGACGGGGGCTGCGCCCGGCGTCGTCCGAGAACAGTTTATCGGTCGCGCTCGACCGCCGGACCACCTGTCTCGCCTCTCGGGAGCCCTGTGACCTGCGGCACGCGCATTCTGCCCAATGCCGCGCGCTCTTTTCCAGGGTCGCCACGCGTGAATGTGGCGCGGTTCGAGCGGGCCTCGAGGCGAGGGACGTATTCAGGACAGGCGGCGCGCCACGAGGTTCCACACCGTCTCGGCCAGTGCTTCCTTCGGCCCGTACGGCACCGGGGTCTCACTGCCGTCGGCCCCGAGCACCACCGCCTCGTTCTCCTCCGAACCGAAGGTCTTGCGCTCCCCCACCTCGTTGACCACGAGCAGGTCGCAGCCCTTGCGTTCCAGCTTCGCGCGGCCGTTGACCAGCACGTTGTCCGTCTCCGCGGCGAAGCCGACGACCACCTGGCCCGGGCGGGCCCGGTCGGCCGAGATCTCGGCGAGAATGTCCGGATTCCTGATCAGGGCGATCGGCTCGGGGTCCTGGTCGTCCTTCTTTTTGATCTTCCCGGGGGCGTAGACGGCGGGCCGGAAGTCCGCCACTGCGGCCGCCATGACCACGGCGTCCGCGTCGGCGGCCGCCTTCAGGACCGCCTCGCGCAGCTGCACGGCCGTGCCCACCGGGACCACGTCCACTCCGGCCGGATCGGGCAGGCTCGTGTTGGCGGCGATCAGGGTGACGCGGGCGCCCCGGGCGGCGGCCGTGCTCGCCAGGGCGTAGCCCTGCTTGCCGGAGGAGCGATTGCCGAGGAACCGGACGGGGTCGAGGGGCTCGCGGGTGCCGCCGGCCGTGACGACGACGTGACGCTCCCGCAGATCCGGCTCGGTGGCGCCCCGGGTCAGCACACGGCGGCAGACCGCGAAGATCTCGGCCGGGTCGGGCAGTCGCCCCTTGCCCGTGTCGACGCCGGTCAGACGGCCGACCGCCGGTTCGATGACGATCGCGCCGCGGCGGCGCAGCGTGGCCACGTTCTCCTGGGTGGCCGGGTGCTCCCACATCTCCGTGTGCATCGCGGGGGCGAAGACGACCGGGCAGCGGGCGGTGAGGAGGGTGTTCGTCAGAAGGTCGTCGGCGAGGCCGTGGGCCGCCTTGGCGAGGGTGTCCGCCGTCGCGGGGGCCACGACGACCAGGTCGGCGTGCTGGCCGATGCGGACGTGGGGCACCTCGTGGACGTCGTCCCAGACCTCCGTCGAGACGGGGTTGCCGGAGAGCGCCGACCAGGTCGCGGCGCCGACGAAGTGCAGCGCGGAGGCGGTGGGCACGACGCGCACGTCATGCCCGGACTCGGTCAGCCTGCGCAGCAGCTCGCACGCCTTGTACGCGGCGATGCCGCCACTGACCCCCAGAACGACCTTGGGCTTGTCCACCGTCTCTCCCCGGACTCGTACCTACATCCCCATGCTGCATCACCGCGGGGGGACGGCCCCCGCACCCCCCGAGCAGACCACAGGCCCGGCAGAAGCACTGCCGGGCCTGTGGAAAAACCTATCGCGGTACGGCGATATGCATGCGGTATGCCGCTATGACATGCCGCACTGTCCGACTTACTGCGCCGGGCCCTCGACGGCCTCGGAGGTCAGCAGACCCGCGTTGATCTCACGCAGGGCGATCGAGAGCGGCTTCTCGTGGACGTGGGTGTCGACGAGGGGACCGACGTACTCGAGGAGGCCCTCACCGAGCTGCGAGTAGTACGCGTTGATCTGGCGGGCACGCTTGGCCGCGTAGATCACGAGGCTGTACTTCGAGTCGGTGGCCTCGAGGAGCTCGTCGATCGGCGGGTTGATGATGCCCTCGGGCGCGGTGATGGAAGAGGACACGCTCTACCTTCCGAAAGATGGGAAAGATCAGACCTGATCACACAACGTTCATCAAGGCTAGCAGCTCGCGGGCCACGTCCTCGACCGAGGTGTTGACCAGGGTCCCGTCGAACTCGGGCTCGGCCGCCAGTTCGATCTTGGCCGCCTCCAGGCGGCGCTCGATCACCTCGGGCGGTTCCGTCCCGCGTCCGGTGAGCCTGCGCACCAGCTCCTCCCAGGAGGGCGGAGCCAGGAACACGAGCTGCGCCTCGGGCATGGACTCGCGGACCTGCCGGGCGCCCTGGAGGTCGATCTCCAGCAGGACCGGCACGCCGGCCTCCAGGTGCTCCAGCACGGCGGCCCGCGGCGTCCCGTAGCGGTTGCCCGCGAACTCGGCCCACTCCAGCAGCTCGCCGTTGGCGATCAGCTTGTCCATCTCGTCGTCGGTGACGAAGAAGTAGTGGACACCGTGCCGCTCACCCGGGCGGGGCTTACGGGTCGTCGCCGACACCGAGAGCCAGACCTCGGGGTGTTCCTTGCGCATATGGGCGACGACCGTGCTCTTGCCGACCCCGGAGGGGCCGGAGAGCACGGTCAGCCGCGGACGTTCACTCATGCAGCGATTATTCCAGCAATCCCGGAGTGCACCGGACTCAGCTGGCGGTGCCGCCGAACTCGCGCTCCAGGGAGGCGATCTGGTTGGAACCGAGGCCACGGACACGGCGGCTCTCGGAGATGCCGAGCCGCTCCATGATCTGCTTGGCGCGGACCTTGCCCACGCCCGGCAGTGACTCAAGGAGGGCCGAGACCTTCATCTTGCCGATGACGTCGTTTTCCTGGCCCTGCTTGATGACCTCGTGCAGGGAGGCGCCGGAGTGCTTGAGTCGATTCTTGACCTCGGCCCGCTCCCGGCGAGCCGCGGCGGCCTTTTCGAGCGCGGCTGCGCGCTGTTCAGGGGTAAGGGGCGGAAGAGCCACGCCTACGTCACCTCGGATGTCGAACTGTCGGATACGGACCGGTGAGGAACCTAGTCGCCCCACACCTGGGGAGCCACGAGCAACACGCTTGCCCGTTCTCTCGTCGGAGACTAGCGGGCAAGTCCGCCAGAGTCAGCGAGAACAGCGGAAAAGTCCTGGTCAGCCTCTGTCGAGACGGACTTTTGGGACATACTGCCCGGGATTTGAGGATGTATTCAGACTCAGGCGGCTCCGTGGACACGCCCACGACGACTCCCGTGACCGCCGCGGAAGGTCTAGCCGGCCGCCACGGCCGCCCGGATCTCCTCCGCGAAGCGCTCCGCGGCGTCACGGAGCGCGACGATGTCGGGACCGTGCCGCAGCACGCCCCGGCTGACGTTCGGCACCACGTTGTGCACGGCCTTGCCGAAGACCCGGGGAAGGTCGGCCGGAGTGGCTCCCTGGGCGCCGATGCCGGGCGCGAGGAGCGGGCCGCCCATATCGAGGTCGTACGACGACAGGTCGCCGAGCGTGGCCCCCACCACGGCCCCGAAGGAGCCGAGGGGCTCCTGTCCCGCGTTCTCGGCCGCGAGGTGGGCGAGCATCGTCGCGCCCACGGTCCGGTCGCCGGGGCGCACGGCGTGCTGCACCTCGCCGCCCTCGGGGTTCGAGGTCAGCGCGAGCACGAACAGCCCGGCGCCGCTCTCGCGCGCGAGGTCCACGGCCGGCTTGAGCGAGCCGTAGCCGAGGTAGGGCGAGACGGTCAGGGCGTCGGAGAACAGCGGGGCGCCCTGGTGGAGAAAGGCTTCGGCGTACGCGGCCATGGTCGAGCCGATGTCGCCCCGCTTGGCGTCCATGACGACCAGCGCCCCGGCCGCCCGCGCCTCCTCGACCGCCTTCTCCAGGACGGCGAGCCCACGCGCCCCGAAGCGCTCGAAGAAGGCGCTCTGCGGCTTGAGGACGGCGACACGCCCGGCCACCGCCTCGACGACCGTGCGGCTGAACCGCTCCAGGCCCGCCACGTCGTCGTTCAGGCCCCACTCGGCCAGCAGCGAGGCGTGCGGGTCGATGCCGACGCTCAGCGGGCCACGCTCGTCCATGGCGCGGCGCAGACGCGCGCCGAAGGGTTCCAGAGCTGTCATGCGGACTTCCTCACATCGGCGCCGACCGCGTCGGCGAGGGTGGCGTAGGGGCTCGTGCGCAGACGCGCCGCAAGCCCCTTGTGGACGGCGCGGCTCCAGAAGGGCCCCTGGTAGATGAACGCGCTGTAGCCCTGCACGAGCGTGGCGCCGGCCAGAATGCGCTGCCAGGCGTCCTCGGCGCTCGTGATACCGCCGACGCCCACCAGGGTGACGCGGTCGCCCACGCGCGCGTAGAGGCGGCGCAGCACCTCCAGGGAACGCGTTCTCAGCGGCGCGCCGGACAGTCCGCCGGTCTCCTTCACCAGCGCGGGGTCGGAGATCAGTCCGAGCCCCTCGCGCGCGATGGTGGTGTTCGTGGCGATGATGCCGTCCAGGCCCAGCTCCACGGCGAGGTCGGCGACGGCGTCGACGTCCTCGTCGGCGAGGTCCGGGGCGATCTTGACCAGCAGGGGGACGCGCCGGTTGGCGACCGTGCGGTCGGCGGCCTCGCGGACGGCGCTCAGCAGCGGGCGCAGCGCCTCGGTCGCCTGCAGATTGCGCAGGCCCGGGGTGTTGGGCGAGGAGACGTTGACGACGAGGTAGTCGGCGTACGGTGCGAGCCGCTCGGTCGACTTGACGTAGTCCGCGACGGCCTCGGCCTCGGGTACGACCTTGGTCTTGCCGATGTTGACGCCCACGACGGTCCCGAAGACGGGCGTACGCGAGGCCAGGCGTGCGGCGACGGCCAGCGAGCCCTCGTTGTTGAAGCCCATGCGGTTGATCAGCGCCCGGTCCGCCACGAGCCGGAACAGCCGCTTCCTGGGGTTGCCCGGCTGCGGCTCCCCGGTGACCGTGCCGATCTCGACGTGGTCGAAGCCCATCATCGCCATGCCGTCGACGCCCACGGCGTTCTTGTCGAAGCCGGCCGCGAGCCCGAACGGGCCGTGCATGCGCAGCCCGAACGCCTCCGTGCGCAGCTCCTTGTAGCGGGGCGCGAGGACGGCGGCGGCGAAGGTGCGCAGCACCGGGATGCGGGCGGCGCGGAGGATCCAGCGGAAGGCCAGGTTGTGGGCCTGCTCCGGGTCCATCCGGGAGAAAACCAGACGGAAGAAAAGCTTGTACATGTCCCTGTGTCCTCACCAAGAGGGGGACACCGTTTCCGATGTCCCCCTCGAGGGCTGCTAGTCGCGGGCCGCGGTCAGGCGTTCCGCGTGTTCCTGGAGCGAGCGGACGCCCACGTCACCACGGTTGAGGGCGTCGATGCCCTGGACGGCGGCGGCGAGCGCCTGGACCGTCGTCAGGCAGGGCACGGAGCGGGCCACCGCGGCCGTGCGGATCTCGTAGCCGTCGAGACGGCCACCGGTGCCGTACGGGGTGTTGACGATGAGGTCGACCTCGCCGTCGTGGATGAGCTGGACGATGGTCTTCTCGCCGCCGGGGCCGGTGCCCTCGGACTGCTTGCGCACGACGGTGACGTTGATGCCGTTGCGCTTGAGCACCTCGGCCGTGCCGGAGGTGGCGAGCAGCTCGAAGCCGTGGGCGACCAGCTCCCGCGCCGGGAAGATCATCGATCGCTTGTCCCGGTTGGCCACCGAGATGAAGGCGCGGCCCTTGGTCGGCAGCGGACCGTAGGCGCCCGCCTGCGACTTGGCGTACGCCGTGCCGAACACCGAGTCGATGCCCATGACCTCGCCGGTGGAGCGCATCTCCGGGCCGAGCACCGTGTCCACGCCGCGGCCGTGGATGTCGCGGAACCGCGACCACGGCAGCACGGCCTCCTTGACGGAGATCGGCGCGTCCAGCGGCAGCTCCCCGCCGTCGCCGTACTTCGGCAGCAGGCCCTCCTCGCGCAGCTGCGCGACGGTCGCGCCCAGCGAGATCCGGGCGGCGGCCTTGGCCAGCGGCACCGCGGTGGCCTTCGAGGTGAAGGGAACGGTGCGGGAGGCCCGCGGGTTGGCCTCGAGGACGTAGAGGATGTCACCGGCCATCGCGAACTGGATGTTGATCAGTCCGCGCACCCCCACACCCCGCGCGATGGCCTCGGTGGAGGCGCGCAGCCGCTTGATGTCGAAGCCGCCCAGCGTGATCGGGGGCAGCGCGCAGGCCGAGTCACCGGAGTGGATGCCGGCCTCCTCGATGTGCTCCATCACACCCCCCAGGTACAGCTCCTCGCCGTCGTACAGGGCGTCGACGTCGATCTCGATCGCGTCGTCGAGGAACCGGTCGACCAGCACCGGACGGGTGGGGCTGATCTCGGTCGACTCGGCGATGTAGGCGGCGAGGCGGGTCTCGTCGTAGACGATCTCCATGCCGCGCCCGCCGAGGACGTACGAGGGCCGTACGAGGACCGGATAGCCGATCTCGTCCGCGATGGCCTTGGCCTCGTCGAACGTGGTGGCCGTGCCGTGCTTGGGCGCCGGCAGCCCGGCCTCGGCGAGCACGCGCCCGAACGCGCCGCGGTCCTCGGCGGCGTGGATGGCCTCCGGGGAGGTGCCCACGATCGGCACGCCGTTGTCCTTCAGCGCCTGCGCCAGGCCCAGCGGGGTCTGGCCGCCGAGCTGGACCACGACGCCCGCGACCGGGCCGGCCTGCTGCTCGGCGTGGACGATCTCGAGGACGTCCTCCAGCGTCAGCGGCTCGAAGTACAGGCGGTCGGAGGTGTCGTAGTCGGTGGAGACCGTCTCGGGGTTGCAGTTGACCATCACGGTCTCGTACCCGGCCTCGCTGAGCGCGAAGGAGGCGTGGACGCAGGAGTAGTCGAACTCGATGCCCTGGCCGATGCGGTTGGGGCCGGAGCCCAGGATGATGACCGCGGCCTTCTCGCGCGGCGCGACCTCGTTCTCCTCGTCGTAGGAGGAGTAGAAGTACGGCGTCCTCGCGGCGAACTCGGCGGCGCAGGTGTCCACCGTCTTGTAGACGGGGCGTACGCCCAGCGCGTGCCGGACCTCGCGCACGACGTCCTCGCGCAGACCGCGGATCTCGGCGATCTGCTGGTCGGAGAATCCGTGCCGCTTGGCCTCGGCCAGCAGCTCGGGGTCCAGCCGCTCGGCGGCGGCCAGCTCGTCCGCGATCTCCTTGATGAGGAAGAGCTGGTCGACGAACCAGGGGTCGATCCGGGTGGCCTCGAAGACCTCCTCGGGGGTGGCTCCCGCGCGGATGGCCTGCATGACCGTGTTGATCCGGCCGTCCGTGGGGCGGGCGGCCTCGCCCAGCAGCGCGGCCTTGTCGCCGGTCTCGCCCACGAACGTGAACTGGCTGCCCTTCTTCTCCAGCGAGCGCAGCGCCTTCTGGAACGCCTCGGTGAAGTTGCGGCCGATCGCCATCGCCTCGCCGACCGACTTCATGGTCGTGGTCAGCGTGGAGTCGGCGGAGGGGAACTTCTCGAAGGCGAACCGGGGCGCCTTGACCACGACGTAGTCGAGGGTCGGCTCGAAGGAGGCCGGGGTCTCCTGCGTGATGTCGTTCGGGATCTCGTCGAGGGTGTAGCCGACGGCGAGCTTGGCGGCGATCTTGGCGATCGGGAAACCGGTCGCCTTGGAGGCGAGGGCGGACGAGCGCGAGACGCGCGGGTTCATCTCGATGACGATCACGCGACCGTCCTCGGGGTTCACCGCGAACTGGATGTTGCAGCCGCCGGTGTCCACGCCGACCTCGCGGATGACGGCGATGCCGACGTCGCGCAGGACCTGGTACTCGCGGTCGGTCAGGGTCATCGCCGGGGCGACGGTGATCGAGTCACCGGTGTGCACGCCCATGGGGTCGAAGTTCTCGATGGAGCAGACGACCACGACGTTGTCGTGCTTGTCGCGCATCAGCTCCAGCTCGTACTCCTTCCAGCCGAGGATGGACTCCTCCAGGAGCACCTCGGTGGTCGGCGAGAGAGTGAGGCCCTGGCCTGCGATGCGGCGCAGCTCGTCCTCGTCGTGGGCGAAGCCGGAGCCGGCGCCGCCCATGGTGAAGGAGGGACGGACGACGACCGGGTAGCCGCCGAGCCGCTCGACGCCGGCGAGCACCTCGTCCATGGAGTGGCAGATCACCGACCGGGCGGACTCGCCGTGCCCGGTCTTCCTGCGCACCTCCTCCACGACCTCCTTGAACTGGTCGCGGTCCTCGCCCTTGTGGATCGCCTCGACGTTCGCGCCGATCAGTTCGACGCCGTACTTCTCCAGGACGCCGTTCTCGTGCAGCTTGATGGCCGTGTTCAGCGCCGTCTGACCGCCCAGGGTGGGCAGCAGGGCGTCGGGGCGCTCCTTGGCGATGATCCGCTCGACGAACTCGGGCGTGATCGGCTCGACGTAGGTGGCGTCCGCGATCTCCGGGTCGGTCATGATCGTCGCCGGATTCGAGTTCACGAGAACGACCCGCAGCCCCTCGGACTTCAGGACCCGGCACGCCTGGGTGCCGGAGTAGTCGAACTCGGCGGCCTGGCCGATGACGATCGGGCCGGAGCCGATGACCAGGACGGACTGGATATCGGTGCGCTTAGGCACGCTGGCCCTCCATCAGGGATACGAAGCGGTCGAAGAGGTAGGCGGCGTCGTGCGGGCCCGCGGCGGCTTCGGGGTGGTACTGGACGCTGAAGGCCGGCCGGTCGAGCAGCTGGAGGCCCTCCACCACGTTGTCGTTGAGGCAGACGTGGGAGACCTCGGCGCGGCCGTAGGGCGTGTCGGAGACCTTGTCGAGCGGGGCGTCGACGGCGAAGCCGTGGTTGTGCGCGGTGACCTCGACCTTGCCGGTCGTGCGGTCCTGCACCGGCTGGTTGATGCCGCGGTGGCCGTACTTCAGCTTGTAGGTGCCGAAGCCGAGCGCACGGCCGAGGATCTGGTTGCCGAAGCAGATCCCGAACAGGGGCGTCTTCCGCTCCAGGACGGCCTGCATGACGGAGACGGCGTGGTCGGCGGTGGCGGGGTCGCCGGGGCCGTTGGAGAAGAACACACCGTCCGGGTTCACGGCGAAGACGTCCTCGGCGGTCGCCGTCGCGGGCAGCACGTGCACATCGATGCCGCGCTCGGCCATGCGGTGCGGGGTCATGCCCTTGATGCCGAGGTCGACCGCGGCGACGGTGTACCGCTTCTCGCCGATCGCGGGGACGACGTACGCCTCCTTGGTGGCGACCTCGGCGGAGAGGTCCGCGCCCTCCATCTCGGGGGCCTGGCGGACCTCGGCGAGCATGGTGCCCTCGTCGGGCAGCGCGTGGCCGGAGAAGATGCCGACGCGCATGGCGCCCCGCTCGCGCAGATGGCGGGTCAGCGCCCGGGTGTCGATCCCGCTGATCCCGACGACGCCCTGATGGCGCAGCTCCTCGTCCAGCGAGCGCTTGGCGCGCCAGTTGGAGGGCACACGCGCGGGGTCGCGCACGACGTAGCCCGCGACCCAGATCCGCTGTGATTCGGGGTCCTCGTCGTTGACACCGGTGTTGCCGACGTGGGGGGCGGTCATCACGACGACCTGGCGGTGGTACGACGGGTCGGTGAGGGTCTCCTGGTAGCCGGTCATGCCGGTGGAGAACACGGCCTCGCCGAAGGTCACCCCCACGGCCCCGTAGGCGCGGCCACGGAAGATCCGGCCGTCCTCCAGGACGAGTACGGCGGGAACCTTGGAGGTTCCCCTGGTGGAGGTCGTCATCGTGCGCCTTCCGTCTTGTCGATCATGTGGTTCAGGGTGTCGACCCAGTCGTTGTGCTCGGCCGCGCGGTCGGAGCGGAAACCGGAGTCGAGCAGTTTGTCGCCGTGCTCCCAGGTCACGACCAGCAGTCCGCCCTCGGTGAGGACCTTGCCCGCGATGCCCTTGTCGAGCCGGGCGCCGCGCAGCCGCTCGGCGGGAACGAAGAAGTCGGTCGCGCCGGGACGTACGACGTCGAGGCCGGCGTCGGTCAGCGTGAGCTCGGCCCGGCTGCGCGTGCCGAGGCCGTGGGCCACGATGCGGTCCAGCCACTGCCCGGCCGTGGTGGAGCCGTGGTAGCGGCCGCTCATGTTCAGTTTCGCCGGGCCGGCATCCGTCGGCGCGGTGGGAAGCTCGGGCAGGTCGCTCTGGAGGGTGGCGCGCCACTTCCAGCCCTCGCGCATCAGCCAGTAGACGAGCGCGACGAACAGGGCGAGCCCCACGAGCCAGCCGATGCGAGCGGCCCAGTCGGTCACTTCCGCCGATTTCTTCCCGGCGGCGAGCAGGATCACAGGTGTCACGCGAGCTTCCCGTCGACGAGCGTGGCCTTGCCCCGGAGCCACGTGTGGGTGACACGGCCCGGCAGCTCACGGCCCTCGTACGGAGTGTTGCGGCTGCGCGAGGCGAAGCCCGCGGGGTCCACCTGCCCACGGTATGCCGTGTCCACGAGCGTGAGGTTGGCCGGCTCGCCTGCCGAGACGGGGCGGCCGTGGCCCGCGGCCCGGCCGATCCTGGCGGGCTTGAAGGACATACGGTCGGCGACGCCCGCCCAGTCGAGCAGCCCCGTGTCGACCATGGTCTCCTGCACCACGGACAGCGCGGTCTCCAGGCCGACCATGCCCATGGCGGCCGCGGCCCACTCGCAGTCCTTGTCCTCGTGCGGGTGCGGGGCATGGTCGGTGGCGACGATGTCGATCGTGCCGTCGGCGAGCGCCTCACGCAGCGCCAGCACGTCCCGCTCGGTGCGCAGCGGCGGGTTGACCTTGTAGACCGGGTTGTACGTGCGCACCAGCTCGTCGGTCAGGAGCAGATGATGCGGGGTGACCTCGGCGGTGACGTCGATGCCGCGGGACTTCGCCCAGCGCACGATCTCGACGGACCCGGCGGTCGACAGATGGCAGATGTGCACACGGGAGCCGACGTGCTCGGCGAGCAGCACATCCCGGGCGATGATCGATTCCTCGGCGACCGCGGGCCAGCCGCCGAGCCCCAGCTCCGCGGAGACGACGCCCTCGTTCATCTGGGCGCCCTCGGTCAGCCGCGGCTCCTGCGCGTGCTGGGCGACCACACCGCCGAAGGCCTTCACGTACTCCAGCGCCCGGCGCATGATCACCGCGTCGTCGACGCACTTGCCGTCGTCGGAGAAGACGGTGACGCCGGCCGCCGACTCGTGCATGGCGCCCAGCTCGGCGAGCTTGTTGCCCTCCAGGCCGACGGTGACGGCGCCGACGGGGTGGACGTCGCAGTAGCCGTGCTCCCTGCCCAGCCGCCACACCTGCTCCACGACGCCGGCGGTGTCGGCGACCGGGAAGGTGTTGGCCATGGCGAACACGGCCGTGTAGCCGCCGGCGGCGGCCGCCCGGGTGCCGGTCAGGACGGTCTCCGAGTCCTCACGGCCGGGCTCACGGAGGTGGGTGTGCAGGTCGACGAGGCCCGGGAGCAGCACCTTGCCGTCGGCCTCGACGACCTGTGCGCCCTCGGCGGACAGACCGGTACCGACCGCCTCGATGATCTCTCCGTCGACGAGGACGTCCTGCGGCTCGCCACCGAGCACCCTCGCACCACGGATCAGGATCTTGCTCATGTGTCTTACTTCTCCTCGATACGGGTCTGGGGGTGGGCGGGTGCGTTCCGGGAATCGAATACAGCCCCGCCGAGCAGCAGGTACAGGACGGCCATCCGGATCGAGACACCGTTCGCCACCTGCTCGACGGCGGTGCAGCGCCCTGAATCGGCGACCTCGGCGGTGATTTCCATGCCACGGACCATCGGGCCGGGGTGCATCACGATGGCGTGTTCGGGCATCCTCGCCATCCGGTCGGCGTCCAGGCCGTAGCGCCGCGAGTACTCGCGCTCGGTCGGGAAGAAGGCGGCGTTCATGCGCTCGCGCTGGACGCGCAGCATCATCACCGCGTCCGACTTGGGCAGCACGCCGTCGAGGTCGTAGGAGATCTCGCAGGGCCAGGAGCCGACGCCGACCGGCAGCAGGGTGGGCGGGGCCACGAGGGTCACGTCGGCGCCGAGGGTGTGCAGCAGGTCGACGTTGGAGCGGGCGACCCGGCTGTGCAGCACGTCGCCGACGATCGTGATGCGCTTGCCGGCCAGGTCGTGGCCCAGTCCGGCGTCCCGGCCCACCAGGCGGCGGCGCATGGTGAAGGCGTCGAGCAGGGCCTGGGTGGGGTGCTGGTGGGTGCCGTCGCCGGCGTTGATCACGGCCGCGTCGATCCAGCCGGAGTTGGCCAGGCGGTAAGGGGCTCCGGAGGCGCCGTGCCGGATGACGACGGCGTCGACGCCCATGGCCTCCAGGGTCTGGGCGGTGTCCTTGAGGGACTCCCCCTTGGACACGCTGGATCCCTTGGCGGAGAAGTTGATCACGTCCGCGGACAGCCGCTTCTCGGCGGCCTCGAAGGAGATCCGGGTACGGGTGGAGTCCTCGAAGAAGAGGTTGACGACGGTGCGGCCGCGCAGGGTCGGCAGCTTCTTGATCGGCCGGTCGGCGACCCGGGCCATCTCCTCGGCGGTGTCGAGGATCAGGACGGCGTCGTCGCGGGTGAGGTCGGCGGCCGAGATGAGATGGCGCTGCATCTGTCAGGCTCCGTAAGGCAGTTCATCATTCGGGAGGATTCGGGCAGGCGCGGGCGTGCGGAGACGCGCTCTCGGGACGTACGGCAGGGGTGTACGCCGGAGTGCTATTGCTGTGCGCCCGCCACGGTCTGCTTCACACCGAGCAGCACGGTGTCGCGACCGTCCTCCTCGGTGAGCTGGACCTTGACCGTCTCCCGCAGCGACGTGGGGAGGTTCTTGCCGACGTAGTCGGCACGGATCGGAAGTTCGCGGTGACCACGGTCGACGAGGACCGCGAGCTGGACCGCGCGCGGACGCCCGAGGTCGTTCAGGGCGTCCAGGGCGGCACGGATGGTGCGGCCGGAGAAGAGCACGTCGTCGACGAGGACGACGAGTCGGCCGTCGAGCCCGTCGCCGGGGATCTCCGTCCGGGCCAGCGCTCGCGGGGGCCCCAGGCGCAGGTCGTCGCGGTACATCGTGATGTCGAGGGAGCCGACCGGGATCGTGCGGCCGGTGATCTGCTCGAGCTTGACGGCGAGCCGGCGGGCGAGGAAGACGCCCCGGGTCGGGATGCCGAGGAGCACCACGTCGTCCGCACCCTTGGCGCGCTCGACGATCTCGTGGGCGATGCGGGTGAGAACCCGCGCGATGTCAGGGCCTTCGAGCACGGGCCGCGCATCGGAATGCTGCGTGTCCATACGAAACGGACCTCCTTCTCCGCCTCACGGGACGGACCTTAAAGGACGTCGGAATTGCGCCAAACAGCATACCAGCCCGCCGACGGTGGCCCGTCACCCCCCTGGCGGTCCCCGGTCACCCGTCCGGCGTCACGGCACGTCGTCTTCCACTGACGGGTCGGCCCGGACCATTCGGCTTGACGGGGAAGAGTCACGCTGCGTAACCTCACAGTGAGTCACCAGCCGCGCGGCGGAGCCGCATGTCGACACCGTGTCCGGGGAGCTATATGTCCAGCGAATACGCCAAACAGCTCGGGGCCAAGCTCCGGGCCATCCGCACCCAGCAGGGCCTTTCCCTCCACGGTGTGGAAGAGAAGTCCCAGGGACGCTGGAAGGCGGTCGTGGTCGGGTCGTACGAGCGCGGCGACCGCGCCGTCACCGTGCAGCGCCTCGCCGAGCTGGCCGATTTCTATGGGGTCCCGGTGCAGGAGCTGCTGCCCGGCACCACTCCCGGCGGTGCGGCCGAGCCGCCGCCGAAGCTCGTTCTGGACCTGGAGCGCCTGGCGAGCGTGCCGGCCGAGAAGGCGGGCCCGCTCCAGCGGTATGCGGCCACGATCCAGTCGCAGCGCGGTGACTACAACGGCAAGGTGCTGTCGATCCGCCAGGACGACCTGCGCACCCTCGCGGTGATCTACGACCAGTCGCCCTCGGTGCTGACCGAGCAGCTGATCAGTTGGGGCGTTCTGGACGCGGACGCGCGCCGTGCCGTGGCGTCCCACGAGGAGAGCTGACCCGACCAGCCCCAGCAGAAACGTGCCCCCCGGGGGGGGGGGCCCCCCGGGGGGGGGCCCGCCCCCCCGGCGCCCCCCGGCCCCCCGGGGCCAAACGGGGGGGGCCGGGGCTGGGCCCGGCCCCACCGCTTCGAGGCCCGCCGTCGGTCCCGCGGACCGGCCGTCAGCCGCCGGTC
>NZ_JAKEEB010000016.1 GCF_021462825.1 Streptomyces glomeratus | reverse complement strand
CTTCCTTCGTACTCACCCGAGAGACTCTCTCAGGCTTTCCTCCGGGCGCTTCCCTTCGGTGTTTCCGACTCTATCAGACCTTTTCTCGGCCCGATTCCCGGTCGGCGGGATCGTCTTGAGCCTCGGGCTTTCACCGCGCGGCCTTTCGACATTCACTACGTTAGCCGATTTCCGTCGCGACTCATAATCGAGTTCCGACAGCTTGAATTCGGACATGCGGACACGCCGAATTCACCCCTTGCGAGGGATGACGTAGGTAGTGGGTGGCCGCTTCCGGCTGCTGGCTGAACGCCGTACCCGGTTCAAGCGGCTCGGGCTACATTACGCACCTTCCAGGGACGCGTCAACTTCGGCGGCGGCGAGGCGTGTGGGCCCGATAAGGGCTCACCGTCGGGTCGTTGGCGACCCAGAAGCGCCACGGGTGAACGCCTCCGTCCCCCGCGACGCCGGTGCGCGGACCGTTGCGTACCTGGTCGGAGGGCACCGGCGTGCCCGTGAGCATCCGCAACGGGGTCTCTTCCGGCGTGCACGCGTCCGTGCCGTCGAGTGCCCGGTCCACGCCCAGGGCCGTCGCCAGTCGCGCGGGGCCTTTGGCCAGTTCCTTGTCGTTACGGGCCGAGAGTCGTCGCTGCCGGGCCAGCTCGGCGCCCTCGGTGATCTCCCCCGCACGGAGCAGGACGGCGCTCGCCCTGCCATCGGGGCCGCACACCAGATTCATGCAGTGCCACATGCCGTAGGTGAAGTAGACGTACACATGACCGGGCGGACCGAACATCACATCGTTGCGGGGCGTGCGGCCGCGATAGGCGTGGGAGCCGGGGTCATTGGGGCCGTCGTAGGCCTCGACCTCCGTGAGGCGCAGTTCGATCGGGCCGTCGGGGGTGGTGCGGACGAGGATGCGCCCCAGCAGGTCGGGGGCGACGTCCAGGACAGGGCGGTCGAAGAACTCCCTGGGGAGGGGCGTACGGTCGGGGGTCGCGATCACGGCGTACGAGCGTAGTCCAGATGGGTGCGTGCCAAAGGGTGGTCAAGGGTCCTCACCCTTGGAAGGGTGAGGACACGGAACCGGCCGGGGGCCGGATCGCGTTTGTAGGGATCAAGGATCCGCGTACGCCTGCAGGAGGCGGGGCGGCGGAACAGGCGTCGCCTGGGAGGGAAGACTCATGGGATTCAAGCGGCTGCTCGCGAGCCTGGGTGCCGGCGGGGCGTCGGTCGAGACGGTCCTGACCGAGGTCAATGTGGTGCCGGGTGGTGTCGTCCAGGGTGAGGTGCGGATCCAGGGCGGGTCCGTGAACCAGTCGATCGAGGGTCTGAACGTGGGGCTGCAGGCCAAGGTCGAGGTCGAGGGCCACGACGACACGGAATACAAGCAGGACATCGAGTTCACCAAGGTACGGCTCGGCGGTGCCTTCGAGCTCCAGGCGGGTGCCGTGCACGCCGTGCCGTTCGGGCTGGAGATCCCCTGGGAGACGCCGGTCACCATGATCGACGGTCAGGCGCTGCGCGGGATGCACATCGGGGTGACGACCGAGCTGGAGATCGCGCGTGCCGTGGACTCCGGGGACCTGGACCCGATCAACGTGCATCCGCTGCCGGCGCAGAAGGCGATCCTGGACGCGTTCATCCAGCTGGGCTTCCGTTTCAAGAGCGCGGACATGGAGCGCGGTCACATCCGGGGTACGCGCCAGAAGCTGCCGTTCTACCAGGAGATCGAGTTCTTCCCGCCCTCGCAGTACCGCGGTCTGAACCAGGTGGAGCTGAGCTTCGTCGCGGACGACCGGGAGATGGACGTCATCCTGGAAATGGACAAGAAGCCGGGTCTGTTCAGCGAGGGCAGCGACTCCTACCGCGCCTTCCAGGTCGGTCTGCACGACTATCACGGCACGGACTGGGCCGCCTACCTTCACCAGTGGCTGTCGGAGGTCGGCAGCAAGCGCAGCTGGTTCTAGGCTCTGGATCAACAGGAATCGGTTGATCCACTGACTTGGAGGTGCCGAGGTGACCGAGCTGAAGAGACGGCCCCTGCCCCATGACTTCCATCCGCCCGTGCCGTCGTTCACGGTGACGAGCGAGGACGTCGAGCCGGGGGCCACGCTCAAGGACGCTCAGGTCCACGCCGCTGGGAACGCTTCGCCCCAGCTGCGCTGGGAGGGCTTCCCGCCGGAGACCAAGAGCTTCGCCGTGACCTGCTACGACCCTGACGCCCCGACGGGCAGCGGGTTCTGGCACTGGGTCCTGTTCGACATCCCGGCGTCGGTCACCGAGCTGCCGGCGGGCGCGGGCAGCGGGAAGTTCGAGGGGCTGCCCTCGGGTGCCGTCCACGCCCGCAACGACTACGGGACGAAGGACTTCGGCGGTGCCGCGCCCCCGCCCGGGGACGGGCCGCACCGGTACGTCTTCACGGTGTACGCCGTCGACCGGGAGAAGCTCGGTCCGGACTCGGACGCCTCTCCCGCGGTGGTCGGCTTCAATCTGAGGTTCCACACGCTGGCGCGCGCACAGCTCATCGGTGAGTACGAGAACCCGGCCAAGGGCTGACACACCCACCGAACACTGACGTTCATTGAACGTTTGCCCGCCTCCGGTCTTGGAAGTGATCGGAGGCGGGCATTTTTTATTGCGTTGTCCATCTCGGCGCGCCCGTCCAGAGTTGATCCAAGCCCGCCAGGGGGTGGGCGGATGCACACAGGAGGTGGGCTGGATGCGAGACACGCTGGTGCTGAACGCGAGCTTCGAGCCGCTGTCGACGGTGACACTGAACCGAGCCGTCGTTCTGGTGCTGCAGGACAAGGCCGTGGTCGAGCAGGCCCACCCGGAACTCCGTATGCGGGGCGCCGATGTCGATATACCCGCGCCCCGGGTCATCAGGCTCTGCCGGTATGTGCGGGTGCCCTTCCGAAGACAAGCTCCGTGGTCGAGGCGGGGTGTCCTGGTGCGGGACCGGCACAGATGCGCGTACTGCGGGCGGCGGGCGACGACCGTGGACCATGTGGTGCCGCGGTCGCAGGGCGGTGGTGACACCTGGCTGAACACGGTGGCCTCCTGTGCCGACGACAACCACCGCAAGGCGAACCGTACGCCCGAGGAGGCGGGGATGCCGCTGCTGCGGCAGCCGTTCGAGCCGACGCCGGCGGACGCGATGCTGCTGGCGCTCGGGCAGGACGAGTTCGAGGCGCTGCCGGAGTGGCTCGGGCAGCCCGCCGCCTAGGGCCGGCGCGCAACGGCCGCTCGGAACGCCTGGGTCAGGGGATGTGGACCGGGGCCCGCCTCCGTCGGGAGGCGGGCCCCGGTGTCGTACGACGGCCGCTGTCCGGTCAGTCGATGGACGGCTTCTCGCGGCGCTCGGCCGCCGTGCCCGAACCGGCGCCGCCGGAGGAGCCGCCACTGCCCGAACCGCCGCCCAGCGGGCCGAAGTTGCCCATGGCGCCGGAGAGGCCCTTCAGCGCGTCGCCGATCTCGCTGGGCACGATCCAGAGCTTGTTGGCGTCGCCTTCAGCGATCTTCGGGAGCATCTGGAGGTACTGGTACGAGAGCAGCTTCTGGTCGGGATCGCCGGCGTGGATCGCCTCGAAGACCGTACGGACGGCTTGGGCCTCGCCTTCGGCGCGCAGGGCGGCGGCCTTGGCCTCACCCTCGGCGCGCAGGATCTGGGACTGCTTCTCGCCCTCGGCGGTGAGGATGGCGGCCTGCCGCGTACCCTCGGCGGTGAGGATCGCCGCGCGCTTGTCACGGTCGGCGCGCATCTGCTTCTCCATCGAGTCCTGGATGGAGGTCGGGGGCTCGATGGCCTTCAGTTCGACGCGGTTGACGCGGATGCCCCACTTGCCGGTGGCCTCGTCGAGGACGCCGCGCAGGGCCGCGTTGATCTCCTCGCGGGAGGTCAGGGTGCGTTCCAGGTCCATACCGCCGATGATGTTGCGGAGTGTGGTGACAGTGAGCTGTTCGATGGCCTGGATATAGCTGGCGACCTCGTACGTCGCGGCCCGGGCGTCGGTCACCTGGTAGTAGATGACGGTGTCGATGTTGACGACCAGGTTGTCCTGGGTGATCACCGGCTGCGGCGGGAACGGCACCACCTGCTCGCGCAGGTCGATGCGGTTGCGGATGGAGTCTATGAACGGGACCACGATGTTCAGGCCCGCGCTCAGCGTGCGTGTGTAGCGGCCGAAACGCTCGACGATGGCTGCGCTCGCCTGTGGAATGACCTGGATCGTCTTGATCAGGGCGATGAAGACCAACACCACCAGAATGATCAGGACGATGATGATCGGTTCCATCGTGATTCCCCGTACCCTTCTCCGCCTCGGCGCCTGTGGAAGATCTTATGGTTGTTGAAGATCTTGCTGGTCGAGTCTGACAGAACGTCGCGTACCTCGCGGGGTGTTCGGCCGAGTTACGTCCTACGAGGTCACATCACGATCGCCGTGGCTCCGTCGATGTCCACGACGTCCACTTCCCGGCCCACGTCGTAGGTGAGTTCGGCGTCGAGGGAGCGCGCCGACCAGACCTCCCCCGCGAGCTTGATCCGGCCGCCGCTGCCGTCGACGCGCTCCAGGACGACGGCCTGCCTGCCCTTCAACGCCTCGATGCCGGTGGCGAGTCGGGGCCGTTGGGCGCTGTGCCGGGCTGCGATGGGCCGGACCACGGCGATGAGTGCGACGGATACGACGGCGAAGACCAGGACTTGGAAGACGGCGTCGCCGCCCAGAGCACCGACCACGGCGGCCGCGACCGCGCCTGCCGCGAGCATCCCGAGCTCCGGCATCGCGGTGATCACGAGCCCGATGCCGAGCCCCGCCGCGCCGATCAGCCACCACACCCACGCGTCGATGTCCACCTGGTCATGGTAGGGCCGCGGGTCCGGTCGCGGACAGGGCGCCGTCCGGCTTGCGGAAGCTTTCCGGGGGCCTGTCCGTCAGGGGCTTTCGGGGTCAGGAAAGGGGCAGGCCGTGAGCGGTCCAGCGCTCGCCGACGTTTTCCACCACGAGCGGGAGGCCGAAGCAGAGGGAGAGGTTGCGGGAGGTCAGCTCCAGCTCCAGCGGTCCCGCGGCGAGCACCTTGCCCTGCCGGATCATCAGGACATGGGTGAAGCCGGGGGCGATCTCCTCGACATGGTGGGTGACCATGATCATGGAGGGCGCGACCGGGTCGCGGGCGAGGCGGCCGAGACGGCGTACGAGGTCCTCGCGGCCGCCGAGGTCGAGGCCGGCCGCGGGCTCGTCGAGGAGCAGCAGCTCGGGGTCGGACATCAGGGCACGGGCGATGAGGGTGCGCTTGCGCTCGCCCTCGGAGAGGGTGCCGAACTTTCGGTCCAGGTACTCGCTCATGCCGAGGCGGTCGAGGAAGGCGCGGGCGCGCTGCTCGTCGACGTCCTCGTACTCCTCCTGCCAGCCGGCCGTCATGCCGTACGCGGCGGTCAGCACGGTCTGCAGGACGGTCTGGCGCTTGGGGAGCTTCTCGGTCATGGCGATGCCGGCGACGCCGATGCGGGGGCGGAGTTCGAAGACGTCGGTACCGGGCTTGCCGAGGGTCTCGCCGAGGATGGTGGCGGTGCCCTTGGTCGGGTAGAGGTAGCTGGAGGCGACGTTCAGGAGAGTGGTCTTCCCGGCGCCGTTGGGGCCGAGGATGACCCAGCGCTCACCCTCCTTGACCGACCAGGAGACCTGGTCCACGAGAGCCCGGCCCTCACGGACCACGGATACGTCCTCCAGCTCCAGAACATCGCTCATGAGCGCGTTGTCTCCCCTTGCAGTGTGGCCAGTGTCGGCTCTCGCGTACGCCCGTGGGCGTGGTCCGCCACGCCGGTGGGCGCAGCCCCTCGAGAAATCTACGCCACTGGTCGCCCGGCCGATTCCATAGGTCCGGTCCGTAGGGTGGGGGCATGCTCTCGGAACCACGTTCAGGTCGGCTGGCCGCATGGGGAAATGCCCTTTTGGCCGGGTTTGTTTCGCCGGACGACTCCGCGTCCGCCATCGTCGGTGAGGATGCGGTGCACCGGGTGGAGGGGCTGCCGGGTGAGCCGGCGCCCGTCGGTCTCACCCTCGCGCTGGGGCGGCTGCGGACGCTCGGGGTGACCGGGCTGCGGGTGGCGCTGCCCGCGCCGGGGCATCCGCTGGGGCTGAGTGGCCCGCCGGAGTTCAACGCGCGGGCACTGGAGGCCGAGGAGGCGGTGGTCTGTCACGGGGCCGCGTTCGGGCTCGTGCCGGAGGTCCACGAGGCGGGGCCGGACGGCGATGTACACGTCGAGGTCGTCTGGCACTGTCTGCCGGTGCGGGAGGCGCCGCCTGCCGACGTGCCCTCGCTCGGGGAGGCCGAGCGGGAGCTGGCGGAGGCGCTGCGCGAGGCGACGGAGGTGTTGTCGCGGCTGGACGTGGCGGGGTCGGGACCGGTGGCGGAGGCGGCGATCGACGCGTACCGGGCGCGGGCCGAGCGGGGGCGGGAGGTCCTGGCGCCGGGCTATCCGCCGCGGGCGGTGCGGGTGCTGGAGCTGGCCCAGCGCGTGGGGCTGCTCATCTCGGTCGCGTCCGAGAACGCGCACGGGGGCGCGGTGAGCGCCTCCGAGATGGCCGCCCGGGCCCAGACGCTGCGGCCGGTGGAGCGGACGGCCCGGCGGGCGCAGGTGGCGGCGTACAACTCGATCGTGGAGCAGCGCGAGATGCGGTGATCCGCTACCGCACCTGAGCGGCCTCCCGGGGACTCCAGGGCGGCCGCTCAGGAAGAGCGGACCGGCCTCAGTGGTTGAGGCCCAGGTTGCCGAAGGCAGGGTTCAGGATGCCGACCACGTTCACGGTGTTGCCGACCGCATTGACGGGGATGTGGACCGGGGCCTGGATGACGTTGCCCGACACGACGCCCGGAGAGCCCGCGGCCCGTCCGCCGGCGTGAGCCCCGTCGTGGGCGGAGGCGAGGCCGGCGCCGGCGGCGACCAGTCCGCCGGCCACCATGGTGACGGCTGCGGCCTTCTTCAGGTTCTTCACTTCTGAGCCCTCTCCTTGCGATCACTGCGGCAGGCGCCGCAGCACGCCTTGGAGAACGGCCGGGGATCCATCGAGGATGCGCCACCCGGGGGACATACACCCGACGGTATGAAGATCCGCTCAGCCGTTAACACCGTGCCGCACCGCCCAGAGCGCGGCCTGGGTGCGGTCCGACAGGTCCAGCTTCATCAGGATGTTGGAGACATGGGTCTTGACCGTCTTCTCCGACAGCACCAGCGCCCGGGCGATCTCCCGGTTGGACCGGCCGTCGGCGATCAGGGCCAGCACCTCGCGTTCCCGCTCGGTGAGCGAACCTCCTCTCCCCTGGCCCGAGTTGGTCTCCTCCTGGGACAGCAGCGCGCCGGCGACCTCCGGCTGCAGAAGGATGTGCCCCGCGTGCACCGACCGGATGGCTCCGGCGAGAGCGTCGGGGTCCACGTTCTTGTAGACATAGCCGGCGGCGCCCGCGCGCAGGGCCGGGACCACCGTGCGCTGCTCGGTGAAGCTGGTCACGATCAGCACGCGCGCGGGGTGGTCGAGCGCGCGCAGCCTGCGCAGCGCTTCGATGCCGTCCATTCCAGGCATCTTGACGTCCATGAGGACGACGTCGGGTGTCAGCTCCTGGGCCCGGGCGACCCCCTCGGCGCCGTCGGAGGCCTCCCCGACCACCTCGATGTCGTCCTGCACCTCGAGGAAGGTGCGCAGACCACGTCGGACGACCTGGTGGTCGTCGACGAGCAGCACCTTGATTGCGTCAGCCACCAGGGACCTCCATCTCGATCGTGGTGCCCTTCCCGGGCGCCGATTCCACGGTCAGCGTGCCGCCGACGCCGCCCGCACGGTCGCGCATGGAGACCAGGCCGAGGTGGCGCCCCGCCCGGCGCACCGCCTGGGGCTCGAACCCGCTGCCGTCGTCCATGACACGCAGGACGGCACCCGGGCCGCGCTTCTCCAGGGCCACCTCGACGCGCTCGGCACCGGAGTGCCTCAGGGCGTTGTGCAGCGCCTCCTGGGCGACGCGCAGCAGCGCCTCCTCCTGGGCGGCCGGCAGTGCGCGGACCCCCAGGCTGCTGAAGGTCACGCGCGCGGTGTGGGCGCGGTCGAGGACATGGACCTGGGTGCGCAGGGTGTTGACCAGGCCGTCCTCGTCGAGCGCGGCGGGGCGCAGCTCGACGACGGCGGCACGCAGTTCGTCGGCGGCCTCGGCGGCGAGCGCGGCGACCTGCTGGAGCTCTCCCTTGGCGCGCACCGGGTCACGGTCGACCAGCGCGGCCGCCGCCTGCGCGGTGAGCCGCAGGGAGAAGAGTTTCTGGCTGACCGCGTCGTGCAGCTCGTGGGCCAGCCGTGAGCGCTCCTCGGCAATGGTCAGCTCCCGGCTGCGCTCGTACAGCCGGGCGTTGGTGAGGGCGATCGCGGCGTGCTGGGCGAGGATCGAGAGCAGTTCCTCGTCGTCCTCGGTGAAGCCGCAGCTGCCCTGGCGTTTGGCGCACCTCTTGTTGGCCAGGAACAGCGCCCCGATGATCTCGTCGCCGTCGCGGATGGGCAGGCCGAGGAAGTCGGACATCTCCGGGTGGGCGCTCGGCCAGCCCTCGAAGCGGGGGTCCCGGCGAACGTCGGCGAGCCGCTCGGGCTTCGCCTCGCGGAGCATCGCGGCCAGGATGCCGTGCTGGCGCGGGAGCGGGCCGATGGCCTTCCACTGCTCGTCGCTGACTCCGTCGACGACGAACTGGGCGAAGCCCCCGTGGTCGTCGGGGACTCCCAGCGCCGCGTACTCGGCGTCGAGCAGCTCGCGGGCCGAGGCGACGATCGTCTTGAGGACGTCGCGCACCTCCAGATGCCTGCTCATGGCCAGCAGCGCGGAGCTCACCGCGTACAGGCCCGACCGGGGTCCATGGCTCATGAAGTCACCGTACCGGCGAGGTGTGACACGGCGTATCCGGCAGGTGGCCGCCCCTTCCTACACCCGTGGGCCTAAGCCGAAGGGCCCCGCTTCCCTGCGGCCCGCGTCCGAGGCGGCCGGAGCCGTGCCGTTCCTACCGTGAGGTCACCGCCGCTCACCGGCGGCCGAGGGACGAGGAGACGGTGGACATGCCGGTTGCGATCATCACGGGGGCTTCCAAGGGGCTGGGGCGGGCGCTGGGCGCGGCCCTGGCGAAGGGCGGCTGGGACCTGGTGGTGGACGCCAGGACCGCGTCCGTCCTCGAGGAGACGGCGGGTGCCCTGGCGGCCTACGGGACGCGTGTGGAGGCGCTCCCGGGTGATGTCACGGACGCCGGGCACCGGGCCGGTCTGGTGGCGGCGGCCCGCGGCCTGGGCGGGCTGGACCTGCTGGTGCACAACGCGAGCGCGCTGGGCGCGGAGCCCCTGGTACCCCTCGCGGAGCTGGGGCTGGACGGGCTGCGGCGGGCGCTGGAGGTGAACGTGGTCGCCGCGCTGGGCCTGGTCCAGGAGGCCCTGCCGTTGCTGCGGGCCTCGGATGTGGGCGCGGTGATCGCCGTCAGTTCGGACGCGGCGGCCGAGGCGTACGGGGCGTGGGGCGGGTACGGCGCGTCCAAGGCGGCGCTCGACCAGCTGGCGGCGGTGCTCGGCGTGGAGGAACCGGGGCTGCGGGTGTGGGCGGTCGACCCCGGGGACATGGCCACGGACCTGTATGCGGCGGCCGTACCCGAGGACGACGGTCCGCGGCCCGCGCCGGAGGATGTGGTGCCCGCGTTCCTCAGGCTGCTGGACGAGCGCCCGGTGAGCGGCCGCTACGGGGCGCCGTCCCTGCTGGAGGAGCGATGAGCACGGCGACGGGGGTCCCGTCGCCGGAGCGGGTTCGACGGTGGGGGAAGGTTCCCGGGGAGCTGTCGGCGCGGGTACCGGTCGAGCAGCGCGGGGCCGGGCTGGCCCGGGACTCCGTGCGACTGCTGGTCTCGCGGGGGAAGGAGGTGTCGCACCACGCGTTCGCGGAGCTGCCGCGCCTGCTGCGGCCGGGGGATGTGCTCGTGGTCAACACATCCCCGACGCTGGCGGCCGCGGTGGACGGCGCGGTCGGGCACGCGCGCGTGGTGGTGCACTTCTCGACGTGCGGGGACGACGGGCGGTGGGCGGTCGAGCTGCGGGACCCGGACGGACGGGGCACCACGCGGGCCCGGACGTCAGGCACGGCGCGAAACGCCGCGGGTATAGAGGTGCGGCTCCCGGACGGCGGACGGCTGGTTCTGGAGGAGCCCCTGTCGCCCAGCGGTGACCGGTTGTGGTGGGCCCGGCCGTCGGATCCGGACGTGGGGGGATTGCTGGCCCGGCACGGGCGCCCCATTCGTTACTCCTATACGGAGCGGGACCAGCCGCTGTCTGCGTACCAGACGGTGTTCGCACTGCCGTCCGCCGACGGAGCGGGCAGCGCCGAGATGCCGAGCGCGGCGCGTCCCTTCACCTCGCGCATGGTGGCGGAGCTGGTGAGCCGGGGCGTGCTGTTCGCACCGATCACGCTGCATACGGGGGTGGCGTCGGCGGAGGCGCACGAGCCGCCGTACCCGGAGCGTTTCGCGGTGCCGGAGGTGTCGGCGCGGCTGATCAACACGGTACAGGCCGGGCGGGGGGTGCTTGCCGGGGAGAGCGGTGGTGAGGGACGGCCGGGCGGCCGGGTGATCGCGGTCGGGACCACGGCCGTGCGGGCGGTGGAGTCGGCGGCGGGCGCCGACGGGGTCGTACGGGCGCGGCGGGGCTGGACCGATCTGGTGGTGACGCCCGAGCGCGGTGTGCGGGTGGTCGAGGGGCTGCTGACCGGGCTGCACGAGCCGGAGGCATCGCATCTGCTGATGCTGGAGGCCGTCGCGGGACGGGAGGCGGTCGACCGCAGCTACGAGGCGGCGCTGGCCGGTCTCTACCTGTGGCACGAGTTCGGGGACACCCACCTCATCCTCCAGGCGTAGCCACCTCACATAGAGCGTTGCTCCAGCAACTGATGGTGAGGTTCGCGGGCCCCGGGTGTGAGGCCGCGCATAGGACGCACATCACGTACGAAGCCCTATAGGAGACAAACGCGCCCGTGGTGAACGGGGCAGACAGGGCGGTCTGCCCCGTTATTCCCTGCCTGGCTCCACTACCGGGGATCGTACGTCACACCTTTGCCAGGCAATTTTGCGGCAGCTAAGAATTGCTCCCGTCGCTCGGCGCCGTGGGCATTGCCCGCGGCGCTTGTGCTGGAAACATCCGTCTTCCGCCGGCACCAGAGCGGCCTCCGCGCTACACAAAGAGGTCCCTCCGCATGCCCAAGAACATCACCGCCCTCCGTGCCCGCAGTCGTGAGCTGACCAAGGCCCACAAGATGTCCATCGCCGGTGTGGCCGCCCTCGGCTGCTGCGCCCTCGCGGTCACCGCCGCGCCGAGTGAGGCACAGAGCACGGTCCCCCACGCGGCCCCCGCCGCCGCGGCCCAGGTGGAACTCGGCAACCAGCCGGCGAAGCAGATCAAGGCCAGCATCACCGACCAGATGGCCGCCTCCGCCCTCAAGGCCGAGGCCATCGCCGCCAAGCAGAAGGCCGCCGCCGCGGCCTCCGCCAAGAAGGCGGCCCCGCAGCAGGCCGCCGCGCAGCCCCAGCGGCCGGTGGCGCAGCGCCCGGCCCAGCAGGCCGCGAGCCGCTCCGCCGAGCGCCCCCAGGTCCGGCAGGCCGCCCCCGCCCCGAAGAGCTACGCCAACAACGTGGACGGCTGGATCCGCCAGTCGCTCGACATCATGGCGCAGAAGGGCATCCCGGGCTCGTACAACGGCCTGTACCGCAACATCATGCGGGAGTCCTCGGGCAACCCGATGGCCATCAACAACTGGGACATCAACGCCCAGAACGGCATCCCGTCCAAGGGTCTGCTCCAGGTCATCCAGCCGACCTTCAACGCCTACCACGTTGAGGGCACGTCCTGGAACATCTACGACCCGGTCGCCAACATCACCGCCGCCTGCAACTACGCGGCGCACCGTTACGGTTCGATGGACAACGTCAACAGCGCGTACTGAGGCCGGCGCGGACCTCTTCTCGCCTGACGGATGAAAGGGCGGCACCCCCCGGGTGCCGCCCTTCCGCGTGTCCGGGGTGACTACTTCCGCATGACCTCGGGCTCGTGGCGGCGCAGGAAGCGGGCCACCAGGAAGCCGCAGAGCACGCCGAGCGCGATCAGCGCGATCATGTCCAGGGTCCAGGCCGACGCCGTGTGGTTCCACAGCGGGTCCGTCTTGGCCGGGTCGTCCGTGTTCGGGGCGATGTTGTTGAAGTCCAGCGTCGCGCCGGCGGCCCCGACCGCCCAGCGGGACGGCATCAGGTAGGAGAACTGGTTGACGCCGACCGTGCCGTTCAGCGTGAACAGGCAGCCGGTGAACACGACCTGGATGATCGCGAACATGACCAGCAGCGGCATCGTCTTCTCGGCGGTCTTCACCAGCGAGGAGATGACCAGGCCGAACATCATCGAGGTGAAGCCGAGCGCCATGACCGGCAGGCACAGCTCCACCAGCGTGCCATGGCCGAGGACCACGCCCCGGTCGGGGATCTCCCGGCTGGAGAAGCCGATCAGGCCCACCATCAGGCCCTGAAGCACGGTGATGGCGCCGAGCACGACCACCTTGGACATCAGATACGCCGAGCGGGACAGGCCGGTGGCGCGTTCCCGCTCGTAGATGACCCGCTCCTTGATCAGCTCCCGGACGGAGTTGGCGGCGCCCGCGAAGCACGCGCCGACCGCGAGGATCAGCAGGACCGTGGTGGCCGTGCCGTTCGGGACGGGGACGCCGGTCTTCGGGTTGACCGGGTTGACCAGCAGGCCCTTGTCACTGTCGATGAGCAGGCTGACCGCGCCGAGCACCGCCGGCAGGATCACCGTCAGCGCCAGGAAGCCCCTGTCGGAGGCTATGACCGCGACATACCGCCGGATCAGGGTGGCGAGCTGGGAGAGCCAGCCCTGGGGCTTGGGCGGCTTCATCGCCTGCGGGGGTGGCATGTGGACCGACTGCGGGGCCACGGCGTCGATGTCCGCGGCGTACATCTGGTAGTGCCCCGAGCCCTTCCAGCGCCCCGCCCAGTCGTAGTCGCGGTAGTTCTCGAAGGCGGAGAAGACATCGGCCCAGGATTCGTAGCCGAAGAAGTTCAGCGCCTCCTCGGGCGGGCCGAAGTAGGCGACGGCCCCGCCCGGCGCCATCACCAGGAGCTTGTCGCACAGCGCCAGCTCGGCCACGGAGTGGGTGACGACCAGGACCGTGCGGCCGTCGTCCGCGAGGCCACGCAGCAGCTGCATGACGTCGCGGTCCATGCCCGGGTCGAGACCGGAGGTCGGTTCGTCCAGGAAGATCAGCGACGGCTTGGTGAGCAGCTCCAGGGCCACCGAGACACGCTTGCGCTGACCGCCGGAGAGGGAGGTGACCTTCTTCTCCTTGTGTACGTCCAGCTTCAGCTCGCGCAGCACCTCGTCGATGCGGGCCTCGCGCTCGGCGGCCGTGGTGTCGGCGGGAAAGCGCAGCTTGGCCGCGTACTTGAGCGCCTTCTTGACGGTCAGCTCCTTGTGCAGGATGTCGTCCTGCGGGACCAGACCGATGCGCTGGCGCAGCTCGGCGAACTGCTTGTACAGGTTGCGGTTGTCGTAGAGGACGTCGCCCTGGTTGGCGGGACGGTAGCCCGTGAGCGCCTTCAGCAGTGTCGACTTGCCGGAGCCGGAGGGGCCGATGACCGCGATGAGCGACTTCTCCGGCACGCCGAAGGAGACGTCCTTCAGGATCTGCTTGCCGCCGTCGACCGTGACGGTCAGATGGCGGGCGGAGAAGGAGATCTCGCCGGTGTCGACGAACTCCTCGAGCCGGTCGCCGACCAGACGGAACGTCGAATGACCCACGCCGACGATGTCGTGCGGGCCGAGCAGCGCCGAGCCGCCCTTGCCGATCGGCATGCCGTTGACGAACGTGCCGTTGTGCGAGCCCAGGTCACGGATCTCGAAACGGCCGTCGGGCGTGGCGTGGAACTCGGCGTGGTGGCGGGAGACCTGGAGGTCCGAGACGACGAGGTCGTTCTCCAGCGCACGGCCGATGCGCATCACCCGGCCGAGGGCGAGCTGGTGGAACGTGGTCGGACTGCGGTCGCCGTAGACCGGCGGCATGCCCGCGCCGCCACCGGGGCCCTGCTGCTGCGGGACCGGGGCGGCGGAGTGCTGTGGCGTCCGGGAAGCGGGTTGCGGCGGGATCTGCCGGCTCTGCTGGGGCGCCTGCTGCTGGGGGGCCTGCTGCGCCGCCCAGCCGGCGCCCGCGCCCTGTGCCGCGTACGGCTGCTGCCGGGGCCCGGACTGCGGCGCGGCCACCGCGGCCGCGGCACCGGACAGGTTCAGGCCCGGCCCGTCGGTCGCGTTGCCGAGGTGCACGGTCGTGGCTCCGCCGATCTCCAGCTGGTGGATGCGCCGGCCCCCGACGAACGTGCCGTTGGTGCTCCCCCGGTCCTCCAGGACCCAACTGCGCCCGTTCCAGCTGATCGTGGCGTGGCGCCAGGAGACCCTGGCGTCCTCGAGCACGATGTCCCCCTGCGGATCACGTCCGAGGGTGTGTGGCCTGGACGCGTCGAGCGTCCAGGTGCGTCCATTGAATTCCACTACGAGTTCAGGCACTCCATGCCCCACTGAGTTGTCCCCCGAGTTACCCCCATCACGGGGAGTGTAGGGATGTCGAACATCGTGGGGAACTATTTCAGGCTCGGTGCTCTGACTGAAAGTCGGGCCTTGTGATGAACGTGAACGAGCCGTGGGGCACGCGCCGTTGACGGAGGTGAAACCCGGCCGGAGAGTGGTAATCCGACGCGAGGGGGACATCCGCGGTGGATCGCCGCGGAGCGGACCGGGGGTCTGACGATGCGCAACGAGGCCGCGGAACACGGCAGGAGGCTGCCCTGGGCGGATGTGCTGCTGTCCGCGATCGCGTCCGTGAGCTGGGCGTTGATCGGGATGGCGGGGACGGCGGCGCTGGGTCTGCATCTGCTCCGGGCGGATGCGGCGGGCTCGCTCGGGCCGATGACGGCGGCCGTCGTGGCGCTGGGGGCGAACGGCTCGGTCAGGCCGTCCGGGAATGTGTCGGCGTTCGGTCTGAAAGGGGCCGAGGCGACGACCGCCGTCGAGATCACGCCACTGGGTGTGGGTCTGGTGGGTGCGCTGCTGCTGTCCTGGTTCTTCCTGCGTTCGCTGCGTGCGGCGGGAGTGGTCGTCGCCCCGTCCGAACTCCTCGCGCGGGCGGGCGCGGTGGTGGCGCTGTTCGTGGCGATGCTGGGCGGTCTCGCCTGGGCCGGCCACGACGTCGTCACCATCGACGGGGGCTCGCTCGGGCTCGACAGGCTGCCCGGCGGGAGGGGCGGGGGGAGCGTCGGCATCCCGGGGCTCGGCGACCTCGGAGGGCTGTTGCCGAGCCGGATCGGGGATCTCGTCCGGGCGAAGGCCTCGGTCGGCTTCAGCGTCGACACGATGCCCACACTGCTCGGGGGCGCGGCCTGGGCGGCCGGTGTCCTGGTGATCGCGCTGCTCGCCTCGCGGCGCACACCCCTGCCTCGGGGCTGGGAAGCCGTGCACCGGGTCGTGCGCCCGGCCGTGTCGGCGCTGGCGGCGGTGATGCTGACGGCGGTGGTCGCCGGCCTCGCGGCGGCGGCGTACGCGGCGACCGGCGACGACCACCCGGCGCGGATCGCGGGGGCGGCGCTGCTCGGCGCACCGAACGGGGTGTGGCTGGCCGTCCCGCTCGGGCTGTTCGTACCGTGGGACGGCAAAGCCACGGGCGAGCTGGCGAAACTCCTCCCGGACCCGCTGGACCGGCTGCTGAGCGTGCGGACCGGCCAGTCGGTGACGTTGGAACGCCTGGCCGGGCTGGACGGCAAGGTGTGGCTGCTGGCGGTCGCCGCGGCGCTCATGATGCTGTTCGCCGGTGTGCTGACGGCGGCGCGTACGCCTCTCGTAGGGGGCGGGGATGCGGCGGCCGTACCGGGTGTGACTGCTTCCGCCGTACGGGCCACGGGTCCCCTCGGCTTCGCAGGGCGCTGCGCGCTTCGCCTCGGGATCGTGACGGCGGCGGCACTGCCGCTGCTGGTCCTGCTGACGGATGTGTCGGTGGACGCCTCGCTGTCCGTGTTCGGATTCGACGCCTTCGGCGCCGGAGTCGAGCTGCACGGGGACCTCGGCGCGGCCGTGCTGCTGGGCGCGGCATGGGGTGCGGGCGCCGGGGCGGCCGGGGCGCTGCTCGCGTATGCGACCGGGGCGGCGGGGAGCCGGGCGGCGCCCCTGGCACGGGGTGACGCGGTGTGGCGGGCCACTTCGGCGTCCCCGGTCGCGACGGCGCGACGGGAGGCCGGTCCCTACACCCCGGGCACGCCCTACCGCCCGCCGAACCCGGACACCAATCCCTATCTACGGCTGCCCGAGGCGCTCCGGAAGGCGGAGGACGCACGGCCGGGTGCGGGCGCAGGTCAGGGCGAAGACGCGCGGGCGGGCGAAGGTGCGCGGGCGTGGGCTGCCGGGGAACCTCCGGAAGGGAGCGCTCGGCCCGCCGGTGGTGACGTGTCCGGGGCACCCACGGTGATCCGGCCGATCGAGCCGCCCGTACCGCCGTCCCGGCGCCGTACCTCGGGGACGTCGTCGTCGCCGGACCAGGGGCCCCCGCCTCCTCCCCCACCTCCGCCGCCCGGGCCGTCCAGGGGGCGCGGCTGACGAGGCTCCCGCCTCGTCGGCGGTTGCTCTCCCGCACCCTGCGCCTTCGCCGGCGGTCAAGCCGCTCGTCACCCGCCCGCCATACACTGTTCCGTGTCCGCTAGACGGACCGGGCACGCGAAAGGCACTGGGTGCCGGATACGGTGGAAACACCATGAGCGCTTCGCAGACCTCCGACGCCCCCACTCTCCTTGTCAAGATCTTCGGCAAGGACCGGCCCGGCCTGACGGCCGGCCTGTTCGACACGCTGGCCGCCTACAACGTCGACGTCGTCGACATCGAGCAGGTCGTCACCCGGGGCCGCATGGTGCTGTGCGCCCTGGTGACGACGCCGCCGTCCGGGCTCGAGGGTGATCTGCGGGCGACCGTCCACAACTGGGCGGAGTCCGTGAAGATGCAGGCCGAGATCATCTCCGGCATCGGCGACAACCGTCCGCGGGGTCTCGGACGTTCCCTGGTCACCGTGCTCGGCCATCCACTGACCGCCGAGTCGACGGCCGCCATCGCCGCCCGGATCGCCGCCACCGGCGGCAACATCGACCGTATCTTCCGGCTCGCCAAGTATCCGGTCACGGCCGTCGAGTTCGCCGTGTCCGGCGTGGAGACGGAGCCGCTGCGCACCGCCCTGGTGACCGACGCCGCGGCACTCGGTGTCGACGTCGCCGTCGTCGCGGCCGGTCTGCACCGGCGGGCCCAGCGTCTGGTCGTCATGGACGTGGACTCGACGCTCATCCAGGACGAGGTCATCGAACTGTTCGCCGCGCACGCGGGCTGCGAGGCGGAGGTCGCCGAGGTGACGGCGGCCGCCATGCGCGGCGAGCTGGACTTCGAGCAGTCGCTGCACGCACGCGTGGCGCTGCTCAAGGGGCTGGACGCGTCGGTGATCGACAAGGTGCGCGCCGAGGTGCGGCTCACCCCGGGCGCGCGCACTCTGATCCGCACGCTGAAACGACTCGGCTTCCAAGTGGGGGTTGTCTCCGGCGGCTTCACCCAGGTCACCGATGATCTCAAGGAGCGGCTCGGCCTGGACTTCGCGCAGGCCAACACGCTGGAGATCGTCGACGGGAAGCTGACCGGCAGGGTCGTCGGCGAGGTCGTGGACCGGGCGGGCAAGGCGCGGCTGCTGCGCCGGTTCGCCGCAGAGGCTGGCGTGCCGCTGGCGCAGACCGTGGCGATCGGGGACGGGGCCAACGACCTCGACATGCTGAACGCGGCCGGTCTGGGCGTCGCCTTCAACGCCAAGCCCGTGGTCCGCGAGGCCGCGCACACGGCGGTGAACTTCCCCTTCCTGGACACCGTCCTGTATCTGCTCGGCGTCACCCGGGAAGAGGTCGAGGCGGCGGACATACACGACGAGATCGGCTGAGGCCTGTGCCGCGGTGTCACCTGCGGCCGCGCACGACGTCGCCGGGGCCCGGCACCGTGACCGGTGCCGGGCCCCGCTGCCTTCCGTGGGGGGTTACTCGCTCGGCGCCCAGTAGTCGAGCAGGGTGGCCGTGCCCGGCTCCAGGGACTTCCAGGAGCCGTCGAAGGAGAGCACGGCGAAGGCGGCGGCGGGGAAGCCGCGTCGGCTCATCCGCTCGCGTGCCTCGGCCTCCGCTTCCCCCGCAAGGACCTCGGCGAGGCCCTGGATGCCCGGATTATGACCGATGAGGGTCACGTTCTGGACGTCCTCGGGGGTTTCGTTGAGCACGGTGATCAGTTCGCCGGGCGAGGCGTCGTAGACCCGCTCCTCGTAGACGGTTTTCGGCCGGTGCGGAAGCTCCTGGACCGCGATCTTCCAGGTCTCGCGGGTACGCGTCGCCGTGGAGCAGAGGGCCAGGTCGAAGGGGATGCCGGTGTCGGCCAGCTTGCGGCCGGCGACGGCCGCGTCCTTGCGGCCCCGGTCTGCGAGGGGCCGCTCGTGGTCGGCCACCTGCGGCCAGTCGGCCTTCGCATGCCGGAAGAGGACAATCCTGCGGGGTTCTGCGGAGCTCATGCGTCCCAGCTTCGCATGAAAGAGGCCAGGGAGCGCAGGGAGTTGACGGCGTCGGAAGTGCGCTCGCGCGCATGGCCGATCGGGCCTGCGCGCCGCCTGCCTCGGAAGAAGCAGCCTCTCGCGGCCGGACCCGGAGGCTTGGGGCCCCGGGGACTCCGGGTCCCGGTCCGTCGGGCGGGGCGCCGTGCGGGTGGAGGGGTCACCGTGTGTGGTGCCTCATCGTCTGCTGGATCCCCTCGACGAGCCGGCCGAGAGCGGGGTCGCCGCCCGCCCGCGCGTCCGCCGGATTGAGTATCAGCGCCAGCAGGACCACGAAGGCCAGCGTGGGCAGCGCGAGGGCCCACCAGGGCAGCCGCATGTCGATGCCGCCCGTGGCCGCCGGGTGGGACCGGGTGTGGGTGCGGGCCGACATGGCTGCCTCCGTGGGTGTGCGGACGGTCCGTGGTCCGCCGTCGGCGGCCACACCTCGAAGGTAGGGACTCGGCGGCCCTCAACCCATCCGGTGATCCACCCACTTGACCCTGACACTCACCCCCTAGGGGATGCGGGGGCCAGCCCCACCCCGGGCCTGGGGTCACCCCCCGTCAGGGGGAGGCGATCGTGGCGATGACGGCGATGATCACGAAGATGGCGAAGAACGCGCCGAAGACGAGCAGCATCTTCTTCTGGCCGTTCGGGGGATTCGGGTCGAGCACGGGCATACGGTCAGTTTCGCACCCCTCCCCCGCCCCACCTCCGGTGGGGTCGCCACCGGACGGGTCAGCCCCCGAGGGCCCGGCCCCCGGCCGGGCCGAGCGCGCCCGGCGGCGTCCTCCGCAGCGTGCCCTGGTCTGTGCTCAGCGCGCCGCCGCCTCGTCCTCCACGATCCGGTCGCGGCCCGCCAGGACGCCCGCCGCGACCTGCGGGACCATCAGCCCGGCCATCAGTGCGATGGGCAGACCCCAGCCGCCGCTGTGCTGATAGAGGACGCCCACCAGCAGCGGCCCCGGGATCGACAGCAGATATCCGGTGCTCTGCGCGAACGCCGACAGCTTGGCCACCCCCGCACCGGTCCGGGCCCGCATGCCCACCATGGTGAGGGCCAGGGGGAAAGCGCAGTTGGAGACGCCGAGCAGCAGCGCCCAGGCCCAGGCGCCGGCCGCCGGGGCCCAGTACAGGCCCGCGTACCCGGCGAGGCCGCAGACCCCGAGCGCCACCACGATCGGACCCTGGTGCGGCAGCCGGGTCGCCAGCCGTGGGATGACGAAGGCGAGGGGCACGCCCATCACCATGGTGACCGCCAGCAGCATTCCGGCCGTGCCCGCGGACACCCCGGCGTCACGGAAGATCTGCGCCATCCAGCCCATCGTGATGTAGGCGGCCGTGGCCTGGAGCCCGAAGAAGACGGCCAGCGCCCATGCGGTACGGCTCCGGATCATCCCAGGCCCCTCGGACTCGCCCCGGTCGGCGCCGGCGACGAGCGTGCCGCCCCCGGCGGCGCTCCCGGCGGAACGGGCGCCCCGCGCGCGCACGAACGGGATCCACGGCAGGACGGCCGTCGCCGACAGCGCCGCCCACATCGCGAGCCCCGACCGCCAATCGCTGCCGAGGGCATCGGTCATGGGGACCGTGGCCGCCGCGGCCGTGGACGTGCCGAGGGCGAGCGCCATCGAGTACAGGCCGGTCATGGAACCCACCCGGTCCGGGAACCAGCGCTTGACGATCACCGGCATCAGGACGTTGCCGACGGCGATGCCCATCAGGGCGAGCGCGCTGGCGGCCAGGAAGCCCGCGGTGCTCCCCGCGTACGGGCGGATCAGGAGCCCGGCGGTGATCGCGGCCATTCCGGCGCAGACCACGGCGGCCGCGCCGAACCGACGGGCCAGCCGCGGGGCCGTGACACCGAAGACGGCGAAGCACAGCGGAGGTACGGAGGTCAGCAGTCCGGCGAGGCTGCCGCTCATGCCGAGCCCGTCACGTACCTCTTCGAGAAGGGAGCCGAGGCTGGTGATGGCGGGCCGCAGGTTGAGCGCGGTGAGGACGATGCCGACGACGAGCACACGCGTCGTCCATGCGCTCGGGCGGGCCGCGCCGCTCCCGGCCCCCGCCACCGCGGTGCCGGGTACGGGGGCGGAGCCGCGTACCGGCGTGCTCGTGCGTGTGGGTGCGGAGGCGGTCGTCGCGGTCTCGTCGGAAGCCATACCGCTCATCATAGAATCATGGGATGATTCTGGGGGCACCCCCTTGGGTTACGCTCCGGATCCTCCGGCCCCGCACCCAGGACCGCACGAAGGACCGTCATGCCGCTGAGCCACCCCCGCCGATCCGCGCTGTCCGAACAGGTCATCTCCGAACTGCGGAACCAGATCACCTCGGGCGAATGGCCGGTGGGCTCACGCATCCCGACCGAGTCCGAGCTGGTCGACCAGCTCGGGGTCGCGCGCAACACGGTCCGCGAGGCCGTTCGCGCGCTCGCGCACAACGGTCTGCTGGACATCCGCCAGGGGTCGGGCACCTACGTGGCGGCGACCAGCGAGCTGGCGGGCGTGATGCACCGGCGGTTCGCCGACGCGGACCCCACCCACGTCGCCGAGCTGCGCGCGACCCTGGAGTCGGGTGCCGCCCAGCTCGCCGCCGAGCGGCGCACCGAGCGCGATCTGAAGCAGCTGGACGCGCTCCTGCTGCGCCGTGAGGAGGCCTGGGAGTCCGGGGACGCGGAGGCGTTCGTGACCGCCGACGCGACCTTCCACATGGCGGTGGTGGCCGCGTCGCACAACGACGTCATGACGGCGATGTACGCGGACCTGGGCGAGGTGCTGCGGGACTGGCTGCGCGACGACGTCGGCGGCGAGCTGACGCCGGAGACGTACATGGACCACACCGGGCTCGTGGACGCGATCCGCACGGGCGACACGGCGGCGGCGGCCGCGGAGGCGGCGAGTTATCCGTTCATGTGCCGTCCGGGCCGGTCGCGGGCCGCGGGGCGCTGACCGGGCTCACCGGCGTGGCCGACCCACGCGGAGCGGACCCTTGCCCAGCAGCGGCCCGTGAGCCGCACGGTCATCGCGGGTCCCACGTCGACCGGGGCGGTGTCGGTGTCCAGGTCCCACCAGGGGTCGCACTCGATGTGCAGGCTCACATGGTCGGTCCGGGGATACGGGTTGTGGCAGTGGGCGACGACGTCCGTACCGGTCACACGGACGCGGCAATCGGCGCCGAAGGGCCCCGTACCACCGGCGGACTTCCCGCCCTTCCCGCGTGCGTGGGGCTCGGTGCGCTCTGCGCGCGCGTGGCGCTCGGTGCGCTCCCCGCGCGCGTGCGGCATCGCCTCGTACGGCAGGACGGTCACCAGGGCAAGGGCGAGGAAGACCGGGGCGAAGCGGCGGGACAGGCGCACAACGGAACCTCCCAGGCCGTACGGCTGCGGGGCGGTGCGTACTCCCAGCGTGCGTGCCGGTCACTCGCGGGCGCCCGGCCGGGTACTCCGAACGGGCGATGCCCCGCTCCCCGCGTGGAACGGGAAACGGGGCATCGACCTCGTACGACGGGAACGAGGGCCGCGTCAGCGGACGCGCAAGCCGTCAGCCCTCATGGACCGGGCCGCTCAGGCGCCGATGGCGTGCAGGCCGCCGTCCACGTGGATGATCTCGCCGGTGGTCTTCGGGAACCAGTCGCTCAGCAGGGCGACGATGCCGCGGCCGGCCGGCTCGGGGTCCTTCAGGTCCCACTCCAGCGGAGAGCGGGTGTCCCACACGGAGGCCAGCTCGCCGAAGCCCGGGATGGACTTGGCGGCCATGGAGCCGAGCGGGCCCGCCGAGATCAGGTTGCAGCGGATGTTCTGCTTGCCCAGGTCACGCGCGATGTAGCGGCTGGTGGCTTCCAGGGCGGCCTTGGCCGGGCCCATCCAGTCGTACTGCGGCCACGCGAACTGCGCGTCGAAGGTGAGGCCGACGACCGAGCCGCCGTTCTGCATCAGCGGCAGGCAGGCCATGGTCAGCGACTTCAGGGAGTACGCCGAGACGTGCATGGCGGTGGCGACCGACTCGAACGGCGTGTTGAGGAAGTTGCCGCCGAGGGCGTCCTGCGGGGCGAAACCGATGGAGTGCACGACGCCGTCGAGGCCGCCCAGCTCCTCGCCGACGACGTCGGCCAGGCGCGCCAGGTGCTCGTCGTTGGTGACGTCGAGCTCGACGACCTTGGTGGGCTTGGGGAGCTTCCTGGCGATGCGCTCGGTCAGCGTGGGCCGCGGGAACGCGGTCAGGATGATCTCGGCACCCTGCTCCTGGGCCAGCTTCGCGGCGTGGAACGCGATGGAGGACTCCATCAGCACACCGGAGATCAGGACGCGCTTGCCCTCGAGAATTCCGCTCATGGTGATCAGTGACCCATTCCCAGTCCGCCGTCAACGGGGATGACGGCTCCAGTGATGTACGAGGCGTCGTCGGAGGCGAGGAACCGCACCGTCGCGGCGATCTCCTCCGGCTGCGCGTAACGGCCGAGCGGCACCTGCGACATGATGTTCGCCCGCTGTTCGTCGGTGAGCGCCTTGGTCATGTCGGTGTCGACGAAACCGGGCGCGACGACGTTGAAGGTGATGTTGCGCGAGCCCAGCTCACGGGCGAGGGAGCGCGCGAAGCCGACCAGGGCGGCCTTGGAGGCGGCGTAGTTCGCCTGCCCGGCGGACCCGAGCAGCCCCACCACCGACGAGACCAGCACGACGCGGCCCTTCTTCGCGCGCAGCATGCCGCGGTTGGCGCGCTTGACGACGCGGAAGGTGCCGGTGAGGTTGGTGTCGATGACCGAGGTGAAGTCCTCCTCGGACATGCGCATCAGCAACTGGTCCTTGGTGACGCCCGCGTTGGCGACGAGGATCTCGACAGGGCCGTGCTGGGCCTCGATCTCCTTGTAGGCCTGCTCCACCTGCTCGGTGTCGGTGATGTCGCACTTGACCGCGAGGAAGCCGGCCGGCGGCTCGCCCGAGCGGTACGTGATCGCGACCTTGTCGCCGGCGTCGGCGAACGCGCGGGCGATGGCGAGGCCGATGCCCCGGTTGCCTCCAGTGACGAGAACCGAGCGGCTCAACGGATCACCCTTTCGATAGCGGTCTGGAACCCCTGCAAGACAGGCGCCTTCGTCGAAAACCTATCGGTCCGGCCCCCCGCACGGACAATCGGGCACCGACAGTGGCGTAGGGGACTCACTGTCGGATCCCTACAGAAGTGGCGGCCGCGGAGTGAGCCGGGAGGCTCGTCGGAGGCAAAGGTCCGTTCGTCGGACGGAAGGATATGGTCCGCTCGGTCCCATGGGAGACATGATCGGATCCGACAGGCCACGACAGCAGGGAGACGTCCGTGCCCCACTCCATCGACGAAGCCTTCACGGCACTGCCGCTGCGGGCCCTGGCCGACGCCGCGCTGGCACGCGCGCGGGCGCTGGGCGCCGAGCACGCGGACTTCCGCTTCGAGCGGGTGCGCAGTGCCGCGTGGCGGTTGCGCGACGGCAAGCCGGCCGGGTCCTCGGACACGACCGACCTGGGGTACGCGGTGCGGGTCGTGCACGGGGGGACCTGGGGGTTCGCCTCGGGCGTCGATCTGACCCTGGACGCCGCGGCCAAGGTGGCGTCGCAGGCGGTGGCGATGGCCAGGCTGTCGGCACAGGTCATCAAGGCGGCGGGGTCCGACGTGGGGGCACCGCCCACGCCGTTCGGGCAGTGGGGGAGGGTGGAACTGGCGGACGAGCCGGTCCACGCGGAGCGGACCTGGGTCTCCTCGTACGAGATCGATCCCTTCACCGTGCCCGACGAGCACAAGACGGGACTGCTGGCCGACTGGAGCGCGCGGCTGCTCGCGGCCGACGGGGTCGACCACGTGGACGCCTCGCTGATGACCGTCCACGAGAACAAGTTCTATGCCGACACCGCGGGCACCGTGACGACCCAGCAGCGCGTGCGGCTGCACCCCCAACTCACCGCGGTCTCGGTCGACGACTCCACGGGTGAGTTCGACTCGATGCGCACCCTCGCGCCGCCGGTCGGCCGCGGCTGGGAGTACCTGACGGGCACCGGCTGGGACTGGGACGCGGAGCTGGAGCAGATCCCGGAGCTGCTCGCCGAGAAGATGCGCGCGCCGAGCGTGGAGCCGGGTGTGTACGACCTGGTCGTCGACCCGTCCAACCTGTGGCTGACCATTCACGAGTCCATCGGGCACGCCACCGAACTGGACCGGGCGCTCGGCTACGAGGCCGCGTACGCCGGCACCTCCTTCGCCACCTTCGACCGGCTGGGCAAGCTGAGGTACGGCTCCGAGCTGATGAACGTCACCGGCGACCGCACCGCCGAGCACGGCCTCGCGACGATCGGCTACGACGACGAGGGCGTCGAGACGCAGTCCTGGGACCTGGTCAGGAACGGCACACTGGTCGGCTACCAGCTGGACCGGCGCATCGCCCGGCTGACCGGTTTCGAGCGGTCCAACGGGTGCGCCTACGCCGACTCGCCCGCGCACGTTCCCGTGCAGCGCATGGCCAATGTGTCGCTCCGGCCGGATCCGGCCGGACTGTCCACCGAGGATCTGATCGGCAGCGTGGACCGCGGGATCTATGTCGTCGGGGACCGTTCCTGGTCCATCGACATGCAGCGCTACAACTTCCAGTTCACCGGCCAGCGGTTCTTCCGTATCGAGAACGGGCGGATCACCGGCCAGCTGCGGGATGTCGCGTACCAGGCGACGACCACCGACTTCTGGGGATCCATGGTGGCCGTCGGCGGTCCGGGGACCTATGTCCTCGGCGGCGCCTTCAACTGCGGCAAGGCCCAGCCGGGCCAGGTCGCGTCGGTCTCGCACGGCTGCCCGTCCGCCCTCTTCAAGGGAGTCAACATCCTCAACACCACCCAGGAGGCCGGTCGATGAGCGCCCGTACGAACAAGCCGCACGAGATCGTCGAGCGTGCCCTGGAGATGTCCCGCGCGGACGGGTGCGTCGTCATCGCCGACGAGCACTCCACCGCCAACCTCCGCTGGGCGGGCAACGCACTGACCACGAACGGGGTCACCCGCGGGCGCACCCTCACCGTCGTCGCGACCGTCGACGGCGCGCAGGGGACGGCGTCGGGGGTCGTCTCCCGCTCGGCCGTCACCGCCGACGGGCTGGAGTCGCTGGTGCGGGCAGCGGAGGCCGCCGCACGCGGCGCGGGCCCCGCCGAGGACGCACAGCCGCTGGTGACGGGTGTGCCGCAGTCCCCGCACTTCATGGACGCGCCCGCGGAGACCTCGTCCGCCGTCTTCACCGACTTCGCGCCGGCGCTCGGCGAGTCCTTCGCACGCGCGCATGCGGGCGGGCGTGAGCTGTACGGCTTCGCCAACCACGAAGTCGTCTCGACGTACATCGGTACGTCGACCGGGCTGCGGCTGCGTCACGACCAGCCGAGCGGCACGCTGGAGCTCAACGCCAAGTCCCCGGACCGCACGCGCTCGGCGTGGGCGGGATGCTCGACGCGGGACTTCGAGGACGTCGACCCGGTGGCGCTGGACGCCGAGCTGTCGCAGCGGCTGGCCTGGGCGGAGCGCAGGGTCGAGCTGCCCGCGGGCCGGTACGAGACGCTGCTGCCGCCCACCGCGGTCGCGGACCTGCTGATCTACCAGATGTGGTCCTCGACGGGCCGGGACGCGGCCGAGGGCCGCACGGTCTTCAGCAAGCCCGGCGGTGGCACACGCGTCGGCGAGAAGCTCTCCGGGCTGCCGTTGTCCCTGCGCAGCGACCCGGACGAGCCGGGTCTGGAGACGGCGCCCTTCGTGATCGCGCACGCCTCCGGCGACGATGCGTCGGTCTTCGACAACGGACTGCCGCTGAAGGCCACCGAGTGGATCCGCGACGGGGAGCTGAGGCGTCTGACGACCACCCGGCACAGCGCGGCCCTGACCGGGCTGCCGCTCGCGCCGTCGATCGGGAATCTGATTCTCGGCGGTGGCGCCGACCGGTCGCTGGAGGAGATGGTCGCCGACACCGGGCGGGGGCTGCTGCTGACGTGCTTGTGGTACATCCGGGAGGTCGACCCGGCGACGCTGCTGCTGACCGGCCTGACCCGGGACGGCGTCTACCTCGTGGAGAACGGCGAGGTCACCGGCGAGGTGAACAACTTCCGCTTCAACGAGTCCCCGGTGGACCTGCTGGGCCGCGCCACGGAGGCCGGGCGCACCGAAAAGACGCTGCCGAGGGAGTGGGCCGACTGGTTCACTAGGGCTGCGATGCCCTCGCTGAGGGTGCCGGACTTCAATATGAGCTCGGTCAGCCAGGGCGTATAACCTCGTACCGGTGGTCACTCGACCACCCGAGGACCTTCCAAGGAGATACGAGAACCGTGACGGACATCGTCGACGAACTGAAGTGGCGGGGGCTCATCGCCCTCTCCACGGACGAGGACGCACTGCGCAAGGCGTTCGCGGACGGTCCCGTCACGTTCTATTGCGGCTTCGACCCCACCGCTCCCAGCCTGCACCTCGGCAACCTGGTACAGATCCTGACCATGCGCCGGATCCAGCAGGCGGGCAACCGCCCGCTGGGCCTGGTCGGGGGCGCCACGGGCCTGATCGGCGACCCGAAGCCGACCGCCGAGCGCACGCTGAACGACCCCGAGGTGGTGGCCGGCTGGGTGGCGCGGCTGCGGGGCCAGATCGAGAAGTTCCTGGACTTCGAGGGGCCGCACGCCGCGACGATGGTCAACAACCTGGACTGGACCCAGGGCCTGTCGGCCATCGACTTCCTGCGGGACATCGGCAAGCACTTCCGGGTCAACAAGATGATCTCGAAGGAGGCCGTCGCCCGCCGGCTGCACTCGGACGCGGGTATCAGCTACACCGAGTTCAGCTACCAGATCCTCCAGGGCATGGACTTCCTGGAGCTGTACCGGAGGTACGGCTGCACGCTGCAGACCGGCGGCAGCGACCAGTGGGGCAACCTCACGGCGGGCGCGGACCTGATCCACAAGGTGGAGCCGCACGTCGCCGTGCACGCGCTGGCTACGCCGCTGATCACCAAGGCGGACGGCACCAAGTTCGGCAAGACGGAGTCCGGCACGGTGTGGCTCGACCCGGAGCTGACCACGCCGTACGCCTTCTACCAGTTCTGGCTGAACGCCGACGACCGGGACGTCTCGAAGTTCCTGCGCATCTTCAGTTTCCGTTCCCGTGAGGAGATCGAGGAGCTGGAGCAGCAGACGGAGGAGCGTCCGCAGGCCCGCGCCGCCCAGCGTGCGCTCGCCGAGGAGCTGACGACGCTGGTGCACGGTGCGGACCAGACGGCCGCCGTGATCGCCGCGTCCAAGGCGCTCTTCGGGCAGGGCGAGCTGGCGGACCTCGACGAGAAGACGCTGGCCGCGGCCCTCTCCGAGGTGCCGAACGCCCGGGTCTCCGAGCTGGAGCCGGTGGTGGACCTGTTCGCCGAGGTCGGCCTGGTGCCCAGCAAGTCGGCGGCGCGCCGCACCGTGAAGGAGGGCGGCGCCTACGTGAACAACACGAAGGTCACCGCCGAGGACGCGGTGCCCGCCCGGGAGGAGCTGCTGCACGGCCGCTGGCTGGTGCTGCGCCGCGGCAAGAAGAACCTGGCCGCGGTCGAGGTCGCGGGAGACTGAGGCGCGCCCGGCCTCATGGGCCGGGCGCGTGCAAGACAGCCGGACAGGAAAAGGGGGCGGCCCCGTCGGGAGACGGGGCCGCCCCCTTTCCGTGCCGTCAGACTCTCTCCCTGTCTCTGCCTCTGCCTCGCATCGACATGTACGCCATCTCGCCCAGGAAGACGAGGACGACCGCGGCTGCGAGCTGGAGACCGTGGCGGCCCCAGTCGATGCCCCGGGTCTCCGCGATCCCGATGGAGCGGGCGATGGCGTTGCCGATGATGCCGCCGATCATGCCCATGAGGGTGGTCAGCCAGAGGGGACTGTGCTGTCTGCCCGGCAGGATGAGCTTGGCCAGCAGGCCCAGCACGAATCCGACGATGATCGCCCACAACCAGCCCATGGCTGCCTCCTCGTACGGCTCGACGCGAGCGGTACGCCCAGTCTCGGGCGGTCCGCCATACGGCGCATGTCGGATGCATCCGTCCGCGCGCGAGCGCAGCGCGTCGCCCAGGCGGGAGCGGCCCCGGTCTCGAAGCCGCCCAAGGCTCGGCGTAACGTGGTGGGTGTTCGGGCTCGGCCCCTGACCGGCTACGGACCAGGTGCGGGCCGGGGAGAGTCCGGGGCAGACGGGTGGTGGAAGGTGATGCGGAAGCTGAGCAGCGGGGGGCAGACCCCGGTGTTCCGGATCACGGGTGCCCGGCAGGGACTCGAGGCCGACGTACGCGGCCGGCAGCGCCGTTACGTCATCTCCATGAGCATCCGTACGATCTCGGTGATCCTCGCGGCCACCCTGTGGAACATCGAGCGGCCGTTCGCCATCGTCGCGCTGGTCCTGGGTGGGGTCCTGCCCTATGTGGCGGTCGTCATCGCGAACGCGGGACGGGAGAACGCGCCGTCGCTGCCGTCCTCGTTCCTCCATGTCCCGGTGCGCCCGATGATCGCACCGCCCGCTGCGGACCAGCACACGGAATCCGTCCCGGAAGACGAGCCGGACGGGCGCGCGGCGGACGCCGGGGGCGAGCCGCGCGAGCGGGCCTGACCACGGCGGCCGCCGGATGCGGAATCGCATCCCCCGCGAAGCTCAGGAAAAGCTCAGGACAATCATGTTGTTCCGGTGCCGGGCACCGGGTTACCCGTGACATACTGCGTACGCGCTCCGCATCCCCCGTCGGAGCGACAGACCGACGCCGGGCAGCTCCCCCCGTGGCTGCTCGGCGTCGCCTTTTGGGGGCCATCGTGCTGTCACGTGTCGATGACCACCGTCCTCGGTCGAGGGGCTCGTGGCGCAGGGGCGGGAGCACGCTAGGGTCGGGCATGTGATGGCCCCTGATCCCGATGCGCCCATGTGCTCCGCCAAGGGCTGCCGCGCCGCCGCCGTGTGGGTGCTGGCCTGGAACAACCCGAAGCTGCACACGCCGGAGCGCCGCAAGACCTGGCTGGCGTGCGAGGAGCACCGCGAGTACCTGTCGAAGTTCCTCGGCGTGCGCGGGTTTCTGAAGGACGTCGTGAAGCTGGAGGATTGGGAGACTCCCGGCACGGGCCCCTCGGCGGGCTGACTCGGCACCAGGGCCCGGCCGCCGACCGGACTCGGCACCAGGACTCGGCCGCCCACGGGACTCGGCCGCCGATCGGACCCAGCCCCCCGTCGGACTCAGCTCCCGATCGCGCTCAGCCCCCGATCGCCGACATCGGCCGCTCGGGCTGGAGGAACGACGGGTCGTCCAGTCCGGAGCCCGCCTTCTTGCCCCACATCGCAAGCCGCCAGATACGGGCGATCTCCTCGTCCGCGGCGCCGGAGCGCAGCGCCTCGCGCAGGTCGGTCTCCTCGGTGGCGAACAGACAGGTGCGTATCTGGCCGTCGGCCGTCAGACGGGTGCGGTCGCAGGCCGCGCAGAAGGGGCGGGTGACCGAGGCGATGACGCCGACGCGGTGCGGGCCGCCGTCGACGATCCAGCGCTCGGCAGGGGCGGAGCCGCGCTCCCCGGCGCCCTCCGCGGTCAGCTCGAAGCGGGTGCGCAGCGAGGCCAGGATGTCGCCCGCGGTGACCATGCCCTCCCGCTTCCAGCCGTGCTGGGCGTCCAGGGGCATCTGTTCGATGAAGCGCAGCTCGTATTCGTGCCGGACCGCCCAGGCGAGGAGGTCCGGGGCCTCGTCGTCGTTGAGCCCCGGCATCAGGACGGAGTTGACCTTGACCGGGGTGAGGCCTGCCTCGTGCGCGGCCCGGAGGCCGTCGAGGACGTCCTGGTGGCGGTCCCGGCGGGTGAGCGCCTTGAAGACGTCCGGGCGCAGGGTGTCCAGTGAGACGTTCACCCGGTCCAGGCCCGCCGTCTTGAGGGCCGCGGCCGTGCGCCTGAGGCCGATGCCGTTGGTGGTGAGGGACATCTGGGGCCGGGGGGTCAGCGCGGCGACCCGCTCCACGAGGCCGACGAGACCCGGGCGCAGCAGCGGCTCGCCTCCGGTGAAGCGGACCTCCTCTATCCCGAGGGAGCTGACCGCGATGCCGATCAGGCGGACGATCTCGTCGTCCGTCAGCAGGTCCGGCTTGGCGAGCCACTGCAGGCCCTCCTCGGGCATGCAGTACGTGCACCGCAGATTGCACCGGTCTGTCAGCGAAACCCTCAGGTCGGTGGCCACCCGGCCGTAGGTGTCTATGAGCACGCGGGCCCCCTCCCTCGTCACGGATCGCTTTCCCGTCATCTGCGAGCCTACGTGACGGCAGCGACAACGACAGCGCCCGAACCCACGAGGTGCGCCACGGCCGCATCGTAGATCCCTACGATGCGGCCGTCGGCGCGGGGTGGTCAGTGGGCCCCGGTGCCGGTCAGGGACCGCACCTCCAGTTCCGCGTACTTGCCCGGGTCCGGCTGCTCCTTCGACAGGAGCGTGCCGAGCCAGCCCAGCAGGAAGCCCACCGGGATGGAGATGAGGCCCGGGTTCTCCAGGGGGAACCAGTGGAAGTCGGCGTGCGGGAACATCGACGTCTCCTTGCCGGAGACCACCGGCGAGAACAGCACCAGGCCGACGGCGGTCACCAGGCCGCCGTAGATCGACCACAGGGCCCCGGAGGTGGTGAACCGCTTCCAGAAGAGGCTGTAGAGGATCGTCGGCAGGTTCGCGGAGGCGGCGACCGCGAAGGCGAGGGCGACCAGGCCCGCCACGTTCAGGTCGCGGGCGAGGGCCCCGAGGGCGATGGAGACGGCGCCGATGCCGACGGTCGCCCAGCGGGCGGCGTTCACCTCCTGTTTCTCGCTCGCCTGTCCCTTCTTGATGACGTTGGCGTAGATGTCGTGCGCGAACGACGACGAGGAGGCGAGGGTCAGGCCCGCGACCACCGCCAGGATCGTGGCGAAGGCGACCGCCGAGATGGAGGCCAGCAGGATCGCGCCCCAGTCGGAGCCCGTGCCTCCCAGGTGGAGGGCGAGCAGGGGCGCGGCCGTGTTGCCCGCCTTGTTGGAGGCGATGATCTCGTCGGGTTTGATGAGGGCGGCGGCGCCGAAGCCGAGGGCGAGGGTCATCAGATAGAAGGCTCCGATGAGGCCGATCGCCCAGTTCACCGACTTCCGGGCGGCCTTCGCGGTGGGCACCGTGTAGAAGCGGATCAGGATGTGCGGCAGGCCCGCGGTGCCGAGGACCAGGGCGATGCCCAGGGAGAGGAAGTCCAGCTTGCTGGTGCCGGTGGCGCCGTACTTCAGTCCGGGCTCCAGGAAGGCGGAGCCCTTGCCGGTGTTGGCTGCGGCCTTGCCGAGCAGGTCCGACAGGTTGAAGTGGAACTTCAGCAGCACCAGGAAGGTCAGCAGCAGGGCGCCCGCGATCAGCAGCACGGCCTTGACCATCTGCACCCAGGTGGTGCCCTTCATGCCGCCGATGGTGACGTACACGATCATCAGGACGCCGACGAGGGCGACGATGCCGATCTTGCCGCCGTCGCTGGTGATGCCGAGGAGCAACGAGACCAGGACGCCCGCGCCCGCCATCTGGGCCAGCAGGTAGAAGATCGACACGACGATCGTGGAGGTGCCGGCCGCGGTGCGGACCGGGCGCTGGCGCATGCGGTACGCCAGTACGTCGCCCATGGTGTACCGGCCGGAGTTGCGCAGCGGCTCGGCGACCAGCAGCAGGGCCACCAGCCAGGCGACCAGGAAGCCGATGGAGTACAGGAAGCCGTCGTAGCCGAAGAGGGCGATGGCGCCCGCGATACCCAGGAAGGACGCGGCGGACATGTAGTCGCCTGAGACCGCGAGTCCGTTCTGGAAGGCGGTGAACTGGCGGCCGCCCGCGTAGAAGTCGGCGGCGTTCCTGGTCTGGCGGCCGGCCCAGACGGTGATGACGAGGGTCGCGGCGACGAACACCGCGAAGAGGGTGACGATGAGCGGCCGGTGCTTGCTCGCCTCACCGGCGGCCAGGAGCACTGCCGGGCTCATGCGCCTGCCTCCATCCGGGACTTGATGGCCTCGGCCTTGGGGTCGAGCCGGGCGGCGGCGTGGCGGGAGTACCACCACGCGATCAGGAACGTGGTGAGGAACTGGGCGAGGCCGAGCACCAGGGCGACGTTGAGGTTGCCGAGAAGCCTGGTGCCCATGAACCCGCCCGCGTAGTTCGACAGCAGCACATAGACCAGGTACCAGGCGATGAACGCCACGGTCAGCGGGAAGGCGAAAGAGCGGTGGGAGCGGCGCAGGTCACCGAATTCGGCGCTCTCCTGGACCGCGATGAACGCGTCGGTGGTCGGATAGCCGGCTTCTGTCTTGGAGGGGGGAGGTGCGTCGGTCGCCACGGTGTCTCCTCGCATACGGGCGTCATAGTGATGTGGGTCACATCACCGGGGTGCGACGCTAGCGTTCCGGTGTGTGATCCGACAGGGGGCGGCGGCCGCCGGGGTGCCCCCTGCCCGAGGTCACGGCGCGCCTCACGGGCCGGTTCAACTCCCTTGGTTTCTTTTTTACGTAGTCGCCCGAAGCCATTGCTGATCGCCCGGGGCGGCGGATAGCGTCACCCTGCACCACCCGTCATGTACCTGCCGGGATGCCACCGCGTTCCGGCTCGTTCACGTTTCCGGATGATGTGGAGATCCCATGGCTCATCTGCGTTCCAGACGCCGGCTCGCCCTTGCCGTGCCGGTCGTGCTGTCGCTCACCGCCTCCCTGGGCTTCCTGCCGGGCACGGCGTCGGCCGCCCCGAACACCGCCCCCGTGGCACGGACCGCCGATGGGCCCGAACTCGCCTATGTCGTCAACACCCGGACGGACCGTCATACGATCGCATCGGTGCGGCAGGCGATCGCCGCGGCCGACGGCACGATCGTGGTGACGTACGACCGGATCGGTGTGTTCGTCGTCCACTCCGCGAACCCCGACTTCGCCAAGACCCTGCGTACCGTCCGCGGGGTGCAGTCCGCCGGCGCGACCCGGACCGCCCCGCTGACCGCGGCGGGGACCACGGACGAGGGCGCGGCGCAGTACCTGACGAAGGCTCAGGCGGCCAAGCTCTCCGGCGCCTCGGCGGCCGCGGGCGAGAGCGAGCCCCTCGAGGCCGACCAGTGGGACCTGCGCGCGATCGGCGCCGACCAGGCCGCGAAGATCAACCCGGGCAGCCGGAAGGTCACCGTCGCCGTCATCGACACCGGGGTCGACGACACCCACCCGGACCTCGCCCCGAACTTCTCCGCGTCGCAGTCCGCGAGCTGCGTCGGCGGCAAGGCGGACACCTCCTACGGCGCCTGGCGGCCCGCGAAGCCCGAGCACTACCACGGCACGCATGTCGCGGGCGAGATCGCGGCAGCCCGCAACGGCATCGGCGTGGCCGGTGTCGCGCCGAACGTCGAGGTCTCCGCCATCAAGGTGGCCGACCCGGTCAGCGAACTCTTCTACCCCGAGAGCGTCGTCTGCGCGTTCGTGTTCGCCGCCGACCACGGCGTGGAGATCACCAACAACAGCTACTACGTCGACCCGTGGCTCTACAACTGCATGGACGACCCGGACCAGCGGGCCATCGTCGACGCGGTCGACCGTGCCCAGCGGTACGCCCAGCACAAGGGCACTCTCAGCGTCGCCTCGGCGGGCAACTCCAACGACGACCTCGACTCCCACTCCCTGGCCGACGCCTCCAGCCCCGACGACTCCACCGCGGTGAACCGCACGGTCGACCCGCACGAGTGCTTCGACGTGCCGACCCAGCTGCCTGGTGTGGTCACGGTCAGCGCGACGGGCGTTTCCAAGGCCAAGTCGTACTACTCCAGTTACGGCGACGGCGTGATCGACGTGGCGGCACCCGGCGGCGACAAGTACCAGATCCCGGACACGCCGTCGAAGAACGGCCGCATCCTCTCCACCATGCCGGGCGGCCAGTACGGCTTCCTTCAGGGCACCTCGATGGCGTCGCCGCACGTCGCGGGCGTGGCCGCGCTGCTGAAGTCGGCGCATCCGTGGGCGAGCCCGGCCGAGCTCCAGGCACTGCTCAAGGCGCAGGCCGACAACCCGGGCTGCCCGGCCGGCCCCTACGACGGCAACGGCGACGGGGTCGTGGACGCCACCTGCGTGGGCGGCGAGCGCGTGAACGGGTTCTACGGGTTCGGCATCGTCAACGCGCTGCGTGCGGTGAAGTAGCGCGACGCGCCGCCGGCGCGCGGGTCCCGGTGGAGCGACTGCACCGGGACCCGTCGGCCATGTTGATCGAGTACATCCGGCAGAGTGCCCCCATGACCGATACGGACACGACATGGGCGGCGCTGGGCGGGGACCCGGCACTGGTGCGCAGGATCTCGTGTGTCCCACGTGAGGGGACGCTGTCCTCGCGGCTGCCCGTACGGGAGGTGGCGCGGGCCTGTGTCGGGGCCTGCGCGCTGGCTGCCGCCGAGTGGGGCGCACGTCGGGCCGGGCTGCCGGTCGTGCCCGAGGTCCTGGTGGACGACGGGGCGGTGGCCACCGCCTTCCACAGCGAGCGGCATCTGCGGCTCGACGGCCGCGAGCCGGTCAACTTCGCACCACTCTCCCGCTTCTGGCGCACGGCGGACGGCTGGGTGCGCACGCACGCGAACTATCCACATCACCGCGAGCGGCTGCTCGGCGCCCTCGGGCTGGCGGCGGAGGCGTCCGTGGAAACCGTGGCCGCCGCGATCGCCGAGCGGTCGGCCGCCGAGGTGGAGGACGGTGTGTACGCGGCCGGAGGGCTCGCGGTCGCACTGCGCACGCCCGGGGAGTGGGCGGCGCACGAGCAGGGGCGCGCGGTCGCCGCGCATCCTCTGGTGAGCCGTGAGCGGCTCGATGAGGCGCCCGTACGCCCGCTGATCCCGCTCGAGCGCTTGGCCGGACAGCCGCTGCTGCCTGCCGCCGGTCTGCGGGTGCTGGATCTCACACGGGTCATCGCGGGCCCGGTGGCCACCCGCACGCTGGCGCTGCTCGGCGCGGACGTACTGCGGATCGACGCACCACACCTGCCGGAGATTCCCGATCAGCATGCCGACATGGACTTCGGCAAGCGGTCCACGGTCCTCGACCTGGCGGCGCCTGCGGGCCGGCGGGCCTTCGAGGAACTCCTGGAGCAGGCGGACGTGGTCGTCACGGGCTACCGGCCCGGCGCGCTCGACCGGTGGGGACTCACCCCCGGACAACTGGCCGAGCGGCGGCCCGGGCTCGTGGTGGCGCAGTTGTCGGCGTGGGGTGCGTACGGGCCCTGGGGCGGGCGGCGGGGCTTCGACAGCCTGGTGCAGGTCGCCACCGGGATCGCGGTGAGCGAGGGGTCGGTGGAGCGGCCGGGAGCCCTGCCCGCGCAGGCCCTGGATCACGGCACGGGCTATCTGCTGGCCGCGGCGGTGCTGCGGTCCCTCACCGAGCAGACGGAGGAGGGCGGAAGCCGGGTCGTACGGCTGGCACTCGCACGGACCGCGGCCTGGCTGACGCACGGAACGGACCGGGGAGCCGGGCGCGACGCGGCCGTGTACGACGGCCCCGCGGACGGGGCCGCGTACGGCGGCCCGGAACCCTGGCTCCGGGAGACCGACAGCGCACTGGGGCGGCTGCGGTATGCCCTGCCTCCACTGCGCTTCACGGACGGACCGTCCGACTGGGCGCGACCGCCCGGTCGGTGGGGCCGGGACCCGGCCCGGTGGGCCACGACCGCTTCGGGAGGCTGAACGGGCCGGGGGCCCGGCCAGGGGGGTGCGCCGGGCGTCCGCCGCACTCGCTGCGGACCCTGCGGCGCCCGCCCCGGGGGCGGCGGGCGCCGCATTGCCGTGGGCGCTGCGCTCAGCTGCCCGTGACGAGCACCTTGAGCGCCGTGCGCGCGTCCATCGCCTTGTAGCCCTCGGGCACACCCTCCAGGTCGACCGTCAGGTCGAAGACCGGCGAGGGGTCGATGGTGCCGTCGAGGACGTCGGGCAGCAGCTCCGGGATGTACGCGCGCACCGGCGCGACGCCGCCGCGCAGGGCGATGTTCCGGTCGAACATGACGCCCAGGTCGAGTCCGGTACCGCTGCCGTGCGGGACCCCGACGAAGCCGATGGCGCCCCCGTCGCGGGTGATGTTCACGGCGGTACGCATCGACTGCTCGGTGCCGACGGCCTCGACGACGGCGTGCGCTCCCTGTCCGCGCGTCAGCTCACGGACGGCTTCCACGGCGGCGTCCCCGCGTTCGGCGACGACGTCGGTGGCGCCGAAGCGGCGGGCGATGTCCGTACGGACCTGGTGGCGGCCCAGTGCGATGATCCGCTCGGCGCCGAGCCGCTTGGCGGCCAGCACGGCGCACAGTCCGACGGCCCCGTCGCCGACCACGGCCACCGTGGCACCCGGGCGGACTCCCGCACCGAGGGCGGCGTGGTGCCCGGTGCCCATGACGTCGGAGAGCGTCAGCAGCGCGGACAGCAGCCGGTCGTCCGAGGCGGCCTCCTTGGGCAGCCGGACGAGGGTGCCGTCGGCGAAGGGAACGCGCACGGCCTCACCCTGCCCGCCGTCGTACCCGACCGAGCCCCAGAAGCCACCGTGCTCGCAGGAGGTGGTGAGCCCCTCACGGCAGTAGTCGCAGACGCCGTCGGACCACATGAAGGGTGCGACGACGAGATCGCCGCGCCGGACGCCGCTGACCTCGGAGCCGGTCTCCTCCACGAAGCCGAGGAACTCGTGCCCGATCCGCTGCCCCGGCTGCCGGGCCGCCTCACCGCGGTACGCCCACAGGTCGCTGCCGCATATACAGGCCCGCAGCACGCGGACGACCGCGTCGGTGGGCAGCTGCACCAGGGGCTCGGGCACGTCCTCCACCCGCATGTCGTAGGGGGCGTGGATGGTGGTGGCGCGCATGGCGAGGATCCCTCTCGTGCGATCGTGGCGAAGTGCGCTCGGGGGGTGGTCGAGCGCACTTCACGGTACGACGTCACCGTCCCGTCGCGCGCCGAGGGTGCCCCGGACCAGCGGGGCCGCGCGGTGGGGTGCGGACGGGGTACGGCGTGGGACCCGCCCCTCTACACGCCCGCGGCCCCGAGCAGCGTCCCCGCCGCATAGGTGACGCCCATCGCCAGCGCCCCACCCGCCACGTTCCGCGCCACGGCGCGGCCCGGCTTCGCCGCGCCCAGGCCGGCACTGATCCAGCCGGTGACGACCAGGGCGGCCAGCACGGACACCACCGTCACCGGGAGCCGCCAGGACGCGGGCGGCAGCACGATGGCGAGCAGCGGCAGCAGGGCGCCCACCGTGAAGGCGAGGAAGCTGGCCCCCGCCGCGTGCCACGGGTTCGCCAGCTGGTCGGGGTCGATACCGAGCTCCACGCGCGCGTGGGCGCGCAACGCGTCGCGTGCCGTCAGCTGGGCCGCCGCCTCGCGGGCCACCTCCCGGGACAGGCCCCGCCGCTCCAGCAGTTCCGTCAGCTCCTCCAGCTCCGCCTCCGGCTGCTCCCTCAGCTCCCGCCGCTCCAGGGCCAGAGCCGCCCTTTCCGAGTCCCGCTGCGTCGACACGGACACATACTCGCCCGCCGCCATGGACATGGAGCCGGCGAGCAGACCCGACAACCCCGCCGTCAGCAGTGCCGCGCGGTCGGTCGTGGCGCCGGCGACGCCGACCACGAGACCCGCGGTGGAGACGATGCCGTCGTTGGCGCCGAGGACCGCGGCGCGCAGCCAGTTCAGGCGCGAGCCGAGCGCACCGTGGTGAGCCTCCTGGTGCGCCCGGCCGCCGGCGGGCGTTCCACCCGGTACCGCATCGTTCACGCCGGGAGGGTCTCATTCCGGGCGGGGAGGAACGACGGGCCACGCCGACGGGGGCCGAAGGAGGTTCCGGCGGCCTGTGCACTGCGGTGGAGCATGCCGGGTGAACCAGCGGTATCGGCCTCCGTCAACCGGCCCGAGCATGAACGAAGTTGTCCGGCGCGGCGGCCCGCCTCCACGGTGCTGCGGGCGGCGAGCGGCACGAGCGCCCCGGGATCGGGGCGAACTCCGGTGGTACACCCCGCGGTTGTGCGCACCCCCGCGCGAGGGCGCACGGCGGGCTCCGCCGCGCCGGGCCGGAACACCGCTGTCGGTCGCGGCCCGTATCCTCAGTGACCATGCTCGAAGACCATGCGACCGCAGCGTCCTCCCCCACAGCGTGGCCGGCCGCGTATCCCAAGGGATACGCGGTCGTTGACGTGGAGACCACCGGCCTGGCCCGGGACGACCGGATCATCTCCGCGGCCGTCTACCGGCTGGACGCGCGCGGCGAGGTCGAGGACCACTGGTACACGCTGGTCAATCCGGAGCGCGATCCGGGCCCTGTGTGGATCCACGGTCTGACGAGCGAGATGCTCGAAGGCGCCCCGCTCTTCGGGGATATCGCCGAGGAGTTCTCATCCCGGCTGGCGGACCGGGTGCTCGTCGCGCACAACGCCGTCTTCGACTGGCAGATGATCGCACGGGAGTACGCGCGTGCGCAGCGCGAGGCGCCGGTGCGTCAGCGGCTGTGCACCATCGCGCTCTCCAAGGAACTCGGCCTTCCGCTGCCCAACCACAAGCTGGAGTCACTGGCGGCGCACTTCGGCGTCGTCCAGCGGCGCGCGCACCACGCACTCGACGACGCGCGCGTGCTGGCGGAGGCGTTCCGGCCCAGTCTGCGGACCGCGGCGGCGGGGGGTCTGCGGCTGCCGCTGCACGAGTGCCGGCCGTTGACCGAATGGGCGGACGGGCCCGCACCGCGCATCGGACGGCAGGGGGGCGGTTACGGCGGTTACCGGCCCGGCAGCTGGCGCCCCTCCCGCAGAAGGCCTGCATGCCCCTATCCCAACCCGGGGCGGTATGAAGAAGGCAAACGACTCAAACAGGGCATGCGGGTCGCCTTCTCCGGCGACACTTCGGTCGACCGGGAGCTGCTGGAGGACCGCGCGACGGAGGCCGGTCTGCACGTCGCGACGAGCCTGTCCCGGCTGACCAGCCTGCTCGTCACCAACGATCCGGACTCGGGCACGTCCAAGGCCGTCAAGGCGCGGCAGTACGGCACGCCGGTGGTGGACGAGGCGGCGTTCGGCCAGCTGCTGCGAGACGTCGAGCCCGCGGCGGAGCATCTGCTCGGCGGCCGCTGACGGACGTACGGGTGATTGCCGCGCGACTCGCCCGCCCACCGCTCGCCCGCGCGACAGCCACGGCTCACCCTGTGGCGCATGGCGAGATGTGAAGTGTGCGGCAACGACTACGGAATGACCTTCGAGGTGCACGCGCAGGGCGAGGTGCATGTCTTCGACTGCTTCTCCTGCGCCATCCACCGTATGGCCCCGATCTGCGAGCATTGTCGTGTTCAGATCATCGGACAGGGCGTCGAGGCGGACGGCCACTGGTACTGCGGAGCCCACTGCGCCCGCGCGGAGGGGAAGGTGGGGATCGTCGACCGGGTCTGAGACACCCCCCGTGCCGGTGCCCCACGTCCCGAGATGTACGGTCGTGGGGTGTACCGCTTCCTGTTGTCCCGGCAATGGGTGATCCTCACCCTTGTCGCCCTCGCGCTCATCCCGACGATGATCGAGCTGGGCTTCTGGCAGCTGCACCGTCACGAGCACAAGGTCGCGCTGAACAAGGTGATCGCCGACTCGCTGGCGGCGACGCCGGTTCCGGCCGAGTCGCTCACCTCGCCCGGGGCGACGGTCGCGCACAAGGACCTGTACCGCCGGGTGACGGCGAAGGGCACCTTCGACCCGGCCCGGGAGGTCGTGGTGCGCCGCCGCACCAACACCGACGGCGAGGTCGGCTACCACGTCCTGACCCCCTTCGTCCTCGACGACGGGAAGGTTCTGATGGTCAACCGGGGCTGGATCCCGGCGAACGGCGCGCAGACCGACTTCCCCAGGATCCCGGCGCCCGCGCAGGGCGAGACCACCGTCACGGGCCGCCTGATGCCGGACGAGACGACCGCGGAGAGCGGCATCAAGAACGTGCAGGGCCTGCCGGACCGCCAGGTCATGCTGATCGGAAGCGAGCAGCAGGCGCAGCGTCTCGGCAGGCAGGTCCTCGGCGGCTACATCGAGCTGACCTCGCCTGCCCCGAAGGGCGGCAGCCCCGAGCTGCTGCCCGACCCCGAGCACAGCGACATCGGCCCGCACATGGCCTACGCCGTGCAGTGGTGGCTGTTCTCGGCGGGCGTCCCCGTCGGCTGGTTCGTACTGGCCCGCCGGGAGGCCCGCGAACGCCGGGCGGCGGCGGAGCAGCCGGCGGAGGAACCGGCAGCGGCCACGGCCTGAGGGCCCTGGGGCTTTCTGCCGGCGGAGGACCCCGGGCGGGGACCACCCTCGCCCTCACGGGGACCGGGCGGCAGGATGGGGGCCATGGATCTTGGACTGAAGGACCGGGTGTACGTCGTCACCGGCGGCACCCGCGGACTGGGCAACGCGGCCGCGCGGGAACTCGTCGCCGACGGGGCGAAGGTGATCGTCACGGGCCGCGATGGGACGCGGACCGCCGAGGCCGCCGCCGCGCTGGGCGCGAACGCGGTGGGTGTGGCCGTCGACAACGCCGATCCGGAGGCGCCGGCCCGGCTGATCTCCGCGGCGCGCGAGCACTTCGGCCGCTTCGACGGCATCCTCGTCAGCGTCGGGGGGCCGCCGCCCGGCTATCTCGCCGACACCACGGACGAACAGTGGACGGCCGGCTTCGAGTCGGTGTTCCTGGGCGCGGTACGGCTGGCCCGCGCGGCCGCCGAGGAGCTGTCCGAGGGCGGTGTCATCGGTTTCGTGCTCTCCGGTTCCGTGCACGAGCCGATCCCGGGCCTGACCATCTCCAACGGCCTGCGCCCCGGCCTCGCGGGCTTCGCCAAGTCCATCGCGGACGAGCTGGGCCCGCGCGGCATCCGTGTGGTCGGCCTGCTCCCGGCCCGGATCGACACCGACCGGATGCGCGAGCTGGACACCCTCTCGGCGGACCCGGAGGCGACGCGCGCGGCCAACGAGGCCCGGATCCCGCTGCGCCGTTACGGCACCCCCGAGGAGTTCGGCCGCGCCGCCGCGTTCCTGCTGTCACCGGCGGCCTCGTACCTCACGGGCATCATGGTCCCGGTCGACGGCGGCTTCCGGCACGGTTTCTGAGGAAGACCCGACACCGGACGGCACGACCCTCGCGCCTCCGCTGCCGGCCCGGGCGGCCTCGGCCCGGGCCTCGGGGGCGCGCCGTCGTGCCTCAGTCGCCGGTGCCGGCCAGGTCCCGCAGGCGCCGGGCCTGCGCGGCCCGCTCCGCGGCGCGCTGCTCCTCGTAGGTCCGCTCCTGCGCCCCGCGCAGCAGTGCCTTGGTCTCGATGACCGCCTGCCGGTCCGCGCCGAGCAGGGCGGACGCCAGATCGCGTACGGTGCCGTCGAGCTCCTCGCGGGACACGGAGATGTTCGCGAGCCCGGTGGTCACGGCCTCCTCGGCCAGGACGAAGCGGCCCGTCAGACAGATCTCCAGCGCGCGGGCGTACCCGACCAGGCTCACCAGCGGGTGCGTGCCGGTGAGGTCCGGTACGAGGCCCAGGCTGGTCTCGCGCATGGCGAACTGCACGTCGTCCGCGACGACACGCAGGTCGCAGGCGAGAGCCAGCTGGAAACCCGCGCCGATGGCATGCCCCTGCACGGCGGCGATGGACACGAGGTCGTTGCGCCGCCACCAGGTGAACGCCTCCTGGAATCCGGCGATGGCCGCGTCCAGCTCGCCGTCGCTGCTGCGCGCGAGGTCGATGAAGCTCGGTTCCCCGGCGATCCCCTCGGGCGTGAACATCTGACGGTCGAGCCCCGCCGAGAACGACTTGCCCTCGGCGCGCAGCACGACCACACGGACGGAACCGGGCACCACACGTCCGGCCTCCGCCAGCGCCCGCCACAGAGCGGGGCTCTGCACGTTGCGCTTGGCGGGGTTGGTCAGCGTCACCGTGGCGATCTTGTCGTCGACGGTGAGCCGTACGCCGTCCTTGTCGAGTACCGGGCCGTCCTTGTCGAGTACCGGGTCGAGCGAAGCCATGCGGCGCCTCCGATGGGTGCGGTCAGAAGAGGATGCCATACGAGGGCACCCGCAAGTGACTGCACAGTAACCACCCGGCCGATCACCCGACCGACCGGGTGGCCACCACCGAAGCCGATGGGCCGCCCGGCGTCAGGCCGTCGGGGCCTTCTTGCCCCGCGTCGCCCCGCCACGCCCTCGAAGCGTGACACCCGACTCGCTGAGCATCCGGTGCACGAAGCCATACGAGCGGCCGGTCTCCTCGGCCAGTGCTCGGATGCTCGCACCGGAGTCGTACTTCTTCTTCAGGTCTGCCGCGAGCTTGTCGCGCGCGGCGCCGGTCACCCGGCTGCCCTTCTTCAGAGTCTCGGCCACCCGTGCCTCCTCATGGGAAGTGCGCTCTGGTCTCCTCATGATCACCCCTCGGGGGCGTGATGGCCACCCATTCGGCAAGGTCCGTGCCACAAGGTTGTGACGACAGGAGCACATCCCCACGAGCGGAATCCGGGGTTCCGCCCGGTCGTGTGCGTACGCCCGAACGGGTGCATCCGGGAACCCCCAGGTCAGCGACGAGCGACGGCCGAGCCCTTGGGACAAAAGGGCTCGGCCGTCGATTGCGTGTAGGACACACCCCGGTACGAGGAGATCTCACACAGATGATGGATCACGGATGGGCCGAATGATCCATACGCAGTTGATCACCTGTGCGGTCAACCGGGGCTGACCGCTCCGGCGGGGCGTCAGGCGAGGGTGACGAGGTCGGCGTAGTCGGCGCCCCACAGGTCCTCGACGCCGTCGGGCAGCAGGATGATCCGCTCCGGCTGGAGCGCCTCGACCGCTCCCTCGTCGTGGGTGACCAGGACGACGGCGCCCTGGTAGGTGCGCAGCGCGCCGAGGATCTCCTCGCGGCTGGCCGGGTCGAGGTTGTTGGTCGGCTCGTCCAGCAGCAGCACGTTCGCGGACGACACCACCAGGGTGGCGAGGGCGAGGCGGGTCTTCTCGCCGCCGGAGAGGACCCCGGCCGGCTTGTCGACGTCGTCGCCGGAGAACAGGAACGAGCCGAGCACCTTGCGGACCTCCACGAGGTCCATGTCGGGTGCCGCGGAGCGCATGTTCTCCAGGACCGTGCGGTCCGCGTCCAGGGTCTCGTGCTCCTGGGCGTAGTAGCCGAGCTTGAGTCCGTGGCCGGGGACGACGGCACCGGTGTCCGGCTGCTCGACACCCGCGAGCAGCCGCAGCAGGGTGGTCTTGCCGGCGCCGTTGAGGCCGAGGATGACCACCCGGGAGCCCTTGTCGATGGCCAGGTCGACGTCGGTGAAGATCTCCAGCGAGCCGTACGACTTCGACAGGCCCTCGGCCATCAGCGGCGTCTTGCCGCACGGGGCCGGCTCCGGGAAGCGCAGCTTGGCGACCTTGTCGGACTGCCGGACTGCCTCCAGTCCGGCGAGGAGCTTGTCGGCCCGGCGGGCCATGTTCTGCGCGGCGACCGTCTTGGTCGCCTTGGCGCGCATCTTGTCCGCCTGCGCGTTCAGCGCGGCGGCCTTCTTCTCGGCGTTCTGCCGTTCGCGCTTGCGGCGCTTCTCGTCGGCCTCGCGCTGCTGCTGGTAGAGCTTCCAGCCCATGTTGTAGACGTCGATCGCGGCGCGGTTGGCGTCCAGGTAGAACACCTTGTTGACGACCGTGTCGACCAGGTCCACGTCGTGCGAGATGACGATGAAGCCGCCGCGGTAGGTCTTCAGGTAGTCGCGCAGCCAGACGATCGAGTCGGCGTCGAGGTGGTTGGTCGGCTCGTCGAGGAGCAGGGTGTCCGCGTCGGAGAACAGGATGCGGGCCAGCTCGATGCGGCGGCGCTGACCGCCGGAGAGGGTGTGCAGTGGCTGGCCGAGCACACGGTCGGGCAGGTTCAGCGCGGCGGCGATGGTCGCGGCCTCGGCCTCGGCGGCGTACCCGCCCTTGGTGAGGAACTCGGTCTCCTGGCGCTCGTACTGCTTGAGGGCCTTGTCGCGGGTGGAACCCTTGCCGCTGGCGATGCGCTGTTCGTTCTCGCGCATCTTGCGGATCAGCACATCGAGACCGCGCGCGGACAGGATGCGGTCGCGAGCCAGCACGTCCAGGTCGCCGGTGCGCGGGTCCTGCGGGAGATAGCCGACCTCTCCGGAGCGGGTGACGGTGCCCGCGGCGGGGATGCCGTCGCCGGCGAGGACCTTGGTGAGGGTGGTCTTGCCGGCGCCGTTGCGGCCGACGAGGCCGATGCGGTCGCCCTTGGCGACGCGGAAGCTGGCGTTCTCGATGAGGATGCGGGCACCGGCGCGCAGCTCGATGCCGGAAGCGGAGATCACGGACAGACTCCAGGGCGGGAGGGATGGCGGGATGGGCGGCTGAGGACGTTCCCGCCGTCTAATGCGCGAGGAGAATGGCCATGGGCCCCAGTCTAACGGGGGCATGCAAGCGCTTTGTTCCGTACGCGTCGTTCGGCACTGTGACGCTCATTGCTGTGCGGGACCGGAGGGTAGGCGTGGGGGCGGCGGACCGGGCGGCGGCGCGGCCGGGATGTCCTCCGTCCGGGCCAGGGGGGCCGGCACCGGTTTCCGGGGCGTACGAGGATGCGCCGGGCCGGGCGGGGTACAGGGCGACCGGCCCGCGCGCCGGGCCGGCCTGCCGGCGCCGGGAGCCGCTGTCGGTGCCCGGTGCGAGACTGGGGGAAAGGCCGGGTTTCCGGCCGGGACTCGGGAGGGGTGAGCGGGATGGCGGGCATGGACGGCAGGCGTCCGAGCATCTACCCGACGCTGCTGTACGCGGACGCGAAGGCGGCCATCAGACAGCTCACGGAGGCGTTCGGCTTCACGGAGCTGTCGGTGTACGAGAGCGACGAGGAAGGCGACGGCACGGTGCTGCACGCCGAGCTGGTGCAGGGCAACGGCGCGGTCATGCTGGGGTCGAAGGGCCGCGGCGGCCTCTTCGACGAGGCCATGAAGGGGGCGGGCCCGTGCGCGGTGTACGTCGTCGTGGACGACGTCGACGCCCACCACCGGCGGGCCGTGGAGCACGGTGCGGAGATCCTGATGCCCCCGACGGACCAGGAGTACGGCTCGCGGGACTACATGGCCCGCGACATAGAGGGCAACATCTGGAGCTTCGGCACCTACGCCCCCGACACGGCCGTCTGAGCGGCGGTCAGCTGCCTCCGGTGTGCACCTGGAACGCGGCGCGCCGCACGGCCCTGGCGAGCGCCGGGTCCGGGTGGGCGGCAGCGAGCGCGACCAGGACCTGCACGGTGCGGGGATGCCCGACCGCGCGGACCTCGTCGAGGAGCGCGGGCACGGTGGCCTGCACGGCCGACTCCAGATGGCGCACCAGCAGCGGGGCCTCTCCGTGGTCGGCGACGGCCGCGGCGGTGTCGACCCACAGCCAGGTGGCCTCCTCCCGGGTGAGGACCTCGTGTGCGTCCTCGGGGTCGGTGCCCTCCTGTTCGGCGAGCCAGATCAGCGCGTAGGGGCGCAGCGTGGTCTCCTCCGCGGCGGCCCGCACATCGGGTTCGGCGGGCGCCCCGACCACGCGCAGCGCCTCGAAGGCCAGTCCGCGCAGCAGGGCGTCCTCGCCACGGGCGGCGTCCAGGAGTTCGGTGACGGCGCTGCCGACGGGGCGGGCGGCGAGCCAGGCGCGGTACTCGGCGCGGGCCGCGTTCGGGCGGAGCCCGGCGCAGCCGCGCAGCATGTCCTCCGCGTTCTGCTCGATGTTCCCGGCGGGGCTCTGCGCGGCGACGCAGATCTGCTCCAGCTTGACCCAGACCGCCCAGCTGCCGAGCGGTGTCAGGGTGGCCTGCCCGTCGGCCCAGGTGAGGGCTCCGACGTAGGCGAGCGCGTCGAGGGCCCAGTCGAGCAGGGGGGCGAGCGGGGTGGCCTCGGCGGGGTCATGGGCCGGTGCGGCTGCCGCCCCGGGGCCGGCGGGGGTGGCGCGGACCTTCTCGTGGAAGGGGTGCGCGGCGATGGGCGGGACGTAGGCGACCTCGCACCGTTCGGTGCGCAGTTCGGTCACCCGCTGTTCGAGGAGGTCGAGAAGCTGCTCGACGGGGACGGGGCCCGCGGACAGCTGGAGGAAGGACAGCACCTGGGGCATGGCCGAGACGACCTCGGCGACGGCGGAGTGCTCGCGGCCGGCGGGCTCGGGGTAGGCGAGCGACCAGGCGTCGAAGAGGGCGACCCAGCCACGCAGGACCGCGGAGTCGTCGCGGTTCCAGGCGCGCAGCCGCCAGCCGGGGCGGGCGATGTCGCCGTGCACCTCGACGAGGCCGGCCAGGCGCGCGGTGTCCCAGTCGGCACGCACCTGAGCGGGGGTCAGTCCCAGGGCGGTGGCGGCCCGTTCGGCGGTGGCGTCGGAGAGGGTGCCCTTGCCGTCGGACGTGGCGCCGTCACGGCCCCGCCCGAGCGAGATGTCGGCCCAGCGGGCGACACGGGCCGCGTCGGCCAGGCGGGCACGGGCCATTCCGGCCAGCTCCGCGGGCGGGGGCGTGCCCTCGGGCGGCCGGGGCGCGGGGCGGCGCGAGCGGCCCTGGGCCACCGCTCGGGGAGCGGCGGCGAGCGGCCGCGGGCGGACGAGTCGGAGCCTGGAGTCGCGCGGGGTACGGGACGTCACAGGGGCAGTCTTCCGGTTGACGGTCCGAAAACCCAAACGGAATGTCACGGCGGGCGACAGGGCTGGCCAACGCACTGGTCCCGAAAACGGGATGCGACGGGACAAGGGCCTCTCGGGAGGAGCTAAGCGGAAGGGTCCCCGGGGGGGCGGGCCGCGGGTCGCCGTGGGGCGCGTCGGTGCAGCCGGGGATGGATACGTCAGCGGACCCGGTGGGGGATGCGGAGCCCGGGGACGGGTGCGGTACGCGAGGCCGGGAGCCGGTGGGTCACATCAGCGGGGTCAGGAAGCGCCGCAGGGCCTCTTCGTAGGCCTCGGGGTCGGCGTTCCACATCGCGCCGTGCGGGGCGTCCCGGACCGTGTGCAGGGTGACGAGGTCTCCGCGGCGTTCCGCGAGGCGGCGTGAGGGTGCCCAGGGGGCGACGGCGTCGTCGGGGCCGTGGAAGATGAGGGTCGGCACGGTGAGCTGCTGCGGGTCGGCGGGCCCGTGGACGTGGTCGCCGTACAGACCGGTGCGGCCCTGGGCGGCGCGGACGGCCAGCGGCAGCAGCGCACCGGGGGTGCGGCGGGCCATGGCGAGGGAGCGCAGTGTGGCCTCCCAGTTGAGCACAGGCGAGTCCAGGACCAGTCCGGAGACCCGTGCGCGCAGCGTGGAGTGTGCGGCGGCGCGCAGGGCCATGGTGGCCCCGGTGGACCAGCCGTACAGGACGACGCGCTCGGCGCCGTGGCCCACGGCGTGGCGGATGGCGGCCTCGACGTCGCGCCACTCGGTCTCCCCGAGATGGTTCAGGCCGTCCAGCGGGCGTGGTGCCCCGGGGTCGCCGCGGTAGGCGAGGTCGAGCACCGGGAACCGCTGCCGGTGGAGGAACTCGATGACGTTCATCGGGTGTTCCCGAGTGGTGCCGAGCCCGTGCACGGTGATCACCCAGGTGTCACGGGCCCCGGGCACGAACCAGGCGGGCAGGACCCCGAGTTCGCCCTGCACGTCGACGTCGGTGTGGTCGAGGCCGAGGGCGGTGCCCGGGTCGCCGACGTACAGGTTCGGGGTGAGCCATGTCCGGTCGCCGGGTTCCAGCGTGCCGTGGACGACGCGTTCCAGGCGGCGTACCACGGTGTCGGCGGAGTGGGGGGCGGTGTTCAGCACCGGGCCGACGACCGCGTGGGAGCCGTCCCCGGACAGGCCGTAGATGCCGGGGCGCCGGGAGGCCAGGTCGCGGGTGAGCGTGATCCGCCCGGCCGCCGTGGAGTGCACGGTGAGGCGGGGCTCGGTGGGCAGCGGGCGACCCGGCGGTGCCTTGAGCGCGGCGTTGCTGGCGAAGCGGCCCGCGGCGATACCGGCCGCGCCCGCGGCGATGGCTACGGTGACGGCTGCGGCCGCCGCTTTCACTGTGCGCACTTGTCCAGTCTCCCGTCGCAGGTCGCCCCCGGCCAGCGGGAGGAGGGCGCGGGCGCTGTGCGGGGCACACCGTGCGGCCCCGGTCGCGGCCCTCCCGGTCGCCGCCCTCCACTGCTGCTACTGCTGTCCGTACCCCCGCAGGCGTTCTTCAGCCTCCGCCAGCTGCTCACGGGTGAGGAGGGCCGGGGTGAGGCCCGGTACCGACGACGCCGTCAGCCAGACCCGGCACATCCACTCCAGCTGTGCGGTGCGGTCGTACGCCTGGGTGAGTGACGATCCGTAGGCGATCGTGCCGTGGTTCTGCAGGAGGCACGCGGTGCGGTCCGCCAGGGCGCCGAGCATGTTCTCGGCCAACTCCTCGGTGCCGTAGGCCGCGTAGGGGGCCACCCGGACCGCCCCACCGAGCGCTCCCGCCATGTAGTGGATCAGCGGCAGCTCCGGTACCAGGGTGGAGACGGCTGTCGCGTGCACGGCGTGGGTGTGGACGACGGCCCGCGCCCCGGTGGCGCGGTAGACGGCGAGGTGCATCGGCAGCTCGCTCGTCGGCCGCAGGGAGCCGAGCACCTGACGGCCGTCGAGTCCGACGCCGACGACGTCGCCGGGGGCCAGCCGCTCGTAGGGCACTCCGGTGGGTGTGACCAGCACGGCGTCGCCGACGCGTACGGAGACGTTGCCGGACGTGCCGACGACCAGTCCGTCGGCCACGGTCCGGCGGGCCGTCGCGACGAGCTCGTCCCAGGCCCGTGCGACCTCGTCCTTCGTGTCGGGCGCCCCCGGGCCCGCTTCCCCTCGTACGTCTTCCCGTGGTTCCCGCGCGTCCCGTGCGCCGCGTCGCTGCTCAGCCATGCCGCGATCTTCCCAGGCGGGCGCCGGGCCCGCCGGTGCTCCGGCGCACTGTAGGGCGGAAGGCACGCGTCCGTAAGGGCGCGCATCCGCGGAGGTGAACCTCGGGACGGAATGGCCGGTGCCCGACCGGCTTCCGGCGATCTTCCAGTAGCGTCTGGACGATTTGTCGCACACGTCGCCATTCCGGGGGCAAGCATGGCCCGTGATCGCACATCGTCCCGCCGTCGCGGCCACATCGCCGGCGCCGCGGTGTCCGCGGCGGCACTCGTCCTGACGGGATCCCTCGGCGGGAGTCCGGCGTCGGCGGCCGGCGCACCGAGGGGACACGATGTCTCCTCGCACCAGAAGAACGTGGACTGGGCCGGCGCCAGGACGAAGGGCGCACGGTTCGTCTTCATCAAGGCGACCGAGTCCACCACCTACCGCAACCCCTACTTCACCCGGCAGTACGACGGCGCCCGCGCCGCGGGCATCATCCGTGGCGCATATCACTTCGCCGCGCCCGACCGGTCCTCCGGCGCCGAGCAGGCCGCGTACTTCGTGCGCCACGGCGGTGCCTGGCGCGCGGACGGCTGGACCCTGCCGCCCGCGCTCGACCTCGAGGACAACCCGTACGACCGGAAGCGCACGTGCTACGGGCTGAGCAGGGCCGGGATGGTCGGCTGGATCAGGTCCTTCAGTGACGAGGTCAGGCGCGAGACCGGCCGCCGCCCCGTGATCTACACCACCGCCCACTGGTGGAACGACTGCACCGGCGGCAGCGGCGTCTTCGCGGCGGACCACGCGCTGTGGATCGCCCATCATGGCGCGCCGGGCGCGGGGGCGCTTCCCGCGGGGTGGTCGTTCTGGACGTTCTGGCAGTACGACAACAGCGGCAGCCTGCCGGGTGACCAAAATCTCTTCAACGGCTCCCTGGGCCGGCTGAAGAGGTTCACCAAGGGCTAGACGAGGCCCACCCAAGCCCCCGGAGGGCGAAGTTCCGCCTTCGTTCGAGAGCGGCGCCGCCATCAGCCTGCCAAAAACGGAGGAGCAGCACCCCGTTTGATACACCCCCAGGTATATCCCAGTTCATCTTCCGTTCACCCAGGTTGCCTACGGTCTCCCTACCACTGACCTCCCACAGAAGCCTGGGTAAATGGAACACATCACGCTCCTCCTCGGAATCGTGATCGTCACCGCTCTCGTGTTCGATTTCACGAACGGTTTCCACGACACTGCCAACGCGATGGCGACAACCATCTCGACCGGCGCCCTGAGGCCCAAGACGGCGGTGGCGATGTCCGCCGCGCTGAACCTCGTCGGCGCCTTCCTCTCCGTCGAGGTCGCCAAGACCATCTCCGGCGGCATCATCAACGAACAGGGCATACGCGTCGAAGTGATCTTCGCGGCCCTGGTGGGCGCCATCCTCTGGAACCTGCTGACCTGGCTTCTGGGTCTGCCCTCCAGTTCCTCCCACGCTCTCTTCGGAGGTCTGATCGGCGCGGCCGTCGCCTCGGCCGGCTGGTCCGCCGTCAACGGTTCGACGATCGTCACCAAGGTCCTGATCCCCGCGGTCGCCGCGCCGATCGTGGCGGGACTCGCCTCCATGCTGGCGACGCGCCTGTCGTTCGCCGTCGGCAGCCGCGCCGACGAGAAGGCGACCGCGAAGGGCTACCGCGCCGGGTCGATCGCCTCGGCCGGTCTGGTCTCCCTGGCACACGGCACCAACGACGCCCAGAAGACGATGGGCGTCATCACCCTCGCGCTCGTCACCGGTGGCGTCATCGCCCCCGGCTCGAACCCTCCCACCTGGGTCATCGTCTCCGCCGGCCTGGCCATCGCGCTCGGCACCTACCTGGGCGGCTGGCGCATCGTCCGCACCCTGGGCAAGGGCCTGACCGACCTGGCGCCGCAGCAGGGCTTCGCCGCCCAGACCAGCGCGGCGACCGCGATCCTCGCCTCCTCGCACATCGGCTTCTCGCTCTCCACCACCCAGGTCTGCTCCGGTGCCGTCATGGGCGCCGGCCTCGGCCGCAAGGGCGGAGTGGTCCGCTGGTCGACCGCGACCCGGATGTTCGTCGCCTGGGGCCTGACCCTCCCGGCCGCCGGCCTGGTCGGCGCGGGCGCCGAACTCCTCACCGACCAGGGCACGTGGGGCACCGTCGCCACCGGTGTGCTCCTGGTGGCCGGCGCCGGCGTCATCTGGTCCCTGTCCCGCCGCAAGCCGGTCACGGTCGACAACGTCAACGACGTCGAGGCGGAGCCCGCGGGCGTCGTCACGACGGCCATCGCCGCGGTGATCCCGCCGCCGGCGGGCCAACTCGCCTCGGCCGACGCCCAGACGGACCCGGCCACCGGCCCGAAGGTCACGATCCCGGCCCAGACCACCGGTCCGAGGGCCACCATCCCGGCCCAGACCACCGGCCCCTCCGCGGAGCCGACCAGCCCCGCGACGGTTTAAGGAAGCACACCCCTCATGAAGATCGACTGGGCAGCACTCGGCTCCGTCTTCGGCGTCAGCCTCGTGGTCACCGTGGCCCTGGTGGGCCTGTTCACCCTGGGCGTCGTGGGACTCGCGAAGAAGGAGTCGCCCCGGGGCGGCGCCGCGCTCGCGGCCACCGGCGCATACGCCTGCTTCGCGGCGTGCGCGGCGGCGGTGGCGTACGGGATCTATCTGATCGTCTCCTGACCCCACGCCCCACGCCCGCCCGGGCGCATGACAAGCCCTCGCAGTGATCCTCACTGCGAGGGCTTGGTCTTTGGTGGGACATGTACCGGTTTGCTACGTTCTACACCGCATCGCGACCGCGTCGAAAAGACAGGTGTCAGAACGCAGGTGTCTGGCCGCGCACGCCCAACGCACCTAGTCTGGTGGGTGAGTTGCTGCTCGACGTCGGCCGCCCGACCCCGACGTGTGGCAAGGAGCGACATGGCCAGGGACATCGATCCGAGCCTGAACCGACGCAGGCTCCGCCTCGAACTGCGCAGGGCGCGCGAGGACGCCGGTCTCACCCAACGGGAGGCCGCCGACGCGCTGGAGTGGTCCCTGTCCAAGCTGATCCGGCTGGAGGCGGGGACGGTCAGCCTGAGCGTGACGGACCTGCGCGCACTGCTCCAGCTGTACGACGTCACGGACCCAGAGCTGGTGGCGGAACTGGAAGACGCCGCCCGCGGGTCGAAGGGACCGTCCTGGTGGGCGCCGTACAACGACATGGTGCGGCCGCAGTTCGCCCAGTACCTGGGCTACGAGGGCGCCGCGACCTCGATCCGCTTCTACCACCCGTCCGTCGTCTGCTCGCTGCTCCAGATCGAGGACTACACACTGGCCCAGCTCGCGCCCCGCGAGAACGGGGATCTGGCCCGTCGCTCGGCGGAACTGCGCGCGACGCGACAGGAACGGATCTTCGACGGCGACAGCGGCCCGGACGTGCAGATCGTCCTGGACGAGGCGGTCGTCCGGCGGGTCATCGGCGGTCCGGGGGTGATGCGCCGTCAGCTGGAACACCTCAAGACGATGTCCCGGCATCCCCGGGTCACCCTGCGCCTGCTGCCGTTCACGGCCGGCGCGCACTACAGCATGGGTGCGTCCTTCACCCTGCTCGGCTTCACGGACGGCGACGACCTGCTGTACCTCGAAGGCGCCACCGGCAGCGTGGCCAACCGTGAGGACCTCGGTCTCACGGCCCGCTACCAGGAGTGCTTCGAGGACATCAGCACCAAGGCGTACGAGGGCGACCGGATGGTCGAGCTGATCGACGCGGTCAAGGAGAGTCTCGGCAACAGCTGAAGCCCGGGGAGGACGACCCGGGCGGACAACGGGGAGGAAAGACCCATGGCGGTCCTCGGGTTCCTTGAGTGGTACAGGCAGCTGCGCGCCTCCCGCTTCCCGGCGGCGGGTGACCCGCCCGGCTCCGCCGCGGGAACCGGCGGCGCGGGCGGGTCGGCGCCCCTGGCCGACGAGGGGGACGCCCCCGCCGGGGACGGGATATGCCCGCCCGCGAGCCGTCTGCTGCTGGGCACGGCGTGCGGCAGCGCCCTGCTGCTCGGCATCGCCGTGTCGGCCCGGGTGGCCACCGGACTCGGCACGGGCGTCCTGACCCCCCTGACCGCGACGGTGCTGGGAACGCTCGGCGCGGCCGTCGTCACCGCCCTCGCCGCACGGATCGGCCGGGCGCTGCGCGGCCGCTCGGGACCGGCGCGCCTGCCGGAGGTCAGCGCGTCCCCGAACCCCGCGGACGAACAGCCGCCGCAGCCCGGTCGAGAACACGGAGACGTTCCGTGACCGGGGTGAGGCCCCACCACAGGCCGGCGCCGGCCGCCGCGACGATCGTCACCACCAGCCAGACCAGGGCCCGTGCCGTGGATCCCGGCACGAGCAGTGCGGCGAGCGCTCCGATGGCCACCGCGAACACCCCCGTGGTCAGGGAGAAGAGCGCCAGCGGGGCCGCCGCCGACAGAGCGGTGCGCGGGGTGTGAGGCCCTCCCGCGCGCGCCGAGAGTTCCTTGGCACTGTCCCCCATGCGGGTCCCTCCCGTCCTCTGGACGGACTGTCAGAAACCGTCCACTGCCGGGTCCTCGAGCCCAGCCAGCAAACCACACCATGCGGTACGGCGAAAGACGAGCACCGGGCCGGTGCGCCGTTTCGAGTCACGCACCAGAATGTGCGCCCCCTCGACGGCCACCTCCACACAGTCGGTGTTGTCACCTCCCGAATGACTGCTCTTCCGCCACACACGCGCCGACGCCACCCTGCCGATCACACCGACCTCCGTCTCATCAGTCAGCGCACCGACCCGGCGTCCTCACCGCGACGCTCCCGAGCGCCGTGTCCCACCGCTGCCCGGGGCAGCAGAGGCCGGCCACACCAGGGTCGTCTCCCCGCAACGAATCACCCAATGCCGCTCGTCGGCGCTCTCCGCGTTCGCCTTGCCGCTCCCTGGGAGTGTTCCCAGGTTGCCCGCCAGGAAAGAGCACAGAAAGCGCCGATTCGAGTGGCTGACGACATTTCGGGGGTGTGGGGCTCAGCACACCGTTGCGTCGCAGGTCAAGAGCAAGTTGACGGGTGTTCGGGGAGCGTGGTGGACTGCCGGGGCCAATACGGCGGCAGGAGAGGAAGCCGGTGCGAGTCCGGCGCGGTCCCGCCACTGTCACCGGGGCACCACACGCCCCGGGAGCCAGGAACTCTCACCGCCGGTCTCGTCGAGCCAGGGCGTGGACACCCTGAGTGAGGACATATCGCCATGCGCGGCTGCCGCTTGAGGTCCCGAACCCGGGTCCTGCCCCACCCCACGCTCGGCTGAGCCCATGGGTGCCGATCGCGTCTTCGCGTACGGCGCCGCCGCCGGTCTCCTCGGCGACCTGCTCCTCGGCGATCCGCGCCGCGGGCACCCGGTCGCCGCGTTCGGACGGGCCGCGGCTGCCGTGGAGCGGGTGCTGTGGCGGGACCACCGCGGGTGGGGCGCGCTGCACACCGCCCTGTGCGTCGGGGGTGCCGTGTCGTCCGCGGCGCTGGCCGCACGGGCCGTACGTCCGTCCCGTACCGCGTCGGTCGCGCTGACCGCCACCGCCACCTGGGCCGTCGTCGGCGGTACTTCGCTGGCGCGCGAGGCCCAGTTGGTCGGGCGCTCCCTCGCGGCGGGCGACATCGAGGGTGCCCGCGCGCGGCTGCCGCACCTGTGCGGGCGGGATCCGCAGGCGCTCGACGCCGACGGGATCGCGCGGGCCGTGGTCGAGTCCGTCGCGGAGAACACCTCGGACGCCGTGGTGGGCGCGCTGGTGTGGGGAGCCGTGGGCGGGGTGCCCGGGCTCGTCGGCTTCCGGGCCGTCAACACCCTCGACGCCATGGTCGGTCACAAGTCGCCCCGTCACCGCCGCTACGGGTGGGCCTCGGCGCGCCTCGACGACCTCGCGGGCTGGCCCGGGGCCCGGCTGACCGCGCTCCTCGCGGCGGCCACGGGCCCGGACCGGCGCGGGGCGGTGCGCGCCTGGCGGGCGGACGCCGGACGGCACCCGAGCCCCAACGCCGGTCCCGTGGAGGCCTCCTTCGCGGGGGCGCTGGGGGTGCGGCTGGGCGGGACGCTGTCGTACGCGGGGCGGGTCGAGCACCGGCCCCTGCTCAACACCCGGGGGCGTGCCGTCCGGATCGACGACATCGAACGGGCGGTGCGGCTGTCCCGCCGCGTGACCGCGCTCGCGCTCGGCGTCACCGTCGCCGGTCGCCTCCTCACCCGTAGGGTTCTCGCGAAGGGACGTACGTCATGAGCGGCGGTCTCCTCGTCGCCGGCACCACCTCCGACGCGGGCAAGAGCGTCGTGACCGCCGGGATCTGCCGGTGGCTGGTGCGGCAGGGGGTCAAGGTCGCGCCTTTCAAGGCGCAGAACATGTCCCTCAATTCGTTCGTCACCCGCGAGGGCGCCGAGATCGGGCGGGCGCAGGCCATGCAGGCGGGGGCCTGCCGCATCGAGCCGACCGCGCTGATGAACCCCGTGCTGCTCAAGCCGGGCGGCGAGCAGAGCAGTCAGGTCGTGCTGCTCGGCAAGCCGGTCGGCGAGCTGAGCGCGCGCGGCTACCACGGCGGGCGGCAGCAGCGGCTCCTCGGCACCGTCCTGGACTGCCTCGCCGAGTTGCGGGGCACGTATGACGCGGTGATCTGTGAGGGGGCCGGCAGTCCCGCCGAGATCAATCTGCGGCGGACGGACATCGTGAACATGGGCATCGCGCGGGGGGCGCGGCTGCCCGTGCTGGTCGTCGGCGACATCGACCGCGGCGGTGTGTTCGCCTCCTTCTTCGGGACCGTCGCGCTGCTCTCGCGTGAGGACCAGGAACTGGTCTCCGGTTTCCTGGTGAACAAGTTCCGCGGGGACGTCTCCCTGCTGGAGCCGGGGCTCGACATGCTGCAGGGCCTCACCGGGCGGCGGACGTACGGGGTCCTGCCGTTCCGGCACGGCCTCGGCATCGACGAGGAGGACGGGCTGAGGGTGTCGCTGCGGGGCGCGGTCCGCGAGTCGCAGGTGGCCGCGCCCCTCGGCGAGGACGTGCTGCGGGTCGCCGTGTGCGCCGTCCCGCTGATGTCCAACTTCACCGATGTGGACGCCCTGGCCGCCGAACCGGGCGTCGTCGTGCGGTTCGTGGACCGGCCCGAGGAACTGGCCGACGCGGATCTCGTCGTCCTCCCGGGCACCCGGGGCACGGTCCGGGCCCTCGACTGGCTGCGGGAGCGGGGGCTGGCGGAGGCGATCGTCAGGAGGGCCGCCGACGGGCGGCCCGTGCTCGGCATCTGCGGCGGTTTCCAGATGCTCGGCGAGCACATCGAGGACGACGTCGAGAGCCGCCGGGGCCCGGTGGACGCGCTCGGGGTGCTTCCCGTGCGGGTGCGGTTCGCACGCGAGAAGACCCTGACCCGTCCGGTCGGCGAGGCGCTCGGCGAGCGGGTCGAGGGCTACGAGATCCACCACGGGGTCGCCGACGTCCTGGGCGGAGAGCCCTTCCTGGACGGCTGCCGGGTGGGCGCCGTCTGGGGCACCCACTGGCACGGCTCCCTGGAGTCGGACGGTTTCCGGCGGGCGTTCCTGCGCGAGGTGGCGGCCGCCGCGGGCCGCCGCTTCGTTCCGGCCCCCGGCACGTCGTTCGCCGCGCTGCGCGAGGAGCAGCTCGACCGGCTCGGCGACCTGATCGAACAGCACGCGGACACGGACGCGCTGTGGCGGCTCATCGAGTCGGGCGCGCCGCAAGGACTGCCCTTCATTCCACCGGGAGCACCCGCATGAGCACAGTGTTGTTGTTGTCGACCGCCGACACCGATCTGCTGGCGGCCCGTGCCTCCGGCGCGCCCTACCGGATCGGCAACCCGGCCCGCGTGGACGTCGCGGAGGAGCTTCCGGGGCTGATCGAGGGCGCGGACATCGCCGTCGTTCGGCTGCTGGGCGGAAAGCGCGCCTGGGAGGACGGGCTCGCCGCGCTCAGGTCCGCCGGTATCCCCACGGTGCTGCTCGGCGGGGAGGCCGTCCCCGACGCGGAGCTGATGGCGGAGTCGTCCGTGCCCGCCGGCGTCGTGGCGGAGGCGCTGCGGTACCTGGTCGAGGGCGGTCCCGCCAACCTCACCGAACTGGCCCGCTTCCTGTCCGACACGGTGCTGCTGACGGGCGAGGGCTTCGTCGAGCCGCAGAAGATGCCCGAGTACGGCGTCCACGGAGAGCGTGCCCGGACCGAGGGCCGCCCCACCGTGGGTGTGCTCTTCTACCGCGCCCACGAACTCAGCGGCAACACCGCGTTCGTGGACACCCTGTGCGACGCCATCGAGGAGCGGGGCGCCAACGCCCTTCCGGTGTACTGCGGATCCCTGCGCGGCGCCGATGCCGGTCTGTACGAGATCCTCGGCCGGACGGACGCGCTCGTCGCCACCGTCCTCGCCGCCGGCGGCACCCACGCGGCACAGGCGTCGGCGGGCGGAAAGGATCCCGTGGTGCGCAGCACCTCCGTCGAGGGCGATGGTGGGGGGCGGGCGGACGAGGAGGCCTGGGACATCGGGGCGCTCGCCGACCTGGACGTCCCCGTGCTGCAGGGGCTGTGCCTCACCTCCTCGCGCGCCGCGTGGGAGGAGTCGGATGCGGCCCTGTCCCCCATGGACGCGGCGATGCAGGTGGCGATCCCGGAGTTCGACGGCCGCCTCGTCACCGTGCCCTTCTCCTTCAAGGAGCAGGGTCCGGACGACGTGCCGGTGTACACCGCCGACCCGGAGCGGGCCGCGCGCGTCGCCGGAATCGCCGTACGGCACGCCCGGCTGAAGCACAAGCCGAACGCCGAGAAGAGGCTCGCGCTCGTCTTCACCGCCTACCCGACCAAGCACTCCCGGGTCGGCAACGCGGTCGGCCTGGACACGCCCGCGTCGGCGGTACGGGTCCTGGACGCCCTCCGGGACGCCGGGTACGGACTGACCGAGTACCCCTCGGGCGGCGACGAGCTGATCCACCGGCTCATCGAGGCCGGCGGCCACGATGTCGAGTGGCTCACCGAGGAGCAGCTGGCCGCCGCGCCCGCGCGGGTGCCCCTCGCCGACTACCGGGCATGGTTCGACACGCTGGACGCGGACCTCAAGGACGCCATGGTCCAGGCGTGGGGCGAGCCGCCGGGCGGCCTGTACGTCGACGGCGACGACATCGTGCTGGCCTCACTGCGTTTCGGGAACGTCGTGGTGATGATCCAGCCGCCGCGCGGTTTCGGCGAGAACCCGATCGCGATCTACCACGACCCGGACATGCCGCCGTCCCACCACTACATGGCGGCCTACCGCTGGCTGGAGAACACCTTCCGGGCCGACGCGATCGTGCACATGGGCAAGCACGGCACGATGGAGTGGCTGCCGGGCAAGGGCCTCGGGCTGAGCCGGGGCTGCGCGCCGGACGCCGTCCTCGGCGAGCTTCCGCTGGTCTACCCGTTCATCGTCAACGACCCGGGCGAGGGCACCCAGGCCAAACGGCGCGGGCACGCCACGGTCGTCGACCACCTGGTCCCGCCGATGGCCCGTGCCGACACCTACGGAGACCTGGCCAAGCTGGAGCAGCTGCTCGACGAGTACGCGCTCGTCTCCGACCTGGACCCGGCCAAGGCGCCCGCCGTACGGGCCCAGATCTGGACCCTGGTCAAGGCCGCCGAACTGCACCACGACCTGCATGTGGACGAGCAGCCGGACGACGACGCGTTCGACGAGTTCGTCATGCACATCGACGGCTATCTGTGCGAGATCAAGGACGTGCAGATCCGCGACGGTCTGCACATCCTCGGCGGCGGCCCGGTCGGCGAGCCCCGGGTGAACCTCGTCCTCGCCGTGCTGCGCGCCTCGCAGGTGTGGGGCGGGAAGGCGAACGCGCTTCCGGGGCTGCGGGCCTCGCTGGCGGAACACTTCGGCTTGGTGGAGAAGGAGCTGCTCGCCACGCCGGGTGCGCCGGTGAAGGTGCCGGTGGAGCTGACGGACCTGGTCCAGGGTCCCTCGCGCACGGCCGCCGACGCGATCGACCTGCTGGAGCAGCTGTGCCGGCGGATCGCGGAGGGGATGGAATCGCGGGCGTGGGAGGTCACGGCGGTTCCCGCCCTGGTCCATGACGTGCTCGGCACCGAAGTCCCCGACGCCGTCGCCGTGCTGGAGTTCGCCTGCACCGAGGTGGTGCCCCGGCTGGCCCGGACCACCGACGAGATCGGGCACATCCTCAAGGCGCTGGACGGCGGTTACGTCCCGGCCGGTCCCTCGGGCTCCCCGACCCGGGGTCTGGTCAACGTCCTGCCGACCGGCCGGAACTTCTACTCCGTCGACCCCAAGGCCATTCCCTCCCGGCTGAGCTGGGAGGTCGGGCAGTCCCTGGCCGACTCGCTGGTCGCGCGGTACCTCCAGGACACCGGCGAATACCCCCGCTCGGTCGGCCTGACCGTCTGGGGCACCTCCGCCATGCGCACCCAGGGCGACGACATCGCCGAGATCCTCGCGCTGCTGGGCTGCCGTCCGGTCTGGGACGACGCCTCCCGCCGCGTGACCGGCTTCGAGGTGATTCCCCTGGCGGAACTGGGCCGCCCCCGTATCGACGTCACGGTCCGTATCTCGGGCTTCTTCCGGGATGCGTTCCCGCACGTCGTCGCGCTCGTCGACGACGCGGTGCGCACCGTGGCCGAGCTGGACGAGCCCGCCGGGCGGAACTTCGTACGCGCCCACGCCGACGAGGACACCGCCGTGCACGGCGACCGGCGGCGCGCCACGGCCCGTGTCTTCGGCTCCAAGCCGGGGGCGTACGGTGCCGGGCTGCTGCCGTTGATCGACGCCCGCAACTGGCGCAGCGACGCCGACCTCGCCGAGGTGTACGCGGTGTGGGGCGGCTACGCGTACGGGCGCGGGCTCGACGGGCGGGCGGCGCGCGGGGACATGGAGACCGCGTTCCGGCGGATCGCCGTGGCCGCCAAGAACGTCGACACCCGTGAGCACGACCTCGTCGACGCGGACGACTACTTCCAGTACCACGGCGGGATGGTCGCGATGGTCAGGCATCTGACCGGTACCTCACCCGAGGCGTACGTGGGCGACTCCGCCGTGCCCGACCAGGTGAAGACCCGCACGCTGGGCGAGGAGACGCACCGGGTCTTCCGCGCCCGTGTCGTCAACCCGCGCTGGATGGCGGCCATGCGGCGCCACGGCTACAAGGGTGCCTTCGAGATGGCGGCGACCGTCGACTACCTCTTCGGCTACGACGCCACGGCCGGAGTCGTCGACGACTGGATGTACGAGAAGCTCAGCGCGGAGTACGTCTTCGACGCCGAGAACCGCGACTTCATGAAGAAGTCCAACCCGTGGGCGCTGCGCGGCATCACCGAGCGGCTCCTCGAGGCCGCCGACCGCGGCCTGTGGGCCGAGCCGGACGCGGACACGCTGGAGCGGCTGCGTGCCACCTACCTGGAACTGGAAGGCGACTTGGAGGGCGACGAGAAGTGAGTACTCCTTTTCCGTTCACGGCCGTCGTCGGCCAGGACGACCTGCGGCTCGCGCTGCTGCTGAACGCCGTGTCGCCGGCGGTCGGCGGGGTGCTGGTGCGCGGCGAGAAGGGCACCGCCAAGTCCACCGCCGTACGCGCCCTTTCGGCGTTGCTGCCGGAGGTGGACGTGGTCCCCGGGTGCCGCTTCTCCTGTGACCCCGCGGCGCCGGACCCGCGCTGCCCGGACGGGCCGCACGAGGCCGGCGCGGGGACGCGGCGGCCGGCCCGCATGGTGGAGCTGCCGGTCGGCGCCTCCGAGGACCGGCTCGTGGGCGCCCTCGACATCGAACGTGCGCTGGCCGAGGGCGTGAAGGCGTTCGAGCCGGGACTGCTCGCCGACGCGCACCGCGGGATCCTCTACGTCGACGAGGTCAACCTCCTCCACGACCACCTGGTCGACCTGCTCCTCGACGCGGCCGCGATGGGCGCCTCCTACGTCGAGCGCGAGGGTGTGTCCGTACGGCACGCCGCCCGATTCCTGCTCGTCGGCACCATGAACCCGGAGGAGGGCGAGCTGCGGCCACAGCTGCTCGACCGGTTCGGGCTGACGGTGGAGGTGTCCGCCTCGCGCGAGCCCGACCAGCGTGTGGAGGTCGTCCGGCGGCGGCTCGCCTACGACGACGACCCCGAGGGCTTCGCGGCGCGCTGGGCCGAGGAGGAGACCGCCGTACGGGCGCGGATCGTGGCCGCGCGGCAGCTGCTGCCGTCCGTGCGGCTCGGAGACGGGGCGCTGCGGCAGATCGCGGCGACCTGCGCCGCGTTCGAGGTGGACGGCATGCGCGCGGACATCGTGATGGCGCGCACGGCCACCGCGCTGGCCGCCTGGGCGGGACGGAGCGATGTGCTCGCCGAGGACGTGCGGCAGGCCGCGTTGCTCGCCCTGCCGCACCGGCGGCGGCGCAACCCCTTCGACGCTCCGGGACTCGACGAGGACAGGCTCGACGAGACCCTGGAGCAGTTCGGCGGCTCGGACGACGACGATCCGGGGCCGGACGGTCCCGGCGGCGGGGGCGGGCAGCCGGCGCCGGACGACGCCCCGCAGGGCGGCGGCGACACCGCCGCGCGGCCCGAGGCCGGGGAGAGCGGCCGGCCCCAGTCCTCCGGCTCCGGGGAACAGGGGGCCGTCCGCGCCTCCGAGCCCTTCCGGGCCAAGGTGCTGACGGTGCCGGGGCTCGGCGACGGCGCCGCCGGCCGGCGGTCCCGGGCGCGGACCGAGCACGGGCGGACCACGGGCGCACGGCGGCCCCGGGGAGCGCTCACCAAGCTGCACCTCGCGGCGACCGTGCAGGCGGCGGCACCGCACCAGCGGGCGCGCGGGCGGTCGGGCCCCGGGCTCGTGGTGCGCCGGGACGATCTGCGGCAGGCGACGCGGGAGGGCCGCGAGGGCAATCTCGTGCTGTTCGTGGTCGACGCCTCCGGGTCGATGGCCGCCCGGCAGCGGATGGGTGCCGTGAAGGGTGCCGTGCTGTCGCTGCTGCTCGACGCCTACCAGCGGCGGGACAAGGTGGGGCTCGTGACCTTCCGGGGCACGGCGGCCGACGTCGCGCTGCCGCCGACCTCGTCCGTGGACGCGGCGGCGGCCCGGCTCGAGTCGCTGCCGACCGGAGGCAGGACACCGCTGGCCGCCGGGCTGCTCAAGGCCCATGACGTACTGCGGGTCGAGCGGTTGCGGGACCCCGCGCGGCGCGCCCTGGTCGTGGTGGTGACGGACGGACGGGCCACCGGAGGCACCGATGCGGTCGCACTCGCCGGGCGTGCGGCGGGGCTGCTGGCCGCCGAGGGTGTCGCGTCCGTGGTCGTGGACTGTGAGTCGGGGCCCGTGCGGCTGGGGCTTGCCGGTCGGCTCGCCGGGGAGCTGGGCGGTACGGCGGTGACGCTGGACGAGCTGCGCGCGGACAGCATCGCCGGGCTCGTACGGAACGTGCAGGGCACACAGAGGACCACGAGGAGGGCCGCGTAATGCCGCAGGGACAGCCGAGTGTCGTGCCGGACGACGGACTGACGACCCGTCAGCGACGAAACCGCCCGCTCGTCGTCGTGCACACGGGCGTCGGCAAGGGCAAGTCGACCGCCGCCTTCGGGCTCGCGCTGCGCGCCTGGAACCAGGGCTGGCCGATCGGGGTGTTCCAGTTCGTCAAGTCGGCCAAGTGGAAGGTCGGCGAGGAGAACGCGCTGCGCGTGCTGGGGGCGTCCGGTCAGGGCGGAACCGTCAACTGGCACAAGATGGGCGAGGGCTGGTCGTGGGTGCAGCGCGACCTCCAGGGGGACAACGCGACGAACGAGGAGAAGGCCCGGGAGGGCTGGGAGCAGGTCAAGCGTGACCTGGCCGCGGAGACGTACCGGCTGTACGTGCTGGACGAGTTCGCGTATCCGATGCACTGGGGCTGGGTCGACACCGAGGAGGTCGTCGAGGTGCTGCGTACCCGCCCCGGCACCCAGCATGTGGTGATCACCGGACGGAACGCGCCCGAGCGGCTTGTGGAGTTCGCCGACCTGGTGACCGACATGTCCAAGGTGAAGCACCCGATGGACGTGGGCCAGAAGGGCCAGAAGGGCATCGAGTGGTGATGTCCTCCCCCTCCTCCGTCCCCCGGCTGGTCGTCGCCGCGCCCTCCTCGGGCAGCGGCAAGACCACCGTGGCCACGGGGCTGATGGCGGCCTTCGCCGGGCGGGGGCTCACCGTGTCCCCGCACAAGGTCGGGCCCGACTACATCGACCCCGGGTACCACGCGCTCGCGACCGGGCGCGCGGGACGGAACCTCGACGCGTACCTGTGCGGACCGGAGCTGATCGCGCCGCTGTTCCTGCACGGCGCGCGCGGCTGCGGCCTGGCCGTGGTCGAGGGTGTGATGGGGCTGTACGACGGAGCCGCCGGCGAGGGGGAGCTGGCCTCCACGGCGCAGGTGGCGAAGCTGCTGAGGGCGCCCGTGGTGCTGGTCGTCGACGCGTCCTCGCAGTCGCGGTCGGTGGCGGCGCTGGTGCACGGGTTCGCGTCCTGGGATCCACAGGTGCGGATCGGCGGCGTGATCCTGAACAAGGTCGCGTCGGACCGGCACGAGGAGCTGCTGCGGGACGCACTGGACGCGTCCGGGGTGCCGGTGCTGGGGGTGCTGCGCAGGGTGGCCGGAGTCGGCACGCCCTCGCGGCACCTCGGGCTGGTACCGGTGGCCGAGCGGCGGGCGGAGGCGGTCGAGGCGGTCGCCGCGATGGCCGAGCAGGTGCGCCAGGGGTGCGACCTGGACGCGCTGTACGCGCTGGCGCGGAGCGCGGGCGCGCTGCCGGACGCCCCCTGGGAAGCGCCGGCCTGCGGGACCGGCGCAGGGGACGTGGTCGCCGTGGCCGGCGGCCCCGCCTTCACGTTCTCCTACGCCGAGCACGGGGAACTGCTGGCCGCCGCCGGCGCCGAGGTCGTCGTCTTCGACCCCCTGCGGGACGAGCGACTGCCGGACGGCACGGCGGGGCTGGTCATCGGCGGCGGCTTCCCGGAGGTGTACGCCGCCGAGCTGTCCGCCAACGGGCCCCTCCGCAAGGCCGTCGCCGAGCTGGCGCTCGGCGGCGCCCCGGTCGCCGCCGAGTGCGCCGGTCTGCTGTACCTGTGCCGCGAGCTGGACGGGCAGCCCATGTGCGGGGTGCTCGACGCGAAGGCCCGGATGAGCGAACGGCTGACCCTCGGCTACCGGGACGCGGTGGCCGTGAGCGACAGTGTCCTCGCCGTGGCCGGAACGCGGATGCGGGGCCATGAGTTCCACCGGACCGTGGTCGAGCCCGCGGCGGGGGCGGCTCCCGCCTGGGGGGTGCGCGTCCCCGCGCGGCGCGTCGAAGGTTTTGTACAGCAAGGTGTGCACGCCAGTTATCTGCACACGCACTGGGCCGCCACGCCCGGTGCGGCCCATCGGTTCGTGGAGAGGTGCCGGACGTCATGAGCAGCAGGCTGATCGGAGTCGGGGTGGGCCCCGGCGACCCCGAGCTGGTGACCGTCAAGGGCGTCAACGCTCTGCGGGAGGCCGACGTCGTCGTCGTCCCCGTGATGGGTGCCCCGGACGGAACGGACGACGGGGAGCGCGGGCGCGCCGAGGCGACCGTGCTGCACTACGTGCCCGAGGAGAAGGTCGTCCGCGTCGTGTTCGCGCTCAACGAGCGCACCGACCGGGCGCGGCGCGAGGCGGCCTGGGACGCGGCCGGGGAGCGCGTGGCCCGGCTCCTCGGCCGGCACTCCGCCGTCGCCTTCGCGACCATCGGCGATCCCAACGTGTACTCGACGTTCACCTATCTCGCGCACACCGTGCAGGAGTTGGCGCCGGGAACGCGCATCGAGACCGTGCCCGGCATCACCGCCATGCAGGACCTGGCCGCACGGTCGGGTGCGGTGCTGACCGAGGGCACCGAACCGCTGACGCTCGTGCCCGTCACGGCCGGTTCCGCGGCGCTCAAGGACGCCCTCGGCGGCCCCGGTACCGTCGTGGCCTACAAGTTCGGGCGGCAGGCGCACGAGGTGGCCGAGGCGCTGCGGGAGACCGGGCGCATCGACGACGCCGTGTGGGGGGCCTCGCTCGGGCTGCCGGAGGAGTCCGTCCGGCCGGCCTCCGACCTGGACGGCCGGCCGCTGCCCTACCTGTCCACCCTCATCTCGCCGGCCCGGCGCGACGGCACCCGCGGCGGCAAGCTGTGACCGCCGGCAGATCAGCGCGCCGGGACCGCCGGCGGCCGGACGAATGCCGGCCCTGTGCGCATCCGCGTTCCGCACCACCCGAGTTTTCGTAGGAGAGGACCGATTCCCATGGCCGATGCCCCCACCGGCAAGGTGACCTTCGTCGGTGCCGGCCCCGGCGCCGCCGACCTGCTGACGTTCCGTGCCGCGCGCGCCATCGCCGAGGCCGACGTCGTGATCTGGGCGGCCAGCCTGGTGCAGGCGGAGGTCCTCGAGCACGCGCGCGAGGGCGCCGAGATCCTGGACTCGGCGACCCTGTCCCTGGAGGACGTCGTCGCCGTGTACGAGCGGGCGCACGCGCAGGGCCTGCGCGTGGCCCGGATCCACTCCGGGGACCCGGCCCTGTGGGGCGGCACCCAGGAGCAGCTCGACCGGTGCGCCGGGATCGGCATCGAGACCGAGGTCGTGCCGGGTGTCTCCGCGTTCTCCGCCGTCGCCGCGCTCGCACGGCGGGAGCTGACGATCCCCGAGGTCGCCCAGTCCGTCGTGCTGACCCGGCTCGGTGGCGGCAAGACGCCGATGCCGCCCGGGGAGGAGGTGCGCGAGTTCGCCCGGCACGGCACCACGATGGCGATCTTCCTGTCGGCGGCCCGCAGCGGCCAGCTGGTACGGGAGCTGCTGGAGGGCGGCTATCCGACGACCACCCCGGTCGTGGTGGCCTACCAGGCGACCTGGCCGGAGGAGCTGATGGTGAGGTGCACCATCGGCACGCTGGAGGAGACCGTCAAGGAACACAAGCTGTGGAAGCACACCCTGTTCCTGGTCGGCCCGGCGCTCGACGCCCACGGCACCCGCTCGCACCTGTACCACCCCGGTCACTTCCACGGCTACCGCAAGGCCGACCCGGAGGCCCGCAAGGCCCTGCGCGCCCGCGGCGCGAACACATGATCACCGTCGTCGGCACGGGCACCGGGACGCCCCTTCCCGCGGACGCGGTCGCCGGGGCGGACCTGGTGGTGGGCGCCCGCCGGCATCTGGCGGCCGCCCGGCTGCCTCAGGACGCGGAGCGGATCGTCCTGGGGCCGCTGGCACCCGCGCTCGACGCGATCGAGCACCACCTCGGCAAGGGGCGGCGGGTCGCGGTGCTCGCCTCCGGGGACCCCGCCTTCTTCGGGATCGTCCGCGCGCTGGCCGAGCGGTTCGGGCCGGAGCGGCTGGACGTGCGGCCGGGTGTGTCCTCCGTGGCCACCGCCTTCGCGCGGCTCGGGCTGCCATGGGACGACGCGGTGGTGGTGAGCGCGCACGGCCGTGATCTGCGGACCGCGGTGCAGGTGTGCCGGGCGCGTCCGAAGGTGGCCGTGCTCACCGGTCCGGGTGCCGGCCCCGCCGAACTGGGGGCGGCCCTCGCCGGCGGCCCCGGCGAGCGGGTCCTCGTCGTGGCGAGCGCACTCGGCGATCCCGGGCACGAGCGCGTGGAGCGCCTGACGCCCGCCGAGGCAGCGGGACGCGACTGGGGTGCGGCGGTCAGCGTGGTGCTGTGCCTCGACCCGGCGGCGGCTCTCGGGCCGGTGCGCACGGTGGCGGGACCGGAGCCCGGCCCCGACGTCTGGGCCCTGGAGGAGAGCGCGTTCACCCACCGCGACTCCATGATCACCAAGTTCGAGGTCCGTGCCCTGGCGCTGGCCCGGCTGGGGCCGCGCCTCGGCGATCTGGTCTGGGACGTCGGCGCGGGCTCCGGCTCGGTGGCCGTGGAGTGCGCCCGGCTCGGTGCGGCCGTCACCGCGATCGAGAAGACCGCGGACGGTGTCGCACGAATCCGGGCCAATGCCGCGGCGCACGGCGTCGACGTGCGGGTCGTGCACGGTGCCGCGCCCGGCGCGCTGGACGGGCTGGACGAGCCCGACGCCGTGTTCGTCGGGGGCGGCGGACGCGAGCTGCCCGCCATCGTGACCGCGTGCGCACGGCGGGCGCGGCGGGCCGTGGTGATCGCCATGGCCGCGCTGGACCGCGTACCGGCGGCGCGCGAGGCGCTGATCGGGGCCGGGTTCACCTGCGACGGCGTGCTGCTGCAGTCGTCCCGGCTGGCGCCGCTGCCGGGCGACGTGACCCGGCTCGCCGCGACCAACCCTGTTTTCCTGCTGTGGGGCACGCGGCCTCCGGCGCGTACCGAAGGAGTTGCTCAGTGATCGGCCTCATTTCCGCCACCGCGGCGGGGGCGGCTGCGCGGGACCGGCTGGCGGCGGCGTGGCCCGACCGGACGCGGGTGTACGACGGCCCGGCCGGGGACGCCGTACGGGCCGCGTTCGCGGAGTGTGACCAGCTGGTGTGCTTCCTGGCGACCGGGGCGGTCGTCCGGCTCGTCGCCCCGCTGCTGGCGGACAAGGTCTCCGACCCGGGCGTTGTGTGTGTCGACGAGGGCGGCCGGTTCGCGGTGTCCCTGGTCGGCGGGCATGCGGGCGGGGCCAATGAACTCGCCCGCGCGGTGGGCGAGGTGCTGGGGGCCGAGCCCGTGGTGACGACCGCGACGGACGCGGTGGGGCTGCCGGGCCTCGACATGCTCGGGTTCCCCGTCCAGGGCGATGTCGCCGGGGTCTCGCGGGCGCTGCTCGACGGGGAGCCGGTGGCCCTGGCGGCGGAGGTGAGCTGGCCGCTGCCGCCGCTGCCGGTCGCTGTGGAGGGCGCGTACACGATCCGGGTGACGGACCGGGCCGTGGAGCCCGCCACGCACGAGGTCCTGCTGCGGCCGCCGTCCCTGGTCGTCGGCGTCGGCGCGTCCAAGGGCGCTCCGGTCGACGAGGTCCTCGCCCTGGTGGAGGAAGCACTGCGGGACGCCGGGCTCTCCCCCGCGTCGCTCGCCGAACTCGCCACCGTCGACGCCAAGGCCGAGGAGCCCGGCATCCTGGGCGCGGCCGAGCGGCTCGGGGTGCCCGTGGTGACGTATCCCGCGGAGGAGCTGGCGGAGGTCGAGGTGCCCAACCCCTCCGACGCGCCGCTCGCCGCGGTGGGCACGCCGTCCGTGGCGGAGGCGGCCGCGCTGGTCGGCGGCGGTGAACTCCTGGTGCCCAAGCGCAGGTCGGCCGGGACTCCGGCGATGGCGACCTGTGCCGTGGTCCGCAGGCCGGGGCGCGGACGGCTCGCCGTCGTCGGGCTGGGCCCCGGCGCCCGGGACCTGCTGACGCCGCGCGCTCGGGCGGAGTTGCGGCGCGCGTCGGTGCTGGTCGGGCTCGACCAGTACGTCGGCCAGATCCGCGATCTGCTGCGGCCCGGCACCCGGATCCTGGAATCGGGGCTCGGCGCCGAGGAGGAGCGGGCGCGTACGGCGGTCGCCGAGGCCCGGAAGGGGCATGCGGTGGCGCTGATCGGCAGCGGCGACGCCGGGGTGTACGCGATGGCCTCGCCCGCGCTGGCCGAGGCGTCCGACGACATCGACGTGGTGGGGGTGCCCGGGGTCACGGCGGCGCTCGCGGCCGGGGCGATCCTCGGCGCGCCGCTGGGCCACGACCATGTGTCGATCAGCCTCTCCGACCTGCACACCCCCTGGGAGGTCATCGAGCGCAGGGTGCGCGCCGCGGCGGAGGCCGACCTCGTGGTGACCTTCTACAACCCGCGCAGCCGGGGCCGGCACTGGCAGCTGCCGAAGGCGCTGGCGATCCTCGCCGGGCACCGGGCGCCCTCGACGCCGGTCGGTGTCGTACGGAACGCGTCGCGGCCGGACGAGTCCGCCCGGCTGACGACCCTGGCCGGTCTCGACCCGGCGACGGTCGACATGATGACGGTCGTGACCGTCGGCAACACGGCGACCCGTGAGATCGCGGGACGCATGGTGACGCCGCGCGGCTACCGCTGGCAGGAGGAGCCCAAGTGAACCGTGTGGTCCACCCGATCGAGCAGGAGTCCTTCCGGCGGCTGCGCGCCCGCCTGGACACCTCGCACTTCCCTCCGCTGACGCGGGCGGTGGTGGAACGGGTCATCCACTCCGCCGCCGACCTCGAGTACGCGACGGATCTCGTGCTGGACGAGGCCGAGTTGGCCGGGGCGCACGCCGCGCTGCACGCCGGAGCGCCGGTGGTCGTGGACGTCGAGATGGTGGCCGCCGGGATCACCCGGCGCGAGACGGTCTGCCGTCTGAAGGACGCCAGGTCCGGTCCCGGGCTGACCCGGTCGGCGCATGCGATCCGGCTGGCCTACGAGGAGGTCGGCCCCGGAGCGCTCTGGGTCATCGGCTGCGCACCGACCGCTCTGGAGGAGCTGCTGACCCTCGATGCCTCCCCCGCGCTCGTCATCGGCCTGCCGGTCGGTTTCGTCGGCGCGGTCGAGTCCAAGGCGGCGCTGCGCGAGAGTGGGCTGCCCGCCGTGAGCAACGTGTCCGAGAAGGGCGGTTCGGCGGTCGCTGCGGCCGCGCTCAACGCCCTGCTGTACCACCCCACTTCGAAGGAGAGCCTGTGACCACCCCGCCGCCCGCCCTGCTCATCGCCGGCCACGGCACCCGGGACGAGGCCGGCGCCGAGGCGTTCCGCGACTTCGTGCGGGAGCTGGGGCGCCGCCACCCCGAACTGCCCGTCGCGGGCGGCTTCATCGAGCTGTCGCCGCCGCCGCTGGGCGAGGCGGTGGCCGAGCTGGTGCAGCGGGGGGCGCGCAGGTTCGCCGCCGTGCCGCTGATGCTGGTGTCCGCCGGGCACGCCAAGGGGGACATCCCGGCGGCACTGGCCCGCGAGAAGGAGCGGCACCCGGGGATCTCGTACACGTACGGACGTCCGCTCGGCCCGCACCCGGCGCTGCTGTCGGTGCTGGAGCGGCGGCTGGACGAGGCGCTGGGCGGCTCGGCCCGCACCCCTGAGGACCGGGCCGATGTGACCGTGCTGCTGGTGGGCCGGGGCTCCACCGACCCCGACGCGAACGCCGAGGTGTACAAGGCGGCGCGGCTGCTGTGGGAGGGGCGCGGGTACGCGGGCGTGGAGACGGCGTTCGTCTCCCTGGCGGCGCCGGATGTGCCGAGCGGACTCGACCGGTGCGCGAGGCTGGGCGCGAGGCGGATCGTGGTCCTGCCGTATTTCCTCTTCACGGGCATCCTGCCGGACCGGGTGCGGCAGCAGACGGAGGGCTGGGCGGAGGCGCATCCGGAGGTCGAGGTGCGCTCGGCGGACGTCATCGGGCCGGAGCCGGAGCTGCTCGACCTGGTGAGGGAGCGGTACGAGGAGGCGGTGAAGGGGGATCTGCGGATGAACTGCGACTCATGCGTGTACCGGATCGCGTTGCCGGGCTTCGAGAACAAGGTGGGGCTGCCGCAGCAGCCGCACTTCCACCCGGACGACGACGGCCACCACCACGGTCACGGGCACCACCACCACGGTGGGCACACACACTCCCATGCACACTGACACTCATATGCACACGGAACACGAGGGCGGTCCGCACGACCTACGGCATCACGGGGACGCCGAGGTCCGGGACGACGGGGCGGCGCTGTGCGACCTCGCGGTGAACGTGCGGGCGGACACGCCCCCCGCATGGCTGCGCGAGGTGATCGCCGGGTCGCTGGACGGGCTCGCGGCGTACCCCGACGGGCGGGCCGCACGGGCGGCGGTGGCGGCGCGGCACGGGCTGACCGCCGAGCGGGTCCTGCTCACGGCGGGCGCCGCCGAGGCGTTCGTCCTGCTCGCGCGTGCCCTCAAGGCCCGTCGACCGGTCGTGGTGCACCCGCAGTTCACGGAGCCGGAGGCGGCGCTGCGGGCGGCCGGGCATGCCGTGGGCCGGGTCCTGCTGCGGCAGGCGGACGGCTTCCGCCTGGATCCGGCGCTGGTTCCCGAGGATGCGGACCTGGTGCTGATAGGCAACCCGACGAACCCGACGTCGGTGCTGCATCCGGCGGCCTCGATCACCGAACTGGCCCGCCCCGGACGCACGTTGGTGGTCGACGAGGCGTTCATGGACGCGGTTCCCGGGGAGCGGGAGGCGCTGGCCGGCCGCACGGACGTGCCCGGGCTCGTGGTCCTGCGCAGCCTGACCAAGACCTGGGGGCTGGCGGGCCTGCGCATCGGCTACGTCCTGGCCGAACCCGGGACGATCGCCGAACTGGAACGGGCGCAGCCGCTGTGGCCGGTGTCCACGCCCGCGCTCGCGGCGGCCGAGGCATGTGTGTCGCCCCGGGCGCTGGCGGAGGCGGCGCACGCGGCACACCGGGTGGCGGCGGACCGGGCGCATCTGGTGGCGGGACTGCGGGAGTTCGGGCCCGACGGGCTGCATGTGGTCGAGCCGGCCGAGGGCCCGTTCGTCCTGGTCCGCCTGGCGCGTGCGGCGGCGGTACGCCGCCATCTGCGGGATCTCGGCTTCGCGGTGCGCCGCGGGGACACGTTCCCGGGCCTGGACGGCAAGTGGCTGCGGCTGGCGGTACGGGACCGGGCGACGGTGAACCGCTTCGTGCAGGCCCTGGACCGTGCGGTGACGCTGGCGGGGCGGTGAGGGGGAACGCCGGACGAGCTGGTTCCGGCGTGGGGTCAGCCGCGCCGGCGGCGGGCGAGGCCCACCGCTCCCCCACCGGCCAGGAGCATCACGACCGCCCCGGCCACGACGTACGGCGTCACCGCGCTTCCGCCGGTCTGCGCGAGGCCGGCCCTCCTCGCGGGCGCCCCCTGCGGCCTGAGGTCCTCGACGGGATGTGTGGCGGAGGCGGTGGGAGCGGCCGGTGCGCCGCCCGCCGCGGCGGGGGCCGCCGGTGCCTCGCAGGAGACGCCGCCGAGCGTCAGCGCCCCCTGCACCTCCGCCACGTTCAGCTTCGCCGGGTTCACGGTCACCGTCAGCCGCAGCGCGGAGGCCGCCGCCGTCCGTGAGGTCGTCCGGGTGGGCGACACCTCCAGCCGCACCTCTCCCACGCCCGGCACCTTCACGTCCGCCGGGCCACCGGCCGTCACCCTCACCGTCCGGCCGAGCACCGTCACCGCGCCCAGCAGGTTCGCCGTGGCGACCGGCTTCTTCCCGGCCTCGCACACGGCCTTCGAGGTGACGCCGTCGACCTCGATCAGGGACAGCAGGGGCAGCCCGGGCACATGGACCCGTGCGTGCGCCAGGCTGGTGGAGGCCTCCGCTCCGGTCGCGGACACCGTCGCCCTCGCCGTGGCGGCGTCCGCGGTGAGCACGCTGAACGGCCGCCCGCCGTCCACGCCGTCGAGACGTGCCGACAGCGCGGTCCGGTCCGCGCTCTGCGGAGCCTCGACGGCGTTGAGGGAGACGGTGAGCGGGGCGTTCACGGTCTTGTCGAGCAGGGACACATCGAGTCCGGTGCGCAGCACCACGGCGCTCGCGCGCCCACGGTGCTCGGTGGCGCCGGCGGAACCGGCGCCACCGAGCACCGTGGGACCTGTGGCCAGGGCGGTGGCCACCGCGACGGTGGCCAGACGGCGTGCGGGCATGCGGAAGATGGTGCCGTTCACGGGTGGGACCCCCAGGGAAGACAGGCTTGGGACCCGGAAAGAATCGCGGCACCGGTGACGCACCGTCAGCGATACGACACGACTTCACCCCATCGGGGATCTTTCGCGAACCTTTTCGAAATATGCGGCACGTCTGTTCCCCGGCGTCCCCGGGACATCCCCCACACCGGGGGCGCGCGGTCGTCCCGTGGACGCGCCTTGACCCCTATCCCACGATCCGCCCGTTCAGCACCACCCGCCGGGGCGCCGCCAGCACCCGGACGTCCGCACGGGGGTCCGCCTCGTACACCACGAGGTCCGCGGGCGCCCCCTCCTCGAGGCCGGGCCGGCCGAGCCACCGCCGGGCGCCCCAGGTGGTCGCGGACAGTGCCCGAACCGGCGGGATACCGGCGGTGACCAGCTCGGCGACCTCTCCGGCCACCAGCCCGTGCGCCAAAGAACCACCGGCGTCGGTGCCGACGTACACCGGGATCCCGGCGTCGTACGCGGCGCGCACGGTGTCGTAACGCCGCTCGTACAGCCGTCGCATGTGCGCCGACCAGCGCGGGAACTTCGACTCCCCGCCCCGTGCGAGCCTGGGGAAGGTCGCGATGTTCACGAGGGTCGGGACGATCGCCACGCCCCGCTCCGCGAACAGCGGGATCGTCTCCTCCGTGAGGCCCGTCGCATGCTCGATGCAGTCGATGCCCGCCTCGACCAGGTCGCGCAGCGAGTCCTCGGCGAAACAGTGCGCGGTGACCCGCGCCCCCAGCCGGTGGGCCTCCGCGATCGCCGCCTGGACCGCCTCGCGCGGCCAGCAGGCGGACAGGTCCCCGGCGTCCCGGTCGATCCAGTCGCCGACGAGCTTGACCCAGCCGTCGCCGCGCCGGGCCTCCTGGGCGACGTACGCGACCAGGTCCTCGGGTTCGATCTCCCAGGCGTAGTTGCGGATGTAGCGGCGGGTGCGCGCGATGTGCCGGCCGGCCCGGATGATCGCGGGCAGGTCGTCGCGGTCGTCGATCCAGCGGGTGTCCGACGGGGAGCCCGCGTCCCGGATCAGCAGGGTGCCCGCGTCCCGGTCGGTCAGCGCCTGTTTCTCGGCGACGTCCTCGGAGACCGGTCCGTGGGCGTCCAGGCCGACGTGACAGTGCGCGTCGACGAGACCGGGCAGCGCCCAGCCCTCGACGGTACGGACGTCCCGGGCCCCGGCCGGCCGGTCGTAGGAGATCCGGCCGTCGACCACCCACAGTCCGTCCCGGACCTCCTCGGGCCCGACGAGCACCCGCCCCTTCACGTGCAGTACCGCGTGATCGCTCATGTACCGCACACTAGTCCGCCTTCTACTCGCTCTTGCCCGCCCGGTCGGAGATCTCCTCCTCCACCTCGGCCATCGCGGGGTCGAGGAGCCGGGAGAGGAAGTGCCGGGTGCGCTGGTGGCGGGGGTTGCCGATGACCTGGCCGGGCGTGCCGTCCTCGACGACCACACCGCCGTCCATGAAGACGACCCGGTCGGCGACCTCCCGTGCGAAGGTCATCTCGTGGGTGACGACCATCATCGTCATGCCCTCCTCGGCCAGCATCCTCATCACGGCGAGAACGTCGCCGACCAGCTCGGGGTCGAGCGCGGAGGTCGGCTCGTCGAAGAGCATCACCTCGGGGCCCATGGCGAGCGCACGGGCGATCGCCACGCGCTGCTGCTGGCCGCCGGAGAGGGAGGAGGGGTAGGCGTCCGCCTTCTCGGCGAGGCCCACGCGCCGCAGGTTCTCGGCGGCGGTCCGGGCGGCCTGCGCCTTGTCCCGCTTGAGGACGCGGCGCTGCGGCAGGGTCAGGTTCTCGGTGACCGTGAGGTGCGGGAACAGGTTGAACTGCTGGAAGACCATGCCGATACGGCGGCGGGCGGCGTCGATGTCCACGTCGGGGTCGGTCAGCTCGGTGCCGCCGACGAAGACCTGCCCCTTGGTGGGCTCCTCCAGGAGGTTCACACAGCGCAGCAGGGTGGACTTGCCGGAGCCCGAGGGGCCGATGACACAGACCACGTCGCCCTGGCCGATCTCCAGGTCGATGCCGCGCAGCACCTCGTTGTCCCCGAAGGACTTGTGCAGGTCCCGGATCCGGATCTCTGGGGTACGGCTCACTTGACGGCCTCCTGGGCCTTGGCCTCCATACGGCGTACGAGGAAGCCGAGCGGGATGGTGACCAGCAGGTAGCACAGGCCGGCGACCAGGATCGGCGTGGAGTTGGCGGTCTGGCTGGCGAGGTCGCGGCCGAACTTGGACAGTTCGCGCTCCTCCAGGGTGACGCCCAGGAACAGCACCATCGAGGAGTCCTTGAAGAGCAGGACCAGTTCGTTGGTGAGCGGCGGGAGGATGATCCGGAACGCCTGCGGAATGATGATCGAGACCATGGCCCGGGTGGGCGAGAAGCCCAGCGAACGGGCCGCCTCCATCTGGCCCCTGGGTACGGCCTGGATGCCCGCGCGGATGGTCTCCGCCATATAGGCGGCCGACACCAGGCCGAGCGCGAGGGCCACCTTGCCGTAGGTGCCGCCGACGATCTCCATCCCGGGGAAGGCCAGCGGCACGGCGACCCCGACGAAGATGAAGATCAGCAGCGCGGGCAGGCCGCGGAAGATCTCGATGTAGACGCCGGCGACCCAGCGGTAGGGGCCCACGGACGACAGCCGCATCAGCGCGATGACCATGCCGAGCACCAGGCCGACGACAAAGCCGGACAGGGTGTACAGCACGGTGTTCTTCAACGCCAGGACGATGACGTCCGGGAACATCTGCCGGGCGATGGCCGTCTGCGCGAACTGGTTCCGCAGCCGGCCCCAGTCCGCCGAGACCGCCAGAGCGATCACGGCGGCGACGAAGACGGTGTACTGGGCGCCGCGCGAGAGCCTGCGCCGCCCGCGCCGGGTCAGGCCCTTTCTGCGCGGTGCGACGGCGGACCCGGCCGTGTCCGTGGGATGGCTCATGAGGCCGAGGGCGAGGGGCTGGACGGGGTGTACGGGCCGATCCACTTCTCGTACAGCTTCTTGTACGTGCCGTCGGCCTTCGCGCCGGCGATCGCCTTGTTGACCGCGGCGAGGAGCTTCGCGTTGCCCTTCTTCACCGTGAAGCCGTACTGCTCACCGGTGTTGAGGTTGTCCACCACCTTGAAGGCGCCCGCGTTGGCCTTGTCCTTGAGCCAGCCCTGGACGACCGGGTAGTCGATGATGACGGCCTGCACCTGGCCGGTCCGCAGACCGTTGAGGACGGCGTCGGAGGACTCGAAGGAGATCGGGTCGAAGCCCCGCTTCTTGGCGTAGTCCTCGCCGGTGGTCTGGGCCTGGGCGCCGAGCTTCCTGCCCTTGGCCTTCAGGTCGGCCAGCGAGCCGACGCCGCTCTTCTTGTCGACCAGGACGGCCTGGGTGGCGTCGAAGTACGGGTCGGAGAAGTCGACGTTCTTCTTGCGCTCGGGGGTGATCGTCATACCGGCCGCGGCCAGGTCGCACTCGCCGGAGTTGAGGAACGCGCCGGTCTTGAAGTTCTCGAAGGGCGTGTCGAGGATCTGCTGCTTGACCCCGAGGTCCTTGGCGACCAGGTCGATCAGCGAGACGTCGAAGCCCTGCACCTTGCCGTCGATCTCCGACTGGAAGGGCGGGTAGGGCAGGTGCGTGCAGGTGGTGAGCTGACCCGCCTTGACGAGGTCGACCCCGCCGGCGGCCGTCTTGCCTGCGCTGCCGCCGCTGCCGCTCGAGGTGCAGCCGGCCACGAGCACGGCACCAGCCGTCGCGGTGATGGCGGCCAGGAAGCGGGCCCGGCGGCCGAGGAGCGTCTTCACGGGGGGACCTCTCTATGGGGGTGTGGGGGGATGTGCGGGATCCGATTATAAGGAGAAGTTTGAGTCTCTCAAACCAATCCCATGGCTCCCAGGTCCCCCCGCCTAAGAACCAAGCGGTCGAAAGGGTGAAACACCGACGACCAGGCTCGGCTTCCCCCGGCCTGGATCACCAGGCCGTACGGGCGGACGTAAGCGCCGCGCTCCGTAAGCGCCGCGTCCGTGAGCGCGGGAGTCACGGTGGCCCCTGGCAGCGGCCCGGCGCCCTCGCGCCCACCCCGTGAAAAAATCGGCATTGCGTCCCGAATCTTTACGCGTAATCATCGAATTAGCGCCGGGTTAACGCCGGGCAGATTCCCACATTCTTCTGCCCGTTCTTCCGCAGGCTAAACGCAAAGATTCTGCGAACATCAGGCGGCACAATTCGAGCAGATTCCGTGATGATTGCGCGAGTGTGACCGACTCCACAACTCACCTCTTTTGCCCGGTATTTTCCGGGCATTCAGGCCGTAAACGCGCCCCACCTCACGTGCAGGCACGCGCCCGCGCGATAACACACACATCGCCGGTCCGTAACCCCGCCCGGCGATGCAATTTTCAATTCTCCTGGGTAAGTTGCAACGACATGACCGCCGCACAAGCAGACCTGCAAGCGGAATTCCTGGAAATGCCGGAAGGACTGCGGATCGACCGCCCGGAGGTGGCGGACGGGGCCGCACTCTGGCGCATCGCCAGGGACTCCGGAAAGCTCGACCTGAACTCCTCCTACAGCTATCTGCTGTGGTGCCGTGACTTCGCCGGCACCTCGGCGGTGGCACGCAGCGGACCCGAGGGCCGGCCCGTCGGTTTCGTCACCGCCTATCTCCGGCCCGACCGTCCGAGCACCCTCCTGGTGTGGCAGGTGGCCGTGGACGCCGACCAGCGCGGGCGCGGTCTTGCGGCACGGCTGCTGGACGGACTGACGGCACGGGTCGCGCACGAGTACGGGGTCACCGCGATCGAGACGACCATCACACCGGGCAACACCGCCTCCGAGCGCCTGTTCACCTCGTACGCCCGGCGCCACGGCGCTGCCGTCGAGACGGAGGTCCTCTTCGGGACGGACCGGTTCCCCGACGGACCGCACGACCCCGAAGTCCTCTACCGCATCGGTCCGCTCTCCGTCTGACTCCCCCACGACCTCTCCGTCTGGCTCCGCCCACGACACCCCCTCCGCCCACCCGTACTCACCGGACCCACTCCCCCCCCCACGCACGAGGAGCGATTTCGCCGTGACCATCACCCAGCCGGACCTCAGCGTCTTCGAGACCCTCGAGTCGGAGGTGCGCAGCTACTGCCGCGGCTGGCCCACCGTCTTCGACCGCGCGCGCGGCAGCCGTATGTACGACGAGGACGGCCACGAGTACCTGGACTTCTTCGCAGGCGCGGGCTCCCTCAACTACGGCCACAACAACCCCGTACTCAAACGGGCCTTGATCGACTATCTGGAGCGGGACGGCGTCAGCCACGGCCTGGACATGTCCACGGTCGCCAAGCGGTCCTTCCTGCAGACGTTCCAGGATCTGGTGCTGCGGCCCCGCGACCTGCCGTACAAGGTCATGTTCCCCGGGCCCACGGGTACCAACGCGGTCGAGTCCGCCCTCAAGCTGGCCCGCAAGGTGAAGGGGCGCGAGGCCATCGTGTCCTTCACCAATGCCTTCCACGGGATGTCCCTGGGCTCCCTCGCCGTCACCGGCAACGCCTTCAAGCGCGCCGGGGCCGGGATCCCGCTGGTGCACGGGACGCCCATGCCCTTCGATCACTACCTGGACGGCAAGGTCCCGGACTTCCTGTGGTTCGAGCGGCTGCTGGAGGACCAGGGGTCGGGGCTCAACCAGCCCGCCGCCGTGATCGTCGAGACCGTGCAGGGCGAGGGCGGCATCAACGTCGCCCGGCCCGAGTGGCTGCGCGGGCTCGCCGACCTGTGCGCCCGCCGTGACATGCTGCTGATCGTCGACGACATCCAGATGGGCTGCGGCCGTACCGGCGCCTTCTTCTCCTTCGAGGAGGCGGGGATCGTGCCGGACATCGTCACCGTGTCCAAGTCCATCAGCGGCTACGGGCTGCCCATGTCGCTGTGCCTGTTCAAGCCCGAGCTGGACGTCTGGGAGCCGGGCGAGCACAACGGCACCTTCCGCGGGAACAACCCGGCGTTCGTCACGGCCACCGCCGCCCTGGAGACGTACTGGGCCGACGGGTCCGCCATGGAGAAGCAGACCCGGGCGCGTGGCGAGCAGATCGAGCAGGAGCTGATCTCGATCACCGAGGAGAACCTCGCCGACGTCAAGGAGTACCGCGGGCGCGGACTGGTGTGGGGCCTGGAGTTCCACGACAAGGAGCGGGCCGGCCGGGTCGCCCGCCGCGCCTTCGACCTCGGGCTGCTCGTGGAGACCTCGGGCCCCGAGAGCGAGGTGGTCAAGCTGCTGCCCGCGCTCACCATCTCCCCGGAGGAACTGGACGAGGGCCTGAGCACCCTCGCCCGGGCCATCCGGGAAACCGTCTAGCCGTCCGGCCGTCCAGCAAGGAGGAAGAACACCACCGTGATCGTCCGCTCGTTCAAGGACATCGAAGGCACTGACCGGCATGTGAAGGCGGCGTCCGGGACCTGGGAGAGCAAACGCATCGTCCTCGCCAAGGAGCGGGTCGGCTTCTCCCTGCACGAAACGGTCCTGTACGCCGGCACCGAGACGTCGATGTGGTACGCCAACCACGTCGAGGCCGTCGTCTGCGTCGAGGGCGAGGCCGAACTCACCGACCACGAGACCGGGAAGTCGTACTCGATCACCCCCGGAACCATGTATCTCCTCGACGGGCACGAGCGGCACACGCTGCGCGTCAAGGAGGACTTCCGCTGCATCTGCGTGTTCAACCCGCCCGTGACCGGACGGGAGGACCACGACGAGAACGGCGTCTATCCGCTGCTGACCGAGGAGGTGTGAAGTGACCGTGACCACCAACGTCACCGACCTGTACCCCAGCCGCGGCACCACCGAGGTGTCCGTCCCCCGCCAGGACCCCGTCGTCTGGGGCTCCCCCGACACACCCGGCCCGGTCTCCACCGCCGACCTCCAGGCGTACGAGCGCGACGGCTTCCTCGCCGTCGACCAGCTGATCACCCCGGACGAGGTCGAGGTCTACCGCCGTGAGCTGGACCGGCTCGTCGCCGATCCGGCGATCCGCGCAGACGAACGGTCGATCGTGGAGGCGAAGTCGAAGGAGATCCGCTCCGTCTTCGAGGTCCACAAGATCAGCGAGCTGTTCGCGGGGCTGGTCCGCGACGAGCGCGTCGTCGGCCGGGCGCGGCAGATCCTCGGCTCGGACGTGTACGTGCACCAGTCGCGGATCAACGTCAAGCCGGGCTTCGGGGCCGGCGGCTTCTACTGGCACTCCGACTTCGAGACCTGGCACGCCGAGGACGGCCTGCCGAACATGCGGACGGTGTCCGTCTCGATCGCGCTGACCGAGAACCACGACACCAACGGCGCGCTCATGATCATGCCGGGGTCGCACAAGACGTTCCTGGGGTGCGCCGGGGCGACGCCGAAGGACAACTACAAGAAGTCGCTGCAGATGCAGGACGCGGGCACGCCGTCCGACGAGGCGCTGACCGAGATGGCGAGCCGGTACGGCATCAGGCTGTTCACCGGGAAGCCCGGTTCGGCGACCTGGTTCGACTGCAACTGTATGCACGGCTCGGGGGACAACATCACCCCGTTCCCGCGCAGCAACGTCTTCATCGTGTTCAACAGCGTGGAGAACGTGGCCGTGGAGCCGTTCGCGGCACCGGTGCGGCGGCCGGAGTTCATCGGCGCCAGGGACTTCACGCCGGTGCGCTGAGCGGGCGTGAATCCCGGAACGATCCGGGCCGGGGCCTCCTCGTGTGGGACGGGAGGCCCCGGTCCGGTTGTCATCCGGCCAGCGCGTCCAGCAGCCGGTCGACGTCCCCGGGCGTGTTGTACAGGTGGAAGGCGGCGCGGAGATTGCCCTCGCGGTCGGAGACCTCGATGCCCGACGCGCTCAACTCGCCCTGCCGGTGGCCGAGTCCGGGTACGGAGACGATGGGGGAGCCGGGCGCGGGGAGCGGCTCGTGGCCGAGCGGGCGCAGTCCGGCGCGGAACCGTCCGGCGAGGGCGAGGTCATGGGCCCGTACGGCGTCCACCCCGAGTTCCTCGACGAGCTCCAGGGAGCGACGGGCGCCGACGTAGGAGAAGAGGGCCGGACTCTCGTCGAAGCGCCGGGCGGAGTGGGCGAGTTCGCCGACCGGGCCGTAGCAGCTGTCCCAGGGCCGCTCTCCGGCCACCCAGCCCGCGAACAGCGGGCTGAGTCCGCCGAGGTCCTCCGGGACGACCAGGAAGGCCACGCCCCGCGGGCACAGGAGCCACTTGAAGGCCACGGAGGCGACGTAGTCGTACGCGCCGGCGTCGAGGTCCAGCCATCCCGCGGCCTGCGAGGCGTCGAGGTATGTACGCGCCCCGTGCGCGCGGGCCGCGTCGCGGATCGCGGGCAGGTCGGCGACCCGGCCGTCGGCCGACTGCGCGGCGCTCACGGCGACCAGCGCGGTGCCGGGCCGCACCGCCTCGGCGACCTGCTCCAGGGGCACACTGCGCACCTTCAGATCGCGGCGGACGTGAAAGGGGTTCACCACGGAGCTGAAGTCGCCCTCCGCGGTGACCACCTCGGCCCCCTCGGGCAGCGAGGCGGCGATCAGCCCGGTGTAGACGGCGACCGAGGCCCCGGCCGCCACCCGGCGGACGGAGACCCCGGCCAGCCGGGCGAACGAGGCGCGGGCGGCCTCGACGTCCGCGAACATGTCGGTCGGCTGCCCCGCGGCCGCCGCCTCCAGGGCGGTCCGCATGGCGTCCACCGTGCGGGCGGGCATCAGCCCGGTGCTCGCGGTGTTCAGATAGGTGTTCTTCGGGGCGAACTCGGCACGTACGAGGGTCTCGAAGGTCTCCATGGGACAACTGTGCGGCCCCGTGAAGTTCCCGTCCATTGCGGATTCTTGCGTGGTTCCGCGAAGCAACGCTTATACGACCGCCGTGACCTGCGTCGTTGCTCAGCTACGGGGAACCGCGCAGCCGTCCGGACCGCAGGCTTCCGCTCCGCCGTCCTCGATCAGCCGCAGCGGAGAGCGGTCGCCCCACGCCTGCGTCAGCGCCTGGGTGAAGACCTCGGCGGGCTGGGCACCGGAGACACCGTAGGTGCGGTCCAGGACGAAGAACGGTACGCCCCTCGCGCCCAGCTCGGCGGCCTCGCGCTCGTCGGCGCGCACGGCGTCGGCGTACGCGGTGGGGTCGGCGAGCACCTTGCGGGCGTCGTCGGCGTCGAGTCCGGCCTCCACGGCCAGCTCCACCAGCCGGTCGTCGCCCCCGGAGAAGAGGGAACGTTCCTCGGCGAAGTTCGCCCGGTACAGGATCTGGATCAGCTCGTCCTGCCTGCCCCGCTCCCTGGCGAAGTGCAGCAGTCGGTGCATGTCGAAGGTGTTGCCGTGGTCCCGGCCGGTGGTGCGGTAGTCCAGGCCCTCGGCGGCGGCCTGCGCTCCCAGGTTGTTCTCCCCGGCCTGCGCCTGCGCCTCGGTCATCCCGTACTTCTCGGCCAGCAACCCCAGGACCGGCTGGACATCGCCCTTGGCCCGATCGGGGTCCAGCTCGAAGGAGCGGTGCACCACCTCGACCTCGTCCCGGTGCGGGAAGGCCTCCAGCGCCTTCTCGAAGCGGGCCTTGCCGACGTAGCACCAGGGGCAGGCGATGTCGCTCCAGATCTCGACGCGCATGTTCGGCTTCTCTCCACTCCGTACGGGTGCGGAGCCTCCCTCCGCGGCGTACGTGAACGTTCGAGGGCCCCGGATTCATTCCCGGGGAACCGCGTACCGGAGGAAGAGGTGGTGGTCCCCCTCGGCGGGCGGGTTCTCCGGGTCGGGGACCCAGCCCAGACGGCCGTAGAAGGCCTGCGCCCGCCCGTTGTCCACGTGCACGTCGAGGACGGCCGTCCGCCTGCCGTCGGCCTGCCACTGCTCCACACAGGCCGCGTGCAGTGCGCTGCCGATGCCGTGGCGCCAGTGGCCGGGGTCGACATGGAACTGGAAGAGCCTGACGGTGTCGGCGGGGGAACCGTCCGGCGTGCGGAAGGAGGCGATGCCGACGATGCCGCCCTGTTCGACGGCGCACAGCACATGCCCGTCCGGCCGCCGGATGGCGCTCTGCCAGGCGTCGAGCCAGTCGATGCCGTCCTGCGGCAGGCCGTCCGGGTAGTAGGTCGCCCGGGCTCGTGCGTGCAAGTCGGCGACGGCCCGTGCGTCGGCGCGCAGCGCGGTACGGATCACGCGGCGTCCGGTCATACGATCCCCGATCATGCGACGGAGGACGCGGCCGCACCCGGCGCGGTTCCTACGAGCCGTCCCGCAGGCCCTCCGGCCAGGAGTCCCGGTACTCCAGATGGTCGAAGGTGACCACGCACCCCTCCCCCACCGGCGACTGCGCCAGGAAGCCCACCAGCGCCGCCGAGGTCGGCTCCTCGTCGGCCAGCGTGAACAGACGGACGAACGTCCACCGCTTCCCGTCCCTGGACGCGTGGAACGCGAACGCCCGTCCCGTCCTGCTCACCCGGAGCCAGACCGAACTTCCCTCCACCGTGAAGGAGTTCGCGTCGTCGGAGTGGCCGCGGGTGACCACGGTGCAGACGGTGGGCACGTCCGGCGAGTACTCCAGGCACAGCTTCGCCCAGGACCGCTCCCCCACGTGCACATACAGCACGCCCGCGTCGAAGGACGCGCCGAACCCGACCGTGACGCGGGCGATGAGCTGGAAGTCGCCCTCGGGGGCACCGAGCAGCCGGGGTGCGTCCGAGGCCGGGTCGAGCCCCTCACCGGTGGGCGGCACGAAACGGTCCTGCCGGGCCCCCGCCCAGCCGGTGAGCACCCCGTCCTCGTAGGACCAGTGGCCGTCGGGCCCATATGTGCGCAGAGCGAAGAGGAGTTCGGGAAGTTCGAGGTCCATGGGGAGAGTGTCCCAGGCCGGGCCCCGGAGGGCGGGACCGTCAGCGCTCCAGAAGCCCGTCGAACCGCCGCGGCAGTCCCAGCGGGTTGTCGTCCCGCAGCTCCGGTGGCAGCAGCGCCTCGGGGGCGCCCTGGTAGACGACGGGCCGCAGCCACCGCTCGATGGCCGTGCCGCCGACCGACGTGGACGTGGAGGTCGTCGCCGGGTAGGGACCGCCGTGGTGCTGGGCGGGCGCCACCGCCACCCCCGTGGGCCAGCCGTTCACCAGGACGCGGCCCGCGAGCGGGGTCAGCTCCGCGAGGATCTCCGCGCCGCGGCCCTCACCGGCGGCCTCCTCCGTGGACAGGTGCACGGTGGCCGTGAGGTTGCCGGGGAGCCGGGACAGCACGGTGTTCGCCTGGGCCTCGTCCTCGTACCGGGCCACCACCGTGACCGGGCCGAAGCACTCCTCGAGCAGCAGGTCCCAGGCGCCCTCGGCGGTCAGCCTCCCGGCCGGGACCGTCAGGAAGCCCGGCCTCACCGTGTGCTCGCCGCCCGCACCCGGCATCACCGGGGCCTCCACGTCCGGCAGTCCGGCGCGCTCGGCGACCCCGGCGAGGAAGGTGTCGCGCATGCGGTGGTCCAGCAGGAACCCCGCCTCGACGCCGCCCACGGCATCCGTCAGGGACTTCACCAGCCGGTCGCCCGCCGCGCCGGCGGGGGCGAGAACCAGACCGGGCTTCACACAGAACTGGCCGACGCCCAGGGTCATGGAGCCGGCGAGCCCCGCCCCGATCGCCTCGGCGCGCTCGGCGGCCGCCGCCTCGGTGACCATGACCGGGTTGAGCGAGCCCAGCTCGCCGTGGAAGGGGATCGGCACGGGGCGCGCGGCCGCCGCGTCGAAGAGCGCGCGGCCGCCGCGCACGGAACCGGTGAACCCGGCCGCCGCGACCAGCGGATGCCCGACCAGCTCCACGCCCGCTTCGAAGCCGTGGACGAGGCCGAGGACGCCCTCGGGGATCCCGTGCTCGGCGGCGGCCCCGCGCAGGGTCCTCGCGACCTGCTCGGACAGGGCGGGGTGGTCCGGGTGGGCCTTGGCCACCACCGGGCAGCCGGCCGCCAGCGCGCTCGCGGTGTCACCGCCGGCGACCGAGAAGGCGAAGGGGAAGTTGGAGGCGGAGTAGACCGCGACGACGCCCAGCGGGACCTTGTAGCGGCGCAGGTCGGGGATCGGCGGGGTGGCCGTGTCGTCGGGGTGGTTGATGATCACGTCGAGGAAGGCGCCCTCGTCGACGATGTCCGCGAACGCCCGCAACTGGTAGCAGGTCCGGGCGAGTTCGCCGGTGAGACGGGCCGGGCCCAGCGCGGTCTCCGCGTCGGCGGTCTCGACGAGCCCCTCCCCCGCGGCCTGGAGCCGTTCGGCCGCGGTGCGCAGGAAGGCGGAGCGCACCGTGCGGTCGGCGAGGGCTCCGCGCGCGGCGTGGGCCGCGCGGACGGCGGCGTCCACGGCCTGGGCGGTGGCCTCCACCGCAACCTGGTCACGCTGCTTCCCGGTACGGGGGTCGACACTCCAGACTGGTGCTGCTGCCACCTCGGGTCCCTCCAGATGTCATGCCGCAGTTCGTCCGCCGCCCATCAGAGTCGTTCGATATACTGAACGGCGTCTCTGATGATGAATATGCTGCTCGGAGACTATATCTCCGGCTTCCCGTCGAACGAAGGGTCAAGGGCGATGTCGGCAGGCGAGACAGGCGGCGGAGCACAGGTCAAGTCCGCGGTGCGGACGGTCGAGTTGCTCGAGTACTTCGCCGGCCGCCCCGGCATGCACTCCCTGGCCGCGGTGCAGGAGGCGGTGGGGTACCCGAAGTCCAGCCTGTACATGCTGCTGCGCACGCTCGTGGAGCTGGGCTGGGTGGAGACGGACGCGACCGGCACGCGCTACGGGATCGGGGTGCGGGCGCTGCTGGTGGGCACCTCCTACATCGACGGGGACGAGGTGGTGGCGGCGGCCCGGCCCACCCTGGACCGGCTGTCGGACGACACGACGGAGACGATCCACCTGGCGCGGCTGGACGGCACGAACGTGGTGTACCTCGCGACCCGCCAGTCGCAGCACTACCTGCGGCCGTTCACCCGGGTCGGCCGCCGGCTGCCCGCCCACTCGACCTCGCTGGGCAAGGCGCTGCTGAGCACCTTCACGGACGAGCAGGTCCGCAAGATGCTCCCCGAGACGCTCCCCGCGCTCACCGAACACACCATCACGGACCGGGAGAAGCTCATAGAGGAGCTGCACCAGGTCCGCGAGCAGGGCTTCGCCGTCGACCGCGAGGAGAACACGCTCGGGCTGCGCTGCTTCGGGGTCGCCATCCCCTACCGCACCCCGGCCCGCGACGCGATCAGCTGCTCCGTCCCGGTGGCCCGGCTGACCCCGGCCCACGAACAGATGATCAAGGATGCGCTGTTCGATGCCCGGGACCGGCTGACGCTGGCGACGCGGAGGCTGTGACATGGAGGTCGCGCTGCGCGAGGTCCACGACAGCGACCTTCCGGCCTTCCAGCGCCAGATGAACGACCCCGTGGCGCTCCGGATGGCCGCGTTCACCCCGGAGGACCTGGCCGATCCGGCCGGATTCGAGGCCCACTGGGCACGGCTGCGGCGCTCCCGTGACGTCGACGTGCGGACGGTGCTGGCGGACGGTGACGTCGTGGGCAGCGCGGCGGTGTACGGCGAGCCGGGCGAGCGCGAGGTCACGTACTGGATCGACCGCGCCCACTGGGGCCGGGGCATCGCGACGGCCGCCCTGCGGATGCTCCTCGAGCAGGTGCCGGAGCGCCCGCTGTACGCCCGGGCGGCGGCCGACAACGTGGCCTCCGGCCGGGTGCTGCGCAAGTGCGGCTTCGAGGAGGCGGCCCGGGCCAGGGAGTACGCCCAGGCCCGTGGCGAGGAGATCGAGGAGGTCGTCCTCGTCCTGAAGGGCTGAGCGTCCTGAAGGGCTGAGCGCCGGTCCCCGTTCATGAAGTCCCGATGAGAAAACGGGGCGGAAGGGAACGATCCACACGTTCCCGTACGTCTCCTGGACGGGATGAACAAGACGATCAGGCGCGCCTCGGTCTTCGCACTGCTCCTCGTGTTCGCTCTGCTGGTCAGAGCCACCTGGGTGCAGTTCTACGACGGCAAGGCGCTCGCGGATGACAAGGACAACCGGCGGAACGCGATCGACACCTACGCGGCCCCGCTCGGGAACATCATCGTGGCCGGCCGGTCGATCACGGGCTCGGCGCGCACCGACGGCAGCGACCTCGCGTACAAACGCACGTACACGGACGGCACGCTGTACGCGGCGGTGACGGGCTATGCCTCGCAGAGTTACGCGCCGACCCAGCTGGAGGGCATCTACCAGGACGTGCTCAACGGCACGGACAGCCGGCTGAAGACCGCCATGGACGCCCTCACCGGCAAGCGGGCCGGGCCGGGCAACGTGGTGACGACGGTCGACCCGGACGTCCAGAAGGCGGCCTACCGGGCACTGGGGAACAAAAAGGGCGCCGCCGTGGCCATCGACCCCACCACCGGCCGGATCCTCGCGGTCGTGTCGACCCCGTCCTACGACCCGTCGGCACTGACCGACGCCGACACCGCCGGGGCGGCCTGGAAGCAGCTCAACGCCGACCCGGGCAAACCGCTCACCAACCGTGCGCTGCGCCAGCCGCTCCCACCCGGCTCGACGTTCAAGCTGGTCGTCGCGGCGGCCGCGCTGGAGGACGGGCTGTACTCCTCGGTGGACCAGAAGACGAACAGCCCGGACCCCTACACCCTGCCGGGCACGACCCGCGCCCTGTCCAACGAGAACCCCGACGCCCCCTGCACGAACGCCTCGATCCGCGTGGCCCTGCGCTACTCGTGCAACAACGTCTTCGGCAGGATGGCCGTCGACCTCGGCCAGGACAAGGTCAGGGCGATGGCCGAGAGGTTCGGCTTCGACGACGACCGGCAGGACGTGCCGGTGCGCGCGTACCCGAGCGTGTACCCGAAGGGCATGGACCAGGCGCAGACGGCCCTGTCGGGCATCGGGCAGTTCGACGTCACGGCGACCCCGCTGCAGATGGCCATGGTGTCGGCGGCGATAGCCAACGACGGAAAGCTGGTGTCGCCGCATATGGTCGCGCAGATCACCGACAGTGGTGGCGATGTGCTGAAGGACTACGACGACAGCCCCGAGAGCCGGCGGATCGTCAGCTCGTCGACCGCCGAGCAGCTGCGGTCCGCGATGCGGACGGTGGTCGAGCGGGGAACCGGCACGAATGCGCGGATCCCCGGCGCGACGGTGGGCGGCAAGACGGGGACGGCCCAGCACGGCGAGAACAACAGCAAGACGCCGTACGCCTGGTTCACGTCGTACGCGAAGTCCGACACGAACGGCAAGGAGGTCGCCGTCGCGGTGATGGTCGAGCAGTCGGACGCGGCGCGGTCGGAGGTCAGCGGCAACGGGCTGGCGGCACCGGTCGCCAGGGCCATGATGCAGGCGGCTCTGAAGAACTAGAGCCGGTGGGGACGGCCCCGGCCGGGCTCGTCCCCACCGGGGCTCCCCGGCTCACTTGACGCCGAGGATCTGTTCCACCGGATCGATCGCGAAGTACACGAGGAACAGCGCCGACACGGCCCACAGCAGCCAGTTGACCTCCCTGGACTTGCCGAGAACCGCCTTGATGACGACGTACGACACGAAGCCGGCACCGATGCCGTCGGTGATGGAGTACGTGAACGGCATGGCGGCGATGGTCAGAAAGGCCGGGATGGCGATCTCGTACCGGTCCCAGTCGATGTGCTTGACGTGCGTCATCATCAGGAAGCCCACGGCGATCAGGGCGGGCGCCGCCGCCTGCAGCGGCACGATGGTCAGCAGCGGGGTGAGGAACAGCGCGAGGCCGAAGAGACCGCCGGTGATCAGGTTGGCGAAGCCGGTGCGGGCCCCCTCGCCGACGCCGGCCGCCGACTCGATGTAAGCGGTGTTGGACGAACCGGAGGCGACACCACCGGCCACAGCGGCGGCACCGTCGATGAACAGGACCCGGCCGATGCCCGGCACCTTGCCGTTCTCGTCGAGCAGCCCCGCCTCCGCGCTGATGCCGACGATGGTGCCCATCGCGTCGAAGAAGTCCGACAGGATCAGGGTGAAGACCAGCAGGACGACGGTGAGCGCACCGGCCTTCCCGAAGGCGCCGAACAGGCTGAAGTGGCCGAGGAGTCCGAAGTCGGGGGTGGCCACGATCTTGTCGGGCACCTTGGGGGTGGTCAGGCCCCAGTTCGTGATGCCGGCCACGGAGTCGATGACGATGGCGACGACCGTCATGGTCACGATGCTGATCAGGATCGCGCCCTTGACCCTGCGCGCGAGCAGGGCGATGGTCAGCAGCACACCGAGGCAGAACACCAGCACGGGCCAGCCGGTCAGCCGCCCGACGGCACCCAGCTGCACCGGCACCGTGGTGTGGGCTGCGTCCGGGATGCGGCTGACGAACCCGGCGTCGACGAAGCCGATGAACGCGATGAAGAGGCCGATACCGACACCGATGGCCTGCTTGAGCTGCTGCGGGATCGCATTCATGATCGCTTCCCGGAGTCCGGTGACGACCAGGACACAGATCAGCACGCCCTCGATGACGACCAGGCCCATGGCGTCGGCCCAGCTCATCAGCGGGGCGAGCTGGAAGGCGACGACCGCGTTGAGGCCGAGGCCCGCGGCGATGGCGAGCGGCAGATTGCCGCCGACACCCATGACCACGGTCATCACACAGGCGACCAGTGCGGTCGCGGTGACCAGTTGGCCCGCGTCCAGGTGATGGCCGAACTTGTCCTTCCCGCTGCCCAGGATGATCGGATTCAGGACAAGGATGTAGGCCATGGTGAAGAACGTGGCGAAGCCGCCGCGTATCTCACGGCCGAAGGTGGAGCCTCGCTCCGATATCCTGAAGAACCGGTCGAAACCGTTCACTTCGGGGGGTGCGGTGTTCGACCGTTCGGCCACCTGCTGTCTGTCGGGCATGGCGACACTCCTCGTTGCCTGGGGAACCGGTGCGGGATGCTGGCTGGATTGTTCCCCCGGTGAACCCGTTTCAGGTTTTCTTCGTGTTACGGGTCAAGCTCGGTCCGGATGCGTCCGCGCCCCGTGTCTCCGCGGACCGTGTCTCCGCGCCCGCGTCTCCACACCGGAAGAACGTGGGTGGCGCGGGCAACCCCCGCCGCGCCGCTGCCGTCCTACCGGGCGGAGCTGCCGGCCTGAGCCCCCCTCGGCCGGACAGCAGGAACGCCCCCGCCGGTGACGACCGGCGGGGGCGTTCGCCCGGATGGGCCCGTTGAATCGATCAGGTCCGTTCGGGCCCGTGGAGGGGCCTAGCCGACGAAGTACGTCGGGTTCGGCAGCTTGTACGTCTTGTCGGCGTGGCCCCCGTCGAGGTCCGAGTACTGGTCGCCGAAGTCGGCGATGATGTCGTACCCGAGGTCCTCGATGTGCTCGCGGGTGCCGGACTTGTACTGGACGGTCGTGCAGGTCCAGGTGCCCGGAGTGGCGCAGTCCTTGAGGTAGGACGGCGGGTTGTCCGCGTTCTTGAGGAACATGTGCTCGGCGTCGAGGTTGATGTCGGCGCCGACCTTCTTCAGGTTCGCCACGGCCGCGGAGCGCTGCGACTCCTTGAGGCCCGAGTTGTAGAAGACCTCGACGCCCTTGTTCTCGGCGTACCGGACGAGCGCCGGGGTGCCGGGGACGGCCGGGCGGTCGGCCTTGGCCACGTACTCGGCCCAAGTGGTCGAGTTGTACGTGTAGTTGGTCTTCTTCTCGTAGTCGAGGCTGAGCAGCAGCGTGTCGTCGATGTCGAACACGACCGCCGGCTTCTCGCCGTGGCGGTGCGCCTTGCGGGCCGCCCTGTCGATGTAGCGCTTGGCGTCGGACTCGATCCGGGCCAGGTCCTGGGCGTACGGGCTGTCAGCGGACGCCTGGTAGACGCCGTTGCTGTCGAGGGTGGCCCCGTAGTAGGTGTCGATGTCCTTGACCAGGAGCCCGATGTTGTAGGGCTCGTGGGTGGAGTTCGCCGTCGACTGACCGGCGGTGGCCGCGCCGGCGCCGTACAGGGCACCGCCGGCGAGGGCACAGGCGGCGACGAGGGCCGCGATGCGAAGTGGCTTATGCATGACAGGTTTTCTACGCGCGTCACCCCTCCGAGCGCGAGGCTCGTTGCGTGATCGATACCTTTTTGGCCGATGTGACGGGCCGGTGCCCGGGGCACCCGGCGGGCGAGCGCGCTTGTCGTCCCGGTGCCTCCGCATGTCGGCGCCGCAGCCGCGGACTTGGCCCCGCCGGTGACCGGGCACCATGGGACGTCGCGCGTCCCTCAGGCGGCCGTCCGATCGGGGGCGGCGGCGGGCCGCCCGCCGCGCACGAGGTCGCGCAGCGAGGGCCCACCGCGAAGACACCACAGGGCGATCACCGGGTCACAGATCGCGCAGCCCAGCGACGAGTCGTGCCCGAAGGGGATGATGGGGCTGCCCTTGAGATGGTGCACGACGTCCCAGGCGGTGTGCAGCAGCCAGCCGATGCCGATGAAGGTCCACGACTCCAGGCCCCGGTAGGCGACGTAGGTGAGGAGCGCGGTGAACGCGAACTCCCAGCCGCCGAGGCCGCCGCCGCCGATGTAGACGGCGCCCGCGCCGGCGATCATCAGCGCGTTGAAGTGCCTCCGGTGCGGTTCACGGAGAACGGAGTTGAGGAGCGCGTAGAGAACGCCGATGACGACCGGCGTGACGTACTGCATGGGTGCCTCTTCCTGGAGTCGTGCGGGCTGCGCGGCCGGCCTGCGCGGGAACGGACACCCACGTTAGGACCGCGTGCCGGCACACCCCAGGGGCATTACCGACAGGTTCCAACGGGTTCCCGTCCGGCGGCCCGGGCGCGGCGGTGCCGGCGGCCGTGGCACCGGCTCAGAGCACGGCGAGCGCCGTCCGTACGGCCTCCAGGTCGCCGTCGGACGCCAGGCCGGCGTGATAGAGCCGCAGCTGCGTGGCACCCAGCTCCGCCGCCGCCCTCGCGTCCCGCTCCAGCGTCGCCGGGCTGCCTCCCATGCCGGAGACCACGGTGAGATTGGCCGCGAGGACGGCGCCGTCCCGGCACTGGTCCGCGAACGGCGTCAGCAGGCCCGCGCCGCCCGTGCAGGGCACCACCACCCCGTCCGCGAAGGACAGGATGTGCGCGGGGTCGACGCCCGCGTTCGCCCCGCAGTGGTACGACGCCGGGTCCGCGTGCAGCAGCACCTGGAAGCCCTCGGGCGCCACCGCGCGGACCGCCGTCACCGCCGCCTCCTGGAGGGTGCGGGCCATGTGGTCGCGCCACGCGCGCGTGGCGGCCGCCCTGGTCTCGCCGAGGAGCCTCTCGACTCCCGTCCACCCTCCCCCGCTCCCGGCCTCGCCCGCCCGGGCGCCGCCCCCGCCGGAGGGCGCCCCGCGCCAGAGGGGTTCCAGCGCGGCCCGCACCGCCGTCGCGAGCTCGTCGGCGACCAGGCCCCGCGTCGCGTAGCCCTCGCGGCACACGGCGCAGAAGCACAGCGACATCAGGTACTGTCCGGCCTCCCCGAGCCCCACCCCGCCGGTCTTGTCGTGGGCGTGCAGATGGGCGAGGCCGTACCAGCCGAGCGACTCCAGCTCGGTGCCGCGGGCGCCCGGCCGCACGGCCGCCTCGGCCGCGAGGTCCACCAGGTACGCGCGGGTGCCCGGTTGCGCGATGCACGGCGCCCACGGGTAGCGGTCGCCGTAGGCGTTGACGACCGAGGTGGACGGATGCTCCTCCCCCAGGCGGGAGTTGTGCGCCAGCACCACCCAGGTGTGCACGTCGAGGCCGGCCTCGGTGAGCGCCTTCGCCGCCTCGCCGAAGGCGTCGCCCGGAGCCCAGTCCCCGGCGGGGTACGGCCGCAGGGCGCGGCCGTCCCAACGGGCGTCCGGCGGATAGAACACGGCGGCGTGACGGGCCGTCACGACGCGGTGGCGCGGATGGCGGGGCGTGAGGGCGCGCGTGGAGTGGTAGGCGGACGCGAGCGTCGCCTGGCGTACGCCGAGCGCGGCGACGCGGTCCGCCGCTTCCGGGTCACCGGCGATGTCCCAGGGGTAGAGGAACGCCGACGACCTCACATGCCCTCCCGCAGCAGGGCGTGGCCGCGGTCGACGAGGCGGGCGAGCCGTTCGATGTGCTCCTCGCTCGGCTCGTGCAGCGGCGGCCGTACCTCGCCGACGTCCAGACCGCGCAGCCGGACGCCCGCCTTGACGAGCGAGACGGCGTAGCCGAGACCCTCGGCGCGCAGTTCGACGAACGGGCGGTAGAAGCCGTCGAGGAGGCGGTGGACGGTGGTGTCGTCGCCGGCGTTCAGCGCCTTGTGGAAGGCCAGGGCGATCTCGGGGACGAAGCAGAACACCGCGGACGAGTACAGCGTGATGCCGATGCCGCGGTAGGCGAGCTGGGTCTGTTCGGCGGTCGGCAGCCCGTTGAAGCAGAGGAAGTCGCCGGGGACCTCGGTTCGTACGGCGCTGACGATGCGCTGCATGAGGTCCAGGTCGCCGAGTCCGTCCTTGATGCCGATGACACCGTCCGTGTGGGCCAGTTCGACCACGCTCTCGGGGGTGAAGACGGCATTGTCGCGCTGGTAGACGACGACCGGCAGCGAGGTCGCCGCGGCCAGTTCCCGGTAGTGCCGCAGCAGACCCTCCTGACCGGCGACCACCAGATAGGGCGGCATGGCGAGCAGTCCGTCGGCCCCGGCCGCCTCGGCGAGCCGCGCGTAGCGCACCGCGAGCGCGGTCCCGTATCCGGTGCCCGCCACGACCGGCACCCGCCCGTCGGCCGTCTCGACGGCCGCCCGTACGCAGTCCTGAAACTCCTCGGGAGTGAGCGCGTGGAACTCGCCGGTGCCGCAGCAGGCGAAGACGGCGGCGGCGCCCGCCTCGACGCCCTTGCGCACATGCGCGCGGTAGGCGTCGAGGGCGAGGGAGCCGTCGGGTCCGTACGCGGTCACGGGGAAGAACAACGGCCCGCTGGGGATGCTGAGCCGAGCGGCGAGAGGGGCTGACGTCACGGGCTCTCCCTTTGAACAGGCGCGGACACGTGCAACGGTCCCGGATAGGTACACGTTTCTGATCCGTGTCCATATGTCTGAACGCGTCTACGTTAGGGCGCCACCTCGGGGCGGGTCAAGCGCGCAAACCGGCAATAGGGAGGCGTATTCCACGTCGGCGCGCGACACTTGACGGGCCGGTTCGCGGCTCCCTAGCGTGTCCACGAGTGTGAATTCTGTACATGAGTGCGGCCTGTGAGTGGGCCGGAGGGGCGCGCCGGCGCCCCGGAGGCGAACGAACCGGAGAACAAGGAGATCTCGAGGATGCCCGCTCCCCGTACCGTTCTGCTCACCGGCGCCGCCGGCGGACTCGGCACCCTGATGCGGGGACTGCTGCCCCGGTACGGCTACGAGCTGCGGCTTCTGGACCTCAGGCCGATCGAGGACGAGCCGGACGCGATCACCGCGGACCTCGCCGACCGGGACGCTCTGCGGGAGGCCGTGCGGGGCGTCGACGCGATCATCCATCTCGCGGGCATCTCCCTGGAGTCCACGTTCGAGAAGATCCTCAAGGCGAACATCGAGGGCACGTACCACCTGTACGAGGCGGCGCGCGAGGAGGGCGTGCGCCGGGTCGTGTTCGCCTCCTCCAACCATGCGGTCGGCTACACCCCGCGCCCCCGGGGCGACGACCCGCTGATCCCGGTCTGCACCCCGCGCCGCCCGGACACCTTCTACGGACTGTCGAAGTCCTTCGGTGAGGACCTCGCCCAGTTCTACTGGGACAAGCACGGCCTGGAGACGGTCTCGGTGCGCATCGGCTCCTGCTTCCCCGAGCCGACCAGCGTGCGCATGCTCTCCGTCTGGATGAGCCCCGGGGACGGCGCCCGCCTCTTCCACGCCGCCCTGACCGCCGAGAACGTCGGACACACCGTCGTCCACGGCTCCTCCGCCAACACCCGCCTGTGGTGGGACCTCACCAGCGCACGGGCGCTCGGCTACGAGCCGCAGGACGACTCCGAGCCCTACGCCGCCGAGCTGATCGCCGAGCAGGGCGAGCTGGACCCGGGCAACCCGGCGCACGCGTACCTCGGCGGCCACTTCGTCACCGACCCGCCGATCTGGCCGTACTGACCCGGCCCTCCGGGGCGGGCGGGCACCGAACGGGCCCGCCCGCCCCGCACGCCGGGCACGCGGGCTGCCCGATCCCACCGGCCACCGCGCTCCGGCGCAGGTCCGCGACGGGCACCGCATCCGCCGAACGGGCGGGATCGGGCACACACGGGCAGGGAACAGACCTGGTCACCACCGCACACCCGCTGTAGAAAAGCCCCCAAGGGCCCCACCGGGCCCGAACGGGCACCGGCCGGAGCTCCCAGGAACGGAACAAGCCATGGCGAGACCCGGCCACGCGGAACAGCGGATTCAAGGCGGGAGGCGACGATGACGACGAGGACCACGGAAGAACGCCGGCGCGAGATCGTCAGGGCCGCCCGCCGCACGGGCTCGGTCGACGTCACCACACTCGCCGCGGAACTGGGCGTGGCCAAGGAGACCGTCCGACGCGATCTGCGTGCCCTGGAGGACCACGGGCTCGTCCGCCGTACGCACGGCGGCGCCTATCCCGTGGAGAGCGCCGGTTTCGAGACGACCCTCGCCTTCCGCGCCACCAGTCATGTGCCCGAGAAGCGCCGGATCGCGGCCGCCGCGGCCGAGCTGCTGGGGGACGCCGAGACGGTCTTCGTGGACGAGGGGTTCACCCCCCAGCTGATCGCCGAGGCCCTGCCGGCGGACCGGCCGCTGACCGTGGTCACCGCGTCGCTTCCGGTCGCGGGCGCCCTCGCCGGGTCCGGGAACGTGTCGGTCCTGCTCCTCGGCGGGCGGGTCCGCGCCGGCACGCTGGCGACGGTCGACCACTGGACGACCAAGATGCTGGCCGGCTTCGTGGTCGACCTCGCCTACATCGGCGCCAACGGCATCTCCCGCGAACACGGCCTGACCACCCCCGACCCCGCGGTCAGCGAGGTCAAGGCCCAGGCCATCCGTGCCGCACGTCGCACCGTCTTCGCGGGCGTGCACACCAAGTTCGGGGCGGTCAGCTTCTGCCGGTTCGCCGAGGTCGGCGCGCTGGAGGCGATCGTGACGAGCACGCTGCTGCCGGCCGCCGAGGCCCACCGCTACTCCCTGCTGGGCCCTCAGGTCATCCGGGTCTGAGCGTCGAACCCGCCCACCCACAGGGCCGCTCCGTCCCGATGAGCGCCCCTTGTATCCCGATACATCCAGGAGCGATCCATGCGAACCCAGAGCCGACGAAGGCCGCGAGCCATGCTCGCCACGGCCGCCGCAGGGACGCTGCTCGCCCCGCTGATCTCCGGCTGCTGGGTCGGTGCGGGCGGCTCCGGTTCAGGCGGCGACTCCCTCGACGTCCTGATGGTCAACAACCCTCAGATGGTGGAGTTGCAGAAGCTCACCGCCGCGAACTTCACCAAGGAGACCGGCATCAAGGTGAACTTCACCGTCCTGCCCGAGAACGACGTCCGCGACAAGATCAGCCAGGACTTCGCCAACCAGGCGGGGCAGTACGACGTCGCCACCCTGTCCAACTACGAGATACCGATCTACGCCCGCAACGGATGGCTGCACGAGATGGACTCGTACACAGCCAGGGACCCGGCCTACGACGAGCAGGACGTCCTCAAGCCCATGCGCCAGTCCCTCACCGGCGACGACGGCAGGCTCTACGGCCAGCCCTTCTACGGTGAGTCGTCCTTCCTGATGTACCGCAAGGACGTATTCGCCGCGAAGGGCCTGACGATGCCCGCGCACCCCACCTGGCGGCAGGTGGCCGGCCTCGCCGCGAAGGCGGACGGCGCGCAGCCCGGTATGAAAGGCATCTGCCTGCGCGGGCTGCCCGGCTGGGGCGAGCTGATGGCACCGCTCACCACCGTCGTGAACACCTTCGGCGGCACCTGGTTCGACAAGGACTGGAAGGCCCGTCTCGACTCCCCCGAGTTCGAGAAGGCGACAAAGTTCTATGTCGACCTCGTCCGCAGCCACGGCGAGTCCGGCGCGGCCCAGTCCGGCTTCGCCGAGTGCCTCAACGACATGACCCAGGGCAAGGTCGCCATGTGGTACGACGCCACATCAGCGGCCGGACTGCTGGAGGCGGCCGGCTCACCGGTCAAGGGCAGGCTCGGCTACGCCCCCGCCCCCGTGGAGAGGACGGACTCGTCCGGCTGGCTCTACACCTGGGCCTGGGGCATCCAGAAGGCCTCCCGCAATCCCGACAAGGCCTGGAAGTTCGTGTCCTGGGCCTCGAGCAAGGGCTATGAGCAGCTGGTCGGCCGGACGAGCGGCTGGCCGAACGTCCCGGCGGGCAAGCGGGCGTCGACGTACACGAACGCCGACTACCGCAGGTCGGCCGCCGCCTTCCAGGAGATGACCAGGCAGGCCATCGAGAGCGCCCGCCCGAAGGACCCCGGCGTGCAGCCGCGCCCCGCGCCCGGCATCCAGTTCGTCGGCATCCCCGAGTTCACCGACCTCGGCACCAGGGTCTCCCAGGAGATCAGCGCGGCCATCGCCGGGCGCCAGTCCACAGGCGCGGCCCTGAAGAAGTCCCAGCAGCTCGCCGAGAAGATCTCCAAGGAGTACGAGGGACGATGACAGCGACGACGGCTCCCCTCACGACCGCCCCCGTGCGGGCGGTGAAACAACCCTCGGCCCGGCTGCGCGCCTGGGCCACCCGGGCCCCGCTGCTGCCGGCCCTGGTCTTCATGATCGTGGTGACCCAGCTGCCGTTCGTGGCCACGCTGGTGATCTCCTTCTTCGACTGGAACGCCCTCTATCCCAAAGCCCGCCACTTCACCGGCGTCGACAACTACCGCCAGGTGCTGACCGACGCGGCCCTGCGCCACTCGGTGTGGACGACCGTGCTGCTCACGGTGGCGGTGGTGCTGGCCAGCCTGGTCCTCGGCCTGGCACTGGCCCTGCTGCTGGACCGTGGGTTCCGCGGCCGGGGTGTCGTCCGCACCCTGCTCATCGCCCCGTTCCTGGTGGTGCCCGTGGCAGCGGCCCTGCTCTGGAAGCATGTGCTCTACAACCCCGAATACGGCTTGATCAACGGGTTGTTGCACTCTGTGGGCGGCCCCCAGCCGGACTGGCTCTCCAACAGCCCGCTGCTCGCGGTCGAGGCCTCCCTGGTCTGGCAGTGGACGCCGTTCATGATGCTGATCCTGCTGGCCGGGCTGCAGAGCCGGGACCAGCAGCAGATCGAGGCCGCTCGGGTCGACGGCGCGAGCGACTGGCAGATCTTCCGTCATCTGACCCTGCCCCACCTGCGTCGCTACCTCGAACTCGGCGGCCTGCTGGGCTCGATCTACATCGTGCAGAACTTCGACGCGGTCTTCACGATCACGTCCGGCGGACTGGGCACGGCGAACCTGCCGTACACCGTGTACCAGAGCTTCTACCAGGCCCATGAGAACGGCCTCGCCTCGGCCGCGGGCGTCCTGGTGGTCATCGGCTCGATCATCATCACGACCTTCGCCCTGCGCGTGGTCTCGTCCCTCTTCCGCGAGGAGGTGTCCCGCGCATGAGCACCACGGCTCCTCGGCGCCGGGTACGCAGAGGCAGCAGCCTGGGCCTGGTGGCCTGGCTGGCCGGCATCGTCTTCTTCCTGCCCATCGCGTGGATGGCCCTGACGTCCCTCCACTCGGAGGCGGACGCGGCGACCAACCCGCCCTCCTTCACCGCCTCCCTCACCCTGGACGGCTACCGCGAGTTCTTCGGGTCGGGCGGCGGGGCGAGCCCGTGGCCGGCGCTGATCAACTCCACGGTGGCCTCGCTGGTCTCGACGCTGTGCGTCCTGCTGCTCGCCCTGCCGGCGGCGTACGCGCTGTCGATCCGGCCGGTGAGGAAGTGGACGGACGTCCTGTTCTTCTTCCTGTCCACGAAGATGCTGCCCGCCGTGGCGGGCCTGCTGCCCGTCTATCTGTTCGCCAAGAACGCCGGACTGCTCGACAACGTCTGGCTGCTGGTCATCCTCTACACCTCCATGAACCTGCCGATCGCTGTGTGGATGATGCAGTCCTTCCTCGCCGAGGTGCCCGTCGCGGTGATCGAGGCGGCTCGGGTGGACGGAGCGCGCCTGCCGGTGATCCTCGCCCGGGTGGTGGCCCCGATCGCCCTGCCCGGCATCGCGGCGACCGCCCTGATCTGCTTCATCTTCAGCTGGAACGAGCTGCTCTTCGCCCGAGTCCTGACGGGCGTGGTCGCCGAGACCGCCCCCGTCTTCCTGACCGGCTTCATCACCAGCCAGGGCCTGTTCCTGGCGAAGGTGTGCGCCGCGTCGCTCGTCGTCTCCCTGCCGGTGCTCGCCGCGGGGTTCGCCGCCCAGGACAAGCTGGTCCAGGGCCTGTCGTTGGGAGCCGTGAAATGAAGGCCGCCGTCATCGAGTCCGTGGGCCGCGCCGTCGTCACGGAGATCCCGGACCCGGCGCCCGGCGCCCGGGAGGTCGTCGTGGAGGTCGCGGCGTGCGGACTGTGCGGCACGGACCTGCACATCCTGCAGGGCGAGTTCGCACCCAAGCTGCCGATCGTGCCCGGGCACGAGTTCGCGGGCGAGGTGGTCGGGGTCGGCGCACAGGTCACGGAGGTGTCGGTCGGCGACCGGGTGGCCGTGGACCCGTCCCTGTACTGCCACGAATGCCGTTACTGCCGTACCGGCCACAACAACCTCTGCGAGCGGTGGGCCGCGATCGGCGTGACGACGCCCGGCGGGGCGGCGCGGTACGCGGTGGCGCCGGTGGCCAACTGTGTGAAACTCCCCGAACATGTGCGCACCGAGGACGCGGCACTGATCGAACCGCTGTCCTGCGCGGTGCGCGGCTACGACGTCCTGAAGTCCCAGCTGGGCTCGCATGTGCTGATCTACGGTTCCGGGACGATGGGCCTGATGATGCTGGAACTGGCCAAGCGCACCGGCGCGGCGAGCGTGGACGTGGTGGATGTGAACCCGGCGCGCCTGGAGACCGCGCGCCGGCTCGGTGTCACCGGGACCGCGGCGAACGCCGACGAACTGGACCGCCCGCAGGGCTGGGACCTGGTGGTGGACGCCACCGGCAACGCGGCGGCGATCCAGGACGGCCTGGGACGGGTGGCGAAGGCGGGCACGTTCCTGCAGTTCGGGGTCGCGGACTACGCGGCACGGGTCACGATCGACCCGTACCGCATCTACAACCAGGAGATCACGATCACCGGTTCGATGGCGGTGCTGCACAGCTTCGAGCGGGCGGCCGAACTGTTCGCGGGCGGGGTGCTCGATCCGGACGTGTTCATCAGCGACCGTGTCCCGTTGGAGCGGTACCCGGAGGCGCTGGAGCAGTTCGCGGCGGGAGTGGGGCGGAAGATCGTGGTCGTGCCCTAGAGGCCGGGCCGGGGGTCCACGGCCTCAGCCATACGGCCGTCGGTAAGGGAACGGTAAAGCGGCCTCGCTCGTTCACGGGGCATGACAGCTATGACCCCCGGCTCGAACATCCAGCTCGGAGCCACCCGCGTGACCGTCGACGTCGCCGCCCCGGTACGGCTCGACGTATCGGCCCTGCTGCTCACCGCCGACGGCAAGGTGCGCTCCGACGACGACTTCATCTTCTACAACCAGCCCATGGGCCCGGGCGTCACCTACCGCTCCGGGGGCGGTACGAGCCCCGACTCGATCACGGTCGACACGGCCGCCGTTCCCACGGGCATCGAGAAGATCGTCGTCACGGCGAGCCCCGACGCCGCGGGCCAGACCTTCCAGGGCATCGAGCCGACGGCCACCATCCGCAACGCGGACGACAACAGCATCCTGGGCACGTTCACACCGCCGCAGCTCGGCACCGAGACGGCCCTGGTGGTCGCGGAGGTCTACCTCAGAGGCGGCGTGTGGAAGGCCCGCGCGGTCGGGCAGGGGTATGCGAACGGGCTGGCGGGGATCGCCACCGACTTCGGCGTCACGGTGGAGGAGCCGGCCGCGCCTCCGCAGCCCGTTAGCCCGCCCGCGCCCGCGACGCAGCCTCCGGCTCCGCCCGCCACGGTCGCCGCCCCGGTCGCCGGCGCGGGCGCGGGCGCGGGCGCGGGGAAGATCAACCTCGACAAGGGCCGGGTCAGCCTGCAGAAGAACCAGACGGTGTCCCTGGTCAAGGGCGGCCGCCCCCTTCTGTCGCAGGTCAGGATGGGCCTCGGCTGGGAGCCCGCGTTCAACGGCAAGGACATCGACCTGGACGCGTCGGTCATCGCGTACGGCCCGCAGCGCAATCACATCGACAGCTGCTATTTCGGCAAGCTGACCATTCTGAACGGAGCGGTCAAGCACTCCGGCGACAACCTCACGGGCGAGGGCGGAGGCGACGACGAGGTCATCACGGTCGACCTCGGACGCCTTCCCCAGGAGGTCACGGGCCTGGTCTTCACGGTGAACTCCTTCTCGGGGCAGAAGTTCACCGAGGTCGCCAAGGCCTACTGCCGTCTCGTGGACGCCGCGACCGGCCAGGAGCTGGTCCGCTTCGACCTCACGCACGCCGAGCCGCAGACGGGCGTGATGATGGCGAAGCTGATCCGGCAGTTCTCCGGGGAGTGGGACATGACCGCGATGGGCGACTTCGTCGGGGCGCGCACGGTGCGGAACATGGTGAACCCGGCGGCGCAGGCCCTGTAGGCCCGGTCGCACGCCACCCTGCGGGCCCTCGGGTCCGCAGGGTGTGCCCGCCGGTGTCAGGGCCGCAGTCCCTCCGTCAGCAGCGACAGATAGCGGCTGATGTGCCTGCCCTCCCCGTCCGCCAGCTCCGAGGCCGTCGCCACCCCGTGCGCCAGCCGCAGGACCTCGATCGGCTCGACGTCCGGGCGCAGGGTCCCCTCCCGCTGCGCCGCCTCCACCAGACGCGTCGCGGCCCCCTTGATCGAGGTGCCGCAGACCGTGAGCGCCGCCGAGCCGCCATCCGCCACGGCCGACCCGACCAGGGCCTTGAGCCCGCGCACCTGGATGGTTCCGACGCAGAGTTCGTTCAGCCACTCCGTCAGCGCCTCGCCCGGCGGCAGTTCCGCCGCAAGCTCGTCGGCCCTGGCCGCGATCGCCTCGATCCGGCCCAGGTAGGCCGCCTCCAGGAGGTCCTGGCGCGTGGGGAAGTGCCGGTAGAGGGTGCCGGATCCGACTCCCGCCCGCTTGGCGATGTCGTCGAGCGACGCGTTCTCTCCGTGCTCGGCGAAGGCGACGGCCGCCGCCTTCAGCAATCGCTCGTAGTTGCGCCGGGCGTCCGCTCGCATGGGCCTGACCTGTGACATCCGGATACTCCTCGCGAACCGGGGATCCCGCCGTACCCTATCGGGCAACGGCCGGAGACAATCCCCGATTCCCTCGAGCGGAAGCGGTGCCACCCGGTCCGGGCGAGGCCCGGACCGGCTGGCGGTCGCCGGATGTCAGTCGCGCTTCTGGCGCTTCCAGGGGCCGGTGATGGCCAGCATGATGCCGGGCTCCTGGATGTTGGCGAACAGGGTCTTTCCGTCGGGCGAGAAGGTGACGCCCGTGAACTCGCTGTACTCGGGCTCCTCGGCGGAGCCCATGTTCAGCTCGTTGCGTGCGATCGGATACGTGCGGCCGCTGTCGGTGGCACCGAAGAGGTGCTGGACGCCCTCGCCGTCCTCGGCGATGACCAGACCGCCGTACGGCGAGACGGTGATGTTGTCCGGGCCGTCGAAGGCGCCGTCCCGTGCGGGGTCCGTGTTCACGCCGAGCAGGACCTTCAGGGTGAGGGTGCGGCGCCGGGGGTCGTAGAACCAGACCTGGCCGTCGTGCTGGACGGGGCTCTCCTCGCGGGCGAACGAGGAGACGATGTACGTACCGCCGTCGCCCCACCACATGCCCTCCAGCTTGCGGGCGCGGGTGACCTCGCCGGACGCGAACTGCTTGCGGACGGAGACGGTCCTGGCGTCACGGTCCGGGACGTCGACCCAGTCGACGCCGTAGACCGTGCCGATCTTCGTCGCACGGGAGAGGTCGTCCACGTACCGGCCGCCGGAGTCGAAGCACTTGAAGACCTGGAGACGGCCCGCGTCGTCGGCGAGGGTGCGCAGCCTGCCGCGGCCGTGGCTGAAGCCCTCGGGCGGGGTCCAGCGGTACAGCAGGCCGTTCGGGCCGGACGCGTCCTCGGTCAGGTAGAGGTGGCCGCGCTTGGGGTCGACGACGACGGCCTCGTGGGCGTAGCGGCCCAGCGCCTTGATCGGCTTGGGGTCGCGGTTGGCCCGACGGTCCTCCGGGTCGACCTCGAAGACATAGCCGTGGTCCTTGGTCATGCCGTTCTGGCCGGCCTTGTCCTCGGTCTCCTCGCAGGTGAGCCACGTTCCCCACGGGGTGTTGCCGCCCGCACAGTTGGTGGAGGTGCCCGCGATGCCGACCCACTCGGCGACATGGTCGTGGCGAACCTCGACGACGGTGCAGCCGCCGGACGCGGCCGGGTCGTAGACGAGTCCCTCGGTGAGCGGCACGGGGTGCGCCCACTTGGCGCGCGGGCCCTTCAGCTCATGGTTGTTGACGAGGAGGGTCGCGCCGCGCGGGCCGTCGAAGGTGGAGGTGCCGTCGTGGTTGGAGGGGGTGAACTCCCCGGACTCCAGCTTGGTCTTTCCGCTGTAGGTGATGATCCGGTACGAGAAGCCGGCGGGCAGCGCGAGGATGCCGTCCGGGTCGGGGAGGAGCGGTCCGTAGCCGATGCGGGGCTGGCGGTCCTCCTCGTGGTCGCCCGCGGTCTCGGCGTCGGTGGAGGCGAGCGCGCCCGGAGCGGTGGCGAGGGCACCGACGCTGCCGGCGAGGGCGATACCTGCGCCGGTGAGCGCGGACCGTCTGGCGAAGTCCCTACGGGTGAGCGACATGCTGTCTCCTGGGGAAGGCGAAGTCGGTCGGGGGGTGGCTCGGCGGACCTCGATGCCGCGCACACCGTCCCGCCCCGGCCTGAACGCCGGTTGAACACGGACCGACGTCCGGGGACGCAGTTCCATGAACCCCCCAAGCGCTGCCCAGGAAGCGGGCATGCATCTCAACGACGGTCCATGCACCGGCAATGTCCGCGGACCGCCCGCCTCACGACAGGATGTCCGCCCACGTCCGACCGCGGGACGTTCGCCTGTGTCCGACCGTGGGAGGCTCGCCCATGGCCGACCGCGGGACGTTCGCCTGTGTCCGACCGCAGGATGCCCGCCCAGGGGGTCGCGCCCCCGGCGCTCTCAACCCCCGTGCTGCGAACGCGCCTTGAACGCCGCCTTCCGGGCCTCCTTCGCCAACTTCTTGTCCGGATGCAGGCGTCCCATCGCCTCGAGCACCTCCGGGGTCGCCGGATGGTCCACCCGCCACGCCGTGGCGAAGAAACCGCTGTGCTGTGCCGCCAGGCCCTCCACCAGTCCCTGAAGCTCCGTGGAGTTGCCCTCGGCCGCCAGCTGTGCGGCCACGGTGTCGATGGTCAGCCAGAAGACCATCGCCTCGGTGGGTGCGGGCACGTCGGCCGCCCCCCGCTCGGTGAGCCAGACCCGCGCCAGGCCGCCCAGTTCCGCGTCGTCCAGCACCTCGCGCAGCGCGGGCTCGGCCTCCGGCCCGACCAGGGACAGCGCCTGCTGACAGCGCAGCCGGCGCAGTGGCGCGCCGGCGTCCGAGCCGCGCGCCGCCGCGAGCAACTCGCGTACGGCCTCGAGCGGTTCCCGGCGGACCAGCCACTGCTCGGTCTCGGCCTGCGCCGCCGCCGGGGGGAAAGCGGACGTGCCGTCGAGCATCGCGTCCGCGCCCTTGTCCGCCAGTTCCCCGACCGCGGGAGCGGTCATTCCGGCCTCCCGCAGCCGCTCGCGCATCCCGAACAGACCGAGGGGGGTGAGCCGCACCATCCCGTACCGGCTGACGTCCGTCTCGTCGACGGGCGCGGCCGGCTCCTCCTCGGCGCCGGCCATCAGGGCCTCGTCGACCGGCTGGAAGTCGACGAGCCCGATCGGCTCGAGCATCCGGAACTGGTCGTCGAGCCGCATCATGGCGTCCGACACCTGCTCAAGGACGTCATTGGTGGGTTCGCCCATGTCCTCGGGCACGATCATCGACGCGGCGAGCGCGGGCAGCGGAACCGGAGCGTCGCCGGGCCGTTCCGCGCTGACCGACAGCAGGTAGAGATTGCCGAGCACACCGTCCAGGAACTCGGCCTCCGCCTCCGGGTCCCAGTCGAGGGAGGAGAAGTCGATCTCGCTGCCCTCGTCCAGGGCGTCGACAAGGCCGTCGAGGTCGGGCACGCTCGCGTCGGCGAGCACGGTCTCCAGCGCGGTGAGCCACACACCGAGTACGTCGTTCGGGCTTCCGGAGGTCAGCAGCGCGAGCTCGGCGCCCGCGGTGACCGTCCCCTCCTCCTCGTCGACGATCTCGACGAGCCCGGTGTCCACGGCGGTCCGCCAGGCCTCGCCGGCGTAGGCGGCGGCGTCGTCGCCGGTCAGCCCGAGCACCTCGGCCGCGGCGGGCAGCTGCTCCTCGATGAGCTCGCCCCCGCCGCCGACGCGCGTGTCCGGTCCGGCCCAGCGGGCGAGCCGGGCGGCACGGGAGAGCAGCGGTGTGGCGAGCGCGTCCCGTGCGAGCTCCGCTTCGGAGCGCAGCCGAACCGGCGGCAAGGGGGAGCTGTCTGACATCGGCTGGGTCTCCTTGGACGTACGTAGTGACCGAGGGGGCGCCCCGAAACACACGGCTCAGCCTAGACGGATTTCCACCCATGCCGCCCGGTTCATCTGCCCGCCGGGCGGCGTACATGGCCGAAACCTTGACAACTGGCCTTGCTACACAGGAGATTGACGCGCGTAGAAGTCGGCGGACACTTGTTCACCGGGATGCGGTCGACGCTCATCGGGCGTCACCGGCATCCACCGCCTTCTACGCGCGTCGCCACCGCCCCACCGGTCGCGGCCGCCACGGCTCCACATCCACTTTCGTCCCGGCGCCCACGTATGTCCCCGGAGGGATCCCGTTGCCGAGCAAGTCTTCCGCGCGTCTCGCCGCGCTCACCGTCGCCGCCGTCTGTTCCACGCTGTCCGGCGTGGTCCTCATCACGCCGGCGCACGCGGACACCGTGCGTATCCATGACATCCAGGGCACCACCCGTGTATCGCCGCTCGCGGGCCAGAAGGTCACCGACGTGGCCGGAATCGTCACGGGGGTGCGGACCTACGGCTCCTCGAAGGGGTTCTGGGTCCAGGACCCCGACCCGGACGACAACCCGGCCACCAGCGAGGGCGTCTTCGTCTTCACCAGCTCCGCCCCGAAGGTCGCCGTGGGCGACTCGGTCACCGTGACGGGCACGGTCTCGGAGTACGTCCCGGGCGGTGCCTCGTCCGGCAACCAGTCGGTCACCGAGATCACCAAGCCGACGGTGACGGTGGTGTCCAGCGGCAACGCCGTCCCGGCGCCCACGGTCATCGACGCCGGCTCGGTGCCCGCCGAGTACGCCCCGTCGGGCGACGCGGCCGCGAACGGCTCGGTCAACGGTCTCCCCCTCGAGCCGTCGGCGTACGCCCTGGACTACTACGAGTCCCTGGAGGGAATGAACGTCCAGGTCGCCGACGCGCGTGTGGTCACCGCCACCGACCCGTACACCGAGCTGTGGGTCACGGTGAAGCCGCATGAGCACGCCAACCGCCGCGGCGGCACGGTGTACGGCTCCTACGGCTCCCAGAACACCGGCCGGCTCCAGATACAGTCGCTCGGCGCGACCGCCGACTTCCCGGCCGCGAACGTCGGCGACACGCTCACGGGCGCGACCACCGGCCCGATGGACTACAACCAGTTCGGCGGCTACACCCTCGTCGCCGGCAAGCTGGGCACCCTGAAGAGCGGGGGCCTCCAGCGCGAGACGACCCGCAAGCAGGCGCGCGGCGAGCTGGCCGTGGCGACCTACAACGTGGAGAACCTGGACCCGTCCGACACCACCTTCGCGGCCCACGGCTCCGCGATCGTGAACAACCTGAAGTCCCCGGACATCGTGTCCCTGGAGGAGATCCAGGACAACAACGGCGCCAAGGACGACGGCACGGTCGACGCGAGTCAGACGGTGAACAAACTGATCGACGCGATCGTCGCGGCGGGCGGCCCGAAGTACGACTGGCGTTCGATCGATCCGGTCAACGACCAGGACGGCGGCCAGCCGGGCGGCAACATCCGCCAGGTGTTCCTGTTCAACCCCGAGCGGGTCTCGTTCACCGACCGTCCGGGCGGCGGCTCCACGACCGCCGTGGACGTCACCAGGGTGCACGGCCAGGCGGAGCTGACGGCCTCCCCGGGCCGGATCGACCCGGCGAGCGACGCCTGGAAGTCCAGCCGCAAGCCGCTCGTCGGCGAGTTCGTCTTCCGTGGCAGGACGGTCTTCGTGATCGCCAACCACCTCAACTCCAAGGGCGGCGACCAGGGGCTGACCGCGCAGTACCAGCCGCCGGTGCGCAGCTCCGAGACCCAGCGTCACCTCCAGGCGACCGAGGTGAACACCTTCGTCAAGAAGATCCTCGACACCCAGAAGAACGCCAGGGTCATAGCGCTCGGCGACATGAACGACTTCGAGTTCTCCGACACCGCGAAGATCCTCGAGGGTGACGGCGACCTGTGGTCGGCGATCAAGTCGCTGCCGAAGAGCGAGCGGTACACCTACGACTACCAGGGCAACAGCCAGGTCCTCGACCAGATCCTGGTGAGCCCCGCCATCCGCCGCGGCTGTGACCTCGACTACGACAGCGTGCACATCAACTCGGAGTTCCACGACCAGATCAGCGACCACGACCCGCAGGTGCTGCGGTTCCGTCCGTAGCACCCGCGGGCGTGCTGGGCGGGGTCAGGCGTAGACCTCGTCCAGCCACTGCTGCCAGGCGAGTTCGTTCGCCTTGGCGTCGGCGTCCGCGGCGAAGTCGTGGACGCTGATGCCGACCGGGGCGCCCCAGTGGTTGCGGCCGAAGAATCGGATCAGGGCACCCTCGGTGCGCAGCCCGATGAAATACGGGTTGCGGAAGTCCAGCACGGCGTCCAGGAGCTGCCCACCGGGCCCCCGGACGCCGACGGCGGCTCCCTCGGTGGCGTCCTCGGGCAGGCCGAGGGCCCGGGCGACGGCGGTGAAGGCGTCGTCCGCGGTGGACGCCTCGGGGCCGTTCAGGGTCGCGAAGGCCACCGGGCGCGGCGCGAAGTGGGTCAGGTACTCGCGCAGGGTGTGCAGATAGAAGTCGGTGTGCTTGCTCGCGCCGTCGTACTGGTTGTCCCAGTCGTCGACGAAGATGCCGCTGTGCACGTACCGCACCCAGGCGCGACGGCCCTCGTCACGCGGCTCGATGGTGTGGTCGAGCTGGTTGAGGGTCTGCTGGGAGATGCCCTCGACGTTCGCGACGCGGTTGGTGTAGCGGTGGGGCGGGTCCCAGGCGACGACCTCGGAGCCGAAGGGTCCCCTGCCGCCCTCGCGGGGCTCCGGGGGCTCCATGGGCCACAGATACCCTCCGGTGCCGCGGGTGATCGCCTCCCACACCTCCTCGGGCGTGGCGTCGACCTCGAACTCGCGGACGATCTCGAATTCCTTGGACATGGTGGCTCCTGCGCGAAGTGGGCGGTTCAGTCGGTGAGTTCGGCGGCCGGGGACGCGGTCGGCCCGCACTCTGGCCCGGCGGCCTGCTCTTTGAGGGTGGGATGCACGGCGACGACGATCCGGTGGTCGCGGCCGCTCTCGGCGTCCGGGGCGTCGTACTTGCGGATCAGGGCGCTGACGCCCGCCGTCAGCTCCTGGATGAACGCGGCGCGGTCGGCGGCCGTGGCGAAACGCACCTCGCCGTCCAGCGCGTAGGTCGCGAGCCGCTTGCGGGCCTTCGCCGCTCCGGTGATCAGCGACCCGACGTCCCGCACCAGACGGGCGCCGAGGGCGAGCAGCCAGCGGGCGGAGAGCTGGTCGCGGAACCGGTCCGGGTCCGGCTGCACGGAGGCCAGGGCCAGGGGGCTGATCACATACGAGGCTGCGGTGGCCCGCATCAGCCGCTCGGTGACATTGCCCTTGCGGCGTTCGCCGGCCAACTCGACCAGGCCGTGCCGCTCCAGGGCTTTGAGGTGGTAGTTCACCTTCTGCCGGGGCAGTCCGACCCGGCCGGCCAGCATGGCGGCCGACGCGGGCCCGGCCGCCAGCTCGGCGAGCAGCCGGGCCCGCACAGGGTCCAGCGATACGGCTGCGGTTTCGGCGTCCTCGATCACGGTCACGTCCAGCATGGCTCCACCCTCCCACCGAAAACTTTTTTTGTCCAGACGAGGAGAGTATTCGGTGAGGGGGTACGGGCGGGCGGACACCGGAAGACGGCCCCGGAAGACGGCCCCGGAGGACTGCACCGGAGGACCGTGCTTCAGGGACGCAGCGAACAGGAAGGCGAACGCGGGGCGTTGATCACAGGGAGGCAGACGGGCGCTACGCCTTCGGGCCCCGCTCCTCCAGGCGTGCCAGCTGCGTCTGGAACCAGTCGAGCCGCGCCTGGAGCAGAGCCGCCTCGGCCACCAGCTCGGACACACCGAGGCCGGCCGGAGAGCTCACGGCTCCTTGGGCGACCCGCACCCGCAGCCCTTCTCCGGCGAGCCGCTCGAACACGGCGGGCGACAGCGATGTACGGCCACGCACACACCCCGCGCACGCTGCCCTGAGCGCGCGCCAGCCCGGACGCCCCCAGCCGGCGTCGGCCAGGGCGACAGCCGCCCCTCCGCACCCACACGAGCCGACCGTCATGGTCCGCACGCGCTGACGGGCGTACCGGAAACCGCGCTCGAAGCGGATGTACGCGCCGAGAACGGAGACCTCCAGCAGCACGGCCGCGCGATGCTCCCCGGTGCACAGCAGCGCCTCGGCCTCCGCGCGGTCGTGCACACAGTGGAAGCCGCAGTCGCAGCGCCGGTGCGGCGCACGGTGACGCAGCCCGTACACACACCGGGCCTCGCCGAGGACTCCGTAGGGCAGCGCGCCACCCAGGGACACACCTGTGAACCCGGCCCGGGTGCCGTCCTGGGACAGCATCGGGTGGGCGATCTTGTAACCGGTCGGCGGCTCCGTCGGGCGTTCCTGGGGGAGCCGCAGTGTCATCGGGCCGCGGGGACCTCTGCGGGGGCGGATGCCGCGGGCTCCTCGACGACCTCGGTGACCTGGAGGCCCGCCTCTTCCTCATGAGCCTCCGGGTGCTCTTCCGCGACCCCGGTGGCGAGTGCCTTGCCCAGCCTCATGACGCCTCCCGTTGGTGGTTACCGTCCTGGCCATGGTGACCCATGGAATCCGGTTTGGCACCAGCGCATGACGCTCCACGCCCCCTCGGCGCGCCCCGAATGCCCCCGTCACCGCGGCAGGGGACCTCACCGAGCCGATCGGCCCGATCGGCTGATGCGACAGCGTCTCTAACGCTTACCGTGCAGAAGAATTAAGTAGTCCTTTACGATCGCCCCGTCGACACTGTTCCAATGACGACGACAGCCTCCGCGCCCCCGCCTTTCGGCCGCGCCCTGTGCGCCATGGTCACGCCCTTCACCGAGGAGGGCGCGCTCGATCTCGACGGGGCCCAGCGGCTCGCCGACCGGCTGGTGTCCGAGGGGTGCGACGGGCTGGTGCTGAACGGGACGACGGGCGAGTCGCCGACCACCACGGACGCCGAGAAGTCGGCGCTCGTCGGGGCCGTCCGGGAGGCGGTCGGCGACCGGGCGTCGCTCGTGGCGGGCGTCGGCACCTTCGACACCCGGCACACGGTCGAACTGGCCCTGGAGGCCGAGAAGGCGGGCGCGGACGGCCTGCTGGTGGTCAGCCCGTACTACAGCAAGCCCCCGCAGGACGCCCTCGCCTGGCATTTCCGTCAGATCGCGGACGCGTCGGGGCTGCCGCTCGCGCTGTACGACATCCCCGGCCGCACCGGCACCCGCATCGAGCCCGACACGATGATCCGGCTCGCCGAACACCCGAGGATCGTGGCGGTCAAGGACTGCTCCTACGACTTCCTCGGCATCCAGAAGGTGCTCTCCCGGACGGACCTGGCCTACTACGCCGGCTGCGACGAACACATTCTCGCGCTGTACGCGGTGGGCGCCGCGGGCTACGTCAGCACGGTGGCGAACGTCGCCCCGCGCCGGATGCGGTCCGTGCTGGACGCGTTCGACGCGGGCGACACCGCGGGAGCCGCCCGGCTTCAGCACCGGGCCACGCCTCTGATCGAGGCGATGATGGCTGCGGGACTGCCCGGCACGGTGACGGCCAAGGCACTGCTCGGCGCACTCGGCCTGCCCTCGGGCCCGGTCCGCGCACCGCTGCGACCCGCCGGCCGCGAGGCGGTCGACGGGTTGCTGAGGGCGTACGAGCGGCTCACGAGCGGCTGATCACTTGTGGCGCGCGGGACCGCCCGCCGCCACGGCCCCGGCCTCAAAATGCAGTCGGACGTGTGCCGTTGGTGCCGTACGGTGGCCGCGTGGACCGGCCCCTGCTCTTCCTCGACGTCGACGGCCCGCTCAACCCGTGGGCGGCCCAGCCCGAGCGGCGCCCTGCGGGCTATACGACGATCAGGGTCTCCCTGCACCCTGGGCGGGCCCTGCGCGTGTGGCTGAACCCCGAGCACGGCGCGGCGCTGCTCACGCTGGGCTTCGACCTGTGCTGGGCGACCACGTGGATGGACGCCGCCAACCGCTGGATCGGCCCGGTGATCGGCCTGCCGGAGCTGCCCTACGTCGACTTCGGCGCGGGACTGTTCGCACTGCGCCCGGACAGCGTGCACTGGAAGACCGAGGCGATCGTGGCGTACGCCGGGGGCCGCCCCTTCGCCTGGGTGGACGACGAGCAGAGCCCGGCGGACGAGGACTACGTCGCCGCCCACCACCCGGGGCCGGCCCTGCTGCACCATGTGAACCCGCGGATCGGGCTGCGCGGGGACGACTTCGCGGCACTGACGGAGTTCGCGGCCTCCGTGACGGCGTGACCGCCCCCGCCTACGACCGTGCGGGTTGGTTGGCGATGAGAAGGGTGGTGTGGGCAGGACGGAAGCCCAGCCGGGTGTATATGCGGGCGACGGCGTCCTGCGCGTAGGCGAGGAAGACGGTGTGCACGCCTCGGTCGCGGGCGTGGGTGGACAGAGCTGCGGCGACGGCGGCGGCCAGGCCCTGGCGGCGAGCGACGGGCAGGGTGCCGATGCCGCCGATCTCGGTGGCGCCGTCCGCCGGGTGGTAATGGCCGACGGCGAGGGGGGTGCCGTCCGGGTCGAGGGCGGCGATGAGTGTCTTGTGTCCGGCGCGGAGGGCGGGACGGATCGTGTCGACCGTTCCGTCCGCGGTCAGTTCCCCGGCCACCGCCGACAGTTCCGCCCGGCCCGCCGCGCCCACCGCGGTGCCCGCCTCGGCGAAGGCCAGTCGCGGAAGGGCCAGGGCCGCGGGCAGGACCGGGTCGTCAGCGGTCAGCACCCGGAGCGTGACGCCCTCCGGCAGGGGCTGCGGGGGGACCGGGCGATGCGGGTCGAGGACCATCAGCGGTCGTTCTTCCACCGGCAGTCCCGCGTGCTCGATCCGGGAGCGAAGGTCCGGTACCGCCTCGGCAAGCCACTCGAAGGCTTCCGGAACGCCGAGTTCGCGCTGCCGGGCGCGCACCCGGGCGATGTCGGCGGCGCTGACCGTCGCGCCACCCTCCTCGGTTGGCTGAGCATGGCCCGGACCGCCGTAGTAGGGGGCGCCCGGTTCCCTGCGTACGAACAGCCTCAGGGGACCCCACTCTTCGGCCTCGGCGAACAGCAGCGGCACAGTGGCGTAGTAGCGCTCGATACGGGCGCGCAGTGAGTCACTCATGCGGCGCATCCCACCATGGTGAGGCGCCCCGCGGCATCCGAAAAACGGCGGCCGCGGTCCGGGGCGGACGGCGAACGCCCTTCCGGGCCGTCTCGGGGCCGTGGAAGGGCGCTCGCCGACCGACGCCGACCACTGCGGACAGCGCGGCGGCGGGCCGGGACGCTGACCGACGACGCGGCCGCAGGTCACGGCCGCCGATGGTCAGTTGTGGCTGTGCAGGATCTCGTTCAGGCCGCCCCAGACCGCGTTGTTCGGGCGGGCCTCGACCGCGCCCGTGACCGAGTTGCGGCGGAAGAGGATGTTGGAGGCGCCGGAGAGTTCGCGGGCCTTGACGATCTGGCCGTCGGGCATCGTCACCCGGGTCCCGGCGGTGACGTACAGGCCGGCCTCGATGACGCACTCGTCGCCGAGGGCGATGCCGACGCCCGCCTCGGCGCCGATCAGGCACCGCTCGCCGATGGAGATGATCACGTTGCCGCCGCCGGAGAGCGTGCCCATGGTGGAGGCGCCGCCGCCGATGTCCGAGCCGTCGCCGACCACGACGCCCGCCGAGATGCGGCCCTCGACCATGGAGGTGCCGAGCGTGCCGGCGTTGAAGTTCACGAAGCCCTCGTGCATGACCGTCGTGCCCTCGGCGAGGTGGGCGCCGAGGCGCACCCGGTCGGCGTCGGCGATGCGAACGCCCTTCGGGGCGACGTAGTCCGTCATGCGCGGGAACTTGTCGATGGAGGTCACCTGGAGGTGCAGGCCCTCGGCGCGGGCGTTGAGGCGCACCTTCTCGATGTCGTCGACGGCGACCGGGCCGAGCGAGGTCCAGGCCACATTGGCGAGGAAGCCGAAAATCCCGTCCAGGCTCTGGCCGTGCGGCCTGACCAGGCGGTGCGAGAGCAGGTGCAGACGCAGGTAGACGTCGTGCGCGTCGATCGGCTTGTCGTCGACGGAGGCGATGACCGTGCGGACCGCGACCACATCGACGCCCCGACGGGCGTCCGGGCCCATCGCCCGCGCGGCTTCTTCGCCGAGCAGTTCCACGGCTCGCTCGGGAGACAGCCGCTCGGTGCCGGACGGGCCGGGCTCGGCGGCCAGTTCGGGCGCGGGGAACCAGGTGTCGAGAACGGTGCCGTCGGCGGCGATGGTGGCGAGGCCGGCGGCCACGGCACCGGTGGTGCGGGGAGCAGTCGTGTCGGTCATGAGGGAAACCTAACGTGGCGGGGGGCGCGCGGGCGAACCGGTGAACGAGGCGTCTCACGTGCCGGGCGACCGTGCGGCCGGCCGCACGCGGCACCTGGTCATGGAATCACCCGTGCCAGGACCTCCCGGGCGTACCGCTCGTCGTAGGCAGCCCCCGTCAGCAGCACCTGGAGACAGATCCCGTCCATCAGCGCGAGCAGCGCCCGCGCGGTGACCGGGTCCGTGCGCCGGGCCAGCCGCTCGGCGGTCTCCTCCGTCCATGCCGCGGCGACGGGGCGCAGGACGGGGCGCCGCAGGGCCGCGAGATACAGCTCGTACTCGAGCTCGACCCCCGTACGGTCGCCGCCCAGCCACTCCCCCAGGGCCCGGGCGAGGTCACCGGCGAGGTCGCCGTCGGTGTCCTCCAGCAGTCCGCTCGCGGCGAGCACCTTGGCGAATCCCTCGTTGGCCTGCCTGAGCGCGGCGACCGTGAGCTCGTCGAGGGTCGCGAAGTGGTACGTCGTGGAGCCGAGCGGCACGTCCGCCTCGGCGGCGACTGAGCGGTGACTCAGTCCGGCCAGGCCCTTCTTCCCCACCACCCGGATCGCCGCGTCCACGATCCGCTGCCGCCGCTCGGGGTCGTAGCGCCGGGGCATCAGTGAGCACCTCCCAGGTTCAGGACCACGACCCCGCCGACGATCAGCACGATCCCGGCGATCTTCGCCAGGCCGAGGCCCTCGCCGAAGAGGACCAGCCCGATCGCGGCGACGGTCGCGGTGCCGACCCCCGACCAGATCGCGTAGGCCGTGCCTATCGACACGGTCTTCAGGGTCCGGGCGAGCAGCGCGAAGGAGACCACGTACCCGAGCAGGGTCAGCAGCGACGGCCCCAGCCTGCTGAAGCTCTCGCTGTACTTCATGGCGGTGGTGGCGACGACTTCGGCGGCGATGGCCCCCGCGAGGAACGCGTATCCCATGGGGACAAGTGTACGCATCGATATGTACGGCCGTACACAAGCTCGGAAACAGCCGGAAACCGCTCTCTGAAACCGTGCTGAGACCCCGTCACGAGAAACGGCGACGCCCGCAGGGGGCGTCGCCGTTTTCCTCACAGCCGGGGAGGGCCAGGGGATCTCAGACGTTGAAGCCGAGCGCCCGAAGCTGCTCGCGTCCGTCATCCGTGATCTTGTCGGGACCCCACGGCGGCATCCAGACCCAGTTGATCCGCAGCTCGCTGACAAGACCGTCCGTGGCGGACTTCGCCTGGTCCTCGATGACGTCCGTCAGCGGACAGGCCGCGGAGGTCAGGGTCATGTCGACGGTGGCGATGTTCGCCGCCTCGTCGATGTGGATGCCGTAGATCAGGCCGAGATTGACGACGTCGATGCCCAGCTCGGGGTCGACGACGTCCATCAGGGCCTCACGGAGCTCCTCCTCCGAGGCCGGCTTCATCTCCACGGTGTCGCTCATGCCGTCTTCCTTTCGGCGTCGGCGCCGCCCAGCGCCTGGGCCGTCGCGTCCTTCCACGCCATCCAGCTCAGGAGGGCGCACTTGACCCGTGCCGGGTACTTGGAGACACCCGCGAACGCGACCGCGTCCTCCAGGATGTCCTCCATCGCGTCGTCGGGTTCGATCCGCCCCTTGGACTGCATCAGCTCCAGGAAGGTCTCCTGGACCTTCTGCGCATCGGCCAGGTCCTTGCCGACGAGGAGTTCGTTCAGCACGGAGGCCGAGGCCTGGCTGATGGAGCAGCCCTGGCCCTCGTACGAGACGTCCTTGATCGTCGTGCCGTCGTACTTCACGCGAAGGGTGATCTCGTCGCCGCACGTCGGGTTCACGTGGTGCACCTCGGCGTCGCCATCCCGCAAGCCCCGCCCGTGCGGGTGCTTGTAGTGGTCGAGGATGACTTCCTGGTACATGGAGTCAAGCTTCACGGTCTCAGCTCACGCCCTTCAGCCGAAGAAGTTCCGTACGTGCTCCAGCCCCTCGACCAGTGCGTCGATCTCGGTCGGCGTGGAGTACAGATAGAACGACGCTCGCGTGGTCGCAGGAATTCCGTAACGGAGGCACACCGGCCGCGCGCAGTGGTGACCCACGCGCACCGCGATGCCCTGTTCGTCGAGGACCTGGCCCACGTCGTGCGGGTGGATGTCGCCCAGCGTGAAGGAGATCGCCGCGCCTCGGTCCTCGGCCGTGGTGGGGCCGATGATCCTCAGGTCGGGCACCTCGCCCAGCCGCTTCACCGCGTACTCGGTGAGCGCGTGCTCATGGGAGAGGATCTTGTCCATGCCGATCGAGGTCAGATAGTCGATCGCCGCGCCCAGACCGACCGCCTGCGCGATCGGCGGGGTGCCCGCCTCGAACTTGTGCGGGGCGGGGGCGTACGTCGACGAGTGCATCGACACCGTCTCGATCATCTCTCCGCCGCCCAGGAACGGAGGAAGGTCCTCCAGCAGCTCCTGACGGCCCCAGAGGACGCCGATACCCGTGGGACCGCACATCTTGTGGCCGGTGAAGGCCACGAAGTCGGCCTGGAGGGCCTGGACGTCCAGCGGCATGTGCGGCGCGGCCTGCGACGCGTCGACGCAGACCAGCGCGCCAACCTCCTGGGCCCGGCGGACTATCGCGTCGACCGGGTTGACCGTGCCGAGGATGTTGGACACCAGCACAAAGGAGACGATCTTCGTCTTCTCCGTGATGATCTCGTCGATGTTCGACAGATCGAGCCGGCCGTCGTCGGTGAGGCCGAACCACTTCAGCTTCGCGCCCGTGCGCTGCGCGAGCAGCTGCCACGGCACGATGTTGGAGTGGTGCTCCATCTCCGTGATGACGATCTCGGTGTCGCGGTCCACCCGGTAGGGCTCGTCGGCCCAGCCGAGCATGTTCGCCACGAGGTTGAGCGACTCGGAGGCGTTCTTGGTGAAGATCACCTCGTCGCGGCTCGGCGCGTTGATGAACTCGGCGACCTTGTCACGCGCGCCCTCGTACAGCGCCGTGGCCTCCTCGGCGAGCACATGCACACCACGGTGGACGTTGGCGTTGTGCTGCTCGTAGTACTCGGAGAGCACGTCGAGCACCTGGCGCGGCGTCTGCGAGGTCGCCGCGTTGTCCAGGTACACGAGCTTCTTGCCGTCGTGGAGCACCCGGTCCAGGATCGGGAAGTCCTTGCGGAGTGCCTCGGTGTCGAGGAGGCCCGGCAGCTGTGTCACGCGGATGCGCCACCCTTCACGTATGCCTCGTAGCCCTCGTTCTCCAGCTTGTCCGCGAGCTCGGGGCCGCCGGACTCGACGATACGGCCGCCGGCGAACACGTGGACGTGGTCGGGCTTGATGTAGCGCAGGATGCGCGTGTAGTGCGTGATCAGCATGGTGCCGACCTCGCCGGACTCGCGCACGCGGTTGACGCCCTCGGAGACGATGCGGAGTGCGTCCACGTCCAGCCCCGAGTCGGTCTCGTCGAGGATCGCGATCTTCGGCTTGAGCAGTTCGAGCTGGAGGATCTCGTGGCGCTTCTTCTCACCGCCGGAGAAGCCCTCGTTGACGTTGCGCTCGGCGAAGGAGGGGTCCATGTGGAGACGCTCCATGGTCTCCTTGACCTCCTTCACCCAGGTGCGCAGCTTCGGGGCCTCGCCCCGGATCGCGGTGGCGGAGGTGCGCAGGAAGTTGGAGACGGAGACGCCGGGGACCTCGACCGGGTACTGCATGGCCAGGAACAGGCCCGCGCGGGCGCGCTCGTCGACGGACATCTCCAGGACGTCCTCGCCGTCGAGGGTGACGGTTCCGCCGGTGATCGTGTACTTGGGGTGACCCGCGAGCGAGTAGGCGAGGGTCGACTTGCCGGAGCCGTTGGGGCCCATGATGGCGTGCGTCTCGCCCTGCTTCACGGTGAGGTCGACGCCCTTGAGGATCTCCTTCGTGGCGTTGTCGGCCTCGACGGTGACGTGCAGGTCTCGGATTTCAAGCGTTGCCATGGGTGCCTCAGGACTCCTGGGTGAGGGAGACGAGCACGTCGTCCCCTTCGATCTTTACGGGGTATACGGGGACGGGGCGCGTCGCGGGAAGGGCGTCGGGCTTGCCGGAACGGAGGTCGAAGCGCGAGCCGTGCAGCCAGCACTCGATGTGGCAGTCGTCGACCTCGCCCTCGGACAGCGAGACGTTGGCGTGCGAGCAGATGTCGTTGATCGCGAACACCTCGCCCTCGGTCTGCACGACCGAGATCGGCGTGCCGTCGATCTCCACCCGCTTCGGGGTGTCCTCCTCCAGCTCGCTCAGGCCACAGACGCGTACGAACTTCGACGAGTCAGTCATGCGACCGACGCCTCCAGCTCCTCTTCGATCTTGGCGATCAGCCGCTCCTCGATGTCCGCGACACCGATCTGCTGGACCAGCTCGGCGAAGAAGCCGCGGACCACCAGACGGCGGGCCTCGTGCTCCGGGATACCGCGGGCCATCAGGTAGAAGAGCTGCTCGTCGTCGAAGCGGCCGGTGGCGCTGGCGTGGCCGGCGCCGACGATCTCGCCGGTCTCGATCTCCAGGTTGGGGACCGAGTCGACGCGGGCGCCGTCGGTCAGCACGAGGTTGCGGTTCATCTCGTACGTGTCCGTGCCCTCGGCCTTGGCCTCGATGAGCACGTCACCGATCCACACGGCGTGCGCGTCGTCGCCCTGGAGCGCGCCCTTGTAGACGACGTTCGACTTGCAGTGCGGGGTGTTGTGGTCGACGAAGAGCCGGTGCTCCTGGTGCTGGCCCTTGTCGGTGAAGTAGAGCCCGAAGAGCTCGGCCTCGGCGCCGGTGCCCGCGTAGGTCACCCGCGGGTGCAGACGCACCACGTCGCCGCCGAAGGTCACGACGACCGACTTGAAGGAGGCGTCCCGGCCGACGAGCGCGTTGTGCTGCGCAGCGTGCACCGCCTTGTCGTCCCAGTCCTGGACGGAGACGACGGTCAGCTTGGCGCCGTCGCCCAGGAGGTAGTCGACGTTGGCGGCGAGCACCGCGTCACCGGTGTGGTCGATGACGACGACGGCCTCGGCGAAGGCGCCCAGCTCGATCACCTGGTGGCCGTAGGCGGTCCCGCCCTGGCCCTGCACGGCGATGCGGATCGGCTCGGTGAGGACGGTCTCCTTGGGGACGGTCACGACCGAGGCCTTCTCGAAGGCGGAGTACGCCTGGGCGGCGACGCGGTCCACCGGGGCGCCCGCCTTGCCCAGACGGGCGTCGTCACGGCCGACGGTCTCGACGGTGACGCCCTCGGGGGCCTCGACGGTCACCTTCACGCCGTCGCCGTTCGCGACGGCGGTGCCGTCGTGCAGGCCGCGCAGGCGCTCCAGCGGGGTGAACCGCCATTCCTCCTCGCGGCCGTGCGGCACCGGGAAGTCCGTCACGTCGAAGGACGGCGGCGCGCTCATACGGGTGGCGACGGTCGACTCCGCGGCGACCGCGATCGAGCCGGTGGTGGTGCTGCCCACCGGTGGGGGTCCCCCCGCGCGAGCGGAGCCGAGCGTGGGGGAGTTCTGGGCCTCAGCCATGGCTGTCGTTGTGCTCTCTTCCTAAGTCAGTGGTGACCCACGGCCCGCCCCGGAAAGGCGGGCCGCCTGCTGCGGACGAGGACGGTCGTCAGCCGACCGCGCCTTCCATCTGCAGCTCGATCAGCCGGTTGAGCTCCAGCGCGTACTCCATCGGCAGCTCCTTGGCGATCGGCTCGACGAAGCCGCGCACGATCATCGCCATCGCCTCGAACTCGGAGAGGCCACGGCTCATCAGGTAGAAGAGCTGGTCCTCGGAGACCTTGGAGACGGTCGCCTCGTGGCCCATGGACACGTCGTCCTCGCGGACGTCCACGTAGGGATAGGTGTCCGAGCGGGAGATGGTGTCGACGAGCAGCGCGTCGCACAGCACGTTGGACTTGGAACCCGCGGCGCCCTCGCCGATCTCGACCAGGCCACGGTAGGAGGTACGGCCACCGCCCCGCGCCACCGACTTGGAGACGATGTTGGACGAGGTGTTCGGCGCCATGTGGACCATCTTGGAGCCGGCGTCCTGGTGCTGGCCCTCACCGGCGAAGGCGATGGACAGCGTCTCGCCCTTGGCGTGCTCACCCATCAGGTAGACGGCCGGGTACTTCATCGTCACCTTGGAGCCGATGTTGCCGTCGATCCACTCCATGGTCGCGCCCTCGTAGGCCACGGCACGCTTGGTGACCAGGTTGTAGACGTTGTTCGACCAGTTCTGGATGGTCGTGTAGCGGCAGCGGGCGTTCTTCTTGACGATGATCTCGACGACCGCGGAGTGCAGCGAGTCCGACTTGTAGATCGGGGCCGTGCAGCCCTCGACGTAGTGCACATAGGCACCCTCGTCGACGATGATCAGGGTCCGCTCGAACTGGCCCATGTTCTCCGTGTTGATGCGGAAGTAGGCCTGGAGCGGGATCTCCACGTGCACACCCGGCGGCACGTAGATGAAGGAGCCGCCGGACCACACGGCGGTGTTCAGCGAGGCGAACTTGTTGTCACCGGCCGGGATGACGGTCCCGAAGTACTCCTTGAAGAGCTCCGGGTGCTCCTTCAGCGCGGTGTCGGTGTCGAGGAAGATGACGCCCTGCTCCTCCAGGTCCTCACGGATCTGGTGGTAGACGACCTCCGACTCGTACTGGGCCGCGACACCGGCCACGAGGCGCTGCTTCTCCGCCTCGGGGATGCCGAGCTTGTCGTACGTGTTCTTGATGTCCTCGGGCAGGTCCTCCCAGGACTCCGCCTGCTTCTCCGTGGAGCGCACGAAGTACTTGATGTTGTCGAAGTCGATGCCCGACAGGTCCGAGCCCCAGTTCGGCATGGGCTTCTTCTCGAAGAGCCGCAGGCCCTTGAGGCGCAGCTTGGTCATCCACTCCGGCTCGGACTTCTTGCCGGAGATGTCACGGACGACCTCTTCGCTCAGACCGCGCTTCGCCGCGGCACCGGCCTCGTCGGAGTCGGCCCAGCCGTATTCGTACTTGCCCAGGCCCTCGAGTTCGGGGTGGGCAGTCTCCGTGGGGAGAGTCATGCGGGGTTCCTCCCGGCCGTGCTGGCAGATGCGTTGTGGGTGGTCTCGGAAATCTTCGGGGGTTCGGTCGCTCGAGGCGCCTTGGGGATGAACGTCGTGCAGACGCCGTCGCCGTGCGCGATCGTCGCCAGTCGCTGGACGTGCGTGCCGAGCAGCTCGGAGAAGATCTCCGTCTCGACCTCGCACAGCTGCGGGAACTGTTCCGCGACATGGGCGACCGGGCAGTGGTGCTGGCACAGCTGCTCGCCGACCGGGGCGCTGCGCGCCGTAGCAGCGTACCCGTCCGCACTCAGGGCCCTGGCCAGTGCTTCGGTCCGCTGATCGGGGTCGGCGGCCTCGATGGCCCGGCGGTAGGCGGTCGCCTGCTCGGCGAGCCTCGCGCGGGCGAAGGCGACGACGGCCTCGTCCCCGCCGAACCGCTCCCTGATCCAGCGCAGGGCGTCCGCGGCGAGCTTGTCGTACGACTGGTCGAAGGCGTCCCGGCCGCAGTCGGTGAGCGCGAAGACCTTGGCGGGGCGGCCTCGCGTACGCGCCCCGTACACACGCTGCTCACGCGGCTGGACGACGTCGTCCGCGACCAGGGCGTCCAGGTGACGTCGTACGGCCGCCTGGGTGAGCCCCAGCCGTCCGGCCAGGTCGGCGACGGTCGACGGGCCGTGGTCCAGGATGGACCGCGCGACCCGGTTGCGCGTGGAGCGCTCCCCGGTCGCGAGTTCCTCCTGAGGGGTCCCCGTAGGGGTCTCCCGAGCCTCGCCGACGTTTTTCACAACGCCATTGTTGCGTAATTCCTCGGAGGCTGACAAGCGACGTCCGGACCGCCCGCCGGTGCGGTACATCACTTAGGCATACCTAAGGTGACCTGCGCAAACGATCTGTGATCGATCAAACGGGTGGCGGTTCCAGGCGGCCTCCGGGAGACTCCCGGACCATGCCCACACCCCCTCCGACCGGCCCTCTTGTCACACGGGACACGGTTTTCAGCCGGCTGCGCACCCTCGGCGTCCAGCCCGGTGAGACCCTCCTCGTGCACTCCTCGCTCAGCGCGCTCGGCTGGGTCTGCGGTGGCGCCGTCGCGGTCGTCGGGGGACTGCTCGACGCCCTCGGGCCGGACGGCACGCTGGTCGTCCCCACCCAGTCGGGAGACCTTTCGGACCCGGCCCTGTGGGCCCGTCCGCCGGTACCCGAGGAGTGGTGGGACACGATCCGCGCCACGATGCCCGCCTACGACCCGCTCGTCACCCCCTCGCGCGGGGTCGGCGTGATACCGGAGACGGTCCGCGGATGGCCCGGCGCGCTGCGCAGCGCTCACCCGCAGACCTCGTTCGCGGCCGTCGGAGCGCGGGCGGCGGAGGTGGTCGCCGGACACGCCACCGACTGCCGGCTCGGAGAGCGGAGCCCGCTGGCGCGGCTGGAGGCGATGGCAGCACGCGTCCTCCTGCTGGGCGCGGGCTACGACACCTGCACCAGCTTCCATCTGGCCGAGTACCGGACCCCCTCGCCCCTGGTCCGGGTGGGACGGCCCGGACCGGACGGCTGGGAGGAGGTGACCGAGGTCTCGATCACCTCCGAGCGGTTCGACGAGCTGGGCCACGACTTCGAGCGGGACCGTCCGGTGGTCCGCGGGAAGGTGGGCGCGGCCGACGCCCGGCTCTTCCCGGTGGCGGACGCGGTGGCCTACGCCGAGCGGTGGCTGGGCGTGCACCGGCCACGCGACGAGTAGTTTTCGGACCCCCCGCTCCGGTGCCCGGCGCGCCTACCTAGACTCTGGACCCATGCGAAGTGAGCCGGTCATCCAGGTGCAGTCCCTGGTGAAGCGGTACGGCACGAAGACCGCGGTGAACGGCCTCGACCTGGTGGCCCGGCCGGGTGTCACCGCCGTACTCGGACCCAACGGGGCGGGAAAGACGACCACCGTCGAGACCTGCGAGGGATACCGGCGGCCGGACTCGGGAACGGTGCGCGTCCTCGGCCTCGACCCGGTCCGCGACGCCGCCGCGCTGCGCCCCCGCATCGGCGTGATGCTCCAGTCCGGCGGCGTCTACGCGAGCGCCCGCGCCGACGAGATGCTCCGCCACATCGCGAAGCTGCACGCACACCCCCTGGACGTGGACACGCTCATCGAGCGGCTGGGGCTCGGCAGCTGCGGACGGACGCCGTACCGGCGGCTGTCCGGCGGCCAGCAGCAGCGGCTCGCACTGGCGATGGCCGTGGTGGGCCGCCCGGAACTGGTCTTCCTGGACGAGCCCACCGCCGGCCTGGACCCGCAGGCCCGCCGGGCCACCTGGGACCTCGTACGCGATCTGCGAACCGACGGCGTCTCCGTGATCCTGACGACCCACTTCATGGACGAGGCCGAGCAGCTCTCCGACGACGTCGCGATCATCGACGCCGGCCGGGTCATCGCCCAGGGGTCCCCCGAGGAACTGTGCCGCGGGGGTGCCGAGAACACGCTGCGCTTCACCGGCCGCCCGGGCCTCGACCTGGGGTCCCTGCTCAAGGCCCTCCCCGCGGACTGCACGGCGGCGGAGCTGACGCCGGGCGCGTACCGGGTCGTCGGCAAGGTCGACCCGCAGCTGCTGGCCACGGTCACCTCCTGGTGCGCCCAGCACGGGGTGATGCCGGACCGGATCTCCGTCGAACGGCACACCCTCGAAGACGTCTTTCTGGAGCTGACGGGCAAGGAGTTGCGCTCATGACGGCGGCATGCGGGGCCTTCGGCCGGGGGTCCGGGGGTCGCCCCCCGGGAAGACACAGCCTGGAGCCGACGGGCAAGGAGTTGCGCTCATGACCAGCGCCGGTACCTACACCCCCGAGCCCGGTGCCGCGCCGCTGCCGCGGATGATCGCGGCGCAGGCCGCGCTCGAGACGAGGATGCTGCTGCGCAACGGCGAGCAGCTGCTCCTGACGGTCGTCATCCCGACGCTGCTGCTGGTCCTCTTCAGCTCCGTCGACGTCGTGGACACCGGCGCCGGCAAGGCCGTCGACTTCCTCGCTCCCGGCATCCTCGCGCTCGCCGTGATGTCCACCGCGTTCACGGGACAGGCCATCGCGACCGGGTTCGAGCGCCGCTACGGCGTGCTGAAGCGGCTCGCCTCCTCGCCGCTGCCCCGCTGGGGGCTGATGACCGCGAAGACGGCCTCCGTCCTGGTGACCGAGGTCCTCCAGGTGGTCCTGCTGACGGTCATCGCCCTCGCGCTGGGCTGGTCGCCGCACGGCAACCCGCTCGCCGTCCTGCTCCTGCTGGTCCTCGGTACGGCGGCCTTCTCCGGTCTCGGCCTGCTGATGGCCGGCACGCTGAAGGCGGAGGCGACCCTGGCCGCCGCCAACCTGGTCTTCCTGCTGCTGCTCGTCGGCGGCGGTGTGATCGTGCCGCTGGACAAGTTCCCCCCCGGCGCCCAGGACGTGCTGGGCCTGCTCCCGATCTCCGCCCTGTCGGACGGCCTGCGGGACGTGCTCCAGCACGGGGCGGGCACGCCCTGGGGCGACCTGGGGATCCTCGCGGTGTGGGCCGTCGCCGGGCTGGCCGCGGCGGGCCGGTTCTTCCGCTGGGAGTGACACCCGAGAGCCGCGGGGGTGACGCTGCCGCCTGCGGGAGGCCGACCCCTCGTGAAAGCGTGCACAAGCGGACCCCTACCATGAAGGGCGTGCCAAACGTGACCCGCGCCGATGCCGTAGCGGCCGTGCGCAACCCGCTCGCCTTCATCGCCGCACGCTGGACCCCCGATCCCCGGACGGTCAGGCGGGCGGCGCTCGCCGCGCTCGTCATGTCGGTGGTCATCGTGGTCACCGGCGGTGCCGTACGCCTGACCGGCTCCGGGCTCGGCTGCCCGACCTGGCCGCAGTGCACGGACGACTCGCTGACCACGACCAGCGCCATGGGCGTGCACGGCGCCATCGAGTTCGGCAACCGCATGCTGACGTACGTGCTGTGCGCGGCGGTCGGCTGGGCGATCGTCGCCGCCCGCTCGCAGAAGCCGTGGCGACGGGGCCTCACGCGGCTCGGCTGGGCGCAGTTCTGGATCGTCATGAGCAACGCGGTCCTCGGTGGGATCGTGGTGCTCGTCGGCCTCAACCCGTACACCGTCGCCGCGCACTTCCTGCTCTCCACCGCGCTCATCACCGTGGCCGCGGTCATGTGGCAGCGCACCCGGGAAGGGGACGGGGAGCCCCGCCCGCTGGTCGGCAAGGCCGTGCAGCAGCTGGTGTGGTTCCTCGTGACAGCCTCGGCGCTGCTGATCGCGGTGGGCACGGTGGTCACGGGTGCGGGACCGCACGCGGGCGACTCCAGGGAGGTCGCGCGCATCGACATCGACTGGGAGACCGTCGCCAAGCTGCATGCCGTGCTCGCGTGGATCGTGGTGACGCTGACCTTCGCTCTCTGGTTCGTCCTCAGGGCGGTCGACGCGCCCAAGGGCCCGCTGCACCGCACACGCGATCTGTTCCTGATCCTGCTGGGCCAGGGTGTGATCGGCTATGTGCAGTACTTCACGCATCTGCCGGAGCTGCTGGTGGCGCTGCACATGTTCGGGTCCTGCCTGGTGTGGATAGGGGTGCTGCGGGTGCTGCTGTCGCTGCGTGAGCGCCCCGAGGTGACGGCGGGACTTCCGGGTCCCTCGGCGGAGTCGGCCCTTACGGCGGCGTGAGTCGGGAAGGCCGGGAGCCACCGCGCGCACCGCTCCCGGCCGCCTGACGGGGGTACGGGCAGTCGGGCCCGCACACCGCCCTGCTCACGGGCGCACGGATCATGTCAGGCCGTACACCCGCCGGGCGTTGCCCGCGGCGATCATCTCCGCCACCCGCTGTGCGTCCTCCAGCGACCATGCGCCCTCGGAGACCCAGCCGCCCAGCACCCGGGAGAGCGCCTCGCGGAACAGGCGGGCGCCGATCACATGCAGCTCGGGCAGGCCGTGGGCGCCGCTGGAGAAGAGGAGCTTGCCGAAGGGGGCCAGTTCCAGGAGTTCCGCCAGGACGGCTACGGCCCGGGCCCCCGTGCGGGCGAGCGCCGCGCCCAGGTCGGCGTACACATGCGGGAACACCCCCGCCAGATGCGCCGCGTGCCGGTGGTACGGATAGCCGTGCAGCAGCACCAGGTCCGTGCCGAGCCCGGCCGTGGCGCGTACGAAGTCGGTGAGCAGGACCGGGTCGGTGCGGTCGATGCGCAGGCCCGGTTCGCCGAGCCCCGCGTGGAGCTGGATCGGGCGGCCCGAGGCCACCGCGCTCCACAGCAGATGACGGAGCAGAACCGGATCCGCCAGGGCGCCGCCCACCCGGCGGCCGGCGAGCCAGCGGCCGGCCGCGCCCCGCACCTCTCCCGGCCCCGGCGGCTCCGGCGCCAGCGCCAGACCGTGCCGTACACCCGCGAGGGAGGTGAACGCCACCGCGTGCGCCGCCGCCCCGTGGATCGACTCGGCGAGATTGGCGAGAAACGCCTCGACCGTGCCGGAGGTGTCGGCCACCTGCTCGGCGAGCAGCTCCAGGCGGACGATCTCATGCGCCTCGGCGTCCCCCGCCGACGCCATCTCGGCGGGCCCGGTCAGATCGCCGGGCAGCCCGGTGTCGACCAGATAGGTGGTGATGCCGCTGCCCCGCAGCAGTCTGCGCCCCGCCTCCAGGACGCCGAGTTCGCGGCGCCGGGCCAGATAGCGAGCGGGCGGGCAGTGCGGTTCCAGGCCGAGCAGCGGCGGGCACCAGCGGCGTACGGCGAAACCGGTCTGGGTGTCGAAGAGGGTGGTGCCGGCGGCGGGCGGCCCCTCGGTGCGGGCGAGGTGGGCCTCGAACGTGCCGAGGCCCAGCTCGGTGCGGAGCACGCCGTGGCAGTACTGGTCCACCAGGGACGGCGTTTCGATCATCCGGACTCCCCGCGACTGGACCGTTCCTTCGAAGGTCCTAACGGGTGAACCGGCGTGAAGTGTTGCTCTCAGGCGGTTCGCTTGCCGCCCACCTGGATCCCCGCCATCCGCGTCCACTCGTACGGGCCGGTCTTCACCTTGCCCGCGAACTCGCCGTCGAAGGCCTCGTGGACGGTGATTCCGGCCTTCTGCACCGCCTTCTCGGCGATGTCGTACGTCGGCGCGACGAGGTCGCCCCAGCCGCCGTCCTCGCCGACGAGCACGATCCGGGCGCCGCGCTCCCCGATGTACGCCACCTGGCCCTCGGCACCGCCGTGCGCCTTGGCGAAGGCGTTGATCTCCTTGGCGAGCCGGGCCGCCCTGCGCTCGGCCTTGGCGGCCTGCTTGGCCCCGATGGCCTCGTCAACCTGCTGCGTGTCTGCCATGGCCAGGATGCTACCGACGAGTAGATCAAACGGCGACGGGAGGGGTGCGTGGCTTTGACCACGCTCCCCCGGCCTCTCGGCTTCGCTCGCTACCGCAGGAAGGGGTCGACGGCCACCGCGACGAACAGCAGCGAGACATAGGTGATGCTCCAGTGGAAGAGGCGCATCTCCTTCAGTTTTACGCCCGTGGTCTCCGCCTTCGCGCGGTTCTGCAGCGCGTGCGCCTCCCACAGCCACCAGCCGCCGGCCGCGAGGGCGACCACCGTGTAGAACCATCCCGTGTAGCCGAGCGGGGTGAGCAGCAGCGACACCGCGACCATCACCCAGCTGTAGACGACGATCTGCCGGGCGACCACCTTGTTGGAGGCGATGACCGGCAGCATCGGCACGCCCACGCGCGCGTAGTCGTCCTTCACCTTCATGGACAGCGGCCAGTAGTGCGGCGGCGTCCAGAAGAACATGACGAGGAAGAGAACGACCGGCGCCCATGAAAGGGAGTCGGTGACGGACGACCAGCCGATGAGGACGGGCAGGCAGCCGGCGATGCCGCCCCACACGATGTTCTGCGACGTACGCCGCTTGAGGATCATCGTGTAGACGACGACGTAGAAGAGCAGCGCTCCGAGCGACAGCCAGGCGGACAGCCAGTTGACGGTAAATCCGAACAGCAGCGTCGAGACGACCGCCAGCGTGATACCGAAGGCGAGGCACTCACGGGGGCTCACCATGCCGGTGACCAGGGGACGCTGCGAGGTGCGTTCCATGAGCGCGTCGATGTCGCGGTCGATGTACATGTTCAGCGCGTTGGCGCCGCCCGCGGAGAGATAGCCGCCGATGCAGGTGAGCAGCACCAGTCTCAGACTCGGCACGCCCTGCTGGGCGAGGAACATCACCGGGACGGTGGTGATCAAGAGCAGTTCGATGATCCGCGGCTTGGTCAGCGCCACGAACGCCTTGACACGGGCCCCAAACGGCCGCTGGCCCCGGCTGCTGCTCGTTTCGAGCACTCCCGGCGGACGGGATTCGACGGCCGTCACGTACACCCCTGACAGAGACATCCCAGCGAGCCCGGGCTGTGAACTTGCGGTAAAGGCTCGCGCGTACCCACGCAACTTTAGACGTTGCCCCGAGCCCGCCCTTCGCGGGGGTGGGTCGTGTTGGAGCCGTCGCCCGGTGCCCGCGTGAGCTGCGGGGCGCACCCGCCGGATCGGCCGAGAGGCGGGAAAAGCACGAGCCGGGTACCGCTCGATTGAGCAGTCGGATGAGCGGCCCCGTATTCATTTGCCGAATAGCGTTCCGGCCGGTCGGGAGGCGGATCGTGGCGACTCCCGGCAGTCTGGAATGACTCGAAAAGACGCACGTACTCACGGGGGTAGGCTCAGCAGCGGCCGGTGGCGCCCAGGGCACCGGCATTCGACATGTGGAGAGGAGCCCTGACTCAGGGTGAGCACCAAGCCGACCACCACAGACCTCGAGTGGACCGAGTTGGACCAGCGGGCCGTGGACACCGCCCGCGTCCTGGCCGCCGATGCCGTACAGAAGGTCGGTAACGGCCATCCGGGTACGGCGATGAGCCTGGCTCCGGCCGCCTACACCCTCTTCCAGAAGGTGATGCGCCACGACCCGGCGGATCCCGGTTGGGTGGGGCGCGACCGCTTCGTGCTGTCCGCCGGCCACTCGTCCCTGACCCTCTACACCCAGCTCTACCTGGCCGGTTTCGGTCTGGAACTGGACGATCTGAAGACGTTCCGCACCTGGGGCTCGAAGACCCCGGGGCACCCGGAGTACGGGCACACCAAGGGTGTGGAGACGACGACCGGCCCGCTGGGTCAGGGTGTGGCCAACGCGGTGGGCATGGCGATGGCCGCCCGTTACGAGCGCGGCCTGTTCGACCCGGACGCCCCGCAGGGCGCTTCGCCCTTCGACCACTTCATCTACTGCATCGCCGGTGACGGCTGTCTTCAGGAGGGCATCTCCGCGGAGGCGTCCTCGCTGGCCGGCCACCAGAAGCTCGGCAACCTGATCCTGCTGTGGGACGACAACCACATCTCGATCGAGGGCGACACCGAGACCGCGGTCTCCGAGGACACGGTCAAGCGGTACGAGGCGTACGGCTGGCATGTGCAGCGCGTGGCGCCGAAGCCGGACGGCGACCTGGACCCGAACGCGATCTACGACGCGATCGAGGAGGCCAAGAAGGTCACGGACCGGCCGTCCTTCATCGCGATGCGCTCGATCATCGCCTGGCCCGCCCCCAACGCGCAGAACACCGAGGCGGCACACGGCTCCGCGCTGGGCGAGGAAGAGGTCGCGGCCACCAAGCGCGTCCTCGGCTTCGACCCCGAGAAGGACTTCGAGGTCGCGGACGAGGTCCTGGCGCACACCCGCAAGGCGCTGGACCGGGGGCGTGAGGCCAAGGCCGAGTGGGAGAAGAGCCTCCAGGAGTGGCGGTCCGGCAACCCGGAGCGCGCCGCCGAGTTCGACCGCATCAGCAAGGGCGAACTGCCCACGGGCTGGGAGGAGAAGCTCCCGGTCTTCGAGGCGGGCAAGGCGGTGGCCACCCGCGCCGCCTCCGGCAAGGTGCTCCAGGCCCTGGGCGCGATCATCCCCGAACTGTGGGGCGGCTCGGCCGACCTGGCCGGCTCCAACAACACCACCATCGACAAGAACAGCTCCTTCCTGCCGGCGGACAACCCGCTGCCGGAGGCCGAGCCGTACGGGCGCACGATCCACTTCGGTATCCGTGAGCACTCCATGGCCGCGGAGATGAACGGCATCACGCTGCACGGCAACACCCGCGTCTACGGCGGCACCTTCCTGGTGTTCTCCGACTACATGCGCAACGCCGTGCGTCTGTCGGCCCTGATGCACCTGCCGGTGACGTACGTGTGGACGCACGACTCCATCGGTCTGGGCGAGGACGGCCCGACCCACCAGCCCGTCGAGCACCTGGCCAGCCTGCGCGCCATCCCGGGCCTGAACATCGTCCGCCCGGCCGACGCCAACGAGACCGCGATCGCCTGGCGCGAGATCATGCGCCGCTGGACCAAGGAGTTCGGCAAGGGCGCCCCGCACGGTCTCGCGCTGACCCGTCAGGGCGTGCCCACGTACGAGCCCAACGAGGACACCGTGCGCGGCGGTTATGTGCTGGCCGAGGCCGAGGGCGGCGAGCCCCGGGTGATCCTCATCGCCACCGGTTCCGAGGTGCATGTGGCCGTCGAGGCCCGTGAGCAGCTCCAGGCCGAGGGCATCCCGACGCGGGTCGTGTCGATGCCGTCGGTGGAGTGGTTCGAGGAGCAGGACCAGGGGTACCGGGACAGCGTCCTGCCGCCGTCGGTGAAGGCACGGGTCGCGGTCGAGGCGGGGATCGGCCTCACCTGGCACCGTTTCGTCGGGGATGCGGGCCGCATCGTTTCCCTGGAGCACTTCGGTGCTTCGGCCGACGGAAAGGTGCTCTTCCGCGAGTTCGGATTCACTCCCGAGAACGTCGCATCCGCCGCCCGGGAATCGATCGCCGCAGCCCAGCGCTGACGCTCATATACAACACGTAGGAGATGCATTTCCCATGACAGACGCACTCAAGCGCCTCTCCGAGGAAGGCGTCGCGATCTGGCTGGACGACCTGTCGCGCAAGCGGATCACGTCCGGTAACCTCGCCGAACTGATCGACCAGCAGCACGTGGTGGGCGTCACCACGAACCCGACGATCTTCCAGAAGGCGATCTCGTCGGGCGACGGTTACGAGCAGCAGCTCACCGACCTCGCCGCCCGCAAGGTCACGGTCGAAGAGGCGATCCGCATGATCACCACGGCGGACGTCCGGGACGCCGCCGACATCCTGCGTCCGGTCTTCGACGCCACGCAGGGTCAGGACGGCCGCGTGTCGATCGAGGTCGACCCGCGCCTGGCGCACAACACCCGGGCCACCGTCGCCGAGGCCAGGCAGCTGGCCTGGCTGGTCGACCGCCCGAACACGCTCATCAAGATCCCGGCCACCGAGGCGGGTCTCCCGGCGATCACCGAGACCATCGCCAACGGCATCAGCGTCAACGTCACGCTGATCTTCTCGCTGGACCGCTACCGCAAGGTCATGGACGCCTACCTGACCGGCCTGGAGAAGGCCAAGGAGCGCGGCCTGGACCTGTCCAAGATCCACTCGGTGGCGTCCTTCTTCGTGTCCCGTGTGGACACCGAGATCGACAAGCGGATCGAGGCGCTCGGCACCCCCGAGGCCAAGGCGCTGCGCGGCAAGGCGGCCGTCGCCAACGCGCGACTCGCCTACCAGGCGTACGAGGAGGTCTTCAGCGGCGACCGCTGGGACGCCCTGGACAAGGCGCAGGCCAACAAGCAGCGTCCGCTGTGGGCGTCCACGGGTGTCAAGGACCCGGCCTACAAGGACACCATGTACGTCGAGGAACTGGTGGCGCCGAACACGGTGAACACCATGCCGGAGGCCACCCTGCTGGCCACCGAGGACCACGGCGAGATCACCGGAGACACCATCACCGGCACCTACGAGCAGGCGCGCGCCGACCTCGACGCGATCGAGAAGCTCGGGATCTCGTACGACGACGTGGTCCAGCTCCTGGAGGACGAGGGCGTCGACAAGTTCGAGGCCTCCTGGAACGACCTCCTGAAGTCGACCGAGGCGGAACTCGAGCGCCTCGCCCCCTCGGAGGGCTGAGATCTTGACATCCGTACACGGAGCGAACCCGCTTCGTGACGCCGCGGACCGACGGCTCCCGCGTATCGCGGGGCCGTCGGGCCTGGTCATCTTTGGCGTTACGGGCGATTTGTCACGTAAAAAGCTGATGCCTGCGGTTTACGACCTGGCCAACCGCGGCCTGCTGCCGCCGGGCTTCTCGCTCGTCGGCTTCGCCCGCCGCGAATGGAAGGACGAGGACTTCGCGAAGGAGGTCCACGACGCGGTCAAGGAGCACGCCCGCACCCCCTTCCGTGAGGAGGTCTGGCAGCAGCTCATCCAGGGCATGCGCTTCGTCCAGGGCACCTTCGACGACGACGACGCGTTCGAGCGGCTGCGCGCCACCATCGAGGAGCTGGACAAGGCCCAGGGCACGGGAGGCAACTTCGCCTTCTACCTCTCGGTGCCGCCGCGGTCCTTCCCCGTCGTCATCCAGCAGCTGAAGAAGCACGGCCTGGCCGACCCCCCGGAGGGCTCCTGGCGCCGGGCCGTCATCGAGAAGCCCTTCGGCCACGACCTGAAGTCGGCCGAGGAGCTCAACAAGGTCGTGCACGAGGTCTTCGCCCCGGACCAGGTCTTCCGCATCGACCACTACCTGGGCAAGGAGACCGTCCAGAACATCCTGGCGCTGCGCTTCGCCAACCAGCTGTTCGAGCCGGTCTGGAACAGGTCGTACGTCGACCATGTCCAGATCACGATGGCGGAGGACATCGGCATCGGCGGCCGGGCCGGCTACTACGACGGCATCGGCGCCGCCCGGGACGTCATCCAGAACCACCTGCTCCAGCTGATGGCGCTCACGGCCATGGAGGAGCCCTCCTCCTTCGACGCGGACGCGCTCGCCGCCGAGAAGACCAAGGTCCTCGGAGCCGTCCGGCTGCCCAGGGACCTCGGCCGCGCCACGGTGTTCGGGCAGTACGCGGCCGGCTGGCAGGGCGGCGAGAAGGTCATCGGGTACCTCCAGGAGGAGGGCATCGACCCGCAGTCGAAGACCGACACCTACGCCGCGGTCAAGCTGGGGGTGGACAACCGCCGCTGGGCGGGCGTCCCCTTCTATCTGCGCACCGGCAAGCGGCTGGGACGCCGGGTCACCGAGATCGC